>NZ_CP079194.1:607500-1807500 GCF_019297855.1 Gymnodinialimonas ceratoperidinii
TGACTGGGGCGGTCGCCTCCTAAAGAGTAACGGAGGCGCGCGAAGGTTGGCTCAGAGCGGTCGGAAATCGCTCGTTGAGTGCAATGGCAGAAGCCAGCCTGACTGCGAGACTGACAAGTCGAGCAGAGTCGAAAGACGGCCATAGTGATCCGGTGGTCCCGAGTGGAAGGGCCATCGCTCAACGGATAAAAGGTACGCCGGGGATAACAGGCTGATGGTGCCCAAGAGTCCATATCGACGGCACCGTTTGGCACCTCGATGTCGGCTCATCTCATCCTGGGGCTGGAGCAGGTCCCAAGGGTACGGCTGTTCGCCGTTTAAAGAGGTACGTGAGCTGGGTTTAGAACGTCGTGAGACAGTTCGGTCCCTATCTGCCGTGGGTGTAGGATACTTGAGAGGAGTTGCCCCTAGTACGAGAGGACCGGGGTGAACGATCCACTGGTGTACCAGTTGTTCCGCCAGGAGCAGTGCTGGGTAGCTATGATCGGAAAGGATAACCGCTGAAGGCATCTAAGCGGGAAGCCCCCCTCAAAACAAGGTATCCCTGAGAACCGAGGTAGACCACCTCGTCGATAGGCCAGAGATGTAAGCGTGGTAACACGCTCAGTTGACTGGTACTAATTGTTCGATAGGCTTGATTTGATCCAGTGATAGACAGGAAACTGTCCGACCTGATCTCCAAGCATCACCAACACCATAGTGTCTTAATTGGGATAGTAAGCGCCTCAAAACGCTGGCTGATGGTTTGTTTCTTTCTTGGTTTGGTGGTCATAGCGCGAGCAAAACACCCGGCTCCATTCCGAACCCGGCCGTTAAGTGCCGTTGCGCCGATGGTACTGCATCTTAAGGTGTGGGAGAGTAGGTCACCGCCAAACCTAGTAAGAAACAAACATATCTCTCTAACGATAGATCCTCCAGTTATATAGCAAGCCCCTGAGGCACCTGGAGTAGGCAACTTATGCCGCAAATTCCCGATTTTCAGTTCGATCCGCCGCAAGGTCAGCCGTTTCCGACGGTCACCCGCCGACCATTTGACGAGCCCTTGGCGGATTTCCAGGTCTTTGGGGAGAGAAATTCCGGTACCAACTTCGTCGAGCAGCTCGTCGAACGGAATTTCGACCTCGAGCGCGTCCAGCTATACGGCTGGAAGCACGGTTTCCCCGTCTCCATGGGCTACCACAGGCGCTCTCTCATCCTCTTCGTGTACCGCGATCCCATCGATTGGACCGTGAGCATGTTCAACACGCCCCATGCTCCCCACCCCGATGTGAAGCTGGACAGTTTTTCCGAGTTCATCCGCAGCGAATGGGCGATCTTCAACCGTCGCAATTCGCGCCGGGTCTGGCGACAGCGCTGGAATGCCACGAGCCGAGGTGAGCTCGACTTCATGGAGAACACCTTCGACAGACACCCCGAGACCGGAAAGCGGTTCCGCAACGTGATGGAGATGCGGCGCAGCAAACTGGTTGCGGGCCTGTCGTTCCGTAACCGGATCTGCAACCTGATAATCGCCTCCTACGAGGATATCCGCACGAACAAGGAGCCGTTCCTCGACTACCTGAGCGCCCAGTTCGACATACCGCGAAGCGATACCTTCGACCCGATCGAAGACAAGGTGAGCCCTGATGTTCGCGCGAAGAAAACCTTCAAACGCGCAGATATTTCGCCGGAAGACTTCGCCTATCTGGCCGCCGAACTGGACGCGGATGTCGAAGCACAGCTCGGTTACGCGATCACACCGTGATTTTACCAGATAGCGGCACCTTTTCCGCCCGACCCCCTTGCGACTCAGCCGCGAGAGGGATACCCACCACCCTGTTGGCGCGGGATGGAGCAGCCCGGTAGCTCGTCAGGCTCATAACCTGAAGGTCGTAGGTTCAAATCCTACTCCCGCAACCAGCGCAAAAGGCCTCCCTCGTGGGAGGTTTTTTGCGTTATTGCTTCGTTAATATAGCTCAAGCCGATGGGGACGGGACACCAAGTCCCGCCCTCTCCGTCGATCTCTTCACCCGCCGATGGATTTGGCCGATGCCATTCCCGGCGCGTCTGATTTCCCGCCCAGTTTTTCGCGGACGCCTGCTTCGATCCTGTCGCCGGTCTCCGGGTCGATGTTGCGCCAGTAGTCGAAGGCGCGTTGCAGGACCTTCTCGCTTACCCCGTCACAGAGGTGGCCGACGACGTTGTCGACCAGTCGAGAGCGGGCGGCGTCGTCCATGACGTCTCGCACCAACGCGCCGGCCTGGCTCCAGTCGTCATCATCTTCGCGGAGCGTGTAGGCTTGCCGCACCATGTCGCCGTCGGCGTGCCAGAGACCGGCTTCGGGGCCGGGTTCGGGCTGGGCTGCGGGGCCGCCGTAGGAATTCGGCGCATAGACGGGATCCGCAATCTTCTCGGTCCGGCCCGCCCCGTCCTTGGAGTAGCTGTGCACCGGGCTTTTGGCGCTGTTCACCGGGATCTGCTTGTAATTCACCCCGAGCCGGGCGCGGTGGGCGTCGGAATAGGAGAACCCGCGCGCCAGAAGCATCTTGTCCGGCGACAGGCCGATGCCCGGCACCATGTTGTTCGGCTCGAATGCGGCCTGCTCGATCTCGGTGTGGAAGTCCGTCGGGTTCCGGTCGAGGGTCAGCTTGCCGACCTCGATCAGGGGGTAGTCGTCATGCGGCCAGACCTTGGTGAGATCGAAGGGATTGATCCGATATGTCTTGGCTTCCTCATAGGGCATGATCTGCCACTTCAGGGTCCAGCTCGGATAATTGCCGTCGCTGATCGCGTTGAACAGGTCACGGCGGTGGTAGTCGCCGTCCTGACCGGCCAGCTTGTCGGCCTCGTCCTGGCTCAGATAGGCGTTGCCGTCGCCCTGATCGGTGTGGAAGTGGAACTTCACCCAGAACTTCTCGCCCCCGGCGTTGACCAGCGAGTAGGTGTGGCTGGAGTAGCCGTTCATCTCGCGCCATGTCCTCGGGATGCCCCGATCACCCATCAGGTAGGTCACCTGGTGCGCGCTCTCGGGGGAGAGGGTCCAGAAATCCCACTGCATGTCATGGTCGCGCAGGTTGTTGTCGGCGCGGCGCTTCTGGCTGCGGATGAAGTGCTGGAACTTCATCGGATCGCGCACGAAGAAGATCGGCGTGTTGTTTCCGACCATGTCGAAGTTGCCGTCCTCGGTGTACATCTTGATGGAGAAGCCGCGCGGGTCGCGCCAGGTGTCGGGGCTGCCGCGCTCTCCGGCGACGGTCGAGAACCGCATCACCACGTCGCAGCTTGCGCCGGGCTGGAAGATCTTCGCCTTGGTGTATCGCGACACGTCCTGTGTCGTCTCGAACCGCCCGAAGGCGCCGGAGCCCTTCGCGTGCGGCTGCCGCTCGGGGATCCGCTCGCGGTTGAAATTCGCCATCTGTTCAAGGAGATAGTGATCGTTCAATACGATCGGCCCATCGGGGCCAACCGTGAGGGAATGCTCATCGCTGCGGACCCGGATGCCCGCGTCGGTCGTGGTCGGGGGAACGTCTTTCTTATCGGCCATGATTGCCTCTCCTGTGGGGTGTATGGGTATAACCGAACCCGTCTGCGGAAGTTCCTCTGGCAGCGGGGCGATGCGACTTGAATGAGAGGCCGGAACGCTTCACCAATTCCGGTGTTGATTAATCAAGCGGCTGCCGGCGGTCGCGAACACGGGAGCTGCGGGACATTCGATGTGGGAAGCACTGCTGACTGAATTCACCTTATCGGCGAGCTTGCCGATCTCGGTTATCGTGGTCCGGACCTTGGCGACCGTTGCATTCTGCGGGCTGGTCGGATTGGAGCGGGAGTCCTCGCGCCGTGCCGCCGGGCTGCGGACGCATATGCTCATCGGCCTCGCGGCTTGCATCTACTGCCTTCTGACGCTGACGCTGATCTACCGCGCCGATGAATTCGGCGACACCGTCCAGATGGATCCTCTCAGGCTCATCGAAGCGGTCACCGGCGGCGTGGCGTTCCTCGCGGCCGGGCTGATCGTGTTCTCCCAAGGCAAGGTGCGCGGCCTGACCACGGGGGCGAGCATGTGGGTCGCCGCCGCCATCGGCGTCGCCTGCGGTCTTGGTGAATGGGTCATCGCGGCCACGACCACGGTGCTGACCCTGACGATCATCGCCCTGATCCGGCAGGTGGAAAAGCAGGTCGGCACCTACGAGCAAGACGGCAACTACGAAGAAGATGACGTCAAATAACGCCCGCCAAAGTCACCCGCAGATCGACAGAAGTGCTACCGGGAAGAGCGACCAGATCGTCGCGACCAACCCGGTCCAGCCCGTGGCACGGCTGACGAACCCGACGAAGCGTGAACCGACGGCGGCCCGTGTCCGGCAAAGCCAGGCCAGAACCCCACATTGGAGCGCGATCGCAAGCCCATAGGCCGCGATCAATATCACGCGCGGCAGCGGCAGGCCGGCAATGCTCCCTGTCACGTCATGCCCGCAAAGCAGGCCCTGAAGCCCGTAAACGGCGCTGAAAGCCGCAAGCCACAGCAGCGGCGCGAGCATGATGCGCACCACGTCCCTCATGGCGAGAGCCCGGACAGATGAGCCGCCAGAAGGACGATGCTGCCGGTAAATCCGGCGTAATCGGTCCAGAGGCAGGTGATGGAGAACACCGACCGGCGTGTGCGGGAGGTGAAGCCGCGACGGACCTGCGCGGCCGTGAAGACCACCATCAGCGCGGCGAGCGCGGCGTGAAACAGCCCGTATCCCCCAAGCACCAGCAACGTGGCGCCATAGGCGTGCTCGGTCGGCGCGGGGGCGCGCAGCATCAGGGACGCGCAGCCGTAGGCGAGGGCGAGCGTCCCCGCGAGCGCCAGCGCCAGCCCCATCGACGGAGCCGCGCCCCTTCGGTTCTGCCGCATGGCGAGGCGCATGCCCAGAGAGCCTGCTGCGACCCCGACAAGGCCAAGGATCAACGCGCCCCAGGACGGTGTGAGCCATTCCGGCGGCGGCCACCCGGGCGCGACGGTCCAGAGGAAGGCGAAGCCGAACAGCAGCGAGCCGAAGAAGGTCGCATTCGCCGTCAGCAGGAAGGCGCTGCCCCACCACCCCGGTCCGCGCTCCACGGCGGCCGCGTGTGGCACCTCCAATCCGCAGCCGATCGGTTGCGGCACCGGGTCTTCCTGCATGCCCAGGCCCCAGACCCATCGCCATGCGAGCGCCGCGACGCCGACCAGCGCGAGCGGCACGGTCCAGTAGAATTTCAGCAGGAGCGAGAGGAAGAACAGCCCCGTTATCGCCGCCATCACGATCGGCAGCCGGGTGTTGGCCGGATAGACCACGAGCATCTCGGGGCGACCGCTGGCGATATCGACCGTCAGCGTCTCGCGCCGGCCATCTCGGGGCGTGCCGAGGTAGCCGCCGCCGGTCGCCAGATGCAGCGGCAGGCCCGGATCATTCTCCAGCGGAGCGCGGCTGGTGACATGGGGCAGGCTCGCGAAGTTGTAGGCCGGGGCAGGGGTCATCATCGCCCATTCCAGCGACGGCGCCTTCCATGGATTGCGGCGCCCCCGCCCCGCGCTGAGCGCATGGAGCAGCACATCCAGCAGGATCATCGCGATCCCGAAGGCGAGGATGAAGCTTCCCACCGAGGAGATCAGGTTGATCGCGGTCCAGCCGTCCTCGGGGGTGTAGGTTGAAATGCGCCGCCGTTGTCCGAGAAGGCCGACCCAATGCATCGCAAGGAAGGTGACGTGAAAGCCCACGAAAACCAGCGCGAAGGCGATCTCGCCCAGGCGGAAGAAGCGCCGCCGCCCGGTGAAATGCGGCAGCCAGTAGTAGATGCCCGCAAAGATCGGGAAGACGAAGCCGCCAAACAGCACGTAATGCAGATGCGCGGTGATGAAGGCGGTGTCATGGGCCTGCCAGTCGAAGGGCACAACCGCGACCATGACGCCCGTCAGCCCGCCGATGACGAAGGTCACAAAGAAGCCGAGGATATGCAGCATCGGCAGATGCAGCTCGGGGCGGCCTCTCCACATCGTCCCGATCCAGGCGAATATCTGCACCCCGGTCGGCACCGCCACGAGGGTGGAGGCCGCCGAGAAGAACGCGAGGCCCATGTGCGGAATGCCCGTGGTGAACATGTGGTGCACCCAGAGGCCGAAGGACAGGAACGCCAGCGCAACCGCCGCAGCGACGATCCAGCCGTAACCAAGGAGTGTCGTACGACACATCACCGGCAGCACGGTTGAGATCACGCCCGCCGCCGGAAGGAAGATGATGTAGACCTCGGGATGGCCGAACAGCCAGAAAAGATGCTGCCACAAAAGGCTGTCTCCGCCCATGTCTGCTTGGAAAAACGGCAGGCCGAAGGCGCGCTCCACCTCGAGCAGGACGGAGCCGAGGATCAGGGGCGGGAAGCCTGTCAGGATCATCAGCGCTGTAATCAGGGCGTACCAGCCGAAGATCGGCATCTTGTCGAGCGACATACCCGGCGCGCGGTATTTCAGGATCGAGACGGTGATCTCGACGGCGGCGGCGATGGCCGAGATCTCCACGAAAGTGATGCCGATGAGCCAGAAATCGGTGTTGATGCCGGGCGAATGGATCGCGTCGCTCAGCGGCGGATACATGAACCAGCCGCTGTCAGGCGCGATGCCGAAAAGCATCGACACGAGCAGCATGGTGCCGCCGAAAGCATAGCACCAGTAGCCGTAGGCGGTGAGCCTCGGGAATGCGAGATCGCGGGTGCCGAGGATTTTCGGCAGCAGGTAGATCGCCAGACCCTCGAAGGTGGGAATGGCGAAGAGGAACATCATCACCACGCCGTGCATGGTGAAGATCTGGTTGTAGATCTCAGGGCCCGCGAAGGCGGAATGAGGCGTCGCCAGCTGGGCGCGGATCAGCATTGCGAGCAGGCCGCCGACGAGGAAGAAGAAGAACGCCGTGACAAGGAACATGCGCCCCAGATCGTTGTGGTTCACGGTCGAGAACCAGCCGCGAAAGCCCGGCTCCGACGCCCAGATCGCGCTCAGCCTGCGGTGCCGTTCCAGCGCGTTCATGGCGTCTCTCCCTGCAGGAAGGCGGCCCAATCATCGGGGGAATGGGCGATGACCTCGAAGGTGAAATCGTCGTAGCCGGCGCCGCTGAACTCGGCGCTGACACCGGCATAGGTGCCGGGGCTGTCGGCCTCGAGCCTCAGGACATTGGTGTGGCCGGGGATCGCGTCCAGCTTGCCTGCCAGACGCGGCACCCAGAAGCTGTGGATCACGTCGGCGGTCGTGATGGCCACATCGATGGGCTGCCCCGCCGGAATATGCAGGACGTTCTCGGTCACGATGTCCGGCGCGGCGTCGTAGGTGAAGGTCCAGCGCCAGCGCTCGGCCTGCGCGCTGACCCGCAGGGTGTCGGCACCGTCGCGCGGGAACAGGCTCTCTCCCACGACCAGCCCGTAGGCCAGCAATGCCGCGAGCACCGCCATCGGGAAGCTCAGGCCGAGGCCGATGATCCAGAGCCTCTCTTGCCGCGGCCTCTCTCCTGCCTTGTGCGCGCGCCGGAACGGCAGGGCCACCAGCGTCAGCACCAGCAGGAAGATCAGCCCCGCGCCCGAGAGCATCACCCACCAGAGCGTCGCGATCCGCCGCGCCGCCGGCCCTGCCGGGTCGACAGTTGAAAGCAGGCCCTCGCAGCCTGTAAGCAGGACGAGCATCAAGGCAGTCAGGGCGAACCGCGGGAGGGCGACGAGATGACGGCGGAGGACACCAGCGACGAGGCGGAAGACCTGATCGACCCGATCAGCGAGTTGCCCGGCTTCGATGAAACGGAATCGCGCATCGCCGTCCATGGCCACCCGATCCACGCGATGAGCGTGGCCTTCCCCGTGGCGCTGACCTTCTGCGTGCTGGGGGCCGATGCGCTCTACTGGTGGACGGGCGACAGTTTCTGGGCGCGGGCCGCGCTCTGGGCGGCGGGCACCGGGTTCCTGTTCGGCATGTTGGCCGGCGTCTCGGGCACGGCCGAGTTGTTGCTGGTCCCCGGTATCCGCTCCCGCGCGCCCGCCTGGACCCACTTCATCATCGCGGTCACGCTGCTGTCGCTTCTGGGTGCCAACTGGGGCTACCGGCTCTATGGCTACGAGACGGCGGTGCTGCCCTACGGCATCCTGCTCTCCGGGCTCTGCGTCGTGGTGGTGGGGTTCACGGGTTGGCATGGCGGCAAGCTCGTCTTCGACTATCGGCTGGGTACGTCGAAAGGGAGCTGACCCCCTCGCGGCGCCAGAAGCCAATCGGGCATGACGATCCAGTCCAGCGCGGGCTTGCCGAGAACGAGGGTCAGGATCACCACCATCGGAATGAGCGCGGCCATGGCCGGCAGGTAGGGCCGGGGCGGGGTGTGGTACTCGGGGTCTTCGGCGGTCTTCGCGATGATGTGCCCGACCCAGACATGGGCTGCGACCAGCAACGCCACGAAAAACAGCTTGGCGAAAAGCCACGGCACGAAGGCCTCGCGCAGGAAGATCAGCCATGTGCCTGCGATCACCGCTACCACGGCGGCGGGCGTGGCCCAGAGCGTATAGGTCAGATGCGTGGCGCGCCGGATCATCCGGTAGTCATCCGCCAGAACGTCCGGCGCGTGCCGGGAAAGCATCATCGGCAGGGCCAGCAACCCGCCGCACCACAGGATCAGGGCGGCGATATGGATGATCTTCAGGATCGGGATGAGCGCGAAAAGCCAGTCTAGCACGGCGCACCATCCACCATCCGCCGCCAATTGCGCCGCGTGAGCACTGCGGCGATCACGGCATAGGGCAGGCCCGCGGGCACCCACATGATCAGACCGCCCAACTGTTGATCACGCAGGGGCGTCAGGCCCCAGTCCAGCGGGGCCGCGCCATGGGCCGCGTAGAGCGCGGAGGGCGCGAAGGTCAGCACCGCGCCCAACATCCCCATCAGCGCGAAGCTGGCGACAATGTAGACGATCTGCTCCACCGGCGCGTCCCGAGCCCCAAGGACCGCGCGCCAGAACCAGAGCGCGCTGCCCAGAAGGCTGAGTTGCATCAGCCAATAGACCGCGACGTTCGACAGGGCGAGGTCATAGGCGGCCGGATGGTGCCACCCCCAGAGGATCACGTTCGCCAGCGCGAAAGGCAGGGCCACGCCCCCCGTGAAGCGCGGCAGGGCAGCCGCAAGCAGCGGGGCCGCGACGGCGACGAGCAGCACATGGTGCACGACCCGCGCCGAGAATAGCGCCGAGGAAAGCGCGCAGAGCGGAGAGACGAAGGCCACCACAAGCACCGCGACGCCGACAAGGCCGGGCGGGCTGCGGCGCAGGACTACCGTGAGGATCAGGAGCGCGCCCAGAAGCAGCGGATCAAGATTCCAGCTTGCCCAGATCTCTTGAGGCAGGGGAGGCGGTCCGCAGTAGATTTCGTCCATTCAACGTGCTCCCCATGCGCGCCCATCCTCTCTGCGTCATTCCAACGCGAGATAAAACAGCTCGGCGTGAGTCAGGCTCGGTTCGGCGCGACTTCTCCTACAATTTCATACATATCCGGCCCGCCCCTCGCAACGGAGCTGGCAAAGCCCGCGGCGGCGCCGGGATCAGGCAGCCTGCCGCAACCCGAGGATTTCGCGCGCCTGCGCGACGGTTGCGACCGGGCGCTCGTACTTGTCGCAGAGGTCGACGGCCCGTTGCACGAGGGCCGCATTCGAGGGCGCCAGCGTGTTGCGGTCGAGCCGGATATTATCCTCCAACCCCGCGCGCGTATGGCCCCCGCGCGAGATCGACCATTCGTTGACCGTCAATTGTGCAGGGCCGATGCCCGCAGCACACCATTGCGCGTCCGGCGCGAGGCGGTTCAGTGTTTCGATGTAGAAATCGAAGATGCGCTCGTCGGCGGGCATGGCGTTTTTCACGCCCATCACGAACTGCACGTAGAGCGGCCCCTTCAGCCGCCCATCCGCCTGCATCCGCGTGGCGTGCACGATGTGGCTGAGGTCGAAGGCCTCGATCTCGGGTTTCACATCATGGGTGATCATCTCGGACGCCAGCCAATCGACCAGCGCGGGCGGGTTCTCGTAGACGCGGGTGGGGAAGTTGTTGGAGCCGACAGAGAGCGAGGCCATGTCGGGCCGCAGCGACAGCATGCCGCCCCGTTCCTCTCCCGCGCCCGAACGGCCACCGGTGGAGAGCTGCACGATCATGCCGGGGCAATGGGCCTCGATCCCCTCTTTCAGGCGCGCGAAACGCTCCGGGTCCGAGGTCGGTTTGCCCGCGTCGTCTCGTACGTGGCAATGGGCGATGCTGGCACCCGCCTCGAAGGCGGCATGGGTGCTTTCGATCTGCTCGCTGATGGTGACGGGCACCGCCGGGTTATCGGCCTGGGTCGGCACGGAGCCGGTGATCGCGACACAGATGATGCAGGGGTTGGTCATGGGTACCTCGTAGGTGACGCCCTTCAGCCTAGCGGACGAAGGGCGGCGACGCGATGGCGTTCTGGCGCGCTCAGATGTCGAAGAAGATCGTTTCTTGCGGGCCTTGCAGGTGAATGTCGAAGCGGTAGACGCCGTCGCCTTCAGGCTTCGCGAGCAGGGTGGGAATGCGGTTCTGATGCTCGATCCGCGTCAGGATCGGATCGGCGGCATTGGCCTCTGCCTCGTCCTCGAAATAGAGCCGCGTGTGCAGCCCGATGTTGATGCCGCGCGCCACGACCCAGACGGTGATGTGAGGCGCCTGCATCCGGCCATCGGGGAAGGGCACGGCGCCGGGCTTGACCGTCTCGAAGGTGAACTCGCCGGTCTCCATGTCCCCCGGAGACCGACCCCACCCGGTGAAGTTCGGGTCCGCCTCGCCACGGGTCTCGTTGGCCGAGGCGAAGAGGCCGGCGGCATCCGGTTGCCAGATCTCGATCATCGCGTCCCGGAGCGCCATGCCCATGCCGTCATAGACGGTGCCCTTGATAGTGATCTCGGTGCCCTTGACGGGTCCGGTCTTCAACGCGGTGCCAAGGTCGCCGCCGTAGATATCGATCCCGGCGAAGTTCGGGGTGCAGCCGATGTGGACATAGGGGCCTGCCGTCTGGCTTGGCGTTTCCTTCAGGTAATCAAGTCGCTGCATCTCAGAGCCCCTCCTTCCGGTTCTCGAAATATGTCTGGCGCCGGCCACGCAGCACCATGTCGAAACGATAGGCGCGGCTGTCCATCGGCACCGTCCGCTTCATGTCGAGAAGCGCGGTCAGGGCATCCACGGCCTCCTGCGATTTCACCGCACCGAGGATCGGGCAGAGTTTGATGTGGGGATCGCCCTCGAAATACATCTGGGTGATCAGGCGCTGAGCAAAGCCGTGGCCGAAGATCGAGAAATGGATATGCGCCGGACGCCAGTCGTTCAGGCCGTTGGGCCAGGGGTACGGGCCGGGCATGATGGTGCGCAGCTCGTAAGAGCCGTCCTCGCCGGTGATCGTCCGCCCACAGCCGCCGAAATTCGGGTCCAGCGCGGCGAGGTAGCCTTCCTTCTTGTGGCGATAGCGTCCGCCTGCGTTGGCTTGCCAGAACTCCAGCAATGCGCCGGGAACGCCGCGGCCGAATTCGTCCAGCACCCGGCCGTGGAGGATGATCCGCGGCCCGATCGCGCTTTCGCCGGGCTGGGCGTAATTGTGGATCAGGTCGTTGTCGAGCGGGCCGAGCATGTCCTGCCCGAAGACCGGCGACGTCTCCTCGCTGAGCGTGGTTGGAAACGACAGGAGCGCCGCCTGAGGGCTGCGCTTCACGCTGGTCTTGTAGGCGGGCGTCAGGGCATCGGGCTGCCAATCGCGGTCGCGCGGAATGAAACCGCCCTGTTGCGGCGGGGTGCTGCGGCTCATAGGTCGACTCCCATCTCGGCGTAGGTCTGCTTGGCAAGCTTGATCGCGTGGTTGGCCTTGGGCACGCCCGCGTAGACGGCGACATGCATGAAGGCCTGCAACACGTCCTGCGGGCTGGCGCCGGTGTTGGCGGTGGCGCGGATATGCATGGGGATTTCCTCGAAATTACCGGTCGCGGCGAGCAGGCTGAGCGTCAGCATGGAGCGTTCCCGATGCGAGATCGTGTCATCCGCCCAGACCGTACCCCAGGCACCCTCGGTGATCATTTGCTGGAACGGCGCGTCGAAATCACTCTTGCCGGCCTCCGCGCGGTCGACATGGGCGTCGCCCAGAACCCGGCGGCGGGTCGCCATTCCCTGCGTGTGACGCTCAGACATGAAACTTCCTTCTTGTATAATATCAGTAGGGCAGGCCGACGTAATTTTCAGCCATGGATTTCTGCGCCGCCTCGTTGCCGCGCAGGAACTCGATCTCGGCCTGCTGCATCTTCAGGTCAAACGGCGACTGGTCGGGATAGGTGTGCATCAGGGACGAGAACCACCAGCTGAAGCGTTCGGCCTTCCAGACCCGCGCGAGCGCCTTGGCGGAATAGCTGTCGATGCCTGCGGTGCTGTCATTCTCGTAGAAATCGCGCAGCCCGTTGTAGAGGTAGTGCACATCCGAGGCGGCGGTATTCAGGCCCTTGGCACCGGTCGGCGGCACGATATGGGCCGCGTCACCGCAGAGGAACAGGCGCCCCCACCGCATCGGCTCGGTCACAAAAGAGCGCAGCGGGGCGATGGATTTCTCGATGCTCGGCCCGGTCACCAGCTTGTCGGCAACCTCGGCGGGAATGCGGCGCTTCAGCTCGTCCCAGAAGGCCGCGTCGGTCCAGTCCTCGGGGCTGTCGGAGAGCGGGCACTGGATGTAGTAGCGGCTGAGGTTTTCGTTGCGCATCGAGCAGAGCGCGAAGCCGCGGGGCGAATTGGCGTAGATCAGCTCGTGGTTGACCGGCGGCGTCTCGGACAGGATGCCGAGCCAGCCGAAGGGATAGACCTTCTCGTATTCGCGGCGCACGTCGAGCGGGATCGTCTGCCGGCTGACCCCATGGAACCCGTCGCAGCCGGCCACGAAATCGCAGTCGATCTGCCGCGCCTCGCCGTCCACCTTGTAGGTCACGCGCGGCGCGTCGCTGTCGGCGCCCTCGATGACGACATTCTCGACGTTGAACTCGATCTGCCCCCCGGCCTTTTCGCGGGCGGCGTAAAGATCCTGCGTCACTTCGGTCTGGCCATAGACGATGACGGGCGTGCCGGTATGCTTGCGGAAATCTACGCGGAACATCTCGTCCCCGTAGGAGACGAGCGTGCCGTCATGGGCAAACCCCTCGCGGTGCAGACGCTCGGCGCAACCGGCCTCTTCCAGCAGCGAGACGAGGCCCTGTTCCAGAACCCCTGCGCGGATGCGACCGAGGACGTACTCCTTGGTCTTGCGCTCCAGCACGATGCTCTCGATGCCGCGCGTGTAGAGAAGCTGCGCCAGCAGAAGCCCCGAAGGCCCGCCGCCGATGATGGCAACCTGCGTTTTCATGTCTGCCTCCCTCTCTTGCGCGCAAGCTTCTCATGTTGAGACCCGTAATAAAAATGAAGTAATGAGGAATTTGATTGCCCGAAATGGAAACAATATGGACCGACGTATCAAGTTCCGTCACCTCGACGCCTTCAGCGCCATCGCGCGGGAGCGCAGCTTCAAGGTCGCCGCGGCGCAACTGAACCTGACGCAGCCCGCCATCTCCAAGACCCTCAAGGAGCTGGAGTCGATCCTTGGCGTCGTCGTGATGGAGCGCAGCCGTTCCGGCGTGTCCCTGACCCCGGAGGGAGAGATCTTTCTCCAGTTCGCCGAACAGAGCACGGCGGCCCTGCGCCACGGCTTGCGCAGCATCCGCGCCACCGGCAGCGCGGCGGGCAAATTGAAGGTCGGCACCCTGCCAAGCGTCGCCTCCAGCCTCCTGCCCCGCGCCGCGCAGGAGTTCACCCGCGACAATCCCGATACGCTGCTGGAGGTCCACGAAGGGCCGCACCATGACCTGACGGCGCGGCTCCGATCGGGCGGGCTCGATCTTGTCGTGGGGCGATTGGGCCGGCACGAGACCATGGATGGGCTGGCCTTCCAGCAGCTCTATTCCGAGGAGGTGATCATCGTGGCGCGGCCCGGCAGCCCGGCCCTCGAGGTGCGTGATTTCGAAGGGTTGCGCGCCTTCCGCGTGCTCTATCCCCCGAGGGATTCCGCTATCCGTCCGCTCGTTGCGCGAATGCTGATTTCCGAAGGGGTGCCGCTTTACCACAACCGGATCGAGACGACCTCGCCCGCCTTCGGGCGCGCCGTGGTCTGCGACGACGAAAACGCGGTCTGGATCATCAGCCGGGGTGTCGTGGTAGGCGACCTGAACGCGGGCCGTCTGGAGAAATTGAACCTCGACATGAGCCGAACCGCCGGCGCCGTCGGGATCATGACCCGCGCGGGAGAGATCCCCACCCCGGCCGCCCGCGCCTTCGTGCGGGTGCTCTCGGCCCTGCCGCCTCCGGCCTGAACGGATACCCTGAAAGCACGCGTCGCGTTTCGCCCGTGCGATGACGGAAAGGGGCTGGCCCGACTCGCGAATTTCGTCCAAGAAAGCCACACGGGCCGGCGATGGCGTCGCCAGCACAAAGTGCACGTCCGTTTTCACCATCCTGAACGCCGGGATCTTGCTTTGTCGTTCGTGCGATGGAGGGGGATCACGACCCCTGTCCTCAGACCGCTCGGACGCTTGTTGGGAGTTGGTTTGATGGAACGTCCACAACACTACCGTTTTCACCAGGGTGAAAAGACCCTGCCGTTCGAGGATGCCGAATACGAAGGGCGTCTGGCGAAGCTGCGCGCCCATATGGCCGGCGAGGGCATCGACGCCTGCGTGCTGACCTCCATGCACAACGTCGCCTACTACTCGGGCTTTCTCTATTGCTCCTTCGGGCGGCCCTACGCCCAAGTCGTCACCGCGACCGAGACCGTGACCTTCAGCGCCGGCATCGACGCGGCGCAGCCCTGGCGGCGCGGCTACGGCGACAACATCACCTACACCGACTGGCAGCGGAACAACTACTGGCGCGCGATCCTCTCGGTCACCGGCTCGGGCAAGGTCATCGGCTTCGAGGGCGATCACCTGTCGATCACCCAGATGGCGCTCTTGAACGAATTCCTCAGCCCCTCCGCCACGAAGGACATCGCCCCGGCCACCATGCGCCTGCGGATGCACAAGTCCGAGGCCGAGATCGCGCTGATCCGCGCCGGGGCCAACACCGCCGACGTGGGCGGCTACGCCATTCGTGATGCGATCCGCGTCGGCGCGCGCGAGGTGGACATCGCCATGGCCGGCCGCGACGCGATGGAGCTGGAGATCGCCCGCCGCTTCCCCGACAGCGAGATCCGCGACAGCTGGGTCTGGTTCCAGTCCGGCATCAACACCGACGGCGCCCACAACCCCGTCACCACCCGCAAGCTGGAGTGCGGCGATATCCTCTCGCTCAACACCTTCCCGATGATCTCGGGCTACTACACGGCGTTAGAACGCACGCTATTCGTGGAGGAGGTCGACGACGCGAGCCTGAAAATCTGGGAAGCCAACGTCGGCGCGCACGAGCTCGGGATCAGCCTGCTCAAGCCCGGCGCCACCTGTGCCGAGATCACCCACAAGATCAACGGCTTCTTCGCCGACCGCGACCTGCTGCAATACCGCACCTTCGGCTATGGCCACTCCTTCGGCGTCCTGTCCCACTACTACGGGCGCGAGGCGGGGCTGGAACTGCGCGAGGATATCGACACGGTGCTGGAACCCGGCATGGTGATCTCGATGGAGCCGATGCTCACCATCCCCGAGGGCCAGCCCGGCGCCGGTGGCTACCGCGAGCACGACATCCTCGTCATCACCGAGGACGGCAACGAGAACATCACCGGTTTCCCCTACGGCCCCGAGCATAACGTCGTAGGCTGACAAAAAGGTGGCTGACGGCAATCATCGCCGTCAGCCGCTCCCCATGCTACCGGCCCTTGCGCGTGCCATAGGGCGTCTGCCCGTAGCGCGCCTTGTATTGCCGCGAAAAGACCAGCGCCGAGCTGAAGCCCGTGGCGGCCGCAATCTCGTTGATGCTGCGATCGGTCTCCACCAGCAGTGACCGCCCCCGCTCCAGCCGGATGTTGGTGTAGGTCTTGGCCGGGCTTTCGCCGAGGTATTTGCGGAAATGACGCTCCAATTGGCGGCGCGACACATTGGCCGAAGCGGCCAGCTCGCTCAACGTCAGCGGTTCCTCGATGTTGAGGTACATCTGCTGGATCACCCCCACCAGTTTCGGATTGCGCGACGCGACCGCCGTGGCGATGGAGGAGCGTTGCGGGCGGTCCCCGCTCAGGTCAGGGTCGTTCAGGCACATGTCGGCCACGAGGATCGCGAAATCCTCGCCGTAGTCGCGGGTGATCTGGGCCAGCATCATCTCGGTCGCAGCCGAGCCGCCACCGCAGGTCAGCAGGTCACCATCCTCCTCGAACCGGTTCTTCGTGGGCTCCAGCTCCGGGAAGCTCTCGATGAAGCCGGGCTGGTTTTCCCAGTGCAGCGTGAAGGTCCGCCCGGAAAGAAGCCCCGCGCGCGCCAGCGTCGCGGCGCCGGTGCAAATGCCGCCGTGCCGCGCGCCGAACCGCGCGCGCTTGCGGATGATCGCAAGGGTGCGGTCGCTGGCGGCATCGGTCCAGTTGTTGCCTGAGCAGACGAACAGGGGCAGCGTGTCCGAGACATCGGCCAATGTGCCGTGGACGCCCACCGGCAAGGCCGAGGAGGAGGCGACCGGCGCGCCGTCTTCCGAGACAACATGCCAACCATAGAGCGGCTTCTGGGCGAGTTGATTGGCGATCCGCAGCGGATCAATGGCCGAGCTGAAGGCCAGTAGCGTGAATTGACGCAACAGAAGGAAGCCGAACCAGCGCGTCGGATGAGGCTCCTTGATGGCACTGGCAAATGCGCCCGCAGGGATCACCGCGCCATCGCCCGAAGGGGTATCCCGCAGGCTCATGGCGCGGCCTCGCCGAGAGCCGTACCAACGGTCAAGCCGCGCACAGTATTGCCCCATCGGTTGTCGAGTGTCGCTGTCATCCCCGGACAATCCTATCCCGCGGGACGTTCCGCAAGGTGACACACGAAAAGAGGCGCCAGATCTTTCGATCCAGCGCCTCCGGTCACTCAGGAGAGAGCGTTTCGCTTAGCTGTCAGCCAATGTCGCGTTGAAAAGGTAGACCTTCTCGTCGGGACGCGGATCCCAGTCGACGCGGTTGCTCACGCCGTAGAAGTCCGGCTGGAAGTAGAGGTGCAGCCAGGGGCCGTCGTCGTAGAAGACCTGCAGCATCTCGTCGATGATCTCGCGCTGCTCTTCCTCGGACTCCGCGTTGCGGATGTCTTCCCAACGGTCGAACCAGCGGGGGTCATCCCAATGGGTGTAGTTGGTGCCCGAGTCGACCGCCGCGAGGTCGGTCATGTCGTAGAGCGGGCTCCACAGTGCGCCACCGGAACCGATGAAGTACAGCGGACCTGCGTTACGCTCACGGATGATCGGGATGTAGACGCTGGACCATTCCATGATCTGCAGATCGACATCCAGACCCACGTCACCCAACATCTGGGCGATGGCCTGCACGACGTTGGCATCGTTCAGGTAGCGGCCCTGACCAGCCTGGAAGGCGATGGAGAAGCGGGTGCCATCGTCGCCACGGGGCCAACCGGCCTCGTCCAGCAGGCGCTCGGCTTCTTCCGGATCGTAGGGATAGGGCTCGAGGTCCTGGTTCGCGTTGGGCGGGTTCACGATGCCGGTCATCCGCTCACACTCGAAGTTCAACAGCTGCGAGCAGATCGCCGGAACGTTGATCGCGTACTGAAGCGCACGGCGCACGGCGGGATCCTGAATCGCGTCACCGCCGGGCTGTTCGGCCATGGCGTCGGACAGGTTGAAGCCCACGTACATGCGGCGCGTACCCTGGATCGGGGTCACTTCGGCAACGCCGGAGTTGTTGATCACGTCCATCTGGTCGGGCGCCACGTTGGTGATGATGTCGACGTTGCCGGCCATCAGTTCCGCCGCGCGGGTGGAGGCTTCGGGGATGATCCGCCAGATGATGCGCTCGAAGCCCACGTCGGCTCCTTCCACGGCTTCCATCACGACTTCAGAGCCACGACGCCATTCGACCAGTTCGTAGGCGCCGGACCCAACGGGGTTGCTGGCCGCCTCGTCGAGGGTCATCGCCTCGTAGCTGTCCTTGCAGTGGATGAAGACCTCGGCGATCAGGCCGAACGCGATCGGGTTCGGTGCCCCAAGGTTGATCTGCACGCGTAGGTCATCCAGCGCTTCGGCGCTCTGGAAATCGATCGAGCTGAAGACGAAGCCGGGCGTGTTGCCGGTGAAGGCGTTTTCCGGATCGGCGGCGCGGTTGAACGAATAGGCGGCATCCTCGGCGGTGAGAGGCTCACCATCGTGGCAGGTCAGACCCTCGTTCAGGGTGTAGACATAGGCCATGCCGTCCTCGGAGATCTCGAGGTTGTTGGCCAGGTCGGGCTGCGCCTGACCTTCGCCGTCCATCGTGAACAGCGTTCCGAAGATGTGACGGGCAATGTTGGAGTTGTCCCGCGACGAAATCGGGGCCGGGTCGAGCGTGGTGATATCCGCGCTCAGACCGACAACAATCGTGTTCTCGTCGGGCGCGGCGTGGGCCCCCGCCACAAGGGCAAGGCTTGCAGCACCTGCGGCAAGCATCGTGTGTAGTCTTGGCATTCGCTTTCCTTTCACCTGTTGGGTGGTCTTCTTTGGACTGTGTTCTTTATTGTCGCGTCGTCTTTTCAGTCCGGGTTGTCGCAACCCCGAAGGCATCCATGCGGCGGCAGGCGCGTTATGTCTGGTCTTCGGCGGTCACAATGCTTCGACAATGGACGCCGGATCAAAGGCGGCCAGAATGCGGGTGTGGTCAGAGATCAGCTCGATCGCGCGGGCCGCGTCGCCATCGGCGAGGGCCTGAACGATCGGCGGGTGGTTGCTGGCAACTTCGAGGAGGTTGCGTTCGTCACGGTTGCGCAGCGCCATGATCTGGTGAATGCGCAGGTAAAGGTTCTTCCACGACGCCAGCAGAAGGTCATGGTCGGCCAAACGGATCAGCGCGTGGTGGAACGCCTCGTCGGCAGCCACGAGGGCGGGGAAGTCATCGGCTTCAGCGGCCGCGATCATCTGGTCGCAATGGGTGCGCAGATCGTCGAGCGGTGCGCCGATCTCGAGGATGCGGGTCACGGCCATGACCTCGAAAGCCTCACGCAGGCTGTAGGTCTCTTCCACCTCGCGGGCGGTCAGCGGCTTCACGCGCTTGCCCTTGTAGGCGATGGTCTCGACCAACCCGTCGTTCTCGAGGATCTGGATCGCCTCGCGGATCGGCGCGCGCGAGACGTTCATCTGCTCGGCCAGCGCCGTTTCGACCAGCCCGGTCCCCGGCTTGAGCCGCCCGTCCAGAATCGCGTTGCGGAGCCGGTCGGCCACCTGCACGCGCAGCGGCACGTTCTCGATCGGCTGCATGTCGGGGGGGAGGGGATCGGCGAAGGCCGACTTCACGTTCTTCATTGGAAAATTCCTTTGTTGCATACGCGCTGTGACCGCCGGGACTGTCGGATAGGCTGATCGCCCCAGACATGCCCTGCAGGAAATTGGCGATACTTAAAGGAAGGTAGGTGGGGTGTCGCAAGATTAAACGGCATTGCCAGCGTCGATTGCATACAACCCGTGACAATTCGGGTGTCTGTAGCGTGTCGCCTGCAAGTTGTGTGTTGTCGACAATCCATAAGTGGACAATGCGGCAGCGTTTGGCGACTTGTCAAGGATTCATGCCATTCCATGCGGGGTTCGTGAAATCGCGCCGGAAAAAGTGGCAATCACCTCTCCGGCGCGGGGTCTCAGGTCGTGTGAATACAGGCACTTGCGTGCCCTTCGCCCACCGGAACCAGAGGCGGCACCACCTTGGCGCATTCCGGAGTGGCCAGAGGGCAGCGGGTGCGGAATACGCAACCGCTCGGCGGATTGATCGGGCTGGGGATGTCACCCTTCAGAATCACCCGGTCGCGCCGTTTGCCGGGCGTCGGGACTGGCACCGCCGAGAGCAGCGCCTGCGTGTAGGGGTGGTTCGGCCGTGCATAAAGATCCGCGACCGAGGCGATCTCCATCACCCGGCCAAGGTACATGACGATGACCCGGTCGCAGATATGTTCCACGACGCCCAGATCGTGGGCAATGAAGAGCATCGTCAGGTTCAGGTCGGTCTTCAGGTCTTCCAGCAGGTTGATCACCTGCGCCTGGATCGACACGTCGAGCGCCGAGACGGGTTCATCCGCCACGATGAAGTCCGGCTCCACCGCGAGCGCGCGGGCGATGCCGATGCGCTGACGCTGACCGCCGGAGAATTCATGGGGGAAGCGATCCAGATGATCGCGCGACAGCCCGACCTTCTCCAGCAGCGCGGTAGCCCGATCCTCATGGTCCGAGGCCGAGCCGATGCGATGCAGCCGCAGGGGATGCGTCAGGATCTCGCGCACCTTGGAGCGCGGATTGAGGCTCGCGTAGGGGTCCTGAAAGATGATCTGCATCTTCTTGCGATAGGCCCGCATGTCGCGGCCGTTCAGCCCCATGACGTCGACGCCATTGAACTTCACGTTCCCGCTCGTGGCCTCTTCCAGCCGCAGCAGCGTCCGGCCCACGGTGGTCTTGCCCGAGCCGCTCTCGCCCACCAGCCCCACGACCTCGCCGGGGTTGATCGAGAACGAGATGTCATCGACCGCTTTCACGTTGTTCACCACGCGCTGCAGGACGCCGCCGTGGATCGGGAAATATTTGTGCAGGTTTTCGACTTGAAGCAGCGGGGTCGTCATGATGCCTGCCTTTCGCTGAGATTGAGCTCCTGCCACCGGACGCAGCGGATGAGGTGACCGTCTGCGGCGACTTCCAGCGGCGGCTCCGCGGCGGTGCAACGCTCGGTCGCGAAGGCGCAACGGGGGTGGAAGCGGCAGCCTTGCGGCAGATTGGTGAGCGCGGGAACGGTGCCGGGGATCGCCTCCAGCCGGGTCTTGTTGATCGACGAGCCGAGCCGCGGGATCGAGTTCATCAACCCGGCCGTGTAGGGCATCCGCGGGTTCGCGAAGATATCCTCCACCGAGGCCGTTTCGACCACCTGCGCCGCGTACATCACCACGACGCGGTCGGCGACTTCGGCCACCACGCCGAGGTCGTGGGTGATGAAGATGATCGCCATGCCGAGCTTCTTCTGGAGGTCTTCCATCAGCTCCAGCATCTGCGCCTGAATCGTCACGTCGAGCGCGGTCGTCGGCTCGTCCGCGATCAGGATGCGCGGCTCGCAGGCCAGTGCCATGGCGATCATCGCCCGCTGCCGCATCCCGCCCGACATCTCGTGCGGATAGTTGTCGACCCGGCGCGTGGGCTCGGGAATGCCGACGAGGTCCAGCATCTCGATCGCCCGCGCCCGCGCCTTGGCGGCGGAGAGCTTCTCATGGCGGATCACCATCTCAGAGATCTGCTGGCCGATGGTATGCACCGGATTGAGGCTCGTCATCGGCTCCTGGAAGATCATGCCGATCTCCTTGCCGCGAATGTCGCGCATCTCCGCGTCGCTCAGGTCGGTGATCTCACGACCGTGCAGCTTGATGCTGCCGCCGGAAATGCGGCCCACGTCCTTGGGCAGCAGGCCCATGATCGACAGGCTCGTCACCGATTTGCCCGACCCGCTTTCACCGACAATCGCCAGCGTTTCCCCGGCGTGGACATCGAAACTGACGCCATCCACGGCGCAGACCGACAGCGATTTGCTCAGGTCGAAGGTCGTCTGCAGATCGCGCACCTGCAACAGCGGCGTGCCTGCGGGCGGGGCGGTATCGTCATGCAACATGGCTGTAGCTTCCGTTCTTGCGGTGCGCACAGACGACGCGGGAAATCACCCGCGGTCCGGTGCGCTTCGTCGTTTTTTTCATCACCGGTGCCCCTTCGTTAAGCGCGTCTTTCACGGTGGCGCTTTGTCATTCGTTTCCCGATTTGCGCGCTTGACGCTTCGATATCTGCGTGCTTTGATTGTTCTACTGTCGACAATCTATAATCCACTTTGGGAGAACATTGAAATGATTGTCAAGCTTCCCGACCCGGCGATCTTGCGAAAGCTGAAGTTCGCTTCGGAGTCGACAACACGTGTGTCGTTGCGATGAACGATTGGGCACTGATTGTATCTGAGCGCGCTGACGTGGCCGTAATAACAGGAGCGCGTTAACGTGTGGACCTTTCTTGTAAGACGCTTGCTGCAAAGCGTTATCGTATTGATCGGCGTGACGCTGATCAGCTTCGTGTCGCTCCAGATCGGCGGCGACCCGACCTATTTGTACGTATCCGAGAACGCGAGCGTCGAGGAAATCGAAGCCGCGCGGATCGCACTGGGATTCGACCGGCCGCTGCATGTTCAGTACCTCAGCTACATCTGGAACGTGCTGCAGGGTGATTTCGGCAATTCGCTCAGCTACCGCCAACCCGCCATGGGCGTGGTGCTGGAGGCGATGCCCGCCACGATCGAGCTGACGATCTTCTCCCTCGTGCTGGCCATCGGCCTCTCGATTCCTCTGGGCATCTACGCCGCGCTCAACCGCGGCAAGCCGGTGGACGGCGGCATCATGACCGTCGCCATGCTGGGCCAGTCGATCCCGAACTTCTGGATGGGCATCATGATGTTCCTCTACTTCGGGCTCTACCTCGGCTGGTTCCCGATCTCGGGCCACGTGCCGTTTCTCGAACCGCTCTTTGCGGGCAACTTCGGCGAGGCGTTCCGCAACCTGCCGGGCTCCCTCCATCACATGGTGATGCCGGCCTTGGCAGTGGGGACCTACACGCTCGCCCGCAACGCGCGACTGGTGCGTTCGTCGATGTTGGAGGTGTTGCAACAGGATTACGTCCGCACCGCCCGGTCCAAGGGCATCTCCGAGAATCGCGTGGTCATGCACCACGCCATGCGCAACGCATGGTTGCCGGTCGTCACCATGATCGGCCTCGAATTCGGCTTCCTTCTGGGCGGCGTCGTCGTGGTCGAGACGGTCTTCTCCTATCCCGGCATCGGTCGCCTCGTGTTCCTCGCGATCAACCAGCGCGACATTCCCGTCGTGCAGGCCTCGGTGATCCTGCTGGCCGTGCTGTTCATTCTACTCAATCTGATCGTCGATCTGATCTACGCGCGACTTGATCCGCGCGTGAAGCTATAGGGGCGCCTGACACATGGCTGACACCACTCCACCACCCACCGCGTCCTCGACGCAGGCGATCAGCGGCATGGCGAGTTCCTACCGCCGCAAGGAGCTGCGCCGCGCGTTCCAGAGCATGCTCACCAGCCGCTGGGCGCTTGTCGGGATGTTCATCCTGCTGGTCGTGACCTTCATCGCGATCTTCGGGCCGTGGCTCGCGCCGTTCGACCCGAACCGGCAGAACATCATGATGCGCCTGCTGGAGCCGGGCTCGGCCGGGGCGGGCGACCTGACCTATTGGTTGGGTTCCGACCAGCTCGGGCGCGACGTGTTCTCGCGCCTGCTCTACGGCGCGCGGGTCTCGCTGCTCGTCGGGGTCGCGGCCATCGTGGTCGGCGGCGCGCTCGGCACCATCGCGGGGCTCGTTTCGGGCTATTATGGCGGCTGGATCGACGACGTGATCATGCGTCTGGGCGATATCCAGCTGGCGTTTCCCTTCATCCTGCTGGCGATCATGTTCCTTGTCGTTCTGGGGCCGGGGTTGATGAACATCATCCTCGTTCTCGGGATCGGGCAATGGATCACCTACGCGCGAATCGTTCGGGCGCAGACCCTCAGCCTGCGTGAGAAGGAATACGTCGAGGCCGCCCGCGCCATGGGCGACAGCACCTTCTCGATCCTGTTCAAGACGATCCTGCCCAACATCATCGCCCCGCTGACCGTCATCGCCTCGTTCAACGTGGCCGGCGTGATCCTGTCGGAAGCGGCGCTGTCCTTCCTCGGCCTCGGCGTTCCGCCCGAGGTGCCGACCTGGGGCAGCATGTTGTCGGAAAGCCGTGACCATCTGTTGTCGAACAAATGGTGGATGGCGGTCTTCCCCGGCCTCGCCATCGTGCTGACGGTGCTGGCCTTCAACATCATCGGCGACTGGCTGCGAGACTTCCTCGACCCGCGCCTGAAGGAAAACGGCTGACGCGTCAGCCCAACGAACCCCTGACCTGGCCCCGACCTCCCGTAGGTCGGGGTTTTTTTGTGCTTGGGACAGGACACAGGAGAAACGGCGGGGGCCGGCGCAGCTCAGGCTGATTCCCAGACGCAGCTCACGCGCCTGCGGCTCTCTGGTGCGGTATGTTATGTTTTTCAATGAGATAGAGGTCCTGCGCAAGCCTGAACGCCCTGCACACATCAGGCTCCCGCCCCCTCTTTTTCGAGGCACACAGGAGAGCCTTTTCCAATCAACGAGGGTTCAGGGAAAGGGCAGGGACCGGACCGACAGACGCCGCGCCCGGTCCGTGTAATCGTCACGAGGATTGCGGATCGCTCGCCACCTCGGGCAGGTCGTCGAACGACCCGTAGTTCACGCTGTAGAGCTGCGAATAGAGCCCGCCGAGCGCCATCAGCTCTTCATGGTTGCCCTGCTCCAGCACCTCGCCCGCCTGCAACACGATGATCTTGTCCGCGTCTCGGATCGTGGCCAGCCGGTGGGCGATCACAAGCCCCGTCCGACCCGTCAGCAACGTCACCAGAGCTTTCTGGATCAGCATCTCGGTATAGCTGTCGATGCTCGCCGTAGCCTCGTCCAGCACCAGGATGCGCGCATCGGCCACCAGCGCGCGGGCGAAGCTGACAAGCTGCCGCTGCCCAAGCGAGAGCGAGCCGCCCCGCTCCCCCATCTCGGTCTGATAACCCGCCGGAAGCTCCATGATGAAATCATGCGTGCCCACGGCCTTGGCGGCTGCCATGACGTCCTCGTCAGTGGCGTCGGTCTTGTTGTAGCGGATGTTCTCCATCAGCGTGCCGCTGAACAGGTAAGGCTCCTGCAACACCATGGCGATCTCGCGCCCGATGGAGGCCTGAGTAAGGTTGCGCACGTCGTGGCCGTCGACCAGCACCTGGCCGCCCTGCACGTCGTAGAAGCGGTTCAGCAGTGACATGGCGCTGGACTTGCCCGAGCCGGTTGGCCCGACAAGGGCCACCGTCTCACCGGGGTTCACCTTGAAGCTGACGTTCTTCAGCACCGGCTCCGCCGGATTGTAGCCGAAGGTCACGTTGCGGAATTCCACCGCGCCCTCGGTTTCGTGCGGCAGGTCCACGGCGTCTTCCGCGTCCTTGATGTCCACCCGGACGTCGAGCACGTCGATCAGCCGCTGCCCCGAGGCCATGGCCCGCTGCATCACCGAATACTGCATGGTCAGCGAGCGGATCGGGTCGAAGAAGCGCTGGATGTAGAACAGGAAGGCGACCATGACGCCGACCTCCAGCGTCTCGCCGAGCACCATGGAGCCGCCGACGACCACGACCACCGCCATGGCGATGCCGGTCAGGCTGTCCACGATCGGCACCATGACCTGCGCGTATTTCGAGGCGGTGCGATGCGCCATCAAGGTCGCCTGCGCCTTGTCGCGATAGAGGCCGAAGTTCACGCCCTGCCGGTCCATGCTCTGCACCGTGCGGACGCCGTGGATCGCCTCGGCCAGCGCGCCGTTGGTGACCGAGTTGGCCTCATGGGCGGCCATGAAGGCGGCCCGGGCGCGGGGCAGCCAGATGATCCGCACGAGGAACAGCACCGGCAGCACGCAGAGCGTCAGAAGCCCCAGTTTCAGGTCGAGCCATAGCATTGAGGCGATGATCCCGAAGAGCAGCACGATGTCGCCCACCGATAGCACCGAGGTCTCGAGGAATTCCTGCATCGCGTTCACGTCGCCCTGCAGACGCGACATCAGGCGGCCCACCTCGGTCTTGTCCATGAAGCTGAGCGACACGTCCTGCAGGTGTCCGAACATGGCGGTGCGAATGTCGAAGAGCACGTTCTCGGCGGCCTTGCCGACCACGCTCTCCTGCACCCAGGCGGCGCCGTAGTTGAGGCCGATGGCCACCGCGAAAGCGATGATCGCGTTGCGCAGGGCCGATTGGCCCGCGGCATCGGCGGTCAGCCCGTTATCGATGGCGTAGCTGATGATCAACGGGATCACGATCTGGGTGCCGGTGAAGATCAGCACCGCCACCACGGCGATGATCAACTGCCGCCGGTAGGGCGAGACGAACTCCCAGATCCGCGCCACGATGTTGCGGTCGAAGACGCGGCCGAACATGTCTTCCTCGATCCGGTGCGAGCCCACGACCGCGCGGGGCGGGCGGCGGCCATTGTCGCGGACGTCGCCGCGTTCGACTTCAAGTTCGTCGCTCATTGCGCGGCCTCCTCGGGACGGTTTTGCAGGTCATGCAGGGCGCGGTAGCGGCCCCCCAGTTCCAGCAGTTCGGCGTGGTTGCCCTGCTCCACGATCCGGCCGTCCTCGATGAAGAGGATGCGGTCGGCATGCATCAGCGAGTTCAGGCGATGGGCCACGATGATCGTCACCCGCTCGTCGGCCTGCGCCTGAATGGTGGTGCGGATGCGCTGCTCGGTGCCGGCATCCACGGCGGCGGTGCTGTCGTCGAAGATCAGCACCGAGGGGCGCAGCATCAGCGTCCGGGCGATGGTCATCCGCTGCCGCTGCCCGCCCGAGAGCGACGCGCCCCGCTCGCCCACGATGGTCTCGTAACCGGCGGGCAGGGTGGCGATGAACTGGTGCAGCTGCGCCGAGGCGCTGGCGTCGGCGATCTTGGAGGGCGGCGCCCAGGGATCACCGTAGGCGATGTTGTTCTCGAGGCTGGTGGTGAACAGGAAGGCATCCTGCTGCACCGCCACGACCTCGTGCCGCAGCGAGGCGAGGGTCACGTCGCGGATGTCCTGCCCGTCGATGGTGATCGACCCGCCGGTGACGTCGTAGAAGCGCGGGATCAGGTGGGCGATGGTCGACTTGCCGCTGCCCGGCGGCCCGATGATGCCGATGGTTTCGCCACGGCGGGCCTCGAAGCTGATCCCCTCCAGCGTTGGCTTGGCCGCGCCGGGGTAGGTGAAGCCCACGTTGTCGAAGCGCAGCACGCCGTCGCTGACCTGCAGGTCCTGCGCGCCGGGCGCGTCGGTGATCGCAAGGTCGAGGTCCAGCAGCGCGAAGACCCGCTCGCCGCAGGTGGCCGTCCGCGCGAAGGAGTTCACCAGCATTCCCAACTGCCGAACCGGCATTTGCAGGATCGTCATGAAGGTCAGGAACGAGGTCAGCGTGCCGACGGTGATGTCGCCCCGCATCACCTTGCCGCTGCCGATCCAGAGCACCAGCCCCATGGCGACGAGGAAGGAGAAGGTCATCATCGAAGTATTGCGCACGCGGATATCGACGCGCTCATGGGCGAGGTCGAGCGCGTTCTCGGACGCGGAGCGGTACTTGCCCATCTCGTAGGGCTTGCCCGCAAAGGCGCGCACCACACGGATGCCGCCGAGGTTTTCCTCCATCACCCGGCTGAGGTCCGACAGGCGGTTTTGCAGCTCCAGCCAAGTGCCGCGCAGTTTCAGCTGCGTGACCGAGGAACGCCAGGCCACGAAGGGCACGAAGCTGAGCGCCAGCAGCCCGAGGGTGAGGTCGGTGGACAGGAGCAGGTAGCCGCCGACGCCGATCAGGATGCTCAGAAGCAGGATGCGCACGAGGCCGGTGGAAAAGAACATCCGCACGCCCTCTAGGTCCAGCATCCCGAGGGTGATCAGGTCGCCCGAATGCATCCGGTCGTGGAAGCCGAAGCTCAGCCGCTGGATTTTTTCGTAATAGGCCAGCCGCAGCATGTAGCCGACGTGATGGCCCACGCTTTCGCTGAAGTAGTTCTGGAACACGGTGAAGATGCCGCGCGTGACCCAGACGCCGAGCACCAGCCATGCGGTGGCCCAGAGCGCGGCGGTGGCGGCCTCGGCTCCGGAAGCGCCGCCGGACAGCAATAACTGCGTCTGGTCGACCGCCCGCCCCAGAAGCACCGGGACGAGAAGCTGCAACGTGGCGGCGATCACCGTGGAGATCAGCGCAATTGCGACCATCCAGGGCGTGCGCAACGCCAGCTTCGTGACTCTCTTGATCGTGTTGAACCCGCTCCGCCAACCGACCGTGTCGGTTGGGCGCATGATCTCATCTGCGACTGCCATCGGTGCCATCCCTTACGTGTCAGGGACAGGCGCCGAGGCCTGTCCCGCTATGGGTTCTGGGGTGTCATTTCCCCAAGCCAGGGGTCACGAAACGACCGCCGCCTTGCGTGCCCGTAACCGAGCCGTCTTGGAAAACGGTAGTACCCGCCAGAATCGTCTGCACGACGCGCCCTTGCAGGCAGCGGCCGTAGAACAGATGCGCAACTTCGCGTGCATGAGTGTGCATCGTCTCGGGGCTGAACGTCGTTTGGGCCGCGAGATCGATAATCGTCACATCTGCGGCGCTCCCCGGTAGAAGTGCCCCTTTGTGCGGGTAAAGTCCATATCGCCGCGCACCATTTGCACAGATCAGGTCGTGGGCGCGCTTCAGGGAAAGGCGCCCCTGCGATACCGCGTCGAGCATGGCGGGCAGGATGAACTCGATCCCCGGCACGCCGGGAGGGGCGCCGGGAAAGTCGCCCTCGGCGGCCTGCTTCTCGGCCTTGGCGAAGGGGGCGTGGTCGGTGGTGACGTAGTTGATCACCCCGTCCTCGATCGCCTGCCACAGCGCGTCCTGATCCGCCTTGGTGCGGATCGGCGGGTTCACCTTGGCGTAGATGCCGGCCTTGGCGACGTCCTCTTCGGTGGCGAAGAGGTATTGCGGGCAGGTCTCGGCGGTGAAATCCGAGGTGCCGGCGAAGGCGCGCAGCACCTCGACCGTCTCGGCGCTGGTGACATGGGCGATGTGGAGCTTGGCCTGCGCGGTGATGTTCATCGCCAGAAGCTTGGCCACGGCCACCGATTCACAGATCGCCGGGCGCGACGCGCCATGGGTCATCGCATCGGCGGGATCGAGCGCCTTGGCCTTCTCCTCGTAATGCGCCAGCAGGGCGGCGCTTTCGGCATGGACCACGATCGGCAGCCCGGTGTCGGACAGCAGCTGCAACGCGCGCATCTGGTCGGCCTCGTCGGGGAAGGCCAGGCCCTCGAACTCGTCGGCACGGCCGGCGGGCGAGGGGGTGGTGAAGATCTTCCAGGCGATATTGCCCAGGTCCATCATCTTGTCGCGGCTGGCCTCGGTCAGATCACCGGGCGCGGCGTAGAGCGCGAAGTCGATGACGGCGTTCTCGGCGAAATGATCGCGCCGCCGGGCCAGCTCTTCCGGGGTGGAGCAGCAGGGCTTGGAGATCGGCATCTCGAACAGCGTGGTGACGCCGCCGGCCGCCGCGGCACGGGTCTCTGACAGCACGGTGCCGCGCTCGGGGTAGGCCGGCGCGCGCACGTGGAAGTGGATGTCGACGATGCCGGGCAGCACGGTCTTGCCGCCCGCATCGATGGTTTCGGCCGCGTCCGGGGCGGTGCCGGGGGCATAGACCCCCGCCACCTTGCCGTCGGACAGGCCGAGATCGACCCGGTGCAGGCCGTCAGGCAGCAGAACCTCGCCGCCCGTGATCAGCGTGTCCAGCGCGCTCATTTCAGGCCCAACTCGGTTAGGGCCTTGGCCACGCCGTCCAGGTTGGTGAGATGCATGGAGGCATAGTTCGGCGACAGCACGACGCCGTGCCCGCCCGCGCGGTAGGTCGCCATGACCGAGCGATAGGCGATGTCGGGCGTGCATTTGGCCTGATCGGCCCGGACGCGGGGCGCGTCGATGCCGAGGCCCATGAAGACCTTCGCCTTGTCGTGGACGCCCTTCAGCGCCTCGGCGCATTGGCCGTAGACGTAGGTATCGGGGTCGAGACCGTCCTGGATCACCGTGTCGATGCCCGAGCCTTGAATGCCGAGGATTCCGTCGAGGATCTTCATCGCCACTTCCGGATCGAAATCGCGCAGGATGGTCTTGTGGAAGAAGCCGAATTCCTTGTGCCAGATCTCGCCGGACTGGTGCTGGTAGGTGATCGGCTTGACCCAATCGGCATAGCGCGTCTGCTCTTCCCACGGCCATTGGGCGCGGCGGAACAGGTTGAAATGGTTGCGGTTCCAGACGTTGAGCCCGAAGGGCAGGTTCGGCTTGCACCATTTCACGAGGCCATAGAGCTCGCGGTCGAGGTCCTTGTTGCGCTCCAGCCAGAACCGCTCCCAGATCAGGAACTCGGGGTTTTCCAGCAGCACGCGGATGAAGGTGATGAAGGCGCCGTCGTCGAACTCCTTGCCGCCGAGCGCATCCTGCATGAAGTCGTACATCTTAATGCAGGCACGGCGACAGGCTTCCACGTCGATGCCCCGCGCCACGGCCTCGGCACGGGCGGCTTCCGAGAAGTCGCCGGGGGCCTGACCCTGCATCATCTGGTCGAGCGGCGAGTTGCGCTCGTTGCACCACATGATGCCGTCGATGTCGTAATTGCGCACCTGGTCCTCGATGATCGCATGCATCCAGTTGCGGTAGTCGGGGTTCGAGGTCGAGGGCTCGTCCTTGCGGACGCCGAAAACGTCGACCTCCATGCAGGAGGCGAGGTTCGGGATCTCGATGTTGTTGACCGAGCCATGACCCGCGTATTTGAAGAAGGGCTCCATCAGCTCGACGTAGACCTTCATGTCGCGTTTGTGGGCCTCGGGGATGACGAGGTCGAGAATGTCGATCCCCTCCATTTCCTTGTCGGTGGCGCGGAAGTCCTTGATCAGCGTCTTGGAGTAATAGCGCGGATCGGGGTTGTAGTAGGCGCCGCCCTTCATGGTGAAGGGCTCGGGGACGCCGTGGTCGGGCCAGCCGTCCAGCTCGTGCGCGATGGAGCGGCCGGTTTTCAGGCCAAGCCAGCTTACCGTGCCGAGCATCAGGACGTTGACGCCGACACGATCCTTGAGGGTGTCGAGCACGGTGTCGACGCCCTCGTCGATGAAGCTGATCGGGCTGACTTGGATGCCGACGAATTTCTCGTCCGGGTTCGGGGTCATGTTACTCATGCGATGGCCTTCTTGTTGGCAGTGATGAAGCCTTGGATGCGCTGCATCGCCTCCTGAATGACGGGGAGCGGCTGCAGGTAGCTGATGCGAATGAAATCGCTGTCGGGTTCGCCGAACATGTCGCCGGGGAAGACCATGACACCGGTCTCGCGCAGCAGGTTCTCGCAGAAGGGCTTGGCCTTCATGCCGGTGCTGGAGATGTTGGTGTAGATGTAAAAGGCCCCGCCCGGTGCGCCGTAGGACAGGCCTGCCTCGGTCAGCGCGCCCATCAGGTAGTCACGCCGTTCGGCATAGTCGCGGAACGTCGCCTCCATCTCGTCCTGCGGGCCGGTCAGCGCGGCCAGCGCGGCGTGCTGCGACACCGTGCAGGTGTTGATCGAAAGCGTGTGGCGCGGTTCGGTCAGCTTTTCCACGAAGTCCGCCGGGGCGGCCATGTAGCCGACGCGCCAGCCCGTCATCGCGTAGGTCTTGGAGAACCCGTTAAGCGTGATCGTGCGTTCCTTCATGCCGGGCAGGGTCGCCAGCGACAGGTGCTCGTGACCCGGGTAGATCAGCTTGGCGTAGATCTCGTCGGCGATGACAAGGATGTCATGCTTGATCGCCAGATCGGCGATCTTGCGGATCACCTCGGGCGGGGTCACGGCGCCGGTGGGGTTGTTGGGCGAGACCATCACGAACATCCGCGTCTTGTCGGTGATCCGCTTCTCAATCTCGTCCACGTCCAGCGCGAAATCGTCCTTCTGGAAGGTCGGCACCGGCACCGGCACGCCGCCGCAGAGGTGCACGGCGGTGTCGTAGGTGGTGAAGCGCGGCGAGGTGATCAGCACCTCGTCGCCCTCCTGCACGAGGCCCAACATGCACAGCATGATGCTTTCCTGAACGCCGGCGGTGACGATGATTTCGTCCGCGTCGTAGTCCAGCCCGTATTCGGCCTTGAGGTTGTCGCAGATCGCCTGACGCAGGGGCGGCAGGCCGGTGGGGCCGGTGTAATGGTGCTGGTTGTCGTCCAGCGCGGCCTTGGCGGCCTCCACGATATGGGCCGGGGTGTGGAAGTCGGGATCACCGCGCCCGAGCGCGATGACATTGTCGAGGCCGGAGGCGATCTCCAGCATCTTGGTGCGGAAGGAGCCGTCTTCCTCGACGATCCGGGGGGCGGTGCGTTGCAGCAGTAGCGAAGTCATCCGTGCATCCTTTTGCCGTCGATGAAGGTCATGTCGACTTTTTCCAGTGCGGTAAGGTCCTGATCGGGCTTGCCGTCGACCACGATCATGTCGGCCAGCTTCCCGGCCTCCAGCGTGCCGAGCGTGTCGCCCATGCCGTTGAGAACGGCCGCGCGCGCGGTGATCGCACGCAGGGCATCGAGGTTGTCGGGGCAGACGCCCACTTCCACCATGAAGCCCAGTTCCGGCACGATGCGGTCATGCTCCACCGCCGGGCTGCCGGCGTCGGTGCCGAAGACGATCGGCACGCCGGCCTTGGCCGCACGCACCAGCCCGTCGAAGCGGGACTTGTCGGCCACGGCGCGCTTGCGCTCTTCGATCTTCCACTCGGGAATGCCGAAATCGCGGGCGATCTTCTCGTTGGCCTGGATCACCAGCGCCGAGAAGGTGGTGACGATGGGCAGCTTCTTGTCGAGCAAAAGCTGGATTGTCTCGTCGGTCATCGAGCCACCATGCTCGATGCAGTCGATGCCCGCCTCGGCCACGCGCGCGATGCAGTCGTTGTAGGTCGCATGGGCCGTGATCGGCAGCTTGTTGCGGTGGGCCTCGTCGATGACGGCGTGCAGTTCCTCGTCGGTGAACTCCAGCGTGTCGTGGCAGGCCATGATCTTGATCAGGTCGGCCCCGCCCTTCACCTGATCGCGCACGGCGCGGCGCATCTCGTCGGCGCCCGAAGCCTCGCGGCAGACCCAATAGGTGTGGCCGCCGGTCTGGATGATGCTTTCACCCGACACCAGAAGGCGCGGTCCGGGGAAGATGCCCTGGGCCACGGCCTGCTTGGTGAAGAGGTTGGCGTTATGCACGCCCAGGTCGCGGACCAGCGTGATGCCGGCGCGCAGGCTCTTGATCATGTTGCCGGCCGCCTTGTAGGCGCGGATTTCCGGCGCGTCGTACATGCTCTGCTGGCTGAGTTCGTGAATGCCGTCCCACGACAGGTGCGCGTGGCTGTTCATCATGCCCGGCATCAGGGTCTTGCCCTCGGTGTCGAGGGTCTCGACGCCCTCGGGCGCCTCGGCGCGGGGGCCCACGGCGGCGATCTTGCCGTCCTTCACATGGACGAAACCATCCTCGATGATCTCGTCACCGACGCAGGTGATGACGCGACCGAGGTAGACGCAATCCTTGGCCTCGGCCTCGAACATCGGTTTGGTTATCTTCTGGTAATGCCAAGCGGCTGGTTCGGGCATCTCTAAGCTCCTCAGATTGCGATGACGCGGGCGTCGATCGGGGTGGTAGCCTGGAACCGCGAGGGGATATCGACCCCGTCGGCGGTCACGACCATCGTGTTGATCGTGCGGTATCCATCGATGCCGGGGCGGTAGACGCCCGGCTCGTTGGAGAAAATCATGTGGGTTTCGATCCTTGTGTCGTCGCCGGGTGCGAGCCAGGGGGCTTCGTGCCCCTCCAGCCCCATGCCGTGGCCGATCCGGTGGCGGATCGTGTCGCCAAGCCCGGCGTCGCGCAGGGCGTCGAGCGCGGCGTCATTGGCCTGCGTGCAGGTGGTGCGCGCGGCGAGCGCTGCGACGCCCGCGTCGTTGCAGGCCTCCATCGCCGCCATGATCCGACGCTGCTCGGGGCTGATCTCGCCCACGATCAGCGTGACGCCGCTTTCGGCGTGATAGCCGCCGAGGCTGCCGCCGATCCCGGCGATCAGGGTCTCGCCGGCCTGCGGCACCCGTTCGAGAACGGCGCCATGGGGCAGGGCCGCGCGGGGGCCGGAATGGACCGAGGCGGTGATGCCCATCGGGGTGCCGGCGAAGGCTTCCTTGTGCTTGGCAAAGAGCGCGCCGCGGGCGTGGGCCATGGCGTCGGCCATCAAGTCGGCCTCGGTGCCGCCCTGGGAAATGATATCGCCGGCCGCCGCGTGCAGGCGGCTGAGGAAGAGGTCTGCGAAGCTGGCGGCTTCCACCGTCAGCGCGATCTCTTCGGGCTCTTTCACCGCGCGCACCGGCATGGCGTGGTCGGTCAGGTCGAGCCGCGCCAGCTTCTCGCGCGCCGCGTCCAGAAGGGCGGCGTCCAGCAGGTCGATGGCGATGGATTTGCGCCCGATCTGGTCGAGCATCCAGAGAACGGCGGGCACCTCTCCGGGGAATTCGTCGTAGAACCGCAGGTCACGGATGCCCGTGCCCTCGGCATTCTCGCGCTCCAGCGCGGGCAACATCAGGATCGGGTCGCCCTCGACCGGGACCCAGACGCCCATCGGCCGCTCGTTGGCCGAGAGGAACAAGCCCGTTGCATAGGCCAGGTTGGGCGCGCGCAGAAGCAGCAGGCCGTCGAGGCCCGCCGCCTGTGCCCGCGCGCGCAGACGGTCGCGCGCGCGGTCGAAGAAGGTGCTGTCCAGCGGCCGCAGGCTCACAGGAAGTCACCGGTGTAGGGGCCAAGCTCGTCGATCGAGGTCGTCAGACCCAACTCGCGACCCAATTCCTTCATGTCGGCCAGCACCACGTTGTCGATCGGCACGCCGTTCTCGGATTTCGCCGCCGTCCGGCGGGCCTCCTGCTCGCCGGGGACCATGATCTCGTCGACGCCGGGACGCTTGGCGCGGGTCTTGGCCATCTGGACGAACTCGCCCATCCGCTCGGCGTATTCGGCCGGGTCCATGAACCACGAGATGTCGATCGCCTGGAAGTAGTGCGAGACGTCCAGCTTCTTCGGATCGGAGTAGGGCTTCAGCCCGAAGCCGCCGCCCGAGAGCACGCCGGTCAGCGCCTCGGTCATGAAGGCGAGGCCGTAGCCCTTGTGCCCGCCGATCGCCAGAAGCGGCCCCTTCAGCGCGGCGGCCGGATCGTCGGTTTCCTCGCCGTCGGGGGTGATCGCCCAGTCCTTGGGCATCTTGCGACCCTCGCGGATCAACCAGTTCATCATGCCCTTGCCCGCCGTCGTCAGCGCGATGTCGAGCACGGTGGGGAAGCCTTGATCCGACGGCGCGGCGATGGACCAGGGGTTGGTGCCGGTCACGCCCTCGCGCCCGCCCCAAGGGGCCATCTCGGGGCCCGCGTTGGTGAAGGCCATGCCGATGCAGCCATGCTCCAGTGCCTGGCAGGCATGCACGGCGCTGGAGCCGTAATGGGTGGAGTTGCGCACGATGACGGTGCCGATGCCGCCTTCCTTGGCCTTCTTGATCGCCAGCGACATCGCCTTGGAGGCCGCCACGGTGCCGATGCCGTTATGGGCATCGACCAGCGCCAGCGCCGGGCCCTCCTTGACGATGGACCAATCGGCGCGGGGGTCGACCTCGCCGTTGCCGATGCGCTCGTGGTAGCGGCGCAGGCGGGCGACGCCCTGTCCCTGCCCGGGATGGAAGCGCAGTTCCGAGAAGATCAGCGCGTCGGCGAAGATGCCGGCGTCGCCCTCGGTCAGGCCGAGCGCCTCAAAGCCTTCGGAGACGAAGGCGCGCAGCTGGTCGCGGTCGACGTTGGTCATCTTGATGACGCGGGCGGGGGTCTGTTCGGTGGTCATGCGGAAAGCTCCAGAATGTCGGCGATGTTGGTGCCCGGCGCGTCGAAGCTGCCGAGCTGGCCTGCGGGGGCGGTCATCACCACGGTCATGCCGGGGCCGTAGCCGGCGCGCGGGCCGTCGGTCTGGCCGACGATGCCGATGGACATGGCGCCGCGCAGATAGCCGTGGTTGTAGCGGCTGTCGGTGTCCTGAATGGCGACCACGTCGCCGAGGCGCAGCTTGTCGAGGCCATGCTCGGCCAGCGCCGCGCGATCGGTGGACTGGATGTGCAGCGAGCCGCCCTCGGAGGTCAGGCCCGCGCCCGCGCCGACGAAATGCGGCGGCACCGTGGCCACCACGCCGACCTTCAGAACACCGTCCTCAAGCTTCTTGGGCAGCGCATCGAAGAGCGAGGTCGAAAGGGATTTGATCGCCACGTCCGGGCAATCGTCGACGGTGAGGCCGACGCCCTCGGCTTTGACGAGGATCTGGTCGTCGACGGCGATCTTGCGGCGGGTTTCCACATCGAAATGGATGATCACCTGATCGGAGAAGCGCCCGGATTTGCCCGTCACCACGCCGCGCGCACCCTTGGCGGCGCCGCTGGTGATCAGCGCCTCGTTGCCGACGCAGGCAAAGACGTTGAGGCCGCGGTTCTTGTTCGCGTCCCGGTGCGAGATCGAGACCGAGGGATGGATGCAGTCGCCCGCCCACCCGAAGGCGCTGTCGCCCACGGTGACGTTGTAGACGATGCCGCCAAAGGTCGGCCAGAGGAAGGCCTTGCCATCGGCGTCGAGGCGGTAGGGCTCGGCCGGGAGGCCGGAGAGGGAGGGGTTCGCGACCTGCCCCATGACGGAGACGGTGACGATATCGGCGGCGTTGGTTTGGATGCTCATGTCAGGCTCCGATGTTCAGAAGGTCAGCGATGTTGGCGGAGGCATCGACGGTGAAATCGATCTCGCCATCGCGCGCGGTCATCAGGGTGAGAATGCCGGGACCATGCCCCGTCATGATGCTGTCGCCGTGGATGCACAGGCAGATTGAAACCGCATCCTTGCGGTAGGAGCGGCCCCAGTGGTGATCGGCGTGGCGGATCGCGATCAGATCGCCCAGACGCATCTGGTCGATTCCCAGTTCCGCCATCAACGCGCGGTCGCCCGACATCAGGTCCTGGTCGACATATTCGGAGTTCAGCTCGGCGCCCGATCCCATGATGCGGATCGGCAGCTCCATGGCGACTTTCACCTGCAGGCGGCCGTCTTTCTCGGTGACGCCCATCGCGTGGAACAGCTTGGGGCTCATCTTCTTGAGCGCGACGCCGGGATAATCCGTGAGCGCAAAGCCTTGGCCTTTCGTCATGACCTGAATGCGGTCGCCGGGGGCCATGACCTCATGCGCCTCGGGCGAGAACTGCACGAGGATACGGGCGTGTTCGCCCACCACGATGCCCCGTTCGCCCGCAGCCATGCCCGAGGTCACGACCGCGTCGTTGCCGATGCAGTTGAGGTAGTGGAGCGCATGGTGACGGCCCGAGTCGCCCTCGTCATCGATCGAGACGCCGGGCTCCACATGGTCGCCCGCCCACCCGAAGGCGCGGTCGCCGCACATCACGTTATAAGTAATGCCGAACATCCCCGGAAGCACGGTTGCCTTGCCATCGGGATAGGGAATGTACTGGCCCGGACGGACCGCTGGCGTGGTGATGACACCTGACACGGCCATCTCGACCAGGGCGTCTTCATTGGTTCTCAAACTCGGCATTTCGCGGCACGTCCTTTGCGGGCAGGGGCAGTGAAACAGAAAGCAATGTTTTGGTTTGACTCCTGATGCCTTCCTTGCCATCAGTATATTGTCGACATTGCGCTTGTACAAATGGGATACACGAGCGAAATGGATAGTCAAGCACCCTGCGTCGAACCCGATGGTTTGCTGAAACCACGGCGTTCCGCACGAAACACTAGCGCGGAGAACGCCTACAGATGAGTTATGCAGAGTTGATCGAAACCACCGGCCGGGTGAACGATTTCCTGAATGCGGGATCGGTTCTTTCCTGGGACGCGCGCACCATGATGCCCAAGGGCGGCGCCGAGAGCCGCTCCAAGCAGTTGGCGACCCTTGCAGTCGCGGCGCGGGATCTGCTGTGCTCGGATGAAATGAAGCGCGCCCTCGACGGCGCGGCCCGCGAAACCGCCGGCAAGGATGAAGAATCGCCTGAGGCGCGCATCGTGGCGCAGGTCCGCGAGGCCATCGACTACCACGAGCGCATTCCCGCGGAGCTGCTGCGCCGCAAGACGGAGTTGGGCTCCGCCGCCCACGAGGTCTGGGCCGAGGCGCGCGAGAAGGCCGACTTCTCCATCTTCGCGCCCGCGCTGACCACCATGGTCGACATCAACCGCGAGATGGCCGAGGCGCTCGGCTACGAAGAACACCCCTACGACGCGCTGATGTACCGCTTCGAGCCGGGCACCACACAGGCCGGGCTCACGACCCTGTTCGCGCGCCTGCGCGAGGGGATGATCCCGCTGATCCGCGCCATTGCCGAGGCCGACAAGCCGCGCTCGGACTTCCTGTTCCGCGATTATCCGGTCGACGGCCAGATGGCCTTCGCCCTGAAAATGGCCGAGAAGATCGGCTACGATCTGGACCGCGGGCGGCTCGACACGACGGTACATCCCTTCGAAGTCTCCTTCACCCGCAACGACGTGCGGATCACCACCCGCGTCAACAAGAACTACATGCCGATGTCGCTGTTCGGCGCACTGCACGAGGCGGGCCACGCGATGTACGAGCAGGGCGTCGATCCCGCCTATACCCGCACGCCGCTGGCGACCGACCTGATCAGCCTCTACGCTGTGGGCGGCGTCAGCTTCGGCGCCCATGAGAGCCAGTCGCGCCTGTGGGAGAACCACGTGGGCCGCTCGCGCGCTTTCTGGAAGAACCACATGGACGACATCCGCGCGGCCTATCCCGGCACGCTCGACGATGTGTCGGAGGAGGAGTTCTACCTCGCCATCAACCGCTCCGAGCCCTCCTTCATCCGTGTCGAGGCGGACGAGCTGACCTACGACTTCCACGTCATGGTCCGCTGCGAGCTGGAAGCCAAGATGATCGACGGCTCGTTGGAAGTGGCTGACCTGCCGGAAGCCTGGAACGCCGCGATGAAAGAGTATCTCGGCGTCGATGTGCCCGACGACGCGAACGGCGTCTTGCAGGATGTGCATTGGTCCTCGGGCCAGATCGGCACCTTCTGCAACTACACCATCGGCAACATCATGGCCGCGCAGCTTTTCGATACCGCGACCAGCAAGAAACCCGAAATCCAGACCGCGCTCGACAACGCCGATTACACGCCGCTGCGCAACTGGCTGACCGAGAACGTCGCGCAGCACGGCCGCCGTTTCTCGCGCGATGAGCTGCTGGAGAAGGCCACCGGACGCACGCTCGATCCGGAGCCGTATATCGCTCACCTCACCAAGAAATATTCCGACATCTACGCGCTGAACTAAGGCGGAAGGAAAAGACATGACCCACGAAATCTCCCCCCGCCTCGCCAATCGTGTGAAGCTTTCCGACGGTGCGCTGATCACCAAGATGCTCGACATTGCCGAAGGGCTGGACGACGTGATCAAGCTTGGCCGTGGCGACCCCGACCTCGACACGCCCGAGCACATCATCAAGGCGGGCCAGGACGCGCTGGCCAACGGTGCCACCCATTACACGCATCCCCTGGGCATCCAGCCGTTGCGCGAGGCCATTGCCGACAACATCCGCAGCTATGGCGGTGCCGATTACGCGGCTGACGAGATCATGGTCACGCCGGGCGGTCAGCAGGGCATGTTCATCATCGCGCTGTCTCTGCTGAACCCCGGTGACGAGATCATCGTGCCGTGCCCCGGCTACAACCCCTACAGCCAGGCCGCCGAGATGGCCGACGCCACGGTCGTTCCGATCCCGATGACGATGGAGACGAACTTCACCCTCACCGCCGAGATGGTGGAGGCGCATATCACGCCGAAATCCAAGATCCTCGTGCTGATCAACCCCAACAACCCCACCGGCTCCGTCACCCCGCCCGACGAAGTGCGCAAGATCGCCGAGCTGGCCAAGAAGCACGACCTGATCGTGATCTCCGACGAGATTTACGCGCGGCTGACGTTTGGCAACAACACGGTGCTGCCGGTCGCCTCGCTGCCCGGCATGAAGGAGCGCACGATCACGCTTTCGGGCTTTTCCAAAGCCTATGCGATGACCGGTTGGCGGATCGGCTACCTTGCCGGGCCGCGCGATCTGATCATGCCGATGTCCGAGGTGAACCACGCCTTCGCGATTTCCACCGCCGCCGTGTCGCAGCATGGCGCGCTGGCCGCGATGACCGGCTCGCAGCAGTGTGTCGAGGACATGCGCCAGACCTATGACGCGCGCCGCGCCGCGATCTGCAAGGGTCTCGACGCCATCGGCATGAGCTACGCCGAGCCGCAGGGGGCCTTCTACGTCTATGCCAACGTCGCCTCGCTCGGGCTCGGCATCACCGCCGGCGCCTTCTGCGAACGGCTTTTGGCCGAGGGCCGGGTGATGATGTACCCGGGCACGATCTACGGCGATCACACCGACGACTTCGTGCGCATGTCGATGACCCAACCCGTCGACCGCATCGAGGTCGCAATGAAACGCATGGCGAGCGTCGTGGAAAGCTTCCGCGCCGATCAACGCCAGCCCGCTTGAACCGAAGGACAACAGAGATGAATGTGAAATCCGACAACCCGAACGTCAAAAGTATCAAGCACATGGCCTTTGCGGTCAGCGATGCCGAGAAGGCGCTGGAGGCCTACGCCAAGTTCCTCCACGTGCCCGCCGACACTGAGATCACCCACTTCCCCAAGTCCGGCAACAAGGTCGCGCTCTTCTATCTGGGCGGGATCGAGTACCAGCTTTGTCAGTCCACTGAGGCCGGCGGGCGTTTCGATGCCTGGATCAAGGAACGCGGCGCCGAGGGGTTGCACCACATCTGCTACGAGGTCGACGACATCGACGCGGCGCTCGCCCATGCGCAGGAGCAGGGCGCGTCGCTGCGCGAATGCAAGGCGTGCAAGAAGTTCGGCTCTCACGCCCACCCCGAGGGTTGGGTCGCCTTCCTCGACAATGACGCGGGCGGCATCGAGATCGAGTTCATGCAGGTCTACACGCCCGAACAGCTGGCGGCCTACGAGAAATCGGGAGCGGAAGCGGTATGAGCACCTACAAGAATGACACCCTGACCGTCGGCACCGCCACGGCGAAACCCGGTGAAGTCGTGCGCGGCGGCATCCCCACGGTCGATCTGGCCGGTGGCGTGAAGGTCGAGATCCCCGTCGTCGTAATCAACGGCGCCGAGGCCGGCCCGACCTTCTGGGTCAACGCCGCGATCCATGGTGACGAGCCGGAAGGCCCGCTGGCCTGCGCCCTCGCGGTCAAGCAGATCGACCCCGCCAAACTGAGCGGCGCGGTGGTGCTGGTGCCTTGCGTCAACCCGCTGGCCTTCTCGGCGGCCGAGCGCGGCAACCCGCTCGACACCTTCGCCTACGACATGAACCGGATCTATCCCGGCAAGGCCAACGGCTACTTCAGCGACCGCATCGCCAATGCCCATTGGGAGGCGATGAAGGACGTGGCCGACCTTGAGATCTCCATCCACTCCGGCGGCGCGCATTCCTTCCTCGACAAGGCGATCTTCGTGGACGAGCGTCCCGAGAGCGTCGAACTGGCGAAGGCCATGGGCGAAGGTTGGGGCTGCATCATGTCCAACTTCACCAAGTCCGGCAGCCCGATGGCCGCGATGAACAACGCCGGCAAGGTCGGTATCACCGTGGAGTTGGGCGGGCGCTCCTACACCTCGCCCGAGCGGTTCCGCTACGTCGGTGAAGAGCTGGCGAAGTCGATCGTCAACATCTGCTACCATTACGACATGCTCGACGGCACGGCGACCTATCCGGACGACGCCACCAAGGGCCAGCAGGAGGCGTTGCTTGCCCCCGCGTCGGGGATCTTCCTGCCCGAGCCGGGCGTCGACTTCCTGACGATGATGAAGAAGGGCGACACCATTGCCCGGATCATCAACATCTTCGGTGACGAGGTGGGTGAACTGAAAGCCCCCGCAGACGGCATGTTCTTCGGCCTGCGCGCCCTGCCCAACGTGAACCAGGGCGATTGGTGCTGCTTCTTCAACAAGGTGGAGGGTCCCCGTGACTGAGCCGGGGCAAGCCACCGAGGTGGCCTCATGAGCCGCCCGCGCGATCTTGCCGGATATGGGGCGCATCCGCCCGATATCCGATGGCCGAACGGTGCGGGTCTGGCGGTGAACTTCGTCCTCAACGTCGAGGAGGGGTCCGAGTATTCCGTCGGCGACGGTGACGGCCGCTCCGAAAGCGCGCTCTGCGAGGTTCGTGCCTCCCGCGTGCCGGTGGGCGACCGCGACCTCGCGGCGGAGTCGATGTACGAATACGGCAGCCGCGTGGGCTTCTGGCGGATACATGACCTGTTCCGCTCCCGCGAGGTGCCGCTGACGATCTTCGCCGCGGCGCTGGCACTGGAGCGGACCCCCGACATCGCCGCCGCGATCGCCGCAACCGATTGGGACATCTGCGCCCACGGCTACCGCTGGATCGAGGCCTATCACCTGACGCCGAAGGCTGAAGCCAAGCAGATCGCCATGGCCCATGAGAGCCTTCTGAAGACGGTGGGACGCGCGCCCAAGGGCTTTTATTGTCGCTACTCCGCCTCTGCCGTGACGCGGGGGCTCGTGGCCTCACACGGCGGATTTTCCTACGACAGCGACGCCTATAACGACGATCTCCCCTACTGGACCGTCGCCAACGGCAACCCGCATCTGGTGGTGCCCTACACGATGGTCACCAACGACGCGAAATTCCTGTCGGGCGATGTCTTCTCGGGCCGTGAGTTCGGCGATTTCCTGATCGACAGCTTCGATGTCCTCCGCGCCGAGGCGCAGGTCACACCACGCATGATGTCTATCGGGCTGCATAGCCGGATCATCGGCCATCCGGGGCGTCTGGCGGGCCTGATCCGCTTCATGGATCACCTTGCCGAACACGATGACGTCTGGGTGTGTGGCCGCGATCAGATCGCTGCGTTCTGGCACGAGAACGTGCCGCCGGGGAAGATCGTATGACCACGAAGCTTACCATACCCCTGCTCGCGCCGGACCCCGCTGCTTTCGCCCCCTACGGGCAGTTCGTGGCCCCGCCGGCGACCCCGGGCGAGCGGCGTTTCTACAGCGAGGTGCTTGATCGGCGTCCCGCGGGGTCGGTGCCGGTGCTGCACACCAATCACGTGCTGCCCCAGACCCTGCCGCTCGACGTCACCCGGATCGAGAGGCACGCCCATGCGGCGCAATGCTTCATCCCTCTCGACGTGGCGCGTTACGTGGTGATGGTCATGCCCTCTGCCGCTGACGGCTCGCCCCTGCCGGAACAGGCTCTGGCGATGTTGATGCCCGGCACCATGGGCGTCGTCTTCAATCCCGGCGTCTGGCACCTCGGTGCGACCGTTCTGGATAAGGCGGCGTCTTTCACTGTGCTGATGTGGCGGGGCGGCGCCCAGGCCGACGACCAGTTCCTGACCATTCCACCCGTGACCCTCGCGGCCCCATCCTGAACACCCGCGCCTTCGCGCGCGTCCTGAAAGAGCACGCCCATGACCAACCGTCAGATCGAATTGTTTGTCCCCGCCATCACGCCGTTCAAACCCGACCTCAGCATTGATACCGAGCGCTTCGTGGCCCACGCGCGCGCGCTGATGGCGGCAGGCGCCCACGGCCTTGCGCCCTTCGGCACGACCAGCGAGGCGAACTCGCTTTCGGTGGCCGAGCGGATGGCGGCGCTTGAAGCGCTGATCGATGCCGGCATCGACCCGGGACAGCTGATCCCCGGCACCGGCTGCTGCAACGCCGAGGATACGATCACGCTCTCCTCCCATGCCACGCGGATGGGCTGCCGCGGCGTCCTGATGCTGCCGCCGTTCTACTACAAGGGTGTCTCGGACGACGGCGTGTTCGACGCTTTCGCACAGGTTATCGACGCCGTCGGCCCGAACCTTTGCGTCTATCTCTACCACATCCCGCAGATGTCCGGCGTGCCGATCACCCTGCCGCTGATCGAGCGTCTGATCGCGCGTTATGGCGGCCAGATCGCGGGCCTCAAGGACAGCTCGGGCAAATGGGAGAATACCAAGGCGGTCATCAAGGCCTTCCCCCAGATCGACACCTATTCGGCATCGGAATCGATGATTCCGCAGAACGTCGCGACGGGCGGGGCGGGGTGCATTTCGGCAAGCCTCAACGTGAACCCGCGCGGCATTCGCGCGCTGCTCGACGGGTTGAACGGCCCCGATCAGGCGGCGCTTCACGAACAGGTCAGCGCGGTGCGCAGCATCTTCGAGGGGCTTCCGCTGATCCCCGCGATCAAGGCCGCCGTGGCGGAGCAGAACAACGATCCGGAATATGCGCGGGTCCGTCCGCCCTTCGTCGCGATGGGCGATGAACACAAGGATGCCGTGGCCGAGGCCGTCCGCATCGCCGGCCCTCAGGGTGCTGCGTGAGCGACGGGCCGATCCTTGTGACCGGGGCAGGCGGGTTCGTCTGCTCCGAGGTTGCCTTGGCGTTGCACCGGGCGGGCCACGATGTCGTCGCGCTGGATCAGCGCTTTGACGCGGCCACGACCGAGCGGCTTCGCGCCCTCAACCGGATCGAGGGCGATCTGCCCGAGGCTCTGGCGCGTGGTCCGGAGACCGTTGCTGCCGTAATCCACGGTGCGGCGATCACGGCCTCGCCTGAGCGTCTGGGACTTTCGCAGGCAGGTCACATCCGCCGCAATACCGACCTTCTGACAGCCACGCTGGACCACACGCGCAGCACTGGTGCCAAGCGCTTCCTCTTCGTCAGCTCCATGGGCGTCTTCGAACCCGATGATAGCCCGACGCCCGGCGGCAAGGTGACCGAGGCGACGCGGCCCACGGCCACCTGCGCCTATTGCGCGGCGAAGCACGCGGGCGAACTGCTGACCCATGCGGCGGCGGAGCCGGGGTTCGAGACGGCCTCGCTGCGGCTCGGCAATATCGTGGGCCCGCATGAGGCGGTACGCGAAACGCGGCAGCATCTTTGTCTGGTCAACCGCATGATCGCCGAGGCCCGCGCCAGCGGCGTCATCACGGTGCAGACCCCCGACGCCCTGCGCGAATGGGCGTGGCTGCCGGATCAGGCCGATGGCATCGCGCGCCTTCTGACTTCGGATGATTTCTCCACCCATGCCGCTGTCCTGCATGCGGGCAGCCCGCCGGCCCTCAGCGATCTGGACCTTGCGCGCGCGATTGCCGAGCGGGTGCCGGGCACGACCGTCCGCCTTGCGCAGCCGCCCCACGCCGCGATCAGACCGCCGATGGCGAGCGATCACGACAGCGCGCTCAACCGCACGCATTGGACCCCGATGGACGCGGCGCTCGACCAGTTGATTCCGATGGAGGCCACCCCATGAGCACCACAGAGCCCTTGCGCATCATCGTTGTCGGCCTCGGCGCGCGGGCCCGGACATGGCTGAAAGTCGTCAGCGCGAACCCCGATCTTCGTATCGTGGCGCTTTGCGATCCGGACCCCGCCGCCCGCGCGCGCGCCGCCGAGCAGTTTCCCGACGTTCCCATCGGTGCTGGACTGCCTGATGTCGTGAGCACCGAGGCCGATGCCGTCCTGCTGGCCACCCCGCCCGGCGGGCGCGAAGAGCAGATCGAGACCGCCTGCAAGGCCGGCCTCGCGATCCTCGCCGAGAAGCCGCTCTCCGACAGTGTCACCACCGCCGCGCGCTTTGTTGAAATGGCGGAAAGCGCCGGCGTGCACCTCATCGTCGGCCTGAACTTCCGCTACCTCGCCGTGACGCAGGAAATGAAGCGCCTGCTGACCTCGGGCGCCATCGGCAAGCCTGAGTTCGGGCGCTTTATCTACGAGCGTTGGCGGGACGGGACGCAGGATTGGCTGAACTCCTATCCGCTGACGATGGACCACCCGATGCTGTGGGAGCAGTCGATTCACCACTTCGACCTGATGCGCTTCGTCTATGACGCCGAACCTGCCTACGTTCAGGCCCATACCTTCAACCCCTCGTGGACGATGTACGAGGGCGACACCAACGTCGCCGCCCTGATCGGCTTCGAGGGCGGCATGCATGTCACCTACCAGGGCACCTGGCAGGCGGGCCATGATCCGATGAACTTCAAATGGCGCACTGACGGCTCGGAAGGCATCGTCGAGCAGCGCGCCATGTTCGGAGACCTCGCCTGGGCCAAGCGGATGGACCCCGAGCTGACCCCGGTCGACCTGCCGCCCCACGAGGCGTGGATCACCGATGCGGCCGCCCTTCTGCGGAGCTTCGTGGCCACCGTGCGGGGCACCTCGGCGCCCGAATGCACCGGGCGCGATCACCTGCAATCCCTGTTCATGTTGCAAGCTTGCATCCTTGCCTCAGACCGCCGCGCGACCGTCACCATTGACGAGATCCGCGCTCTAACCACTCCGGAGGAGACCCCATGATCAATGTCGGCATCATCGGCGCGAGCTTTGCGCGCGACGCCTATCTACCCGCTTTCGCCCATATCGACGACGCAAAGGTCGTGGCGCTGGCCTCGGGCCGGATCGAAAGCGCCCGCGCGGCGGCGGAACCCCACGGGATCGAGGCGGTCTACGACGATTGGGAGAAGATGCTCGACTCCCATGACCTCGACCTCGTCTGCATCGCCACGCCCACGGTGATGCACGCGCCGATGGCGTTGAAGGCCATCGCCAAGGGCGCCCATGTGCTCTGCGAGAAGCCCACCGCGATGAACGCGGGCGAGGCGCGGGAGATGCTGGACGCGGCGCGCAAGGCCAACCGGCTGCACATGATCGACCACGAGCTGCGCTTCAACCCGACGCGCGCGCGCATTGCCGAGCTGATCCACGGCGGCGAATTGGGCGAGATCCGCCACGTCAACATCACCAACATCGGCGCGTCCTGGGCCGACCCGGCCTCGCGCCCCAAGGGCGACTGGTGGTCCGACGCCTCGATGGGCGGCGGCCGTATGGGTGCCAACGGGTCGCATCAGGTCGACATGCTGCGCTGGTGGTTGGGCGAGCCTGCCGCCGTCATCGGCCAGGCGCTGACCATCGTGCCGGACCGCATCTGCAAGAACACTGGCGAGCCATGGACCGCGACCTCGGATGACCTCTCGCACATGACGCTGGAGATGCAGTCCGGCGCGCTGGCGCAGGTCTTCATGAGCGGCGTGGCAGCGGCCAACATGGGCAACGAGACGCAGGTGTTCGGCTCCAAGGGCACGATCACCCTCTCGAACTCGGACGAGAAGCTCTACTTCGCCAAGGCGGGCGAAAGCTTCAAGGATATCAGCGTGGATGATCCGAACGCGCGCCTTGACGGGATCAACAAGGGCATCTGGAACGTCTCGGTTCTGGGCGCCCTGCGCGAGCTTTGCGGCGCGATCACCGAAGGCCGCGAGTTGCAGCGCGGTGCGAGCTTCGTGGACGGTCTGCGCAACCAGATGGTGGTGGACGCGGTCTTCGCTTCGACGGCCAGCCGGAAGTGGGAAGACCTCGACATGGCGAGCGCCTCCTGATGCCGGCGCTCTCTGATCAACACGTGCTGATCACCGGGGCCGCGCAGGGCCTCGGCGCGGCCATCGCGCGGGTCTTCGCGGGGCAGGGGGCGCGGCTCACCCTGATGGATGTGGACGCCGACGGGCTGGCAGCCGTCAACGACCAGCTTGGCGGGGGCGCGACGTTCATCCCCGTCGACCTCGCCGATGCCGAGGCCACCGCCCGCGCGATCGAGGCGCTGCCGGCCCCGGTCGACACGGTGATCCACAACGCTGCCATCCTGCGCCCGGAACCGCTGGAGGATGTCAGCCTCGATACATGGAGTGCGACCATGAACGTCGGCATTCAGGCCGCGTTCCTTCTGGCGAAGGCCGCCTGGCCCGCGATGAAGCAGAACGGCGGCGGAGCGCTGGTCTTCGTGTCGTCGCAATCGGGCATCAAGGGCTTCGTCGACGAAACCGCCTATTGCGCCGCCAAGCATGCGCTGGAGGGCTTCTCCAAATGCCTCGCCATGGAAGGCGAGGCCCACGGCATCATCAGCTGCACGGTCACCCCCGGCAAGCCGATGCACACGCCGATGTCCGAGCGCAACTATCCGCCCGAGTTGAAGGCCCAATGGATCGAGCCCGAACGGCTCGCCCCCGCCTTCGCCCATATCGCCACCAGCCGGGACACGGCGCTGTCGGGCCAGCGTCTGAACGCTTGGGACTTGTCACAGGAGCATCCCCTATGAGCGACATGAAAGAGATCTACGACTACATCGACGCCCACGCCGATGAATTCATCGCGGACCTGCAGGAATTCGTGCAGCAGCCTTCGATTTCCGCGCAGGACATCGGGTTGCGCGACTGCGCGGCGCTGATCCGCGACCAGATGCATCGCGACGGTCTGCCAGCCGAGTTCCACGAGCTGGAGGAGGGGCCGCCTGTCGTCTATGGCGAGGTTCCCTCGAAGTCGAAGAAGACGCTGCTGTGCTACTCCCACTACGACGTGCAGCCGCCCGAGCCCATCGAGGCGTGGAGCCACGGCGGCCCCTGGTCCGGCGCGGTGGTCGATGGCGTGCTCTACGGGCGCGGCGCCACCGACAACAAGTCCGGCGTGCTGGCCTTTAACAAGGCCGCCAAGGCCTTCCTCGCCGTCCGTGGTGAGGTGCCCGTGGGCCTGAAACTGCTGATCGAAGGGGAGGAGGAGATCGGGTCTCCGAACCTCGGCCCCTGGGCCAAGAAGAACGCGAAGATGCTGGAGGCCGACGGGATGCATTGCCTCGACGGCTCTCTCGAGGTGGGGGTGGAGGTGCCCGACGTCTCGCTCGGCCTGAAGTCCATCCTCTTCGTCGAGCTGGTCGCCCGGGGTCCCCGCACCGATGTCCACTCGCTCAACGCGCCGCTGGTGCCGAACCCGGTCTGGGACCTCGTCCATGCGCTGGCGACGATCATGGATCGCAACAAGAACATCCTGATTCCCGACTGGGCCGAGGGCATCTACGAGCCCAACGAAGAGGATATGGGCTATCTGGAGGACAAGGCCGCCCGGATCGACTTCGACAAGCTGCGCGCCGAGGTGGGCGTCGATGAATTCGCGCTCGGCCGCGACGGGGTCGATGCCATCAAGGCCCGGACCTACGAGCCGACGGCCAACATCCAGGGCATCACCGGGGGCTACACCGGCAAGGGCACCAAGACGATCGTGCCCGCCGAGGCCCGCGTGCGGATGGATTTCCGGCTGATCCCCAACATCTCGCCCGAGAAGGCGATGGCGAAGCTGAAGGCGCATCTGAAGGCGCAGGGCTTCGACAACATCGAGGTGAAGGGCGAGCCGCGCGTCGAAGAGCCCTACAAGATCTCGGCCCGCGAGGACATCAGCCAGTCGATCATCGCCGCCGCCCACGAGGTCTATGGTGAGCCGCCGATCGTCAACGGTGTCTCGGCGGAGGGGGCGATCCTCAAGCACGTCTGGATTCCCTGCGTGCTGACCGGCTTCGCCAACCCCGGCTGCAACCTCCATGCCCCCGACGAGAACATCCACGTCGACAAGTACATCCAGGGCATCAAGTACGCCGCTGCGATCATGGAGCATTTCGGCCGCAGCTGACGCCCCTGCGGCCCGCCGCAACTCAAGACACGCGCGGCCCCGCCGCGACAAAGATCCGTGAAAGGACCCGCCATGACCGTCAAGATCCCCTTCGACACCTACCACGACTACGAGGCGATGACTGCGCATCTCCATGCGCTGGCCGACGCCTATCCCAAGCTCTGCACCCTGACCTCCATCGCCAAGAGCTTTCAGGGCCGCGACGTCTGGTTCATGACCATCACCAACCCCGATACCGGCCCGATCCTCGAGAAGCCCGGCTTCTACATCGACGCCCAGATCCACGCCGAGGAACATGCCACCAGCGCCACCGCGCTCTATGCCTGCGCCTACCTGCTCAACAATTACGGCACCGACGAGGAAGTCACCCGTCTGGTCGACAGCCAGGTCTTCTACATCATTCCGCGGATCAACCCCGACGGCGCCGAATACGCGATGACCGCGCCCTACCATCCCTGGTGCGGTAACGGCCGTTGCCTACCGGGCGAGGACCGGCTCGAGGGGCTGATCCCGCAGGACATCGACGGTGACGGCTACATCGTGCAGATGCGCGTACCCGATCCCAAGGGCGAGTGGAAATGCGACGAGAAGAACCCCGACATCATGGTCCAGCGCGAGCCGGGCGAAGAGGGGGGCGAATACTACCGCCTCTACCCCGAGGGCATGATCCGCAACTACGACGGCGTCCACGTGCATATCGAGATGCAGCAGGACGGCAACATGAACCGGAACTTCCCCACCAACTGGACGCCGCAGGAATACGGCGCCGGGCAGTATCCGTTCTCCGAGCCGGAAACGGCGGGCATGCGTCAGGTGATCCTCGATCATCCCAACATCACCGGCATGTGCGCCTATCACACCCATGGTGGCATCATCCTGCGGCCCTCGATGCTGCAGATGGACAGCGAGATGAGCCCGCCGGACCTCTCGCTCTACAAGGCTCTGGGCGAGGTCGGTGAGAAGCTGACCGGCTATCCTACGATCTCGGTCTACGAGGAGTTCACGCCGGACAAATCCAAGGCCCGCCACGGCACCCTGACCGACTGGACCTACGAGGAAATGGGGATCATCTCCTTCGGCACCGAGCTCTGGGATCTGGAGCGCACCGCAGGCGTGCCCAAGGAAGGCTACTACAACCTCGGGCCGCGCGATGCCGAGACGCAGCGGCTGGTGCACGATTGGGTAGTGGAGAACGTGGGCGATCACGGCTTCCGCCCGTGGAAGAGCTTCGATCACCCGCAGCTTGGTCCCATCGAGGTTGGCGGCATGGTCTACATCTGGAGCTACCGCAACCCGCCCGGCAAACTTCTAGAAGAAATGTGCCACAACAACGTGCTGTTCAACCTCCGCCACGCCGCCGCCGCGCCGCGGATCGAGATTGACACGGTGGAGGTCGAGGCCCTCGGCGGTGATCTGCACAAGGTCACGGCGGTGGTCTCCAACCACGGCTACCTGCCTACGAACCTCTCGGACGTGGCGATCCAGAACAAGGTCGCCAAGCCGGTGACGGTGACACTCGATTGCGAGAACGCGGAGCTGACGATGAACCCCGAGCATGTGAAGCTCGGCAACCTCGCCGGTCGCAACGAACGCCGCTATGCTTATTCCAACTGGGGTCAGCAATGGTCTCCGGTGACGAAGAAGGTGGAATGGCTGGTCCGCTCGAAGGGCGCCGACGCCAAGGTCACGGTGACCGCCGCGTCCGAGAAGGGCGGCACCGACCGCAGCAGCGTCGCCCTCGGCGCCTGATACCGGGCGGCGGCCTTTGCGGGCCGCCGTCCCCGATACGCCCATCGGGGGCCACGGGCACTCCCGGCACCGCGCTGCATGACGATATCGCAAGAGGGAGAGCACCATGGCCTATGCGCGCACCTTCGATGGCCCCGATTTCGCGCCGGACTTAGCCGCGCTCTTCCGCCATCAATTGGCCGCCTGTGCCCTTGCGCCGGACGAGCTTTGCCTCTGCGTCACCGACACCGCGTGGTCACCCACCTACGCCAGCGCCTGCATGGGGGCCGCGCGGGCGCTTGGGGCGGAGGCGGTGCAGGTCACCTTCGCCTGGGACAGCCCGCCCGATGCTCGTGCGCTGGCCGCGCTCTGCGAGGCGGCGGACCTGATCGTCTACATGTGCGGCCATGCGCTCCATTATCGGCCTGAAATCAAGGCCGCCCTCGACCGAGGCGCGCGGGTCCTCTGTTGCATGGAGCCGCCCAATGTCCTCGACCGTCTTCGCTTCGATCCCGACGTTCGGTCTGCCGCGCGCGCCGGGGCAAAACGGCTCGACGCGGCCCGAGAAATCCGCATCACCTCGCCCGCGGGCACTGATCTGCGGATGGACAAGACCGGCCGCGCGGGGCTTGCCGTCTACGGTGCGGCGGATCGGGCCGGAAAGCTCGACTTCTGGGGCATCGGCGCGGTGCAAGCGGCACAGCTTGAAGGCACGACCGAGGGGCGTCTGGTGCTCGATGTCGGCGACAGCATCTTCCAGCTCGCCCGCTACGTGGAGGCGCCGGTCTCGATCCAATTCGAGGCGGGTCGGGTCACCGCGCTGGACGGCGGCCTTGACGCCAGACTGATCCGCGATGTGCTGGACGCCGCAGGCGACGCGGGGGCGTGGAACGCCGGCCACATGGGGTGGGGCGTCGACCCCCGCGCGCTCTGGACGCAACCGATGACCCAGGCGCCCAACGCCGGGGGCGGCGGCGCGGACGTCGAAAGCTTTGCCGGCGCGGTTCAGGTGCAACTGGGCAGCAACGACGACGTCGCCTTTGGCGGCCGCAACCGAAGCCGCGCCCATCTGGGCCTCTGCTTGCGAGGCGCAAGCCTGTTCCTTGATGGGGCCCCCATGGTGGTGGACGGAGCCGTGATTTCGTAAAAAAGCAAGCTGTGGCAAGGCGATGCGGCCAAAGCGGGGTTGTCGCGCTGCTGGCAAGTCTGTAAGCAAAGGAAACGGAAGTTCGCAGGTATCTGCGGTTACAGAAAGCAACGTTTCCAGTGACCATCCGCCTTCTCAGAACGCTCGTAGCCGTCGCCGACGCGAAAACCTTCAGTGCTGCGGCTGATGCGGTGAATGTCACCCATGCTGCCGTCAGCCAGCAGATGCGCACCTTGGAGGCAGACATGGGCGTCGCGCTGTTCGACCGCAGCACCCGCACGCCCGAGCTCACCCCGATCGCCCACCGCATCGTCGCCAAGGCACGGGTGTTGCTGGCCGATTACGACAACCTCCTGCCCTCGGTGCTGGACGAGGACGGGTTGAGCGGCGACGTCCGCCTCGGCGCGTTGGGTACCACCCTGACCGGGCTGACGCCCCGGGCCATGGCCGTCCTGAAAGAGCGCTATCCAACGATCGGCCTGCACATCCGTCCGGGGCTCACCGGCGATCTGCTCGCGGACGTGGAACGCGGCACCCTCGACGCCGCCATCGTCACCAAGCCCCATCTCATGCCCCTGCGCGTCCAGTTCCGGACGCTTGCCCATGAGCCGCTGCAACTCATCGCCCCCGCGGATGAGCCGAGCGACGACCCTTTCGAGCTCTTGCAAAAGCGCCCGTTCATCCGCTTCAACCGCTCTGCCGTCCTCGGCGCGCTGATCGAGAACTGGATCGTCTCCAAACGTCTCCGGGTCTCCGAAGCGATGGAGCTCAACAGCGCCGAGGCGATCTCCTCCATGGTGCAGGCGGGGCTTGGCGTGTCGATCGTGCCCGACCTCGCGGTGCGCCCCCGGGATGGCATCGACGTGAAGCGCCTGCCGCTCGGCCCAGACGCCCCGGCGCGGATCCTCGGCCTTGCCTACCCCACCGACCAGATCAAGACGCGGGTGATTGAAGAGGTGTTCGACGCCCTCACCAGCGTCATCCCTGCCGCACAGAGAGCCGACCAACCATGACAGCCGAGATCATCGTCTACCTCCTCCTTGGCGCCGCCGCAGGGGGGTTCATCAACGGGCTGTCAGGCACCGGAACCGCGCTTTTCGCGCTCGGCTTCTACCTCGTGGTGCTGGACCCGGTCACGGCCGTGGCCATCGTCGCCTTGATGTCGATCGTTGCGGGGCTTCAGGGGGCATGGGTCGTGCGGCACGCGATCCTCGCTCAGCCGCACCGATTGATGCGCTTCCTGCTGCCGGGCCTTCTGGGCGTGCCCTTCGGGGTCTGGCTGCTGAACGGCCTCGACGCCTCGGTGCTGCGGTTGGGGGTGGCGGGGTTCCTGATCCTCTACGGTGGCTATTTCGCAGTGCGCCGTTCGCTCCCGGCCTTCTCGCGGCCCACGCCGATCATGGATTGCATCATCGGCGGCGTGGGCGGCGTCCTCGGTGGCGCGGCGGGCATGTCCGGCGCGTTGCCCTCGATGTGGATGTCGCTGCGCCCCTGGACCAAGTTCGAGACCCGCGCCGTCCTACAGCCCTTCAACATCGTGATGCTCTCGACGACGGTGGTCCTGCTGTTCCTGCGCGGTGCCTTCGACGACGCCGGCCCGGCGCTGCTCATCACCATTCCGGCGGGCCTGATCGCGGCCCAGGTTGGCATCGCCGTCTTCCGCCGCCTCAGCGACACAGCCTTCCGGTGGGTGCTGATCCTGCTGACGCTCGCCATGGGCATCGGCGTCGGCCTGACCGAGCTGCTCTGAAGCGCCCGGCGGGCCGACGCCGCCGGCTTAGATCACCTCGTCGGTGCGGTCATCGCTCTCGCCATACCGCTTGAGGGTCGCGGGCCGCGTGCCCTCGTAGACACGCGCCACGTTCTCCGCGATCTTCGCGTTCTCACGCTCGAACAGGCAGTCACCGTTCATGTCGGAGGCCACGATGAAGGGCCCCATCTTGTTGCACTTCAGAACCCACATGGCCTGCGCCAGCCCGAGCTCTTCGTTCCAATGCACGGCCTCGACGTTCTCCACCCCGCGTCCAAGGAGCGCGCCGGTGCCGTAGCCCACGGTGGAGAGGTAGACCGCCCCGTTGGGCACGAAATATTCCTTGTAGTCCTTCGAGGTCATCCCCCCCTTGCCGACGATCAGCTTCGCGCCGGTCTTGGCCATCCACTCCGGCAGCCACTTGGCAAAGCGGAACGAGGCGGTGGCCGTCACTGCGCCCATGTCGAAGGAGCCGTCGGCGTTGATCCGCGCGGCGGGCGAGCAATGGAAATTCGCCGCCGATTGCGCCGGCAACTCCATCGGGATGTTCGCCCGCTCTTCCAGCGCGCGCATGTAGACGCCCTCCCGCGCCGTGTACATCAGCCCCGAGAGGTAGACGACATCGCCCAACCGCAGCGCGGCGATGTCCTCGTCCGAGGGGGTCGTGGAAAGGATGATCTCGCGCGGGCTCATCGGATGCCTCCTGCACTCGGGGTGGGGTGGATTGACTTGCAGATGTTCGAAGCGCTCATTCCGCCGCCTCCAGCATCGGTTCCCACTCCACCGTCTCGCGGCGCTGGTAATCGGTGAACCAGTCGGGATCGGTCCGATGTTCCACCCGCCCGTCCGCATGAATCCGAGCCACCGCGCGGCGCGAGGACAGGCAGAAGGCATGGACGCTCATCGGCATGCCGCCGGTGTGGCAGTAGCCCACCTCGATGTTGCAATCGATCACCATGTTCTTGCCGACGAACCCCATGGCGCCCATGCCGATGGAATTGCCGAGCTCCTTGAACTCATCCTCCAGCTCGGCAATCCGCGGGTCCGAGTTGCGCGAACCCACAACCCGCAGGGTCGAGGCGCGCTTGCCGAGCGTCATGCAGATATCCTTCGATCCGCCAAGCCCGATGCCGATGATCGCCGGCTGACACGCCAGCCCGCGCTTGCCGAAGGCCATCAGGCTGTCGAGGTAAAACCGCTTGATCCCCTCGATTCCGTCCGAGGGAAACAGCATCCGGTAATCGGTGCCGAAGAGACCGCCCTTGTGTACCGTGATCAGGTCGACCCAATCCGCGCTCTCACCTGGTGCGGCCGGCTCGAACCCGTATTCGATCTCCGGCGCGCCGATGCCGACGTTGTTGTTGTGGTCCGTCCGCCACAGCGGATGCACCCGGTTCGGCCGCAAGGGCACGCCGTTCGTGGCGCTCGCCGTGGCGCGGCGCAGCGCCGCCTCCAGCGCCACCATGCCGCCTTCGACACTGGCGTCATTGCCCATCTTCACGAACCAACGCGGCACGCCGGTGTCGCCACACATCGCGCGACGATCCTCCTTGGCCGCCTCGTAATTCTCCAACATCGCCTTCAAGACGAAGGACGACAGATCACCGTCCTCGGTCTTCGCGGCTTCCTGCAACCCGTCGAGGTAATCCTGCGGGATTTCGATCGCCGCCTTGTCCATCAAGGTCTCGGCCGTCTTCTCTATCAGTTTGATTGGGATCACGCGCCCGCTCCTTCATCTTGGCCATACAACTCCAGGGGGTCCGGGGGATTGGTCCCCCGGTTCCACCGCCTGCGCTATTGCGCCGCCACCAATGTTTCTGGCGCGCCCTCGGGCAGCACCGTCTCTCCGGGCCGCACGATGGTGAACTGCACCGGTTCCTCGGTCACCTGCACCACGCCGCTTTCCAGCCGCGCCACGGTGAAGGCACTGTCTTCCATCGCACCCGGCTCCGGGTAATCCTCGCGGAAATGCGCCCCGCGCGAATTCTCGCGGGTGATCCCCGCCTTGGTGATCACCTCCGATATATCACAGAGCGAGCGCAGGTTCAGCCAATCGTGCCAGGTCAGGTTGAACGCCAAATTGCTGCCGTCCACGCCCACGTCCATCAACGCGTCCGAGACCTCGGCGATGCCCGTGAGCCCGCGCTTCATCCCGGCCTCGGTCCGCATCACGCCGACCTCTTCCCACATCAGGTCCTGCAACTGCTTGCGCAGCGGCAGCACGAGATCGGGCTTTTTCGTCAGCGGATAAATCGCCCGCTCCAGCTCCGCGGCAAGTACAGCCTCGTCCGGCTCTCGCAGGGTGAAGCCCGCCACGTCGCGGCCCATCGTGTCGCCGGCGATGCCGCCGTAGACCGTGGAGTTCGCCACACCATTGCCGCCGAGCCGGTTCGAGCCGTGGGCCCCGCCCGCGTCCTCGCCAGCGACGTAGAGCCCCTCCATCGCGGTGCGCGTGTCGACGTCGACCACCACGCCGCCCATGAAGTAATGGGCCGTCGGCACCACCTCCACCTTGCCGGCGGCCAGATCGAAGCCGCTGTCGGCACAGCGTTTCACCATGCCCTTGAACTTCTGCGCCACCCACTCCGGGCCGAGGTGGCTCATCGAGATGAAGACCCCCTCCTGCTCCGGATTGTTGTTCTTGCGCATCTCGGCGTAGATCCCGCGCGAAACGACGTCCCGCGTCGCGCGCTCTCCCTTGCCGTCATAATCGAACATGAACCGCGCGCCGGAATGGTTGATCAGCTGACCGCCCGCGCCGCGCAGGCCTTCCTCCAGCACCGTGCCGGTCATCCGCGTATGATCGCCCGCGAGCAGGCCCGTCGGATGGAACTGCACCATCTCCATGTCGCGCAGCGGCAGGCCCGCGCGCAGCGCCATGGCGAGGCCGTCCATCGTCTTGTCGCCCGAGGGGGTGTGATACTTGTACATGGTCGGCCCGCCGCCGGTGCCCATCATCACCGTCTTGGCGCGCACGAGGCGGAACTTGCCGGTCCGCATGTCGATCATCAGAACGCCCGCCAGCGCGGAGCCGTCCTTGGTGGGGATCAACCCGACCGCGCGGTGCTCCTGCAGCTTCTCCACCCCGCTGGCGAGAACCTTTTCCATGAGCCGGTTGATGATCTCGATGCCCGTCAGGTCGCCCTTGTGCACGGTGCGGTCCGCCGTTTGTCCGGCAAAGGCCTTCTGGTGCAGGGAGCCGTCCTTGTTGCGGTCGAAGAAGCAGCCGACTTCGTTCTCCAGCTCGCGGATGCGGACCACGGCCTGCTCGCAGAGCCGCCAGGCCATGTCCTGGTTCGGCAGCCACTTGCCGCCGTTGATCGTGTCCATGAAGTGCCGCTCGACCGTATCGCCGCCGCCGAGAGCCACGTTGTAGCCGCCCTGCACCATGCGCGTGCAGCCGCATTTGCCGATCAGCCCCTTCACCGCGATGGTGATCTTCGTGCCCTCGGGCGCGGTCTGCTTGGCATGCAGCGCCGCGAAGAGCCCCGCGCCGCCGGTGCCGAGGATCAGGATGTCGGTGTCGTGACGCTCGATGTCTTGGATGCGCATCAGATGGCCTGCATGAAAAAGAGGGTTGCGATCAGGAACGACAGAGCCGCCGCGCCGGCGGCGAGCGTTTTCTGCGGGCCGCTCCACGGCAGGAACTCCATCGCCATCAGGCGCAGGCCGCCGAACATGTGCACGGCCAACAGGAAGACGAGGCCGAACTCCGCCACCTTGGCCGCATTGACGCTGGTGGCCGCGGCGAAAGCATCGAAGCGCGCCGGGTTGATCAGGGCTTGCGCCATCACCCAGAAGTGTACCGGCAGGAACAGCGCCAGCGTGAGGCCCGAGAGCCGGTGAATGAGGAAGGCCACCCACAGGGGATGGGCGCGGTTGATCGCGGCTCTCATAGCATGCCTCCGAAGGTCACGGCCCAGACCGCCCGCGCGCCCAGCGCCAGCAGTCCCGCGCCGATGCCCCACATCAGCAGCTCCAGCGCCGGGCCGCGCAGCCCGCCCCACTCGTGGGCGATGGTCCGCAACCCGATGGCGCCGTGGATCGCCACCGCGAGAACGAAGGTGCCGTAGAACAGGAACCACAGAACCGAGCCTTGTGTGCGGCCGAGGATTTCCGCCGCCGACAACCCGCCCTGGATGGCGTAGATCATCACCGCGAGGTGGCCGAGCACCAGCGGCGCCATCAGCAGCGCGGTGATCCGTTGCAGCATGTAGAGGCGAAGTGTCAGCATCCCTCAGCTCCCCTTGCGAAAGAAGTTGCGCGCGGTCTCGCGCTTCAGGCCGGCGATGGCCGACATCGGGTCCAGCTCGTTCGGGCAATAGGCGGTGCAGGAACCCATCGAGTGGCAGTTGTGGCAACCGCCGCTCCCCGAGACCGCATCGAGGATCGCCGCGCGGCCCTCGTCCTTGGCGTCGTTCAGCAGCGTCCAGGCCCGTTGCAACGCGGCGGGGCCGAGGTAATCCGCGTTGCCCGCCACCGTGTCGCATGAGGCGTAGCAGACCGAGCAGTTGATGCATTCGATCCCGGCATTCGCCTCCACCCGCGCTTCGCTCTCCTCGTCGATGGGGGCGATCGGATCGTCGCGGGTCAGCGTACCGTGGTGCACCCCTTCGGCGGCGACCCACTTGTCGAAGAAGGGGTCCATGTCGACGGCGAGATCCTTGATCACCGGCAGGTTGCGCAGCGGACCGATGGTGACCTCGTTGCCGTCCAGCACCTTGCTGATATGGGTCCGGCAGGTCCAGCGCGGCACCCCGTTGACCATCATCGCGCAGGAGCCGCACATGCCGACCCGGCAGGCAAAACGGTAGCTCAGCGTCGGGTCCGCGTTCTGCTGCACCCATGACACCACGTCGAGCACCGTCTGACTGTCATAGGCGGGCACCTCGAAGACATCCGCGCCGTCCGGTCCGCGTTCGATGGTGACTTTCAGCACGTCTGTCGTCATGGGGCTCGCGTCTTCCAATAGGGCTTGCTTTCTGCGCAATATATCAGACAAGTTTGCTTTATAAACGCGAAAGTTTGTTTATCTTTTTGTAAGAAAAGCTAACAGAAATTGTCGGGAGAAATCCATGTCGTCCACCCTGCACCAAACCCTCTCTGCGCGATACCCGGATGCGCCCCGCGCGGACCAACCGGAGGCCCGGGCGCTGGCGACCATGGCCGCACGCGGCTCCTGCCGCAGCTTCGCGGATAGGGCGGTGCCTGACGATCTGCTGCACACGCTCTGCGCCGTCGCGCTCGCCTCCCCCACCAAGAGTGACCTGCAACAGCGGGACATCATCCTGCTGAAATCGCCCGAGGTGCGGGCGGAGGTCTCGCGTCTTGTCAGCGGGCAGGCCTGGGTGGCCGGCGCGCCGACGGTGGCGATCTTCTGTGGCAACAATCGCCGCCAACGCCTGCTCCACGACTGGCACGACGTAGCCTTCGCCAATGATCACCTCGATGCGCTGGTCAACGCCACCGCCGACGCGGCCATCGCGCTCGGCGCTTTCGTCACCGCGGCGGAGGCCTCGGGCCTTGGCTGCTGCCCGATCAGCGCCGTCCGAAACGAGGCCCGCGCCATCGCGGACCTGCTGCATTTGCCTGATCACGTGTTTCCCTTCGCAGGTCTCGCGATCGGATACCCGGCAGAGACGCCCCCGATCACGCCGCGCTTGCCGCTTCAGGCGACCGTCCACACCGATCGCTACCGGGAGGACGGCCTGCGCGAGGCGGTTGAAACCTATGACACCCGGCGCAGCTACGGCACGCAGCGGTTTCCCGAGGTCTTCGGCACCTCCGACAGCTATGGCTGGTCCGAGGACAAGGTGCGCCAGTACAGCCAGCCCGAGCGGGCTGACTTTGGTGACTATATTCGCGCCATCGGCTTCAAGCTCGATTGAAGCGCGCGCTAGTTTCGGAAGTCGGTGATCACGGCGGTGCCCGGCGCCGTCGGCCCGCCCATCGCGCGTAGCTCGGCGCTGGCGTCGGACAGGGCGACTTCCCGCGCGAGCATCGGGCTGATGTCCACATCGCCGCGCTCGATCATCCCCAGGAGCGATGGGTACTTCCACGACGGCATGCCGCGTGTCCCGTAGAAGGCCAGCTGCTTGGCGTAGATCGCGCGCATGTTGACCTCCATCATGCCGTCGCCCGCGGGCATCCCGACATGCACGTGCCGCCCGAGCGTCGCGAGGCATTCGACCGAGGCGTTTGTTGTCGCAGCGATCCCCAAGGCCTCGACCGAGACCTGCGCGCCGCCACCGGTAATGTCGCGGATCGCCTCTGCGGCATTCACCTTGGCGGCGTTCACCGTCGCATCGGCCCCATGGGCTTTCGCGTGTTCCAGCTTCTCGTCGACGATATCGACCACCACCACCTGCGCGCCGAGCATCTTGGCCAGCAGCAGCGCCGAGAGGCCGATCCCGCCGGTGCCGTGAACAGCGACCCATTCACCCGCCCTGACCTGCGCGCGATCAGTCAGCGCATGCCACGCCGTCGTCACCCGGCAGCCAAGACCCGCGGCCAGCGCTGGCGACAGGCTGTCGGGCAGATGGACGAGGTTGTGGCCGAAGGGCACCGCGACGTATTCGGCGTAAGCCCCCTGCGCGCCGAACCCCGGGACGATCTGGTTGGCGCAGGTGTTCGAGGCGCCGGTCTGGCAGGACGGGCACGACCCGCAGCCAAGGATGAAGGGCGCGATCAACCGGTCACCGACCTTGTGCTTGGACTGCGGACCGGTCTCCACCACCGTGCCGCAATATTCGTGTCCCATGATCGACCCGCGCGTGACCTTCGGGTGGCCGCCGGTCCAGCCGTGATAGTCTGAACGGCAGACGCCACAGGCGGCAACCTCGAGCACCACCCCATCGTCGGGGCAGGTCGGATCCGCGACCTCCTCCAGCGCCAGGTCTCCATGAAATTCTTCTACAATTGCTGCCCGCATCAGGTCGCTCCTATCAATCCGCCAATTTTTCTTTCCGCTACGTGTCGTGCCACGAGCAGCGCCATGATTGCGCCAGTCGCCGCCGCTGTCGAGGTGCCATACCAGACCCCGATGACCGGGGTGCCGAAATAGCCGACGTAAAGCCAGACGAAGAAGGCCACGCCGAAAGCCTGCCGATAAAGGCTGATCCACAACGACCAGATCGGCCTCTTCGCCGCTTGCAGGAAGGAGGTGATCGAGAAGTGGATGAGGTAGACGTAAAGCATGAATGACGCGACCCGCAGATAATCCCGCCCGACCGAAATGACAGCTGGATCATCGCTGAAGAAGGACACGGCATAGCCGCCGCCGAACCACAGGAAGGGCCATGCCGCCAGCGCGATCACCGCGCCCGCTTTCCAGCAGTAGAAAAGGGCCTCGCGCACCCGCTCCGGGTTCCGCGCCCCGAGATTCTGTGCCGCAATGGGCAGCAGCGCGCTCGACAGCCCCATGAGCGGGAGGATCACCAGTTGTTCCAGACGGATGCCGACCCCGAAGCCCGCCACCGCATGTTCGCCGAAGGATTTCAGGGCGAATTGCACCACGACGCCCGCGAGGATCATGATCAGGAAGGCGAAGCCCGAGGGGATGACCTGCTCGACGATCTCGCGATACCGCGGCCAATCAGGGACGAAATGACGCGGCTCCGTGGCGGTCATCGTGTCGAGGCGCACCACTTGCCGGATCAGATAGGCCATGACCCCGGTCTGGCTGATGACCGTCGATATCGCGAGCCCGGCAAAGCCCATGCCCCCGACAACGCCGGGAATGCCGAACATCAACAGCGGGTTGAGCGCGATGTTGGCGAAGAACGCGACCACCAGCGCCCGCCGCATGGAGCGCCCGTCGCCGTGTGCTTGCAGGATGCCGTTGCAGCCGAAAGCCACGAGGAAACCGGGCAGCGCTAGTGTCAGCAGCCGAAAATAGATGATACCGGCGTCCTGATAGTCACCGGGGGTGGAGACCGCACGCAGCAGCGCGGGGCCGTAGAACTGGCTGGCAATCCCGAGGACGACCGCGCCGAGCATGCCGAAGCTGATGCCCTGTGCGCTGTAGCGTCGCGCCATGCGCCGGTCACGCGCGCCCAGAGCGTTGCCCACCAGCGCGCCCATGGCGGCGGCCAGCCCCACGCCAAGTGCGATACTGAGAAACAGGATCTGGTAGCCGAGCGCGAGCCCCGCCTGCACGGCCGTGCCCACCAGCCCGGCGAAATAGACATCCACCACGTTGTAAAGCGTGTTGAACAGCATCCCCACCGCCGCGGGGATCGCCAGCGCCCAGAAGTGTTTTGGGATCGGACCGCGCGTCAGGTCCTGATCGATCACCGCCACTCAGCTATCCGCGTAATAGCCGACGACGTCGCCGTCGGTGGTTACGCCAAGCCCGTTGAGCAGCCGGTTTGCGTAGCAGAAATAGCCCACGATCTGGTTGATCTCGAGGATCTCTCCATCGCTCCACCCGGCGTCGCGCAGGGCGGTCACATCGGGTTCCTGCATGGTGCCCGGATGCAGTGTCAGCTTCTTGGTGTAACGCAGCGCGGCAAGCTTCTGGCCCTCGAAGGCATCCTCCGGCTTGCGTGCGCGCAGGGCAAATTCGATCCGGTCCGCCTTTGCCGTGTCGCCGATCAGGTGGCGCGCGTTGGCCCAATGGTTGGCGAAAGAGTAGGGGCAGGAATTCAGGGTCGAGACGTAGGAGGCGATCACTTCCTGAAACCATTCGGGGATCGTGTTGCCATCGTCGTGCAGACAGGCCCGATACAGCGTCACATGGCCATCCATCGTCGCCGGTCGCAGGGAATGCACGCGCATCACGTTGTCGACAGTGCCATGGGGCGTACGCGCCCGGTCCAGGGAAGCCCGCAGCCTTGCATCGGCCTTCTCGTCGGAAATCATCTCGATCCATGCTGACATGGCCTATCCTCCGCGCAGATTGATGAGAATGTGATCGCCCCCGGAAGTCGGTCGGCGGTGCGCTCACATCGAATGGGCCGACCCTAAAACGATCTCTTGAACAACGTCACTAGCTGCGATGGAATAAAACCCTAGATTGTTTGGCGAAAACGTCAGACGCTGTCCGAAGGGCAGAGATCAGATGCCGTCCGAAGGACAGGGGACCATCCGCAATGAATGAGAAGACGCCGATTATCGAGGCGGTGCACCTCGACAAGTTCTACGGCGATTTTCATGCGTTGAAGGACATCAATCTGACGGTCCATCAGGGCGAGAAGATGGTGGTTTGCGGCCCCTCGGGCTCGGGCAAATCCACCCTGATACGCTGTTTCAACGGGCTCGAGTTCCACGATTCCGGCACCCTCGTGATCGACGGCGTGACCGTCCACGCCGATGCCAAGGAGATCCGGCAGTTGCGGCAGGATGTCGGGATGGTGTTCCAGCAGTTCAACCTGTTCCCCCACCTCACGGTTTTGGAGAACCTGACCATCGGTCCGATGAAGGTCCGGGGCCTGTCGCGCGCGCAGGCCGAGGCCACCGCGCGCCAATACCTCGACCGGGTGCACATCCCCGAGCAGGCCGACAAATATCCCTCGGCGCTTTCGGGCGGCCAGCAGCAGCGCGTGGCCATTGCCCGTTCACTTTGCATGGAAACCAAGATCATGCTGTTTGACGAGCCGACCTCGGCCCTCGATCCCGAGATGATCAACGAGGTGCTCGATGTGATGGCCGAGCTGGTCGACACCGGCATGACGATGGTTGTCGTCACCCACGAGATGGGATTTGCCCGCAAGGTCGCAGACACGATGGTCTTCATGGAGGAGGGGCGGATCATTGAAACCTCCCCGCCCGAGCAGTTCTTCACCAACCCCAAGTCCGAACGCTGCCGCCTGTTTCTCGACCAGATCCTGGCCCACTGATGAGCCCGCTGGACCATAGCCCGCGCGGCGCCCCGCTGCCGCAGCGGTCGGCGGTACAACGGGTCTTCGGCTCGGTCGCCATGTCAGTCGCGATCTATGCGGCGGTCATGGCCGCGATCATCTACGGCTCTTACGTCGGCGCGCAGAACATGGGCTACAACTGGCAATGGTCGCGCGTGCCGCAGTTCCTCTGGTCCTTCACCGATGACGGCTTCCAACTGGGCGAGATCTTCGTGGGTCTCGGCGTCACCTTGCAACTCTCGGCCACCGCCTTCGCGCTTGCCACCGTTCTGGGCCTGCTGATCGCGTTGCTGCGACTGTCCGATCTGGTGATCGGCTCCGCCGTCGCCGTGGCCTTCCTCGAGTTCAACCGCAACATTCCGCTGCTGGTGCTGCTCTACCTGTTCTACTACGTGCTTGGCCCGATCTTCGGCTTCGACCGCTACTGGGCCTCGGTTCTGACCCTTGCTGTGTTCCACTCGGTCCTGATCTCCGAAATCCTACGCGCGGGCATCAACGCGGTGGACAAGGGGCAATGGGAAGCTGCGAAATCCATCGGGATGACCAAGGGCCAGACCTATCGCTACATCATCCTCCCGCAATCGGTGCGCTTCATGCTGCCGCCGATGTTCGGCGAGGTCGTCCACCTGATCAAATCCTCTGCCATCGTCTCTGTCATTGCCGTAGCGGAGCTCACCACGATCGGCCGCAACATCATCTCGGACACGTTCATGAGTTTCGAGATCTGGTTCACCGTGGCGCTGGTCTACATGGCCGTCACGCTGGCCCTGTCCGTCGTCGTCTCGCTCGTGGAGCGGCGCTACGCCCAGAATTGACCAAGACCAGAATTAACCAAGAAGAGAGCCAACAAGGAGAGTTCAGATGACCATGACACGCAGATTATTCGGGGCCGCCCTCGGTGTCGCCGCGGCGATGACGGCGCTGCCCGCAGCCGCCCAAAGCGCGGCGCAGCAACTGGCGAGCGAAAGTGTTCTGACCACCATTCAGGAAGAGGGCGTCATCCGCATCGGCCTGTCGATCTTCACGCCGTGGTCCATGCGCGATGTGAACGGCGATCTGATCGGTTTCGAGCTGGACGTGGGCCGCGCGCTGGCCGAGGACATGGGCGTTGAGGTCGAGTTCGTGCCGACCGCATGGGACGGCATCATCCCCGCGCTTCTGGCGGGCAACTTCGACGTGATCATCTCTGGCATGTCGATCACGCCGCAGCGCAACCTCACGGTCAATTTCACCGACCCTTACGCCTATTCGGGCATGGCGATCCTCGCCAATGCCTCGATGACCGAGGGCATGACCATGGACGATTACAACTCGCCCGACATCACCTTCGCCGCCCGGCGCGGGGCGACGCCTGCCACCGTCATCGCCAACCGCTTCCCCGAGGCGGAGCTGCTGCTGTTTGACGAGGACGGTGCCGCCACGCAGGAAGTCCTGAACGGCAACGCCCATGCCACCATGGCCTCGCAGCCCACCCCGGACCGCGAGGCGCGCCAGTACCCCGACGTGCTGACCGTGCCCTTCGACGAATTGATCGATCCCACCGGCGAAGCCTTCGCCGTGCGCAAGGGCGATCCGGACGCGATGAATTTCTTCAACAACTGGATCGCGGCGCGGACCCGCTCGGGCTGGTTGGAAGAGCGTCACGATTACTGGTTCGTCGGCAACGAATGGGCCGACCAAGTGCCTGAATAATCCCGACACACGAGGGGGCGCCGCACGCCCGTGCCCCCTCGATCCGCTACCACCTGTGACGACCCCGGACCGGAAAGCCGCGCCCTTTGACCAAGTTCTTTAAACGCCTCCGCTGGCCCGATTACCTGATTGCCGCCGTGGTGGTGGGCTTCTTCGGCTACATCGCCTACGCGATCGAAGGCACGCTGAACTACAACTGGCGCTGGCACCTGATCCCCAATTACATCCTCGGCTGGCACACCGGCCGCGAGGAATGGTTCGCCAACCTCCTGTTGCAGGGCCTCGCCGCAACTGTCCGCATCTCGATCTACGCCAGCGTTCTGGCGCTGATCCTTGGCACCATCCTTGGCATCGCGCGCTGCTCGGCCAACTTGACCGTGCGCATGCTGGCGCGCACCTACCTCGAGCTTTTGCGGAACATTCCGCCTGTCGTGGTCGTGTTCATCTTCTTCTTTTTCCTGTCGCAACAGCTCATCGACGCGCTCAACCTTGAGCGGTGGGCAAGGGGCATCGCCCGGCAGGATGACATCGCCGTCTGGGAGTTCTTCTTCGGCGAGATGCGCCGCTTTCCGTCCCTGATTTCGGGTGTCATCGTGCTGGCCCTGTTCGAGAGCGCCTTTGTCGGAGAAATCGTCCGCGCCGGCATCCAATCAGTGCCCAAGGGCCAGCGCGAAGCCGCCCGCTCCATCGGCATGAGCCGCTGGCAGGAGATGCGCTATATCGTGCTGCCGCAAGCGATGAAGAAGGTCGTGCCGCCGATGGCCAACCAGTTCATCACGCTGATCAAGGACAGCTCGATCATCTCGCTGATCTCGGTTCAGGAACTCACCTACAAGACGGTCGAACTGGTCGCCTCGTCCCGGCTCATCTTCGAGGCATGGATCACGACCGCCGCGTTCTATTTCGTGATCTGTTTCGGGCTGAGCCGTCTGTTTGCGCGGCTTGAGAGAGGACGTAGGAAGGGTTGAGGCCCTTCATTTCGCAGGCATGAGCCGTCTTTTCGAAGTCTAAATCCGGACCTGCACCATCCCGCCCCGTTCGCGCACCTCGTAGGTCAGCATGCGCCGCACCGCAGGCGCGCCCACAGGCCGTCCATCGCGCACGTCGAACGCCCCCTGATGCAGCGGGCATTCGATCACATGCCCGTCGAAATACCCGTCACACAGATCGGCCCCGCCGTGGTTGCAGAGCGCGGCTGAGGCAAACAACCCGCTCGGCGTGTCGTAGACCGCCAGCACCCGTCCGCCCAAATCCACCCGGGTGACCCATGCTTTCTCCAGCGCATCGCGCGGGATGAGGTCCACCCACGCTTTCTCACGCGCCATCTTGAGCCCTGATCTGCCGCCAGATTTCCCGATGCGCGCCGAGATAGCCGCCGGGCTCGACATGGATGTGATCCTTCAGGACCCCGTGCAAACGCGGCAGGGCATGGAACGGGACCGAGGACACGTAGTGATGCTCGGCGTGATAGTTCATGTTCCAGCACAGAAACCGCATCGGTGCGGAGACGAGGTTCGTTCGCGTATTGTCCGACATCTGCGCCACGTTGGGGCGGCCGACATGTTCGGTCATGCGGATGAAGCGCATCACGGGTTCGCCCAGAAGCAGCGGGATAAACCAGAACCAAACGAGGCCCCACCAGCTCGTCACAGCCATGCCGCCGATCACCAGCGCGTAGAAAGCCAGCATCAGCCGCGCGTCGCGGGCGACGGCGGCATGTTCCTCTTTGGGGATGAACTTGCGCTCCGTCTCGCTGAGGCCGCCGCTCGCGTGGCGAAAGACTTCCGTGAACTTGTTGCGCCAGTAGGGCAGGGCGGAGAGGTAGAGGAAATATTCGCCGAAGGTCTTCGGCAGCGGGATCTGCTCGGGGTCCTCTCCCGTCACCTGCGTATAGGTGTGGTGGTCGCAATGCTCGTAACGGAAGAAGCGATGCGGCAGCAGGATCGTGTAGCCGCAGATCTGTCCGACCAGATCATTCAGCCAGCGGGTGCGGAACACGGTGTAGTGGACGCATTCATGCTGGAGCGAGAAGTGGTGAACGAGGATCACCCCTTGCAGGAACATCGCGGGCCAGATCAGCCACGAATGCCACGTCAGCGCGATGAGCGTCGTCGAGCACGCCAGCATCACCAGCCAGAGGGCGACACGCCGCAGGCCGGGACCGTTGCTCCGCTGCATGAAGTCCCGCAACTGGGCGCGGGTCAGCTTGCCCTCGGCAAGGGCTTGGGTCAGGGGCGTGGTGATGGCTTGTGGCATCTGGATGAAACCCTCTGGAGAAGCGCCGGACTATACCTCTGCCGCCTCCGCGTACAAGGCGCGGTCCGACAGGCCGATGGCACGATCCGGTGAGGCGAACATCGCCGCCACGTCCGGATATTGCGAGAATATCTCGGCGACGCCCGAAAGCCGATGCGCCTGAAACACCCCGTCCTCCCAGATCGGGACGCCGTCGAGCGAGATTGTCGGGTCGATGACGTTCCAGCTGATCTCGCCCGGCGCGTAGGCGCCGCAGGTGTGGAAATGGGCGAGCCTCGGATTGCCGAAGGCGGTGCCGCCCCACCGTTCGGTGTGTTCCTCCAGCGTCCATGGGAAGCCACAGCCGGGGTGGATGCCGGCGTGCCAGGAATGGACGGTGTTGCGGTCCAGATCGAATTTGCCGGCGACATGGTCGTAATGCGCCTCGGCCTGAGCGACGGCGTGGGGGGCGCCCGCGAACCCGGTGAGGCGTCCCTTCGAGAAGAGCGCTAAGAGCGGGCCGTCGAGGCTCAGGTGATAGGGCGTGTAGTACTTCGAGCCGGTCCCGGTCAGGAACCCCGGCAAGGCGACACGGCCCGAGAAACGCGCGGCCGGAAGCGCCGCGAAGACCGAAAGCGGGAAGCGTTTGAGGCGCGTGTCGGCACCATCCAATTGCGTGGCGCCGCGCACGTCGGTGCCGCGGGGGCAGGTCAGCCGGACCTCGCGCGCATGGCCCAACGCGCGGTCGGTTGCAGCTTTCAGAGCTTCGAACGCGTGGTAATGGCCGGTCCCGAAACCGGAGCCTAGCAGCTCTTCCGTCGCCGCGAAGCTCGTCACGATGGTCTTGCCCTCGGGCATGTGGCAGAAGCGGAGCTGATCCCCCAGACGCGCGAGAAACAGCACTATATCGGCATGTTCCACCTGTTCCAGCAGGGCAGGGCTGAGCTGAGGATTCTCGGCGTCGAAGCCCACGTCGATCAGACGCACATGCAGGCCGAGGTCGCGGGCCTCTCGCGCGACATGCCCCACCACCTTGCCATCGAAATACCCAAGGTCAGCCGGTTCATGGGCGATCAGCAGGCTTTGCCCCGCCTGCGCTCGTGCGCAGTTCTTGAGCAGGTTGCGGGCGCCGGATCGGGGCGACATGGGCGGGGTCCTTGTAGCGGCAGGGTGCGCTCAGCCTAGGGACGCGCCTGACGCGCTACCATTTGAAAGAGTTAATGTTTGCCATTAGACAAGCTAATATGATCCTCAACCTCCCCTATGCCTCCTTGCGTGCCTTTGAAGCCGTGGTGCGCCTTGGCAGCTTCTCAGCGGCGGCCAATGATCTCGGCGTCAGCCAAAGCGCCGTGAGCCAGCACGTCAAGACGCTGGAGGAATGGTTGGGGCAGGAGCTTCTGGTGCGTGGGGCGCGGCGGTCGACGGGCACGCGCTACGGCACGATGCTGGCACGCGAGATCGATCGCGGGCTTGGCGGGATCTCCGACGTCTGCACACAGATCCGCAGCGCGAGGCAAGAGGATCAGACGGTGGTCATCTCCTGCCCGCCGGGGTTCGCTTTCACGTGGTTGTTTCCGCGGCTTCTTCGGTTTGACCTCGCCCATCCCGATCTGGCGATTTCGATCGCCACGGATACCGGCCAGCGGCCGTTCAACGGGGCAGATGTCGATATCGGCATCCGCTACGGCACTGGCGCGTTTCCCGGCCTGATGGTGGACCATCTGATGGGCGAGCAACTGTTTCCCGTCTGCGCGCCGCAGCTGGCCGAAAGCTTGGCCAGCCCCGACGCGCTGGACGGCCATACGTTGCTGGTGGACGAGATCTTGCGCGCCAGCGGGCCAACGCCCTCGTGGGAGTTCTGGGCAGAGGCTTGCGGCGTCACGCTGCCTCCTTCGCCGCGGACGCGGCGGTTCGGGCAATCCAACCTCGTGATCCAGGCCGCGATCGAAGGTCTCGGCGTGGCGTTGGGGCGGGAACCTCTCGTGCAGGGCGCGCTTGCCGAGGGGCGTCTGGTGAGGCCGTTCGCGCAGACGACGCAATCGCCTTTATCCTATTGGCTGGTGCGGCGCAGCCAGGTGGATCGCAGCCCGAAAGTTCAGGAGTTCCTCCGGTGGATCAAGGGAGAGGCGCAGAGCCAGCCTGATCTGCCCGCGCCACTCAATAAGTCTTCCTAATGGCAGATATTAACGATCCGCGATGGATCACGGATGGATCGCGCCCCATACTCGGTGCAAAGCGAAAGGCCTCTGCATGTATTTGAAAAACTGCTGGTATGTCGCGGCGTGGAGCGCGGACATCGACCGGACCCTGAGGGCAGAGACCTTTCTCGGCGAGAATGTGGTTCTCTATCGCAAGCAGGATGGCACTCCGGTGGCGCTGGAAGACGCCTGCCCGCATCGCAAGCTGCCGCTCTCGGACGGTGCGCTGAAAGGCGACACGGTGGAGTGCGGCTATCACGGGCTGACGTTCGACTGCGCCGGGGCCTGTGTCGCCGCGCCCACTCAGGCCGATACGATCCCAAGGCGCGCGGTGGTGAAATCATACCCCGTCGTGGACCGCTACCGTTTCACCTGGATCTGGATGGGCGACCAAGAGAAGGCGGACCCCGACCTCATCTTCCCGATCCCGAACTTCGATGACCCGACATGGGGCAAGACCGATGGCGGCGTGCTGGACATCGATTGCAACTACCTCTGGGTGGTCGACAACCTGCTCGACCCTTCCCATGTCGCCTGGGTCCATGTGACTTCCTTCGCCGGTGGCGGCACCGATGGCGCGCCTTTGCAGGTGGAGAAGACGGAGCAGGGCGTTCAGGTCACGCGGTGGATCTTCGGAGAGCCGCCATCGCCCTATTACGAGAAGCTACTGGCGTTCGACGGCCCCTGCGACCGCTTGCAGCACTACGAGATGACGCGCCCGGCGATGGCCACGAACATGTCGATTTATACGCCCTCCGGCACGGGTGGCTACGGCTCGACCCCGGTGGCGGAGACCTTCATCAACATTTCCTACAATTTCATGACCCCGATTGCCGAGGACAAGACCCGCTACTTCTGGTTCCAGCATCGCAACTCCGAGCCGGACAACCGCGAGATGTCGGAGGTGATGAACAAGGGTGCCGTCATGGCGTTTCATGAGGACAAGGCGATCCTCGAGAAGGTCCACCAAGGCATGAAACACGCGGTGACGCCGCATATCGACCTCGGGCTGGATGCTGGTGCGAAGACGTTCCGCCTGGGGCTTTCCAAGGCGATCGAGGCGGAGGCCCGCCACGAAGGTTAGGCCGGCCACGGGCCTTTGCGGGTCGGTCCCGCCCTAACGCGTCTCCAGATAATCGAGGAATTTCATCCAGCGGATGACGTGTTTCATGCCCATGACCTTCAGGTTGCGCAGGGGGATGCCTGCGACCTTGGTGACCGGGAAGGGCAGATCTTCCGCCGGTACGCCGAGAATACGCTCCGCCATGACGCGGCCCATGACGTTGGACATGGCCACGCCGCGTCCGTTGTAGCCCAAGCCCACGATCAGCCCGTCCTGCGGTTCATGGAGATGCGGCAGGTGATCTTCGGTCACCGCGATATTGCCGCCCCACCGGTGGGTCCAGGTCGCGCCTTTCAACTGCGGAAAGACCCGTTCCGCGTCGCGCGTCAGCCATTCGAAGCCCTTGATGCCGCCCTTGCCATCCGGCTCTCCGTGGCCGCCGTAGACCATGCGGTTATCAGGCTCGCGCCGCGCATACATGATCACCCGCCGCGAATCCGAGATCGTGTGCCCCTCGGGCAGGATGTCTCCGATAACCTCATCGGGCAGCGGGTCGGTGGCAATCTGGATCGGCGTGATCGGGAAGATCGACTTGGCCAGATCCTTCACCAGCGCGTCGGAATAGCCGTTCGTGGCCACCACGACCCAAGCGCTGCGGATCTTGCCACCACTCGTGCGGGTCACCCATGTCGCCCCGTCCTTTTCCAGTGCGCTCACGGCGCTCTGCCCGAAAATCTCCACCCCTCGGGCCTTGCCCGCCTGCGCGAGGCCACGCACGAACATGAGCGGTTGGACGGCGCCTCCCTTGGGGTTGAGCGTCGCCGTGCTGTAGGCGCGACTGCCGGAAAGCCTCGCAACTTCGTCGGCATCGATCACCCGCATCTCCGCGCCCACGGCGTTCCAATCGGCGATGTCGGCGCGAGCCTTGCGCTGCGCGGCCTTGTTGTGATGCACGCGCAGCCACCCGTTCTGCCGCGCCTGACAGTCGATCTGGTAGGTGTTGATGAGAGAGAAGACCTCGTCCGCTGAGCCAAGCGATTGCTCGGCCAGTTTCTCGAAGGTCTTGCTACCCACGATCTTCTCGACCTTTGCCGGCGAGTTGAAGGGTAACATCGGGTTTACCTGGCCGCCCGTGCGCCCCGATGCGCCGAAGCCCACGTCGCCCGCGTCCAGTACGATCACCCGCTTCCCGGCTTCCGCCAGCGCAAGCGCCGCGCGCAGCCCGGTGTAGCCGGCGCCGATGATCGCCACATCGGCCTCGCGGTCCTCTGTCAGCGGCGGGTTCGCGGGCTGGTCCGGCGCGGTGGTCTTCCAAAGGGATTGCGGCCAGGGGAGGGGGGCGTTCATCGGCAGACACCTTGTGATGAGAGAATGGGGAAGCGGGGCCATAATGTGCTCCGCCAGCGTCGCGTCAACCGAAGATCAGCCAATAAATGAGCGTTCCAGTCTCAATCATCGAGACAGGGTGGCGGTTGACCAATGCGCGTCTGGAAGGCCGATTTGGCCAAATTGGCCCTATAGAATAAGCTTGACGCAAAGAAACCTCCTTGCCTAGCTGTTACGCACGGAGCGATTTTCCGTGAGATGACATGGCGGCGCGTCGCAATAGAGGCCGGGATAACCCGGACACCGCGCATCGTGACCGCTGATAACAAGACTTTTCCCGACAGGAGAGACCAATGAAAAAGACAATCGCATCGCTGCTCGCGGGCACCGCGATTCTGGCGTCCGGCCAGGCTGCGCTCGCAGACGGCCACGTTGAAGAAATCACCGTTGCCTACTTCCTCGAATGGCCACTGCCGCTCTACGACGCATGGGCGAACGGCGAGTTCGAAGAGGCCATGGGCATCGACCTGAACTGGGTCTCCTTCGAAACCGGCACCGCCATGTCGGCCGCGATGGCTTCCGGCGACGTGCAGATCGCCGTTTCCCAAGGCCTGCCGCCCTTCGTTGTGGCCGCGTCCGCCGGTCAGGACATCGAAGTCGTCGACGTCGCCGTGACCTATGCCGACAACGACAACTGCGTTGTGCGCTCGGACCTGGAAATTGACGCCGACAACGCCTCCGAGCTGGCCGGTCGCCGCGTTGCGGTGCCGCTCGGCACGGCAGCTCACTACGGCTTCCTGCGCCAGATGGATCACTTCGGCGTTGACCTTGCCTCGCTCGAGATCGTCGACATGGCCCCGCCCGAGGGTGCGGCAGCCCTGTCCCAGGGGGCGGTCGACTTCGCCTGCGGCTACGGCGGCGGCCTGACCACCATGCTGGAATACGGCAACGTGCTGCTGACCGGCGAGGAGAAGACGGAGTTGGGCATCCTGGTGTTCGACGTGATCTCCGCCCCCTCCGAGTTCGTGGCCGAAAACCCCGACCTCGTAGCCCAGTTCCTCTCCGTCGCGCAGGCGGCGAACGACCGCTGGAACGAGAACCCGAACGACGAGATGTTGCAGAACATCGCCGATGCGGCGGGTATGGACCTGGAGGCTGCGCAAAACGCGATCGCCACCATGGGCTTCCCCTCCGCGGATGAGGTCCTCGGGCCGGTCTGGATGGACGGCGGCATGGCCGAGTTCATGGCGGGTGTTGCCGGTGTCTTCGTAGAGGCGGGCTCCATCGACTCCGCGCTCGACGACTACACGGATCGCGTGAACGCGGGTCCGCTGACCGAAGCGAGCGCCAACTAAGCTATCAAGGACAGGGGCCCGGTTTATCCGGGCCCCTTTTCCGTCTACGCTTCAGTATCTCTCTAGGACACGGAAGGGCCGCAGATGACCGGCTTGGCCATTCGCAATATCTCCATGCGCTTCGACCTGCCCAATGGTGGCGCGGTGCAGGCGCTGCAGGATGTCTCCCTCGACATTAAACAGGGTGAAATCATGTCTGTCCTCGGCCCGTCGGGCTGCGGCAAGACAACGCTTCTCAATATCGTCGCCGGTTTCCTCGCCCCCACCGAAGGGGTGATCGAGTTGAACGGCCACGAAGTCCATGGTCCCGACGCGGAACGCGGCATGGTGTTCCAGAAGGGCGCGCTGTTCGAGTGGATGAGCGTCCGCGAGAATGTCAGCTTTGGCCCCCGCATGAAGGGCCAGCGCGAGCGGGCCTACCGGGAGAACGTCGATCATCTGCTCGACGTGGTGGGGCTGCAGGACTTCAAGGAAAAGGCGATCTACGAGCTTTCGGGCGGTATGCAGCAGCGCGTGGCGCTGGCGCGATGCCTTGCCAACGATCCCGACGTGATCCTGATGGACGAACCCCTCGGCGCGCTGGACGCGCTGACCCGCGAGAAGATGCAGAGCCTCGTGCTCAAGCTCTGGAAAGAAACCGGCAAGACGATCATCCTGATCACCCACTCGGTCGAGGAAGCGCTGCTTCTGGGCGAGCGTCTGATCGTCATGGCGCCGCGTCCGGGTCGGATTCACAAGGAATATGAGCTGCCCTTCGCGGAGTTGGGTGTCGATGCCGACCTCCGGGAGGTCAAGAAAGACCCGCGCTTCCACGAAGTCCGCGAGGAAATCCTCGGGATGATCTGGGATATGGAAGAAGAAATCATGGGCAGAACGGAGGCCGCAAAATGATCCCCCTCCTGATTTACATCGCGATCTTCATCGGCGCATTCATCGCGGTCCGGCTGATTGCCGGCGCCGTGTCGCCCACCGGGTTTACCTCGCTCAAGACAGTGACTTTCGGCGACGAAAGCGCCGTCATCCCCGACCGCCGCGCCTCGGTCATCTCGATCCTCGCGCTGTTTTTCCTTTGGGGGTCGTTTACCGGTTCGATCATCGTGCCGTCGTTCCTGCACATGCCGGGGCCACCCCTCGGCCTGCACTCCTTCGAGCACACGGTGCAGGATGCCGACGGCAATACGGACACGGCCACCGTCACCTTCCTTCTCTACGAGGAAGTCGATGGCGCAGAGACCCCCGAGCCGCCCGAAGTGGAGCCCGGCGAGGGCTTTGCCCGCAACGACAGCCTGGTGATCGAGGCCTATGGCTCGGAGCTGGCGCGGTTGCAGGACAATGACCTGCTGACACGCGACGATGGCACCACGATCATCGAGGTGAACGGCCAACCGATTTCCGGCGGCGACCGTCTCGACCTGGATTTCGGCACGGTGACCATGTCGACCCGCGGATCGATCAACATCCTGCCGGCCCAGGGCCTGCAGATGGAGCCGATCTGGCTGCCGCCCCCGGAAGCGGTCGTGGCCCGCCTCATCGAGATTTCCAGCGACGGTTTCCGCAACTACACGCTGCTCGAGCACCTCGGCTACTCGCTGTTCCGTGTTGTCGTGGGCTTCCTGCTTGGGGCGCTGGTGGGTATCCCGCTCGGCTACGCCATGGGCCTTTCGAACTGGGCCCGCGGCTGGTTCGATCCGATCGTCGAATTCATGCGCCCGGTGCCGCCGCTGGCCCTGATCCCGCTGGTGATCATCTGGGCGGGCATCGGCGAGGCGGGCAAGATTGTCCTGCTGTTCCTCGCGGCGCTCTGGATCATGGCGATCGCGGCGCGGGCCGGTGTGTCTGGCGTGAATATCTCCAAGGTGCACGCGGCCTATTCGCTTGGTGCGAGCAAGGCGCAGATTATGCGCCACGTGATCGTGCCGAACTCCTTGCCGGAGATCTTCACCGGCGCGCGGGTGGCGATGGGCGTCTGTTGGGGCACCGTGGTGGCCGCGGAACTCGTGGCGGCCGTGCAGGGTGCGGGGATGATGATCATGGTCGCGTCGCGGTTCCAAAACACCGACATCGTGATCCTCGGCATCATCCTGATCGGCATGATCGGCTTCGGCATCGATATCCTGATGCGGATTGCCGAGAACAAGCTGGTGCCGTGGAAAGGCAAGAGCTAGCGCGGTCTGAAAGGCCAGATGCGCCAAGTGGCGACAGCGCTCCCTGCGGGTTTGGGGACCCTCCGGGGGGAGTTGTACTGGCCAACATGAAGGAGGGAGCGGAGTGCTGCTCCTGCCGCGGATTGAAGGGAAAGGCGTCGGCTTCAATGGGAGCTGGCGCCTTTTTTTTATGGGGCAGGCTTGGTGTCGTTCCTGTCAGTAATGTCGGGGCGGAAGATGAAGCTGTCGGCGCCGTAGGGGGTGGTGCTCCAGTCGAAAGGATCGGCTGACGGCGCGGGGCGGGTTGTGTTGGCGACGTGGGTCATCTGCATCGGGGCAAAGATGGTATCCTGCGCGGTGAATGTTGTTTCGATCACGGGTGGGCTCCTCGGTGTGGGGTTTTGGGGGTATTGCTGCGCTGGTTTTGGCGTTTCGCGGTGGCGCAACCGGACCGGACCCGCGACGAAACTGTGGTGCGTTTTGCCGAAACCGAGGCTTTTCGATAAAGGTTTTGTCAAATGTTCAGGTCTTGGTGGTTGGGGGTTTGAATTCCGTGAGCGCGCGGCTCTGGCAGTCGCTTTTGCGGGCAGAGGCTGGTATTTCCGCCCCATGACCGAGCGCGATTTTCACCCGTCCCGATTCCTCCCCTACCTTTTGAACCAAGCGGCAGAAGCGTCCAGCCAGGAATTCCAGGCCTATTATCGCTCGCGCTACGGGATGCTGCGGACCGAGTGGCGGGTGATGTTTCACCTCGGGTGCTACGGCGATCTGTCGGCCAAGCAGATCTGCGAGAAGGCCTCTATTCACAAGACGAAAGTTAGCCGAGCCGTGGCGGCATTGGAGACGAAGCGATACCTCACCCGCGCGCCGAGTGAGACGGATCGGCGGATCGAGTTGCTGTCGCTGACCCCCGCAGGCGTCAATGTCTTCGAAGACCTCAGCCGGGCCGCCGAGGGGTTCGATACCAAGCTGATCGCGCGGCTTGAGCCGGGCGAGGTCGAGGCGCTCCGCCGGGCGTTGGTGGTGCTGTCGAGACCCGCCGATTGAGACAAAACGAATCGCGCGCGCCCTTTCGGTGAAAAAATTCTGCGCCTTCGCGTGTCGGTGCCTCAGAAAATTGATATACTATTGATATACCATCGCGCGACGCCTGCCAGCGTTATCCGGCGCCTCGCGCGGGATTGATATATCTGTCGGGATTTTCGGCGCCGGATGGGCCAAGTGGCGTTGATTTAAGCAGTGGACGGACTGCGCAAATCTCTTCTACCGTCATGCAAAACACGAAGAAAAGAACCACCAGATGGATTCTATGGGAGGACTCCAAATGACCAAATTGCACACTTTGCGGCTGACCTGCGCGGCAACTGCCTTGCTGGCGGCGGGCTCCGCTTCGGCCGATGAGATCAGCTTTCTGTGCTACCAGAACGGCAACGAATGCGAGGTGCTGAGCGCGATCGCCGCCGATTACGAGGCCGAGACCGGCCACACCGTCGCGATGGAAGTCGTCGGCTACGAGATCATTCGCGACCAGCTGGAAAACCAGTTGCAGACGGACGCCGCACCGGACGTGGCGCGGGTCACGAACCTTGGGGGTCTGAACCAGTATTACCTCGATCTGACCCCTTACGTGGACGCCGATTACATGGAGGCGGCCTATGGCTCGGTGCTGCCGTGGTATCGCGCGCCGGGGGGCGAGGATCAGGGCATCTATGGCTGGCCGACCGAGCTTACCGTGACTGGTCCCTACATCAACGTGACCATGTTCGATGACGCGGGCGTGGACATCCCCGGCGATGGCGCGACCTGGGAGGAGTGGATGGAGGCTCTCGGCGAGGTGCAGGAGACCCTCGGCATGGATGCGGTCTTCGCGATGGATCGCACCGCCCACCGTTGGGCCGGGCCTGCGTTCTCCTACGGCGCGGCGTTCTTCGATGACGACGGTGTGCCGATCCTAGTGGATGAAGGCTTTGCCGACTACGCCCGCACCTTCGTGGAGTGGCACGAGCGCGGCCTGATGCCGGCCGATGGCTGGCCCGCCGGTACCGGCACTGCCTACCGCAACGCCTCGCCGCTGTTCCTGTCCGGTTCGGTCGCGATGCTCATGTCCGGCTCGTGGAATATCGGGAACTTCTCGGAGAACATCACCGATTTCGAGTGGCGCGCCGTGCCTGCGCCCTGCGGCCCCGGCGGCTGCGGTGCGATGCCCGGCGGCGCTGGCGTCGTGGCGTTCAGCTCGACCGATGTGCCCGAGGCGGCTGCGGGCCTGATCGCCCACTTCGCCACGGAAGAGAATGCGGCGCGTTACGCGGCAGAGACCTCTTCGATCACGGCGCATTCGGGCCTTCAGGCCTCCGGCGTGGATTACGGCGACGCGGACCCGGCGGTGGCCCAGGCCCTGTCGACCTTTGCAGCTTCCATCGGCACTGCCGCCGAGACGACGCCGCAGGCCTTCACCTTCCAGGGCTACGCCCAGAACTTCGTGATCTACGGCGTCGTGCCGGACTACATCACGCAGGTCATCACCGGTGAAAGCACCCTGGAAGAAGCGCTCGATGCGATTGATGCGGATGTTGCCGCGCAGATCGCGGAATAAGAGCAGTAGAGGGTCAGGACGATGTGGACGGCGGTTGAAAATGCCTTCGCGGGCTCGTCCTGGCCGCTCGCCTTTCTTGTTTACCTTATCGTGGGGGCGGTCATTGCCCGCCCCTCCGGCACCCTCGGCTCTCGCGCCATGGCCGTGCTCGGCTGGCCGATCGAGCTGGCGCAGAAGCTGCGCGGCCATGGGCCCTTGCCTTATCTTTTCCTGCTGCCGAACCTTCTGGTCTTCGGCATCTTCACCTTCGCACCCCTGTTCATCAACGTGGGCTTTTCCGTCACCGAAGGTCAGAGCATCAGCTTTGCCGACCGGCCCTTCGCGGGCACCGACAACTGGCAGCGCTTGTTGGCCGAGACGCAGATCGATACCGGCAATCCCAACCTCGAGGATGACCAGTTCTACCGCGCCGTCATGGACACAAGCGTCTTCGTCATCTTTCAGGTGCCGATCATGGTCCTGTTCTCGCTGATCACGGCGCTGGTGCTGAACCGCGATATCGTCGCGCGCGGGCTTTGGCGGTCGATCTTCTTCTATCCCGTCATGCTCTCGCCCGTGGTGGTGGGTTTTCTCTGGACGCTGATCCTGAAACGTCAGGGCCTTCTGTCAATCACCCTGATGAACTGGGGCTGGATAGACGAGCCGATCCAATGGCTGGTCGACCCGAGTTGGACGATGTTCTGGTCGATCTTCGTCTACACATGGGCGCATCTGGGCTTCTACATGCTGATCCTGCTGGCCGGTTTGCAGGCAATTCCTGCCGACCTTTACGAGGCAGCCGAGATGGACGGCGCGTCTCCCTGGCGCGTCTTGCGCCGGATCACCCTGCCGCTCCTGATGCCGACGCTTCTGGTGGTCACCGTGCTGTCGCTGATCAAGGCGTTTCAGGCCTTTGAGGAACTCTATGCCATGCAAGTCGGATGGATTTCGGTCGTGGCCTACATCTTCGAGACGGCCGGCCTGCGTGGCAACCCGACGCCCAACGGGCTCGGCATCGCGGCGACGGCCTCGCTGATCATCGCAGGCGCGCTGGCGATATTCTCGATGCTGCAAATCTTCCTAAGCGGGAGAGGCGCACGATGAGCACTGTCTGGGATTTCCTCAGCCGCACCGCGGGCGGGCGGCATGGCGGGCGCAATCGGCTGAGCTGGACCGATTGGCTCTCCTACGCCTACCTGATCTTCGGGTTCCTGATGATCCTCGTGCCTGTGATCTGGCTTGGGCTGAACTCGGTGAAGTCTCAGTTCCAGATCGAGAGCCAGGACATCTCGCTCCTGCCGGGTGATTTCGACCGGGTGGCGCGGGCGACGGTGAACGGGCCCGACGGGCGCGAGATCTTCATCATCGCGGATCTGCCGGACTGGGTGTTGAACTGGTCCGACCTCTCCGAGGCCGAGCGCGAAGGCCGCGACGTGGCAGCCTTCCTTGAAGGGTTCGAGGGTAATGCGCTCTATGCGCTGCGTTCGCATCTGGGCCAAGTCAGCAACGCCGCGCGGCAGATGATCGCCGAGGAGGGGCTTCCCGTCTGGTTGAACCGCTACGCTGCCCTGACGCCACAAGCGCGCGAGGCCTTCGACCTCGACGCCGTGGTCGCGACGCTGGATCAGGACCAACAGAGGCTGATCCTCGAATATCTGGGGGTGGAGCCCTACCAGCCGAACCGGATCGTGACGCAGGTTCTGGTGACCGCACCGCATCCGGAAACCGGCGAGGTCATGGAATGGGCGATCCCCAATCCCAACGCCTCGTCCGAGTTCTTCCCCGGCCGCGCGGTCAATGGCGACGCGAGCCAGGTCGTGCGCCTGCCTGCCGAAAGCGTCATCGCCACACGCACCATCGCGCCGTCCTGGGGCAATTATTCCGAGCCTCTGTCCGGCACCGCCTACGGCGTCAACGTGGACTTCGCGACCTGCATTACCAACTCGGTCCTCGTCACCGTCATTGCCACGCTGATGACCTTGCTGATCAACTCCATGGCCGCCTTCGCCCTGTCGAAATACACCTTCAAGGGCCAGACCCTGTTCCTGATCGTCATTCTGGCGACGCTCATGGTGCCTGCCACGATCACCCTCGTCGGCGTGTTCAAGGCGATCAACGCGACGGGGCTTTCGGGGTCGATCTGGGGCGTGATCATCCCCGGCGCGGCGACCCCGGCGGGCGTGTTCCTGCTGCGGCAATACATGCTGACGATCCCCGACGAACTGCTCGAGGCCGCCCGTATGGACTCGGCCTCCGAATGGAAGGTCTACTGGCGCATCATCCTGCCGCTGGCGCTCCCGGCCATTGCCGCGCTTGGCATCCTCAGCGTCATCTGGCGCTGGAACGATCTGATCATTCCCATGGTCGCCATCGCCACCAATACCGAGGCCTATACGATCCAGCTTTGCCTGCTGGAATTCCGCGGCGAGCACATCAGCCAGGAACATTACCGCCTTGCAATGACGGTCGTGTCGCTGATCCCGACCACCTTGGTCTTCGTCTTCCTGCAGAAATACATCACCACCGGCATCGCCAATACCGGCATGAAATGAGCCACCCCGAAACAGCGCCGCGCCGCGGGCGGACACGCCCCGGCGGCGCAGGACGCTTCAGGGAAAAAGGAAACACCCATGGCCCTACTTGAACTGCGCAACGTGAAGAAATCCTACGGCGAGGTGGAGGTCATCCACGGCGTCGACATCACGGTGAAATCGGGCGAGTTCTGCGTCTTCGTCGGCCCGTCGGGCTGTGGCAAGTCCACGCTGTTGCGGATGATCGCGGGGTTGGAAAACATCACCTCGGGCGAGATCGCCATCGATGGGGACGTGCTGAACCACGTCCCGGCCTCCAAGCGCGGCCTCGCGATGGTGTTCCAGAGCTATGCGCTCTATCCCCATATGTCCGTGCGCAACAACCTGTCCTTCGGGCTCGAAAATATCTCGATGCCCCGTGACGAGATCGATGCCCGTGTGAACGAGGCGGCGCGCATGTTGCAGATCGATGCCTATCTCGATCGGCGTCCCGGCCAGCTTTCGGGCGGTCAGCGCCAGCGCGTGGCCATCGGCCGCGCTGTGGTGCGCGAGCCGCGGGTGTTCCTCTTCGACGAGCCGCTCTCGAACCTCGATGCCGAGTTGCGCGTCGCGACGCGGGGCGAGATTTCCGAGCTGCACCAGCGCCTTGGCAACACGATGGTCTATGTCACCCACGATCAGGTGGAGGCGATGACCATGGCCGACAAAATCGCCGTCCTGCGCGCCGGCAGGCTGGAGCAATTCGGTCCGCCGTTGGAGCTTTTCAATGCGCCCGCCAACCGCTTCGTGGCGGGGTTCATCGGCTCGCCCAAGATGAACTTCATCCGTGGCACGATGGGCAGAGACGGCGCTTTCGTCTCGGAAGGCGGTGCCGAGGTGGCGCTGGATGCCGCCCGTTTCGACACCCGTCCCGGCCAAGCGGTGGAACTGGGCGTGCGCCCGAGCCACGCGAACCCCGCCGAGGGCGAGGGCGTGCCGCTTCAGGTCCGCGCGGTCGAGCAATTGGGCACGGAAACCTTTGTCTACGGGGCCGTTGCAGGCTCGGACGATTTTGCCATGCAATTGCCCGGACAAGTCGCCATTACGCCGAAATCGACGCTGCAAGTCGCCATCGACGCCTCTGCCGCGCATCTCTTCGACATCGAAACCGGACTGAGCTGCGCCCGACACTGAGGCTTGACTCGCGAGGTGGAACGTTCCAAAACGGCTGCAAATAGGAACGTTCCAATAAGCGGAGAATGCCATGCGGTGGGGATTGATCGGGGCCAGCACGATTGCAGCAGAGCACATGATCGGCGCGATCCGCGCGTCGGGTGGTGAAACCGCCACGGTGCTCAGCTCCAGCGCCGAGCGCGCCGCGAGCTACGCCGCCGAGCACGGGATCGCCAAGGGCGTGACCGATCTCGACGCCGCAATGGAGGACGTCGATGCCGTCTACATCTCCACCACGAACGAGAAGCACCTGCCTCAAGCCATGGCCGCGATCAAGGCGGGCAAGCACGTGCTCTGCGAGAAGCCCCTGGCGATGAGCGTCGCGGATGCCGTCACCATGGTAAAGGCGGCCGAGGCGAAGGGCGTGACCTTCGGCACCAACCACCACCTGCGCAACGCGGGCAGCCACCTCGCGATCCGCGAGCTGATCGAGACGGGCCGCATCGGCAAGGTGCTCTCGGTCCGCGTCTTCCACGCCGTTCACCTGCCGCCGCACCTGCAGGGCTGGCGCATCGACAACCCGGCCGCGGGCGGTGGGGTGATCCCGGATATCACTGTCCATGACGCCGACACCGTGCGTTTCCACCTTGGCGAGGATCCTGCCGAGGTCGTCGCGATGAAAAGCGCCTCGGGGATGGGGCAGGGGGTCGAGGACAGCGCCATGTCGGTCTGGTCCATGCCCTCGGGCGTGATGGTTCATACCCACGAAAGCTTCACCCACCCCCATGCCGGCTCGGGCATCGAGGTGCATGGCACCGAAGGCTCGATCATCGCGCGGGGCGTGATGACGCAACAGCCGGTGGGCGAGGTCACGCTGCGCCACGGGGGTGGCGAGCAGGCGGTCGAATATGCGACCCACGGGCTCTACGACCGCGCGGTGGATCTCTTCACCCGCGCCTGCATGGGCGAGGGCCGGCCTTCCGCCGATGGCGTCGATGGGGTCAAATCCCTCGCCGTGGCCGAGGCTGTCTCCAAGGCTGCCGAAACCGGCACCCGCACGGCGGTCGATTATGGCGGGGTCTGAGATGCGCAGCGAACGTCCCTCGAAGATCGTCACCGGCGCGGAGGCCGCGGCCCGCATCAAGGATGGCGCGGTGGTCACCGTCTCCTCCAGCTCGGCGCTCGGCTGTCCCGATGCGGTGCTGGAAGCCATCGGCGCGCGGTTCGAGGCTGAAGGCCACCCGCGCGACCTGACCACGCTGCACCCGATCGCGGCGGGCGACATGTATGGGGTCAAGGGCGTCGATCACATCGCCCGCGACGGTCTGCTCTCGCGGATCATCGGCGGCTCCTATCCCTCCGGCCCCTCGTCCCTGCCGATGCCCGCGATCTGGCAGATGGTCGTCGAGGACCGCGTGGCCGCCTACAACGTGCCTTCGGGCATCCTCTATGACATGCACCGCGACGTCGCCGCGCGCCGCCCCGGCGTGCTGACCAAGGTGGGGTTGGAGACTTTCGTGGACCCGGTTCGTGAAGGCTGCGCCATGAACGCCCGCGCCGAGGCGGACCCCATCGTCAGCCGCGTCGACTTCGGCGGTGAAACCTGGCTGCATTTCCCCAATATCGTGCCGGACGTGGCGATCATCCGCGCCACCACGGCGGACGAGAACGGCAACCTGACCTACGAGCACGAGGGCGCCTACCTCGGCGGGCTCGATCAGGCCATCGCCACGCGCAACCACGGCGGTCTCGTCATCGCGCAGGTCAAGCGGATCACCGCGGCGGGCAGCCTGCGGCCCCACGACGTCCATGTGCCGGGCCACCTCGTCGATCTGATCGTCGTCGCCCCGGACCAGCGCCAGACCACGGAAACGCCCTATGATCCCGCGATCAGCGGCGAGGTGATGCGCCCCTGGGACAGCTTCGCGCTGGCCGAGCACGGGGTGGAGAAGGTCATCGCCCGGCGCGCCGCGATGGAGCTTTCGCGCGGCATGACCGCGAACCTCGGGTTCGGAATCTCGGCCCTGGTGCCGCGTATCCTGCTGGAGGAAGGCGCCCATGACGCTGTCACCTGGGCCATCGAACAGGGTGCCGTGGGGGGCATGCCCCTGACCGGCTTCGCCTTCGGCTGCGCCTCCAACGCCGATGCCTTCGTCCCCTCGCCGCAGCAGTTCTCCTATTTCCAGGGTGGCGGCTTCGACGTGTCCTTCCTGTCGTTCATGGAGGTCGACGTGGACGGCAACGTGAACGTCTCCAAGCTTGGCAAGAAGCCCTACCTGACGGCGGGGTGCGGCGGCTTCGTGGACATCACGGCGCATGCGAAGAAAATCGTCTTCTCTGGCTATTTCGAGGCGGGCGCGGGGCTCGAGCTGACCGAGGAGGGGCTGCGCGTCACCACGCCGGGCCGGTTCACCAAGATGGTCGAAGCGGTGGAGCATGTCACCTTCGCAGGCCGTCGCGCGCGGGCACGGGGCGCCGACGTGCTCTACATTACCGAGCGCTGCGTCATGCGCCTCGGCGACAAGGGGCTGGTGGCGACCGAGATCATGCCCGGCATCGACCCGGCGCGCGACATCGTGGAAGCCAGCGAAGGCCGCGTCACCATCGCCGAGGACGCGGCAACCATGCCGCTCTCGCTCCTGCGGGACGGGCCGATGGGGCTGGTGCCATGACCGGGGTGCACCTCTCCCTCGACGGGGCCGTAGCGGGGATCACGCTGGACAACCCGTCGAAGCTCAACGCTTTCACCCGGCCGATGCTGCGCCAGTTGGACGAGGCCTGCGCCACGCTGGAAACCTCGCCCGGCGTGCGCTGCGTGCTGATCCTCGCCGCCGAGGCGCGCGCCTTCTGCGCCGGGGCCGACATCACCGCTTGGGGAGAGCTCTCCCCCACCGATTTCGCACGCCTCTGGGTGCGCGACGGACACCGAGTCTTCGACCGCCTCGCGCGCTTGCCGATGCCCACCATCGCGGTGCTTGAGGCCCATGCGTTCGGGGGCGGGCTGGAACTCGCCGCCTGCGCCGACATGCGCATCATGGCACCCCGCGCGACGCTGACCCTACCCGAGGCGCAGGTCGGCATCGTGCCCGGTTGGGGCGGCTGCACCCGGCTGCTGCGCCTTCTGCCGGAACCCATGGTGAAGGAGATGGCCCTCTTCGGCCGCCGCATCGACGCGACGCGCGCCGCGGCGGCGGGCTTCGCCACGGTCTCCGACACGCCTCGGTCGACGGCCGAAGAGATCGCCGCGACGACGATCACCGCCTCGCCCCGCGCGCAGGAAATCGCGAAATACCAGATCCACGCCGCCGTGGGCGAGGACCGCAACGCCATGATCGAGGCCCTGGGCGGCGGCATGGCCGGCGCCACCGGGGACCGGGACGAGGGCGTCGCCGCCTTCACCGAAAAACGCACAGCAGAATTCCGAGGCAACTGACATGACCGAGATGACGATCATTCCTTCCGCCGGCATGGCCACGCCCGCGCCCTTCACCGCCCGCCACCTGATCGACGGCGCGTGGCGGGACAGCGCCGACCGCGCGGTTTCCGAGCGGCATTCGCCGGCCCACGGCACCCACGTGAGCACCGCCGCGAAGGGCGCGGCGCCAGAGGCCGACGCCGCCATCGCCGCCGCACGCCGCACATTCGACGCGGGCGATTGGGCCTTCTCCAGCGGCGCGTCGCGCGCGGCGATCCTCTTGAAGGTGGCCGACCTGATCGAGCGGGACCTCGACCGCATCGCGATGCTGGAGACGCTGGAATCCGGCAAGCCGATCAGCCAGGCCAAGGCCGAGATCGGAGGCGCGGCGGACCTCTGGCGTTACGCGGCGAGCCTTGCGCGGATGATCCACGGGGACAGCCACAACTCGCTCGGCGCCGAGATGCTTGGCGTCGTGCTGAAAGAGCCGATCGGCGTCGTCTCCCTCATTACGCCGTGGAATTTTCCCTTTCTCATCGTCTCGCAGAAACTGCCCTTCGCGCTGGCCGCGGGCTGCACGGCGGTGATCAAGCCTTCGGAACTGACGCCCTCGACCACCTGCATCCTCGGCGAGTTGCTGATCGAGGCCGGTCTGCCCGATGGCGTCGCGAATATCGTGCTCGGCTATGGCGACCCGGTGGGAGAGATCCTCTCCACCGATCCGCGCGTCGACATGGTCAGCTTCACCGGCTCCACCGGTGTCGGCAAGCGCATCAGCGCGGCGGCTTCGGGCACGCTCAAGAAGGTCTCGCTGGAGTTGGGCGGCAAGAACCCGCAGGTCATCTTCCCCGATGCAGACCTCGACCAGGCCGCCGATGCGATCACCTTCGGCGTCTATTTCAACGCCGGCGAATGCTGCAACTCCGGCTCGCGGATCATCGTGCACGAGGACGTGGCCGAGGCGCTGACCGAGAAGGTCGTGGCCCTGTCGCGTAAGGTGCCCTTCGGCGATCCGCTGGACCCCGCGACGCAGGTCGGCGCGATCATCTCGCCCGAACATATGGAGAAGATCAACGGTTACGTGCAGGATGCCGTGGCCGATGGCGCGAAGGTCGCCATTGGCGGCGGCGCGCTGGAGGTCGAGGGCGTGGGGCCACAGTTCTACCAACCCACGGTGGTCACGAACCTGCGCCCCGAGATGCCCATCGCCCGAGACGAAGTCTTCGGCCCGGTCCTCGCGGTGCTCACCTTCCGCACGCTCGACGAGGCGCTCGCGCTCTGCAACGACGCGACCTACGGGCTGTCGGCGGGGGTCTGGTCGCGCGACATGTCCACCTGCCTCTCCTTCGCGCGGCGGGTGCAGGCGGGCACGGTCTGGACCAACACCTGGATGGACGGCTTTCCCGAGATGCCCTTCGGCGGCGTCAAGGAGAGCGGTCAGGGGCGCGAGTTGGGCCGCTACGGGCTGGAGGAATTCCTTGAGGTGAAGACCGTGCAGATGCGCATCGGCGACACCCGTCAGCCTTGGGTTTCGGGGTGAGCCACTTGTTCGAACTCCGGCGACAGGATGTGCGTGAGGCCCGCGGCAGGCTCCCCCGCCATGCGGCGCAGGAGCATCTCGGACATCAGGTGCCCGGTCTTGCGCAGGTCCTCGTAGACCGAATCGATCCGCGGGCGGATGTTGTCGAAGATCGGCGAGGCGCGCTTGGCGAAGATGTCGGCATCCCGTCCGAGCACACCACCGCTGTCGGTCAGCGCCGAGAGGGTGATCAGCGCCGTCACCTCGCCGACGCAGACATAGCCGTCAGGCGGCGTCTCGGACTCGCGGCTGGCGCGGGTCGCACGGGCGATCTCGGCGGAGGAGCTGTCGAGCGTCGCGCCCTCGATGATCTCGTAGTTGACGCCGGCCGCGCGCACGGCGCTGAGAAAGCCGTACCGCAGGTGCTGCGTGAAGGTGAACCGATCCTCGGGCAGGACCATGGCGAGCCTTGTGCGGCCCTTTGCGACCAGTCGCTCCACCGCGGTGCGCGCGAAGGCCTCGTTGTCGAAATCGACGAAAGGATGCGGTGTCGTGAACTCCGTTCGGCCGTGGCAGACGAAGGGAAAATCCGCCTCGAGCAACATCCGGACGCGGGGATCGAACGCCTCGGTCCGCGTGAAAAGAACGCCATCGGCCAATTGGTTGCGCAGGATGTTCCGCACTGGTTCCAACCGGTCCGCGCCGACGTTGTCAGGCACCACGTTGACGGAATAGCCCGTGCCCCGCAGGGCGTCGGTCATGCCCGACAGGAACTCGTGGGTGAAGCCCAGAAATTCGTGCTCGGTATTCAGCAACAGCGTTACCACCTGCGTGCGTCCCGTCCGCAGGCGCCGCGCGGCACGATCCGGCACGTAACCGGCCTCGGCCGCAGCCTGTGCTATGGTGGCACGGGTCTTCGCGGCGATTCGCGGATCATCGGCAAGGGCGCGACTAATCGTGGCGACCGAGAACCCGGTGGCTTCCGCCAAGGAGCGCAGCGTCGGCTTGTCGCCCGTCTGTGTCAGCCCAGGTTCGCTGCTCATCGTTCAAGATCGCCCATCGGTTGCATCCCGCATTGTATTACGCAGGATTTCAAACGTTTCAATAGCGCCGTTGAGGCCTTGAGACATTCTGCGGCGCAGAAAAAGGTAACAAAACATGCCGCATTGCGGCGGATGAGGCGAGGAGGCGCTAAAATTTCCGGTTGACTTGACCGGGATTTATAACGTTTTAATTCTGTCAGCCCCGGGAAGGGGGAGTCGGTCAATTGGGAGGAAATCGAATGACCTTGATGAAAAAGTTCTACACGGGTGCGGCTGTTGTTGCGCTGTCGACCAGCGCCGTCGTGGCCCAGGAAGTGGAAGTTCTGCACTGGTGGACGTCCGGTGGTGAAGCCGCGGCCCTGAACGTTCTGCGCGAAGACCTTGCCGGTGGCGGCATCGGCTGGACCGACATGCCCGTCGCGGGTGGGGGTGGCTCCGACGCCATGACCGTCCTCCGCGCCCGCGTCACCGCAGGCGATCCCCCGACCGCCGTGCAGATGCTCGGTTTCTCGATTCAGGATTGGGCCGCCGAAGGCGCGCTGGCAAACCTGAACGATCTGGCGGCAGAGCAGAACTGGGACGAAGTCGTGCCCGAGGCGCTGCAGGCGTTCTCCACCTACGAGGGTGATTGGGTTGCCGCACCGGTCAACGTGCACTCGACCAACTGGGTCTGGGCCAACACGGCGCTGATGGAAGAGCTCGGCATTGAGCAGCCCGAGACATGGGAAGACTTCGTCGCTGCGATGCAGACCGCGCAGGACGCCGGTTACACCGCGCTGGCGCATGGCGGCCAGGCTTGGCAGGACGCCACGATCTTCGACTCCATGGTCATGGGCGTCGGCGGTCCCGAGTTCTACCAGGCCTCCATGGTCGATCTGGACCCGGAAGCCCTCGGCGGCGAGCAGATGGTTGAAGCCTTCGAGCGCATGGCCACGCTGCGCGGCTTCGTCGACGACAACTTCTCCGGTCGTGACTGGAACCTCGCCTCGGCCATGGTGATCAACGGCGAAGCGCTGTTCCAGATCATGGGTGACTGGGCGAAGGGTGAATTCGTCAACGCGGGCCTGACGGCCGGCGAAGAGTTCCAGTGCTTCCGCGTGCCGGGCACCGAGGGCACCGTGACCTTCAACTCCGACCAGTTTGCCATGTTCGGCGTCGATGAAGACGACGCGGAATCGCAGCTTGCCATGGCCTCTGCCGTGATGAGCCCCGAGTTCCAGATTGCCTTCAACGTGGTCAAGGGTTCCGCACCGGCCCGTACGGACATCGACCCCTCGTCGTTCGACGCCTGCGGTCAGGCCGCGATGGCGGATCTGGCGGAAGCCGGTTCCAACGGTGGCCTCTTCGGCTCCATGGCTCACGGCCACGCCAACCCGCCGTCGATCCAGAACGCGATGTATGACGTGATCACCGCGCACTTCAACGGCGAGTTCGATGCTGAGACCGCCGCTGAAGAGATGGTCACCGCCGTCGAGCTGGCCCAATAATCAGCCCCACTTCGGCCCGGCCCCCGCATGCGCGCGGGGCCGGGCCTTCTCGCAGCCGGCCGGTCGCGCCGCTGCACATCCCATCGAAGTCGAAGGAGAGGCCCCATGGCCGCCACTGATCCCATGTTGGAGGGCGCGGATTTCCGCACGCGTCTTCAGAACTGGCTTCCGAAAATCGTGCTCGCCCCGTCCTTCGCGGTGATGGTGCTGTTCGTCTACGGTTTCATCGCATTCACGATCTATCTCAGCTTCACCGGCTCGCGCATGTTGCCGAGCTTCGACCTTGTCGGCTGGCAGAACTACGAGCGCCTGTTCCGGGTGCGGCAGTGGGATACGGCGATCGTCAATCTCGGGATTTTCGCCGGGCTCTACATCGTCATCAGCACGATCATCGGCCTGCTCCTCGCGATCTTCCTCGATCAGAAAATTCGCGGCGAAGGCATCCTGCGCCCGATCTTCCTCTACCCCATGGCGCTGTCCTTCATCGTTACCGGCACCGCCTGGAAATGGATCCTCGACCCGGCCATCGGGCTGGAGGTCACGATGCAGCAATGGGGGTTCGAGAACTTCCAGTTCGACTGGATCAAGGATAGCGAGATGGCGATCTACACCATCGTCATTGCCGCGGTCTGGCAGTCCTCCGGTTTCGTCATGGCGATGTTCCTCGCCGGTCTGCGCGGGATCGACAACGAGATCCTCAAAGCCGCCCAGATGGACGGCGCTTCGAACTTCCAGATGTACCGGCGGATCATCCTGCCGCAGCTGCGTCCCGCATTCCTCTCGGCCTTCGTGATCCTGTCGCACCTCGCCATCAAGTCTTACGACCTCGTCGTAGCAATGACAGATGGCGGCCCCGGCACCTCGACCTGGCTGCCCGCGCTCTTCATGTATGAATACACCTTCACGCGTAACCAGATGGGCATCGGTGCGGCGTCTGCCGTGATCATGCTGATGACCATCGCCGCGATCATGGTGCCTTACCTCTACGCCGAACTGCGGGAGAAGAACTGATGGCCATTGCCTCCACCGACACCGCCATCCGCTCTTCGAAAGTGACGCGGACGTTCCTCTATCTCTTTTTGCTGCTCTTCGCGCTGTTCTACCTGATGCCGCTGTTCATCATGGCCGTGAACTCGCTGAAACCGCTGGAGGAAATCACCAGCGGCGGGATGATCTCGCTGCCGCAGAACTGGACCATCGAGCCGTGGCTTTCGGCATGGTCCACCGCCCAGATCGGGGTCGAGCCCACGGGCCTGCGTCCCTATTTCATCAACTCCATCGCCATGGCGGTGCCGGCGGTCACGATCTCCACCATCGCCGGGGCGCTCAACGGCTACGTGCTGACGAAATGGCACTTTCGGGGCGCGACATGGATCTTCGGGCTGCTGCTCTTCTCCTGCTTCATTCCGTTCCAGATCGTCCTGATCCCGATGGCGCGGATCTTGGGCATCCTGAACATCTCGGGCACGACCTACGGGCTCATTCTTGTTCACGTGGTCTACGGCATCGGCTTCTCGACGCTCTATTTCCGCAACTACTACGCCGCCTTCCCGACCGAGCTGGTGCGCGCCGCGCAGATTGACGGCGCCGGGTTCTTCCAGATCTTCTGGCGGATCATGCTGCCCTCGTCGGGGCCAATCATCGCGGTCTGCTGCATCTGGCAGTTCACCAACATCTGGAATGACTTCCTTTTCGGCGCCTCTTTCGCGTCGGGCGGGGCGGCCCCGATGACAGTCGCTCTCAACAACCTCGTCAACTCGAGCACCGGCGTGCGCGAGTACAACGTCCACTTCGCCGGCGCCATCATGGCCGCTGCACCAACACTCCTCGTCTACATCGTGGCCGGTCGGTATTTCGTCCGCGGCCTGATGGCGGGCTCTGTGAAAGGCTGACCCATGGGTTTTCTAGACATCAACAACGTCACCAAATCCTACGGCTCGGTGGAGGTCCTCCACAAGGTCGACATCCAGGTGCAGGAAGGGGAGTTCCTCGTCCTCGTCGGCCCGTCGGGCTGCGGCAAGTCCACCTTGCTCAACATGATCGCGGGGCTGGAGGGGATCACCTCGGGCGAGATCGCGATCAAGGATCGGGTGGTCAACGACGTGACGCCGTCCAAGCGCAACATCGCCATGGTCTTCCAGAGCTACGCGCTCTACCCCAACATGACCGTGGGTCAGAACATCACCTTCGGGCTGGAGATGCAGGGCACCCCCAAGGCCGAACGTGACGCCGCCATGGCCGATGTGGCCAAGCTTCTGCAGATCGAGAACCTGCTCGACCGCAAGCCCGGCCAGCTTTCCGGCGGACAGCGTCAGCGCGTCGCCATGGGCCGCGCGCTGGTGCGCGACCCGGACGTGTTCCTCTTCGACGAGCCGCTCTCGAACCTCGACGCCAAGCTGCGGGTCGACATGCGGACCGAGATCAAGAAGCTGCACCAGAAGCTCGGCACCACCATCGTCTACGTGACCCACGACCAGATCGAGGCGATGACCCTCTCGACCCGGATCGCGGTGATGTACAACGGTTACGTGCAGCAACTCGGCACCCCGAAGGAGATCTACGACAACCCCGCCAACCTCTTCGTGGCGACCTTCATGGGCTCGCCCGCGATGAACGTGCTCAGCGCCAAGCTGGTCGAGATGAACGGCGCGATCCATGCGGAGTTCTCCGGCGCCGAGGGGCAGGACATCCACCTGCGCATCGAGAACGCGCCCGAGGCCTACCGCGCCTACCTGAACCGCGACGTGATGCTCGGAATCCGGCCCGAGGCGATCACCGACCCCGAGGGCGCCGACCGCAACGCGCGGAACATCCAAAGCATGACCAATACCGTCAGTGTCACCGAGCCTGCCGGCGCCGATACCTTCGTCAGCACGACGTTGGCGGGCAAGGATTGCATCGCCCGGATGCGCGCCGATGCCGATGTCCACGCGGGGCAACCCTTTGAATTCGCGGTGAACATGGACAAGGCAGTTCTCTTCGATCCGAAGACGGAAGACCGCATCGCGTAACAGCCAGAGCCCGGGTGCCATCGCCCGGGCTTATTTTTCGCTTGGAATTGGAACGTTCCAGAACTAGTGATGACGGGCAATGAGTGACGCTGATATCATAATCGTCGGCTCCGGCATGGGGGGTGCGACACTAGCCGCCGGATTGGCGGCTTCCGGGCAGCGTGTGCTGATCCTCGAACGCGGCCAATTGCTCGCCGATTGCCCCGAGGCCCGCGATCCGGTCGCGATCTTCCGCGACGGACATTTCCGCCCCGACGAGACATGGCTGACGCCCGAGGGCTCGCGCTTCAATCCCGGCAATTACGCCTGCGTCGGTGGCAACTCGAAGTTCTACGGCGCGGTGATGCTGCGCTACCGCGAGGCCGATTTCGCGCCGATCACCCACATGGAGGGCACCACCCCCGGCTGGCCGTTCCCCTACGAGACGCTCGCGCCCTTCTACGCGCGGGCCGAGGCGCTGTTCAACGTACGCGGCGATGCCTCTGCGGACCCGACCGAGCCGCCGCGCGGCGCCTATCCGCATCCGCCAATCCCCCATGAGGCTGAAATCGCCGACCTTGCGGATCGTCTGTCCGCTGCCGGCCTACATCCCGCGCCGCTGCCCCTGGCCGTCGATCTCGACCGTTGGCTGCAGCGCGCGCAGACGCCTTGGGATGCCTTCCCCGACACCACCGGCGGCAAGCTCGATGCCGAAAGCGCCGCATTGGCGGAGGCCTTGGCGCACCCCAACGTGACGCTCCGCAGCGGGGTGGAGGTCCGGCGGATCGAGGCGGAGGGCGGCCACGTCACCGGGCTTCTCACCTCGGCCGGTCGCTTGACCGCGCCGCACGTCGTGTTGGCGGCGGGCGCGGTGCACACGGCGGCGCTGCTGCTCCGCTCGGCCTCCGAGGCGCATCCGCGCGGGCTCGCCAACCGCTCCGATCAGGTGGGGCGCAACTTTATGAACCACAATGCCAGCGCGGTGCTGGCGCTCAGCACGCGGCGCAACCGCGCGGTCTACCAGAAGACCCTGCAGATCAACGATTGGTATCTCTCCGGCGGGCCGGAGGGCGCGCCGCTTGGCAACGTGCAACTCCTCGGCCGCGTCTCCGCGCCGATCCTTGCCGCGCAGACGGGGTTGCCCGTGCCGCTCGCCAAGCTCATCGCCGGCCGGGCCATCGACTTCTACGCCATGTCCGAGGATCTGCCCAACCCCGATAGCCGCGTGACCCTGCGGGGCGAGGATATCGTGCTGGACTGGAAGCGCTCCAACTGGGCGGCGCACGAAGCGCTGGTCGCGAAGCTGAAGGCGACCCTGAAGCGGGCGGGCTTCCCGGTGGTGCTTTCCAAGGCATTCGACCGCCGCACCCCCTCGCACCAATGCGGCACTGCGCGGATCGGGACGGACCCGGCCACCAGCGTCTGCGACCCGTTGGGCCGCGCCCATGACCTCGACAACCTGTCGATCTGCGATGCCTCGCTGCTGCCCACCTCGGCGGCGGTGAACCCCTCGCTCACCATCGCGGCCCTTGCCCTGCGGCAGGCCGATCACCTCAAGGAGGCCGTTCAATGAAAGCGCTCGTCACCGGCGGACAACAGGGCATCGGCCTCGGCATTGCCACGGCCTTGCACGCAGCGGGGTGGGAGATCGCCGTCGCCGCAGAGGCGGAGACCGCCGAGCTGCCCTTCGAGGCCAGCTACCACCACCACGATATCCGCGACATCGAGGCGATCCCGGCGCTGCTCGATGCCGTGGGCCCCGTCACCACGCTGATCTCCAACGCGGGCGTCGGCGCGATGACGCGCGGCGACCTGCTGGAGATGACGCCCGAAAGCTACGACCGCTGCCAGGAGGTCAACACCCGCGGCGCGGTCTTCCTCGCGCAGCAGGTGGCCAAGCGGATGCTGGACCTGCCCGCTGACCCCTACCGCTCGATCACCTTCATCACTTCGGTCAGCGCCGCGATCGTGAATGCCAACCGGGCCGAATATTGCGTCTCCAAGGCGGCGACTGCGATGGCCGCCCGCGCCTTCGCCCTGCGGCTCGCGCCCGAGAACATCGGCGTCTTCGATGTCCGCCCCGGCATCGTGCAATCGCCGATGACCGCGCCGGTGGCCGAGCAATACGACAGCACCATCCCCGACCTCGTCCCCGCCGGCCGGTGGGGCACCCCGCGCGATATCGCCGAGGTCATCGTCCCGCTGGCGCGCGGCGATTTCGCCTTCGCCACCGGCGCGCAGATCCCGGTGGACGGCGGCCTGTCCATCCACACGTTTTGAGGCACCCCATGGCTGACGGCTTCGATTTCATCATCATTGGTGGCGGCTCGGCGGGCTCGGTCCTGGCCGCGCGCCTGTCCGAGAACCCCGACGTGCGCGTCTGCCTGCTGGAGGCCGGCGGCTCGGACCGGCACCCGTTCTACCACCTGCCCGCAGGCTTCGCGAAGATGACCAAGGGCATCGGTTCCTGGGGGTGGAGCACGGTCCCGCAGGCGCACATGCAGGGCAAGGTCTTCACCTACACGCAGGCCAAGGTGATCGGCGGCGGCTCCGCGATCAACGCGCAGATCTACACGCGCGGCCATCCGCTGGACTACGACGAGTGGCGGCAGATGGGCTGCGAGGGCTGGAGCTACGAGGACGTCCTCCCCTATTTTCGCAAGTCCGAGGATAACGACACCTACGCGGGCCGCTACCACGGGCAGGGCGGGCCGCTCGGCGTGTCGAAACCCGCCGCGCCCCTGCCGATCTGCGAGGCCTATTTCGAGGCCGCCCGCGCGCTTGGCATTCCCTTCAACGAGGATGTGACCGGCGAGGTGCAGGAAGGCGCGGCCTACTACCAGCTGACCCAGAGAAATGCCCGCCGCTCCTCCGCCGCGATGGCCTTCCTGCATCCCGCGCGCCGTCGTCCGAACCTGACCGTGAAACTGCGCGCGCAGGTGCGGCGGATCATCGTGGAGAAGGGCCGCGCCCGCGGGGTGGAGATGCTGGACGGCACGCGCCTGACCGCCGAGCGCGAGGTGATCCTCTCCAGCGGCGCCATCGGCTCGCCGCGCCTGTTGCAGCTCTCGGGCATCGGCCCCGCGGACGAGCTGCGCGCCCTCGGCCTCGACGTGGTGCTCGACCAGCCGCAGGTGGGCAGCAACCTGCAGGACCACCTCGACCTCTACTGCATCGCCGAGGTCTCGGGCCCCCATACCTACGACCGTTTCGCCAAACCGCATCTGAGCGTGCTGGCTGGTCTGCAATACCTCGCCACCAAGAAGGGGCCGGTGGCTTCCAGCCTCTTCGAGACCGGCGGTTTCTGGTATGCCGACCCCGACGCGCGCTCACCCGACCTGCAGTTCCACCTCGGCCTCGGCACCGGGATCGAGGCGGGGGTGGCGGCTATGCCCGACGGCGGCGTGACGCTGAACTCCTGCTACCTGCGCCCGCGCTCGCGCGGCTCGGTCCGCTTGGCCAGCGCCGATCCCGTCCGCGCCCCGCTGATCGATCCGAACTACTGCGCCGATCCCCGCGACCGCGAAATGTCGATCCGCGGGTTGAAGCTGACGCAGGAGATCCTCGCGCAAGAGGCGCTGGCCCCGATGATCAAGGCCGAGCGTCTGCCCGGCCCCGACGTGCGCACCGATGACGAGTATTTCGACTTCATCTGCCAGCACTCCAAGACCTCGCACCATTGCGCCGGCACCTGCGCCATGGGGCCGGGCGACAGCGCCGTGGTCACGCCGCGGTTGGCCTTCAACGGCATCGAGGGGCTGCGCGTCGCCGATGCCTCGATCATGCCGCGCGTCGTCTCTTCCAACACCAATGCACCCACGATCATGATTGCCGAGAAGGCCGCCGACATGATCCGCGAAGATCAGGGGATCTAGACCATGCTTCTGCCCACCACCAACGGTACGCTCGAAGACTACACCTTGACCGGGACGCCCCTTGTCCCCCGTGCGCCGCAAGTGCCGCTGACCCGCACCGCCTTCGCCGCCGCCCACGTGATCAGCGACCCGCTGGCCGAGCGCGATCCCTGGGTGGGCCGCCCCGCCGTCGACTGGGACGCCACCTTGAAGTTCCGCGAAGACCTCTGGGACCAGGGCCTCGGGCTGGCCGAGGCCATGGATACCTCGCAGCGCGGCATGGGGGTGGACTGGCCCACGGCCCGCGAGTTGATCGAGCGGACGATGGCTGCCGCCCGAGCGCATCCGACGCAACCGCGCGTCGCCTGCGGCGCGGGCACAGACCACGCCGCGCCAGAGGAGCTGACAAGCCTCGCCGCGATCCGCGATGCCTACATGCACCAGATGGAGGCGGTGGAGGCCGCCGGCGGTCAGATCATCCTGATGGCCACCCGCGCCCTGCCGGCGATCGGCGCAGGCCCCGAGGATTACGCGCGCCTCTATGACGACCTGATCTCCCAGGCGCAGGCGCCGGTGATCCTGCACTGGTTGGGCGAGATGTTCGACCCGGCCCTTGCCGGCTACTGGGGCAGCACGGATATCGAGACGGCCAACAAGGTCGTCCACGACCTCATCGCGCGCAATGCCGCGAAAGTGGACGGGCTGAAAATCTCGCTGCTCGACCAGTCCCACGAGGAAACCTTCCGCGCGGCCTTGCCCGAGGGCGTCCGCCTCTACACCGGCGACGATTTCAACTTCGCCGCGCTGATCGAGGGCGACGGCACCCATTACTCCCACGCGCTCCTCGGCATCTTCGCCGCCATCGCGCCCGCCGCCTCGCAGGCGCTGGAGGCGCTGGCCCGCGACGACCACGAGACCTACAACAGGCTCCTCGCGCCAACGGTCCCGCTCGGCCGCGAGATCTTCAAGGCGCCGACCCAGTTCTACAAGGCCGGCATCGCGTACCTCGCCTGGCTGAACGGCCAGCAGTCGCATTTCGTCATGCCCGGTGGCTTCCAATCCTCGCGTGAGATCACGCATTTCGCGCAGGTTTTCCGACTGGCCGACCAGGCGCGCCTGCTGACGGACCCGGACCTCGCGCAGGCGCGGATGCGCAACCTTCTGGCGCTTCACGGGATCGATAGCTAAGCATTGAGCATGAGCCGCCGACCCACCATTCTGGACGTCGCCGCCCGCGCGGGCGTGTCGAAATCCACCGTCTCTCTGGTGCTGCAGAATTCTGCGCAGGTGAAGGCCGAGACCCGCGAGGCGGTGCGCGCGGCGATGGCCGAGATCGGCTACGTCTACAACCGCGCAGCGGCGCAGATGCGCTCGCAGACCGCGGGCCTCGTCGGGCTGGTGATCAACGACCTGCGCAACCCCTTCTTCACCGAGTTTGCCACGGTCCTGCAGATGACGCTGGCGGCGAAAGGCTACGCCACGGTGATCGCCAACAGCGACGAGGACCCGGACCTGCAGGCCAAGCTCATCGGCTCGATGATCGAGCACGGGGTGTCGGCCCTCGTGGTCTCGCCGGCCTATGACGACGCGGGCGATGCCTTCGACCAGATCGCGCGCGCCGGCATCCCCGCGATGCAGGTGCTGCGCAAGACCGACCCGCGCACCGGCCTGTTTCCCTTCGCCTCCTTCGACTACGCGGCAGGCTCCGCCCTGGCCACCCGGCACCTGCTGGATCAGGGCGCGAAGCGTATCGCCTTCGTCGGCGGCATGGAGGGCCGCGCCATCACCGAGGAGCGCAAGTCGGGCTACCTCGCCGAGCTCAAACGCGCCGGCATCGCGCCCTTCACGCACCACGGCCGCAGCTCCCGCGCCTTCGGGGTGGAGGCCGTCAACAACCTGCCCGACGACGTCGACGCAGCGGTCTGCTTCAACGACCTCGTGGCCCTCGGAATGTTGTCGGGCTTCGCCCGCGCAGGCGTCGAACTTGGCCGCGATTTTCGCCTCGTGGGCTTCGACGACATCGAAGACTGCGCGCAGGTCTGGCCGCTGGTCTCCTCGATCGGCTGCGATATCGAGAGCTTCGCCCAAGATGTCGCCGACGGGCTTCTCGCCTGGATGCAGACCGGCGAGACCCCGCCCCCCGAACACCGCGCCCCGGTCGAGCTGATCGCGCGCACCTCCAGCACGGGAACGATAGATTGACCGAAATGGACTTCCTGAGAGACCTGTTCGATCGCGCCGTCCGGGTCGCCGACCCGATGCAATCGCTCGCCCAAGCCCTGCCGCCCAAGCCCGAGGGGCGCGTGGTGGTGATCGGCGCCGGCAAGGCCAGCGCGCGAATGGCCGAGGCGGTGGAGGCCGAATGGGGCCCCTGCGAAGGGCTCGTCATCACCCGCTACGGCTATGCCCGCCCCTGCGAGGGGATCGAGATCATCGAGGCCGCCCATCCGGTTCCGGACGCTTCCGGCGTCGCGGCGACGCAACGGATGCTGGCGCTGCTCGATACGCTCCGCGAGGAAGATTTCGTCCTCGCGCTGATCTCGGGCGGCGGCTCGGCCCTGCTCTGCGCGCCCGTGGCCGGCGTCACGCTGGCCGAGAAGCAGGGGCTAACGGCGGAACTGCTGGCCTCCGGCGCGCCCATCGGCACGATCAACGGCATCCGCAAGGAAATCTCCGCCGTGAAGGGCGGGCGGCTCGCGGCCGCAGCCCATCCGGCGCGGATGCTGGCGCTGATGATCTCGGACGTGCCGGGCGACGATCCCGGTGACATCGCCAGCGGACCGACCGTTGGCTGCGATAGCGACGCCGCGCGCGCCTTGGCGGAACTGGAGCGCTGGGGCGTCACCCCGGCGGCCAGCATCCAGCGCTACCTTGAGCGTGGCGGTGATCCGCTGCGCCCGGATGATCCAAGGCTCTCACGGGTGGAGAATGTCATCTACGCCGCCCCCTCCCAATCCCTTGCCGCAGCGGGTGAGCACGCCTGCACATCCGGCTACACCGTTGAAATGTTAGGAGATTCCATCGAGGGTGAGGCGCGCGACGTGGCCCGCGCCCATGCCGAGATCGCCCTCGAGGCGGCGCCCGGCACGGTGATCCTCTCGGGCGGCGAGCTGACCGTCACGCGCCGGGGCGCGGGGGTCGGCGGGCCCAATGCGGAATACGCGCTGGCCCTCGCGTTGGCGCTGGACGGCGCGAAGAACATCTACGCGATTGCCTGCGACACCGACGGCGTGGACGGCGCGGCGGAGGTCGCGGGCGCGCTCATCGGGCCGGACACCCTTGCCAAGGCCACCACGCTCACACCGCAATATGCGCTCGACACCAACGATGCCCACAGCTTCTTCGCATGGATCGGCGATCAGGTCGTGACCGGCCCCACCCTGACCAACGTCAACGATTTCCGCGCCATTCTGGTGACCTGACAACACCCCCAACGCCGGCTGAAAGAGCGCACCGCTCCCCCTTCATCTTGGCCAATACAACTCAATCCGACGGCCTCCCCAAGTGGCGCGGCGTCGGTTCCATTCCCGCCCCGGGCCACTGCCCGGCACCGGACAAAACCAGAGGGACATCGATGCTCTATCACATGGTCATGCTGGAGCCCGCGAACGACGGCGCGATGTCGCAGATCGACGCGGCGATGGCGATCCTCGAGACCTTGCCCGAGGCGCACCCGGGTTTCACGGCATTCTCCCACGGGCCGAACCGCGATTTCGAGAGGAAGTCCGAGCGCTATCCCTACGGGTTTCTCTGTACTTTCACCGACAAAGCCGCGCTCGATGCCTATGCCGCCGATCCCGATCACCAGCGGGCGGGGGCGCTTCTGGTAAGGGCGTGCAAGAATGGCGCGGCGGGGATCTTTGTGGTCGACCTGGAGAGCTGAGACTGGCGCGTTGGCCGGAATAGCGGCAAGGTGGCGCCCGAGCAGCAGATGCGGAAAACCGCCATGGAAGACACGAAATCCCTCGCCCTTTTCTACGTCGCGGATGGCCACCGGCTGGAGCAGCAATCCTGGCTTCTGGCAGCCTCGCTGGCGGCGGCCCATGCCGGCGATGAGCGGGTCAGACAGTTTGCCTATGTGACCAAGGCAAACCGCGCCGGAATGCAGGCGGCGACGCTTGCGATCTTCGAGGCCTGCAACGTCGAGGTCCGTACCCTGGCCGAGACGCCCGAATGGAAGAAACCCTATCCCCACGGCAACAAGATCGTGGCCGCCTGCGATGACCGCGGCACCAGCCATTCGGTGTTTCTCGATACCGACATGGCCTGCACCGCCTCGCTCGCCGAATTCATGGATCTGCCCGCCGACACCTGCGCCGCCGCGCCCGAGGGGCGGCCCACTTGGGGCGGGAAGAACGCCCGCTGGACCCGCGCCTATGCCCATTTCGGCATGAGCGTGCCGGAAGAGCGGGTGACGCTGCTTCGCGGCTCGAAGGTGGAATATGTGCCCTATTTCAACGCGGGCCTCGTGGCCTTCCCCGAGACGAGGCACGACGACGGGCGGCGGTTCGGAGAGCATTGGCTGGATACGGCGCTCGATTTCGACCGCAATTGCGCGATTGCCAACAAGCGCCCGTGGCTGGATCAGATCACCCTGCCGCTGACGATGAAACGCTTTGGCTACAAGACGCGGGTATTGGGCGAGCGCTACAATTACTCGCTGTCAAACCGGGCCGATTACGCCATGACGCCCGACGCGGCGATCCTGCATTACCACCGGATGAAATTCCTGTACCAGGCGCCGCAATGGCCCGCGCTGCGCGATACGCTGCTCGACATGATGCCGGGCGCGCACCGCGACGCGGCAGTGGCTCACATCCAGGATATTGAGACGTCACTGGAGGCCGATGCCAAGAGCGCGTCGATCTGATCGCGGGGCGCCATCGACGCGGCGGTGCCGTGCTTGGTGACGCAGAGCGCGGCGGTGGCGGTGGCAAAGCGCAGGGCATCCTCGATCGCCGCCCCCTCGGCCAGCGCCGTCACGAAGCCGCCGTTGAAGGCATCGCCCGCGCCGGTGGTGTCGACCACGGGGCCCGCGTTCATCGGCTTGGTGTGGATCGCGCGCGACTCGTCCACGAAGAGTGATCCGTTCTCGCCCAGGGTAATCAGCACCCCCTTGGAGACCCCCTTGGCAAGCAGGTGCTTCGCGGCCGCGGTGGCTTCCTCGAGCGACGTGACTGGCAGGCCGGTAAGGGCCTCGGTCTCGGGTTCATTGGGGGTGATGTAGTCGCAGAGCGCCAGCATCTCGTCGGGCAAATCGGCGGCAGGGGCGGGGTTGAGGATCGTGGTCGTGCGGTTCTCTCGCGCCAGTTGCAGGAAGCGCAGGGCGGCCTCCATCGGCTGCTCCAACTGGGTGAGGGCGATCCGGGCTCCGGCAATCTCATCGCGGCGCGCATCCACGTCGGCGGCGCAGAGGTGGCCCGACGCGCCGGGCGCGATGATGATGGCATTGTGGCCCGAGGCCTCTTCGATGAAGATCCCGGCAGAGCCCGTGGGCACCTCCGCGTCCTCGGTCACCAGCGGATGGACGCCCGCCTCGGCCCAGACGTCACGGCCAATCCGGCCGAAGGTATCGGCCCCGATGCGCGAGATGAAACTCACCTGTCCGCCCGCTTTCGCGGCGGCAACCGCCTGGTTGGAGCCCTTGCCGCCCGGTCCGAGCTGGAACGAGGTGCCAAGCAGGGTTTCCCCGACGACGGGCAGGCGCGCGCACCGATAGGCGGCATCGGCGACGAAAACGCCGAGAATGATGATGTCTTTCATGTGGCTGCCCCTTGGAGTTGCCGGTAGACGGAAGCATGATGCGCGCAATCAACGCAAGTACGCTCAGAATGCAAGAGAGGGAAGTTCGATGAAGTTTGTCAGATGGGGTGAAGCCGGGGCCGAGAAGCCGGGCGTTCTGGATAGCGACGGTAACGTGCGCGACCTGTCGGAGGTGGTGAGCGATATCGACGGCAGCACGCTGGGCGCGATGCCCGAGATCGTCCCCGAAGCCTTGCCGCTGGCCGGTGACGTGCGGCTGGGGCCCTGCGTCGGGAACGTGGGCAAGCTGGTCTGCGTCGGATTGAACTACGCCGACCACGCCGCCGAGGGCGGCTGGGACGTGCCCACCGAGCCGGTACTGTTCATGAAGGCCACGACGGCGATTTCCGGGCCCTTTGATCCGGTGATCCTGCCCGAGGGCAGCGAGAAGACCGATTGGGAGGTCGAACTGGCCATCGTCATCGGCTCCCGCGCCAAGAACGCCACCGATGGCAACGCCCATATCGCGGGTTATTGCATCGTCAACGACGTCTCGGAGCGCGCGTGGCAGCAGGAGATGGGTGGTCAGTGGACCAAGGGTAAATCCCACGACACCTTCGCGCCACTGGGCCCGTGGTTGGTGACCGCCGACGAGCTGGGCGACCCCGACGGGCGTCCGATCTGGCTGGAAGTCGACGGCGAACGGATGCAGGACGGGACCACCGATACCATGGTGTTCAAGCCCAAGTTCATCGTCGAATACATCAGCCGTTTCATGACCTTGGAGCCCGGCGACGTGATCGCGACCGGCACGCCTCCGGGTGTGGGGCTTGGCAAGTCGCCGCAGGTCTTCCTGCGCGCGGGTCAGGAGATGCGGTTGGGCATCGAGGGTCTGGGCGAGCAGCGTTTGCCCGTGCGCGGCGCTTGACGCGCAACAAACCGGTGAAAACGTGGGCGGCTGCCTTGTTGCGAAGGTCCGAGCCGCCTACATCCCATGGAATGAAACACCTCGTCCCCTTCCTGAAAAACGATCCCAAAGTCGCCGTGATCCGCCTGCAGGGCGCGATCGCGGCCGGGCCGCGTGGGGGCATCAGCGATGCCACCTTCGCGCCGGTGATCGAGAAAGCCTTCTCCAAGGGCAAGCCCGTGGCCGTGGCGCTGGCGATCAACTCGCCTGGCGGCTCTCCGGTGCAATCGGCGCTGGTCGCCGCGCGCATCCGGCGGTTGGCCGACGAGAAGAAAATCCCCGTCCATGCCTTCGTCGAGGATGTCGCGGCCTCGGGCGGTTACTGGCTGGCCTGCGCGGCCGATGACATCTGGGTCGACCGCTCGTCCATCGTCGGCTCGATCGGCGTGGTCTCGGCGGGCTTCGGCTTCGTCGAGGCGATCGGCAAGCTCGGGGTGGAGCGGCGTATCCACACTTCCGGCGAGAACAAGAGCATCCTCGACCCGTTCTCCCCCGAGAAGGACGAGGACATCGAGCGCCTGAAATCCCTGCAGACGGACATCCACGCGGCCTTCATCGACCACGTCAAATCCCGTCGGGGCGACCGCCTGAAAGAGGTGCCGGAGATGTTCACCGGCGCGTTCTGGACCGGCACGAGAGGTGTCGAGCTGGGGCTGGCCGATGGCATTACCCATCTGGTGCCAAAGATGAAAGAGCTCTACGGAGACAAGGTCAAATTCGCCAAGTTCGGACCGAAGAAGCCACTGATCCCGCGTCTGGGCGCGCAGATTCTGGCGGATCTCGACCAAGGCGTGGAGGAACGCGCGCTCTATGCGCGCTATGGGCTTTCTTGATGTTGAAAATCGTAACCCTTTTCCTGATCGGTATCGCGGTGCTGGCGATGTTCGGCAAGCTGCACTGGCTGGGCCGCAGCCGCATCGGGCGCGACCGCAAGAGCGGCGCCTTGCCGAAACCGAAAACCTGCCCGGAATGTGGCCGCATGAACCTGCGGGGCGGACCCTGCCGTGCGTGCCGAAAGGGCGATGATGGCTGAACAATTTGGCTATGCGATCCTCGGGCTGGTGATCCTCCTGCTTGCCGGCGACGTACTGGTGAAAGGCGCGGTCAACCTCGCCCTGAGATTGGGCATCCCGGCGCTGATCGTCTCGCTCACCGTGGTGGCCTTCGGTACCTCGGCGCCCGAGTTGCTGATCTCAATCCAGTCGATCCTGAACGGCGTGCCGGGCCTCGCGCTGGGCAACGTCGTGGGCTCCAACACCGCCAACGTGCTGCTGGTGCTGGGCCTGCCCGCGCTGATGGCGGGGCTGGCCGCGACCAGCGACACGCGGCGCGAATATACGACGATGATGATCGGCACATTGGTCTTCATCGCCCTGTGCTTCTTCGGGCCGCTGGTCTGGTGGCACGGGCTGGTCCTTTTGACCGGCCTTGCGCTCGTGCTCCTCGACGCCATGCGCAAGGCGCGCGCCCACCGGCGTGAGGCCAATGGCGACGAAGACGTGCTGGACGAATTGGAAGAGGCCGACCCGGACATGGCCGGCTGGCAGATCGGCCTCTACCTCGTGCTGGGCCTCGTGGGCCTGCCGCTGGGGGCCTCGCTGTTGATCGACAGCGCCTCGGAGATCGCCATCGAATATGGCATAAGCGATGCGGTGATCGGCCTGACGCTGGTGGCTGTGGGCACCTCGCTTCCCGAGTTGGCAACCACGGTCATGGCCGCCTTCCGCCGACAGGCGGACGTGGCGATTGGCAACGTCATCGGCTCCAACGTGTTCAACCTGCTGGCAATCATCGGCGTGGCGGTCTTCGTCGGCCCGATCCCGGTGGATGCAGAGATCCTGTCCTTCGACCTCTGGGTGATGCTGGCGGCCTCGGTGGTGCTGGCGCCCTTCGTGTTCTTCCGCTGGCCCATGGGGCGGCTCGTCGGCCTGGCCTTTTCGGCGCTCTACGCGGGCTATATGGTGCTTCTTCTGGTGTAAGGAGCGCAGGCAATGACAGCATTGATAACCGGGGCTGCCAAGCGGCTGGGTCGGGCGATGGCGCTGGAACTGGCCGCGCAGGGCCATGACGTGGCGATCCATTACAACGGCAGCGCGGAGGCTGCGGAGGCGACGGCGGAAGAGGCCCGCGCGTTCGGCGTGAAGGCCATTGCGCTGCAGGCGGACCTGCTGGACGAGGCGACGTTGCAGGGGCTGATGCCGCGCGTGATCGACGCGCTCGGCCCGGTGGAGGTGCTGGTCAACAACGCTTCGGTCTTTGACTACGACAACCTGCGCAGCGCCACGCGGGAGACATGGGACGCGCATATGATGTCGAACCTGCGCGCGCCTTTCGTGCTGACCCAGGCGCTGGCCGGGCAACTGCCCGAGGCGGAGACGGACGAGGGCGGAGAGCCGGTGGCGCGGGGGCTTGTTGTCAACATGGTGGACCAGCGGGTGCGCAAGTTGACGCCGGAGTTCATGACCTACACGCTGGCCAAGGCCGCGCTGTGGACCTTCACGCAGACCGCGGCGCAGGCGCTTGCGCCGCGCTGCCGCGTGAACGCGATCGGCCCCGGCCCGACGATGCAGGGCGCGCGCCAATCCGACGCCCATTTTGCCGCGCAGCGGGCCGCGACGGTCCTAGAACGCGGCGCGGGGCCGGAAGATGTCGTCCACGCCCTGCGGTACTTTCTGGGGGCAAAAACGGTGACGGGACAGCTGATTTGCACCGATGGAGGCCAACATCTGGGGTGGAAAACACCCGATGTCGTCGGGGTGGAGTGAGAGGGCCGGGCTTTATTCATCCACCGTCGGCGGATTTCGGGTAAGTTTGATTAATAATCGGTTAATGCAACGATGCCACAGATTAACGATAGGTTTTAATCGAGCGAAATCAAGCACTTATCGTTGTGCCTAAAAAATAGGCAATCCGTAGAACCCTGCCGAAAACAAAGGAAAATTCCGGATGCCAAAGAGTTCTCCGCAGGGTTATCCACAAAGTCAGTGGAAAGCTAAGGGGTTGCCACGGGGTCTGCTGCATTGCAGCGCAGAAGAGAATCACAAAACTGTCATAATCGATGAAAAATGAGACCGACAAAGCAGAAGACTTTACGCCCGTAAAAAAAGGGCATGAGGTGATCGCCGACTATGTCCGGACGCTCGACATGAGCCCCGGTGTCTATCGCATGCTCGATAGCCAGAGCCGGGTTCTCTACGTGGGGAAAGCCCGGGCGCTGAAGCGGCGGGTGGCGAATTACGCGAAACCGTCGGGGCATTCCCCCCGGATCGCGCGGATGATCCGCGAGACGGCCTCGATGATGTTCCTGACCACGCGCACCGAGACCGAGGCGCTGCTGCTGGAGCAGAACCTGATCAAGCAGCTCAAGCCGAAGTTCAACGTGCTGCTGCGCGACGACAAGTCGTTTCCGAATATCCTCGTGAGTGACGCCCATGCTTTCCCGCAGATCAAGAAGCATCGCGGTGCGAAGAAGGAGAAGGGAAGCTACTTCGGCCCCTTCGCCAGCGCGGGGGCGGTGAACCGCACGCTGAACCAGTTGCAGCGCGTCTTCCTGCTGCGCAATTGCACCGATGCGGTCTTTGAGAGCCGCACGCGGCCCTGCCTGCTCTACCAGATCAAGCGCTGCTCGGGACCCTGCGTGGGTCACATCAGCGAAGAGGATTACGCGGCCTCGGTGAAGGACGCGGTGCGGTTTCTGAAGGGCGACAGCACCGATCTGCAGCGGCAATTGGCGGAGGGGATGGAAGAGGCCTCGGCGGCGATGGAGTTCGAGCGCGCCGCCGCGCTGCGCGACCGGATCCGGGCGCTGACGAACGTGCAGAGCACGCAAGGGATCAACCCCCAGGGCGTGCGCGAGGCCGATGTCATCGCGCTGCATATGGAGGGCGGGCAGGCCTGCGTGCAGGTCTTTTTCATCCGCGCCAATCAGAACTGGGGCAACCGCGATTTCTATCCTCGGGTCGGGCCGGATATCGAGGAGCCGGAGGTGCTGGAGGCCTTCGTCGGCCAGTTCTACGACACCAAGGAGCCGCCGCGGCAGGTACTGCTGTCGCATCCGGTCGAGAGCATGGACCTGATGGCCGAGGCGCTGTCGGGCAAGCGCGGCGGGCGGGTCGAGATCCTGGTGCCGCAGCGGGGCGAGAAGGCCGAGCTGGTCGACGGCGCGCGCCGCAACGCGCGCGAGAGCCTGGGCCGGCGGATGGCCGAGAACCAAGCCCAGGGCAAGCTGCTCGACGGGTTGGCCGAGGCCTTCGGGCTGGATGCTGCGCCGAAGCGGGTCGAGGTCTATGACAACAGCCACATCCAGGGTGCCCACGCGGTGGGGGCGATGATCGTGGCGGGGCCGGATGGCTACCTGAAGAGCCAGTACCGCAAGTTCAACATTCGCGGCGACAGCCTGACGCCGGGCGACGACTTCGGGATGATGAAAGAGGTGCTGACGCGGCGGTTCAAGCGCCTGCTGAAGGAGGACCCGGACCGCGAGAGCGAGGCCTGGCCTGACCTTCTGTTGATCGACGGCGGCGCGGGGCAAGTCTCGGCGGTGAAGGAGATCATGGACGAGTTGGGCGTCGATGACGTGCCGTTCATCGGTGTCGCCAAGGGCATCGACCGCGACCAGGGCAAGGAGGAATTCCACGTCCCCGGCCGCACGCCCTTCGCGCTGAAGCGCAATGACCCGGTGCTGTATTTCGTCCAGCGGATGCGCGACGAGGCGCATCGTTTTGCCATCGGCGCGCATCGGGCGAAACGGTCCAAGGCGGTCTCGGCCACGCCGCTGGACGATGTTCCGGGCGTGGGGGCGGCCCGCAAACGGGCGCTGCTGTCGCATTTCGGCAGCGCCAAGGCGGTGGCGCGGGCGAACCTCTCGGATCTTACGGCGGTCGACGGGGTGAGCGCGGCATTGGCGCAGAAGATCTACGATTTTTTCCACGACCAGGCGTGAGAGGCGAGCGTTTGAGCGGCGTGGCGCTGCGGGAGCGGTGGCGCGTGGTTGGGCGCGCGGGAGCCTCCGGCGGGAGTTGTATGGGCCAAGATGAAGGGGGAGCGGTCGCGATGGAGCCGCAGGCCGGAGATGCGGGCTGGCGGTGCCGCTATGATGCGCTAGCTGGAGGTGTGAGCCGTGGGGGCGAGAGCGCCCCTCTACACGCAGCAGTGACGCCATACCCTCTTCCGCAGAGGCCTCGAACAGGATACCCCTGACCCATGCAATGGAACCTGCCAAACATCCTGACCCTCGTGCGCCTTATCGCGGCGCCGATGGTCGGATTCGTCTTTCTTCTCCTGCCTCGGCCGATCGCGGACTGGGTGGCGCTCTGCCTCTTCATGGGGGCGTCGATGACCGACTACCTCGACGGGCTTCTGGCGCGAAAATGGGGGCAGGAAAGCCGGTTCGGTGCGATGCTGGATCCGATTGCCGACAAGGCGATGGTGGTGATCGCGCTGGCGGTTCTGTTGGTGATCATGAGCCTCGATCACGGCTGGTCGGCGCTGATCCTCGTGCCGGTGATCGTGATCCTCTTCCGGGAGATTTTCGTCTCGGGATTGCGCGAGTTCCTGGGCGCGCAGGCCGGGACGCTGAAGGTCACCAACCTCGCGAAGTGGAAGACCACCCTGCAGATGGTGGCCATCGGGTTGCTGTTTTGCTGGGGGCTCTTCACCCATTACCTCTGGGCCTTGACCATCGGCATGGACGCGGCCCTGATCGAGGGGATCATGGCGGGGGATATCGAGGATGAGTTCGGCCTCGTCTGGATCGAGTTCGGCTATTTCTGGAGCGGCGTGGTGGGCAAGATCCTGTTGTGGTTGGCGGCAATCCTGACCGCGATCACCGGTGCGGATTATTTCATGAAGGCACGGCCCTTCCTGGTGGAGGAGCGCTGATGGACCTGCGGTATTTCGCCTGGCTGCGCGAGCGCATCGGCACTGGACACGAGGTGGTGGAGACCGAGGCGCGGACCGTGGCCGAGTTGATCGAAGAGCTCAAAGCCCGTTCGGAATCCCATGCATTCGCGTTGTCGGACCTGAAGTCGGTGCGCGCGGCGGTGGATCAGCGGTTGGTGGATTTCGACGCCTCGCTCGAGGCGGCACGGGAAGTGGCCTTGTTTCCGCCGATGACGGGGGGCTGAGCCGTGTCGTTCGTGCGGGTTCAGGAGGCGGCCTTCGACGTCGGCGCGGAGTTGAATGCTTTCACCGAAGCCGTTGAAGGTGCCGGCGCGGTTGTCAGCTTCACCGGGCTCACCCGTGACGTAGCCGAGGGCGACATGATCGCCATGGAGATCGAGCATTATCCGGGCATGACCCAGAGCGCGCTGGAGGCCATTCGCGATGACGCGATGGCGCGGTTTTCGCTGCAGGGGGCGCTGGTCATCCATCGCTACGGGCGGCTGGTGCCCGGTGAGGTGATCATGATGGTCGCCACCGCCTCGCGGCACCGGGCGGGCGCGTTTCTGGGTGCGCAGTTCCTGATGGATTACCTGAAATCGCGGGCGCCGTTCTGGAAGCGGGAGATCACCGAGCGCGGGGCCGATTGGGTTGCCGCGAAAGAGGACGACGAGAGCGCTCTGGATCGCTGGTAGGCGGGACGGGGCTTGGGCCTCGGGCCTTGGTGTGGGCCGAGAGTGCGGGAGCCTCCGGCGGGAGTTGTATTTGCCAAGATGAAGGGGGGAGCGGCGCGGTGCGGCAGGCGGCGGCGTTTCGCGGTGTGCGGGGGCTGAACCGGGCGTGTTGCGCTGCGCGGCGCTTGGTTCAGTTTCCGACGTTGATCGATTCCACGTAGTTGCGGAGTTCCTCGGATTCCGTTCGCGCTTCGCGCAGGCCTTCCATGGCGGCGCGGAGTTCGGCTTCGGTCTGGCTGAGTTGATTGGTCAATTCGCCTTCGCGCTGTTGCAGGTAGGCGATGGCCTGGTCGCGGGTTTCTTCTGCGTCGTGGAGGGCGCGGGCGAGGTTTTCCATTTCGCCGAGGTCGGCGGAGGAGACCTGGTTGAACCGGGTCACGAGCCAATGGGCGAGCCAGCCGAGGGCGAAGGCCACGAACAGGATGATTGCGATCGTGATAATGAATTCCAACCGGTTCATGGGGTCTTGGCTTTCTGTCTAGTTGGCATCGGGGGCCTCGGGCCGGGGCCGGGGTTGCACGTCGAAGGGCCAGTCGGCAATCGCGCCTTGCGACGGCACGCCCCCGCGGGTGCGGGGCTGGTCATCGGCATCAGCGGCGCCGTCGGCCACTTCGGCGCTGGCCAGCAGGCGGAAGTCGATCCGGCGGTTCTGTTCGCGGCCTTCCTCGGTATCGTTATCCGCGATCGGCTGGCTTTCACCATAGCCTTGTGCCGTCAGGTTCGACACCAGGACGCCGCGCGCCAGAAGGCCGTTCAGGACCGCGTTGGCGCGGGCCTGGCTGAGGTTGAGGTTCATCGTCTCGCCGCCCTGGGCATCGGTGTGACCGCCGATCTCCATGCGGACATGGAGGCAATCGGGCAGGACCTCGGCGATCTGGTCGAGCACCTCGCCGGCGGTGGTGTTGATCTCGGTCGAGCCGGGGTCGAAGGTGATCTTGGTCTCGTCCTGGATCTCACGGATGCGGGCTTCGCATTGCTCGGGCGTCGGTTGCGAGGCGACGGGGTCCAGCGTTTCGTCGTAGCTGACATCCATCTGAAAATTCGCGCCGGGCCCGAGATCTTCGGAGAGTTGCCGGGTCAGGCGGGAAATCATTTCGTCGTCGCCGGTCCGCCCGGCGAGGCGCAGGAGATCGGGCTCCACCGTCAGCGTGCCGTCTTCTAGTTCCGCGAGGGCGGTGAGGCCTGCCATGACGCGCACGGACCAGCCCTGGGGCAGGTCGCCGACCTGACGGGTGGCCATGTTGAGGCGATCGGCGCCGAAGGTGGCGGTGGCGAAGGCTTGCACGGAATCGCCGATGCGGCCCTCGGGCAGGCGGCCGCGCAGGCGCGCGCCTTCGTCCTCGGAGAAGGTGGCGCTGAAGCGGACGGGGCCAGCGCTTTCCTCAGTTTCAGGCTCGGGCAGGACGGCTTGCAGGGAGAAGACATCGGGCAGAGCGGCGTCGAGCTCGCCCACGACCGTGTCGAAGAGGTCCTGCGAGGTGCCCTGGGCTGCGATCAGGGTCACGTCGGCGTCGGAGAGGGTCACGCTGCCCTCGCCCAGCTCGACCAGCGCGGCAAGCGAGGTGGCCACGGCCTCTCCCCATGAGGGGGAGGGCACACCGAGACCGATGGTGCAGGGCACCGCCCCGGTGGCACCGGCGGCGCGGCCGGCGGCGACGATACGGTCGCGGGCCTCGGCGGTGTCGGCGGTGCAGGTCTCGAAGCGGGCGCCGCCGTCATTGCGCACGAAGCGCAGGGTGAAGGGGGTGATCACCGGGCGCGGGGCGGAGATGTCGAGGACGATCTCGACGCCGGCGGGCTGGTCCTGTTGCAGGCGGGCGATGAACTCGGCGCGTTGTTCGCGGGTTTCGCCGACGGCCTCGACCTCGACCCGGTCGGCCAGCACGGTGACCTTGGAGCGGGGCAGGGCCTCCAGCGCGCGCAGGCCGAAGGCGAGCGCGGCGTCCCATGTGTCGGGCGCGGCGATGTCGGCGGTCTCGACCATGTTCACGACCTCGGCCGAGCCCGCGATATCGGCAATCGCCTCGGCCACGGCAAAGGCCTCGTCGCCGGCGGGGCCGGGGATCAGGCCGATCAGCTGGATGCCGTCGCCGTTGCGCAGCATGTCGAGAGAGAAGCGCGGCGGGGCGGCGGTTTCGATGGCGGCCACTTCCAGGCGGTTGATGACGCGGTCGGCGTCGATGATCGCGCTGGCACGGGTTTCGGCGCGGAAGCGCGTGGCCTCGTCCGGGGCGGTGCCGTCGAGGAAGACCTGCAGGCCATTGGCCGAGACCTCGACCCAGTCGATGCCGTCGGACTGCAGCGAGAAGCGGATGTCCTCGGTCGAGCGTTTCTCGATCGTGAAGGCCCCGAAGATCGCGGTGACGACGGCAAGGCCGGCCGCCAGGACGAAGGAGGCGGGACCGACCAATGCGGATATGCGGTGATTGTCTGACATGGGCGGTGCGACGCGAAATCCCTGCTCGGGTCCTGAACGTGCACCGCAGTACCCCGTCCGGCGCGCGCTTTCAATCAGACGAGTGCGGCGACGGCGAAAAACAGCACAGGGATCAGCCCTGCATTCCGGTTCGATCTGAAAAGGCGCAGGCAGGTAGCGCCATCGTGAATGTCCAACTGCACGAGCTGCCACCACAGGTGCCAGCCCATGGCCCAGACCCCGGCCAGCGCGATGACCAGCGCCAGCGTGTCGTCGCTTGGGATGACCGCCACGATGACGGCCATGCCGATCAGGCAGATCGTCAGCACGAGGAACAGCCGCAGCCATGCCTTGGTGTTCTCGCCAAACAGCCGCGCCGTGGACTTGATGCCGATCAGCGCGTCATCCTCGCGGTCCTGATGGGCGTAGATCGTGTCGTAGAACAGCGTCCAGGAAATGCCGCCGAGATAGAGGAGCACGGGCGCAAGCGACAGGCTGCCGGTATGGGCGGCCCAGGCCAGAAGCGCGCCCCAGTTGAAGGCGAGCCCGAGGAAGATCTGCGGCCACCACGTGAAGCGCTTGGCAAAGGGGTAGATCGCCACCAGCGCGCAGGAGGCCACACCAAGCGCGATCGCGGTCCAGTTGAACGTCAGCAGGATCAGGAGCGACACCAGCGCCTGGACCACCATCCAGATCAGCGCGCCCCGAACCGAGACCTGCCCCGAGGGGATCGGCCGCGAGGCGGTACGCGAGACCGCGCCGTCGAGGTCACGGTCGGTGATGTCGTTCCATGTGCAGCCCGCCCCGCGCATCAGGAACGCGCCGATGGCGCAGCCGCCGAAGATCCACACGTCGAACCACGTGGCCGTCGAAGGCGCGCTCGCCAGCGCCAGCATCAGGCCCCACCAGCAGGGCAGCAGCAGGAGCCATGTGCCGATGGGCCTGTCTGCGCGGCTCAGGCGCAGGTAGGGGCGGGTCGCGGGCGGCGCGATCCGGTCGACCCAATTGCCCGAGACCGCATCCGCGACTTTCCCATCGGGATCGGTCGGAGTGTCTTGTCCATCGCGTTGCACGCTCATACGTTCCGTCCCATGAAAAACCGCCCCAAAATTCGCCTCTATGTAGATCACCCCTTGGGGGAGGCGCAAAGCGTTCCCGTGTCGCGGGACCACGCCAATTACCTGTTCAACGTGATGCGCCTTGGTGTCGGGGCTAAAGTGGCTCTGTTCAACGGGACCGACGGCGAATGGCGGGCGGAGGTGGCGGCCAAGGGCAAGCGCGGCGGCGTGCTGCTTTGCACCGGGCAGAGCGCCCCGCAACGGATGCCGCCGGACCTCTGGCTGCTGTTCGCGCCGATCAAGAAGGCGCGCACGGATTTCATCGTCGAGAAGGCCGCCGAACTGGGCGCGGCGCGCATCCTGCCGGTGCGCACGGATTACACCAACTCCGACCGCATCCGTCAGGACAAGCTGCAGGCCCACGCCATGGAGGCGGCCGAGCAATGCGGCGGTACCTATGTGCCTCCGGTTTCCGAGATCAGGTCCCTGGCGGAGGTGCTCGATGGGTGGGACGAGAGCCGGGTGCTGGTCTTCGCGGACGAGACAACGGCGGCGGACGCGGCAACGTCTGCGGATGCGGCCTCGGATGAGCCAGCGACAAGCGCGCCCCTGTCGCGCGCTCCGGCACCCGCGGCGATCCTGATCGGGCCGGAGGGCGGCTTCTCGGAGGCCGAGCGGGCGCGGTTGCGGGCGTTGCCGTTTGTCCATGTGATCTCTCTCGGGCCGCGCATCCTGCGCGCCGATACGGCGGCGGTCGCGGCTTTGACCCTGTGGCAAGAGCACCAGGGAGACTGGAAGTGACGGCGGCACCGCCGCCCCGGCTGCACGTGATCCCGGCCACCCGATGCGACCGCGCGCTGGTGCTGCGACGCGGGCCGACGATGCAGGTGGCGGCTTGCCTCTGGGACCGGGCCGAGGGCCGCGTGACGCTTGGCCAATGGCTCAAGGCGCGGATCTACGAGCACCGCTCGGACCTGTCGCCGGACGGACAGCACATGATCATCCATGCCCGACGCGGCGGTCGCAGCTGGACTGCCCTCAGCCGCGCGCCCTGGCTGCGCGCCCTGGCCTATTATCCCAAGAACGACACCTGGTTCGGCGGCGGCGCATTCACCGAGGACGGCGCCGTCTTCTTCAACGGCATGGAAGTGGCCAAGGACCTGCCCGACGGGCTGAGGGTCGCGCCAAGCGATGCCTATCCGTCGGCCACGGACGGCTTCCACATGGGCGGGTTGTTCGCCGCGATGATGGCGGCGCGCGGCTGGCAGATCGAGGGCGGCACGGGCTATGACGTGCGGCTCGGCAAGGAATTGGCGGACGGCTGGCGGCTTGGCTTGCGGTTCGCGCACGGCTACCGCTCCGCCGCGCCGATCCTCGACCATGTCTACACGCTGGCCCATGGCGATGAGGCGGTTGATTGCGCCGCGTGGGAATGGGCCGAGCCTTGGCACGGTGGCCTGCAATATGCCGCGAAGGGCGCGCTTTGGTTCTTGCCAAAATCGGCGTCCGGATGGGACGCTCCCACGATGATCCATGACTTCGCGGCCATGACATACGAGAGCCTTCAGGCACCTTACGAGGGGGTTTCCCAATGAGCGGTTTTTTCCGCCCCGAGGCCATTGCCGCCGTCACCCGTTGGCGCGAGGTGCTGGTCGCGGCGGCCATCATCGCCCTAGGGGTGTGGATCGCGGCCAAGCCCGCCGGCATGATCGTGACCGGCTTCGGCTATGTGCTGATCGGCCTCGGCGCCGTGGTGATGGTGCCCGCGGTGCGCCGGGCGCGGTTCTTCAACGGCGGCGACGGGCCCGGCGTGGTGCAGATCGACGAGGGGCGCATCCTGTTCATGGGGCCCGAGACCGGCGGGGCCATGGCGCTCGACGCTCTCAACGTGCTGTCGGTACGCCGCAGCCGCGATGGGGCCACAGCCTGGGTTCTGGCCGATGCGACGCAGCTTCTGGTGATCCCGGTGGACGCGGCCGGCGCCGATGCGCTGTTCGATGCCTTCGCGGCGCTGCCGGGGCTGAACCTCGACAAGGTCATCGCCTCTGTGCAGAGCCGCACAGGGGGCTCGCAGCGTTTATGGGCGCGGCCGGGCGCTTCCGCTTCGCGCGTAGCCTTGACACGGTAAGCGCCACGGGCGAGGCCTGACCAACAACGCCCCACGGGGGGCGGCATCTCAGGAGACACCCCATGTCGATCCCTCAATCCGGCGGCGGCCCCATCGAGCATTACAGCCAGTTGGCAGAATACCTGGCGGATGGCTGCAAGCCGAAGTCGGAGTGGCGCATCGGGACCGAGCACGAGAAATTCGGCTACTGCCGCGACACGCAAAAGCCGATCCCCTACGAGGGCGAACGCTCGGTCAAGGCCGTGCTGGAGGGGCTGCGCGACCGCTTCAACTGGGCGCCGGTCATGGAAGGGGAGCATATCATCGGGCTGGAAAAGGACGGGGCTAACGTGTCGCTGGAACCCGGCGGACAGCTCGAGCTCTCCGGCGCGCCGCTCGAGAACGTGCACCAGACCTGTGACGAGGTGAACGATCACCTGCGCCAGGTGCGCGAGGTGGCGGACCTGATCGGCGTCGATTTCATCGGCCTCGGCGCCGCGCCGATCTGGCGCCACGAGGACATGCCGCTGATGCCCAAGGGCCGCTACAAGCTGATGGACGGCTACATGCAGAAGGTCGGCACCATGGGCCGCACCATGATGCGACGCACCTGCACGGTGCAGGTGAACCTCGACTTCGGCTCGGAGGCGGACATGGTGCAGAAGATGCGCGTCGCCGTCGCCCTGCAACCGCTCGCCACGGCGCTTTTCGCGAATTCACCGTTCCTCGACGGCAATCCCAACGGCCACAAGTCGTGGCGCTCGCGGGTCTGGCGCGACCTCGACGCGGACCGCACCGGCACCGTTCCCTTCATCTTCGACGAGGGCTTCGGCTTCGAGGCCTGGGTGGAATACGCGCTCGACGTGCCGATGTACTTCGTCTACCGCGACGGCAATTATATCGACGCCCTGGGCCAGTCCTTCCGCGATTTCCTCAAGGGCGAGCTGCCCGCGCTCCCCGGCGAAAAGCCGACGCTGAGCGATTGGGCCGATCACCTCACCACCCTGTTCCCCGAGGCGCGCCTGAAGAAGTTCATCGAGATGCGCGGCGCCGACGGCGGCCCCTGGCGCCGGCTCTGCGCGCTGCCCGCCTTCTGGGTCGGGCTGATGTACGACCAGACGGCGCTCGATGCCGCCTGGGACCTCTGCAAGGGCTTCGACGTCGAGACCCGCGACGCCATGCGGGTGGAGGCCTCGGTCCACGGACTGGCAGGCACGGCGGGCGGCTACAAGATCCACGACCTCGCCCGCGAAGCGCTGGCGATCTCCGAGGCCGGCCTCGCCGCACGCGCCATGGCGGGCGCCGGTGGGCTTGTCCCGGACGAGACCCACTTCCTCAACGCGCTGAAGGACTCGGTGGAAACCGGGCAGGTGCCAGCCGATGAGCTGCTGGAGAAATACTCCGGCGAATGGGCCGGCGACCTCTCCCGGATCTACGCGGAATATTCCTACTGATCACCCCGCGCGCGGCTCCCCCTTCATCTTGGCCAATACAACTCCCCCCGGAGGGATCCCGCAGCCTGCACCGAACGCCGACGTGCATCAAGGCGCGCGTCCCCGCCGCGCAGGCTCAGGCGCGCTGGATCGACGGCAGGACGTGGCGGCGGTAGTATTCCTTGGCCTCGGCCCGGCGCGCGCTTTCGGCCTCGGCTCGGGCCTTGCCCTTCAACTCACCCGCGAAGGCAGGGTGCGAGGGCGTCGGAACCTTGCGGTCCGGGGCGCTGTCGTCGCCGAAGCGATTGTTGCCATAGGTGCCGGGCAAGCACATCAGCACGAGAAACCAGATCGCGCCGATCAAGGGAACAAGCTGGATGAAATACCACGCCCCCGAGCGGTCAGTATCGTGCAGCCGCCGGATCGTGACGGCCAGCCCGGGAAGCCAGAACAGGATCAATTGCGCCGCCACATAATAGCCGGTGTAGTAGCGCAGTTGTTCGACCATGGCGGCATCAGGCGCGCCGAAGGTCTTGGCCTGCTGAAACTCGGCCATGATCTCGGGGTTGGAGAAGGCGTAGTAGCCCGCCGCGGCTCCGAAAGCGAAATTCGCAAGCACGGTCCAGAGCGCGAACCACCAGAACTCCGACCGGCGCGCGCGCCCGGAGAAATGCAGCATGTTCACGTACCCACGACCGACTGCCCTTGCGAATCCCATACCCATAGCCCTCTTGAGGATATCTGTGACGGGTCAAGAATTGGCTCCGAATTGTGCCAAGGATAGGGCAGCCACCGGGCAATCTTCGGAGAATTCTCATCAAATGCAATCGGCCCGCCGGGAAGGGCGGGCCGTGGCGTGCAAGTTCGGGGTCTGGGAAACTCAGACCGTGACAGGCGTGTCGTAGGGATCGGGGCCGTAATCGTTGGCGCCGACCGTGCCACGCTGCACGAACCAGTAGATGTAAAGGATGATGCCCACCAGCGGGATCAGAACGATCAGGATCCACCAACCGGACTTGTTGAGATCGTGCATCCGGCGCACGGCAACGGCGATGTTGGGGATCAGCAGGCCGAGGGTCGTGATGATGTAGAAAATCGGCATGCCGATCACGCCGTCGAGGATCTGCGCTACGACGCTGACGATCAGGGCGAACAAGGCCCACCACCAGAATTCCGAGCGCCGGGCGCGGCCGGAGAAGTTCGCGTAATTAGCCAAGACGTGCTTAACAGCAGTCATAAAATCCATTTGGTGTCCTTTCAGGGTCCGTACTTATCGTCAGCGACGAGGACGGTCATTCAGCGCAAAAAGACACCGCAGCCCTCGTTCGCCGACACTTTTGCGTGAGGTCTTTGCAAAATCAACGAAATTAGCAGCGGGGTAGGGAAACCCGTAGGCTCAGGTCTTCTTGCCGATCCGCGGTTCCTCGCCCCGCGCGAGCCGCGCGATGTTGGCGTGGTGGCGGATGAATATCAGCGAGGCGAGGGCGGCGCAGAAGACGATCGCGGTGGGAACACCCAGAAGCCACGCCATCACCGGGCTGAGCGCGGCTGCCACCAGTGCAGCCAGCGACGAGATCCGAAACAGCGCCGCCGTCACGGCCCAGGTGGCGCATGCCGCCAGCCCGATGGGCCAGGCCAGCGCCAGCAGCGTGCCGAGGAACGTCGCCACGCCCTTGCCGCCCTTGAAGCCCAGGAACACCGGGAAGCAATGGCCCAGAAAGGCCGCGAAACCAGCGAGTTGCGCGGCATCTTCCCCAAACGCCGCACGGGCCACCAGCACGGCGATGGCGCCCTTGCCGGCGTCGAGCACCAGCGTCAGGAACGCGGCCGGCTTGTTGCCGGTGCGCAGCACATTCGTCGCGCCGATGTTGCCCGACCCCACGCGGCGCAAATCGCCCAGTCCGAAAAGCCGCGCCATGACGAGGCCGAAGGGCACCGAACCCAGAAGATAGGCAAGAAGTGCGGTCAGGCCGAGCAGGGGCAGAGAGGTCTCGATTGCAGGGATCATCGGCTTGCCTCGAATACAGTTTCACCGCCGACCCAGGTGCGCAGCACCCGGCCCTGCATCCGCGCCGCGTCAAAGGGCGTGTTCTTGGATTTCGACTGCAGGGTCGTGCGGTCCAGCTGGAACGGCATGTCCGGATCGAAAAGCACCAGGTCGGCCGGCGCCCCTTCCGAGAGGCGTCCCGACGACTGGCCAAACCGGCGCGCGGGGTTGAAGGACAGGGCGCGAAACAGCTCCGGCAGGGTCAATTGGCCCGCGTGCACAAGGCGCATCGCGGCGGGCAGAAGCGTCTCCAGCCCCACGGCGCCCGAGGCTGCCACTTCAAAGGGCAGGCGCTTGCTTTCCTCGTCCTGGGGCGTGTGCATCGAACAGATGATGTCGATGGTGCCGTCGCGCACCGCCTCGACCATCGCCTGTCGATCATCCTCGGCGCGGAGCGGTGGCTTGAGCTTGAAGAAGGTGCGATAGTCGGCGACGTCGAATTCATTCAGCGTCAGGTGATGGATCGAGACCCCGGCCGTCACGTCCAGATGCTGCTTGGCGCGTTGCAGCGCGGGCAGTGACACGGCGGCGGATATCTGGTCGGCATGGTAGGCCACGCCGGTCATCTCGACCAGAGCCAGATCCCGTTCCAGCCCCATCCGCTCGGCCATCGGAGAGACGGCGGGCAGACCGCGCAGGGAGGCGAATTTGCCCGAGGTCACGGCGGCCCCTTCGCTGAGCATCGGCTCTTGCGGGTGACCCACGATCAGGGCGCCGAGCGAGCGCGCGTAGGTCATGCAGCGCGACAGGACCTTGGTGTTCACGGTCACCGCGTCGCCGTCGGAGAAGGCCACGGCTCCGGCGTCGCGCAGAAAGCCGATCTCGACCATCTCGCGGCCGTCGCGGCCCCGGGTCAGCGCGGCCATCGGGGCGACGCGGACCACGGAATGATCGCGGCCCCGGCGGGTGACGAAATCGAGCACCTCGGGCGTGTCGATCGGGGTCGTGGTGTCGGGGCGGGTGACCATCGTGGTGACCCCGCCCGCGGCGGCGGCAAGGCCCGCGGTGCGGAAGCTTTCCTTGTGACGCTCGCCCGGCTCGCCCACTTTCACGCCCACGTCGACGATCCCCGGCGCGAGGCAACGCCCGCCGCAATCAACGCCCCCCTCACGGTCGCCGTCGCCCCTCTCGACGATGGTGCCGTCCTCGATGCGGAGCCAGCCAAGGGTCTCGGTGCCCGCCTCGGGATCGATCAGGCGGGCATTGGTCAGCAGGGCGTGCGTCATGGGCGAGGGGTTCCGTTCAGACGAAAGAGGAGCAGCGGTCGCGCATCAGGACCAGCCGACAAACACGATGATCGCCGCGATGACCGCCATGGCGATCAGCGCGATCAAGGCGATGGGGGGGCTTTTCTCGCGTTGGGGTTCCGGCGCGGGGGTCGGCATCGGCGTGACGCGGGCCTTGGGCAGTTCCGCGTCGTGATCGGCGCGGGCGAGGGCGATGCTGGCAATTTCCGTCGCCTGCGGGCCGGGCGCGGGGGTGCCTGTCATGGCATTGTCCGGCACCATCAGGACCCCGCCGTCGAGCGTGTTGAGGCGGGCGGCGGTGGCGGCGGGGATCGGCGCCTCCGGGGTAAAGGCCAGCTGGATGTAATCGCTGAGCGTCATGTCGCCCAGATCGCTGACGGGAAACAGCTCGATCTCGTCGGTGTCGATGCTCTCGACGCCGAGCCAGTCGGACAGCGGTGGCAGCACCACGGCCTCGCCCTTCTGGCGGGTCAGGTGAGTGTGGGAGAGGTCGATGCTCTCGTTCAAAGCGAAGATATGTAGATGGGTCATGCGGCAGCCCTCCGTTCGCGCAGGTTTTCGGCCAGGATCTCCATCGCGGCCATGCGGACGGCAACGCCCATTTCGACCTGCTCCTGGATCACCGAGCGGTTGATGTCGTCGGCCAGAAGGCCGTCGATTTCCACGCCACGGTTCATCGGGCCTGGGTGCATAATGATGGCGTCATCTTTCGCCACGGCAAGTTTTGCCGCGTCCAGGCCGAAGCGGTGGTAATATTCGCGCTCGGACGGGATGAAGGCCCCGTCCATGCGTTCCTTCTGCAGGCGGAGCATCATCACGACGTCGCAGCCCTCAAGCCCGGTCTCCATGTCGTCGTAGACCTCGACCCCCCAGTCGCGGACGCCCGAGGGCATCAGGGTGGGCGGACCGATCAGGCGGATGCGGTTTTCCATCTTGCCCAGAAGCATGGTGTTCGAGCGCGCCACGCGGCTGTGGGCGATGTCGCCGCAGATCGCGATGTTGAGCCGGTGCAGCCGGCCCTTGGCGCGGCGGATCGTCAGCGCGTCGAGCAGCGCCTGCGTCGGATGCTCGTGCCGTCCGTCGCCCGCGTTCAGTACGGCGCAGTTCACCTTGTCGGCCAGAAGCTTCACCGCACCGGAATGGGGGTGGCGCACGACCAAAAGGTCGGGGTGCATGGCGTTGAGGGTCAGCGCCGTGTCGATCAGCGTCTCGCCCTTCTTCACCGAGGAGGTCTGCATCGCCATGTTCATCACGTCGGCCCCGAGCCGTTTGCCCGCGATCTCGAAGCTCGCCTGGGTGCGGGTCGAGTTCTCGAAGAACATGTTGATCTGGGTGAGACCCTTGAGCGGGCTGCCATGGTCACGGGCGCCACGCTCGGCCTCGGCATGGACGTCGGCGCGGTCCAGCAGGGCGGTGATTTCCATCTGCGACAGGTCTTCGATGCCGAGAAGATGTTGCTTGTGATAGGCGTTCATGCCGTGCCTTCGCGTCCTTGGGACTTGAGGGGCCGACATGGCGCCGGGCCCTCGTGGTTTCCCGCTTATAGGGGCGCACGGGCCGGGGCGTAAAGCGTCAGGGTTTGTCGATCGTCGCGGTGATGCGCGACGCATCCCGCATCCGGTGGCGGTACTTGTACATGTGGCGTCCGACGCGCACCATGTAGCCGGTCAGAAACCCGCTATCGACGATGATCCGATCCTGCCAGATGGCGCCGCCCGCCGTCGGTGTGACCGATAGCGTGTGGTCCCACTGCCGGATCGCGCGACCCTGTTCGCGGGACTGCATCTCGCGGGTGGCGGGGTTCAGGCGTTCGACGTGGATCTGGTAGCGCGGGTTGTGCATCCAGCCCCAGACGGTGACGTAGGTCTGGTAGCTCTGGCCCTCCTCGAAGGCGCCGTCGGGCAGGCCCTCGTAGGTTGCAAGGCCGCGGGTGGCGTCGATCATTCCGGGGATGTTGATCGCCTCGGCAAATACCGTGTCGGCTTCGCGTGGATAAAAGGCGGAGACAGTGAGGATGCGGGCAGTCGTCATCCCGTCGGGATGGCAGGGACGCGGGACACAGGCAAGCGCGCAGATGCCGCGTGGCGGCGTGACGATGCGGCAAGTTGCGCCTGCGCCCTGTCTAAAAGGGTAGGGTGGGGGCTGTTTCGTTTCGTGCCTCTTTTGGGGGCGCGTCTGGGGCAGGGCGGGGGGTTGAGTTGTATTGGCCAAGATGAAGGGGAGCGTGGCGCGGCCTCCGCTGGCGGTGGGTTTGTTCGCATAAGGTCGCAGCGGCGGGTGCGCAGGGTCTTTCCGCCGCCGCCAAAGCCGCATACCTTGCCGTCATGTTGGATCAGCAAAGCATGGATGGCTGGAGCTATTGGGACACGCTTGCCGCGTTGGAGTGGCAGGTGGAGCTTGGTGCGGACGAGGCGATGCTGGATGCGCCTCTCGACAGGTTTTCGTTGCCGAACCCGGTGAAGATGCCCAAGCCCGAGCCGGCGAAGCCCGTCGGGCAGCCGGGGCGCGGGGCGTCGAGCGCGCCGAGTACGCCTGCGCCGCTCCGCCCTGCTGCGCCGGAGATCGACGCCGTGGCGATTGCGCGGCAACTGGCCGGAAGCGCCGAGACGCTCAAGGCTCTGCGCGAGGCCATGGCGCTGTTCGATCATTGCCAGTTGAAGCGCGGCGCGCGGAACCTCGTCTTCGCCGATGGCGCGCCCTCGGCGCGGGTGATGGTGGTGGGCGAGGCGCCGGACCGTGACGAGGATCGCGCGGGGACGCCCTTCGTGGGGCCGGTCGGGCAGATGCTGGACCGGATGTTTGCAGCCATCGGTCTGGATCGCGCGGCGGAGGGGGCGGCGGGGCTCTACCTGACCAACGTGCTGCCCTGGCGGCCGCCGCAGAACCGCGACCCGCGGCCCGATGAGCTGGCGATGATGGCGCCTTTCCTGTTGCGCCACATCGATCTTGTCGATCCCGACATCGTGGTGCTGATGGGCAATCACCCCTGCGCGGGCCTGTTGGGACGGCAGGGGATCAAGCGGATGCGCGGCACCTGGGAAGCGGTGGGCGGCCGTGAGGCGATGCCGATGTGTCATCCCGCGCATCTGTTGCGCAACCCCGAGGCCAAGCGCGAGGCCTGGGCCGACCTTCTGGCGATCAAGGCACGGCTCGCGTGAGCCGCGGCCGTGCGCCCGGGCGCGATCTGTTCGCCGCAAAGCTTCTGGAGTGCCGATGAGCAAGCTTGACCTCTCCCGTGAATTCATCCCCTGCCGCATCGCCGTGCTGGCGGTGAGCGATACGCGCAGTCTGGCCGAGGATACCTCGGGCGACATTCTGGTACAGCGGCTGGAAGAGGCCGGGCACCGGCTTGCGGCGCGGCATATTCTGCGCGACGACAGGGAGGCGATTGCCGGGCAGTTGCGGGCGTGGTGCGCGGACCCCGAGATCGACGTGATCCTGACTACGGGCGGCACCGGCCTGACCGGGCGCGATGTGAGCGTCGAGGCGCACCGCGACGTCTACGAGAAGGAGATCGAGGCCTTCGGCACCGTCTTCACCCATGTTTCCATGGCAAAGATCGGCACCTCGGCCGTCCAGAGCCGCGCCACGGGCGGCGTCTCGAATGGCACCTACCTTTTCGCGCTGCCGGGCAGCGGGGGTGCGTGCAAGGATGCCTGGGATGAAATTCTCGTGAAACAACTGGATTATCGCCACCGCCCCTGCAACTTTGTGGAAATAATGCCTCGATTGGACGAACATAAGCGACGGAAGTGACCCGCCGCTGCGTGTACCCTTGTCAGAGCCCTCTCGGCGCTCTGGGATAACGAGACGATTTTACAACTCAAGGAGACTCCATGCGGTTTCTCGGACGCGCCTTGATCGGCCTTTTCCTCACGGCCTGTACCGTGGGGCTCTTCGCATTGGCGGGCAGCATCACCTACGGCGCCTTGCAGGCCCGTTGGGCGGACGAGGGGCGCGTGCCGCCCACGCGCGAGCGGGTCTTCGCGGCAGAGGTGGCGCCGCTGACCTTCGGGGATGAAACTCCGGTGCTGACAGCCTTCGGCGAGATCCGCTCGCGGCGGACGTTGGAATTGCGCGCGCCGGCGGAAGGCACTGTCGTGGAATTGGCGGAAGGCTTCGAGGATGGCGGCGCGGTGACATCCGGGCAGCTTCTGGCGCGCATCGATCCGGCCGAGGCGCAATCGGCGCGGGACACGGCCGCCGCCGATCTGCAGGACGCCGAGAACGAATTGGCCGAAGCGACGCGCGCGCTGGAACTGGCCGAGGAAGAGGTCACTGCCGCGCGCAACCAAGCCGAGATCCGCAGCCGCGCGCTGGAGCGCGCCCGCGACTTGCTGGAACGGGGCGTCGGCTCGACCGCTGCCGTGGAGACGGCAGAGTTGGCGGAGGCGACGGCGGCCCAGGCGATCTTGTCGCAGCGCCGCGCGTTGGCGGTTGCCGAGGCGCGGGTGGACAATGCGGGCACGGCGCTGTCGCGTCGCCAGATTGCCCTGGCGGAGGCCGAGCGTCGCCTGGCGGAGACCGAGCTTCGCGCGGCCTTCAGTGGCGTGTTGACCGATGTGGATGCCGCCGCTGGCCGCCTGGTGAGCCGGAACGAACGCCTCGCCTCGCTCATCGATGCCGACGCGTTGGAGGTCGCCTTCCGCATTTCGACCGCGCAATACATTCGCTTGCTGGACGCAGACGGCAACCTGCCGGAGCGCCCGGTGCGGGTGATCCTTGATGTCTTCGGTCTCGATATGACGGCGGATGCGACGCTGACCCGCGAAAGCGGCGCGGTGGAAGAGGGGCAATCGGGCCGGCTGCTCTTCGCGAGGATCGACAACGCCCGCGGCTTGCGGGTGGGCGATTTCGTCCGCGTCGAGGTGGATGAGCCGACGCTGTCCGATGTGGCGCGCCTGCCTGCCGCGGCACTTGGCTCGGACGGAGAAATCCTGCTTTTGGGCGAGGACAACGTGCTCGAGGCCGTGGAGGTCGCCCTGCTCAGCCGTCAGGGCGACGAGGTTCTGGTGCGGCCTACAGCATCCGCGCCGCGCGCGGGCGACGGTGAAGGCGCTGGCGCGGGCGATGCCGCGGGCCGCAGAGGGGCGGGCCGATCCGATGGAGACGCGCCGGGCAATGCGCGCCCCGCCGGGCAGACTGCGACCCGGTTCGAGGGCCGCGACGTGGTGCTGGTCCGGACGCCCGTGCTGGGCGAGGGCATCCGGGTGAACCCGATCCGACCCGGTGCCGAGGATGCGCCCGAGGTGTCTGACACGATCGCCCTCGATCCTGAACGCCGGGCGCGGTTGATCACCTATGTGGAGACCGATGGGCTCATCCCCGATGACGCCCGCACCCGCATGTTGCAACAACTCAACGAAGAGGAAGTGCCGCTGCGCATTGTGAACCGCCTCGAAGCGCGGATGGGCAGCTAGGATGCGCGATCTTCCCCCCTCCGCCGGTGGCCTGCTCAGCTACTTCACGCGCCACGGGACCGCGGCGAACCTGATCCTCGTGATGATGGTCGTCGCAGGCCTCGCGGCGCTGCCACAGATGCGCGCGCAGTTCTTCCCGGACGTGGTGAGTGACGAGATCAGCGTCGTGATGTCATGGGACGGCGCCGGCGCCGAGGACGTGGACACCGGCATCGTCTCGGTGCTGGAGCCGGCCTTGCTGCTCGTCCCCGGTGTGACGAGCTCCGAGGCGCGCTCGCAGGAAGGACGCGCCACGCTGTCGTTGGAGTTCGAGCCCGGCTGGGACATGTCCCGCGCGGCCGACGAGGTGCAGCAGGCACTGGACAGTGTCACCGATCTGCCCGACGACGCGGAGGAGGGCTCCGTGCGGCGCGGCAACTGGTTTGACAGCGTCACCGACGTGGTGATCACCGGGCCCGTCGCCACCGAGCAGATCGGGCGCTTTGCCGACGAACTGGTCACGCGGCTGTTCGAGGTCGGTGTCACCAATACCTCGATCCGAGGCATCGCCGCGCCGGAAACCATGGTGATCGTGCCGTCGGTCAACCTGATCCGCTACGACATCTCCATGGCCGAGATCGCAAGCGTCATCGCCGATGCCGCCGATACGGCGCCCGCGGGCGACGTGGACGCGGCCAACGCCCGCATCCGCACCGGCAGCGAGGCGCGCTCGGCCGACCAGATCGCGGACCTCACCCTGCGCATAGATGATGATGGCTCGGCCCTTGCCGTGGGCGACGTGGCCCGGATCGAGGTCAACGGTGTCGACCGCGAACGCGCCTATTTCGTCGGCGAAGACCCCGCCATCGTGATCCGCGTGCAGCGCTCGGAGGCGGGCGACGCGCTGGCCATTCAGGCGTCTGTTGAAGAGGTCGTGGCCGAGTTGCAAGCCACGCTGCCCGCGGGCACCCAGATCGACCTGATCAACACGCGCGCCGAGGCGATCTCGGGGCGGCTTAACATCCTGCTCGACAACGCCCTGTTGGGGCTCGGGCTCGTCGTGGCGCTTCTTTTCCTGTTCCTGAACGCGCGCACGGCCTTCTGGGTGGCGATGGGCATCCCGGTGGCGATGACGGCGGCCATCGCGTTGATGTTCGTGGCAGGAATCACCATCAACATGATCTCGCTTTTCGCGTTGATCATCACGCTCGGCATCGTGGTGGATGACGCCATCGTCGTGGGCGAGCACGCCGATTTTCGCGCGCGCCACTTGGGGGAGCCGCCTGTGGTCGCCGCCGAAAACGCCGCCCGTCGCATGGCCGCGCCGGTCTTCTCCGCCACGCTGACAACGGTGCTGGCCTTCACCGGCCTTGTCGCCATCGGCGGCCGGTTCGGCAACCTGATCGCGGATATTCCCTTCACCGTCGTCGTGGTCCTGCTGGCGAGCCTCGTGGAATGTTTCCTGATCCTGCCCAACCACATGGCCCACGCGCTGGCGCATTCTGCCAAGACCCATTGGTACGACTGGCCCTCGCGCGTGGTGAATGCTGGCTTCGACTGGGTGAACCTCAGGCTCTTCCGCCCGCTGATGCGCTTCGTGGTCTGGGCCCGCTACCCGGTGATCGCCTTCATCATCGTGCTGCTGTCCACGCAAACCGCGCAATACATCCGCGGCGACGTGATCTTCCGCTTCTTCAGCGCGCCCGAGACCGGCGGCGTCACCGCCAACTTCGCCATGCTCGACGGGGCGACGCGCGACGACAGCATCGAGCAGATGCAGGAAATGCAGCGCGCCGCCGAGGCCGTAGGCGCCGCCTTCGAGGCCGAGCACGGTGTGAACCCGCTGGCCTATGTGCTGGCCGAGGTCGGTGGCAACTCCGGCCGCGGATTGAGCGGCACCGAGAACAAGAGCGCCGATCTCTTGGGCGCGCTGTCGATCGAGCTGATTTCGGCCGATCTGCGCCCCTATTCCAGCTTTGCCTTCGCCAGCGCCATGCAGGACGAGGTCCGCCAATTGCCGCTCACCGAGACGCTGGCATTCCGGGGCGGACGCAGCGGCCCCGGCGGCGATGCCATCGACGTGCAGATCTTCGGCGGCACCTCCGACGTCCTGAAAGCCGCCTCGGAGGCGCTGCAGGCCGCGCTCGCAGGGTTCCCCGAGGTCTCGGGCCTGGAGGATTCCATGGCCTACGACCGTGAGGAGCTCTCGCTGCAACTCACCCCGCAGGGCGAAGCGCTCGGCTTCCAGATCGCCGATCTCGGCACCACGCTGCGCAACCGACTGGGCGGCATCGAGGCCGCCACCTATCCCGACGGCCCGCGCACGGCGTCGATCCGGGTGGAACTGCCGGAGGGTGAGCTTACCGCCGATTTCCTCGATCGCACCCTGCTCCGGGCGGGCAGCGGACAATACGTGCCGCTGGCCGACATCGTGACGGTCGACTCGCGCCAGGGCTTCTCCACCATCCAGCGCGAAAACGGCGTGCGGCTGATCTCGGTCACGGGGGATCTGTCCGACGACGATCCCGCCCGCGCCGAGGCGATCATGTCCGAACTGCAGGAGGTGATCATCCCGCAGATCGAGGAGAGCTTCGGCGTGGCGACACGGCTCTCGGGCCTTGCCGAGCAGGAGGAGGCTTTCCTCACCGACGCCGCCACCGGCTTCATCCTCTGCTTGATCGGGATCTACCTCGTGCTGGCGTGGATCTTCGCCTCCTGGGCGCGGCCGCTGGTGGTGATGGCGATCATCCCCTTCGGCCTCGTCGGCACGATCTTCGGCCACGTCGCATGGGACGTGCCGCTGAGCATGTTCACCGTCGTGGGCCTGATCGGCATGACCGGCATCATCATCAACGATTCCATCGTGCTGGTCACGACGGTCGATGAATACGCCGAGAACCGCGGCCTCTTCCCGGCGATCGTCGATGGCGCCTGCGACCGCCTGCGCCCGGTGCTTCTGACCACCCTCACCACGGTTCTGGGCCTGATGCCCCTGCTCTGGGAGGGCTCGCAGGACGCGCAATTCCTCAAACCCACGGTGATTACGCTGGTCTACGGCCTGGGCTTCGGCATGGTCATCGTGCTGCTCGTCGTGCCCGCGCTTCTGGCCATCGGTCAGGACTTCGGCCAGCAGATGCGCGGCTACCGGCGCGCGCTCAAGGCCCGCTCCCTCAGCCCGGCCTTCACCGCGGGCATCGCCGCGCTGACGCTTGCCACCCTCGCGATCTTCGCCGCGACGCTCGGCGCCTTCATCCTCACCGGCACCATGTGGGGCCCCTTCGCGGCCCTTGGCACAAGCGCGCCCATGGCCTTCGTGGCCTTCGCACTCGCCACCGCGGCCCTCTGCCTCGCAGGCCTCGGCGCCGGGCTCATCGCCAAGTCAGCACGCCGCACGCAACCGCCGCAAAACCCGGCCTGACCCTTCATCTTTTCATAAATACGGCGGGGAGCTTGAGGGGCTGGCCCCTCAAAACCACTCGGGCTTCAGCCGGTGCAACGGTTCAACTCGACAGCCATGCGGCTGCCGATCACCGTGATGCGCAGATCGCCCCGGTTCATCGCGAAGGGGCCGTGGTCGGCCGGCACCACGTCGGCTACACCGATGAGCCAGCCGCCCTGGCGCTCGGTCGCTGCCTCCGAAACCCAGATCATCGGGTCACGATGCTCGACGACAAGCGCCTCGTTCCGCCCGGTGTCCGGCACCTGCGCACGTACGGTGACGCGCAAGCCATCGGCGATCGGCTCGATGGCGCAGGTCACGGCGCCCGCACCGGCCTCGGCCGCAGTGTACGGCCGATCCGATAGCGCTGCCGCAATGGCGCCGTCGCGCGTCGTCTCGACCGGAAGGACACCGCCAAGGTCGACCGTAATCGGCATGCAGACATCCTGGCAGACACCAAGATCCAGCCGCCCGGACACCCGCGCCACGCCGGCCGTGTCGAGGGCGAATTCCAGCGGCAGGATCACGTCGCCTTCGTAGCCGATGGCGCGCAAGCCGTTGCTGTAGAATACCTGCGGACGCGGCCAATGGATCGCCATGCCGGTGACGCCCTCGGCGCGGGTCAGGCGCAGGACCGTCGGCACGCCGCCATCGCCCGGCGCGCGCCAATAGGTCTTCCAGCCGGGCGCCAGCCGAATGCGGATCGCGGCCATGTGCCGGGAACCGTCGAGCCGGTAGCCGGGCATCAGGCTCACGTCGACCACATCCTCGGCCGAGACATATTGGGCGGAGACGGGCAGCGCGGACATCAACCCGAGGGTTGCGGCACAGAACAGGCGGGCGAGAAAGGTCATGGAACGGAGGTATGAAGTCGTGGCTGAAATGAAAAGTCACGTTCGCGCGAAGCCCGCGTCTCGAAAGGCAATTGATTGAATCCCGCAACAGGCCCATGTTGACGCCATGACCATGCCAGACCTCTCCCACGATCTGACCGGGAAATTGCTGATCGCGATGCCCGGAATGGAAGACCCGAGGTTCGCGGGCGGGGTGATCCTGCTCTGCGTGCACTCGCCGGATCAGGCCATGGGCCTGATGATCAACAAGCCGATGGAAGAGGTCACCTTCAAGGAGTTGATGGAGCAGCTCGACATCCCCAACCGCGGCACCGCGCCCACCGTGCCGGTGGGGTTCGGCGGCCCGGTCGAGATGCGCCGGGGCTTCGTGCTGCATTCCCCCGATTACGCGCCGCGCGGGGAAGAGGCGTTGCGCATCGACCACCGTTTCGCGATGACAGGCACCCTCGATATCCTCGAAGACATTGCCGGCGGACGCGGCCCGATGCGCGCCCTTCTGGCGCTTGGCTATGCCGGGTGGGGCGAAGGCCAGCTGGAGGCCGAGATCGCCCGCAACGATTGGCTGACCGCCGATGCCACGCCGGAACTGGTGTTCGATCTGGCGATGGACAAGAAGTGGGACGCGGCGGTGCAAAGCCTCGGGATCAACCCGCTGATGCTATCATCCGAGGCCGGGCACGCCTAGGTTGCGGCGCGGCGCAGCCTGTCGTTGATCGCACGCCCGAGGCCCACCTCCGGCACCGCTGCCACCCGGATCGCCGGCGCCCCACGCGAGGTTGCGAGGGCATCCGCGCCATGGAGCACCGCGAAGAGCCGTGCGGCAGCGTCCACGAGGTCGCCATCCTCCGAGAGCGAGAGCTCGCCCGGCGTCGCGCCGAAGCCCACCGTCACCTCACCCGCCTGCGCGTCGCCGCCAAGGAGGACCTTGGTGCGCGGGGCGTAATGACGCTCCATCTGTCCCGGTGCCTCGACGCGGCCCGGTGTCAGATCCGCCACGACCGGCCCGACGCGCGCTTCCACCGCTTCGCGCGAGATGCCGCCTTCGCGCAGCAGCCGGACCCCGTCCGGGCCGGGCGCGAGGATCGTGGATTCGAGGCCGACACCGCAGGCGCCGCCGTCCAGCACCGCGTCGATCCGACCCTCCAGCCCGTCCAGAACATGCTGCGCCAGCGTCGGGCTGATCTGGCCGGACGGGTTGGCCGATGGCGCCGCAATCGGTCCGCCAAACTCCGCCAGAACCTTGCGCGCGAGCGAATGCGCGGGCACCCGCACGGCCAAGGTGTCGAGCCCGCCTGACACCAGGTCCGCCACATTGCCCCGTGATGGCAGCACCAGCGTCATCGGGCCCGGCCAGAAGGCCTCGGCCAGCGTGCGGGCGGTGTCGGAGAAGTCGACGAGTTCCGCCGCGGCCTCCACCGACAGCACATGGACGATCAGCGGATTGAACGTGGGACGGCCCTTGGCTTCGAATATCCGCGCCACGGCGGTGTTGTTTCGCGCATCGGCGGCAAGGCCGTAGACCGTTTCCGTCGGCAGGGCCAACAGCCCCCCGTCACGCAATATTGCTACCGCACGGGCGATGCCCGCGACATTATCGTGCAGCGTTTCGACTTTTAGGGGTGGCATCTCGTGACGTAACGTTGAAGTTGCTGATCCAATTGCCGAGGCTTCATGATTGGCCTCAACACGATACCGGCCCTAGCGCGAAACACGCCCGCGCGCAAATGGCCCCGTCTCCGGGAGACCCTATTATGACCTATCGCGCCCCCGTTTCCGATATCACCTTCTGCCTCGATCACATCGTGGGATTTGACCGTGTGCAGGCAGCCTCGACCTTCGAGGAGGCCACCACCGATGTCGTGCAGGCGATCCTGACGGAAGCGGGCCGCATCTGCGAGGAGGTCATCGCGCCCCTGAACCGGGCCGGCGATCTGCATCCCGCGCGGCTGGAGAACGGCGTCGTGCGCACTTCGCCGGGGTTTGCGGAGGGCTACAAGGCGATTGCCGAGGCCGGATTCCTCGCGATTTCCGGCGATCCGGAATATGGCGGCATGGGCCTGCCCCTGACCGTGACGACGGCGGTGAACGAGATGATCGGCAGCGCCTGCCTCTCGCTGGAACTGAACCCGCTGATGACGCAAGGCCAGATCGAGGCGCTGGAGCACCACGCCTCGGACGCAATCAAGGACCTCTACCTGCCGAAGCTGAACACCGGCGAATGGAGCGGCACGATGAACCTGACCGAGCCGCAGGCTGGCTCGGACGTTGGCGCGCTGACCACCAAGGCGGTGCCGAACGAAGACGGCACCTACGCGATCTCAGGACAGAAGATCTACATCTCCTGGGGCGATCACGACATGACCGAGAACATCGTGCACCTCGTCCTCGCCCGCCTGCCCGATGCGCCGAAAGGCACCAAGGGCATCAGCCTGTTCCTCGTGCCCAAGAAGATCCCCGACGAGAAGGGCAACCCCGGCGTGGCCAACAGCCTCAGCGTGGTCAGCCTAGAGCACAAGTTGGGCCTGCACGGCTCGCCCACCTGCGTGATGCAGTATGACGGCGCGCAGGGCTGGCTGATCGGCGAAGAGAACAAGGGCATGGCCGCGATGTTCACGATGATGAACAACGCCCGCCTTGGCGTCGGCGTGCAGGGGCTTTCCATTGCCGAGGCCGCCTACCAGCAGGCACTGGAATTCGCGCAGGAGCGCAAGCAGGGCCGCAGCCCGGTGGAGAACGGGACCGGCACGATCCTCGACCACGCGGACGTGCGCCGGATGCTGATCGAGATGAAGGCCGAGGTCTTCGCCGCCCGTGCGATGGCGCTGGACCTTGCCGTCTCGCTCGACCTTGCGAAAACCGGTGACGCCGCCGCGAAGGCCCGCGCCGCCCTCCTCACGCCCATCGCCAAGACCTACGGCACCGAGACCGGCATCAAGCTGGCCAACATGGGCATTCAGGTCCACGGCGGCATGGGCGTGATCGAGGAGACCGGCGCCGCCCAATTCGCCCGCGACGTGCGGGTGACGGCGATCTACGAGGGCACCAACGGCATTCAGGCGATGGACCTCGTCGGGCGCAAGCTGATGGACGGCGGCACCGCGGCCTTCGCGCTCATCGACGAGATCGAGGCGGCGGGACATGACACCGTGAGCGCCATGGCGCAGGAACTGCGCCGCACCACCGAACATCTTCTGACGCTGGAGCCGAACGACCGTTTCGGCGGCGCGGTGCCCTACCTGATGGCTTTTGCCCGGGTTCTGGGCGCGCATTACCACGCCAAGGCGGCTGAAAGCGGCGACAAGACGCGGCAGGCGCTGGCGCAGTATCACCTGACCCGGCTTTTGCCGGAGGCCCAGGGGCTGATGGCACAGGCACGTTGCGGGGCCGAGGGGCTTTACGATCTGTCGGCCGACGATCTGGCCGCCTGACACATGGCGGCCCGGGGCTTCACGTGGCAGGCCGGGAGTGCCGGCGACGTGACGCTCTTTCATCACGGCAAGCGCGCCACGACCCTGCGCGGGCGTAAGGCGCGCGCCTTCCTTGACCTCGCCTCCGCGGGCGACGAGGGTGCCGTTCAACTCGAAGCTGCGCGACTGACGGGTAATTACAAGCGCGGCAACGAACGCCAATCCAAAGGACACGCACGCAATGCCTGATGGTTGTTTCAATCCGATCCGAACCCCTTTCCCGGAAATCCCCGCTGACGGCGAGGCCGTCGAAGTGGCCGAAGGCGTGTTGTGGCTGCGGGTTCCGCTGCCGATGGCGCTGGACCACGTGAACGTCTACGCGCTGCGCGATGATGACGGCTGGACGATCATCGACACCGGCGTGAACTCGCGCCGCACCATCGCGCTGTGGGAGAAGATCTTCGAAGGCCCGCTTGCGGGGGCGCCGGTGAAACGGCTGATCGTGACCCACCACCACCCCGACCACGTGGGCCTTGCGGGCTGGTTCCAGAGCCGGGGCGTTGAGCTCTACATGACCCGCACGGCCTGGCTCTTTGCGCGCATGCTGACGCTGGACGAACAATCCGCCGCAACCGACGAACAGGTGCAGTTCTGGATCGATGCCGGCATGTCGCCCGAGGTGCTGGCCGAGCGTCGCGCCGAGCGGCCGTTCAACTTCGCCGATATCGTCCATCCGATGCCGCTCGGGTTCACGCGTCTGCACGAGGGCGGCTCGATCGAGATGGGCGGGCGCACGTGGGACATCCGCTTTGGCCACGGCCACGCGCCCGATCACGCGACGTTCTGGAGCCGGGATGAGGATCTCGTCATTGGCGGCGACCAATTGCTGGCGACGATCTCGCCCAACATCGGCGTCTATGCCACCGAGCCCGATGCCGATCCCCTGGGCGACTGGATGGCCGCCTGCGAGGCGCTGCAGCCCTTCGCGCTTGAAAGCCATCTGGTGCTGCCCGGCCACAAGGTGCCCTTCACCGGCCTGCCGGCCCGGATGCGGCAGTTGATCGACAATCACCATGGAGCCTTGGCGCGATTGCGCGACCATATCGCCCAAGGCCCCTGTTCGGCGGCGGAATGTTTCCCGGCCCTGTTCAAGCGCAAGATCGACGGCGGCACCTATGGCCTGGCGCTGGTGGAGGCGGTCGCGCACCTCAACCATCTGCATCAGCTTGGTCAGGTGACGCGAAGCCGGCGCGAAGACGGGGCCTGGGCCTACCGCCTGGCACAGTGATCGCGGCATTGAGACACGTTCGAGTGGGGCTGACACGCGCCTTGTTCTGCGGTATTTCGAGCGCAACACAGACAAGCATCTCAGACCCGAGGACACGAACATGGCCGATCACGACGACTACAAGCACGGCGAAATGGACATCACCGAGCAGGAGAAGGCATTCGCCGGCTTCATGAAAATGTCCACCAACGTGGCGATTTTCAGCATTCTCGTCCTGATTTTCCTGGCGATCTTCGCGTCATGATCCGCGCGGCGCGTCTTGCCGTGGCGGGCGTACTGGCGCTGGTTCTTGCCGCCTGTTCGGCAGAATCGGTGTGGGACTCCGACGAGGCCGTGGCCCGCGCCACCTACGTGGCTCCCGGACCTTCCACGGTCACGCTGATCACCTCGATCAACACCCGCAACGGCTCGGGCGCGCATTCGGGCCTCTTGATCGACGGCGCGCAGCGTCTGCTCTTCGATCCCGCCGGAAGCTGGCACAACCCCGGCGTGCCGGAGCGCAATGACGTGCTGTTCGGCATGTCGCCCGCCTACATGGACATGTACCTCGCGTTCCAGTCGAACGGTGTCTTCGAGGTGCGGACCCAGACGGTCGAGGTCTCTCCCGCCGTGGCACAGCAATTGAGCCAGGCCGTGCAGAGCTACGGCGCGGTATCGCAGGCCTATTGCTCGCGCTCGATCACCGAGATCCTGAGCCAGACGCCGGGCTTCACCTCGATCCGGCCGACGTTCTTTCCGACCAACACGATGGAACAATTCGCCCAGATCCCCGGTGTGCGCGAGGCGACCATCGTCGGCACCACGGGCGACGAGGATGATGCCAGCGACGCGGTTCTGGCAGCTCAACTCGCCGGGCAGTAAGCGCGGCATCCGCGCAACGCTCCATCACACAGCACAAAGAAAAACCCCCGACGGCGTGGCCGCGGGGGTTTTTCAATTCTTGACGATTCGCATGTGCGACCGACGCGGGGCTCCTTAGAGCATCCCTTCGCGCTGGAGCTTTTTGCGCGCCAGCTTGCGGGCACGACGGATTGCTTCCGCCTTCTCGCGTGCGCGTTTCTCCGAGGGTTTTTCGTAATGTTGCTTGAGCTTCATCTCACGAAAGACGCCTTCGCGCTGAAGTTTCTTCTTCAGGGCACGGAGCGCTTGGTCGACATTGTTGTCGCGAACACTGACCTGCATGTGGTGTCACCACCTTTCTAGGTTAGATTTGCAAGGATCTGCAGGAAGTGGCGCTATAGCAATTGCCCCCTATGTTGTCTAGCCAAGGGATAAGGAGACTGTGAATGACCGACATGAGTGATGCGTTCCTCGACGCCGCCTTGCAGCACGTGCCCTTTGACGGCTGGTCCGAGGCAACTTTCGTGGCTGCGGCCGCCGATGTGGATGCGCCCCTGGCGCAGGCGCGGGCGCTGTTTCCGCGCGGGGCGGTGGATCTGGCGATGGCGTTTCATCGCCGCGCCGACCGCGCGCTGGCGCTGGCCCTGTCGGAGACCGACCTTGCCACGATGCGCTTTCGCGAGCGTGTGGCCCATGCCGTAAAGCTGCGGCTGGAACTGGTGGCTGGCGAGAAGGAGGCCGTGCGCCGGGGCGCCACGCTGTTTGCCCTGCCGATCCATGCCGCAGACGGCGCGAAACTGATGTGGGAAACCGCGGATGTGATCTGGACCGCATTGGGCGACAGCAGCGATGACCTCAACTGGTACACCAAGCGCGCGACGCTGGCGGGCGTCTATTCGGCGACGGTGCTCTACTGGTTGGGCGATCAATCCGAGGGCCACATCGCGACATGGGCGTTCCTCGACCGGCGCATCGGCGACGTGATGAAGATCGAGGAGATCAAGGCCAAGGTCCGCAACTCGGCGATGCTGAAGCCTTTCGCGACGGGGTTCGAGCGCTTTGCCGCCTCGGTCCGGGCGCCGCGGGCGAAGGGTCAGGATGATCTGCCGGGGCGCTGGACGCCGCCCACCTAGGCAGCCCGCGCTTGCGCGGTTCCGGCTTGTCATCGCCCGCGTTTCCGCGTGATCTACGCGCAACAATCGGAGGGATGGATATGTCTGACATGATGCGCGCGATCGAGATCTCGAAACCCGGCGGGCCGGAGGCTTTGCGCCTGTGCGAGCGTCCGATCCCGTCACCGGGTGCCGAGCAGATCCTGATCGAGGTGGACCACGCGGGCGTGAATCGTCCCGACGCCCTGCAACGCGCAGGCAGCTATGCCCCGCCGCCGGGGGCCTCGGACCTGCCGGGGCTGGAGGCCTCGGGCCGCGTCTCGGCCATCGGGCCGGGCGTGACACGGTGGGCCGTGGGTGACGCGGTCTGTGCGCTGCTGCCCGGAGGGGGCTATGCCGAGCATGTGGTGACCCATCAGGATCACGCGCTGCCGGTGCCCGAGGGGTTGTCCATGGCGCAGGCCGCCGCAGTGCCTGAGACGTTCTTCACCGTCTGGAGCAACGTTTTCATGCGCGCAGGCCTGCGCGCCGGTCAGCGGTTTCTGGTGCACGGCGGCTCCAGCGGTATCGGGACGACAGCGATCCAATTGGCCCATGTCTTGGGCGCGCGCGTCTTCGCGACCGCCGGCACGGCCGAGAAATGCGCCGCCTGCGAGAGCCTCGGGGCGGAGCATGCGATCAATTACCGTGACGCGGATTTTGTCGACGCGATGAAGGAAGTGGGCGGGGCGGATGTCATCCTCGACATGGTGGGCGGGGACTACCTGCCGCGCAACATCAAGGCACTCGCCGATGACGGGCATCTGCAACAGATCGCCTTCCTGCAAGGCCCGAAGGTGGAATTGAACTTCGCGCAGCTGATGGTGCGCCGGTTGACGATCTCGGGCTCCACCCTGCGGCCGCAATCCGATGGCGCCAAGGCTGCGATCGCGCAGGAGTTGCGCGAGAAGGTGTGGCCGTTGCTTGCCGCCGGCCGCGTCGCGCCGGTGATGGACCAGACCTTCGCGTTGGAGAAGGCGGCGGATGCCCATGCCCGGATGGAGAGCAGCGCGCATATCGGGAAGATCGTGCTGAAAGTGCGCTGACGCTGTTGGGGAACCGCGGGCGGCTGCGAGTGTTGCCTGCAGCGGGACCCTCCGGGGGGAGTTGTACGGGCCAAGATGAAGGCAGGAGCGTTTTTGGCCGCGGGCCCGGCGTTTGGGGTCAGGTCGCCCCGAAGGCTTTCCAGCCCGCCATGTAGCGGGTTGTCGCGGTGATCAGGCAGATCGCGGCGAAGGCCCATGCGATCCACGCGAAGGCGAAGGGAAAGAGGCAGAAGGCGGCGAGGACCACGATGGTCTCGGCGCCTTCGGCGAGGCCCCCGAGGTAGTAGATGCCTTTCGTGGGGTAATCCTCGGCCCGCAGGCCGCGCCGCTCGGCGATGACCGAGAAGGCAAGGAAGGACGTTCCGGTGAGTACGAAGCTGGCGATCAGCACCGCGCAGGGCAGGGCGTGCGCGGCCGGATCGGCGAAGGCGAAGCCGATGGGGAAGGCCGCGTAGAAGACGAAATCCAGCGCGATATCAAGGAAGGCGCCGCGATCGGTCGGCTTGGTCAGCCGCGCGACAGCACCGTCGAGGCCGTCGGCCAGGCGGTTCAGGGCCAGTCCGGCGAGCGCCAGGGGATAGAGCTGGAATGCTGCGGCGAGGGCCGCGAGCAGGCCGATGGCGCAGCCTCCGAGGGTAATCTGGTCGGCGCGCACGCCCCGGGCCACCAGCCAGCGGGCGGGGGGCTGCATCAGCTTGCGCTGCAAGGGGAGAAGGCGCGCGTCAATCATGGGACGGTGATGGCGCGGGGCACGGCAGGCGTCAATGCACAGAAATGTCAGCGCGGGCGCTGGCGCCAGAGGAACAGCGACAGTGCAAGGGGCACGCAGGCGATGGCGGTCAGCGCCAGCAAGGTGCCGGTCGGGCCGAGGGCGGGCAGCATGCCGAGGCCGACCAGCGGCGCGAGGGCCGAGACGGTCAGCACCGGCAGGGCGAGGCGTGCCATCGTGGCGGCATAGGGTTTGGGGCCGAAAAGCCCCAGGGGCACCGTGCCCCGCGCGATTGTCCAGAGGCCAAGGCCCATCCCGTAGGTGATCAGGCAGAGCGCGGCCGGCGCGCTGAGCGAGAGGCTGAGAAGCCCCGCGGCCACGCAGAGGGTCGAGACCACCATCGTCGTCACCGGCGAGTGCCGCCCGCCGCCCAACATCTCGATCAGGCGCGCGCCGACCTGCGACGGGCCGATGACGGCGCCCAGGGCGGCGGCCTGGGCGAGGGTGTGGCCCTGCGCCATGAGAAGCGACGGCAGATGCATCGCCATGGCCGAGAAGATGAACACGAGGCAGACGCCCGCGATGGCGACGGCCAGCAGGCGCGGGTCGCGCCACGGGATGGGCGCGGTGTCGTCGGTGTCGTCGGTGGCCTCGGCGGTCTCGGGCGTTTTGACGGCAGGTTGCGGCAAGCCGAACCGGCAGATCGGCAGCGTCACCAACAGGTGCAGCCCCGCGTAGGCGGCGCAGGTGCCGCGCCAGCCGATGGCCTCGACCAGCAGCGCGGAGAGCGGCCAGCAGATCGTCGCGCTGAACCCGCCGATGAGGGTGAGCGAGGTGATCGCGCGCCGCGCCTCACCGCCGAAAACCTGCGACAGCATCGAGAAGGCCGCCTCGTAGAGTGTTGCCGCCATCGCCGCGCCGATCACCACCCAGGCCAGAATATACACGGGCAGGCTCGGGGCGAGGGCCAGCGCGACGAGGCCGAGGATCATCACCCCGACGCCCGCGCAGAGCACCAAACGGCCGCCGCGGCGGTTGATTTCGCGACCCACGGTACCCGCCATCAGCGCCGAGGTTGCCAGCGCGATGGAGATGCCCCCGGTCACGGCGAAGGCGCTCCACCCGGTGTCTTGCACGATGGGTGGGGCGAGAATGGCGAGAAGGTAGAACGAGCTGCCCCAGGTGAGGATCTGCACCACCCCGAGGAGGGCGGCCAGCAGGCGGTAGTCGGGCGTCGCGGCGGTCACGGTGGGATTACTCCAACCGTTCGATCAGCTCGGGCAGGCCGCCGAGGTCGGGCAATTCGTGATAGCGCGGATGCCCTTCTGGCGTCTCGGCATGTTCCAACGCCCAGGTCAGGCCGTGAGGCACGTAGACGGCGTGGGCGCCGGCATCGAGGGCAGGGCGGATATCCGACTTCATCGAGTTGCCCACCATCATCGCGCGCTCCGCCCCGTCGCCATGGACCGAGAAGGCGCGATCATAGATACCGGGGTGCTTTTCCGAGACGATTTCCACGGCGGCAAAGAGTTCCCCCAACCCGCTGGCGGCCAGCTTCTGCTCCTGATGCAGCAGGTCGCCCTTGGTGATCAGCACGAGGGGGTGACGATCGGCCACCCGGGCCAGCGTCTCCTCCACATGGGGCAGCAAATGGATCGGATGGCGCAGCATCTCCTGGCCCATGGCGAGGATTTCGGCGATTACCTTGCCGTCCACGCGACCGTCGGTCACCGCCACGGCGGTTTCGATCATCGACAGCATAAAGCCTTTGATCCCAAAGCCATAGTGCCCGATATTGGCCTTCTCGAACTCCAGCAGGCGGGCGCGCAGGTCGTTATCCTCGGCGAAATCCGAGAGCAATTCGGCGAACCTGTCCTCCGTCAACCGGAAGAAACTCTCGTTCTGCCAAAGCGTATCGTCGGCGTCGAATCCGACCACGCTTAACCTTTCGCCCATTTGACCCTCTTTTCGGAATCGATTGCAGTCTTATATAGTGCGGCCTAAGCACGGCTCTTGAAACCGGGACCAGACTTGATGATGACCACCAAGATGATGGCAGATGAGCCCGACGACGTCGACACCGGAGACGGCGACGTCTCGGTCGCGACAAAGACCAAGACAAAGACGCAGCGGCCGCCGATGTACAAGGTGATGCTGCTCAACGACGACTACACGCCGATGGAGTTCGTCGTCCATGTGCTGGAGCGTTTCTTCGGCATCACCCACGCTGCCGCGGTGGAGATCATGCTGGTCGTCCACAAGAAGGGGCTTGCGGTCGTGGGCGTCTTCTCGCACGAGGTGGCCGAGACGAAAGTGGCGCAGGTGATGGATTTCGCGCGTCGCAACCAGCACCCCCTGCAATGCACGATGGAGAAGGAGGAGTAATCCTCCTCTGATCTTATGACCCCCGACAGATGGACCCTCGCCCTCGACAGCGGCGAACTCGATGCGCCTGCGGGCCGTGTACTGGTGATGCAGGCGCGTGCCGACAGCGATTTTTCCGCATTGGGCGATGTGACCTGCGTGCAGGGCTTTGCCCCGGACCACGAACGGCTGGAGGCCCGCGGCCTGCCGGTCGCGGTGGATGCGGAAGGCGAATTCGATGCGGCTCTCGTGCAGATCACCAAGTCGCGGGCCGGCACGCTCTCGGCGATCGCCGAGGCTTTGGGCCATATTCCGGCTGGCGGTCTGCTGATGGTGGACGGGCAGAAGGAAGAGGGCATCGAGGCCATCGTCAAACAGCTCAAGCGGGTGTTCGAGCTCGATCACGTCTACTCCAAGGCCCACGGCAAGCTCGCCTGGCTGCGCCGCCCCGAGAAGATCCCGGCGGAGGTGCTGGACTGGATCGTGGAGCCCGAGATGGGCCCCCATGGCTATGTCACCGTGCCGGGCGGCTTCAGCGTTGAAGGGCCCGACCGCGGGTCCGAGATCCTCGTGGCGTTGCTGCCCGAGCTGAAAGGCCGCGTGGCGGACTTCGGCGCCGGCTGGGGCTACCTCGCCGCCGAGGTGCTGGCCGAGCAGGAGGGGATCGAGACGCTGGATCTCGTCGAGGCCGATCACGCCATGCTGGAGGCCGCGCAGGTCAACGTCGACGATGAACGCGCCCGCTTCCACTGGGCTGACGTCACGCGCTTCACCCCTGACGCGCCCTATGACGCGATCATCTGCAACCCGCCGTTCCATACCGGGCGCCGCGCCGATCCGGGGCTGGGGCGCGCCTTCATTCAGGCAGCCGCCCGCCACCTGACGGCGCGTGGCCGCTTTATCATGGTAGCCAACCGCCACTTGCCCTATGAGGACACCTTGAAATCCTGCTTTGGCTCCGGCGCGATGCTGGGCGAGCTCGAAGGCTACAAAATCTACGAGGCGACCAAGCCCAAGGGGCTGTCGTCCGGAAAACCAAGGCGCTAGGCGCTTTTCCCAAGGACATAAGGATAGATCCCATGGGCCTTTCCATCCAAGGCAAGACTGCCATCGTGACCGGTGCCGCGAACGGCGTCGGGCTCGCGATTGCCCGCCACTTCATCGACCGCGGCGCGAACGTGATGTTCGCCGACCGCGACAAGTCGCGGCTGAAGGACGAATGCGGCGAGACGGAAGGCAGCGACGAGAACATTCGCTACTTCTCGGGCGACCTGCGCGAGAGGCTGACGGTCGAGAACCTGATCTCTGCCACCATCGACGCCTACGACCGCGTCGACATCTTGGTAAACGCTTCGCGGCAGGTGATGACAACCGACGCGCTGGATCCGACGGATACCTCTGTCGAGACGATGCTGGAGCAGAACCTTTACCCCTCGCTTCGGCTGTCTCAGGCGGTGGCAAAGCGGATGATCGCGCAGGCCGAGGCTGACGGACAGGAAGAGGGGCCGATCGGCTCGATCGTGAACATCTCCTCCATCGCCGCGCGGCGGACGCATCCTGATCTGCTCGGCTATTCCATCGCGACGGCGGCCCTTGATCAGGCGACGCGCAACCTCGCCGTGGCTTTCGCGAGCCACCGCATCCGCGTGAACGGCGTGGCTTTCGGCTCGGTCATGTCGGCGAGCCTGAAGGATTCCCTGAACGAGACGGACGGGCTGCGGAAAGAAATCCGCCAGTGCACGCCTATGGGCCGCATCGCCTCAGCGCGCGAGGTGACGGCAGCGGTGCAATTCTTGGCGTCTGACGGTGCAGGCTTCGTGACCGGGGAAGTGATCACCGTCGATGGCGGCCGCACCCTGCTCGATTCGGTCTCGACCGCGGCGCATTGATCGCGGGACGTCTGGCGCCCTGCCTTGATGGCGACGGATGCTTGCGGTTCAGCACCGCTCCACCACCAGATCGCGAAACCAGTAGCGCCGCCCATCCGAGGTGATCAACCGCCGCCCGCGAAACCGGGCGGTGACGATGCCCTGGGCCTGCGTGCTCTCCGCGAAGTCGCGGCGCCACGGGCCAAGGCGCTTGGCGTGAAATGTGATTGAGTGGAAATTCTCGCCGTCCGGCGTGGTGAGGTAGCAGCCGTTCTCCACCACCCCGCCCTCGGTCGCGCGCCGCGTCTCAACGGCCCGGAACAGGGTGCGAAACAGCGCCTTCTGACTGGCGCCGTCTGGCACGAGATAGAACGCCGTCTGCCGGTCACTGGCGTACCAAATTCCGGGCAGACGGGGTTCCATCATCGCATATCAGCTTTCGTCTTCATCCTCGTCGTCTTCGCTGCTCGCAGGCAGGTTGAAGAACGTCTCGGCATCCGGCGTCTCTTCGGGCTTCTCCTCTTCCTCGTTCGAGGAGAGCGAGAAGGTCTCGAGGCCGGCGATTGACGAAGGCACAGTGTTGTCCACGTCCATCCCGAGCGAGGTCTGGGTGGACACCAGCTTGCGACGCTCGTCATCGGACATCGCGGCCCCTTCGGCCAGCTTCTTGGCGTTTGCCTTCTGCACCGCCGCGTCCAGTTCGGACTGCTTGCAGAGGCCGAGAGCCACGGGATCAATCGGCTGGATGTTGTTGATGTTCCAGTGGGTCCGCTCGCGGATCGCCTGGATCGTGGGCTTGGTCGTGCCGACGAGTTTCGAGACCTGGCCATCGCTCAACTCGGGGTGGAATTTCACCAGCCAGAGGATCGAGGCCGGACGGTCCTGGCGCTTGGACAGCGGCGTATACCGCGGACCGCGGCGCTTCTCCTCACCGACGGCGGCGGAGTTGAACTTCAGCTGCAGCTTGTGATGCGGGTTCGCCTCGGCCTTGTCGATCTCTTCCTGGGTCAGCTGGTTGTTGACGATGGGGTCAAAGCCCTTCACGCCGGTGGCCACGTCGCCATCGGCAATGCCCTGGACTTCCAGCTCATGCAGACCGCAGAAATCGCCGATCTGCTTGAAGCTCAGCGTCGTGTTGTCGACCAGCCAGACAGCAGTGGCTTTCGTCATGATCGGTTTGTTCATCTCAAATCCCTCCGGGTACATCCAAGCACGGGGAACAAGGCCGGTGGAAGCGGCTGCAAGACGGGGCCTTGCGGTTCCTCGATTTCAGGAAAATCACGAGGTATATAGGCCCAACACGGCTCTGAGGGAAGACCCAAATGAAACGATTGATATTGGCGCTGATCTTCGCCTCCGGCATGGCGCAGGCAGACGGCGAAGCTGCCGGGGATTTCGACTACTACGTGATGAGCCTGAGCTGGACGCCCACATGGTGCGTGCTGGAAGGCGATGATCGCGGCTCGCCGCAATGCGACGCGGGGCAGGGGTTCGGCTTCACCCTGCACGGGCTCTGGCCCCAATACGAAGAGGGTTGGCCGGCCTATTGTCCCACGGCGCTGCGCGCGCCGTCTCGCGGGATGACCGGCGAAATGGCCGATATCATGGGCACCTCTGGGCTGGCGTGGCATCAATGGCGCAAGCACGGCGTCTGCTCCGGGCTGGAGGCGCGCGACTACTTTGCCCTCTCGCGGCGGGCTTACGAAAGCGTCACCCGTCCCGATCTCCTGCGGCGTCTCGATAACGAGGTACGCGTGCCGGCCACGGTGATCGAGGAGGCCTTTCTGGAGGTGAACCCGCAGTTGGAGCCCGATATGTTGACCGTCACCTGCCGGGCAAATCGGATCCAAGAGGTGCGCGTCTGTCTGACCCGGGAGTTGGAACCCAGAACTTGCGGCGCCGACGTGATCCGCGATTGCCGCTCCCCGGACGCGCTTCTCTCACCAATGCGGTAGACGCGATTGAGGGGCGGGGGGCTGTCTGCCCCCCGGCGCACCTGCGGCGCGCTCCCCCCGACCGTACTTGTGAAAAGATGAAGGGGCCCTTTACGCTTTCTTAACGTCCTTCGTCGAAGCTTGAGGCGCGCCGCGCGGTGAGAGCTGAGGCGGTGCTCAAGTGGACCCTCATTCGGCGGAGAAGCAGGCCAGGTTTGAGCCCCGATCGCCGAGTGAGCGTCCGCTTCGAGGGAGAGCGGACCTCCCATTTCACCTTGGCTTTACAACTCATGGTGCAACGGGTGCAGCGGCGCGGCGCAGTTCTTCAGGCGCCGCGACGGTAGCGAAATTGTTCAAATAGTAGAGTGCAGCTTTGCTGCGCCTTTTTCCCAGGTCACAGGCTTTTCCGAGCGCGCAACGCCGCGGAGATCGTGCCATCGTCGAGGTAGTCCAGCTCCCCGCCGATCGGGACGCCCTGCGCGAGGGAGGAGAGGCTCACGCCCAATGCCGCCAGTTCATCTGCGATGTAATGGGCGGTCGTCTGACCGTCGACGGTGGCATTCAGGGCGAGGATCACCTCGGTGATGCCTTCATCCGCCATGCGTGCCTTCAGTTTGGGGATGCCGAGGTCTTCGGGTCCCACGTCATCGAGTGCCGAGAGGGTGCCGCCCAATACGTGGTAGCGCCCCTTGAAAGCCTGGCCGCGTTCCATAGCCCAGAGATCCGCCACGTCTTCGACGACGCAGAGTTCTCCGGTTGCCCGGCGCACGTCCTTGCAGATGGCGCAGAGATCCTCGGTGCCGATGTTGCCGCAGTTCACGCATTCCCGCGCCGTTTCTGCCACCCGGCCCATCGTTTCGGCCAGCGGCCGCATCAACGCGCCGCGTTTCTTGATCAGCGTGAGCACCGCGCGCCGAGCCGACCGGGGGCCAAGCCCCGGCAGGCGGGCCATGATTCCGATCAGCTCCTCGATATCCTTGGGCGCATCAGCCACGCGTCAGAACGGCAGCTTCATGCCGGCGGGGAGGCCCAGTTCTTCGGTCATCTTCTGGATCTCTTCGCTGTGCTTGTCCTGCGCCTTGGACTGGGCGTCCTTGATCGCGGCGAGGATCAGGTCCTCCACGACTTCTTTCTCGTCGGGGTTGAAGATCGACGGGTCGATATCCAGCGCCGTCAACTCGCCCTTCGCGGTGGCCGTTGCCTTGACCAGCCCGGCGCCGCTTTCGCCCTGCACGGTGATGGAAGAGAGGCCTTCCTGGACCTCGGCCATCTTGCCCTGCATTTCCTGCGCCTGCTTCATCATCTTGGCCATGTCGCCAATGCCGCCCAAACCCTTCAACATCTCGGTCTCTCCAATTGATCGCGTTTGTCCACAAGTATGCTGTGGAGCGGCGCCCCACAAGTCACCCGCGCTCAAGTAGCCCGCACGGGCGATAGCGCAAAGAAGTACCGCTCAAGTAGCCCGCACGGGCGATAGCGCAAAGAAGTACCGCTCACGTAGCCCGTACCGGCGGAGTGGCTACTCGTCCTCGAACGGATCCCAATCGTCGGCCTCTTCCGGGATTTCCTCCAGCGCGGTGGCGGCGGCTTCCATTTCGAGGTCGGCGTGGCTGCGGATCTCGGCGATGCGGGCGTTCGGGAAGCGCGACAGGACGGCCTGCATCAGGGGGTGCTTCGTGACCTCGGCCTCGACCGCGCGTTGGGCGGCTTGTTCCTGTTCCTGAATCGTTTCGCCGCCGCCCGAGGAGGCCACGGTGATGCCCCACCGCGCGCCCGTCGCGGTCTGCAACATGCGGCCGAGGCGGGGGATCAGATCGCGGGGGGCGGTTTCCGTCACTTCCACCTCAAGGCGGCCGGGGGCGTAGGACACCAGACGGAGCGCGGTTTTCACCTCGATCAACAGCTTGATATCGCGCGCGGATTCGATCAGCGCCACGACAGATGCGAAGGTCGGGTAGACCGAGAGGTCGGGGCCCGTCTGCGGTGCCAGCGCTGCCTGCGCGCCGCCGCCGCCCAAGGGTGCCGATCCGCCTGTGCGTGCCTGAGGTCCCGGCCCCGAGACGCCGCCCCCGACGCCGCCGCCGTTGGACGGCGGGCCGCCTGCGGGTCGGGGTGTCTCGGCCAGCTTCTTCACCAGATCGCCGGGCGATGGCAGATCCGCCACGTGGGTCAGGCGGATCACGGCCATTTCGGCGGCCATCATCGCGTTGGGGGCCATGGCGACCTCTTCCAGCGCCTTCAGCAGCATCTGCCACATCCGCGTCAGCACGCGCATCGGCAGCTTCTCGGCCAGCACCAGCCCGCGGGCGCGCTCGTCCGGGGCGATTGTCGGATCTTCCGCCGCATCGGTCGTGATCGAGATCACCGAAAGCCAGTGGGTGATCTCGGCCAGGTCACGCAGCACGGCGACCGGATCGGCACCATCGGCGTATTGCGCGCTCAACTCGTCGAGCGCCTTTGCCGCGTCGCCCGCCATGATCGCCTCGAAGAGGTCCATCACCCGGCCGCGGTCGGCGAGGCCCAACATCGCGCGCACCTGGTCGGCGGTGGTCTCCCCCGCGCCATGGGCAATGGCCTGGTCGAGCAGGCTCATCGCGTCGCGAACCGATCCCTCGGCGGCGCGGGTGATCAGGGCGACGGCATCCTCGGCGATCTCGGCGCCTTCCAGCCCGGCGACCCGTTGCAGGTGGGCGATCATCACCTCAGGCTCGATCCGGCGCAGGTCGAAGCGCTGACAGCGCGAGAGGACCGTCACGGGCACCTTGCGGATTTCGGTCGTGGCGAAGAGGAATTTCACGTGGGCGGGCGGCTCTTCCAGCGTCTTGAGCAGCGCGTTGAAGGCCGAGGTCGACAGCATGTGAACTTCGTCGATGATGAAGATCTTGTAGCGCGCCTGGGCGGCGCGGTAGCTGACCGTCTCGATGATCGCATCGCGGATGTTCTGCACGCCGGTATTGGAGGCGGCGTCCATCTCCATCACGTCGACATGGCGACCCTCGGCGATCGCGACGCAGTTCTCGCAGACGCCGCAGGGGTCCGTGGTGGGGCCGCCCTCACCATCGGCACCGATGCAGTTCAGACCCTTGGCGATGATCCGTGCGGTGGTCGTCTTGCCGGTGCCACGGATACCGGTGAGCATGAAGGCCTGGGCGATGCGGTCGGCCTCGAAGGCGTTCTTCAGGGTGCGCACCATCGCGTCCTGGCCGATCAGGTCGGCGAAGGTCGCGGGGCGGTACTTGCGCGCAAGAACCTGGTAGCCAGAATCGGGGGTTTCGCTCATGTCGCCTCGCGCCTGTGGTTGGCGCCAAACTAAGGCTCCGCCCGCGCGCCGTCCACCGGATTAGAGCAGCCAGAGAATTACGCCGGTCATGATCGAGCCCAGGGCGAGAATCGTCGCCGTGATGGTCATCGACGATCTCGATTTCGGCGAAGTAGCGTGATCCTCCATCCGGTCCAGCGTCACGCAGGCCTGCTGCCGCGCGCTGTAGAAGATGTAGCAAGCCACCACGATGAAAACGCTCGAGGTTGCCTTGGCGGCCCATGTCGGGTCGAAGTCACCGAAAACGGCCTTCAGGCCCAAGGCGATCGCGACAGAGGCCAGTCCGGTGCGCATCCACCCCGCGAAGGTCCGCTCGTTGGCGAGGATCGTGCGATCCTCCGCCCAGTTCGTGCGTTCCTCGGCCATCTTGGTCTTGTCGCCGTCGTAGATGTAATCTTCTTCCATGGGGTGAGTTTAGGGCCGACACACGTAAAGTCGAGCGCATCAAGGGCGAAACCTGCACGCGCGGTTCGGTCGCGGCCTGCCGCTGCCGCTTGTTCCGACCCGTGAAGACGCTATCAAGATCACGAACGTTCCGAGAGGCCGCAATGGATGATCCTTACGAGACCCGCCTTGCCCGCGCGATGGCCGAGCTGGAGGCTTCCTCGATTCGCCGCCTCAACTACGCGCCGCCGATGTTTCGCATCGCCCGCGCGCTCGGGCTGAAGCCGCGCCCGCCGCATTACATGAGCTTTCGCCGCGCCGTGCTGTTGCTCGGGCCGTTCCTCGGGGCCTTGTGGGGGGGCTTGATGTGGCTGTTGCAAGGGCGTGGCGCGGATCAGGTCGTGCCGACGCCGGTGATTCTGCTGGCCTCGATCCTTGCGGGCATGGGTATCGGCCTGTTGATGGCCGCCTACTACCGGTGGGCCGGGGCCGAGGCAGGATTGTCGAAGTGGGAAGACCTCTGACGCAGGGGCTTTTCACACCGCGCTATTTCTTGCCGCGTTTGCGCTTTGACGCGGCGATCACCGTCTTGGTCATCTTCTTGAAGTCCCGCTCCCGCGCGCGCCGTTCGTGGCTTGCCTCCTGGTTGATCTCGTCCTCGCGCACCAGCTTCAGGAAGCGTTTCACCCGGTCCGCGTCCAGCGTGCCCGCCGCTACCGCAGCCTGCACCGCGCATCCGGGCTCTGTCTCATGGGCGCAATCGCGGAACTTGCATTGTTCCGTCAGCGCCTCCACGTCGGCGAAAACCGCGCCGATCCCGTCGGCTGCATCGTTCAGGCGCAGGGCGCGCATGCCCGGCGTGTCGATCAGCCAGCCGCCGAAGATCGTCTGCGCCAAGCCGCGGGAGGTCGTCGTGTGACGGCCCTTCGCATCATCCTCGCGCACGCCCGCCGTGGCATCCTCGGCCCCGGTCAGCGCATTGGCGAGGGTCGTCTTGCCCACGCCAGAGGACCCGACGAGGGCGAAGGTCTGCCCGTTATCAGCCCAAGGCTTCAACACCTCGGCCGCATCCTCGGCCTTGGCGTTCATCGCGATGGCGGAGGCCAGCGGCGACAGCGCCTCGGCGCGACGCTCATAATCGCGGGGGTCCTCCGCCGTGTCGGACTTGGTGAGGATGATCAGCGGCACGCAACCAGCCGAGGCCGCCATGGCAAGGTAGCGTTCCAGCCGGGCGATGTTGAAATCGGCGTTGCAGGAAGTGACGATCCCGAGCGTATCGACATTGGCCGCGATCAACTGCGTATCGAGGCCGGAGCCCGCTGCCCGGCGGGTCAGCAGCGTGTCACGCTCCAGCCGCCGCAGCACGATACCCTGCGCGGCATCGGCCAGAACCCAATCGCCGGTGACATAATTTCCCGTGCTTTCCTCGCCTTGTGTGATCAGCCGCAGCGGGCCCTCGGCGCTCAACGCCGTGATCCGCGACCGCGAGACCTTGTTGACGCGCGCAGGCGTGGCGCCGGCGTCCTCATCGGTGAGCTGCGCGCTATGCCGAGGGGACCAGCCGAGGTCAGCAAGTGTGAGAGTGGTCATGTGTGATGCATCCCGAGACGTCATGACGAATGGCGCACAAACCCCTGCGCCGTCAATTCTTAAGACTCGGTCTGATGGCGGACACGGGCCCGGAGAGGAGATGCATTCGGCATGAAGCCTCCGGTTCAGGGGTGGCCCGGCGCGGCCGTGGGGCAGGGGCCATGGCGGCGCGTCGAAACGCGCGGATGTCTGGTGAGAGGCTGAACAACGACCCAAGCGGGAATCGTTACGGCTGCTTCCTTCCGGATCTGACCGAGTTGGCGAAGTGCTTGCCCGCGCCAACCCCTCGATTGGCTAGATAAGGGCTCTGCGCCGGTTCCGCAAGTCGCAGTTATTTGAACCGTTTGCAGTCTCGTGCGTTGGAGAAATGTCGACAGAGGAGAATGCCCATGCGTTTGCGCAATCGCAGAACCAGCCGCAACATCATCGATCAGCGCCGCAGCCGGGGCATTCGCGGCGGAGGTCTTTCCGGTGGACGCATGGCCGGGGGCGGCGGTCTGGGACTGCTGGCCATTGTGGCGGTGGGATATTTCCTCGGGGTCGACCTCACGCCGCTGCTCAACCAGCAGGGCATGCCGATGCAGCCGCAGACGCAGCAAACCCAGACCAGAGAGCTTACTTCGGCCGAGGAAGAAGCGGGCCTTTTCGTCAGCCAGGTGCTTGCCACGACGGAAGACGTCTGGGGCGAGATTTACCCCCGCGCCTTCGGCGAAAGCTACGATCCGCCCGCGCTGGTGCTGTTCTCGGGCTCGACCCGCTCCAACTGTGGCGCGGCGCAGGCCGCGACCGGGCCGTTCTACTGCCCCGCTGATGAGCGCGCCTACCTCGACACCGCGTTCTTCGCCTATATGTCGCGCGAGTTGGGCGCAGGCGGTGATTTCGCCGCCGCCTACGTGATCGCCCACGAGGTCGCCCACCACATCCAGCAGGAACTTGGCATCCTCGAAGAAGCCAACCGCGTGCGCGCGTCGTCTTCCCAGACCCGGTCGAACCAGATCTCGGTGATGATCGAACTTCAGGCCGATTGCTTCTCGGGCGTCTGGGCCTCGCAGCTCGATGGGCTGCTCGAACCCGGAGATCTGAACGAGGCGCTGAATGCGGCCGAGCGGATCGGCGACGATTATCTGCAAGCCCGCTCGGGCCGCGCCGTGAACCCGCATACTTTTACCCACGGCACGTCCGAGCAGCGCCAGCGCTGGTTCACCGTGGGCTACGAGACCGGTGACCCCAATGCCTGCGACACCTTCGGCGCGTCGCGGCTCTGACGGATAACCACCCGGAACGCCGCGAATAATCGCACGAGCGCAGGCCCACCCCTTGCGGAGGGGGGCGGGAGAGGCGTAGGCCTTTGCCATGCCTGACTCCGACAGCCTGCCGCAAAACCCCCTTCGCGGGATATCCCTGAAAATCGCTTCGGTCTGCGTCTTCGTCCTGATGGCGGCGCTGATCAAATCATCGGCGGGCACCATTCCGCCGGGGCAGGCGGTCTTCTTCCGCTCGTTCTTCGCGATCCCGATCATTCTGGCGTGGCTGATGATGCGTCACGACCTTGCCCACGGGCTCGAGACCGCCAACCCCATGGGCCACGTCTGGCGTGGGCTCGTTGGCACGGCTGCCATGGGGCTCGGCTTCGCGGGCCTCGGCCTGTTGCCCCTGCCCGAGGTGACGGCGATCGGCTACGCGGCGCCGATCCTCGTGGTCATCTTCGCGGCGATGTTTCTGGGCGAAGAGGTGCGGCTGTTCCGCCTGTCGATGGTGGCCCTCGGCCTCGGCGGCGTGCTGATCGTGCTGTCACCACGCCTTGTCGTCGATCCCGACAATGTCGATACGGCGCAGGCGCTTGGCGCCGTGCTGGTCCTGATGGGGGCCGTCTGCGCGGCGTTGGCGCAGGTCTTCGTGCGCAAACTTGTCCAGACCGAGAGGACGGCGGCCATCGTCTTCTGGTTCTCGGTCACGGCATCGTTCCTGTCGCTGCTGACCTTGCCGTGGGGATGGGTCTGGCCCTCTCCGCTGCAGTTCGGCACCCTGATCGCGGCGGGCCTTGCCGGCGGCGTAGGGCAGATCCTGCTGACCTCGTCCTACCGTCAGGCCGACGCCTCCCTGATCGCGCCCTTCGAATATACCTCGATGCTGCTGGCGATCTTCGTGGGCTATTTCGTGTTCGGAGAAATCCCGACACTCACCATGCTTTCAGGCGCGGCGCTGATCGTATTCGCGGGCATCGCGATCATCCTGCGAGAGCGGCATTTGGGCATCAAGCGCGGCGCGCGCCGGGCGGGCACGCCGCAGCCGTAGGGCGGCGTCAGGCGCGGGCGCGGCGGTAGTCTTCTTCGGCGAGGTTGCCTTGACGGGCCAGCAGCCCTTGCAGGCGCTGCATCACGCGGCCCCGCGCCAGTTTCAACGTTTGCAGGGCCAGTCGCGCGGATAGCGTGCTTGCCGAGAGGTCGAGCATGACCTGAACCCGCGTCATGTCCTCGCGCAGGGACAGGAACGTCATCTCGTAGACCGCGTCCATGCCGCCCACGGTCGTGGTGATCTCGCAGCGGTCAGGAGAGTCGAGCGCGCTGATCTTCGATTCCAGCGGGCGGACCCGGCCCCGGATCTTCGCAGAGCCCCGCCAGCCGTTGCCCGCCACCGGGTTGGTCCAGTTGCCAACGCGCGAGAGCTCCACGCCGCGTCCCGTCGCCTCGGCCTCGATCCCCGAGAAATCGGTGAACCGCGACCATGTGATGTCCATCGGGGCGTCTACGTCTTCCGAGACCTTGAATTTCATGCCGGTTCCACTCGTCCTTGCCTGCGCCCTGATCTGCCCGCCCCGCACCGGGTGCGTCAAGGGCGTGGCGCCGGTTTTAATGTTTCAATTCAACGTATCCGCAAGCCAGTGATGCAGCAAAAACTGCGCGATGGCGCCTTTGCGGGCGGGCAGCATCGTTGGATCATTGCCGGCAAAAACCTCCAGCATCTCACTGCGCGTGACCCATTTGGCATCCTCGATCTCGTCGGGGTCAACATCGATCTCGGTACTCAGCGCCTCGCCCCGGCAGCCGAACATCAACGAGGCCGGGAAGGGCCACGGCTGGCTGGAGAGGTAATCGACACGGCCCACGTGCACGCCGGATTCTTCGAAGACCTCCCGGCGCACCGCCGCCTCGATGCTCTCTCCCGGCTCCACGAAGCCCGCCAGCAGCGAATACATGCCCTCCGGCCAGCCGGGGGAGCGGCCCACAAGCACGCGGTCGCCGTGGGTGATCAGCATGATGACCACCGGATCGGTGCGCGGAAAATGCTTGGCCTCGCAGCTTGGGCAATCGCGTTGCCAGCCCGCCTGCGTCATCTCGCTTTTCGCGCCGCATTTGGCGCAGAACTGATGCGTCGTGTGCCACGTCAGGATCGCGCGGGCCGTCGCGGCCAACTCGGCGTCGCGGCGGCTGAGGTGGGTCATCACCCCGCGCAATTCGCGAAAGCCCGCGCCGGACAGGCGCTCGGCCGGGTGGATCTGCACTGTCGGATCGAGGAATGTGTCCATCGCCGCCTCGTCGACGGCCTTGGGCGTCCATGCGGAGATGTCGAGCGCGAAGACCGGGGTCTCGCCATCTTCGTGCAGCCCCAGAAGCACCGGCGTTTCCGTCGTGCGCGACAGGACCTTGTCCGCCATCGTGCGAAACGCCAGCGTCACCGCGCCGTCCTCGGGCTTGCCCTCCACCAGCATCTTGCCGCGCCACATCGGTAGCACCGGCGCGCCCGCCTGCAGAGCCGCGCGCAAACGCTCGGGGTTCAGCCGCAGGGCCGCCGCGCGATCGAGGCCCGAAGTCCCGAAAGTTACGTCTTCGCTCACGCGCATCGTTAACCTTTCCGTCTGCCCTAACCTTTGCTGTTGCGATATGGCAACGATTGCCGGAACGCCATGGCATTTTGCCCGTCAAACCCCGGTTGCACCGCCACAGGCCATGCAATCGTGCCGAGGCTCGCCCATAATCGGGGTGATGGAGAGGATGACGCTTTCACAAGAAATGGCAACAGCGCCAGACACTTCAGACGTGACGGTGCAGTTGAAGGTATTGGCAACGACCGACCTTCACGCGCATCTGCTGCCCTTCGATTATTTCACCGACCGCCGCGACGATGCCGTGGGTCTGGCGCATCTGGGCGCGATGATCGCCTCGGCGCGCGCCTCCGCCGCGAATGTCCTGCTTCTCGATAACGGAGACACCCTGCAAGGCGCGCCACTGGCCGACGCCTCGGAGGCCGAGATCGTACCGGCGGGCCGCCTGCACCCGATGATCGCCGCGATGAATGCCCTGGGCTACGACGCGGGCACCGTCGGCAACCACGACTTCGACTTCGGCGTGAGGCATCTTCTGGCGTCCCTGAAAGGGGCCGATTTCCCGATCGTCTCTGCCAATGCGCGCTGTGCCCTGGGCCATGCCTTCCTGCCGTCGCGCACGACGCTGGCCCGCGAGGTGACCGACAGCGAAGGCCGCAAGCATCCCCTGCGCATCGGGATCACCGGCGCGGTGCCGCCACAGGTCGCGCTCTGGAACAAGCCGCACCTGCAGGGGCGCATGGCTTTCGATGACATCGTCAGCACGCTCCGCACAGAGGTCGCGCAGCTGCGGGCCGAGGGAGCGGACCTCGTGCTTGTGCTGGCCCATTCCGGCTATGGCAGTCTGGACGCTGGCCGCGGCGCGGAGAACGTCGCCGCGCAGGTCGCCCGGATCGAGGGCGTCGACGGCGTTGTTGCCGGCCATACCCATCGCCTGCGCGCCGAGGCGGCGGAGTGCCTTGGCGACACCGCAAGCGCGCCCATCGTGCAACCGGGCGCTTTCGGCTCTCATCTTGGCTGCATCGATCTGACTGTTTGCCGTGACGAAGGCTCCTCCGGCACGCCGTGGCGGGTGCAACGCTCGGAAGCCCGGAATGTCGCCGCGCAGGTCACCGGCGGTCCCATGCTGCGCGATTACCCGGAACTGCGTGAGCGGATCGCCCGCGATCACAAGACCACCCGCGCCTTCGTGGCGCGCCCTCTGGGCCATAGCGCCGTCGCGTTGGAGACTTATTTCTCGGTCATCGCTCCCTGTGCCGCGACGCAGGTCATCGCCGATGCCCAGTTCGCCGCCGCCGCGCCGCTGATCGCCGCCACCCCCGCGCTGGCCGGTCTGCCGGTGCTCTCGGCTGCCGCGCCGTTCAAGGCCGGTGGCCGCTCGGGTTCGCGCAGCTACACCGATGTGCCCGCCGGCCCGCTGCGGCTACGCCACGCTGCCGATCTCTACACCTATCCCAACATGTTGAGCGTGTTGCGGATCACCGGGCAGGGGGTGCGCGATTGGCTGGAGCGCTCGGCCTCCCTGTTCCATCAGATCGATCCCGCATCCAAGGCGCCGCAGCCGCTGATCGACCACGATTTCGCGCCCTACAATTTCGACCGCCTCGTCGGGCTGCGCTACCAGATCGACGTGTCGCGCCCGCCGCGCACCAATGCCGAGGGCGATGAAATCCGCGACACGCCGGGCCGGATCCGGAACCTGACTTTGGCCGATGGCACGCCCCTGCGCGCCCACGACGAGGTTCTGGTGATCGGCAATTCCTACCGGGCGGCCGGGGGTGGCCACATGCGGGCCGCGCAGATGGCCGAGGACGTGGTGAGCGCCCGGATCTCGATCCGTGAGGCGGTGGCAAGCTACATCGCGGAGCGCGACGGCCCCCTGCGTCCGGTGGTCGAGCCGACGTTCTCCTTCGTCCCGCTCTCGGGCACGCAGATCCTGTTCGAGACCGGACCGGGCGCGCTGCGCCATCCGGAGCGCCTCGCGGCGCTTGGACTCACGCCCGGCCTGCGTGTCGACACCGGGTTCCAGCCTTTCAAGATGACGCTCTAGCGCCTCAGTCGCGGGCGGAGTCCGTGGGATAGGTGCCGAGGATTTTCAGCTTGTCGGTGAAGTAGCCCAATTCCTCCATCGCGAGCTGCACATTGGCGTCGTCGGGATGGCCCTCGATGTCCGAATAGAACTGCGTTGCGGTGAAAGAGCCGTCGACCATGTACGATTCGAGCTTCGTCATGTTCACGCCATTTGTCGCAAATCCGCCCATCGCCTTGTAAAGCGCGGCGGGGATGTTGCGGACCCGGAAGACGAAAGTGGTCATCATCCGCTCGGCGCGGCGGGTCATGTCGGGCTCGGGCGCCATCACGAGGAAACGGGTGGTGTTGCGGGCGTGATCCTCGATGTGACGCGCCAGCACGTCCAGCCCGTAGATCTCTCCCGCCAGCTCCGAGGCCAGCGCGGCCTTCGACTGGTCGCCCCAGGCGGCCACATCGCGCGCGGCGCGGGCGTTGTCGCTGCTGACCCGGCCCCGAATGCCATGCTCGGCAAGGAATTCGCCGCATTGGGGCAGCAGAACAAGGTGGCTGTGTGCCTCTTTCACATCCTTCAGCGTGGCGCCGGGCACCCCGAGAAGGTTGATATGCACCCGCACGAACGCCTCGTCCACGATGTGCAGCCCCGATTCCGGCAGCAGCCGGTGGATGTCCGCGACCCGTCCGTAGGTGGAGTTCTCGACCGGTACCATCGCCTGCTGCGCCGCCCCGCTGCGCACCGCCTCGATCACGTCTTCGAAGCTGGCGCAGGGCAGGGCTTCAAGGTTCGGGCGGGCCTCGTGACAGGCTTGGTGGGAGTAGGCTCCGGGCTCTCCCTGGAAGGCGATACGGTCGGTCATGGTCAAATCCAACGCAAAAAAGGTCGTTTCGTCGCGCTCCCTACACCTTGCCATGGACGGACGGAACACAATAGATACCCGAAACGAGCGACATTCCCGCGGAGCCGACATGTTCGACACGATGACCATCACCAAAGTTGGCGGCGCCCTTTGCGCAGCCCTCCTTGTATTCCTTCTCGGCAGCTGGGCCGCCGAAGAGCTGTATGACATTGAGAATCACAGCGAAGACCACGTCAGCGGTTATCGCGTGGCCGTGCCGGAAGCCGGCGCAGAGGAAGTCGTCGAAGAAGAGACCGTTCCGTTCGAGGAAGTCTACGCCGCAGCCGACGCCGGCGCGGGTGAGCGTCTGTGGCGCCAGTGCTCGGCCTGTCACGCGCTGGAAGACGGCCGCAACGGTGTCGGCCCCTACCTCGCCGGTGTGGTGGATCGCCCTGTCGCATCCGCCGCGGGCTTCAACTATTCCGACGCGCTGGCCAGCCTTGGCGGCGAGTGGACCCCCGAAGCGATTTCCGGCTTCATCGAGAACCCGCGCGAATACGCGCCGGGTACCGCGATGAGCTACGGCGGGATGGGCGATATCGAGGATCGCGCCAACCTGATCGCCTTCCTCGCGACCCAATAAGCCTTCCGATCATTCCGATCCGCAGCGCCGCCCTCTGGGCGGCGTTTTGCGTTTCATTCGTACCCCGCGGCGCGAAACCGGCGAAAATCGAGGCATCACCGCGAGATCACGAAATCTCAACTTGAACCTTGGGGGGGCTGGTCTCTAACGTCATGAGACCCATACTCATGGGGGAGCCGTGCGCGAAAAGCCCGGCCAATGAACAAGACGCCCAAGGGGAGGTGCCGATGTACGACCATGACGCTCCGAAAGTCGCCGTAAAAGCCCAGGACAAGGTTCAAAGCCCGTGGCAGGCGCTGGCGCTGCCGCTCGCCGGTGCCGCGCTGGTTCTTGGCCTGTCCGTGTTGAGCACCAAGGCACAGGAAGTGGGCGAGGATGGCCTGATCCGCGCCTCCGGTATCTCCACTTTCGGGGAACTCGCCTATGGTCCTGACGCCACCCACCTCGACTACGTGAACCCGGACGCGCCGCGCGGCGGCGAGTTGTCCTTCGCATGGTCCTCCGGTTCCTTCGACTCGATGCACCCCTACAGCCGGATCGGCCGGGCTGCTGTCATGTCCTCCGTCTTCTTCGAGTCGCTGCTGGTGGGCACCGCCGACGAGATCGGCTCCGCCTATTGCCTCCTTTGCGAGGAATTCGCCTACCCCGAGGACCGCGCCTACGTGATCTTCACCCTCCGCGATGAGGTCCGCTTCTCGGACGGCACCCCGATGACGGCTCAGGACGTGCTCTTCTCCTACGAGATCCTGCGGGACGAGGGGCTGCCCTCGTTCCGGGCGAATATCCCCAACACCATCGAAAGCGCGGAGGTCATCGACGACCGGACGATCCGCTTCAATTTCAATCCTGACGCCCCGCTGCGCGACCGCATCCAGTCGGCGGGCGGTCTGCCGGTGTTCAGCCAGGCCAGTCACGAGGCCAGCGGTCTTGCCTTCGAGGACAGCCGGCTGGAGCCTCTCGTGGGCTCAGCTCCCTATGTTCTGGGCGAGGTCGATCCCGGCCGCCGCACCGTTTTCGTGCGCGATGACGATTATTGGGGCGAAGACCTGTGGCTCACCCAAGGGCGCCACAACTACGACTCGATCCGGATCGAATACTACGGCGACAGCCTCGCCGCATTCGAGGGCTTCACCGCCGGCAATTACACTTTCCGGCAGGAAAGCAGCAGTCAGGCCTGGGCCAACAACTACGATTTTCCAGCCCTCAACGACGGCACCGTGATCCGCGAAGAGCTGCCCGACGGCACCATCGCCTCGGGGCAGGCCTTCATGATCAACCTGCGCAACCCGCAGTTCCAGGACGTGCGTGTGCGCAGCGCCATTGCCCATATGTTCAACTTCGAATGGTCGAACGAGACGCTGTTCTACGGCCTGTATTCTCCCATCGTCAGCTTCTGGGAGAATACCTGGATGGAGGCCGAGGGCCTGCCCTCGGAAGCGGAGCTCGAAATCCTCGAACCGCTGCGCGACATGCTGCCCGAGACGGTCTTCACGCAAGAAGCCTACGCCGTGCCCCTCTCCAACCCCGACCGCGCGCTGGATCGCCGCCAGTCGCGCCGTGCCACGGCCCTGCTTCAGGAGGCCGGGTGGACCGCGGGCGACGACGGGATGCTGCGCAATGCCGACGGCGAGACGCTGGACGTGGAATTCCTCAACTCCTCGCCGCTCTTTGACCGGATCATCAACCCCTACGTCGAGAACCTCCGCGCCATCGGCGTCAACGCCTCGCTCAGCCGGGTCGACAACGCCCAGTTGCAGCAGCGCCAGCGCGACGCCGATTTCGACATGATCACCGACCATTTCCCGATGGGATACGAGCCGGGCTCGGGACTGCGGCAGTATTTCGGCTCCATCGGGGCCGACGAAAGCCTCTTCAACGTGCCGGGCCTTGCCGATGAAGGCATCGACGCGCTGATCGAGATCGTGGTGAATTCCGAGACCCGCGAAGAATTGGACGTCGCCGTGACCGCACTCGACCGCGTGCTGCGCGACCGGGTGATCCGTGTCGGCCAATGGTACAACCCCAACCACTGGGTCGCCTATTACGACATGTACCGCTACCCCGAGAACCTGCCGCCCTATTCCCTCGGCTTCCTCGATTTCTGGTGGATCGACCCCGAGGCCGAGCAGGCCCTGCGCGACCAAGGGGCGTTCTAGGCCACTATGGGAGCCTATATCCTCAGACGTCTGTTGCTCGTCATCCCGACTCTGCTCGGGGTGATGATGGTCAACTTCCTGCTCATCCAATTCGTACCCGGCGGCCCGATCGATCAGGTCATCGCGCAGCTGGAAGGCGAGGGCGATGTCTTCGCCGGCATTTCCGGCGGCGGCTCCGAGGCGATGGGCGACAGTGACCTCGACAGCGGCTATCAGGGCGCGCGCGGGTTGCCGCCGCAGTTTCTCGAGAGCCTGCGGGTGGAGTTCCGCTTCGCGCGTGTGGTCTGCGAGGAGGGGTTCACCGGGATCCCGGACCTCGATGCCGAGGAATGCTTCGCCGAAGATATCCCGGTGCTGGAGCAATTCGGCATGATGATGTGGGACTACCTGCGCCTCGATTTCGGGCGCAGCTACTTCCGCTCCATCGGCGTGCTGGAACTGGTGAAGGAAAAGCTGCCGGTCTCCATCACTCTCGGCCTCTGGTCGACGCTGATCGCCTACCTCGTCTCGATCCCGCTCGGCATCCGCAAGGCGGTGCGCGATGGCTCCACCTTCGATAGCGTGACCTCGGGCATCATCATCGTGGCCTACGCCATTCCCGGCTTCCTTTTCGCGATCATGCTGCTGGTGCTCTTCGCAGGCGGGCGCTACCTGCAATGGTTCCCCCTGCGCGGCCTGACCTCGGACGGATTTGAGGACATGACCCTGCTGCAGCAGATCGGCGACTACTTCTGGCACATCACCCTGCCGGTGCTGGCCTCCACCATCTCGGCCTTCGCGACCCTGACGCTGCTGACGAAGAACAGCTTCCTTGACGAGATCAAGAAGCAATACGTGATGACCGCCAAGGCCAAGGGCCTGCCCGAGCGGCGCGTGCTTTACGGTCACGTCTTCCGCAACGCCATGCTGATCGTCATCGCCGGTTTCCCGGCCGTCTTCGTGGGCGTCTTCTTCGGCGGCTCGATCATCATCGAGACGATCTTCTCGCTCGACGGTCTGGGCCGTCTGGGATTCGAGGCCGCCGTCAGCCGCGATTACCCGGTGATGTTCGGCACGCTCTATGTCTTCGGCCTGATCGGCCTGATCGTGGGCATCATCTCGGACCTGATGTACGTCTGGATCGATCCCCGGATCGACTTCGAGAAGCGGGAGGGTTGAGCGCATGACACTGCCCGCCGACCAGCCGATCCTGCCCCACGTTCCGCGTGACCCCGGAGGCGATCCCACGCCGATGGATGATCCCCGCAAAGGCTGGCTCTCGCCGCTCAACCGCCGTCGCTGGCGCAACTTCAAGGCCAACCGCCGGGCATTCTGGTCGCTCTGGTTGTTCCTGCTGCTCTACGGGCTCAGCCTCTTCGCGCCGCTGATCGCCAATGACCGGCCGCTGCTGGTCACCTATCAGGGCGAGCGCTTCTACCCGATCTTCAACTTCTACCCCGAAACGGCCTTCGGCGGCGATTTCCGCACCGAGGCCGTCTACCGCGATATCGAGGTGCAATGCCTGATCATCTCGGGCGGGCTGGAAGAGTGTTGGGACGACCCCGAGGCGGTGATCGACGAGGTCGAGGCGTCCGGATCGTTCAATGGCACCGAGGTGCAGCAGGGGTCGATCATCTGGCCGCTGGTGCCCCATGATTATTCCTCCATCGTGGACCGCCCCGGCGTCGCGCCCGCGCCGCCCAATGTCATCGGCAGCTACGAAGTGCCCGTCGTGGAGAATGGCGCGCCGGTGCTGGACGAGGCAGGCAACCCGGTCATGGACGCGCGGTGGGGGCTTCTGCCCGAAGATATCCGGGGCACCAACCTTCTGGGCACCGACGATACCTCACGCGACGTGATGGCGCGGGTGATCTACGGCTTCCGTCTCTCGGTCAGCTTCGCGCTGATCGTGACCTTCCTCGCCTCGGTCATCGGCATCTTTGCCGGCGCGGTGCAGGGCTTCTTTGGCGGTCTGCTGGACCTGCTGGTGCAGCGCGCAATCGAGATCTGGAGCGCGACGCCGAGCCTCTACATCATCATCATCATGGCCACGATCTTCCCGATGAGTTTCTGGCTGCTGGTAGGCCTCATGGTGGCCTTCAGCTGGACCGGCCTCGTTGGCGTCGTGCGCGCCGAATTCCTGCGGGCGCGCAATTTCGAGTACGTCCGCGCCGCCCGCGCGCTCGGCGTCGGCAGCGGCAAGATCATGTACCGTCACGTGCTGCCCAACGCGATGGTTGCCACGCTGACGATGCTTCCCTTCATCGTGACCGGCACCATCGGCGCGCTGGCCTCGCTGGATTTCCTTGGCTTCGGCCTGCCCTCCTCCGAGCCGTCCCTCGGCGAGATGACTTTGCAGGCCAAGAACAACCTGCAGGCCCCGTGGCTCGGGTTCACCGCGTTCTTCACCTTTGCCGTCATGCTCTCGCTGCTGGTCTTCGTCTTCGAGGGCATCCGCGACGGCTTCGACCCCAGAAAGACGTTCCAATGACCCTCTCTGACGCAGGACTGACCCGATGACCCGCGTGTTGGACGTCCGCGACCTCTCCGTCGATTTCGCGCAGGATGGCCGCACGGTCCATGCCGTGCGCGGGGTGTCGTTCCATGTCGACAAGGGCGAGACCGTGGCGCTGGTCGGGGAAAGCGGCTCTGGCAAATCCGTGACCGCGCTTTCCACCGTCGACCTGCTCCCGCCGTCGGCCACGACGACCGGCTCGATCACCTACAATGGCGCGCAGATGGTCGGCGCCTCCGAGGCCGAGCTGCGTCGCGTCCGGGGCAACGACATCAGCTTCATCTTTCAGGAGCCGATGACCTCTCTGAACCCGCTCCACACGCTGGAACGGCAAATCACCGAGAGCCTCGCGCTGCACCAGAACCTGCGCGGCGCGGCGGCGCGGGTCCGGATCATCGAGTTGCTCAACAAGGTGGGCATCCGCGACCCCGAAAGCCGCCTTGGCGCCTATCCGCACCAACTATCGGGCGGCCAGCGCCAGCGTGTGATGATCGCCATGGCGCTGGCCAACGGGCCGGAGCTGCTGATCGCGGATGAGCCGACGACCGCGCTCGACGTCACCATTCAGGCGCAGATCCTGGAGTTGCTGGCCGACCTGAAGCGGCGCGAGGGGATGAGCCTTTTGTTCATCACCCATGACCTCACCATCGTGCGCCGCATCGCTGACCGGGTCTGCGTCATGCAGGGCGGCGAGATCGTCGAGCAGGGGCCGACCGCCGAGATCTTCTCCAACCCCCGTCACCCCTATACCCGCAAGCTGCTTGGCGCCGAGGCCACAGGCACGCCGGACCCGGTGCCCGAGGGCGCCAAGGAGTTGCTGCGCACCGACGGGCTGCGGATCTGGTTCCCGATCCAGCGCGGCCTGCTGCGCCGCACCGTGGGCCATGTGAAAGCGGTCAACGACGCCACGATCTCGGTGCGCGAGGGCGAGACCCTCGGCGTCGTCGGTGAAAGCGGCTCGGGCAAGACCACGCTGGCGCTCGCGATCATGCGGCTGATCCGCTCGGAAGGGCCGATCGAGTTCATGGGCCAGCGCATCGACACGCTGGAGAAGGCGCAGCTCCGCCCGATCCGCAAGGACATCCAGATCGTGTTCCAGGATCCCTTCGGCTCCCTCAGCCCGCGCATGACCGTGGGGCAGATCGTGGCGGAGGGTCTGGAGGTGCAGGGCCTCCGGAAAGGCCAGGTCCGGCGCGTCGGAGAGATCCTCGAGGAAGTGGGCCTCGACCCCGCCATGATGCACCGCTACCCCCATGAATTCTCGGGTGGTCAGCGCCAGCGCATCGCCATCGCCCGCGCGATGATCCTGCGGCCGAAGCTCGTGGTGCTGGACGAGCCGACAAGCGCGCTCGACATGACCGTGCAGGTGCAGATCGTAGAGCTTCTGCGGCGCCTGCAGCGCGATCACAACCTCGCCTACCTGTTCATCTCCCACGATCTGAAGGTCGTCCGGGCGCTGGCGCATAAGGTGATGGTGATGAAGCAGGGCGACGTGGTGGAGACCGGTCGGACCGAAGACCTCTTCGCCAACCCACGCACGGACTACACACGCGAGTTGATGAAAGCCGCCTTTGGCGAGATCGAGCCTGCCTGAAGCGGGGCTGGCTGCAGCGCGGTTTCATGTGCGGACTTGGTGACGCGGGGCCCTTGTTGGCGTGCCACCGTGCGCGCTGCGTGGAGGCGAGGGCGGGATTGAGTTGTATTGGCCAAGATGAAGGGGGAGCGTGGCGTGCTTTTTTCAGCGGTGTGATTGTGGCACGCTTAGCGGGGCGTATACGCTGATACGCCGCAGTTGAGCATGGGGGGGCATGGGGTTATTCTACGCCCCTGTTGGGACAGGCGCCTTGATGCAGATCAAACGCCAGGGATTGTTCCGGGGAAAAGGGGCGTCCCATGAACCACCGACCACATCCGTTCAAGGTAAACAGCGATTGTTCGGACTGTCCGATCCGTCACCGTGCGGTCTGCGCGCGCTGCGATGCGGACGAGTTGGAGCAGCTGGAGGCGGTGAAGTTTTACCGCACCTATGCCGCCGGTGAGGTGATTGTCTGGGCGGGCGACGCGATGGATTTCGTGGCCTCCGTGGTGACCGGCGTGGCGACGCTGACCCAGACGATGGAGGATGGGCGGCGGCAGGTTGTGGGACTGCTGCTGGCTTCGGACTTCATAGGTCGGCCGAACCGGGACCGGGTGGCCTATGATGTCACCGCGACGACCGAGGTGACACTGTGCTGCTTCCGCCGCAAGCCGTTCCACGAGATGATGGAGGGCACGCCGCATCTGAGCCAGCGGCTGCTGGAGATGACCCTCGACGAGCTCGACGCCGCGCGGGAGTGGATGCTGATCCTGGGCCGCAAGACGGCGCGGGAGAAGATTGCGAGCTTTCTTGCCATCTTGGCGCGTCGCAACGCCGGTGCCGCGGGGGCGCGGCCGGGGGTGAACATGCGGTTCGAATTGCCGCTGACCCGCGAGGCGATGTCGGAGTACCTCGGGCTGACGCTGGAGACGGTGAGCCGCCAGATCTCGGGCCTGAAGCGGGACGGGGTGATTCTGCTGGAGGGCAAGCGACAGATCATCGTGCCGGATTTCGACAGGTTGCTGGGCGAGACCGGTGACGACGCCGAGAGCGGCGTTCTGGCCTGAATTCGGCCATCGGAGGCGGGTCCGGCGCCGGCCCTGCCGGGGTGCGCAGACTTGAGCGGTCAATTTTATCTCATGATTACAGGTTCTTGACCGAAGTGAGGCATTGGCGCGCCCAAGCTCTTTCAAAACTTTCCCCTTCTTGACCCAGATCAAGGTCACTCTCCCCGCGATCGTCGAATAAGGCCGCGATGGAACAGCTTTGGGTGACAGCTGCGGACGTGGTCCCGCTGTCAGCTCGGAGCACAATTGAGGGGACGATCGATGCTTGATTACGTGAAGCTTGCGATCCTTGGGCTGATCACGGTCCTGGCGGCGATTGCCGCGAACTACGGGCTGGATCTGGCCTACAAGGTCCACGCGATGCTGATCATGCTGGTGTCCGGCGGGCTTTTCCTCTGGCTCCTGCGCACGGCAGGCGACGAGAAACCGGCGGCACCTAAAAACGAATACATGGACGGGCCGGTGAAGGCGGCGGCGATTGCCACGGTTTTCTGGGGCTGCGCGGGCTTCCTGGTGGGCGTTTTCATCGCCTTCCAGCTGGCGTTCCCGGCGCTCAACTTCGACTGGGCGCAGCCCTATGCGAACTTCGGCCGCCTGCGCCCGCTGCACACCAGCGCGGTGATCTTCGCCTTTGGCGGTAACGCCCTGATCGCGGCGACCTTCTACATCGGCCAGCGCACCTGCGCGGTGCGGATGTGGGGCGGCAACCTGAGCTGGTTCGTCTTCTGGGGCTACCAGCTCTTCATCGTACTGGCGGCCACCGGCTACGTTCTGGGCGCGACCCAGAGCCTCGAATATGCCGAGCCTGAATGGTACGTCGACCTCTGGCTCACCATCGTCTGGGTCGCCTTCCTCGTGGTCTACATGGGCACGATCCTGACCCGGAAGGAGCCGCATATCTACGTGGCGAACTGGTTCCTGCTGGCCTTCATCGTCACCGTGGCGATGCTGCACCTCGTCAACAACATGGCGGTGCCGGTCTCGATCTTCGGGTCGCGCTCGGTGCAGGTGATGTCGGGCGTCCAGAGCGCGATGACCCAGTGGTGGTATGGCCACAACGCGGTAGGCTTCTTCCTGACGGCGGGCTTTTTGGGGATGATGTATTACTTCGTCCCGAAACAGGCCGACCGCCCGATCTACAGCTACAAGCTGTCGATCATCCACTTCTGGGCGCTGATCTTCCTCTACATCTGGGCCGGGCCGCACCACCTGCATTACACCGCCCTGCCGGATTGGGCGGCGACGCTCGGCATGGTCTTCTCGGTGATCCTCTGGATGCCGTCGTGGGGCGGCATGATCAACGGTCTGATGACCCTGCAGGGCGCCTGGGACAAGCTGCGCACGGACCCGGTTCTGCGGATGATGGTGACCTCGCTGGCCTTCTACGGCATGTCGACCTTCGAGGGCCCGATGATGTCGATCCGGGCGGTGAACTCGCTGTCCCACTACACCGACTGGACCATCGGCCACGTGCATTCCGGCGCGCTCGGCTGGAACGGGCTGATCACCTTCGGGATGCTCTACTACCTGTTCCCGAAACTCTGGAACAAGGCCTCGCTCTACTCCGTCCGTGCCGTGTCGTGGCACTTCTGGCTCGCGACCGTAGGGATCGTTCTCTACGCCGCGTCGATGTGGGTGACGGGCATCATGGAAGGCCTGATGTGGCGTGAAGTGGATGCGCAGGGCTTCCTCGTGAACTCCTTCGCCGACACCGTGGAAGCGAAATTCCCGATGTATGTGGTCCGGGGTCTGGGCGGGGTGATGTTCCTGTCGGGCGCCCTGATCATGGCTTGGAACCTGTGGATGACGGTGCGCAGTGGTGAGGCCGTGGCCGACACCAACTCCGCCGTGCCAGCAGAATAAGGAGGGTCGGAGAGATGACCACCACCAACGACAAGATCACCCCGCCCGAGCAGGATCCGAAGGTCTCGACCGTTTCCGACTTCCCGGAGGAGATCCCGAACGAACTGCCGCACCAATCGTGGTTCATTCGCCACCACGGCAAGATCGAGCGCAACGCGACGCTGCTTCTGGCGCTGAGCTTCGTGGTCGTGACCATCGGCGGCGTCGTGGAGATCGCGCCGCTGTTCTACCTGGAGAACACCATCGAGGATGTGGAGGGCGTGCGCCCCTACTCGCCGCTGGAGCTGGCAGGGCGCGAGATCTACATCCGCGAGGGCTGCACCGTCTGCCACAGCCAGATGATCCGACCCATGCGCGACGAGGTGGAGCGCTACGGGCATTACTCCCTGGCCGCCGAAAGCCAGTACGACCACCCCTTCGTCTGGGGCTCGAAACGGACCGGGCCGGACCTGGCGCGGGTGGGCGGGCGCTATTCGGATGAGTGGCATTACGATCACCTGATCAGCCCGCAGTCGGTCGTGCCCGAGAGCATCATGCCCTCCTACGCCTTTCTTGCCGACACCCGGCTGGACGGCGAAGCGGTGGCCGACTTGATGCAAACCCATCGCATCGTCGGTGTGCCCTACACCGACGCGATGATCGAGAACGCGCGCTTTGATTTCGTGGAGCAGGCGACGGACTTCGGCGATACCGGCGTGACCGAGCGCTATCCCGGCGCGCAGCAGCGCGACTTCGACGGCAACCCGGCCGTGACCGAGATGGATGCGCTGATCGCCTACCTGCAAGTGCTGGGCACGATGGTCGATTTCTCGACCTTTACGCCGGAAGAGAGCCGATAGGGAGGGGCAAAAGATGCAAGATTACACCGTATTGAGAGAGCTCGCCGGTAGCATCGGCACCGTTTTCCTCGTGCTCAGCTTCGCAGGTTTCGTCCTTTTCGCCCTGCGGCCGGGATCGCGGGGCGTGCACCGGGACACGGCCGATATTCCGTTTCGTCACGACGACAGGCCCGCCGCTGATGCGGACGCCCAAGCGGCCCATGCAAGGGAGCCCCGCCAATGACCGATCAAGATCATTCCAACCTGCATCCCGATGATCCCGAGACCACCGGTCACGAGTGGGACGGCATCCGCGAGTTCAACAACCCGCTGCCGCGCTGGTGGCTCTGGTGCCTCTACGCGACGATCCTCTGGGGCGTGGCCTACACCATCGCCTACCCGGCCTGGCCGATGATCTCTGGCGCGACGCCGGGACTCTTGGGGTATTCCACCCGCGCCGAGGTGGCAGGCGAGATCGACCGCTACGACGCGCTCAACGCCGATCTTCGGGCCGAGCTTGCGCAGGTCGATCTTACGAGCGTCACGCAGGAGGGCACGCCCGACCTCTACAACTTCGCGATCCAGTCGGGCGGCGCGACTTTTGCGACATGGTGTTCGCAATGCCACGGCCGCGGGGCGGCGGGGGTGCAGGCCTCGGGCTATCCGAGCCTGCTGGACGACGACTGGCTTTGGGGCGGCACGGTGGAGGACATCCACCTCACCATCGCTCACGGCATCCGCAACGAGGAAGACCCCGACGCGCGCTGGTCCGAGATGACTGCCTTCGAGGGCATCCTGTCCGACGAGGAGATCGACGAGGTCGTGCACTACGTTCTCAGCGTGTCGGAGCAGGAGGCCGATGCCGATCTGGCCATGGCGGGGGAGGCGGTCTTCCTCGACAATTGCGCGGCCTGCCACGGGGATACCGGAGCCGGCGACCGCATCCTCGGCGCGCCGAACCTGACGGACCGGATCTGGCTCTACGGGGGCTCGCCCGAGGCGATCGAGGAAACCGTGCGCCATGCGCGCTTCGGGGTGATGCCGCCCTGGTCGGGGCGGTTGAGCGAGGCCGAGACCCGCGCCACGGCGATCTATGTTCACAGCCGGGGCGGCGGCGAATAGCGCCCGCCCCGGTCTCCGGACGGTACGCGTCTTTCCATCGGCGCGTGCCCGGCACAGCCCCACGCCCTGTTCGCGCTATCGCGTGGGGCTGTCGCCCTTCAGGCAATTGCCTTCCGACACTGCGCGTCCGCGACGGGCCGTCGATGGCAGGGCTTCCCACCCCCTCGGCACCCGCAGCGCAGGGCGGAAAGGATTAAGGCAACCTTGCCGCAATATGAGGCCTTTGCCTTGAATTTGTACCGATTTCACCTCGCAATTCCCCTAGGGCAACCGGATTTTCCCTGCACCAAGTTGCAGCACACTTCGAAACATGGAGCCCCGTCATGAAGTCCCTTCGTTCCACCACCGCGCAGTACATTCAGTCCGAAGACGGCGCCGTAACCGTGGATTGGGTCGTCCTGACTGCCGCGCTCGCGGGTCTCGCCATTGCCACGACGCTTGTCGTCTCCGGCGGCGCCGAGAACATCTCGGGCGATGTCGCGAGCCAGATGGCTGATCAGGAGATCAACACGCGGTTCGGCAGCGCGTTCGAGCGTCAGCAATGGGACGCGCATAACCCCGGCATCTACGAGGAATATTCTACCTGGATGGCAGGCTTCGAAGATCAGCAACTGCTCGAGCATTACAACAACACGGCGCAATACGCGAACGCCGAGCCGAATTCGGGCCATCCGATCGACACCTATCACGACGAGTTCTGGATCGCGCGTGACGAGGCGATCACCCGCGGGCTGGTTGACGAGGATGACCCGATCCCGACGCCCTCCGCTTAAACACTGACGAAGAGATCACGACCGAAAAGGGCGGCCGCCGGATACCGGGGCTGCCCCTTTTCGTGCGCGACAGGAATTTGTCGGGACGGCTTGATCCAAATCAAGGAAGGCGGCGGCGCTTCCTCCTAGTCCTGAGGTGCGAACAGAAACCGATTCCCAGGATTCCCCATGTCTTCAACCGATGCTCCGCCAAAGCTTTATGCGGCGCAGGAGCCTATCTTCCCCAAGAAGGTCAAAGGCCCTTTCCGAAGCCTGAAATGGGCGATCATGGTGGTGACGCTCGGGATCTACTACGTCACCCCTTGGATCCGGTGGGACCGGGGCCCGAGCTTGCCGGATCAGGCGGTGCTGGTGGACATCGCGGGTCGGCGGTTCTTCTTTTTCTGGATCGAGATCTGGCCCCACGAATTCTATTTCGTCGCGGGCCTGCTGATCATGGCGGGGCTCGGCCTGTTCCTCTTTACTTCGGCGCTTGGGCGGGTCTGGTGCGGCTATGCCTGCCCGCAGACCGTCTGGACCGACCTGTTCTACACCGTCGAGCGCTGGATCGAGGGCGACCGCAACGCTCGGATGCGCCTGTGGAACGCGCCATGGGACCTGCGCAAGTGGCGGCTGCGGCTTGCCAAATGGGCCGTTTGGCTGCTGATCGCCGTGGCGACCGGCGGGGCCTGGGTCTTCTATTTTGCCGATGCGCCGACGCTGCTGCGCGACCTCGTGACCGGGCAGGCCGCCTTCGTGGCCTATGCCACCGTCGCCGTTCTGACGGCCACCACCTTCCTCTTCGGCGGCTTCGCACGCGAGCAGATCTGCATCTATGCCTGCCCCTGGCCGCGCATCCAGGCGGCGATGATGGACGAGCATTCTCTGACCGTCGCCTACCGCGACTGGCGGGGAGAGCCGCGCGGCAAAGGCAAGCGCCGCCGTGCGCTGGCCGAGAAGGCCATCGCGGAATCGCACCTCGCCGGGCCGTTGGTGACGGGGGCCGCCCCCGGCGCCACCACGGATGCCGCGCCCGAGGTGCAGGCCATGGGTGACTGCATCGATTGCAACGCCTGCGTGAACGTCTGCCCGATGGGGATCGACATTCGCGACGGGCAGCAGATGGAATGCATCACCTGCGCGCTCTGCATCGACGCCTGCGACGAGATCATGGACCGGATCGGCAAGCCGCGCGGGCTGATCGACTACCTCGCCCTGACCGATGAGGCGAATGAGCGCGCGGGCAACGCCAAGGTGCCGGTGCTGCGCCATATCCTGCGGCCGCGCACGCTGATCTACACCGCGCTCTGGTCGCTGATCGGCGTGGGCCTTGTCATCGCGCTTTTCGTGCGCTCGGAAATCGGGCTGACCGTCGCCGCCGTGCGCAATCCGCAATACGTGACGCTCTCGGACGGCTCGATCCGCAACACCTATGACGTGCGCATCCGCAACATGACGCAGGAAGATGCTGTTTTCCGGATCGGGCTGACCTCGGAGGAGGTGCTCCGCATCGATCTGGAAGGGCGGCAGAGCCTGATGGTGGACGTGCCGGCGGATGAGACGATGCTGCAGCGTGTCTATGTCATTGCCCGCCCCGATGATCCGGCGGCCACGGCGGAACGCACGGACCTGCGGTTCTGGGTCGAGGCCTTTGGCACCAACGAACGGGCCTATCAGGCACAAACCTTCTTCGGACGAGGCACCCCATGACGGTACGGACAGACAAGGCGCGCGGGCTCAACGGCTGGCATATCTTCGGCATCTTCGGCGGCGGCTTCGGCGTCATCATCGCGGTGAACCTGTTCATGGCTTTCCAGGCGGTCTCGACCTTTCCGGGGCTGGAGGTCTCGTCGAGCTACGCCGACAGCCAGACCTTCGATCTACGCCGCGAGGCGCAGGAGGCGCTGGGGTGGGAGGCCTCGGTCGCGGCGGCGGAGGGGGAGGTGATCCTCACCCTCGTTGATGGGGCGGGGCGGCCGGTCTATCCGGCGGAGTTGGAGGCGCTGCTGACCCGGCCCACGACGCGGACCGACGACCAGTTGCTGGCGCTGAGCCGGGGGCCGAACGGCACGCTCATCGCGCCCGCCGAACTGGCCGAGGGCCGCTGGCGCCTGCGCATGGTCGGCCTGTCGCGGGGCGGCACCGAGTATCGCCACAACATCACCTTCACGGTCACCGCGCCATGACGGCCCTTGCCGATCCCCCGCGCGCCTCGGCATGCCCGGCCTGTGACGCGGCACCGCTGGCGCAGCACATGGCAGGGGCGACGGCCGAGGCCGCGCGGCTGATGATCGCGCTGCCCGGCATCCATTGCGCCGGGTGCATTTCCGGCGTCGAGCGGGCGCTGCTGTCGCAGCCGGGCGTTTCTGACGCGCGCGTGAACCTGACGCTGCGCCGGGTCGCGGTAGAGGCCGATCCGGAGGTGGCGGTGGAAACGCTCTGCACGGCGCTGGAGCGCGCCGGGTTCGAGGCGCATGAGCTGGATGCCGGCATCCTCGCCGCCACCGAGGTCGATGCCCGCGGCCGCGCGCTCCTGATGCGGTTGGCGGTTGCGGTTTTCGCAATGATGAACGTCATGCTGCTGTCGGTAGCCGTCTGGTCCGGGGCCGAGGGCGTGACGCGGGACATGATGCACTGGATCAGCGCGGCCATCGCGATCCCGGCGGTGATCTTCACCGGCCAGCCGTTCTACACCTCGGCCTGGGGCGCGCTGCGGGCTGGGCGGTTGAACATGGATGTGCCGATCACCTTGGCACTCGCGCTGGCCGTCGGCACCTCGCTCTACGAAACCACGCAGGGCGGCGCCCATGCCTATTTCGATGCGGCCATCGCGCTGTGCACCTTCCTGCTGGCGGGGCGTTACCTTGATCACCGCACCCGCGCGACGGCGCGCTCGGCGGCGCAGGAGCTGGCCGCGCTGGAAGTGCCGCGCGCGTTGCGGATGGTGGGGCAGGGGCGGACCGAGAGTGTCGGCGTGGCCGATCTGCGCGCGGGCGACAGGGTCCGCGTGTTGCCGGGCGGGCGCATTCCGGTCGACGGGGTGATACGCGATGGCGCGACCGAGCTGGACCGATCGGTGATGACGGGCGAAACGCTCCCCGCTGCGGTGGCACTTGGCGACGCGGTCCACGCGGGGGAGGCGAACCTGACGGGGCCGATCACGGTCGAGGTGCAGGCGGCGGGCCGCGACACGGAGCTGGCGCGGATCGGTGACCTTGTCGCCGTGGCCGAAGCGGGGCGGGGCAACTACACCTCGCTCGCCGATGCCGCGGCGAAGCTGTACGCGCCGGGGGTGCATATCATCTCGGCGCTCGCGGCGGTGGGTTGGTTCATTGCCACGGCAGACCTGCGGGTGGCGCTCAACATCGCGGCGGCGGTGCTGATCATCACCTGCCCCTGCGCGCTCGGGCTGGCGGTGCCGGCGGTGACGACCGCGGCCTCGGCCCGGCTGTTCCGCAAGGGCGTGCTGATCAAGAGCGGCACGGCGCTGGAGCGGTTGGCCGAGGTCGATACCGTGGTTTTTGATAAGACCGGCACGCTCACCGACGGCGCGCCGGAGCCCTTGGGGTTGGAGGAATTGAGCGCGGAGGCGCAATCGGTGGCACTGGCGCTCGCGCAGGGATCAGCGCATCCACTCGCCGCGTCCCTTGCGCGGGGCCTGAGCGCCAGGGCCGTGCGCCCGGCGGCGGTATCCGACGTGGTGGAGCACCCCGGCTCCGGCATCGAGGGACGCTGGCAGGGGCAGGTGGTGCGACTGGGCCGCGCCGGTTGGGTCGGGGCGAAGGCGCTTCCGACGACGGCGACCTACCTTGCGGTTGGCGAGAACGCGCGGGTGGCGATTGCCTTTGCAGACACGTTGCGCGAAGGCGCGGCGGAGGTGGTCGCCGGCCTGCACGCGCAGGGCAAGCGGGTGATCCTGCTGTCGGGCGACATGGAGGCCTCGGTCCGTCATTTCGCGGCGCGGGTGGGGATCGCGGAGGTCGTGGCGGAGGCTCGGCCCGAGGCCAAGGCCGAGGCCATTGCGGGGCTCTCGGAAGGGGGCGCGCGGGTTCTCATGGTCGGTGACGGGATGAACGACACGGCGGCGCTGACGGCGGCGGACGTCTCGATCTCGCCAGCCTCGGCGCTGGAGGCTGCGCGGGCCGCGTCGGACATGGTGCTGACGGGCCAAACGCTGGCGCCGATCCTCGACGCCATGGAAACCGCCGTCGCCGCGCGCCGACGGATCAAGGAGAACTTCACCATCGCCTCGGTCTACAACGTGCTCGCCGTGCCGCTGGCCGTCGCGGGCCTCTGCTCGCCCCTGATCGCGGCGCTGGCGATGTCGTCGTCGTCGCTGACCGTCTCGCTCAACGCCTTGAGGCTGCGCTGATGGAGGTGCTTGGTCTTCTCATCCCGGTCAGCCTCGCGCTTGGCGGGTTGGGGCTGGTGGCGTTCTGGTGGCTCCTGCGTCGGGGGCAGTTCGACGACCCGGAAGGCGACGCGCACCGGATCCTGAGAGAGGATTACGACGACCGCCCGAAGTAGGGGCGGGCGCGGAACAGAAAACGGCGGCTCGCAAGGGCCGCCGTTTCAAAATATTGGATGCGCTGTCCGCTAGGGCCCGAAGGTTTCGCAGGCCATGTCGCGGGCCGAGAGGCGGGCGCAGGCGTTGCTGGCCTGCTCCTCGGTCATCCCGGCGAAGCGGGCGTCGAAACCTCGGGTCTCGTTGACGACCTGCCGCAGCGCGGTGTCGAAGGTGCCCAGTTCCGCGAGCGCCGTGCGCAGGAGCAGGCGCTCCGCCGCGTGCTGTGAGGTCTGCAACCCGAGCGACACGCCGTAGAGCCGCGAACCGGTGGACGACGCCCGCGTCACCAGCTCCGGTTCTGGAGGCGGGATCGGGGCGGGCTCCGGCTCGACCACGGCTTGCGGTTCCGGTCGGGGGGAGGGCCGCTCCATCGGAACCGACCGCGTGCTCAGCGCCGCATCGACGGCGGCTGCCACCTCGGCAGAGCCCTCCGGCTCCGCGAGCATGTTCGGGTCGAGCGCCGCGCCGACCGCGTCGGAGATGGCGGCGATCACGGTGGCATCGACACCGCCACCGGGGCGCACCATGGGCCGCAGGGAGCGTTGCGGCGCCCGTTGACCGCGCGGCGTGCTGCTGGTGCCGGAGGGTCCGCCATCGTTGGCATAGGTCGGCAAGGGCGGCGTGCGCAGGGCCACGGAGCTTGGCGCACGCTCGAAACCCATGTCGAGCAGCTCCATCACGCGGTCATTGCGCCACGCGGAACTGCGCCCGCCGAAGACCGTCGCGATGATCCGTTCTTCCCCGCGCTGCGCGGAGGCCACGAGGTTGAAGCCGGCGGCCCGGGTGTAGCCCGTCTTGATGCCGTCCGCGCCGCGATAGGTTGTCAGCACGACCCGGTTGGTGTTGCGCACCGTGGCGATGCCCGCATCTGCCGTCACGCGGGAGAACAGGTTGTAATACTGGGGATAATCGTAGATCAGCCGGCGCCCGAGCATCGACATGTCGCGCGCGGTGGAGAGGTGCCCTTCCTCGGTCAGCCCGTGGGCGTTGCGGAAGGTGGTCCGCGTCATGCCGAGGGCGCGGGCGGTGCGGGTCATGCGCCGCGCGAAGGCGGCCTCGGAGCCCGAGATCGCCTCGCCGATCGCAGTGGCCGCATCATTGCCCGAGCGCACCGCGGCGGCGCGGATCAGGTAGCGCAGGCGGATCGTGGAGCCCGCGCGCAAGCCGAGCCGGGAGGGCGGCTCGTTGGCGGCATTGGCCGAGATGCGCACCTCGGTATCAAGCGTGATTTCCCCCAACCGCAGCGCCTCGAAGGCGATGTAGAGGGTCATCATCTTGGTCAGCGATGCGGGGTGGAGCCGGGTATCGGCGTTGCGCGAGTGCAAGACCTCGCCATTGCGAGCGTCCATTACCATCGCGGCGTAGGGTGCGGCTGTTACCGGACCCGAGATCACGGTGAAGAACACCATGACAGCCCCCAAAAGGGCGGCGTGAAGATTCCGTACGAACATGATTGCTCTATTTGCCTCTGGTTGCCGTCTGTTGCGGCGATTGATCTGAAATCTACGTCAAAATTCGCGTGAAATCCATGGGGCTGATCCGAAAAATCAAACCAGTGGACTTAATTGACAGATTTCGTCGTTTGCCGGCGCGATGGTGCCACATGTGGCACCGGGCAGAGGCGGCTCCTTGTGGCGGAGGAAATGTGGCTCTGCTACAAGGCGGCCAGTGTTGCAAAAAGGAAGCCTCCAAGATGCTCGACCTGACGCTCGATCACAAAACACGCGCGGCGACGTGGTTCCGCAGCTTGCGCGACGAGATCGTGGCGGCCTTCGAACAGGTGGAAGATACGCAGGGCGGCGACGCGCCCGCTGGCCGTTTCGAGGTCACCGAGACCAAGCGCACCTCCGAGGACGGCTCGGACGCCGGTGGCGGCTTGATGAGCGTGATGCGGGGCGGCCGGGTGTTCGAGAAGGTCGGTGTCAATGTCTCGGAGGTCTACGGCGAGTTGGGCGAGCGCGCCCAGAAGGCCATGGCGGCCCGCGGCGTGCCGGGGATGGAGGATGATCCGCGCTTCTGGGCCTCGGGGATCAGCCTCGTGGCGCATATGCAGAACCCCCGCGTGCCGGCGGTTCACATGAACACGCGGATGTTCTGGACGCCCGGCGCGTGGTGGTTCGGCGGCGGCTCGGACCTCAACCCCGCGATCGAATATGACGAGGACACTGCCTTCTTCCACCGGACGTTGAAAGAGCATTGCGACCCCCATGGCGCGGACCTTTACGAGCGCTACAAGAAATGGGCCGACGAGTATTTCTATATCCCCCACCGCAAGCGCGCGCGGGGCGTCGGCGGCATCTTCTACGACGATCACAACACCGGCGACTGGGAGGCGGATTTCGCCTTCACTCAGGATGTCGGCCGCGCCTTCCTGCCCGCTTTCCTCGGCGTGGTGGAGAAGCGTCGTCACGAGGCGTTCTCCGAGGCCGACCGCGAGGCGCAGCTGGTGCATCGGGGCCTCTATGCGGAATACAACCTCGTCTACGACCGGGGCACGAAGTTCGGGCTGGAAACCGGCCACGATGCGAATGCCGTCCTGATGTCCTTGCCGCCGATCGCCAAGTGGACCTGACCCCCGATCCCGATACGCTCGACGTGCTGGTGCCGAACTTCAAGAAGCGGCTCTCGGGCGTCACGGCGACCATTGTGCGGCTGGTGCCGTTGCAGGCGCGCGCCATGGCGCTCGCTGCGGTGTCGCCTGATCTGCCGGGGCATGTGCCGCAGATCCGCCTCTCGCAACTGTTGACGATGGCGCGGCGCGGCCCGAGCGGGGCCCGTGTCTGGCACGCCCGGCGCAATACCGAGATGCTGGCGGGGCTGGCCCTGAAGCACGTGCTGCGCAAGCGGCTGAAATTGCTCTTTACCTCCGCCTCGCAGCGCAAGCACACCGGCTATACCAAGTGGCTGATCGAGCAGATGGACCACGTCATCGCCACCTCGCAGAAGACCGCGAGCTACCTCGAGCGGCCCGCCGACGTGATCCTGCACGGCATCGACGTGGCAACCTTCACCCCGCCCGAGGATCGCGCTGCTCTGCGTGCGCGGCTCGGACTGCCTGACGGCGTGTTGATCGGCTGTTATGGCCGCATCAGGGCGCAGAAGGGCACGGGCGATTTCGTCGAGGCGATGATCCCTGTGCTAGAGGCAAATCCCGAGGCTGTGGGCCTTGTGATGGGCCGCGCCACATCGGAGCACGGGGCCTACGAGGCCGGCCTGAAGGAGAGGGTTGCGGCGGCGGGCCTCTCGGACCGGCTGCTGTTCCTGCCCGAGGTGCCGGTCCACGAGATGGCCGATTGGTACCGCGTGCTGGACCTCTTCGTGGCGCCCCAGAGGTGGGAGGGCTTCGGCCTCACGCCGCTGGAAGCCATGGCCTGCGGCGTGCCCTGCATCGCCACCACCGTCGGCGCCTTCCCGGAATTGCTGACCGAGCAGACGGGAACTTTGGTAGACCCCCAAGACACCCTCGCCATGACTGCCGCCATCACCCGTTACGCCACGGACCCCGCCTTGCGCCAACAGCAGGGAGGTGCCGCGCGGCGCCACGTGGAGCAGAACTTCCGCATCGAGCAGGAAGCCGAAGCGATCTTGGCGGTCTACCGCCGGTTGCTTGCTTAGAACTGCCCCTTCATGCCAGATGCGTGCAAGACGCACTACGCATGCCCCCTCGGCGGAGCCAGATCATGTCGAAAGCCCTCAAGCGAGCAGAACGCCGCTTCATCAATGGCCTGCCCCTCGAACGGTATTGCAAGCTGACAAACACGATGAATGGAATGCGGGGGCGTCCCCACCGCCTGGAGGCCTTGCGCGAAGATGGTTTGCACAAAGTCAGCCATGGTGACGAGAGTATCGTCATTTGCCGTCGGTCCCGTCATCGACTGTATAAAAACGGGATAAAAGCACGAACTGACCGACTGGCGGATGAGTACGGCCTCTCCAGCATTCCTGCGCCTGAGGGTGGCGTCCTGATAGATTGTGGCGCAAACGTCGGTGAGCTTGGTATCTGGGCGAGGGCGAATGGTCTCACATACCACGCTTTCGAGCCTGAGCCTCTAGAAGCCGACTGCGTGGATATCAACAACTTTGACGGTAGCCCGCGTACCCGCCGCCAAGCTCTGTGGCACCAAACCGAAACGCTGACGTTCTATTCCGCGCCGGACAGCGCCGACAGTTCCGCGTTCGAGTCCCGACGTGCCACGACCAGTTGGAACGTGGAAGCTGTTCGGCTTGACGACACAGGGATCACGCTGTCCGAGGAAGGCCCCAACATTCTGAAGCTGGAAGCAGAAGGAGCCGAGCCAGAAATCCTTGACGGTGCCACAGCCACGTTGCCCAAGTTGCACTATATTGCCGTCGATTGTGGCTACGAACGCGGACCTGAACAGCGCCATACGTTCATTGATGTCTGCGACCGTCTTCTTCCTCTGGGATTTCGACCGATCAAGGCTGAGCTGCGGCGTATAACCATCCTTTTCGAGAACACCGGACTGGTCTGAGATGTCTCTACCAACCTGGCCCTCCTACGTCATCAACCTCGATGCCAATACCGTTCGGATGAGCAACGCGCAGGCGCAGTTTGCGGCGCAGGGGCTGGCGTTTCGGCGGATCGAGGCGGTGAATGGGTGGGAGTTGCCCGAGGCGGACATCGAGAGGGTTTATGACGCCCGGGCCAATGCGGCGCGGGCGCGTCATGACCTCGTGCCGGCCGAGATCGGCTGCTACCTCTCTCACATCGACGCCTGGCGCGCGATTGCCGCGGGCGCGGCCGAGGGCGGGTTCATCTTCGAGGATGACTTCGAGGCCGACGACACGCTGGCCCCGGTCCTCGCGGCCTTGACCGAGGATGGCGGCAGCGATTGGGACATGGTGAAGCTCTTCACCTTTGATCCTGACGCGCGGCTGGTGTCGGAGCGCCAGTTGACCCCGGAAATCCGCCTCGTCGTGCCCTACCGGGTGCCGACCTGCCTCATCGGTTACGGGCTGACGAAGGCTGCGGCCAGGAAGCTGGTGGCCGATGCGGTTCCCTTCTTCCGTCCGGTGGACGAGGATCAGAAGTATTTCTGGGAGACCGGCCTGCGGGTCGCCCTGACGCTGCCCGCACCGATCAAGGTGGGCGATCAGCAGGCGGTGACGGGTACCATCGGCAAGGCAAGGCGCGACGCCTCGGGCGGCGGCGTGAAGCGGCTGTGGCGCGGGTTGAAGACGCAGATCGCCTATCAGGCGGCGCTGCGCTGGCACCGGAGGAGAAAATGACAGCGCCTAAAGTGCTCCACATACATTTCGGCAAGGAGGGCGGGGCCGAGCGGTTCTTCGTGAACCTCGCCAAGGCCTTCGACCGTCGCGGCGTGGAGCAGCGCTTCGCGATCCGGCCGAACCGCTCGTGGGACGGCGAGATTGCGCCCCTCGGCCCGGTGATCCGCAACGATTACCGCTATCTCTCGCTCAGCCGCTTCTGGCTCGAATGGAAGCTGCGCCAGACCTGTCGGACATGGCAGCCCGATGCGATCCTCGCCTGGATGCCACGCGCCGCGCGCGCCATTCCCGATTGGCCCGACGCAGTGAAGCTGACGCGCCTTGGCGATTATCCGCAGCACCTCAATCACTTCCGCCGGTGCGACGCGCTGGTGGCGAACACGCCTGACATCATCACCCATTGCGAAGGCTTGGGGTGGGAGCGTCCGGGCCTCGTCATCTCGAACTTCGCGCGCCCCGTGACACCCGTCGCGGTGGATCGCGCCCTGCATGATACGCCGGAGGATGCCTTTTTGATCGCCGCCGCCGGTCGCTTCGTGAACCGCAAGGGCCTCGACCTTGCCATTCGCGCGGCGGCGCGGATCGAGGGGGCCTATCTCTGGCTGATCGGCGACGGCAAGGAGCGGACCACGCTGGAGGCGCTGGCCGCCGAGGCGGGTATTGCGGACCGCACACGTTTCATCGGCTGGGTCGATGAGCCGATCCATCATCTCGCCTCCGCCGACGCGGTGGCTTTCCCTTCGCGCCATGAACCGCTGGGCAATGTCATCCTCGATGCCTGGCAGGCCGGGGTACCTGTGGTCAGCACGCGGGCCGAAGGGCCGGACTGGTTCCTGCGCCCCGAGGTGGACGGGATCATGGTCGAGATCGACGACCTCGACGGGCTGACCGCCGGGCTGCAACGGCTGAAAGACAACCCCGACCTGCGCGCGCGCTTCGGGGCGGCGGGGCAGGCGCGGCTGGCCGGGATGTTCAGCGAAGATGCCATCGTGGACGCCTATCTTGCTGCCTTCCGAGGGGAGCTTCACGGGTGAAGGCACTGGTCATCAACCTTGCCTCTGAGGCGCCCCGCATGGCCTTCATGGCCGGGCAGCTCACCCGCCTCGGCATTGCCTTCGAGAGGGTGGACGCCATCACACCCGACAGGCTGTCGCCACCGTCTGACCACGCTTACTGGCAGCGGGGCGAGCGGCCGTTGCGCACCACGGAAATGGCGGCGCTCGCCAGCCACCGGATCGCGTGGGAGCGGGTCGTGGCGGAGGATGCGCCGCTGCTGATCTGCGAGGATGACGCTGTTCTGCACCGTGATGCGCCGGCGTTCCTGCGCGCGGTAGAAGGGCTTCCCGAGGCTGAACTGGTCTCGTTGGAGACACGCGGGCGCGCCAAGCTGATCGCGCGGGCGCCGCATCCGCAGGCGCCGATGCACCGCCTCTGGCAGGACCGCAGTGGCGCGGCAGCCTACGTGCTGCGTCCGGCGGGCGCGCGCAGGCTGTTGGACCGCGCGGCACAGGCGCCGGGGCTGGCCGACGGCATCCTCTGCGCGGCCTACGAGGTGACGGCGTGGCAGGCCGTGCCGGCGCTGGCGGTGCAGTTGGACCATTGCGCGGCCCTGGGGCTGACGCCGCCGATCGAAACCGAAAGCTCAATCGACCGTGAGGCGCGTCCGAAAGCGGCGAAATCCGCCGGGCAGAAGCTGCGTCGCGTCCGGGGACAGCTGCGCATGGGACTGCGGCAGCTACGCCGTCTGCCGGGGGCAGAGCGGCGCGTCGTGCCCTTCGCGACCGACTGAAGCGCACCCGCAGGGATCAGCTGCGGATCGCCTCCAACAGGACGTGCACGTTTTCCGGATCAGCCTGTGGCGTGATGCCATGGCCGAGGTTGAAGACGTGGGGGCCGCCCTTTAGCGCATCGCGAATGCGCCGCGCTTCCGATGCCAGCTCCTCGCCGCCGGTGATCATCAGCTTCGGGTCGAGGTTGCCCTGCACACAGCCGTCGACCTGCAGGTTCTCTGCCGCCCATTTGACGTCGACCGCCGTATCGATGGCGAGGCAATCTGCGCCGACCGCTTTGGCGAAGCCGATGTATTTGTCACCTGCCTCGCGCGGGAAGGCGATGACCGGCAGGTCCGGATGGCGCGCCTTCAACTCGCTGATGATCCGCTTGGCCGGGGCGAGGGCGTATTTGTCGAAGGCCGCGCCCTTGAGCGAGCCGGCCCAACTGTCGAAGAGCTTCACGACCTCGGCGCCCGCTTTCACCTGCTGGTCGAGGTATTCGATCGTGGCCTCGGTAATCAGGTCCATCAGCGCGTCGAAGGTTGTGGGATCTTCCTCGCGCAGCTTGTGGGCGGGGGCCTGGTCGGGCGTGCCCTGACCCGCGATCATGTAAGTGGCGACCGTCCAGGGGGCGCCCGCGAAGCCGATCAGCGTGACGTCCTTCGGCAGCTCTTCCGCGAGGATACGCACCGTCTCGTAGATCGGGTTCAGGGTCTCGTGGATGTCATCCTTGGTCTTCATGCCGGCCATATCGGCGGCGCTGGTGATGGTGGAGAGTCGCGGCCCCTCGCCGGTGACGAACCAGAGGTCCGCGCCGAGCGCCTGGGGGATCAGCAGGATGTCGGCGAAAAGGATCGAGGCGTCGAAGCCGAAGCGACGGATCGGTTGCAGCGTCACCTCGGCGGCAAGCTCGGGGTTGTAGCACAGCGACAGAAAGTCGCCGGCCTGCGCGCGGGTGGCGCGATATTCGGGCAGGTAGCGCCCGGCCTGCCGCATCAGCCAGACCGGCGGCACGTCCATCGCCTCGCCCGCCAGGGACCGGAGGAGTTTTTTCTTGTCGGTCATGCCAGATATCCTTGCGGCTGCGGTGGTGGGGGCGCGAATTTTCGGTATGAGTGTCACAGACACCCGCCGTGTCAACCGAGTTGGCGTGCGAGAAGAGGCCCCATGACGATCAATTTACCCGACCCCGACGCCCCCCTGCGCATTGGCACCCGCGGCTCGCCGCTGGCGCTGGCCCAGGCCCATGAGACGCGCGACCGCCTGATGGCCGCGTTCGACCTGCCCGAGGCCGCTTTCGAGATCGTGGTGATCAAGACCACCGGCGACAACCGCGCGATGATCGACGCTGACGTGGCGCTGAAGACCATCGGCGGCAAGGGCCTGTTCACCAAGGAGATCGAAGAGGCGATGCTGAGCCGGCAGATCGACATCGCGGTGCATTCGATGAAGGACATGCCGACGCTGCAGCCCGACGGGCTGGTGCTCGATTGCAACCTGCCGCGCGAGGACGTGCGCGACAGCTTCGTTTCGTTGAACCACGAGAGCCTGCGTGATTTGCCGGCGGGCACCGTCGTCGGCTCGTCGTCGCTGCGGCGGCGGGCGCAGCTGATCTCGCGGCGTCCGGACCTGCGGGTGGTCGAGTTCCGCGGCAACGTGCAGACGCGGATGAAAAAGCTGGAAGAGGGCGTGGCCGATGCGACCTTCCTCGCGATGGCGGGCCTGCGGCGGCTTGGCATGGCGGAGGTGGCGAAATCCGCGATCGAGGTGGAGGACATGCTGCCCGCCGTGGCCCAGGGCGCGATCGGGATCGAGCGCCGGGCCGATGACAGCCGCGCCGGTGACATGCTCGCCGCGATCCACGACCCGGAAACGGGGCAGCGGCTGGCGGCGGAGCGCGCGTTCCTCGAGGGGCTCGACGGCTCCTGCCAGACGCCCATCGCGGCGCTGGCCGAACTGGACGGCGGCACGCTGCGCCTGCGCAGCGAGATCCTGCGCCCCGATGGCTCGGAGGTGCTGACCGATGACCGCAGCGCTCCGGTGGAGGACGGCGCCGCCCTTGGCGCAGCGATGGCGCGGGACCTGCGCGCGCGCGCCGGCGAGGGCTTCTTCGACTGGCTCTGAGGCGCGCAAACCCTTGCAAGGGTTTGCACAAAGCCTTGCAAGGCTTTGGTGCCGCCCGTTGCGGGGGGCGGGCGGCCATGGCAATGTCGCGCAAGTTGAGAAGGCAGGGCAGGCGACGCGGATGCAAATAGAAGAAACCGGGCTCGACGGGCTCCTGATCATCACGCCGCCGCGCTTCGGTGACGACCGCGGGTTCTTTGCCGAGACCTACAGCGCCGCGCGCTTCGCGGAGCAGGGGATCACGACGACTTTCGTTCAGGACAATCACTCGCTCTCCGCCGAGCCCGGGACCATCCGCGGACTGCATTTTCAGGCGCCGCCCCACGCCCAGGCCAAGCTGGTGCGCTGCGGTCGGGGGCGCCTGTTCGACGTGGCGGTGGACATTCGCAGAGGCTCTCCGACCTATGGGAAATGGTTCGGGACGGAGCTGACCTTCGAGAACGGGCGGCAGCTCCTTGTACCCGAGGGCTTCGCGCACGGTTTCATCACCCGAGAGCCGGGGACGGAGATCATCTACAAATGCAGCGATTTCTACGCGCCCGAGACCGAGGGCGCGGTTCGGTGGGATGATCCCGATGTCGCCATCGACTGGGGCCTCGACAGCGCGCCGATTCTGTCTGGCAAGGATGCCGCCGCGCCCCTGTTTGCCGATCTGGACAGCCCCTTTGTCTTTGAGGCCACGCCATGAAGATCCTCGTCACGGGCGGGGCCGGGTTCATCGGCTCTGCGGTCGTCCGTCTTGCCGTGTCGCGGGGGCATGAGGTGATCAACCTCGACGCGCTGACCTATGCCGCCTGTCTTGAAAACGTGGCGCCGGTGGCGGAGTCGAACCTCTACAGCTTCGAGCACGCGGATATCTGTGACCGCGCCGCCGTTGACGCCATCCTTGAACGGCACGCTCCCGACGCGATCCTGCATCTTGCCGCCGAGAGCCATGTCGACCGCTCCATCGACGGTCCCGCCGCGTTCATCCGCACCAATGTCACCGGCACTACCACGCTGCTCGACGCGGCCCGCGCCCATTGGGAGGCGCGCGGCAGGCCAGAGGAATTCCGGTTCCACCATGTCTCGACCGACGAGGTCTATGGCACCCTCGGCGACACCGGCCTGTTCACGGAGGAGACACCCTACGCGCCGAACAGCCCTTATTCCGCGTCCAAAGCGGCCTCCGATCACATGGTGCGCGCTTGGCACGAGACCTACGGCCTGCCGGTTCTGCTGACCAATTGCTCCAACAATTACGGGCCCTATCATTTCCCCGAGAAGCTGATCCCTGTCGTGATCCTCAAGGCGCTGGCGGGCGAGGCGATCCCGGTCTACGGCGACGGGCGGAACATTCGCGACTGGCTCTATGTCGAGGATCACGCCGACGCGCTGCTCTGTGTGCTGGAGAAAGGCGAGGTGGGGCGCAGCTACAACATCGGCGGCCACAACGAGCGCAGCAATATCGACCTCGTGCGCACCATCTGTGGCTTGCTCGATGCCCGCCGCCCCGAGAACGCCCCCCATGCGGACCTGATCACCTTCGTTGCCGACCGCCCCGGCCACGATCTGCGATATGCCATCGATGCCAGCCGCATCGAGCGGGAGCTTGGCTGGACGCCGTCCGTCACCGTGGAAGAAGGGCTGGAGAGGACTGTCGACTGGTTCTTGCAGAATGAAAGCTGGTGGCGCGCGCTGCAGGACCGGGACGGCGTGGGAGAGCGATTGGGGGCAAAGCCATGAGCCTGTTGGCCTTCGGGCAGACGGGGCAGGTCGCGCGCGAATTGGCGCGTCTGGGCGTGCGCACCCTGTCGCGCGGTGACGCCGATCTGAGCGATCCGCAGACCTGCGCCGAGGTGATCATGGCCTCGGGCGCCTCTGCGGTCATCAACGCGGCCGCCTATACCGCCGTCGACCGTGCGGAGGAGGAGGAGGCGCTCGCCTTCACGGTCAACAGCGCGGCGCCGGCCGCCATGGCGAAGGCCTGCGCCGCGAAGAAGATCCCGCTGGTCCATATTTCAACGGACTACGTGTTCGACGGCTCTGGCGTAGCCCCTTTCACGCCAAGTGATCCCGTGGCGCCGCTGGGCGTCTACGGGCGCAGCAAAGCTGCGGGCGAACGCGAGATCAGGATGACGGGCGCGGTCCATTCCATCCTGCGCACGAGTTGGGTTTTCTCGGCCCATGGGGCGAACTTCGTGAAGACGATGTTGCGACTGGGCGCGGAGCGGGACGCCCTGTCGATCGTGTCGGACCAGATCGGCGGCCCCACCCCTGCCGCCGCGATTGCACGGGCCTGCGTGGACATGGCCGAACGCCTGCAGCACGATCCCTCGGTCACCGGGACCTACCACTTTTCCGGCGCGCCTGACGTGTCATGGGCCGACTTCGCGCGGGCAATCTTCGCCGAGGCGCGGATGGACGTCGCGGTGACGGAGATCCCGTCCGCGGACTACCCGACCCCGGCCGCCCGCCCCCTGAACTCGCGCCTCGATTGCGCCGGGACGCATGCCGCGTTCGGCATCTCGCGGCCCGATTGGCACCGCGGCCTGCGCGAAGTCCTCACCGAGTTGAGAATTATCTGAGACGTTTCAGGGTATCTTAACCCTCTTGCTGCACTAGTCGCAGGGCAAGGCATCGTTGGCGAATCCTCGCAGACAGGCTACCCGTGACGAAAGTTCACAAGACGGAGACGCTGAGAATGGCGCGCAAAGGTATCATCTTGGCAGGCGGCTCCGGCACGCGGCTTTATCCGGTCACGGTGGGCGTCTCCAAGCAGTTGCTGCCGATCTACGACAAGCCGATGATCTACTATCCCCTGTCGGTCCTGATGCTGGCCGGCATCCGCGAAATCGCCGTGATCACGACGCCGGAAGATCAGGCACAATTCCAGCGGACATTGGGGGACGGCAGCCAATGGGGCTTGGCGCTGACCTATATCGAACAGGCGAGCCCGGACGGTCTGGCACAGGCCTATATTCTTGCGAGAGACTTCCTTGACGGCGCGCCGTCGGCGATGGTTCTGGGTGACAACATCTTCTTCGGTCACGGCCTGCCAGAGGCGCTGTCTGCCGCCGATGCGATCACGACCGGCGGCACCGTTTTCGGCTACCGCGTGACGGACCCGGAGCGCTACGGCGTGGTCGATTTCGCGCCGGACGGCAGCGTGAATGCCATCGTCGAGAAGCCCGAGGTCGCGCCCTCGAACTACGCGGTGACCGGGCTTTATTTCCTCGATGGATCGGCCCCGGAACGTGCCGCCGCCGTCACCCCCTCCGCGAGGGGTGAGCTGGAGATTACCAGCCTGTTGGAAAGTTACCTCGCCGATGGCACCCTGACGGTGGAGCGGATGGGGCGTGGCTATGCCTGGCTCGATACCGGGACCCATGAAAGCCTGCTCGACGCCGGCAATTTCGTCCGAACCCTCACACAGCGCCAGGGCCTTCAGGTGGGCTCACCTGACGAGATCGCCTTTGCCGCCGGGTGGATCAGCGCCGACGACATGGTCGAACGGGCGCGGCTCTTCGGCAAGACCCAATACGGCCGCTATCTGGCGACCACCGCGAAGGGATAGGCGCCCGTGGTGATCCGTCGTCTGCAAGCACTCTACCTGAGATATGCAGCGGTGCACGCGGATCGCCTGCGGGGCGTGCCTCTGGGCCGGATCGGACGGCGTATCGGCCAGGTTGAACGGGTCGTGCGGCGTGGCGACGTGATCGAGATCACCGGTTGGGCCAAGGCCCGCGATGTGAAGGTCACCTGGGCGGGCGGGGAACGCCGGCTGACACCGAACATCTACCGCGGCGATGTGGCCGCGCAAAATGCGATCGCGCCGGAGACAGGGTTCGAGGGCGCCATCCCCGCCTCGGCCAGACACTTGAAATTGCACGCGGAACGCGACGATGGCGAAGTTGCAAGTGTGCCGCTATCCCACCCCGATGAAGCGGTGCCGAACGGAGCGCGGCGTCGCCTGCGCCGCGCGTTTTTACGAGACCTCACAAAGTCCCTGCCGACGATCGCGCAGTATCAATGGCGCCCGACAGCGCAGCGAAAGACCGCCGTCAAGCGCGCCTTGGGCCTGGAGACGGCCGCCCGCGGCCACCTGATCGACCCTGCCTGGCTGCCGGCTCATCGCTGTGAGCCTGACGCTGCCGCTGGCGAGGAAGTCACCATCATCCTCCCGATCTACAACGCGCTGCCGTACCTCAAAAAATGTCTGGCGCGGGTCGAAGCGGGCACGGACCTGCCTTGGCACCTGATTGCCGTCAACGATGCCTCCACAGACCCCGAGCTCGGGCCGTGGCTGGAGGAGTGGGTGGCCGAGAGGCGCGGCAAGGTGACGTACCTGCCGCAGACAAGGAACCTCGGGTTTATCGGCGCCGTGAACCTGGGCCTTGAAGCCGCTGAAAGGCGCGGGGGCGATGGTCCGATCGTGCTGCTGAACACCGATGCGATGTTGCCCGACGGCTGGGCCAGCCGCCTCACCGCGCCGCTTGAGGATCCTGCCGCGGCCTCCGTCACGCCGCTCTCGAACGCTGCGGAGGTCTTGTCGGTACCGAAAATCGGCCCCGGCATCGCGCTGGGCGACGGCGACGTCGACGCGATTGACCGCGTGGCGACGACGTTGGGCGTGGGGCCGGTCACGGACGTGCCGACGGGCGTCGGCTTCTGCATGGCCATGGCGCGGCCCTGGCTGGCGAAGGTGCCAAGGCTCGATCCGGCGTTTGGGCGGGGTTATGGGGAAGAGGTCGACTGGTGCCAGAAGACAAAGGCGCTCGGGGCCCGGCATCTCTGTCAGCCGCGGCTGTTCGTGGAGCATGTCGGCGGGCAAAGCTTCGGTTCGGAGGAGAAGCTGCGCCAGATGCGCGCGTCCAACGCTCTGATTTCACGGCGATACCCGGTATTCGACGCGAATGTGCAGCGGTTCATCTCGGAGGATCCGCTCGCCACGCCGCGGCTCGCCCTGGGGATTGCCCTCGCCTCACGTCACCGCGCGCGGCTTCCCGTCTTCCTCGCGCATTCGCTGGGCGGCGGGGCCGAGATCGCGATGCAGATGGAGATCGAGGCGCTGGGCGCCGCGGTGATCCTGCGTGTCGGCGGACCTCGCCTGTGGCAGGTCGAGGTGCAGGTGAAAGGGCAGACGACATCCGGCCAGACCGATGACCTGTCGGTCGTGAAACGACTCCTGCGCCCGGCTGCGGCGCTCGACCTGATTTATTCCTGCGGCGTGGGCGACCGCGATCCGATCACGCTGCCCGACGCGCTTCTGGCTTTGCGCCGCGCGGGGCGCGACGACACCATCGCCTTGAGGCTCCACGATTATTTCCCGCTCTCGCCCTCCTACACGCTGCTGGAGCAAGGCGAGTTCCTAGGCACACCCGACCGCGACAACATTGACCCGCACCACACGGCTGGCCGTCCTGACGGGACCACTGTCAGCCTCGCGCACTGGCGCGACAGATGGGGCGCGCTGGTTGCTGCGGCGTCGGAAGTCACGGCCTTCTCTCATGCAGCCGCCGCGTTGGCGCGAGAGGCCTATCCGGACGCTCCCCTTGTAGTGCGGCCCCACAGGTTGCCGACGCAGGTACGCCGGGTTCGGGCGGCCCATGGCGGCTGCATCGGCATCCTTGGCAACATCAACCATCAAAAGGGCGCGTGGGTGTTGCGTGAAGCGGCGATGCGGCACCCGGGTCAGACCTTCGTTGTCATCGGGCACGCCGACAGCGCCATTCCCATGCCGCGCAACGTGATCCTGCATGGCGCCTATCGGCGGGAGGAGATTGCGGACCTTGCCGAACGCTACGGGGTCAGCGGGTGGCTCGTGCCGGCGATCTGGCCCGAGACGTTCTCTTTCACGACCCATGAGGCGTTGGACACCGGCCTGCCCGTGGTGGGATTCTCTCTCGGGGCGCAGGGCGAAACACTGGCCGCCGCGTCCAATGGCACCGCCGTTCCGCTGGAGCCGAAGGACACGTCCGTCGCGCGTCTGATCGAGGCGCTCTACCTGGAGATTGCGCCAAAGGAGGCGGCAGAATGACAGCGAAACTCCCCCCGCCCGCAGCGGACAAGGCGCCGCTTTTCATCGTCGGGTCCATGCGGTCCGGCACCACGTGGCTGCGCGACATGCTGCGGCGGGTGCCGAACCTGATCTGCCCGGAGGAAACCCATTTCATGCGGTGGGCGGAGCCGTTTCGCACCCCGAGCGGGATGACGCAGCACCGCAACAATGCCCTGTTGCGCAAGCATCGCGAGATGGATGGCGTGGATGAGGAGGTGTTTGACCTGATCCTCGGGCGCAGCCAATCGAAGGGAGAACTCCAGCGGCGCTACATCTCGGCTTTCGCGGCGGCCAAAGGCGTCGAGGCGCCGTTCCGGTGGTTCGACAAGACGCCGCAGAATATCTATGGCCTGCCCTTGATCATGGCGGAGTTTCCGCGGGCGCGCATCCTGCATCTGGTGCGTAATCCGCTCAATGTCGTGGCGAGCTTGCAACTGGGCCGCCAGGTCTCGATCCCCGATTTGCAAGGCGCGATCAACTGCTGGACGGAGGCGGTCGAAATCTGGGACGCCGTGGCGGGCGTCGCGTCGGGCCGCACGCGGGAGATCCGATACGAGGATATCCTCGCAGATGCGCCGGGCTGTATCGCGGCGATTCTCGAGTTTGCGCAGGTCGACCACGCGCCGGGGCTTTGGACGCCCAAGGACGCGCAGCCGGAGAAAAACCAGTGGCGCAAGGTGCTCTCACATGAGGCGGCGCTTCGCGTGGCGCGGCGGTGTGATCGCCTCGCAACCCCACGGGGCTATGACCTGATGGCTCAGGTCAAACAGTGTGAGACCGCGGGCTGAAGGGCAGACACAAGCCTTGCGGCGCCCGCCCTCAGCGGCGTTAGCGAAGCCGCTGCTCGGACTTGGCGTCGAAGAAATAGGCGTCGGCGACGTCAAAGGCGATGCCGGTGGGGCTGCCGGACGGCGGTGCCTCCTGATCATGGGCCTCCACGACAATCCGCGCGCCGTCGGCGGCGGTGACATAGTGATAGCTGACGCCGCCCAAACGCTCGGACAGGTCGACCCGGTGCGTGTCGCCCTCGACCAGTCTCACCTTGTTCGGGCGCACGCCTACGGTGACCGGCCCGTCGCCGACCATGGAGAGGGGGGCGGAGAACTCGGCGCCGCCAAGGGCCGGGACGATGATGACGCCGCCGGTGCATTGCCCCTCGAAGAAGTTCATCGCGGGGCTGCCGATGAAGCCCGCGACGAACTTGTTGTCGGGGTCGTTGTAGAGGTCGAGCGGCGCGCCGACCTGCTCGATATAGCCCGCGCGCAGGACCACGATCTTGTCGGCGAGCGTCATCGCCTCGACCTGATCATGGGTGACGTAGATCATCGTGGCGCCGATCTCCTTGTGCAGCCGCGCGATCTCGACCCGCATTTCGACGCGCAACTCGGCATCGAGGTTGGAGAGCGGCTCGTCGAAGAGGAAAACCTCGGGGCCGCGCACGATGGCCCGGCCGATGGCAACGCGCTGCCGCTGTCCGCCGGACAGCGCCTTGGGTTTGCGCGCGAGGTAGTCGTCGAGCTTCAGGATGCGCGAGGCCTCGGACACCTTGCTGTCGATCTCGGCCTTGGGGTGGCCGTTCATCTTGAGACCGAAGCCCATGTTTTCCGCCACGGTCATATGGGGATAGAGCGCGTAGGTCTGGAACACCATCGCCACGCCGCGCGCGGCGGGGTCGGCGCGGGTCACGTCACGGCCGCCGATCTCGATCTTTCCCTCGGTCGTCTCCTCCAGCCCCGCGACCATGCGCAGGAGGGTGGACTTGCCGCAGCCCGAGGGGCCGACAAAGACGCAGAACTCGCCGTCCTCGATCTGCAGGTCGATCCCGTGGATAACCTGGGTGTTTCCGTAGCGTTTGATGACGTTCGTAAGTTGCAGGCCCGACATGTGCCGCGTCCTCCCTGAGGTTATTCTGCTGCGTCGGGAAAGCGCCAGTCCTGCGCCTCCGCCGCGATGGATGATACCGCGGCGTGGATGCGCGGCAGATGGGCATCGAGCCCGGCAAGCGTGGTGCGTTCGGTCGAGGATGTGACCGAGACCGCGCCCAATACGCGACCCGAGCGGGTGCGGATCGGGACGGCGACGCAGATGATTCCCGGCTCGTGTTCTTCCCGGTCATAGGCGTGCCCGCGCTCGGCGATGGCGCGTAATTCCTCGCGCAAGGAGGCGGCGTCTGCGTAGGTGTGGGCCGTGAAGGCGTGGAAGCTCTGCTGACGCAGGATCGGTTCCAACTCGTCCTCGGGCAGGAAGGCGATCATCGCTTTGCCGACGCCGGTGCAATAGCAGGGCGCGACCTTGCCGGCCTGGGAATACATCTTGAGAGGGTCATGGGCGTTGATCTTGTCGACGTAGAGGACCGAGCCGCCGTCAAGCTGTGCGAGGTGGATCGTCTCGCCCACGTCTGCGGCGAGCGCTTCGAGATAGGGGCGCGCCACGGGGGCCAGGGACGTGGTCTGCCACGCGGCATGGGCAAGGCGGACAAGGCGCAGGCCCGGTGCATAGGTCTGTCGGTCGGGGTCGTAGGTCAGCATGGATTGCTTCGTGAGCACCTGAACCAGCCGGTAGAGCGTCGCCTTGGGAAACGGGCTCTCGGCCAGGATCTCTCCGAATCGGACCGGGCGACCGAAGCCTGCCACGGCATCCAACACCGAGAGTGCTTTACCCACGGTCCCGTCAGAGCTGTCGGCGTGATCGGCTGCCAAAGTCTTGTCTCCCCTTGCTGCATTGGGCCGCGCCCGCCGCTTCCTCCCGCTCGCGATCATGGGCCAGACTGCCGATGCCGCGCTTTGCTGTTGACAAGACTAGGCAGGTTCGGACTAAGATTTCAATATAAGAAACCAAGTTTCACATAGTGGAACTAGATTTTTTGTAAGATCCTAGGGAGGACACCATGCGATCCATTTTCAAGACCGGTGCGGCAGCACTGGCAGCAGCGACCATGCTTACCGGCGTTGCCCACGCAGACGGCCACAGCGTTTCCGGCCCGCTGCGCATCTTCTCCGACATGTCGAACCCGGCGCCCCGCGCGGTCATGGAAGACATGGTTGCCCGCTTCACCGAGGCCAACCCGGAGGTCGAGGTCGAGCTGGTCATCACCGACCGCGAAGCCTGGAAGACGCAGATCCGCAACGTGCTGCAATCCGGCACCGCCGATGTGGTGAACTGGTACGCCGGTAACCGCATGGCCCCCTACGTGGACGCGGGCCTGTTCATGGACATCAGCGACCTCTGGGAGGAGGGCGGCCTGACGGAAACGCTCGCCTCGACGCAGGGCTCCATGACCATGGACGACGGCATCTGGGGCGTTCCCTACACGTATTATCAGTGGGGCGTTTACTACCGCGAGGACATCTTCGAAGAGCTTGGCCTTGAAGCGCCCACCACCTGGGAAGAAGAGCTGGCAAACTGCGAAGTGATCGTGGAATCGGGCCGTGCCTGCTACACCATCGGTACGCAGTTCCTGTGGACCGCCGGCGGCTGGTTCGACTACCTCAACATGCGCACCAACGGCTATGATTTCCACATGGCCCTGACCGCAGGCGAAGTCGAATGGACCGACCCGCGCGTGCGCGCCACCTTCGAGAACTGGCAGACCCTGATCGAAATGGGTGCCTTCATCGACGACCACCAGTCCTACAGCTGGCAGGAGGCGCTGCCCTTCATGGTCAACGGCGAGGCGACCGCCTACCTGATGGGCAACTTCGCCGTGGCACCGCTGCGTGAAGCGGGCCTGAGCGACGATCAACTGGGCTTCTACCAGTTCCCGCAGATCGACCCCTCGATCGAGCCGGGCGAGGACGCACCCACCGACACCTTCCACATCGCGGCCAACGCCGAGAACGTGGAAGCGGCGGAAGCCTTCCTGCTGTTCGTGGCTTCGGCCGAGAACCAGACGCTGATCAACAACGGCGACAACCTCGGTCAGCTTCCGGTTAACGCCAACTCGCAGGTCGATGACGACGAGTTCCTGAACGCAGGCTTCGACATGCTGTCGAACAATGCGACGGGCGGCATCGCGCAGTTCTTCGACCGCGACGCTCCGGCCGAGATGGCGCAGGTCGCCATGCAGGGCTTCCAGCAGTTCATGGTCGATCCCTCGACGCTTGATCAGGTCCTGATGATCCTCGAGCAGGCGCGCAGCCGGATCTACTAAGCCAATCGTGGCAGGCGGCGAGACATTCCCTCGCCGCCTGTTTCCTACGCAGAGGGGGCAATCGCGCCCTCTGACTCGGGACTGACCGAGCCCAATTCTCTCAATCGCTCCGCGGGGGACCGGATCCATGACGACCGTCATGACTGACACGCCAATCGACTCGAAGCCCCCACGTCGCGTGGTCAGCCAGCAGACCATCGCGCCATGGCTGTTCCTGCTGCCGGCCTTCCTGTTTTTCGCGACCTACGTGCTCTATCCGATCGTGCAGTCGTTCTACATCTCGACCTTCGAGTGGAACGGCCTCTATTCGCCGCAATACCGTGGCGTCGACGGTTTCACCGATCAGCAGTGCCTCGAACTTGGCAACCGCGCCGGGCGCGAGCCGGGCTGCGAGCTGACCGGCGATACCGTCTGGAATGCCGAATACGTTGGGATGGAGAACTACCGGAACCTCTACACCGACCCGTTCTTCTGGACCTCGCTCAAGAACAACGTGATCTGGCTGGTGCTTTACTTCCTCGCCATTCCGGCCGGGCTGATGATCTCGCTTTTCCTGAACCAGAAGGTGGTGGGGATGCGGCTTTACAAGTCGCTGTTCTTCTTTCCCTTCGTGCTGTCGCAGGTCGTCGTGGGCCTCGTGTTCTCGTGGTTCATGTTGCCGGGCGCGGATGAGGGCTTGCTGAACGTGATCCTCGGCTGGTTCGGCGCCGGGCCAGTGAACATCCTTGGCAATGCCGATACGGCCACCTATGGCATCATCGCCGCTGGCCTCTGGCCGCAGACGGCCTATTGCATGATCCTCTACCTCACGGGCCTGAACGCCGTGGACCCCGAGCAGATCGAGGCCGCGCGGCTGGACGGGGCGAAGGGGCCGAAGATGCTCTGGTACGTCGTGCTGCCGCAACTTTGGCCCGCGACCTTCATCGCCATCGTCGTCACGGTCATCGGCGCGCTGCGGTCTTTCGACCTGATCACCATCATGACCAATGGCGGGCCGGGCTTCTACAACACCTCGGTGCTGGCGTTCTACATGTACGACGTGGCGCTGTCCGAATTCGGGTTCCGCATGGGCTATGGCTCGGCAATCGCCGTGATCCTGTTCCTCATCATGATGGTCTATATCGCCGGCTTCCTGTGGAAGATGTGGCGGGACGAGAAGGGATAGAGCCATGTTTCCACGTCCTATCGAACAAGCCTCCCCCGCAATGCGCATCGGCTACCAGATGCTCTTGCCCTTCATGCTGCTGGTCTGGCTGATCCCGCTGCTGGCGGTGATGTGGTTCTCGGTCAAATCCGGGGATGACTTCACCCAGGGCAACTACTGGGGATGGTCGCGCGAAGGGCTGCAGGGCTTTGCCAACTACTGGATGGTTTTCACGGAATCCGACATGCCGCGCTACCTGTGGAACTCGGTCGTCATCACCGTGCCGACGATGCTGGGGGCCGTGGCGCTGTCGTGCATGACGGGCTTCGCGCTGGGCGTTTACCGCTTCAAGGGCAACCTGCTGATCTTCTTCATGTTCGTCGCGGGCAACTTCGTGCCGTTCCAGATTCTCATGGTGCCGGTGCGCGACCTGACCGACCAGATGGGCCTTTATGACACGCGCACCGGTCTGATCCTGTTTCACATCGCGTTCCAGACCGGCTTCTGCACGCTCTTCATGCGCAACTTCATCCGCGCCCTCCCGCGTGAGTTGATCGAGGCGGCGCGGGTCGAGGGCGTCAGCGAGTACCGCATCTTCTGGTACGTCGTCCTGCCGCTGATGCGCCCAGCCATCGCGGCGCTCTGCGTGCTGATCTTCACCTTCGTCTGGAACGATTTCTTCTGGGCCGTGGTGCTGACGCAATCCCCCGAGAGCCAGCCGGTGACCGCCGGCATCACCGCCTTCAACTCGCAATTCCGCGCCATGTATCACTTGATGAGCGCCGGCAGCATCGTCGCCGCCATTCCGCCCGTGGCAATGTTCTTCCTGATGCAGAAGCACTTCATCGCGGGGCTGACACTGGGCGCGGTGAAGTAATGGACGGCGCCATGACGCAGCATACTTCGACCACGCGCACGTGGCGGTTGGACGACGACGGTCGCCAGACGCTGGTGCTGGCCGCAACGGGTGACCGGCTGCCGCAGGTCGTCTACTGGGGCGCGCCCTTGCCGATGGACGAGGACCTCGGCACGCTACACGCGGCCCATGCGCTCGACGTGACGGGGGGGATGCTGGACGAGAACCCCGACCTCTCCCTCAGCCCCGAGGCGGTGCGCAGTTTTCCCGGCCAGCCCGGCCTGATCCTGCGCGATGGCGATGGCACGCCGCTGCTGCCGAAGTTCTGCTTCGGTCAGGAAGAGCGCAGCGCCACCGGGCTGGTGCTGACCTATACCGACGCTGACAACGGCCTGAGCCTGTCGTTTCATTTCGAGACCGACGCCTCTACCCGGATCGTGACGGCGAAGACGAAGCTCAAGGCGAGCCGGCCCGTGCATCTGCACTGGCTGGCCGCGCCGGTCCTGCCTGCGCCGCAGCAATCGGAAGAAATGATCGATTTCTCGGGCCGTTGGTGCGGAGAATTCCAGCCCAACCGCACGCCTTGGTCCCCCGGCATGCGCTACCGCGAGAACCGTACGGGGCGCACCGGACACGAACATTTCCCCGGCCTGCTTGTGCCCCTGAAGGGCTGCACCAACACCGAGGGTGAGGCATACGGCTTCCATTACGGCTGGTCCGGTGGTCACAAGATGATCGCCGAGGAGCTCCCCGACGGGCGCCGTCAGATCCAGTTCGGCCATGCCACACGGATGGAGACCCAGGCCGCCAAAGCCTTCGAATCCGCGACCCTCTACGTCACCTATTCCCGCAGCGGGCTGAATGGCTGCGCGGTGAGTTTCCAGCGCCATCTGCGCGACCGGATCGTGACGTGGCCCGACCGAGACCGGCTGCGGCCGGTGCATTACAACTGTTGGGAAGCGGTTTATTTCAACCATTCGCTGCCGGTGTTGACCGATATCGCCGACCGCGCCGCCGACCTCGGGGCCGAGCGTTTCGTGCTCGATGACGGCTGGTTCGGGCAGCGCGATGACGACACCCGGTCGCTTTCGGATTGGGAGGTCGACGCGCGCAAGTATCCCGATGGCTTGGGGCCGCTGATCGAACATGTCCACGGGCTCGGGATGACCTTTGGCATCTGGTTCGAGCCGGAGATGATCAACCCCGACAGCGACATCCACCGCGCCAATCCCCATTGGGCGCTCGGAAGCGAGGATCAGACCCTCGGCCGTCAGCAAAAGGCGCTCAACATGGCGTTGCCGGAGGTGCGGGATTTCATCTACGACCGGATGGCCGCGATCCTTTCGGCCCATGAGATCGACTACATCAAGTGGGACCACAACCGCGTCCTGCCGATGCCCGACGCGGATCAGACGCGCGGCTCCTACGCGCTGATCGACCGGCTGCGCGCCGATTTCCCGCAGGTAGAGATCGAGTCCTGCGCCTCGGGCGGGGGGCGGATCGACTTCGGCATCATGAAGCGCACGCAGCGGGTCTGGCTCTCGGACAGCAATGACGCGCTGGAGCGGCTGCGCATCCAGCACGATGCGGCGCTGTTCCTGCCGATGGCGGTAACCGGCTCCCATGTGGGACCGCGGCGCTGCCACACCTCGGGGCGGATTTTCGACATCTCGTTCCGCGCCTGGGTGGCCGCGCAGCGCCACATGGGCTTCGAGATGGACCCGCGCGAGCTGGATGCCCATGAAGCGACGGTCCTGCGCGAGGTCACGTCCTGGTGGAAAGACAACCGGGCGTGGTTGCTGAAGGCCGATATCCTGCGGCTCGACAGCGCGGACCCCGCGGTGATGGCCGAGCAACAGATGGCACGGGAGGGCGACCGCTTCGTGGTCTTTGCGGGCAAGGCCGCGACGTCCGAGCAGATCGGCCCGCGGCCCCTGCGGCTGACCGCGCTGGACGCGGCGGCGCGCTACCGCGTGACATTGCTCAACCGGGGCACCGCGCCCGCGCTGAGCCGCGGCATGCCGGCCCTGAAAGAAGGCCCGATCGAGGTTTCCGGCGCGTGGCTGATGCATCAGGGGCTGACCTTGCCCTGGAACTTCCCCGACACGATGTGGGTACTGGAAGGCGAACGTCTATGAACGAACTTGCGACATATCCCGATCTCAAGGGGGCTTCGGTCTTCATCACCGGCGGCGGCTCGGGCATCGGTGCCAGCCTGACGGCGGGTTTCCTGCGCCAAGGCGCGAAGGTGACTTTCGTGCAGCGCACCGACGCCACGCCTTTCGCCGATGAGATGGAGGCCGAGACAGGCAACCGCCCCCTCGCGCTGGTCTGCGACATCACCGACACGGCGCGGCTGCGCGCCTGCATCAACGAGGCGGCCGAGGCCCATGGGCCGGTCACGGTGCTGGTGAACAATGCCGCCAACGATCAGCGCCACAAGACGCTGGAGGTGGACGAGGCGTTCTGGGACTGGTCCCAATCGATCAACCTCAAGGCCTATTTTTTCGGCTGTCAGGCAGTGATCGAGGGGATGCGCGCCGCCAGTGGCGGGTCGATCATCAACATGTCCTCGATCAGCTACATGATGGGCAACGCGGGCTATCCCGCCTACACCACGGCGAACGGTGGCATTACCGCCATGACCCGCTCGCTGGCGCGCGAATTCGGGCCGGATCGCATCCGCGTCAACGCGCTCGCGCCGGGGTGGGTGCTGACCGACAAGCAGCTTGAACTCTGGGCCTCCCCCGAGGACTTGGATGCACATATGCAGCGGATGTGTTTGAAGGAGCATCTGAAGCCGGAGGACATCGTCGGCGGCACGCTTTTCCTCGCCTCGGGGGTCTCCAAGGCGATGACCGGCCAGACGATGGTGATTGACGGCGGCGTGGTGACGACGGGATGAACGAGGCATGAGCAGCAACACGACATATGCGGAATGGATCGCCGTCGACTGGGGCACCACGCACCTGCGCGCCTGGGCCATGTCCGGCGACACGGTCAAGGCCGAGGCGTTCAGCGAAGACGGCATGGCCAGCCTGACCCGCGAAGCATTCGAGCCCGCCTTGTTGCGCCTGATCGAACCATGGTTGGGGGCGGCTGCGACCCCGGTCGTGGCCTGCGGCATGATCGGTGCGCGACAGGGCTGGTTCGAGGCGCCCTACGTCGCCGTTCCCGCCAAGCCCGGCGAGTTGCAACCCGTGCAGGCGCCGACGGATGACAAGCGGCTGAACCTGATGATCGTCCCCGGCCTCAAACAGGCCGATCCCGCCGACGTGATGCGGGGCGAGGAAACCCAGATCGCCGGTTTTCTGGCCGAGAACAAGGATTTCGACGGCGTCCTCTGCCTGCCCGGCACCCATGCCAAGTGGGTCCGCATCTCGGCTGAAGAGGTCGTCAGCTTCCAGACCTGCATGACCGGCGAGATGTTCCAACTCCTCGCCGAGCAGTCTGTCCTGCGCCATTCCATTGCCGCGCAGGGGGACGACCCGGACGCCTTTGTCGAGGCCGTCTCAGACACCATCTCGCGGCCCGAGAAACTGTCACAGCGGCTGTTCAACCTGCGCGGCGAAAACGTTCTGAACGCGCTCGATCCCGCCACGGCGCGGGCGCGGCTTTCGGGGTATCTGATCGGCGCGGAACTGGCCTCCACCAAGCCCTATTGGTTGGGGCAGGAGGTGGCGCTGGCCGGCAGCCCCGCGCTTACCGCGGCCTATGAGGCCGCGTTGCGGAGCCAGGGCGTGGAAGCGCGCAGCTTCGATGCTGCCCCTCTCACCCGCACCGGCCTTGCCCGGTTGCACGCAGCCTTGACGGAGTCCGCCTGATGTCTCGTCCCCTTATCGCGATCCTGCGCGGTCTCACGCCGCCCGAGGCCGTCCCCATGGCCGAGGCGCTGATTGATGCAGGTATCGACCGGATCGAAGTGCCGCTGAACTCGCCGGACCCGCTGGAGAGCATCCGCGCCATGGCCAAGGCCTGCGGCGAGAATGCCCTGATCGGCGCGGGCACGGTCCTGACCCCGGAGGATGTGAATGCCGTGGCCGAAGCCGGCGGCAAGCTGATCGTCTCTCCCAACGCGGACGCCGAGGTAATCCGGGAGACCAAGCGTCTGGGTCTGCAGAGCTTTCCCGGCGTGATGACCCCCACCGAATGCTTCGCCGCGCTGCAGGCCGGGGCCAATGGGCTGAAGATCTTCCCCGCCTCGCTGCTCGGCCCCGAGGGGCTGCGCGCCATCCGCGCGATCCTGCCCGAGGGCACGCAGGTCTTTGCCGTCGGCGGCGTGGGGCCCGAGAACTTCGGCCAATGGATCAAGGCCAGCGCTGACGGCTTCGGCATCGGCTCCGCCCTCTACAAACCCGGCCTTACGGTGGACGAGGTCGCCGCCCGCGCCCGCGCCATGGTCGAGGCCTATGACACCGCCACCAAGGGGCCGCTCGTATGACGGTCGACGTTTTCGACGACCGCGCCTGCATCCTCGGCGAAGGGCCGCTCTGGCACCCGGAGCGGCGGCAGCTCTTCTGGTTCGACATCATCGGCCAGAAGCTGATGACACGCACGGACGCGGGGCCGCAGGAATGGCGCTTCAATAGGCCGGTATCCGCCGCAGGATGGATCGATCGCGACCGGCTTCTGATCGCCTCGGACGTGGACCTGTTCACCTTCGACCTGACAACGGGCACCGAGACGCGCGTGACCCCGCTGGAAGACAACAACCCGGCCACGCGCAGCAACGATGGCCGCGCCGACCGTCAGGGTGGTTTCTGGATCGGCACCATGGGTCGCAACGCCGAGGCCGGGGCAGGGGCGCTCTATCGCTGTTATCGCGGTGAGCTGCGCTGCATCCGGGCTGATGTGACCATCCCCAACGCCACGTGTTTCACTGCTGACGGCAAAAACGCCTATTTCGCGGATACAGCCGAAAGCACCGTCTGGCGCTACCGCTTGGATGCGGACGGCTGGCCGGCGGCGGAGCCGGAAGTCTTTCTCGACCACCGCGAAGCCGGGCTGAACCCGGACGGCGCTGTGCTGGACGCGGAGGGCAACTTCTGGTGCGCCGAATGGGGCGCCTCCCGCGTGGCCTGCTATAGCTCGGCCGGTGATCTTGTAGAAGAAATCACGCTACCGGTGCCGCAGCCGACCTGCCCGGCCATCGCCGATGGTTACCTCTACGTTACGAGTGCCCTGCAGGGGTTGCCGGATGACGCGTTCGACACCGCGCCGCATTCGGGCAAAACCCTCCGCGTTGCCGTCTCTGTCGAGGGGCTACCCGAACCGCAAGTCTCGCTATGACCCTGCAGCGGACCCTTGGCACCTGCTACTACCCCGAGCATTGGCCGGAAGAGACCTGGGCAGAGGACGCCGCCCGGATGGCTGACCTGGGCCTCACCTGGGTCCGCATCGGCGAATTCGCCTGGAGCCGGTTGGAACCTTCCCCCGGCAATTTGCAATTCGATTGGCTGGAGCGCGCGATCGATGTGCTCCATGACGCGGGCCTCAAGGTTGTCCTCGGAACGCCCACGGCCACGCCGCCGCGGTGGATGCTGAACAAGCACCCCGACATGCTCGCCGTCGACGCCCAGGGCAACCCGCGCAAGTTCGGTTCGCGCCGGCATTATTGCTTCTCCCACGACGGCTACCGGGCCGAGGCGGTGCGCATCACCCGCCTGCTCGCCGAGCGCTTCGGCCGCAAGGTGGAGGCTTGGCAGACCGACAACGAATACGGCTGCCACGACACGATCTACAGCTACTCCGACCCCGCGCGAGCGGCCTTCCGCGACTGGCTGGCGCAGAAATACCAGTCCACCGAGGCACTGAACCGCGCCTGGGGCAATATCTTCTGGTCGATGGACTACGACAGCTTCGACGATATCGACCTGCCCAACCTCACGGTGACCGAACCCAACCCGGCCCACGCGCTGGACTTCCGGCGCTTCTCCTCCGACCAGGTCGCCCGCTTCAACGAAGCGCAGGTGGCCACGATCCGGCAGCATTCCGACGCGCCGATCAGCCACAACTACATGGGCCGCATCGTCGAGTTCGACCATTTCGCCACCGGCCGCCAGATGGAAATCGCCACCTGGGACAGCTACCCCCTGGGCTTTCTCGAGGACCGGCTGGAAGCCTCGCCCGAGCACAAGCGCCGCTACGCGCGCCAGGGTGACCCGGATTTCCAGGCCTTCCACCACGACCTCTACCGCGCCGTGGGCCGGGGCCGCTGGTGGGTGATGGAACAACAACCCGGTCCGGTGAACTGGGCACCCCATAACCCCGCGCCGCTCCCCGGCATGGTGCGCTTCTGGACATGGGAGGCCTTCGCCCACGGCGCCGAATGCGTCGCCTACTTCCGCTGGCGCCAGGCCCCCTTCGCGCAAGAGCAATACCACGCGGGCCTCCTGCGCCCCGACAGCGCCGAGGCCGAGGGCTTCGCCGAGGCCGCTCGCGTCGCCGCCGAATTGAAGCAGATGCCCGACGTGGAACACACCCAAGCGCCCGTCGCCCTGGTCTTCGACTACGCCAGCGCCTGGGGCTGGTCGGTGCAGCCCCAGGGCGCGGGCTGCGACTATTTCCGGCTGGTGTTCGAGGTCTACCGCGGCCTGCGCAAGCTCGGCCTCTCCGTCGACATCATCCCGCCGGATACCGAAACGCTCGCAGGCTACGCGCTGGTGCTGGCCCCGGGCGCGCTCACCCTCTCCGAGCCGCTCCTCAAGGCGATTTCAGAGACGTCGGCTCAGGTGATCCTCGGCCCGCGGACCAATGCCAAGACCGAGCACCTCTCGACCCCGGTGCCGCTTCCCCCGGCCATCGAAGGCCTCGACGTCACCATCTCGCGGGTCGAGACCCTGCGCCCCGACATGCCGATCCCGGCCGAGGGCGGCGGTGCGGTGAAACTCTGGTTCGAGCAGTTGGACAGCACCGAACAGATGATCGAAGAAACCGAGGACGGCGCCGCCATCCTCGTCGGCGCCCGCAACCTCTTCTATCTCGCAGGCTGGCCTGACCCGACCCTCCTGCAACGCATCCTGGCTCAAAGAGCTGAAGCCGCGGGCCTTGCGCCGCAAGTGCTGCCACAAGACATCCGCATCCGGGACACGGGCAACACCCGTTTCGTCTTCAACCACGGCCCCGAGCCCGTCACCTTCAATGGCCAAACGATCCCGCCCGCCGGCGTCATCTGGACCTGAGCGCGCGGCGCGTCTTCATCTTGGCCGTACAACTCTGGGGGGTCCGGGGGGCAAAGCCCCCCGGTTGGTCGCCCCGGCGAAGCCCGGGCGAAACCAGCGGGATCAGATCCCGTCGATGCAGACGTATTTCGTCTCCAGGTAATCCTCCAAGCCCTGGCTGCCGCCCTCCTTGCCGAGGCCGCTTTCCTTGACGCCGCCGAAGGGCGCCTCGACCGTGGTGATCAGGCCCGAGTTGATGCCGATCATCCCGTATTTCAGCCCCTCGTTCAGGCGGAAGGCGCGGCCGAGGTCTGAGGTATAGGCGTAGCTGGCGAGGCCGAAGACCGTGTCATTGGCCATCTCGATGGCCTCTTCCTCGGTCTCGAACTTGAACACCGGCGCCAGCGGGCCGAAGATCTCTTCCTGCGCGAAGGCCATCTCCTGCGTGGCCCCCGTGATCACCGTCGGCTCGAAGAAGCTGCCGCCCAACTCGTGGGGCGCCCCGCCGCAAGCGACGTTGCCGCCCTTGGACTTCGCGTCGTCGAGCAGTTCCTGCACCTTCTCCACCGCGTCGCCGTCGATCAGCGGGCCTTGCACCACGCCTTCCTCGCGACCGTCGCCAACCTTCATCTCGCGGGTCTTCGCGACCAGCTTCTCGACGAAGGCGTCGTGGATGCCGGCCTGAACGTAAATCCGGTTGGCGCAGACGCAGGTCTGGCCCGAGTTGCGGAACTTCGAGACCATGGCGCCCTCCACGGCGGCGTCGATGTCGGCGTCGTCGAAGACGATGAAGGGCGCGTTGCCGCCCAGTTCCATCGAGACTTTCTTCACCGTGTCGGCGGACTGGCGGATCAGCTCCTTGCCGACCTCGGTGGAGCCGGTGAAGGTGATCTTGCGCACCTCGGGCGCCTCCATCATCGCGCCCGCGATCTTCCGGGCCGAGCCGGTCAGCACGTTCACCGCGCCCGCCGGATAGCCCACTTCCTCGGCCAGCGCGGCCCAGGCGAGACCCGAGTAGGGCGTGGCCGTCGCCGGCTTGGCCACAACCGGGCAGCCCACCGCCAGCGCCGGGGCGACCTTGCGTGCCAGCATCGAGGAGGGGAAGTTCCACGGCGTGATCATGCCCACAACGCCCACAGGATGCTTGGTCACGAGGATGCGGCGGCCGTTGGTGCCGGCGGGCACGATCTCGCCCTTGGCGCGGCGCGCCTCCTCAGCAAACCAGCGCACGTATTGCGCGCCGATGGCGACCTCGCCCTTGGCCTCTGCGAGCGGTTTGCCCATCTCGACAGTCAGCAGCTCGCCGAGCGCATCCTGGTTGTCCATCAGCGCGTCATGGAGCTTCCACAGCAGCCCGACGCGGTCCATCAGTGACATCGCGGCCAACTCGCCGAAAGCGGCCTGGGCAGCGGCGATGGCGCGTTCGGTCTCGGCAGTGCCGCAGTTCGGAACAGTGCCGATCACCTCGCCGGTCGCCGGGTTCGTCACGTCGATGGTCTCGCCGCTGTCCGCGCCGATCCAGGCGCCGTCCACGAAGGCCGCCTCTTTCATCCATGCTATCCAATCGGCCATCTGCTTCTCCTTCGTTGTGCGCGGTGCAGCCCTGCACTCGCGAAAAATTTCTAAGGGCGGGGTCCCATCGCCGAGGCGACATCCAGCATCCGGCAGGAGAACCCCCATTCGTTATCGTACCATCCAAAGACGCGCAGCATGCCGCCTTTCGACCGCTTGATCTCCGGCCCCGCTACGATCAGCGACTCGGGGCGTGCCCGCAGGTCTGAACTGACGAGGGGCTTGTCGGTATATCCAAGTATCCCGTTGGTCTTCTCTTGCAAGAGAGCGCGGGCGGTCTCGGCGCTTGGCATCTCGCGCGTCATCACCGCCAGATCGACGCAAGAGACCGAGGCCGCGGGCACGCGGACCGCCGATCCGGTGATCCGTCCGGCCAGATGCGGCAGCACCACGTCGACGAGCTGCTCGGCCGAGGTCGTGGTCGGCACCATCGACAGGGCCGCGGCGCGCGAACGGGCGGGGTCGCGCATCGGCATGTCCACGGTGGGCTGGCTGCCGGTATAGCAATGCACCGTGGTCATCAGCGCGCTGTCGAGGCCCCAGGCCTCGTCGATCAGCCGCACCAATGGCGCGACGGCATTGGTCGTGCAGGAGGCGTTGGAGACGATCCGATGCTCGGGCGAAAGCGCCTCGTGGTTGGCGCCGAGAACCACCGTCAGGTCCGGCTCGGGCGCGGGGCCCGAGATCAGGACCCGGCCCGCACCGGCCGCCAGCGCGGCCTCGGCCACGTCGCGGGTGCCGCGCCCGGTGCATTCCATCAGGATGTCGATATCCGAAAGGTCGAGCGCGCCGGTGTTGCATTCCTGGGTCAGACGGATGTGGCGACCGTTCACGACGAGGTCGCCGTCCTCGACGAGGACATCCCCCGGAAAGGCGCCGAACACGCTGTCGAACTCGAAGAGGTAGGCGCAGGTCTCGGGCGGGGCGATGTCATTCACCGCGACGATTTCAACGTCAGGCCAGTTGGGTCCAAGACGTCCACCACCCAGGATCCATGCCCGCAGGACGGATCGTCCAATCCGGCCAAACCCGTTAATCGCCACTCGGATGGTCATCGGTTCCTCCTATGGGCCGAGTGATGCACGGCGCTCGCGGAAGGTGCAAGGGAGGCCACGCCGTGGCGTCATCCAATTTTGTCATTGGATACAGCAAGCTTGGTGATGGCGGTGGGCGGGCATCGGCCCCCCTCCCTCGCCTTCCTGTCGCGTGGAGGAGGCCACGGACGGCCTCCTCCGACAGGGCAAAAACCCGTTAGCGTCCGACCTTGCCCGCGCCTTCCGGGGTCGGGAGATCGGCCTGCGCTTCGGCAAGTTTCGCCAGCGCCTCGGCCACCGCCGGGCCGGGAAGGCAGGTCTTGCGGGTGGTGAGGTCGACGTGCAGCAGCAGGCTTTCCACCGTCGCCGCAGCCGTGCCGTCACCGCGATAGAGCGTGTGGAAGAGGTGCAGCTTCTTGCCCGCACCGTCCAGCATCCGCGTCTCGGCGCGCAGCCGGTCGCCCGCGTGCACCTCGTCGAGGTAGCGGACGTGGTTTTCCACCGTGAAATAGCTCAGCCCCGAGGCGATGTAGTCCGCATCGGCGCCCACCATCTCCATGAACCGGTCCGAGGCCTTCGAGCCCGCTTCGAGGTAGTGGGTCTCGTTCATGTGGCCGTTGTAGTCAGTCCAGGCCTGCGGCACCTGCCGGTCGAGCGTCACCGGGGCCTCGGCCCGTGGCAGTGCCGCTTCATGGCGCGCGACCACGCCGCCCGCGCCGGAGCCGGAATGCTTCAGCGCGCGCATGATGCCCACGAGGTTGTCGTCGCGCAGGCGTTCCAACTCGCGGATGCTCATGTGGCCCGATTGCGCGTCGGATTGGCCGGCGATCAGGTCGACCAGTTCCTCGGTGAACTCTGGCACGTCCATCAGCTTGGTCCAGGGCCAGGACAGGCAGGGGCCAAACTGCGCCATGAAATGCTTCATGCCCGCCTCGCCCCCGGCGACGCGGTAGGTCTCGAACAGGCCCATCTGCGCCCACCGCAAGCCGAAGCCCATGCGGATCGCCTCGTCGATCTCCTCCGTCGTGGCGATGCCGTCCTTCACCAGCCAGAGCGCCTCGCGCCAGACGGCTTCGAGGAAACGGTCGGCGATGTGAGCGTCGATTTCCTTGCGGACGTGAAGCGGATACATCCCCACGGTCTCGAGCACCGTCGCCGCGCGGGCGCAGTGGTCGGCGTCGCCCACCAGCTCGATCAGCGGCAGCAGGTAGACCGGGTTGAACGGATGCGCGACGATCACGCGGGCGCCCTTCGCGGTCAGCTCCGAGGGCTTGAAGCCGCTGGTGGAGGAGCCGATGACCGCGTGTTCGGGCGCAAGCTCGGTGATCTGCGCGAGGATCGGGTGCTTGATGTCGAGCCGCTCGGGCACGCTCTCCTGCACCCAATCGGCGTCGGAGCAGGCCTCGGCGAGATCCTTGGCGAAGCGCAGGCTGCCCTCGGACGGCAAAGCAGTATCGTAGAGCGAGGGCAGGGCGCGGCGGGCGTTTTCCAGCACCTCGCCGATCTTGCGCTCGGCCTCCGGGTCGGGGTCGTGGATCACCACGTCCCATCCATTCAGGAGAAACCGCGCGGCCCATCCGCCGCCGATGACGCCACCGCCGATGATTGCTGCTTTCATGGGGTCACACTCCGCGTCAGAGGGGCCAGGTCATAGCCGTTGAAATCAAGCACTTCGCGTGCCGCGGCGAGACGGTCGGAAGGGATCTCCGGCTCGCGGTTCAGGATCCAGCCGACCCGGCCATTGGGGGCGCCAACCACGGCGGTGCGGTAGCCTTCGTCGACCCAGAGCACCCAGTAGGGCGCTGCCACCGGCACGCCCTCCAGCCGGACCGAGAGGCGGCCAAGCCCCTCGTCCGTGGCGGTGCCGGAGATCGTGTCGACCGCGCGGCCCGCAGCATCGAGGCAGGTATTCGTCACGCTCAGCACGCCCGGCGTTTCGGTCAGGGCGTAGTCGGCGATGGCACCGGGGCAATCGGCCTGAAACGGGTTCGGATAGCGCGCCACCTCGTACCAGCGCCCGACATAGCGGGACGCATCGAAACTGGCCGAGGAGGCGATCGTCACGCTGTCATCGCGGTAACTCGGCCCGATGACAGCCCCGCAGGACGCGATAGCGAACAGCGCCGGGAGCAGCCCGTAAAGCGGAAGCCTCATCGCGGCGCCTGTTTCGTCAGGCCAAGGTTCTCGCGGACTTGATCCGGTCCGATGATCTTTGCCCCCATCCCCTCGATGATGCCCACGGCACGCTCCACCAGCTGCGCGTTGGTCGCCAGCACGCCCTTCTCCAGCCAGAGGTTATCCTCCAGCCCGACGCGGACGTTGCCGCCTGCCAGCACCGAGGCCGCGACATAGGCCATCTGGTTGCGCCCGAGCGCGAAGGCCGAGAAGGTCCAGTCATCGGGCACGTTGTTCACCATCGCCATGAAGGTGTTCAGATCGTCCGGCGCGCCCCATGGCACGCCCATGCAAAGCTGCACCAGCGCCGGGCTGTCGAGCACGCCCTCCTTCACCAACTCCTTGGCAAACCACAGGTGGCCGGTGTCGAAAGCCTCGATCTCGGGCTTCACGCCGAGATCGGTCATCATCTGCCCCATGGCCCGCAACATGCCGGGGGTGTTGGTCATCACATAGTCGGCCTCGGCGAAGTTCATCGTGCCACAGTCGAGCGTGCAGATCTCGGGCAAGCAGTCGGCGATGTGGGCCACGCGCTCGGCCGCGCCCACCATGTCGGTGCCCGCCTCGTTGACCGGGAAGGGCGCCTCGGTGGAGCCGAAGGTGATGTCGCCGCCCATGCCGGCGGTGAGGTTCAGGACCACATCGACGTCAGCGTCGCGAATGCGCTCCGTCACCTCGCGGTAATAGGCGAGGTCGCGCGAGGGCGTGCCGCTTTCGGGATCGCGCACGTGGCAATGGACCACGGCCGCGCCAGCCTTTGCCGCGTCGATGGCGCTCTCGGCGATCTGCTGCGGCGAGCGCGGCACGTGGGGGCTGCGGTCCTGGGTCGAGCCCGAGCCGGTCACGGCGCAGGTGATGAAGACGTCTTTGTTCATGGTCAGTGGCATGTTGTTTCCTTCTGTCACAGCCGCGTTTCCCTGCGGATCCGCGGTCCCGTGAATGATCATTCGTAAATGGGTTAGCGGCCCTTCCAGACCGGATCGCGTTTCTCGGCAAAAGCACGCGCGCCTTCTAGCTGATCCTCAGAGCGATAGAGCTTCTCGACGGTTTCAAACTGGCTCTTGGTGATCTTGTTGAGCGCGTCCTGAAACTTCATGTCCTCGGCCTCGCGCACGACTTCCTTGATCGCGGCATAGACCAGCGGCGGCCCGCTCGCGAGAAGCTCGGCCATCTCGCGGGCCTGATCCATGAGGTCCTCGGCCGGAACGATCCGGTTGATCAGGCCCCACCGGGCCGCCTCTTCTGCATCGAGCCAGCGCCCGGTGAACAGCATCTCCATGGCGATGTGATAGGGGATGCGCTTGGGCAGCTTGATCGAGGCGGCATCCGCCACCGTCCCTGAGCGGATTTCCGGCAAGGCAAAGGTCGCGTGCTCGGCGGCCATGATGATGTCGGCACCCAAGGCCAGTTCCAACCCGCCGCCACAGCAGATCCCGTTGATCGCCGCGATCACCGGCTTGTTGAGCCCGCGCAATTCCTGCAGCCCGCCGAAACCGCCGACGCCGTAGTCGCCATCCACGGCATCGCCATCGGCGGCGGCCTTCAGGTCCCAACCGGGGCAGAAGAACTTCTCGCCCGCGCCGGTGACGATGGCGACGCGCAAGTCGGGATCATCGCGGAAGTCCGTAAACACCTCACCCATGAGCCGGCTGGTCTGCAAATCGATCGCATTGGCTTTGCCACGATCCAGCGTGACCTCGAGGATATGGCCGCGGCGGGCGGTCTTGATCGGCGTATCGGTCATGGTGTCTCCCTTTTTCGGATAAGCGCATCGACGGCGACGGCGCGGTTGGGTGTGCAAAGCAGCGGGTTGATCTCCACCTCGAAGGTATCCGCCGCCTCGGCTATGACGTAGTCCTGCACGGCAAGGACTGCGCGGACAATCGCCGCCACATCGGCGGGCGGCGCGGCACGATACCCCGCCAGCCGCGGCGCGAGGCGCAGGCGCGACAGGGCGACGCTGATGTCGTCTTCGGTGCAGGGCAACAACAGATGTGTCGTGTCGTCAAGGATCTCGGTCAGGGTGCCGCCGGCGCCAAGGGTCAGGACGAAGCCGTGGGCGGGATCGCGGGTGACGCCGATCAGCAATTCGATCGCCGGCCCGTCGATCATTTCTTCTACAAGAAATGAGCCGGCGCCCATGGCACGCGCCGCATCCCCGATTGTTTCGGCGCTCAGGTTCAGGCGCACGGCGCCCGCTTCCGTCTTATGCGCGAAGCCGACACCCTTGAGGGCGATGCTGCCGCCGATCGAGGCGGCGGCCGCTTCGGCGTCTTCCGGCGTCTCGACCAAGCGAGCCTGCGGGATCTCGACCCCATGTGCGGCGAGGCATGCCTTGCCATCTGCCTCGCCAAGCACGTCGGTTGCCCCTTCCGGCCCCGGCAGCAGCACCGGATCATGCGCGGTGCGCGCGTGCAGTCTCGCCGCAACGGCGACCGCCTCCAATGCGTCCGTGAAGCCAGAGAGCGGCACGATCCCACGGTCGATGAGCGCCCGCGCCGTTGCCTCGGGCATCGTGTCCGGCAGGCTTGAGAGCACCGCGATGGGCCGCCCCGAGGCCGCCTGCGCGTCGGAGATCGCGTCGATGACAAGGTCCCAATCCGGCGCAGGGCACCGGTCCGGTCGCGGAAAATCGAGCACCACGAGCCCGAGCGCCAGGCTCTCGTCCATCATGGCGGTGAAACAAGCCGCCATGGCTGCGCGGTCCGCCCAGATATAGGTGTGGTAATCCAACGGGTTGGCCAGGGCCACCTTGGGTCCGAGCGCCGCGCGCAGGGCGGTTCGCTGCGATTCCGAGAGGCCTGGATAGACGACATCATGCGCCATCGCCGTGTCAGCCATGAGACAGGCCTCACCACCAGAGCACGACATGGACGCGATCCTGTTGGACGGCAACGGCCCGGTGACATGCAGCAGCTTCAGAACCTCCAACAAGGCAGGCAGGCCACTGACCTGGCCGATCCCAAGCCGCGCCAGCAAGGCGCGCGCTCCGGCATCGCTCCCCGCGAGGGAGGCCGTGTGCGAAACCGTCGCCGCCTGGGCCTGGTCCGAGGCGCCCACCTTCAGCGCCACCACAGGCTTGCCCATCGCCCGCGCCTTCTCTGCGAGAGCCTCCAAGGCCCGGATGTCCCGAATACCCTCGATATGCAGTCCAAGCGCCGTGACGCGCGGATCATCCAGCAGCGCCATGCCGATCTGGGCCAGGTCCGTCTGCGCCTGATTTCCCGCGGTGACCACATAGGCCAGAGGCAGGCCACGGGTCTGCATGGTCAGGTTGATCGCGATATTCGACGATTGCGTCACCAGCGCGACGCCACGCGCGACCGGCAGCGTGCCATGATGATCCGGCCATAGCGCCACACCGTCGAGAGCATTGACCAAACCGTAGCAGTTCGGCCCCAGGATCGGCATGTCACCCGCCGCATCCAGCAAGGACGCCTGCAGATCATCGGCACCGGCCAGTTCTTCCACCGCTTCGCTGAAGCCCGAGGCAAAACAGATCGCCCCGCCCGCGCCACGAGACGCGAGCGCCGCAATGACCTCGACGGTGGCATGACGATTGACGCCAACGAAGGCAGCATCAGGCGCCCCGGGCAGTTCGGCAACCGAGGCGAAAGCATCCACGCCGGCTACCGCCGGCTTCGTCGGGTGCACAGGCCAGATTTCCCCCTCAAAGCCGATCTTGCGGCACTCACGGATGACGCTCTCGCACCATGCGCCACCGCCGATCACGGCGATCGATCCGGGTCGCAGCAACCGATCCAAGGAACGCCCCTCCTTCATCTTTTCACAAATACGGTGGGGGTGCGGGGGGAACCCCCGCGCGGTCGCTTTGTGAAGCAAAGCGAAAGCATCCTCACGCGCCCAACGGACGGAAAAGGTCGCGGCTGATGATGTGCCGCTGAATTTCGCTGGTGCCGTCCCAGATCCGCTCGACCCTCGCATCGCGCCAGAACCGCTCGATGGGGAAGTCATCCATCAACCCCATGCCGCCAAAGATTTGCAGCGTGGTGTCCGTCACCCGCGCGAGCATCTCGGTCGCGTAGACCTTGGCCGAGGCGATCTCGCGGTTCGCCGGCAGGTTCTGGTCCAGCCGCCAGGCGCCGGCAAGGGTCAGGAAATCGGCGGCGTCGATCTCGGTGATCATGTCCGCGACCTGGAAGCTGACGCCCTGGAATTTCGCGATCGGCTGGCCGAACTGCTTGCGCTCCGCCGCATATTCCAGCGCCATGTCGAAGCAGCGCCGGGCGCGGCCGACGCTGAAAGCGGTAACCGTCAGGCGGGTGGCGTAGAGCCATTCGTTCATCACCGCGAAGCCGCCGTCGACCTCGCCCAGAACCTGCGCGTCGGGCAGGCGGCAATCGTCGAAGCTCAGGATGCAGTTCTTGTAACCCTTGTGGCTGACGGAATTGTAGCCGTCGCGGACCTCGAACCCCGGATGCCCGCGATCCACGAGGAAACAGGTGATCCGTTTCTTCGGTCCGCGCGGGGTCTCGTCCACGCCGGTGGCAACGAAGACGATGAAGAAATCCGCGTGCTCCGCGCCCGAGATGAAATGTTTGGAGCCGTTGACGACCCAATCACCACCGTCGCGCACCGCGCTGCATTTCATGCCGCGCACGTCCGAGCCCGCATCCGGCTCGGTCATCGCCAGCGCGTCCATCCGCTCGCCCCGCACGGCGGGCAGGAGGTACTTCTCAACCTGCTCCCCTTCGCAGGCCATCAGGATGTTCTGCGGGCGGCCGAAGAAATGCGTCAACGCCATCGACCCGCGCCCCAACTCACGCTCCACCAGCGTGAAATCGAGGTGAGACAGCCCCGCGCCGCCGACGCTTTCGGGAAAGTTGCAGGCGTAGAACCCGAGGTCGATGACCTTCTGCTTGATCTCCTGACCAAGCTCCAGCGGCACATGGGCGTTGCGCTCCACCTCGGCCTCGTGGGGGTAGATCTCCTTCTCCACGAAGCTGCGGACGGTGGAGACGATCATCTCTTGTTCTGGGCTGAGGCCGAAATCCATGGCGTGTCCTTTCAGTTGCGCCGAGGATAACGCTCGTCATACCGTCAATCTTGCTGTATGCGACGAAACCATGCCGGATACGTATTCCATGCTTCTGTTTGACGGGTTCTCGAACCTCTGTCTCGCCAATGCGGTGGAGCCTCTGCGCGCGGCCAATACCTTGGCGCGGCGCGAGCTCTACCAATGGAGTTTCCTGTCGCTGACCGAGGCACCGATCCACTCGTCCAGCGGCCTGCCGGTGCAGGCGACGCCGCTGTCCTCGCTGCTGTCGGGTGCCTATCTCTTCGCGATGCCAAGCTACGGCTTCGAGGCTCTGGCGACGCCTGCGACCGCGCGTGCCTTGCGGGCGGCGTCGAAACGGTTCGAGACGCTCGTGGGCCTCGACACCGGTGCCTATCTGCTGGCCGCCGCGGGCCTTTTGGACGGACGGCGCGCGACCTGCCATTGGGATACGCTGCCGCAGGCGGCCGAGACGTTTCCGGAGGTCGATTTCACCGAGGACCGCTTCGTGATCGACGGGGACCGCGTCAGTTGCGGGGGCGCGACGACGACGCTGGAACTGATGCTGGAGTTGATCGAGCGGCGTCACGGCGCGGCGCTCTCGCTCGAGGTGGCGGCGCTGTTCATGTATGGCGAGAGGGCGCCTTCCGTCCCGCCGGATCGCCTGTTTCCCTCCCATCGGACGGTCAAGGCGGCGGCGGCCCTCATGCGGCGCCATGTGGAAGACCCCCTGCAGATCGACGCGCTCGCCGCCAAGCTGCACCTCACCCGCCGTGCGCTGGAGCTGGCGTTTCGCGACCACGCCGGCCTGTCACCCGGCGCGCTTTATCGCAGCATCCGATTGGCCGAGGCGCGGCGGCGGCTGGAGCAGACCCGCGACAGCGTGGCAGAGGTGGCCTTGCGCTCGGGCTACCGCGATGCGACGGCTATGACACGCGCCTTCAAGGCGGAATTCGGGATCACACCATCGGCCGCGCGGGCGGCGGTGAAGACAGAAGGCTCGGCACAGACCGGGCGCAGATCGGAGGGGCGATGAAACGTACGGTAGGTGAGGTGTTGATCACCCTGTTGGAGCGGCGCGGCGTCGACACCATCTTCGGCATTCCCGGCGTGCACACGGTCGAGATGTATCGCGGGCTCGACGGGTCGCCCATTCGCCATATCACTCCGCGCCACGAGCAGAGCGCGGGCTTCATGGCCGACGGCTACGCCCGCGCCACCGGCAAGCCCGGCGTCTGCCTGTTGATCACCGGTCCCGGCGTCACGAACGCGATCACGCCGATGGCGCAGGCCCGCGCCGACAGCATCCCGATGCTGGTGATCTCCGGCGTCAATCGCGCCGAGACATTCGGACAGGAGGAAGGGTTCCTCCACGAACTTCCCGACCAGCAAGCGATGATGGCGCAGGTCGCGGTTCTGTCGCAGACGCTGCACAGGGGCGAAGACCTCGAGCGGGTCGTGGACCGAGCCTTCGCGGCGATGACGACGGGTCGCCCCGGCCCCGTCCATATCGAGGTGCCGCTCGACGTGATGAAGCAACAGATCGAGACGCCGCCTGAGCGCGCGGCGGTCGAGACGCGTCGGAGCCCGGACGCGGGCGAGATCTCTGACGCGGCCGCCCGGCTGAGCGCAGCAAAACGCCCGATGATCCTTGCAGGGGGCGGCGCGGTGGGCGCGGCGGAGGCGATCCGGTCACTGGCAGAGGCGCTCGACGCGCCCGTCGTGACCACAACCAACGCGCGGGGCGTTCTGGGCGGCCACCCGCTTTGCATTCCCGCCAGCCCGTCTCTGCCCTCCGTGCGGCAATTGATGGCCGAGGCCGACGCCGTGCTCGCCATTGGCACGCAATTCGGGCGCACCGATTATGACATGTATGAAGATGGCAAGGCTCCGGCCCTCTCCGACCTGATCCGCGTGGATTGCGATGCCGTCCAGATCACCCGCGGTCGCCTGCCGGACCTCGCTATCGTCTCCGACGCCCACGCGGCCGTCTCGGCGCTGGTTGAAGCGGTCACCCCGCGCGCGTCAGAGGCCGCGGGCGCGTGGTTGGCGGAAACGGCGCGGAAGGATGCTCTGGCGGAGCTGTCGGCGGAATATCTCAGCCATATCGACGTCATCGACACCATTACGAAGGCGCTGCCCGACAGCCGGATCGTGGGCGACAGCACGCAGGTGATCTATGCGGGCAACATGTACGCCGACATCAGCCAGCCCCGCGGTTGGTTCAACGCGGCGACGGGATATGGCGCCTTGGGTTATGGCCCTTCGGCCGCGATCGGGGCGGCGCTGGGCGGGGCCGCCACGCCGACCGTTTGCATCACTGGCGACGGCGGTCTGCAATTCTGCCTGTCCGAGCTGGGTACGGCGGTTGACGAGGAAACGCCGGTGATCTTCGTGGTGTGGAACAACCACGGCTATCAGGAGATCGAGCGCTACATGGTCGACAACCAGATCGTGCCGGAAGGGGTAAAGCCCTCGGCACCGGATTTCGTCGCGGTGGCCCGCGCCTATGGCATGGCGGCGGAGCGGATCGAGGGAGAGGCGGGCCTTGCCGACGCGCTTGCCCGCGCTGCCGCCACGGGCAAGTCCTACCTGATCGAGATGATCGTCCCGTAGGGCGCGGCCTTGCGCGGGCTCCTGTCAGTTGCCCGCGGCTTCCACACCCGCGCCCGCGCCGCCTTCGGCGCGCTCCTGCAGCAGTTTGGTGAGCCAATCCGGGTCCATCTCCGGCACCGAGGAGAGCAGCAATTCCGTGTAGGGATCATGCGGCGGCTGGAACATCTCCTGCTTTGGGCCTTGTTCGACGACAACGCCCTGCCGCATCACCACGACCTCATCGGCGATCGCTTTCACCGTCGCGAGGTCATGGGTGATGAACATATAGGCGAGGTCAAACTCGGTCTGCAGCTTGTCGAGGAGCTTCAGGATGCCCTCGGCCACAAGCTGATCCAGCGCGCTCGTGACCTCGTCGCAGATGATGAACTGCGGCTCGGCGGCAAGCGCGCGGGCGATGCCGATGCGCTGCTTCTGACCTCCCGAAAGCTCGGACGGGAGGCGGTCGATATAATCGTCGGGCTCCAATTCGATCAGCGACAATAGGTTGCGCACGCGTTCTTCCAACGCACGGCCCTGCAGGCCGAGGTACATCTGCGCCGGACGCCCGATCAGCTCGCGCAGTTTCTGTTTCGGGTTCAGCGCCGTGTCGGCCATCTGGTAGATCATCTGCGCCTGACGCAGCTGGTCCTTCGTCCGTTTGCGGTAGTCGAGCGGCAGCGGCGTGCCGTTGAACAGCACCTCACCGGCGCGCGGCGGGAGCAGCCCGGTGATCACCCGCGCGGCCGTCGATTTGCCCGACCCCGATTCACCCACAACCGCGACGGTGCGTTTGGCGTGGATGTCGAAGGAGACGTCCTCGAGCACGTTCAGCGTGCCATAGCCGGCGGTGACATGTCGGACGGAGACCACGGGCACGGCGTCGGCCGGGGCAGGGGGTTGTTCGACCCGCGCATGGCTGCGCACGGCCCAGAGCGACTTGGTATATTCTTCCGTCGGAGCGGTGAGCATCCGTCCAGTCTCGGCTTCCTCGACCTCTTCCCCCTTCAGCAGAACCTTGATGCGATCCGCCATCTGCGCCACCACGGCGAGGTCATGGGTGATGTAGATCGCCGCCGTGTTGAACTGCTCGACGATGTCCCGGATCGAGGCCAGAACCTCGATCTGGGTGGTGACGTCGAGCGCCGTGGTCGGCTCGTCGAAGATGATCAGGTCAGGGCGGCAGGACATCGCCATGGCGGTCATCGCGCGCTGCAACTGCCCGCCCGAGACCTGATGGGGATAGCGGAAGCCGATGGTGCCGGGCTCGGGCAGATGCATCTTCTCGTAGAGCACCGTCGCGTCCGAAGCCGCCTCGCGCCGGCCCATGACGCCATGCTCGACCGGGCCCTCGCAATACTGGTCGATCAGCCGATGCGCCGGGTTGAAACTCGCCGCCGCCGATTGCGCCACATAGGCGATCCGCTTGCCGCGCAGGTTTCGGCGCTCGGCCTCCGATGCGTTACGCAGGTCGATGCCGTCGAACATGATTTCGCCGCCCGAGATCCGGCAGCCGTCGCGCGCGAACCCCATGGCGGCGAGGCCGATGGTGGATTTGCCCGCGCCGGACTCGCCGATCAGGCCCAGAACTTCGCCCCGGTGCAGCGTCAGGTCCACGCCCTTGACGATCTCCAGCCACTCCTCATCGGCGCGGCCTTCGATGCGCAGGTCTTTCATCGTCAGAAGGATTTCTTTCTCGGTCATGTCGTTATTCCTTCAAGCCGGAGGCGCGGTGGAGCTGCCAGTCGACCACGAAGTTGACGCTCACCGTCAACAGCGCGATGGCGCCGGCGGGCAGAAGCGGCGTGATGTCTCCAAAGGTGATCAGCGTCGCGTTATCCTTCACCATCGAGCCCCAGTCCGCTGTGGAAGGCGGCATGCCCAGGCCGAGGAAAGAGAGCGCCGAGATCATCAGGAAGACGAAGCAGAACCGCAGCCCGAACTCTGCCACCAGCGGCGCCATGGCGTTTGGCAGGATCTCGCGGGTGATCAGCCGCCACAGGCTTTCGCCACGCAGCTTGGCAGCCTCGACGTAGTCCATCACCACGATGTTCATCGCCACCGCGCGCGCTAGGCGGAACACGCGGGTGCTGTCGATCAGGGCGATGATGATGATCATGTTGACGATGGAGGTGCCAACGATGGTCAGCAGGAGCAGCGCGAAGATCAGCGCCGGGATCGCCATCAGCACGTCCACGGTGCGCGACAGGATCTGGTCCAGCCAGCCGCCCATGATTGCCGCCAGAAGGCCAAGGACCGAGCCGATGATGAAGGCGAGCGCGGTGGTCAGGAAGGCGATGCCCACGGTGTTGCGCGCGGCGTAGATCATCCGCGAGAGCATGTCGCGCCCGAGATTGTCGGTGCCCAGAAGATTCACCTCGCTCCAGGGCTCATATTCGCGGCCGACGATTTCGGTCTCGCCAAACGGAGCGATCAGCGGCGCGAAGACGGCGACGATGATGTAGATCACGATGATCATCATGCCGAAGCTCGCCGTCATGGGCGCGGTGCGCAGCTCTTTCGCCACGCCTCGGGGGGCGACGGCGACAGCGCCTTGGCGGAATACCAACCCGGCGCCCATCGCGACCGCGATGGCGAGGGCCAGCCAGAGAAGACCAATGAATAATGCCATGTCTCAGCCCCCTCAGCGACGGTGCACGAGGCGGGGGTTGGACAAGGTCGCCAACACATCCGCGGTGAGGTTCAGCAGCACGTAGGCTGCGGCGAAGATCAGTGCGATGCCTTGCACCACCGGCATGTCCCGCGCGGACACGCTGTCTACCATGAGCTGCCCGAGGCCGGGGTAGACGAAGACCACCTCGACCACGACCACGCCGGTGATCAGGTAGGCGAGGTTCAGCGCGATCACGTTGATGATCGGGGCCAGCGCGTTGGGCAGCGCGTGTTTCACGATCACCCGCATCGGCGACATGCCCTTGAGCCGCGCCATCTCGATATAGGGGCTGGCGAGCAGGTTGATGATCGCGGCCCGCGTCATGCGCATCATGTGCGCGGTGACCACGAGGGTGAGCGTCAGGGCTGGCAGGAACGCCCGGTGCAGGTACTCGCCCCAGCTGACTTCGCCGCGCATTGACGACATGGAGGGGAACGGCCCGCCCGCGCCTGCGAGATAGAAGATCAGGATGTAGGCGACGAAGAATTCGGGAAAGGAGATCGAGGTCAGTGCCGAGGCATTGGCGAAACGATCGAAGAAGGAGTTGCGGAACAGCGCCGCGAGGATGCCGAGGATCAGCGACAGCGGCACCGCGATGATGGCCGCGTAAAGCGCCAGCGAGAGCGTCCAGCTCAGGCGGCGGCCGATCAGCTCGGATACGGATTGCCCGTTGGCAAGGCTCTGGCCCAGATCACCCCGGACCACGTCGCCGAGCCAGTTGGCATAGCGCACCAGCATCGGGTCGTTGAGGCCCAGTTGATTGCGCAGCGCGGCGACGGTTTCGGGGGTGGCGGATTGGCCAAGGATCTCTTGCGCGAAGTCGCCGGGCAGAAGCTCGGTGCCGAGGAAGATGATCAATGACACGACGAACAACGTGACGAGGCCAAGGGCCAGACGCTGCAAAATCATCGTCGAGATATGTGACATGGGGTCCCTTCAGGGCGGGCATTTGCCCGGATTCTTGCTGTTTTTGGTTCCGGTCGGAACGGACGTGAGTGCAGATGAAATGGAAACCCCCGGCCAGATGGCTGGCCGGGGGGGAATTTGGCTCAGGAAGCGAAGGACCAGCGTTCTGCGATGCGCTGGCCATCGTTGCGCCAGTTGGCGGCAATTTCGTCCGGTCGCGCCAGCGCCTCGGTATGCGCGCCCACGTAGGAGGCGAACATCGGGATGAGCGCACCGCCCTGGTTGGCACAGATGTCCTGCATCTCGTAGTACATCTCGCGGCGCAGGTCCTGATCCAGCTCGGAGCGGGCCTGAACCAGCAGCTCGTTGAACCGCTCGTGCGACCAATAGGTCTCGTTCCATGCCGCACCTTCGGAGTAGGCGGTGGAGAACATGAGGTCTTCCGTCGGACGGCCACTCCAGTAGGTGCCGGCGAAGGGCTTCTGCATCCAGACGTTGGACCAGTAGCCATCGTCGGGCTCGCGCACCACTTCAAGGTTGATGCCCGCCGCCGCCGCGGATTCCGCGAACAGGACGCCCGCATCCAGCGCACCGGCAAAGGCCGCGTCCGCGAGGTGGATCTGCACGTCGAGGTTCTCCATGCCGGCCTCACGCAGGTGGAAGCGCGCGCGGTCGGGGTCGTAGCTGTGCTGTTCCAGCTCGGCGTTGTAGAACTGCTGGCCCGAGCCAATCGGGTGGTCGTTGCCGATCTCGCCGTAGCCGTTGAGGATCGTGTCTACCAGCTGCTGCCGGTCGATGGCGAACTTCAGCGCCATGCGCACGTCATTGTTGTTGAACGGCTCCGCACGGGTGTCCATCGGCAGGCCGTAGTGCTGCGTGCCCGCGACCGAGAGGATCTGGATGCCCGGCGCGCGTTCCAGCAGGTGCACCGTGTTCAGGTCCGCGGTGTCGATGTAGTCCACCTCGCCCGAGATCAGCGCGTTCTGGCGCGCGGCGTTGTCGTGGATCACGATCTGCTCGATCGCGTCGAAATGCGCGCGGTCGGTCTTCCAGTAGCCGTCGTGGCGCGTGTAGCTGGCCGAGACGCCGAACTCGAGATCGTTGAGCACGTAGGGCCCGCAACCGTCCGTTGTCATCGGATCGATCGCCCCGTCGTTCACGGCGGGCAGGATCGGCAGGTGGTAGTCGGAGACCACGAAGGGGAAGTCGGCGTTGCCGGATTCCAGCGTGAAGACCACGGTCATGCCATCGGCGGTGATGTCGGTGATCGGCGCCACGATGGGGGCCGCCGCCGAGGTCGAATCCTCGCCGCGGTGATAGTTGATCGAGGCGATGACATCCTCGGCGGTCATGATGTGACCGGAGTGGAAGGCCACGTTCTCGCGCAGGCGGAACGTCCAGGTCTTCGCGTCGGCCGAGGCTTCCCAGCTCTCTGCCAGCTCGGGCACGAGGGTGCCATCGGCGGCGATCTCGGTCAGGTAGTTGTTGCGGGTGTGGCCCTGCAGGATGGTGAAGTCGTTTTCCCATGTGCCGGGATCGAGCGAGTCGGTGGTGGAGCCATGGGCCATACCGATACGCAGCGTACCGCCCCGGACCGGTTGCGCGCGGAGCGGCGTGCCCCAAGGCGTGATGAGGGCGGCGGTGCCAACGGCAGCGGTGCCTTGAAGCATGGTCCGACGGCTCACGCCACCGGGTCGGTTGAACTTGGTCATTGATGTCTCCACTGTTGTGACTTCTGACCGGTTTGCCCGGCCTGTTTGTCAGGTCATTCTGCCCGCGATAGTCTGCGTTTCAAGCTCTAGATGCAACCGGCTAGGCAAGTTTGTCAGGAGGGCGGGCGCTTGACAGAACCGGTTTTAGCGGTGGTTTGACAGGCTGCAGCGGTTCCAGAGCGGAGGCCCGACGCGTCCATCGTCAAGCAATAAAGGGGCTGGAGCGGATGTGAGAAGTATTCAGGTATGCAGGACTGTCGCGCGAGGGCGGTCAGTAAATCGGCTACGCGGCCCGCGACGCGCGGACCGGGAAATCGCGCTGTATCCCGCCCTCAGACGTCCTCACCCCGCGCCACGGCGGCGGCGACGTCACCAATATCCTCATCCGACAGGCCGTAGTCCCGTGTCGCCTCCTCGGCGCTGATATAGCCCCGTGCGAGGTCGCGGCGGACCAGCGCCGGGTCGCGCTCGGCCGGGTCGCCGTAGCCCGCGCCGCCGGGGAAGGCCATCTGCACGCGGCGGCCCTCGGGGACGAACTGTTTGCCCTTCACCCGCATCGGCGTGCCGTCGTCCTGCGCGATCCGTGTCTCACCGCCCGCATGGCCGCCGCGCCGCCCGCGGGCCGGGTGATCGCCCCGGTCGAACATCGCCTGAATGTCGAACTCGTGGCCGGGCATTGCGCTCACGTCCATGAATTGCCCGAGACCACCGCGCGTCCGGCCCGCGCCGCCCGAGCCGGGACGCAGCTCCTTGCGCCAGATGATCACCGGGCCCGCGTGCTCCGTCGCTTCGATCGGCATGGTCATCACGCCCGAGGGGAAAGCCGTGGCGTTCAGCCCGTCGACATCCGGCCGCGCGCCCGAGCCGCCGGAGTTGAAGGTCAGCACCTCGGCCCGGCGTCCGCCCGACGCCGTGGGGCGCACCGACATCTGGAAATTGCACAGGCAGCCCGCACCCTCGGCGGGGACGAGGCCGGGCACGATCTGGTCGAAGGCGTTGAACACCACGTCCGGCACGAAGTGGCCGACGATATGGCGCAGCGCCACCGGGGCGGGGTGCACGGCGTTGACGATGGTACCCTCGGGCGCGGTCACCTCGAAGGGCGCGAGCGAGGCCGCGTTATTGGGGATCTCCGGCGCAATCGCCACCTTCAGCGCGTAGCAGGCATAGGCCTTGGTGTAGACCATCGGGCAGTTGATGCCCTTCTTGTCGACGCCCGAGGTGCCGTCGAAATCGGTGACGATGCGATCCTCGTGCACCGTGACCCGCGCCTTGAGGGTGATCGGCGTATCGAAGCCGTCGACGGTCATCTCGCCCTCGGCGGAGGTGCGGGGCAGGGCAGCGATCCGCTCCAGCGTGGCGCGGCGGGAGTTGTCGAGGATGAAACCCGCGATGCCGTCGAGGTCGTCGAGGCCGAATTCCTCCATCATGTCGATCAGGCGGCGGTGGCCAATCTCGTTGCAGGTGGCCAGCGCATACATGTCACCCACCAGTTGGTCGGGCTCGCGCACGTTGCCGCGCACGATGCGGATCAGGGATTGGTCGACCTCGCCCCGCTCGGCGAATTTCATGATCGGCAGGTAGATGCCTTCCTCGTAGACGGAATGGGCATCGGCCCCGAAGCCGCGCCCGCCGACGTCGACCACATGGGCGGTGCAGGCAAAAAAGCCCACCAGCGCGCCGTTCCGGAAGGAGGGCGAGACCATGGTGATGTCATGGAGGTGGCCGGTGCCCTCCCAGGGATCGTTGGTGATGTAGACGTCGCCCTCGAACATGTTCTCCCGCCCGATGCGGCGGATGAAGTGAGGCACGGCGTCGGCCATGGCGTTGACGTGGCCCGGCGTGCCGGTCACGGCCTGCGCGAGCATCCGGCCATGGGTGTCGTAGACCCCGGCGGAAAGATCACCTGCCTCGCGGACGGAGGTGGAGAAGGCGGTGCGCACCAGCGCCTGGGCCTGTTCCTCCACCACCGAGATCAGGCGGTTCCACATGACCTGGTAGGCGACGGTCGAGGGCTTCTGGCTATCCGTGGTCATGGCTCAATCCTTCGCGATCATGTCGATGCAGCCGTCGGGCTGGCGCAGGGCGTTGCGGCTGGCGGGCAGGATGATGGTGGTCTCGTCCTCGGTCACGGCGGCCGGACCGTGGGCGACCTGACCCTCTGCCATTGTGGTGCGGTCGACCACGGCGGCATCGAAGAACCGCGCTTCGGCGGGGTCGAAAAGCTGGCGCTCCCCTTGGGCCGTGGCCGTGGCGCCGGGTGCGGCCTCGTCGAGGCGCGCGACCTCTTCGGGCGGGGTGGTGGCGTTGACCGACCAGACGGTGATCTCGATATCCATGCCCGCAACGGTGCGTCCGAAGAGCTTGGCGTATTCCTCCTCGAACCGCGCCTGGAAGGTCGCGGCGTCGGGGTTCATGGCCTGGGCTTCGGTCAGGTCGATGGGGATTTCCCACCCCTGTCCGGTGTAGCGCATGTAGACCTTGAACTCCGACAGGATCGGCGCCTCGGCGTCACAGGTGCGCACGAAGCCCGTGGCCTCGGCCTGCAGGTCCGTGAGCAGGGTGCGGATCGTGTCCGGCGCAAAGTCCGAGAGCTTCATGTAGACCGAGCGGTTGGCCTCGAAGCTGAAGGGGGCGCGCAGGAAACCGATGGCGCTGCCCACCCCTGCGCCGGGCGGCACGAGGCAGCGGTCGATGCCCAGTTTTTCGCAGAGCCGCCCGGCGTGGAGCGGAGCCGCGCCGCCGAAGGCGATCATCGTGTAATCGCCCAAGTCCTCGCCGTTCTCCACCGCGTGGACGCGGGCCGCGTTGGCCATGTTCTCGTCCACCACCTCGGCCACACCGAAGGCGGCCTCTACCGCGTCCATCTCGAGCGTTTGGCCCAACTCGCTTTCCAACGCGGCGGCGGAGGCATCGGGGTCGAGCGCGATCGAGCCGCCCGCGAAATTGGCCGGGTCCAGCTTGCCGAGCATGAGGTCGGCATCGGTCACCGCAGGCCGCGCGCCGCCGCGCCCGTAGCAGGCGGGGCCGGGCTCGGAACCTGCGCTCTCGGGCCCCACGCGGATCTGCCGCATCGCGTCCACATGGGCCAGCGAGCCGCCGCCGGCCCCGATCTCCACCATGTCGATGACGGGGATCGAGATCGGCATCCCCGAGCCCTTCTTGAAGCGATAGGTCCGCGCCACTTCGAACACGCGGCTGGTCTTGGGGGTCTGGTTCTTGATCAGGCAAATCTTCGCGGTGGTCCCGCCCATGTCGAAGGAGAGCACCTTGTCCAGCCCGTAGCGCGCCGCGATATGGGCGGCGAAAACCGCACCGCCGGCGGGACCGCTTTCCACCAGCCGGACCGGGAACTCGGCTGCATTGGCGATCGAGATGATGCCGCCGCCCGAATGCATCAGGAAGATGCGGCAGGTGACGCCCTCACCGGCCAGCCGCTCCTCCAGCCGTCCAAGGTAGGAAGCCATCAGCGGCTTGATATAGGCATTGGCGAGTACCGTGTTGAAGCGCTCGTACTCGCGCATCTGGGGCGAGACCTCGCTGGAGAGCGAGACGGCAACGTCCGGCACCACCTCGGCAAGGATATCGCGGATCATCTGCTCGTGGGCCGGATTCAGGTAGGCGTGGATCAGCCCCACGGCGACGCTCTCGAATCCCGCCGCCTTGATCCGCTCTGCAACCTTGCGGACCTCTTCCGGGTCCAGCTCGATCATCATCTCGCCCTTCGCGTTCACCCGCTCGGCCACGGTGAAGCGCATCTGTCGCGGCAGGAGCGGCTCGGGCAGGGTGAGGTTGAGGTCGTATTGCTCGAAGCGGCTCTCGGTCCGCATCTCGATCACGTCGCGGAAGCCCTCGGTGGTGATCAGCGCCGTCTTCGCGCCACGCCGCTCGATCAGCGCGTTTGTCGCAAGGGTCGTGCCGTGGATGATCTGGGTGATCTCCGCCGGCGTGATGCCCGCCTTCGCGCAGACCTGCTGCATCCCGTCGATGATCGCGTTCTCCGGCGCGGCATAGGTCGTGAGCACCTTGGTCGAGACCTGCCCGCCCGCGCCCTCCAGCACGACGTCCGTGAAGGTGCCGCCGATATCGACACCGAGGCGGTAGGAGGCAGAGGTCATGGCGGGTCCTTAACGATGAAAGTGCGCGCGGCCATAGAACGCCAAGGGGCAGGAGACGTCCAATCAATTGAGTTTCAGGGGGTGATAGCTATTTCTTATCCTGCGATGCGCGTTGCCAGCTCGGCCGCATCCTGCACGAAGCGGGGCGTGCGTCTGGGATCGAAGCGCGCGAAAAGCTCCAGCGTCTCGGGCAACCAACCGCAGGAGAATTCGCGCAGACGTCCGGCGGCGATCTCCTCGGCGACCATGGGGCGCGGGAGCAGCGCGGGGCCCATGCCGTCGACTGCCATGGCGACGCAGGAGGTGAGGCTGCTGGAATGCACGATCTGGTTCATCGCAACCCCCTCGCTCCGCGCATGTTCTGCCAATGCCGCCGACGCGCGGGTATTGCGCCCGTGGCTGATCACCGGCCCCTCGAAAAGCGCGGCGAAGGTCTCGGCCGTTGCCACATCGGGCGCCGCGACCCAGCAATAAGGCGCATGGCCTAGCGGCAGGCTGCCTCCCAACTTGCGGGCAAAGGGGCCGGTTTGCAGGGCGAGATCCAACTGGTTCGCGGCAAGATCCTTCTCGATCTCGACCGAAAGGTTCACGTCCAGTTCGACCCGGACACTGGGGTAGAGGTCTTTGAACGCCCGTAAGAAATCGTGGAGCCACGTACAGGCGACGAGTTCGGTCACCCCGAGGCGGAGCCGGTCGTCGATCAGGTCCTGCCTTCCGGCAATCGTCAGAAAATCCTCTCCGGCCAGCAACACCTTTCGCGCCGCCTCCAGCAGCGTCGCGCCCTTCTCGGTCAGGCGCACGGAACCGGCGTCGCGATGCATCAGGACTGTGCTCAGCGTCTGTTCCAAGGATGCGATCCGGGTGGAGATATTGGGCTGCGTCGTGCCGAGCGCATGGGCCGCCTTCCGGAAGGTGCCCATGTCGACGACACTGACGAAGGCCTCCAACTGCTTGAGGGTAAGCTGGCTTTTTATCATCCGCACCAAACCGATCAGGAAACTTGATCCTGAGTTTCTATGGCAAGCAAAGCCGGCAAGTCTACCTCTCCGCACAACGGGTCGAAAAAGACACGTATTGCAGTTTCGTGACAGTCTTCCGCGTCACGGCGCACGGAATCGTTGATTTCGACAGGTCGAGGGCGCTAACAGCGCTCGCAAATAGGGGAATGACATGACTCAGCAGCAAGGTGATCCGCGTCACTTGGAGACGCTTGACCGAGACTTGGACCGGTTTTCCAACCTCGAACGGGCGACCAGCATGGTGGCACGGCCAATGGTCGGCACAGGCGTCTCGCTTGTTTTCGTGGTCCTCGCGGGCCTCGCGGCGCTTTTGTTTTTCGGACAGGCCAGCAACACGCTGATCGTCGTCATCGCCGCCTGCCTCGGTGCCTACATGGCGCTGAACATCGGCGCCAACGACGTGGCCAACAACATGGGTCCCGCCGTGGGCGCTAATGCGCTGTCGATGGGCGGCGCCATTGCCATCGCGGTCATATTCGAGAGCGCCGGTGCCCTGATCGCGGGCGGCGACGTTGTCTCCACCATCGCCAAGGGCATCATCGCGCCCGAGAGCATGGGTACGGCCGAGGTCTTCGTCTGGGCGATGATGGCGGCGCTGCTGGCGGCGGCGCTCTGGGTCAACCTCGCCACCTGGGTCGGTGCGCCGGTCTCCACCACCCATTCGGTCGTGGGCGGCGTGATGGGTGCGGGCATCGCAGCCGCCGGTTTCGCGGCGGTGAGCTGGGGCACCATGGGCGCCATCGCGGCCAGCTGGGTGATCTCGCCCGTTCTGGGCGGCGGCGTGGCGGCGCTGTTCCTCGCGCTGATCAAGTCGCGGATCATCTACCGTGACGACAAGATCGCCTCGGCCCGCGTCTGGGTGCCGATCCTCGTGGGCATCATGGCAGGCACCTTTGCCGCCTACCTCGCGCTGAAGGGCCTGAAGAAAATCCTGCCGATCGACATGCCGACGGCATTGATCATTGGCGCGATCGTGGGCGTCTTGGTCTGGGTAGTCATGATCCCGGTGATCCGCCGCCAGTCCGAGGGGCTGGAGAACCGCAACAAGTCTCTGAAGGTGCTGTTTGGCATCCCGCTCGTGGTTTCCGCCGCGCTGCTGAGCTTCGCCCATGGCGCCAACGACGTGGCCAACGCGGTCGGCCCGCTGGCGGCCATCGTGCAGGCCTCGCAGTCGGGGGATTTCACGCAAGCGGTTTCGATCCCCTTCTGGGTCATGGTCATCGGCGCTTTCGGCATCTCCTTCGGCCTGTTCCTCTTCGGGCCGAAACTGATCCGCATGGTCGGCGGCCAGATCACCAAGCTGAACCCGATGCGCGCCTATTGTGTGGCGCTTTCGGCGGCAATCACGGTGATTGTGGCAAGCTGGCTCGGTCTGCCTGTCAGCTCCACCCACATCGCCGTGGGCGCGGTCTTCGGTGTCGGCTTCTTCCGCGAATGGGACGCCGAGCGCCGGATCAAGAAGGCGCGGCTGGCAATGCCCGACCGCCCGAAATACGCCCCGGAGGAGCGCCGTCGCCGCAAGCTGGTGCGCCGGTCGCATTTCATGACGATCATCGCGGCTTGGGTCATCACGGTGCCCGCCGCGGCGGTTCTTTCGGCGGCGATCTTCTTCCTGATCACCCTCGTGACGGGCTAGGCCGGGTCACGCGAACCGCGTGATCGCATAGGGGGCGAGGTCGGCGTTGCTGCGCCGGTCCTCTATCAGGTCGGCCACGACCTCCCCCGACTTCGGCGCCATCATCAACCCGTAGTGGGAATGGCCGAAGCAGGTGAACAGGCCCGGTCGCTCCGGCACCTCGCCGATGGCGGGCAGGCTGTCGGGGAACGAGGGGCGCTGGCCCATCCACAGCTTGCCGTCTTGGGTGTTCAACCCCCGCAGCGCGTCTGAGGCGGCATCCGTGAGGATCGCCTCACGGCTCGGGTCCGGCGGGGCGTCGATGGCGGCGAACTCGGCCTGGCCCGCGATGCGGATGCCGCCGTTCATCCGGCTCAACACCACCTTGCGATCCACGTCCATGACTGAATGGTTCAGGGAAACACCGGGGTTGCGGAACTCCACGTGGTAGCCGCGCTCGGCCTGAAGCGGCACCTTCATGCCCAACCCCTGAAGGAGGGTCTTTGACCAGACCCCCATGGCGATCACGACGCGCGCGGCCTCGTAGCTGTCGCCTTTGCAGCGGACGCTCCACCCCGTTTCGCCCTGCTGTAGGGCCTCCACCTCGTCGCGGATGATCTCCACCCCGAGACCGCGGGCCTTGGCGGCGAGCGCGTCGCAGATCTCTCCCGGTGACAGCGCGCGGGCCTGACCCTTGATGAGGATGGCGGCCTTGAACGCCTCGCTCAGACCGGGCTCCAACTCGCGGAGCGCGCCGCCCTCGACCACCTCCATCTCCGCGCCCTTCTCGCCGCGGAGGGCATAGCCGAGCGCGGTGATATCCGCCTTCTCCGCCTTGCGGAACGCGTGGATGTAGAAGGAATCCTGCACGAGGTGCTCTTGCCCCGTGCCTTGCAGGTGGCGACGGTAGAGATCGACGGAAGGGCCGCAAAGATGCTCCATCGCGTCGACGATCTCGCGCACCCGCGCGACGCGCCCCTGCGCAAGGAACCGCAGGCCCCAAGGCACCATCGCGGGCCAATGGCGGGCATGGATGCGCAGCGTCTTGTCGCGGTCGGTCAGCAGGCCGGGGATCTGCTTCAACAGCCCCGGCATGCTCTGGGGGATGATCGACCAGGGAGAGATCACCCCGGCATTGCCGAAGGAGGTCTCGCGCCCCGGTTCCTGCCGGTCGATCAGGCGCACCGCGTGGCCGCGCTCGGCGAGGGAGAGGGCACAGCAGAGCCCGACAGCGCCGGCGCCGAGAATGGTAATCGGATGGTCCATGGGCTCAGGCGACCGCGTTCGCGCGCCGTTTGAGGCCCTGGCTCAGGATCACCGGCGTGCACAGGATGAGCGCGAAGAGGTCGGCCTGCAGCGACGGCGCGATGAAGACCAATCCGGCGAACGCCAGCAGCCAGCGGAAGGCCATGTTCACTGGGGCGAAGAAGTAGCCCACCACGGCCGTCGACAACGCCACGACCCCGGCGATGCAGGACGCCGCGGTATAGGTGAACTCCCACAGGTCGAACCCGGTGGACGAGACGAACAGCAAGACCGGCGCATAGACGAAGGCCATGGGCGCCACGACCTTGCCGAGCCCGAGGGTGAAGGCCGATATGCCGGTTCGGAACGGGTTTGAATTGGCAATCGCCGCGGCCGCATAGGCCGAGGTGCAGACCGGCGGCGTGATCTCTGCCACCACGCCGTAATAGAGCACGAACATGTGGCTCGCGATTGGCGGGATGCCCAGTTGCGCCAGTGCCGGCTGTGCGACCGAGACCAGCATGATGTAGAGCGCCGTCGTCGGGATGCCCGCGCCCATCAGGATGCAGGCGATGGCGATGAAGACGAGGCTGATGAACAGCGTCAGGTCCTCGACGGTGATGAATTGCAGGCCGGTCATGTCGAAGAGGACATGCAGGTCCGTGCCGAGGTTCGACGCGCCCTGCGTGACCATGAAGCCGATGCGGAAGCCGATGCCGGTGGTGTTGATCACACCCACGACGATGCCCACCGCCGCCGAGGCCGCGCCGACGGCGAGGGCGTATTTCACCCCGGTCTCGAAGGTTGTGGCCATTTGCGGCAGGCGGATGCGCGTCTGGGGGTTGAGCGTCCCGAGAACGCCACAGGCGATCAGGATCGCCGACATGCCCAGATCGAAGCCACCGCCGAGGTATTTCCAGACAACGAAGGCGATGAAGGCCGCGGCGTAGATCAGCGTGATCGGCTCCCGCACCCGGGACATGCCCGCGATCAGGGCGACCGAGATGCCGCAGAAGGCCGACATGTAGGGCGTGTAGCCCGAGAAGAGCACGACCAGCAGCGCGATCAGCGGCACGATATTGGCCCAACCCTCGCGCCAGACGGCGGCGAACTGCGGCAGCGCCTCGCGGGTCAGGCCCTTGAGGTCCAGCTTCTTGGCCATCAGGTGCACGACCGTGAAGACGCCCACGTAATGCAGCAGCGCGGGGAAGATCGCGGCGATGACGATGGTGGTGTAGGGCACCTCGAGGAACTCGGCCATGATGAAGGCCGCGGCCCCCATGATCGGCGGGGTGATCTGCCCCCCGGCGGAGGAGGCCGCCTCGACTCCGCCAGCGAAATGGCCGGGATAGCCAAGGCGTTTCATGTTGGGAATCGTCAGTGCCCCGGTGGAGACGGTGTTGGCCACCGAGCTGCCCGAGATCGTGCCGAAGAAGGCCGACGAGACGACCGAGACTTTCGCCGGCCCGCCGGTGTAGCGGCCGGCAAGGATCGTCGCGTTGTCGATGAAAAGCTGCCCAAGCCCGGTGCGCTGCGCGATGACGCCGAACAGCACGAAGTGGAAGACGATGGTCGAGACCACCCAAAGGGTGACGCCGAAGATGCCCTCCTGCGGGAAATACATCGACGATACGAAGGTGCGCACGCGCACGCCGGGGTGCTGCAGGACGCCGGGGAACCACGGCCCGAACAGGGCATAGGCAATGAAGACGCAGATGATCGCGGGCAGGATCCACCCAAGGGTGCGGCGCGCGATGTCGAGCACGAGGATGATCAGGCAGGTGCCGAAGAACATGTCGTAGTTGTTCGGGTTGCCCATCCGGAAGGTCTGCTCGTCGATGCCGAGCATCGGCACACCGCGCCATGCAAGACCGAGATAGAGCGCCGAGGCGACGCCAAGGATCATCAGGATGAAATCGAAGATCGGCACATTGCCGATCCGGAAAGCGGAATTGCGGACCTCGAAGGCGCGCTTGGTCTTGAAGACGGGGAACAGCGCGTAGGTCAGGATGAACAGGCCCGACAGGTGCCAGCCCATATGCCAGTGGTCGGCGGGCAGGGCGAAGCCTGCGGTCAGGTAGTGGTAGACGGCAAAGGTCAGGGCCACCGCGCGCAGGCCAAGGGCGAGGCGGGGGCCGACGGGCCGGGTGGCCGCGCCCTCGTCGTATTTCCGTTCGATCTCGGCCAGTTCCTCGGCGCTCAATTCGTCGGTGCTGGTCTGGTCTGCGGTCTGTGCTGACATGGGGTGCCCCTCTCCCGGGTCGTCTTGCTGAGGTGACTGGGGCGCCCTCTCAGGACGCCCCAACCTGTTGCGAAAAATGGCTGTGGAGTTACTCCATCAGGCCCGCTTCTTCGTAGTAGCGCTGCGCACCGGGGTGCAGCGGCACACCAAGCGCTTCCATGCCTGCCAGCGCGGTGTCCGCGGTGATCAGGCGGCCCTTCGGGTGGCCGTTGTCGAGCATCCGGCGGGTGGCTTCGTTCCAGAGCGCCTGGGTGATGCCGTAGATCAGCTCTTCCTCGACCTCGGAGGAGGTCACCAGAAGCGCCGAGACCGCGGGCGTCATCGTGTCTTCGTCGATGCCCTCATAGGTGCCGCCGGGGATCATCGAAGGAATGTAGGCCGGGACCGCTTCGTTGATCCGCGCCATGTCTTCCTCGGTGAAGGAATGCAGGTTCATGCCCGAGGTGGAAGCCAGCTGCACCATTGCCGCGACCGGCCAGCCGGCGGCGTAGAAGTAGGCGTCGAGCTGACCGTCGGCGAGCCGCGCGGCGGACTGGCTGTTGTTCAGCTCAGCCTCTTCGATGTTGTCGCGGGTGATGCCCCAAAGCTCCAGCATCTGCAGCACGGCCACCTGGGTGCCGGATCCGGCCTGGGCGATGCCCACGCGCATTCCCTCGAGGTCGCCGAGGTTGTCGATTTCCACGCCCGCGGGCAGGACGAGGTGCAGGTCCTCGGGGAAGAGGTTCGCGATCACGCGCAGGTTCGGGTGCTCGCGGCCTTCAAAGGCGCCTTCGCCGAGGTACATCGAGCGGGTCACGTCGGCGGCGGCAAGGCCCGCCTCCAGCTCACCGTTCTGCACGGCGGCGTTGTTGAAGACCGAGGCCGTGGTGGACTGCGCGATGGCGATCAGGCCCGGCACGCCGCATTGGCCACCCTCGTCACAGGGACGCGAGCCCGGAGGGGCCGAAATCGCCGAGGCAATTGCGCCGCCGATGGGGAAGTAGGTGCCGCCTGCGCCACCGGTGCCGATGCGGAAAAATTCCTGGGCCGTCGCCGGCGCTGCAGCAGCCATTGCCGCCACCAGCGCGAAGCCAGCCAATTTGGGTGCAAATGTCATTGCGATCTCCCTGTCTTATGATTGGCACCGTTTGGACGATGCGTTGAACAAGCCGACCGTAACCGTCGTGAATATAAAAGCTAACTTGAAAAATTTACATTTACCAAAATTCTGCTTATTCGTCGGCCATGAACCTCCAGCAGATCCGTACCTTTCGGGCGATCATGACCTCGTCCAACATGTCCGACGCCGCGAACAAACTGGGCCGGACACAGCCCGCCGTCAGTGCGTCGCTCAAGGCGCTCGAGGATGCCTTGGGCGTGACCCTGTTCGATCGCGACGGCAGGAAGCTCTCTCCCCGGCCCGAGGCGCATTACCTCCTGTCGGAGGCCGAAACGATGTTGGCGCAATCCCAGCGGATCGCCCACACGATGCAGACCATGGCTCTTGGTCAGGCGGGCTCTCTGTCGGCGGTCGCGATGCCCGGCCCGGCCTCACTCCTGTTTCCGCGGTTCATTGCCGGTATCCTGCAAGGCGTCGACGGGCTCTCCCTGTCGCTTTTTGCGCGCAGCTCTCCCCAGATCGAGGAACTCGCCAAGGCGCAGAGCATAGATTTCGGGTTCGGCGATGCGCCGCAAAGTCCCGAGGGGCGGAGCCTGTTCGACTGTCAGGTCATCTCCGCCCAATGCTGCGTGGCGCTGCACCCCGGTCATCCTCTCGCGCAGCGCGAGACCGTGAGCCTCGCGGACCTCGGCGGTGTCGCGCTCGGGACGCTGCACCGGGGCCACGCCCTGCACCGCAAGCTCAACGCGCAGATGGAGATGGCGGGCGTCTCGCCGCATATTTTCCTTGAAAGCCAGACCTATCTGCCGATCCTGCAGTTCGTCGAGCAGGGGCTCTGCGCCGCCATCGTGGATCCGCTGACCAAGGCGCATATCGAGGCGTCCGGCCAAGGCGCATCCGCCATCGCCGTGCGGCCCCTGAGCGACAGGTTTCGCTATCGCTACGGGATCTACTGGCCGCGTTTCCGCGCGATCTCCACCCTCGCGGTCGAGGTGCGCAAGAAATGGGAAGCCGAGGTCTGGCGCATGCTCACCGAAATGGACTCAGCCCCCCGCGCCGAGGACAGCTAGGCCCGCGCAGTCAGCCACCACGTCTCCACCGGCCCGATCCCTTTCACGTCGATCTCGCCGCGTTTCTCGAAGGTGAAATCCGATCCCAACTGCGCCCGCGCGGCGGGGGTGACAAGAATTCTTCCCGGCGCGCTGTAACTCTCCATCCGGCTGGCCGTATTCACCGTCTCGCCCCAGACATCGTAGAACAGCTTGCGATTGCCGATGACGCCCGCCACCACCGGTCCGACGTGGAGCCCGATGCGGATCTCGAACCCGTCCGGCAGGAACGCGGCGGAGGTCCGGGCCACTTTCAGCATATCAAGCGCCATGTCCGCAGCGCGATGGGCCGGATCACCGACCGCGTTCGGCATCCCCGCGGCGACCATGTAGGCGTCGCCGATGGTCTTGATCTTCTCCATCTGGTGCCGGTCGGCCAAGGCGTCGAACTCGGTGAAGACCGTGTTGAGCAGGTCCACGATCTCCCGCGGGTCGAGCCGGATCGACAGCGGCGTGAAATCGGCGATATCCGCGAATACAATCGCCACGTTGGGCAGGCTGTCGGCGATGGTCGCATGGGGTTCCGCTTTCAGTCGCCCCGCGATCTCGCGCGGCAGCAGGCTGTAGAGCAGGTCTTCCGAGCGCGCGTATTCCGCCTCGAGCGACCGCTCCGCGCGGTCGGCATGGATGAAGCCCACGTAGACCCCGAGCGTGGCGAAGCAGGTGACCACGACGAAGGCACTGACCTGCAGGAAGGTGAGCAGCCCGTCGCTGACCCGAATGAACGGTGCGGGGTCCGTGATGAACATTTCGGAATAGACCATCGCCGCCGCGCAGATCAGGACGAGGCCCACCAGCCAACCCGCGTGGCGGGTGCCAAAGCAGACGATGGCGATCACCGGGATGCTCAGGAAATACAGGTGCAGGCCCGAGCCGCGCCCCAGAAGCCAGACAAGTATCGCCTGCACCACAACCGCCAGTGTCGCGCCGAAGATCCACGCGGCCAGCATGTTGCGCGCCGCGATCATCGGCCAGAGCAGGAACAGCCCGAATAGCGACACGGCAGCGGCAGCGGGCCAGAGACCGGGCGCATCGATCCAGAGGTAGAGCGCGGCGTAGGAGCTACCCGATAGCGGAATGAGCGCCGAGATCACGTTCAGCGTGCGCCGTTGGCGAAGCTCGGGGCCGTGCAACCCTTCGGTGCCATAGCTCACGTACCAGACCATCCAGTCCGGCAGACGCCATTTCTCGAGGTAGACGCGCGATTGCATAACAGCTCCTGTGATACGGCTCTCGCCTTGGGGCAGGATAGGCGGTGGCGGCCCGTGACCAAGCCCTTTCTGCCGGGGTGATCTTCGCCTCGACACCAGCGGCGCGCCTGATACGGTCGCTCCTGTCGCCCACAGGGGCGCCGCCGCCGCGAATGAGGATGCCTTTGTCTGAAGACATTGCCTACGTTGAACACCCCAGTGACGTGCTGGCCCATGCAGTCGCCCTCGGGGCGCAGGGCCGGGGTTTTGCGCTGATCACCTCGGTCGCCATTGAGGGCGGCGCGGCGCGGGAAGTGGGCTCTCTGGCCTTGGTCGAGGAGGGCGGGGCGATGGTCGGTTACCTCTCGAATGGATGCATCGACAAGGACATCCAGCACCATGCGAGCGAGGCGCTGCAACGCGGCGAGAAACGTCTGATCCGCTACGGTGAAGGCTCCCAGTTCCTCGACCTCAAGCTGCCCTGCGGCGGCGCGTTGGAGGTTTTGATCGACCCGGCCCCCGACATGGCAGCGCTTGCGGCCGCCGATGCCGCCCTCGCCGCGCGACAGCCCGCGACGCTAACGTTCGAGACGCCCGCGCCCGACGAACGCTCGCTCGCCTTCACCTATGCGCCGAAGATGCGTCTGGTTCTGGCCGGACGCGGCGCGGTGTTCCGGGCGACGGCTCAGGTCGGCAAGTCGGCGGGGTTCCAGATCTACCTCCTGTCACCCGACGCCGACGATATCGCGGCCACCGCCGCGCTTTGCGATCAGCCACCCACCCATCTCACGTCTCCGGGACAATTCGTGCCGATTTCGGTGCTGGATGAATATTCGGCCTTCCTCACCCTGTTCCACGATCACGACTGGGAGCCGGAGCTGTTGCGCGCCGCGCTCGAGACCCGGTCACCCTTCATCGGCAGCTTGGGTAGCCAGCGCACCCATGGCGCACGGCTTGCGCGTCTGGCGGCCCTGGGCGTGGCGTCAGACGAGCTCGACCGTTTGCGCGGCCCGATTGGCTTGGTGCCGTCGTTGCGCGAGGCGCCGCTGATCGCGCTTTCGGCCATGGCCGAAGTGGTCGCCGCCCTGCCCACCGGCATCCGCGCCGCCTGATCTGCACGACATCAATCGCAAGCGTTCGTCTAGACCTGGGTCTCTGACGCGATGCGCCCGGCCATCATTGGGTGGGCCACGCCAGTGGTGCCGGCAAATGTCACCGGCAATTCCCGCAAACGCCGCATCGCGAGGTAGGCGAAGCACTGGGCCTCTGTCGCGTCGCCTTCCCAACCGCGGGCCTCGGCCTTCTCCACGGCAACGCCCGCATATTCGGCAATCATCCGCAGCAACGTCGGGTTGTGCCGCCCGCCGCCGCAGACGATCAGGCGATCCGGACGAACCGGCAGGTGGTCGAGCCCGCGCCCGATGGCCGAGGCTGTGAAGGCGGTGAGGGTCGCCGCCCCATCGGCGTCGGAAAGCTCTGCCACCCAGTCATGGCCGAAGTCGAACCGGTCGAGGGATTTCGGATAGGCCTGATCGAGGTAGGGATGCTCGAGAGCGCGCGCGAGCCGCGTCGCGTCCACTTGCCCCGTGGCCGCAAGCTGCCCGTCGCGGTCCATCTCGCCCAAGCCACGGTGGCGCATGAAATCGTTGATCGGCGCGTTGGCCGGGCCGGTATCGAAGGCCGCCAGCGTCCCATCGGCCGCGCGGCCCGTCACGTTCGCGACGCCGCCAAGGTTCAGGATCGCGGTCCCCTCGGCATCATCGAGCGTCGAGAGCAACGCATCGTGGTAATTCGCGGACAGCGGCGCGCCTTGCCCGCCAGCGGCCATGTCGCCACTGCGGAAATCAAAGACCACTTCCGAACCAAGGCGGCGCGCCATCTCGACGCCTTCTCCAAGCTGCCGGGTTTGCCCGAGCCGCTCCGGCGTCGGCGCGCGGTGCAGCACCGTCTGTCCATGGAAGCCCACCGCAGCGATATCCGAGAGCGCCAGCCCGGCCTCCTCCACCAACCGCGCCACGGCGTCCGACTGCGCGGCGGTGATCCGCGCCTCGGCCTCGGCAAAGATCGCGGGCTCCGGCCCGTCGAACCCCCATGCCATGGCCTCCTGCAGGCAGCGCGCCAGCAGCGCGTTGGTCTCCGCGTCGTAGGGGTAGAGCGCGAAAAGGCCGAAGGCGCCGATCGTCTCGCCGTCGGTCTTCAGAAGCGCCACGTCGATGTTTCCGTCCAGCACGGTGCCGGTCATCAGCCCGACGCACCAGCGCATCTCGTTCTCAGCCATAGAGGGCCTCTCCCACTTCCTGTCGCAATGCCGCGATCCCGGTCTCCACGTGCCGCGAGGGGTGCACGCGGTTGGTCAGCAGGGTCCAGACCTGCCCCGCTCGGTGATCGATCCAGAGGCCGGTGCCGGTAAAACCGGTGTGGCCGATGGTGTCCTCGTCGCAGGCCTGCCCGCCGGACCAGCCGGGATAGCGGATTTCCCACCCATGGGTGCGCTGGTCGCGCAGCCGCTCGCAGGTGAGATCCGGGCCGCGTGCCAGCAGGCGTTCACCGAAGTCGAGAAGCGCGTCGGCGGTCCCGAAGAGACCGGCATGGCCCGAGCCTTGCAGCGCGTAGCAATTCTCGTCGTGGACCTCGCCGCGCATCACGCGGCCGCGCCATGTGCAGGCCTCGGTCGCGGCGCAGGCAGAGGGCTCGGGGGCGAAGGTGAAGCCCGCGCCGGGATCCATCTCGCGGATCATCCGGCCCTCGATCCGCTCCAGCGCGATGCCGAGGCAGATGAAGTTGATGTCGGAGTAGACCGGAGTCTCCACCCGAGCCCATTCTCGTTGCAACACGAAGGCGCGGAGCGTCGCGGGATCAGCGCCGTAGGTGTAGATCGGTACCACTGCCGGGAAATGCGTGAGGTGGCCCAGGCAGTCGCGGAAGGTCGTCGCGCGCTCCCAACAGCCCGCGTCATACTGGCGGAAATCGGGGATCACCGTGGTCAGCGGCGCGTCGAGGTCGAGCCGCCCGGCCTGCGCATGGGCAAGGATGCGCTCGGTAGTGAAGACCACCTTGGTGAGGGAGGCGAGGTCGTAGATCGTCTCGCGGGTCACGGGTGCAGGCTCGGGCACCAGCGCGGCCTGTCCCGTCCACGCAACCTGCCGGCCCGCGCCGTTCACCACGCCGAGGATCGCGCCGGGAATGCGTTTCTCGCGCACTGCATCTTCCACGCGCGCCCAGGCCGCGTCGAAACTCATGGCCGCGGCTCCACGGCAGAGCGGTGGCCGGGCCCATGCTCGTGCCACGCCAGCGGCGCGGGCTCCCACCCGAGCGGGCGCAGGGTGGAAGGCACCTCGTCGGTCTCCACCGCGAAATCCACCTCGCGGCGGTCCAGCGCGGGCACGGCTGAGATCAGCTTGCGCGTGTAGGGATGCTGCGGGGCGGAGAGGACCTCTGTCGAGGGGCCGATCTCGACGATCTGGCCTGCGTAGATCACTGCGATGCGGTGGGCGATGCGCTCCACCACGCCCATGTCGTGGGAGACGAAGAGGTAGGCGAGGTCGAACTCGCGCTGCAGGTCCACCAGCAGGTCCAGCACCTTGGCCTGCACCGAGACGTCCAGCGCCGAGACCGCCTCGTCCAGCACGAGGATCTTCGGTTCGGGCATCAGGGCGCGGGCGATGCAGATGCGCTGACGCTGGCCGCCCGAGAACTCATGCGGGTAGCGCTCCAGCGAATCCGTGGGCAGGTCCACCTTGTCGAGCAGCATGCGCATCCGGTCCTCCGCTGCGCGGTCCACCTTGCGGCCCGCCGCGATCACCGGCTCGGCCAGCAGGGTGCGCACGTTCATCCGCCCGTTGAGCGAGGCATTGGGGTTCTGGAACACCATTTGCACCGCGCGCGGGCCACCGGCCGAGATCTCTCCCCGCGTCGGCTCATTCAACCCGAGGATCGCGCGCGCCATGGTGGACTTGCCCGAGCCGCTTTCGCCAACGATGCCGAGCGTCTCGCCCGGTTGCAGCTCGAAGGAAACGTTGGAGACGGCGTGCACCTCGCCCTTCGCGGGCCGCAGGAAGCCCCCGCCCACGGGAAAACGTACGGCAAGGTCGCGAACCGCCAGTGCCGGGGTGCCGGGCGCTTGGCGTGCCTCGGGCGCAGCGGCGCCGTGGCGGAAGTGCGGCACGGCCGAGAGCAGGTGCTGCGTGTAGGGATGGGTCGGCCTGTCGATGATGTCGTTCGTCGTGCCAGCCTCCACGACCTTGCCGTGCTGCATCACCACGGTCTTGTCGGCGATCCCCGCGACGACGCCGATGTCGTGGGTGATGAAGATCAGCCCGGTCCGGGTCTCGCGCTGCAACTCGGCCAGCAGGGCGAGGATCTGCGCCTGGATCGTCACGTCGAGCGCCGTGGTCGGCTCATCTGCGATCAGCAGGCGCGGCTCGCTCGCCAGCGCCATGGCGATCATGATCCGCTGCAGCATCCCGCCCGACATCTGGTGTGGCGCTTGATCCAGCCGGCGCGCGGCATCGGGGATGCGCACCCGGTCGAGCGCGCGGATCGCTGCATCGCGCACCGCGCGCCCCGAGAGGCCATGGCGCTTTGCAAAGATCTCGCCGATCTGGGTGCCGACCTTCAGCACCGGGTTGAGCGAGGTCATCGGTTCCTGAAAGATCATCCCGATCTCGCGCCCGCGCAGGCCCTGCATCTCGGCCTCGGTCGCGGTGACGAGGTCGCGGGTGCCGTCGAGCAGGATCTGCCCGCCAAGGATGCGCCCGCCGCCGTAATCCACCAGCCGGTTGATCGACATCGCCGTGACCGACTTGCCCGAGCCGCTTTCGCCGACGATCGCCAGCGTCTCGCCCGGCGCCACGTCGAAGCTGACACCGTGGACAACCTCTTTCTCCTGCCCCGCGCGCCCGAAGCCCACGCGGAGGTCCCTGACCGATAGAAGCGTCATGCCCGGCCTCCCCCTTGCGATTTCGGATCGGTGATGTCGCGCAGCGCGTCACCCAACAGGTTGAAGCCCAGAACGGCGAGCATGATCGTCGCCGCCGGGAAGATCAGCAGCCAGGGCGCCATCTCCATCAGGTTGCGGCTGTCCGAGAGCATCAGCCCGAGCGACGGGTCCGGCGGCTGCGTGCCAAGGCCGAGGAAGCTCAGCGCCGCCTCGGTCAGCAGCGCCCAGGCCAGCGCCAGCGTGTATTGCACGGTCAGCGGTGCTACGAGGTTGCCGAGCAGGTGGCGGGACATGATGTAGCTGCGCGAACTGCCGAAGGTGCGCGCGGCGTCGACGAAGCTGCGGGTCTTGAGCGACAGCGCCGGCCCTCGCGCCACGCGGGTGAAGATCGGCGTGTAGACCACGGCGATGGCAAGGATCGAGGTCCACATGCTCGCCTGCAGGATGGCCACGATCAGCAGCGCCAGAAGGATCGCGGGGAAGGCCAGCAGCACGTCCATGGTGCGCATCGTGGCCCCGTCCCAGAGCCCGCCGAACCACGCGGCGGTCAGCCCGAGCACGGTGCCGAGGGTCGCCGCGATAGTGACCGAGGAAAGCGCCACCACGAAGGAGCGTCCGATCCCCTCCATCAGGCGGCTCAACATGTCGCGCCCGAAGAGGTCGGTGCCGAGCAGGTAGGTGGAGCTCGGCCCTTGCAAGCGGGACAGCCGGTCCTGAGCCAGCGGATCATGGGGCGTCAGGCCAAGCAGGCCGAGGAGGGCGGCAAGCCCGAGAAGACCGATCAGGACGAGACTGATCCGCCCGGCGGGATGGCGGGCCAGCGCGCGCAGCAGGCTCATGATTTGCCTCCGTAGCGGATACGCGGATCGAGCGCCGCGTAGGCGAGGTCGACCAGCAGGTTCACCAGCATGAAGTTGAAGGCGATGAAGAGGATCACCCCCTGCACCAGCGCGTAGTCGCGCTCGAGGATCGCATCGAGCACCACGCGGCCAAGGCCCGGCAGGGCGAAGATCTGCTCCACGATGACGGCGCCGCCCAGAAGGTAGCCGAACTCCACCCCGCTCAGCGTCAGCACCGGAATCAGCGCGTTCGGCAGGGCGTGGCGCCAGATGACGTAGCCCTGGCTGAACCCCTGCGAGCGGGCGGTGCGCACGTAATCCTCGCTCAGGATGTCGAGCATCGCGGCACGGGTGATGCGGGTGACGGCGGCGGCGAAGGCGGTGCCAAGCGCGAAGGCCGGCAGGATCATCTGCGCGAGATTGCCGAGCGGGTTCTCGGAGAAGGTGACCTGGCGGCCCATGGTGGGCAGCACGCCGAAGCCCACGGAAAGGATGTAGATGGAAAGAAGCGCCACGACGAAGTTGGGCATGGATTGGCCCATCATGGCGAAAATGCGCACGATCAGGTCCGAGGGCCGGTTGGCGCGCGTCGCGGCGTAGACCCCGGCCGGCAGGCCGATCGCCAGCGCAATGACCATCGACATCAGCGCCAGTTGCAGGGTCAGGGGAAAGCGTTCGAGGATCAGGTCCAGCACCGGCTGCCCATAGGTAATGGAAATGCCCAGATCACCCTGCAACAGCCCGCCAAGCCAGCGGAAATATTGCACGAACCAGTTCTGATCGAGCCCGAAATAGACGGTCAGTGCCTCGCGCTGCGCGGGCGTCAACATGCCGGCCTCGGTGCCCAACATCGCCGTGATGGCGTCGCCGGGCACCAGCCTTATCGCAACGAAGACGAAGATCGAGACACCCAACATGACCAGCGGAAAAACCGCGAGGCGTCTGAGAAGATAATTCATGTCGGGTGCCTGTCCGTTCGTCTCGTTATTCTGCCAGCGTCACGTTGGTGAGGCCGAACAGCGTGCCGGTGGGCGAGGAGGTGAAGCCGGAAACGGCCTCGGTCTGCGCCGTGTAGGTGTTGCCGGTGAACAGCCAGATCCAGGGCGACATCTCGGCCAGATGGCTCTCGAAGTTTGCGAAGATCTCGGCGCGGGCGGCCTCGTCGGTCTCGGCGCGGCCCTCGTTCATCAGGCTGTCCAGCGTGTCGTCGATGTAGTTGGCGACGCCCTGCAGGTTGCCGTCCCGGGTCCAGTAGCGGTTGTACATGGTGTAGGGATCGACGCGACCGCCGTTCAGCGCCACGGCCATGTCGAAGTCGGCGGCCAGCCAGCGGTCGATGTAGACGCTGAGTTCCAGCATCTCGATCTCCAGCGTGATGCCCACTTCCGACAGTTGCGATTGCAGCACCTGCGCCACGGCCGAGGCGGTGGGTGGCTCGCCGTTGGCCGCGATCACGGTGGCGGTGAAGCCGTCGGGATGACCGGCCTCGGCCAGCAACTCGCGGGCGCGGTCCTGATCCTGCTCGTAGCAGAAGAGGCCGCTCGGGTCCGAGCGATAGGCCGGAGAGGTCAGCGGGCCGGTGACTTCGCCCTCGCCAAGCAGGGCCGCATCCAGCACGTCCTGCCGGTCGATGGCGCACCCGATGGCCTGGCGCAGCGCCAGCTCGCCCATCGGCTCACGCGAGGCGTTGAGCTGCAGCACGTAGTAGCTGAGCGTCGGGGCGGCATTGAGTTGCAGGCCGGGAGAATCCGGCACCAGCGTGGCGACCAACGGGTCGTTGATTAGCGCGAAATCGGCCTGACCGGCGCGCAGGGCGGCCAGCAGGGCGGTCTCGTCGGGCAACACGCTGATGTTGATCCCATCATAGGCCACGTCGCCGCCGGCCCAATCCTCGAACGCGCCGAGCGTGGCGGAGGCGTTGGGTGTGCGCGCGTCGAGCGTGAAGGGACCGGAGCCGATCACCTCGGTATCCAGCGTCCCGGCCTCGATGGCCGAGGCGGGAACCACGGCGGCGTTGACCGAGGCCAGACCGTTCAGCAGCGGCGCATTGGGGGCGTCGAGTTCGAAGATCACCGTGTGGTCATCCGGGGTCTCGATGTTGACGATGGAGGTATAGTTGGCCCGCGCGATGGCGCCGGTTTCCTCGTTCAGGATGCGGTCGAAAGAGGCGCGCACATCGGCAGAGGTGACGGGCGTTCCGTCGTGGAACATCGCGTCGGCATCAAGCTGGAACGTCAGTTGCAGGCCATCGTCCGAGAAGCTCCAGCTTTCGGCCAGGGCAGGCTGCAATTCCAGCCCTTCGTCCAAGCGCACCAGCGGCTCGTAAAGCAGTTCCAGCAGGCGGATCGTGGCGAAGCCCGGCTGCGTGTGGGGGTCCAGACCCGTGGCGTCCTGCGACCAGGCCAGATCGAGCGTTTGCGCCGATAGCGGCGCGGCGAGGGCGGTGCTGACGAGCGCCAGCGCCCGCGCCGTGGTCTTGGCGGTGTGTGTGATCGATTTCATTTCCGGATATCTCCCTTGGGTTGATGTACTGCGGTTCAGGCGGCGGAGTTTTTTCCCGCTCGTTCAATGGCTTTGCGCAGGAAACCGCCTTCGGCTTCCAGGATCGCGCGCGCCTTGTCGGCGTCGAGGTCGGTGATCTGCATCAGGATGGCGAGCTTCACGCTGCCGTCGCTTTTGCGCAGCAGGTCCTGCGCCTCTTTGGCGTCGCACCCGGTCGCGTCGCGCAACATCTCTTCGGCACGGTCCGCGAGTTTCTGGTTCGAGATCGTCACGTCGACCATCCGGTTGCCCCAGGTCTTGCCGAGGCGGATCATGCTGGCGGTGCTCAGCATGTTGAGCACCATTTTCTGCGCCGTGCCTGACTTCAGTCGGGTCGACCCGGTGATGACCTCGGGCCCCACGACGGGGGAGATCGCGGCGTCAGCGATCTCGGTGATCGGAGAGCCCGGATTGCAGGACAGCGACGCGGTGAACGCGCCGACCTCCTTTGCATGGCGCAGTGCGCCGATGACATAGGGCGTGCGACCGCTGACCGCGATGCCGACGACCACATCGCGCGCCTCGAGATCAATGGCCTTGAGGTCTTCGGCGCCTTGATCGGCATCGTCCTCGGCCGCCTCGACCGGGTAGCGCAGGGCGCGTTCGCCGCCGGCGATCAAGCCGACGACCATCGTATCAGGCACCGAAAACGTCGGCGGGCATTCCGAGGCGTCGAGCACGCCGAGCCGCCCGCTGGTGCCTGCGCCGATGTAGATCAGCCGCCCGCCTTGGGAGATCGCCTCCACGATCTGGTCCACCGTGCGGGCAATTGCGGGGATCTCGGCGGCGACCGCTTTGGCCACGCCCTGATCCTCGACATTCATGCAGGTGACGATCTCGGACGCGGTCATCAGATCGATCTTGGCCGAACGCGGGTTGCGCGCCTCGGACACAAGTGATGCGAGGTCTGATCGAGTGGCGGTAGACACGGCAGCGACTCCCCTTCTTGAGAGAAGATTGAATTTTTTATTCCCCCATGTCAATTTTTTTGTGATAAGTTATTCCAAACTGAGCAAAGCGGGTCGTGATCCTTGTCCATTCTCACCTTGATGCAGGCGCAGCTTGAAACCTTCTCGGCGGGCGAGCGACAGATCGCGAACACGATCCTCGATGATCCCGACATGATGGCCCGCCTGTCGTCGATCGAACTGGCGCGGAAGTCGGGGCGCAGTCAGTCTTCCGTGGTGAAATTCTGCCAGAAACTGGGCTTCTCGGGCTACCAGGACCTGCGATTGGAGATCACCCGCGCCGCCGCCGCGGCCCGGAGCGCGCCCCTCGACGCGGTGCACAGCACCATCGACACCGGGGATGACGCGCTGATCACGGCGCAAAAGCTGTTGTCGAGCAAGATCAAGTCCCTGCAGGAAACCCTCGGCATCAACGCGCCCGGGCAGATGGACGCCGCCCGCGATATGCTTAACGGTGCGGCGCGGGTGCAGCTTTCCGGGGTCGGTGCGTCATCGCTCGTGGCCCGTGATTTCGCCTACAAGCTGCAGAAACTGGGCATTCCTGTGCTTTTCGACGGGGATAGTCACATCCAGATCGCCCATGCCGCGACCCTGACGGAAAGCGATGTGCTCGTGTCGCTCTCGCAATCGGGCACCAGTCTCGAGACGCTGCGCGTGGCCGAGACCGCGCGGCAACGCGGCGCGACGATCCTGACAGTGACAGGCCTGCATCCCAACCGGCTGGCGGAACTGGCCGATATCGCTCTGCGCACCGTGACCGATGAAGAACGGGTCCGCTCCTCGGCGATCACCTCGCGCGATGCGCAGCTGATCCTTCTCGACATGGTGTTCCTGCGGCTGGTGCAGATCCGCGATGGCGCGGTCGAGTTGATCAGCGGCGCGGCCGAAGCAGTAGCCCCGCTGAAGCTGTAGCCGCCGCGCAAAAACCAAGACCCGCGCGAGGGGCGCGGGCCTTGGCCCAAGTGAACAAGCTCGGGCGCGGTCAGCCGGCCTTGGGGCCTGCCTCCAACACATCTTCGAGAGTGCGCAGCCCGGTGCGCGGCGCCTGAACCAGAACCGACATATTGCCGGGCTTGTGCTCGTTGCGCAGCATCTTGGTGTGGGCGCCGGGCAGTTCCTCCCAAGGGAAGACCTCGGACATGCAGGGGTCCAGCCGCTGCTCGCACATCAATTTGTTAGCGGCGGCGGCCTGCTTGAGGTGGGCGAAGTGGCTGCCCTGCAGGCGTTTCTGATGCATCCACATGTAACGCACGTCGAAGGTGCAGTTGAAGCCCGAGGTGCCGGCGCAGATCACCACCATGCCGCCCTTCTTGCAGACCAGCGTGGAGACCGGGAAGGTCGCCTCGCCGGGGTGCTCGAAGACCATGTCGACGTTGTTCCCCTTGCCGGTGATGTCCCAGATCGCCTTGCCGAACTTGCGGGCTTCCTTGAACCAATCGGCATATTCCGGCGTGTTGACCTTGGGCAGCTGGCCCCAGCAGTTGAAGTCCTTGCGGTTGATCACGCCCTTGGCGCCGAGGCCCATGACGAATTCGCGCTTGTCCTCGTCCGAGATTACCCCGATCGCATTGGCACCTGCCGTGTTGATCAACTGGATCGCATAGGAGCCGAGGCCGCCCGAGGCGCCCCAGACCAGCACGTTCTGGCCGGGCTTGAGGTCATGGGGTTCATGGCCGAACAGCATCCGGTAGGCGGTCGCCAACGTCAGCGTGTAGCAGGCGCTTTCCTCCCAGGTCAGGTGCTTAGGGCGCGGCATGAGCTGCTGCGCCTGCACATTGGTGAACTGCGCGAAGGAGCCGTCGGGCGTCTCGTAGCCCCAGATCCGCTGCGAGGTGGAGAACATCGGGTCGCCGCCGTTGCACTCCTCGTCGTCGCCGTCGTCCTGGTTGCAGTGGATCACCACCTCGTCGCCGACCTTCCAGCGCTTCACCTTCTCACCCACCGCCCAGACGATCCCCGAGGCGTCGGAGCCCGCAATGTGATAGGGCGCGCCGTGGCCGTCGAAGGGGCTGATCGGCTGGCCGAGCCCGGCCCAGACACCGTTGTAGTTCACGCCCGCCGCCATCACGAGGACCAGCACCTCGTTGCTGTCGAGCACCGGCGTATCCACGACCTCGACCTCGAAGGCCTGATCCGGCTCGCCATGGCGCTCGCGGCGGATGGTCCAGGCGTACATCTTGGGCGGTACGTAGCCCATCGGGGGCATCTCGCCCATCTCGTAGAGGTCTTTCATCGGCGCATCGTAGGGGGCGGCGGTGGTGGGCGCGTCTAGGGCCATGGTGCTCTCCGTCATTGTCATATCCTTCGCCGGCGGCGATGCCGCGCTGCGGAATCAAATGCTGCTGATGCGAGGAATATTAATCACGAAGAAATAATGCAACCCTGAATTGCCAGTTTGGGTAATTTTATGTCGTCGCGGATTTAGCGCGCCATGGGATACCCAGAGAGACACAGGGCACGCCGATGCCTTCTGGTGGCGACCAGTTGTAGGAGGTTGCAACGATGGGGGAGCGGGAAAGCGGCGCGGCGGTTCAGCCTTCAGGCGCGGCGAGAGCTTCGACATCGAGAAGATGCGCCACGCTCGCCGCGTAGTACTCGACGACCGGGCTGCCGCGATCGGACACCGCCAGCGTCTCGCCCTTGCGTTCGACGAACCCGCGCTCCATCAAGGCGCGCAACCCCGCCTCGATGGTGTAGTCGAGATCATCGCGCGCCAGATGCACCGAGACGCCGCGGCTCTGCGCCCGCTCGATCCGGGTCCGCACCTCGGCCTGCAGGCTTGCCATGTCCCGCGCGCCATCGCGAAGCGCGTGGGAGACCAGCGGTACAGGCACGATCGGCGTCACGGCGGCGATGCGCGACATCAACGCCTCACCCAGATCGGCAGCGTTGTCGTTGTGGGGGTGCGAAAGGAAATCGGTCAGGGAAAGTGGGTCACCGAAGGAAACGGCGGCATAGCCATAGCGGTGAAACTTGCCGGTCAGGCGGTGCCAGACCTGTCGCCGCAGGTAGCGGTAGATCGGCAAAAGCGAGAAGCGAAAGCCCCCGGTACCCCGCTTCTGCGCCGCGATCAGGTTCCGGTCCTCCATCACACGGTCATAGTTCAGAGCGACGGGTACGAAGGTCACATTGCGCGATTTGCCGGGGTGGAAGCCGTCGAGGATATAAGAGATCAGCCCCAGTTTCGGCTCTCCCAAGCCACCGGTGCGTGACAGGCCGCCCTCGGGGAAAACGGCCTGGGTGACGCCAGCCTCGGTCGCCATCTGCACGTAGCGGGCCAGCACCTTGCGATAGAGAGGGTTGTTGTAGCGGCGGCGAATGAAGTAGCCGCCCAACGCGCGGACGAGCCCGCGCAGGGGCCAGACCCGCGCCCATTCTCCCACCGCATAGGCCAGGGCCGAGCGCTCGGCGACCAGCCATGTGACCAGCACGTAATCCATGTTGGAGCGGTGGTTCATCACGAAAACCACGGTGTCATCGGCGGGAATGGCCTCCAGCGCGTCCGAATTCGCGTCGGTCAGGCGGACCCGGTAGAGCGATTGGCTGAGAAAGCGCGCGGCCCGGATCGCGAAGGCGAAATAGGTGAAAGCCGAGAACCCCGGGACGATCTCGCGGGCATAGCGCTCGGCCGTTTGCGCCGCGACGTCCTCGCGGACGCCCTTGGCCTTGGCATGCTCGATGATCGCCTGCGCCACTTCGGGGTCATAGACGAGGCGGCGCACCGTATCCATGCGCCGCGCCAGCTTGAACGGTTGGATCGGCGTTTTCAGGCGTTTGTTCAATTCGGCGACGGCGTTTTCGAGTCGGCGGCGCAGGAACCAGCGCACAGAGGGAAACAGGAAATGCGACGCGAAGGTGACTGCCGCAAAGAGCAGGATCAGCACAAAGAGCCAGAGCGGCAGGGTGATGGGCGTCGTCATGGAAGATAGGTGTCAGGAAACGCGCGGCGGCGCAATATTTGCGCGGGGTTTGGGTTGTTGGGAGACGGTTGGCGATGTCGTGGCTGGGGCATCTGCCGATTGGGGGCGCTGCCCCCAAGCCCCCGGAGTTGTACGGCCAAGATGAAGCAGGGAGCGGCGCGTATTCGTGCCGCGGTGCAGCTTTGCGTGGGCAGCGAATTGACAGAGTCATTTTATTCCGAATATATGCAGTCTTGCGAAACGATATTGCTTTGCGAGAAGGTAGCGTGCCCATGACACAGGCTCAGAAAGACCGCCCCTGGCTGATCCGGACCTATGCCGGACATTCGACGGCGGCGGCGTCCAATGCGCTCTACCGCGGCAACCTCGCGAAGGGACAGACCGGTCTTTCGGTGGCCTTCGATCTGCCGACGCAGACGGGGTACGACAGCGATCACGTTCTGGCGCGCGGCGAGGTGGGCAAGGTCGGGGTGCCGGTCAGCCACCTTGGCGACATGCGGGCCTTGTTCGCGGATATTCCGCTGGAGCAGATGAATACCTCGATGACGATCAATGCGACCGCGCCGTGGTTGCTGGCGCTCTATATCGCGGTGGCCGAGGAGCAGGGGGCCGATGTCTCGAAGCTGCAGGGGACGGTGCAGAACGATCTGATGAAGGAGTACCTTTCGCGCGGGACCTACATCTGCCCGCCGAAGCCCTCGCTTGCGATGATCGCGGATGTGGCCGAGTACTGCTCCCGCGAGGTGCCGAAGTGGAACCCGATGAACGTCTGCTCCTACCATCTGCAGGAGGCGGGCGCGACGCCGGAGCAGGAGCTGGCCTTCGCCTTGGCTACGGCGATCTCGGTGCTCGATGAGCTTCGCCCGCGGGTGGCTGCCGAGGATTTTCCGACTTTGGTCGGGCGGATTTCCTTCTTCGTGAACGCGGGCATCCGCTTCGTGACCGAAATGTGCAAGATGCGCGCCTTTGTCGACCTCTGGGACGAGATCTGTGCCGAGCGCTATGGCGTCGAAGATCCGAAATTCCGCCGCTTCCGCTACGGCGTGCAGGTGAACTCTCTCGGGCTGACCGAGCAACAGCCTGAAAACAACGTCTATCGCATCCTGATCGAGATGTTGGCGGTGACGCTTTCGAAGAAGGCCCGCGCCCGTGCCGTTCAATTGCCGGCCTGGAACGAGGCCTTGGGCCTGCCGCGTCCGTGGGACCAGCAATGGTCGATGCGGATGCAGCAGATCATGGCCTTCGAGACGGACCTGCTGGAGTATGGTGATCTTTTTGATGGCAATCCTGTCGTGGATGCCAAGGTCGAAGCCTTGAAGACCGGCGCGCGGGCTGAACTGGCCAACCTTGAGAGCATGGGCGGCGCCATTTCGGCGATCGATTACATGAAGGGGCGGCTGGTGGATTCCAATGCCGAGCGGGTCAACCGGATCGAGCGCGGCGAGACGGTCGTGGTCGGGGTGAACAAGTACACGGCCTCCGAGCCATCACCTCTGTTGGGGGAGGACGGGGGCATCATGGTCGTTGATCCCGCCGTGGAGCAGGATCAGATCGGGCGTCTGGAGGCATGGCGCGCGGCGCGCGACGCGGGCGCTGTGGCGGAGGCGTTGGAGGCGCTTTCCCTTGCCGCGCGGGAGGGGCGCAACGTGATGCCGGCCTCCATCGCGGCGGCCAAGGCCGGGGTCACGACCGGGGAATGGGCCGGCGTCATGCGGGCCGTTCATGGTGAATATCGTGGGCCGACGGGCGTCTCGGGCGCGGTCTCGAACCAGACGGAAGGGCTGGAGGATATCCGCGAGGCCGTCGATCTTGTCAGCGCCAAGCTGGGCCGCCGGCTCAAGTTCCTCGTCGGCAAACCGGGGCTCGACGGCCATTCCAATGGGGCCGAACAGATTGCCTACCGCGCGCGTGATTGCGGAATGGATATCAGCTACGAAGGAATCCGGCTGACGCCGTCCGAAATCGTCGAAGCGGCGAAATCGGAAAATGCCCATGTCATCGGTCTCTCCATTCTCTCGGGCAGCCATGTGCCGCTGATTGAGCAGGTAATGGAGATTTTGCGGAAAGAGGGCCTGCAAATTCCGGTCATGGTGGGGGGCATTATTCCCGACGAGGATCGCGACGCCCTCTTAGCGCAGGGGGTGGCGCGGATTTACACGCCGAAGGATTTCGAGCTAAATCGGATCATGTCCGATATCGTGAACCTCGCGGATCCTGCCGGAATGGCTGCAGAATAACCCGTCTCGGCTTCTTGACGCCGGAAAAAGTACATGTCCATTTGTATACTTGCCAGAAGGGCACGTATCTTGGCAAATGCCCCTTACTGGAAGCCAAAAGTGAAAGGGGAATTCGCATGGCAGCATCTCTTGAGAAAATGAGCTTGGAAGAGCTTCAGGCCCATCAGCGCGAAGTGGAGGCGACGATCAAGGGTTATGAAAAGAAACGCAAAGCAGACTGCCTTGCGGAATTGAAAGCCGTTGCCAAGAAGCACGGTTTTTCACTCGATGATTTCACCGGTGGAAAATCGTCATCCAAATCCGGCCCCAAAGGTGTTGCGAAATATGCAAACCCCGCTGATCTGAGCCAGACCTGGACCGGTCGCGGGCGGCAGCCAAACTGGATCAAGGATGCCCTGGCGTCTGGCAAGTCCCTGGAAGAGTTCGCAATTTAATGACTGTCCATATCGGTGCAAAGCCTGGAGATATCGCTGAAACGGTGCTCATGCCGGGCGACCCTCTGAGGGCAAAATGGGCGGCAGAACGGTTTCTGGAAAATCCGGTCTGCGTCAATGAAGTGCGTGGAATGTTGGGGTTCACGGGAACGTGGCGTGGCAATCGCGTGACGATCCATGGCTCCGGTATGGGCATGCCCAGCCTGTCGATCTACGCCAACGAATTGATCCGCGATTACGGAGCAAAGACGTTGATCCGGATCGGCTCCTGCGGGGCGATGCAGAAATCCGTAAAGCTGCGCGACGTGATTCTCGCGATGACGGCGTCGACCCTTTCGACCCCATCCTCGGGTATTTTCCGAGAGCTGAATTACGCGCCCTGTGCAGATTACGGATTGCTTCAGGCGGCCTATGAGGCGGCAGAGGGAAAGGGCGCGGGCATCCATGTCGGGGGGATCTATTCCTCGGACGTGTTTTATGATGAGCGGCCCGACCTGAACGAACAGATGGTGCGCCACGGTGTTCTGGCTGTGGAAATGGAAGCCGCAGAGCTCTATACGCTTGCAGCACGCCATGATGCACGGGCCCTGGCGGTGCTGACCGTATCGGATCACTTGCTGACGGAAGAGGCTTTACCTTCGGAAGAGCGTCAGTCGAGTTTTTCGGACATGGTGGAGATCGCCTTGGAGGCTGCGTTTTCGTGAGGCAATTGGCCGGAAGGGATATTGGCCCGATCGGTCTTGGCTGCATGAGCTTCGGTGGCATCTACGGCGCTACCGATGAAAAAGAGAGTTTCGCCTGCATGCAGGCGGCGCTCGACCTCGGCGTGACCCATTGGGACGTGGCCGAGATCTACGGCGGCGGTGTCTGCGAAAGCGTGATCGGCCGGTTTCTGGCCGAGACCGGCGCGGACGTGACGCTCGCAACCAAGGCCGGCATCTACACGCAACCGAGGCGTCACTTCAGCAATGCCGCCAGCGATCTGAGACGCTCGCTCGAAGGGTCGTTGAAGCGGTTGGGGCGCGACCGGGTGGAGCTGTTCTACCTCCATCGGCGCGAGCATGAACGGCCCGTTGAGGAGGTGATGGAGACCCTCGCGGGCTTCATGGCCGAGGGTCTGATCGGTGGCATCGGCCTGTCGGAAATTGCGCCCGCCACCCTGCGGCGGGCGGTCAAGGTCGCCCCGGTGGCGGCGGTGCAATCGGAGTACTCACTCTGGACCCGCCTGCCCGAGTTGGGCATGATCCGGGCCTGTGACGAAGTGGGAGCGGCCTTCGTGGGCTTCTCACCGTTGGGGCGCGGCGTCTTGTGCGATCATTTCCAAGGGCGCGAGAATTTTCCAGCGGGCGATTTCCGATCCGGACAGCCGCGGTTCCAGGATCCGAACTACCAGGCAAATCTCGCCGCGATCGAGGGGTTCAAAAGATTCTGCGCCGCGCGGGGGTGGGCGACATCGGCGACGGCGCTGGCCTGGGTCCTGGCGCAGGGTGACCACGTGATCCCGATCCCCGGCACCCGCACGGCCAAGCATCTGCGCGAGTTGGTCGGAGCGGTGGAGATTGCCTTGGGTCAGGAGGATCTGGCCGAGATTGAGCGTCTTCTGCCTGCCGGCTTCGCCCATGGGGCGCGCTATTCCGACGCGCAATGGGCCGCGGTCGAGAGCTACTGCTGACCGCCGCGCCCGTGGTGATTTTCGGGATTGAGTTGTACTTACCAAGATGAAGGGAGCCGGGGCTCCCCTCCGGGAAGCGGCGCGTTAACCGTGATATCAGGTTAACGCGCGCTGCAGTCAGACGATGACGACGTCGAGCGGCGGGAAGCCGTTGAAGCCGATCGAGGCATAGGTCGTCGTGTAGGCGCCGCAGTTGCGGATCCAGATCCGGTCGCCGGCCTTGAGACCCAAGGGCAGGGCCACGGGGCGTTTTTCGTAGAGCACGTCGGCGCTGTCACAGGAGGGGCCTGCGAGGATGCAGGGGCCGGTGTTCTCGTGGTCGCGCTCGGTGGCGAACTGGTAGCGGATCGCCTCGTCCATGGTCTCGGCAAGGCCGGAGAATTTGCCGATGTCGAGATAGACCCACCGGTGCAGGTCATCTGGGGATTTCCGCGAGACGAGGAGAACCTCGGCGGCGATCATGCCGGCTTCGGCCACGAGGCCACGACCGGGCTCGGCCATGATGCGGGGCACGTCACCGAAGCGGGCGTGGACGAGGTCCATCACCTTGGCTGCATAGGCGGTGGGATGGGGGATGTCCTCGCCGTAGAATGCCGGGAAGCCTCCGCCGATGTTCAGGAGATCCAGCGCGAAGCCTGCTCCGTGGGCGGCGTTCCAGACCGCCGCGATCCCGTCCAGAACCGGCGCCCACATCTGCGGGTCGCGGGTTTGCGAGCCGACGTGGAAGCTCAGGCCCACCGGGCGCAGGTCGAGCGCGCGCGCGGTCTCCATCAGCTCCAGCGCGCTGTCGCGGGTGGTGCCGAACTTGCGGGTCAGGGGCCAATCGGCGCCGGTGGCTTCGACCAGGAGGCGGATGTAGACCTGCGCGCCGGGGGCGTGCTCGGCGATTTTTTCCAGTTCTTCGGCGGCGTCCACGGCAAAGACATCGACGCCGACGGAATGGGCGTAGGCGATGTCGGCGGGCTTCTTGACGGTGTTGCCGAAGGAAATATGCGACGGTGCGGCGCCGGCATCGAGGCACATCTGGATTTCCACGCGCGAGGCGGCATCGAACCCGGAGCCCATCGCGGCGAGGCGCGACAGGATTTCCGGCGCGGGGTTGGCTTTCACGGCATAGTGGATGTGGGCCTGACCGAGGCCTGCCGCCAGCGCGTCGTATTGCTGTGCCACGCGATCCACGTCGAGGATCAGCGTCGGGCGCTCGAAGCTGTGCGCGCGGGCGAAGGTCTCGCAGCGGGATACAGATACGGGAGCGGCGCCCGAGAGGGCGGTAAAAGTAGCGGTCATCACGTTCTCCAAGTGGACGGAACGCCCCATTCAAGGGGACGCGTTGCATTCAAAGGGAGACGTTACCGTCGCTACGTAACTGCGATGGTTATCCCGGAGAGATCTCCGACTTACCACCCGTGACAGAGGCGCGTGCGTTGGCGTCTATGGGGCGCATTTGGGGCGAATGTGGATTCGGATCAAGAAGTTTTTTCGCGAGGAGCGAAATTTGTTCGGGGCGGTGGTGCGGGCGGATGGCGTGGCAAGGGGCTCTGCCCCTACGCCGGCCCGTTCCCTCGGGGAACAAGCCGACGACCCCGGAGGTGTATTGGCCAAGATGAAGGAGCAGGCGCGGTGTCTTAGCGGCCGTGGGTGCGGTCGTAGGGGTTCGCGGAGGAGGGGGTGTGGCCTGCCGTATGGACCGTGTCGAAGACCTCGACCTGTAGCGGGTAGCAGGGGGTGACGTCCGAGGAATGCTCGGCGCCGCAGTCGCCGCCGGGGCAGGCGGAGAGGGCGCCGAGGAGGTCGATCTCGGCGCGGAATTCGAAGCAATCGCCGGGGCGAACGGGGGAGGCCTTCATGAAATACTGCCCGGTATCGCGGGTGAAGCCGGTGCACATGAAGACGTTGAGCACATCGTGGACGTGGCCCTCGGCCTCGTGCAGCGAAATATCTGCGGCGTCGGCCAGGGCGCGGGTCAGGTTGGAATGGCAACAGTGGTGGTATTGGCCGCCCTCGCTCAACAGCGCGTGCGTGTAGGGATCGCAGCGGGTGCCGATGACGTCGTGGACCGCGCCGCCGAAGGTGTCGATGCCGTACCAGTCGAGGCTGTCGTGGGTCACGGTCGCCATGGGGCGCAGGTCCGGCAGGTTGGACCAGAGCGTGTCGCCCGTCGTCACGTGAGTGCCGTGCAGCGCGCGGGTCTTGCCGGAGAAGAACCGCTCGGTCAGGTCATGGGCGTTCCAGAGGTTGAGGTCGCCCACCTGCGGCCCCTCCACCGAGGTGATGCGGATTGTCTGACCAGCGCGGGCGTGGAAGCTGGCCGCATCGCGGGGCGCTGCGAGGACGCGCGTCACCGGGCCTGTCGGCGTGGCGGGGCCGAGGTTCGTGGGTTCCGGCAAGGTGTCGGGCGGGTAGCACACGACCGGCGGGATCGCGCGCCGCGCGGCGGCGTCAGCGGGGGCAGGGGAGGCTTTGGGACGACGGTTGGGCATGGGGCTCTCCGGTTGGGCGCCCCGGGTTTCGCGCGGCTGGCGCGCAGGTGCAAGGCCTGCCGACGGGGTGGCGGCGCGGGTTGCGCTCCGTCGTCGCTAGCCAGCCGCCAGATGTCCCGCTAGGCCGAGCGCGAAGCCTGCCACCGCGCCGAGCGCTGGGCGTGCTTCCCCCTCGCCAGAGATGGAGGGGGCCACGTCCTGAAACACCAGGTAGAGGATGCCGCCGGCCGCGAAAATCATGATGCCGCCAAGAAGCGCGCGCTGGTCGGCGAGGGTTGTCAGGCCGATGACGGCGCAGACCGGGCCGATCAGCGCCAGCGCGATGAACAGCGCGAAGCCGCGTTTCTTTGGCACGGTATGCGAGGCAAGGATCTCGCGGAAGGCCGAGTAGCCCTCGGGCAGGTTCTGCAGGAAAATGATCGCCGCAAGCACCCAGGCGGTGGCGCGGTCGATGACGATCATCGCGCCGAGCGCCGCGGCCTCGGGCAGGTAATCCAGCAACATCGCCAGCAGGAGCGCGCCCGCGCCGCCGGATTTCGACACAGCCTTGTCGACGATGAAGAACACGAGGCCCCCCAGGAGCAGCAGCAGGCAGGAGAGCCATCCCGGAAGATGCTCGGCCCCGTCCGGCACCAGCACCAGCGCCACGGCCGAGACGAGGGCACCGCCGCCGAACGCCGTGATCGCATGGTTGATCGGCTCCGGCTCGTCCTTCAGCGTGGCCAGCCACGCCCCCAGCGGCATGGACAGGCCCGCCACGCCCGCCAGCACGATCGCGAGGAACAGCGGCTCCATGGCTCAGATCGTCCGTTCGACCATCAGCTTCTTGATCGACGAGATCGCCTTGGCCGGGTTCAGACCCTTGGGGCAGGTCTTGGTGCAGTTCATGATCGTGTGGCAGCGGTAGAGCTTGAACGGATCTTCAAGGTCATCCAGACGCTCGCCGGTGTATTCGTCGCGGCTGTCGATGATCCAGCGGTAGGCATGGAGCAGCGCCGCCGGCCCGAGGTAGCGATCACCGTTCCACCAATAGGACGGGCAGGAGGTCGAGCAGCAGGCGCACATCACGCATTCATAGAGCCCGTCGAGCTTCTCGCGATCCTCGATCGATTGCTTCCACTCCTTCTCGGGGCGGCGGGTCTTGGTTTCGAGCCAGGGCATGATCGAGGCGTGCTGCGCGTAGAAATGCGTGAGGTCAGGGATCAGGTCCTTGACGACAGGCATGTGCGGCAGCGGATAGATCGCCACGTCGCCCTGGATTTCGTCCATGCCGTAGATGCAGGCCAAGGTGTTGATACCCTTGGATTTCACCCCGCCGATGTTCATCGCACAGGAGCCGCAAATCCCCTCGCGGCAGGAGCGTCGGAAGGTCAGCGTCGGATCGATCTCGTTCTTGATTTTGATTAGCGCATCCAGAACCATCGGCCCGCAGGTATCCATGTCGACCCAATAGGTGTCGAGCGAGGGGTTCTTTCCGTCGTCGGGGTTCCAGCGATAGATCTGGAACTTGCGCAGGTTCGTGGCTCCCTCCGGCTTCGGCCAGGTCTTGCCACGGGTGATGCGAGAATTCTTCGGGAGGGTGAGTTCAACCATCTTGGTGTTCTCCTTGGAGGCGGATTGGCTCCGCTTGAGTATTTGTCATGTGCTGCCACCCACGCTCAGGCCCAGCGTCAGGCCACCGCCGCGCGGGTTTGGCTGGCCGGCCATGCGGCGGGCGACGCAGTCGCGCAGCGCGTCAGCTTCGGACCGGGGGTTCAGGATATCGGAGGTGATCGTCACGCTGCCACGTGCGCCGGCGCCCGAGGTGCCGCCGGCGACGCCGACGTTGCCCGCGATGCCATCGGCCAGCGCGGCTTCCTCGGCGCAGAGCCGCTCGGCTGTCGCGCGCGAGGGGGGCTGCGCCGGGCCGCAGGAGGTCAGGACGACAAACAGCACGGACGTCAGCGAGGCGAGGGTCAGCAAGCGCATCAGCCAAGCCCCCGCAGCAAGCCGTCGAGGTAGTTTCCAGCGGTGCATTGCAGCGTCGCGGGGCGTTGCAGGACGTCGCCCACGGTGTTCGAGGCGGCGGTGGAATTGCCCAGCGCGATGCCGCCCGCGATGGTCACGATCTCCTGCGCCGAAGCGTTGTCGATGACGCAATTTGTGATCGGCGTGGCGTCGATACCGGGAAAGCGCCGCTCGACCTCGGTGTTCACATAGGCCCGCGCCTGTTGCCGCGCCAGTTGGTCGGCCGCGTCCTGAAACCCGACACAGGCCGAGAGAAGGAGCGGCGCCGCCAGCGCGAAGACGCGCAGGACCGCGCGCGGGGTACGGGCGCGCATCTCGCTCATCCGGAATAGCCTACGCAGATGCGGGTGCCCGCCTGCATCGCGCTGAAGCCTTCGCGGCAGCCCGCGGTGGGCGCGACGGGGGCGTGGTAGGTCGGCGCCGGAACGACATAGACGCCCGCGCCCGCTGGCGCGACGCTGCCGCTCACCAGCCGCGCCCGCGCGCATTGGTTTACGGCCTCCGCCTGCACGACGGTCACGCCGTTGCCGTGGACGGTGGTGACGATGACATGGCTGTCGTCTACACGGCGCACGTGGGGCGTGAAGCGCGCGGCGATGCGCTGCTCGGCGAAGCAGGCCTCATGCGCCGCGATCTGCACCGATTCCGGGTGGACGATGATGACGTCGGTTTCCTGCGTGGTCACACAGCCGACGAGGGCCAGCATCGGCAGGGCGAAAATGGCATTCCGGATCATTGTAACTCCTCCGCCGCGCAAGCGACCGCTTCGGTGTAGGCAGGGATCGCCGCGAGGGCCTGTTGCTGCTCCGTCAGGTCATCGCTTGTCAGAACCGCCGTGGCTTCCGCCTCGGTCATGCGCGATGTGAAGCAGGTGGCAATCGCGTCCGCCACCTCGGGGGCAAAGCCCGCCCCGACCGTATCCGCGGCGATCATCCCTTGCAGTTGTGCAACCGAAGTTTGCGCAAACGCAGGCGAGGTGACAAGTACCGCGGCGATCAGGGCGAGGGCGCGCATCAGTAGACCCGCGCCTTCGGCTTGATCTTGTCCATGTCGATGCCGCCGGCCTCCTGACCGCTCAGCGGCTCGAGGCCCACGGCGCGGTAGCTGAGCTCGACCTTGTTGCCATCGACAACGGCCAGCGAGTGCTTGCGCCAGTTTTCGTCGTCACGGTCGGGGTAATCCTCGTGGGCATGGGCGCCACGGGATTCCTTGCGCGCCTCGGCCCCGGCAATGGTCGCCAGCGCGTTGGGCATCAGGTTGGTCAGCTCCAGCGTTTCCATCAGGTCCGAGTTCCAGATCAGCGACCGGTCGGTGACCGCCACATCGTCCAGCTTGCCTGCCACACCGGTCATTTTCTCCAGCCCCTCGGCCAGCGTCTTGTCGGTGCGGAAAACGGCGGCGTCCTGCTGCATGGTCTTTTGCATTTCCAACCGCAGCTCGGCCGTCGGGATTGAGCCGCTGGCATGGCGCACGTCGTCGAAACGGCTCAGCGCCTTGTCGATCTCGGCCTGCGGCACATCGGGGTTCGCGGCGTCGGGGTCGACGATCTCGCCTGCCCGGATCGCGGCGGCGCGGCCGAAGACCACGAGGTCGATCAGCGAGTTGGAGCCGAGGCGGTTGGCCCCATGGACCGAGGCGCAGCCCGCTTCGCCCACGGCCATCAGGCCCGGCACGGTCTGGTTCGGATTGTCCTCGGTCGGGTTAAGCACTTCGCCCAGGTAGTTCGTGGGGATGCCGCCCATGTTGTAATGCACGGTCGGCAGGACCGGGATCGGCTCTTTCGTCAGGTCGACGCCGGCGAAGATGCGGGCGGATTCGCTGATGCCCGGCAGGCGCAGGTCCAGAGTCTCCTTCGGCAGGTGGTTCAGGTGCAGGTGGATGTGGTCCTTGCCCTCACCCACGCCGCGACCCTCGCGGATCTCCATCGTCATGCAGCGCGAAACCACGTCGCGCGAGGCGAGGTCCTTGTAGGTGGGCGCATAGCGCTCCATGAAGCGCTCGCCCTCGGAGTTGGTCAGATAGCCGCCTTCGCCGCGGGCGCCCTCGGTGATCAGGCATCCCGATCCGAAGATGCCGGTGGGGTGGAACTGCACGAATTCCATGTCCTGCAGCGGCAGGCCTGCACGGGCGACCATGCCGCCGCCATCACCGGTACAGGTATGCGCCGAAGTGGCCGAGAAATAGGCGCGGCCATAGCCGCCGGTGGCCAGAACGCACATCTTCGAATGGAAGACATGCATGGTGCCGTCGTCGAGCTTCCACGCCACGACGCCCACGCATTCGCCGGCCTCGTTCATCAGCAGATCGGTGGCGAAATACTCGATGTAGAATTCGGCGTCGTGCTTCAGGGACTGGCCGTAGAGCGTGTGCAGGATCGCGTGGCCGGTCCGGTCGGCGGCGGCACAGGTGCGCTGCACCGGGGGGCCTTCGCCGAATTCCGTGGTGTGGCCGCCGAAGGGCCGCTGGTAAATTTCCCCTTCTTCGGTGCGCGAGAAGGGCACGCCGTAGTGCTCCAGCTCGTAGACCGCCTTCGGCGCCTCCCGCGCGAGGTATTCCATCGCGTCGGTGTCGCCCAGCCAGTCCGAGCCCTTCACGGTGTCGTACATGTGCCAGTGCCAATGGTCCGGCCCCATGTTCGACAGCGACGCCGCGATGCCGCCCTGCGCCGCCACGGTGTGCGAGCGGGTCGGGAACACCTTGGAGATACAGGCCGTCTTGAGCCCCTGCTCGGCCATGCCAAGGGTCGCACGCAGGCCCGAGCCGCCCGCGCCCACGACGACAACGTCGTAATTGTGGTGGGTCAGCTCATAGGCGGGTGTGGTCGTGTCTTTCATCGTCTGCTCCTCAAAGCGCGATTTGCATCAGGGCAACGAGGCCGCCAGCGGCCAGCCCGTAGCAGATAAGGGTCGTCGCGATGATCGCGATCTTCTTGTTCATGCCGTGGGTGTAATCCTCGATCATAATCTGCATCCCGTAGCGCAGGTGATGCATCGCCACGACGATATAGACCGCCACGACCATAGCCGGCACGGGACGGCCCAGCAGGGCAATCGCCTCGGCGTAATCACTGCCAAGGGCAGAGCCCACGATGCCGAGGAAGAAGGGGGTCAGGATCAACAGCGCGACAGAGGTGATCGTCATCGTCCAATGCTGCGCGGTGCCGCTTTTCGCGGAACCCAGCCCGTTGACGCGCTTGCGGTCGGTCAGAAATGCCATGCTCGTACCCCTTAAATCGCGATGAGCGTGAGGAAGGTGAGGGCGACGGCACCAATCAACATGCCCCACCCCATCTTGTCGGAGGTGTCGGCATCCAGCCCGTAGCCCGCGTCCCACACGAGGTGACGCAACCCGCCGAGCGCGTGATACCAGAGGCCGAGGACAGACAGCGTCATGACGATATCGCCCAGCACGCTGGTGACCCAACCATCCACCGTCTCGAAGTACTCCGGCCCCGAGGCCAGAGCCATCAGCCACCACACCACGAGGAACGCGGAGACAAGCATCGCGTTGCCGGTAATGCGGATCAGGATCGAGGTGATCGAGTTCAGCTGCGGTTTGTAGATCGTCAGATGAGGTGAAAGCGGACGATTGCCGCGGTTGACGTCGGCCATGGCTAGAGTCCCCCTTGATTATGCCGTCAGGTCTGGCTGGTTCCGTTCGTTCACATATCAATAGCGGGTTTTTGACTGTAGTCACGGGGTCGCGCGGTAAATTTATGGGGCCTCGTGGGGCTTAACGACGCAGAAACGTCACTTGTGATCACACGAGTTGGCCGTGTGATCACAACAAAAGGGCGCCCGCCCGAAGACGCACGCCCTCCCGTTTGCTCTCGTCAGAAAACTAGACGCGATTCCCGCGCAGGGCGAAGAAGGCACCCAGCGCCAGCAGCAGAACCTGGAACTCCATGCCGCCCACAGGGTGTGTCTCCGAGGGCAGGGCGCTCCACTGGCCCCAATGCACGAGGAAGATCGCGCCGAGCATGATCGCGATGACCGAGGCGCCGCCCAGACGCGTCACGATATCTCCGAGCGCGTTGCGCAGCGCGCCTCCGGCAAGCAGGGCAATGCCCGCGAAGATCTCGACCACGGCGACGAGCGTCCAAAGCAGGACAGGCATCCCCATGAAGGCCGCACCCGCTTCGAGCGCGGGCAGCTTGTCGATGCCATGGTAAAGGAACGTCGCCGCGACAGGCAGGCGGATCAGCCAGTGAGCCTGCGCCGCCAGCGCGGGGGTTGCGGGGGAATTGGTGGTCAGCGTTGCCATGTTCAGGCCTCCGGAAAATCTGAAGATGCCGGAGACATAGATTTGCACATGTGATCGCGCAACGCGCAGGATTAGTGCGTGAGCGCACATATCCTCAGATCGGGATGAACGCCCAGTAATCGAGATCAAGCAAGACCTCGGGCAGGTACTTGCCATCCTCGCCCCGCAAAGCGCCCGGCGCGCCCTTCGTCGCCACAAGCCTCAAGCGCAGTGCGCCGACGCTCGGGTTCTCTGTCCGCGCCGTATCCAGCACCTCGGACCACGCGCGGATCGTGTCGCCCGCCACTGCGGGGTTGGCATGGGCGCCGCCATTGATTGCCGCCAGCAACTGCGCGTTCGCCAAGCCGTTGAACGACAGCGCGCGCGCGAGGCTGATGATGTGCCCGCCGTAGATCAACCGCTGCTCGTCGGGTCGCGCCGTCACGTCGAAATGCACCTTCGCCGTGTTCTGCCACAGACGCGTCGCCATCATGTGCTCGGGGTCCGTCAGGGTCACACCATCCACGTGGTCGATCACCTCGCCCACCGCGTAATCGCCAAACCGGTGAGGCTCGCCGCTGCTGTCGAAATCGAAATCCGACCAGTCGAGCCCCTCGGGCACCTGCAGCGCCTCTGCCGCAACGGCCTCTGCTAGCTCCGGCACCATTGTCTCGGGCGCGGGCGCAGTGACGTCGCCTTTGCGCACCATGACCCAACGCACGTATTCCAGCACCGGACGGTCGCCGTTGGCGAAGCCCTTCGTGCGGACCCAGACGATCCCCGTCTTGCCGTTGGAGTTCTCCTTCAGTCCGATCACCTCGGATTCCGCGCGGATCGTGTCGCCTGCCTGCACCCGCGAAAGGAACCGTCCCTCGGCATAGCCGAGGTTTGCCACCGCGTTCAGCGAAATATCCGGCACCGTCTTGCCGAAGACCGTGTGGAAGGTGATCAGATCGTCGACCACCCCCCGCGGCAGACCGCTCGCCTCGGCCACGTCACCCGAGGACTGCAGCGCGAAACGCGGCCCGTAGAGCGCCTGGTAGAGCGCCACGTCGCCCGCGCTCAACGTGCGCGGCGTGGCGTGGGTCAGCACCTGACCGACCCGGTAATCCTCGAAGAAGTAGCCCGCGTTCGTCTTGCTCATTGCTGGCCCAGCTTCATGTCCGGCGAATAGGGGGTGTCGATGTCCTTCACCACGGCCTGCCCGCAGCGCATGACGCCCCGCGCCGCATCGAAGGACATGGTGGGGTCGCCATGGAGCACCCAGCCCTTGGCCAGCGCGTCCGAGATCTTGTGGCAGAATTCCGAGGAATCATCCTCGGTCAGCAAGCGGTAAATCAGCATCTCTATCCCCAGGGTTGTGCGCCGAGGGCGTAGTGCAGCCCCATGACGACGATGACGACGACGATCGTGGCGACGACGGTGGTGATCTCCTTGCGCACCGGCACCGGGTGCGGCGGCGTCCACGGCTCTCCGTGGCGTTTCAGCACGATCACCTCGACAACCGCCCAGGCCAGCAGCCCGCCAAACAGCACGAAAGAGGCAAGGTCGCCATTCACCAGCAGATGCGCCACCGCCCAGATCTTGAAGGCGGTCAGCTGCGGGTTCTTGATCTTGCCGGTGATCCAGGTCTTCGCCCCGGCGGCGGCGAACAGGTAGAAGGCGAAGATCATCAGCAGGTTGTTGATCCCCACCAGCGCCGGCGAGCGGCCCCACCAGACCGGGCCGTAAGCCCCGCGATAGCCGATCACCATCAAGACGATGGCGGCGATGCTCAGCAGGGCGACGATGCCCCGGCCCTTGTCTCCGAGCCGGGCGCGAGAGGCGGGCGCCACGCGCTTCCACAGGTGCGCGCCGGACCAGAGAGCAACCCCGGCGATAAGTAGAATCCAGTAGATCATGATGCCTCCAATGCGGCGATAGCGTCAGCTTTGGCCAAGGTGGCGCGGGCGGTTTCGACGTGCAGGTTCTCCACGATCTTGCCGTCCACGACAGCCACCCCCTCGCCCTTGGCGATGGCTTCGGAATAGGCGTCGATCTGGCGTCGGGCAAGGTCGATGTCCTCGGCGGAGGGACCGAAGATCTCGTTTGCCACCGCCACCTGCGCGGGGTGGATCAAGGTCTTGCCGTCGAACCCGAAGTCACGGCCCTGCGCACATTCCGCGCGCAACCCGTCTTCGTCCTTGAACGCGTTGTAGACGCCGTCGACGCAGAAGATCCCATGGGCCCGCGCCGCCAGCAGGCAAAGCTGCAGGGAGGTCACCATCGCCGCGCGGCTGCGCGCGTTCAGGTCCTTGGCAAGGTCATTCGTCCCCATCACGAAACCCGCCATCCGCGGCGCGGCGGCGATCTCCGCCGCGTTCAGGATGCCGAGGGGCGTCTCCATCATCGCCCAGATTTGCGTGTCCCGGGTCTTCGGATCGGCCTCCAGCAGCTTGGCCAGCGCCTCGATGTCGCGCGCGCTGTTCACCTTGGGCAGCAGGACCGCCTGCGGGGCGGCGCGGGCCACGGTCGCCAGGTCATCCGCGCCCCAGGCGGTGTCGAAGCCGTTGATTCGCACGATCTGCATCCGCGGCCCGAATCCACCGGCGCTCAACGTCTCGGTCAGCGTGTCGCGCGCGGCGGCTTTTTCGTCGGCGGCCACGGCGTCTTCGAGGTCGAAGATGATCGCGTCGATGGCCAGCGTCTTCGCTTTCTCCATCGCGCGGGCGCGCGAGGCAGGGATATAGAGCACGGACCGGCAGGGTTGAGACGAAACAGGCGAGGGGGTCTGGGTCATGGCGGTCACCGCGGTTGCTGAATTGGCCCTTTTGGGACCACATGAGCGACGCGAGCGCAAGGGTCTTGCTGCAATGCAGAACATCGCGCAACAAAATTTCGTGGCGATTTCATCAAATATTAACGGATGAGCCTGCATACTCGACAGGTCAGGCACCCCGCAGAGGTGCTGCAAGATTGGAGAGGGGTCCATTTGGGACCGGGTCGCTTCAATCTGGATCATGGCGCGTCCCGCATCGGAAAGGGACGATTGCTATGAATAGATTCGCACTCCTTGCCTGGATCGTACTGGTGGTCATGACCGCCGCACCGTCGCAGGCGCAAAATCAGCGTGTGAACATGCTCTGCGCCGATCGCAGCATCATCGTGAACGAGCTTACCGGCCGGTATGGAGAGGAAGTCCACGGCATGGGGCTGGCCAACCAGAACCGCATCGTGGAGGTTTATGTTTCAGCAGAAACAGGGTCTTGGACGATTGCCGTCACCTCTGCCGACGGCACGATGTGCCTGATGGCGGCGGGCCGGCATTTCGCGCAGATGGCGCCTGCCATTCCCGGTGAAGACCTCTAGCAAAGGCCTCGGATCGGCCACCGGATCAGGCTGTCAGGCAAGGGCTCCCTTGCGTCCGTGCCGCGCTGCGGCTACCCCTCCGCGCGACAGAACTCTGAATCCGAGGATCTTGAGATATGGCTAGACCCAAAATTGCACTCATCGGCGCGGGACAGATCGGTGGCACCCTTGCCCACCTTGCAGCGCTGAAAGAATTGGGGGACGTCGTCCTCTTCGACATCGCGGAAGGCGTGCCGCAGGGCAAGGCCCTCGACATCGCGGAATCGGGTCCCTCCGAGAAGTTCGATGCCACGATGACCGGCACCAACGACTACGCCGACATCGCCGGCGCCGACGTCTGCATCGTCACCGCCGGTGTCGCCCGCAAGCCGGGCATGAGCCGCGATGACCTGCTGGGCATCAACCTCAAGGTGATGAAATCCGTCGGCGAAGGCATCCGCGACAACGCCCCCGACGCCTTCGTGATCTGCATCACCAACCCGCTGGACGCCATGGTCTGGGCGCTGCGCGAATTCTCCGGCCTGCCGCACCACAAGGTCTGCGGCATGGCAGGCGTGCTCGACTCCGCGCGCTTCCGCCACTTCCTCGCCGACGAATTCAACGTCTCCATGAAGGACGTCACCGCCTTCGTTCTGGGCGGCCACGGCGACACCATGGTGCCGCTGACCCGCTATTCCACCGTCGCCGGTATCCCGCTCCCCGACCTGATCGAGATGGGCTGGACCACGCAGGAGAAGATGGACGCCATCGTTCAGCGCACCCGTGACGGCGGCGCCGAGATCGTGGGCCTCCTGAAGACCGGCTCCGCCTTCTACGCCCCCGCGACCTCCGCGATCGAGATGGCCGAAGCCTACCTCAAGGACCAGAAGCGCGTTCTGCCGTGTGCCGCCTACGTGGACGGCGCGCTTGGCCTCAAGGGCATGTACGTGGGCGTCCCCACCGTTATCGGCGCCGGCGGCGTGGAGCGGATCGTGGACATCAAGATGAACAAGGAAGAGCAGGCGATGTTCGACAATTCCGTCGCCGCCGTGAACGGCCTTGTCGATGCGTGCAAATCCATCGACGAGTCGCTTGCCTGATCCCACAGGGCAGGGCGTCTCGCCGGCCTTTGCAAAGTCGAAACGGCCGGGCACCTCGCCCGGCCGTTTTCGTTTGCGCAAAAGCGCCACCTCCCTCTGCCGTGTCGGACGCCTCCCGCGCCGGCTTCACCACCCGAGTCGCAGGCCCACCCGGCGGCAAACCGCCGCCGACTCACCTGCCAGACGCCGCTTCGCAGGCGGTCCGCCGCCGCCATCGAGCGTTTTGTGATCACACAAAAATGTCCGTGATCACAAATGTCGCTTTCTATCGCAAATCCTATGTAACATGGCAAATTGCCGTTCCATTGCTCTGGCGGGATGTGCTTACGTGGGCCGAACATGACCAAAAGAATGGACTTTTTTCATGAACATTCATGAGTACCAGGCGAAAGCCCTCCTCGCGCAATATGGCGCTCCAGTGTCTGACGGCCGCGTTGTGCTGCGCGCGGAAGAGGCCAAGACCGCGGCCGGCGAAATGGACGGGCCGCTCTGGGTCGTGAAGGCTCAGATCCACGCGGGCGGCCGCGGCAAGGGCAGCTTCAAGGAAGCCGACGCCGGCGAAGCGGGCGGCGTGCGCCTCGCGAAATCCGCGCAGGAAGCGGCGGACGAAGCCAAGAAAATGCTCGGCCGGACCCTTGTCACCCACCAGACCGGCCCCGCGGGCAAGCAGGTCAACCGCATCTACATCGAAGACGGCTCGGGCATCGAGACCGAGATGTACCTGGCCCTTCTGGTCGATCGCCAGACCAGCCGCATCTCGTTTGTCTGCTCCACCGAAGGCGGCATGGACATCGAGGAAGTCGCCGAGGCGACGCCCGAGAAGATCCTCTCCTTCTCCGTCGATCCGGCCACCGGCTACCAGCCCTACCACGGCCGCCGCGTTGCCTTCTCCCTCGGGCTGGAAGGCGCGCAGGTCAAGCAATGCGTCAAGCTGATGGGTCAGCTCTACAAGGCCTTCGAAGAGAAGGACATGGAGATGCTGGAGATCAACCCGCTGATCCTCACCGACGAGGGCAACCTCAAGGTGCTGGACGCGAAGGTCTCCTTCGACGGCAACGCCATCTACCGCCATGCCGATATCGCCGCCCTGCGCGACGAGACGGAAGAGGACGCCAAGGAGCTTCAGGCCTCCAAGTACGACCTCAACTACATCGCGCTGGATGGTGAGATCGGCTGCATGGTCAACGGCGCGGGCCTCGCCATGGCGACGATGGACATCATCAAGCTTTACGGCGCTGAGCCCGCCAACTTCCTCGACGTGGGCGGTGGCGCCACGAAGGAGAAAGTGACCGAGGCGTTCAAGATCATCACCTCGGACCCACAGGTCAAAGGCATCCTCGTGAACATCTTCGGCGGCATCATGCGCTGCGACATCATCGCCGAGGGCGTCATCGCCGCCGTCAAGGAAGTCGGCCTGCAGGTGCCGCTCGTCGTGCGCCTCGAGGGCACCAACGTCGAGAAGGGCAAGGAGATCATCCGCTCCTCCGGTCTCGACGTGATCGCCGCCGACGACCTGAAGGACGGCGCCGAGAAGATCGTGAAGGCGGTCAAGGGCTGACCCGGTGGGGTGCGACCTCCAGATCGCGCTCGGACGGGGCGCGGGGGCCATTGGCCCGGCACGGGGGCTGCGTGGCAGCTTCCGGGGGCGGGCGGCCTTTGCGCCGCGCGCCATGATGACGGAGGCGCAAGACCCATCGTGACACGCATTCCCCTGACCTCCATCCTCACCGCAGTGGCGCTTCTGGCGCCTCTGCCGGCCGTCGCGCAGGGCGACGCCGTGGCGACGCGGGCCAGCCAGGCCTTCGCCGACCATTGCTTCAGCCCCTTCATGACGGCCGAGCGGGCGCAGGAGGTTCTTGCCTCGACCGGCGCGCGGGTGGACTTCTACGACCTCGATCCGCTCTCGGGCGGGCCGCAGTCTCCGGTCACGGGGCGCGCGCAGACCGAGGGCACCGACCGGCGCTGCGAGGTGGCCTTCGACGGCGCCCATGGCGCATTGGCGGTGGAGGCCGCCATCGGCGGGCTGATTGCCGAGGGGATCGATACCGAGGCGCCCGTGCCCGACAGCTACCAGCCGACCGAAGGCACCGATCTGCTGGCGGCGCGGCAGTTGAACCCGAACCGCGTTGCCGTGGTCCATGTCGGCACGCGACCGGGGCCCAACGGCACCGAAACCTTCCTGATGGTCGAGCGGCTCACCCCGCGCGACCCGGACAAATAGGGGCGCGCCGATGATCCGACGCGCCCTGCACCAGACACTCACCCATGGCGGCTCCGCACGGAGCCTCGTCCCATGACACAATTCGTAATCCAAACGACCACAGGAGGCCCCGATGGCCGTACTCGTTGATGAAAACACCAAGGTGATCTGCCAAGGCTTCACCGGCTCCCAAGGCACCTTCCACTCGGAGCAGGCGATTGCCTATGGCACCAAGATGGTCGGCGGCGTGACGCCGGGCAAAGGCGGCATGACGCATCTCGATCTGCCGGTGTTCAACTCGGTCCACGAGGCCAAGCACGCGACCGAGGCCAACGCCTCCGTCATCTACGTGCCGCCGCCCTTCGCCGCGGACTCGATCCTCGAGGCGATCGACGCCGAGATGGAGCTGATCATCTGCATCACCGAAGGCATCCCGGTGCTCGACATGATGCGCGTGAAGCGGGCGCTGGAAGGCTCCTCCTCTAAGCTCATCGGTCCGAACTGCCCCGGTGTGATCACGCCCGACGCCTGCAAGATCGGCATCATGCCCGGCCACATCCACAAGCGCGGCTCCTGCGGCGTGGTCTCGCGCTCCGGCACGCTGACCTACGAGGCCGTGAAGCAGACCACGGACGTGGGCCTCGGCCAGTCCACTTGCGTCGGCATCGGCGGCGACCCGATCAAGGGCACTGAGCACATCGACGTGCTGGAGTGGTTCCTGGCCGACGATGAGACCGAGAGCATCATCATGATCGGTGAGATCGGCGGCTCCGCCGAGGAAGAGGCGGCGCAGTTCCTCGCCGACGAAAAGAAGAAGGGCCGCTGGAAGCCCACCGCAGGCTTCATCGCCGGCCGCACGGCGCCTCCGGGCCGCCGCATGGGCCACGCGGGCGCCATCGTCGCCGGTGGCAAGGGCGGCGCCGACGACAAGATCGAAGCGATGAAATCGGCCGGTATCGTCGTGGCGGACAGCCCCGCAACGCTCGGCGAGGCCGTGCTGAAGGCGATCGGCTAAGCAATGGCGCACGACCGCGGCACTCCTGAACGGCAGGCTCCGGACCGCTCGGTCCGGACCCGTGACGCCGGGCAGGGTGACCTCCGCGAAAAGCTCCTGCTCGCAGGGGTCTTCGCGGCGGTCGCGGGTGTCGGGGCCGGGGCGATCTACCTGTCCGAGAGGGAGTTTTACGACGACGCCAATGGCGCGTCGGACCCGATGGAACAGGTGCCGCCCGAGGTCTTCGTGCCCTGTTGGGCCGAGGCGGTCGCGCTCCATCAACATCTGCACGCGCAGGCAGAGGCGGACCCCGCCGCCGCGCCTGCCTTTACCGCCGATTTCGAAGACAGGTTCGAGCAGATGCGCCGCCGTGCCAGCCGCTACACCGACACCGACTACCCCGAGAGCCAGGCCCTCGTCGCCCCGGCAATGGCCGCCGCGCAAACGGCCCGCGACGAGGCACTGGCCGAGGATGCCGCAGCCTACCGCGAAACCGCTTGGGCGCGGATGACGGCCTGCCACGCCGAGATCTTTTCGGGTGACACGCCATGACCATGACCGAGGCGATCCGCTCCAACATCGTCGAATGCCTGAACTTCCATGGCCGCTCTCCACGCTCGGCCTATTGGTGGTACGTCCTTTTCGTGACCTTGGGCTCGCTCGTCACCTTCGTTCTGGATTTCCTGATCTTCTGGCCGCCGATGGACCAGATCGGCCCCTTCCTCGTCGAAAGCTTCGGCTCGGTCAGCGATTTCTACATCCGGATCATGCCGATCACGACGTTCTGGTACCTGCTGAACTACCTGCCGCTGATCGCCGTTGGCGTGCGGCGGATGCATGATTGCAACTGGCCCGGCTGGTGGTACGTCGCCACCGTGATCTTCGTGACGGTGATGTCCTTCATCACCTTCGGCATCATGGGCCCGCAATCGGCCGAAATGATGCGCATCGCCTTCGATCCCGCCGCCTCGACGGTTGAGATCAACGAGATGCTTGCCCAGATGGATGACATGAACCGGCTGTCGTCGATCCTCTCGGGCCTCCAGACCCTGCCGAGCCTGCTGATCATCATCTGGATGGCCAGCAAGGGCACCGAAGGTCCCAACAAATACGGAGAGGACCCGCTCGCATGACCCGAACGCGAAGGCATTGCTCTCCCGGCTTCCTGCCCCTGACCGCCCCCCGTTTTCCCCTCAACCGAGGATCAGCCCGATGAATGACCAATCCCCCAACGACCAGCTTCACGCCTCAAGCTTCATGCAGGGGCACAACGCGGCCTATCTGGAGCAGCTCTACGCCCAGTACGCCAAGGACCCTGCCGCCGTGGACGCGGCATGGGCCGATTTCTTCGCGCAGCTCGGTGATGCCGAGGATGCCGAAGCGCCCGCCTCTGGCCCTTCGTGGGCGCGCGCCGACTGGCCGCCGATGCCGGGCGATGACCTCACCGCCGCCCTGACCGGAGAATATCCCGTCGCGGCCGAGGGCAAGGAAGCGGGCAAGAAGATCAAGGAGAAGGCCGAAGCCAAGGGCGTCGAGCTGACCGACGATCAGGTCCAGCGCGCCGTGCTCGACTCGATCCGCGCGCTGATGATCATCCGCGCCTACCGTATCCGCGGCCACCTCGTGGCCGACCTCGACCCGCTCGGCATGCGCGACCAGACCCCGCACCCCGAGCTCGACCCCGCCTCCTACGGGTTCGACGAATCCGACATGGATCGCCCGATCTTCATCGACAATGTCCTCGGGCTTGAAATGGCCTCGATGCGCCAGATCATCGAGATCGTGCGCCGCACCTACTGCGGCACCTTCGCGCTGCAATACATGCACATCTCCGACCCCGAGCAATCCGCCTGGCTGAAGGAGCGGATCGAGGGCTACGGCAAGGAAATCCACTTCACCAAGGAGGGCCGTAAGGCGATCCTCAACAAGATGGTGGAGGCCGAGGGCTTCGAGAAATTCCTCCACGTCAAATACATGGGCACCAAGCGCTTCGGGTTGGATGGCGGCGAAAGCCTGATCCCGGCGATGGAGCAGATCATCAAGCGCGGCGGCCAGCTCGGCATCGAAGAGATCATCGTCGGCATGCCCCACCGTGGCCGCCTCTCGGTGCTCGCCAACGTGATGGCGAAGCCCTATCGCGCGATCTTCAACGAATTTCAGGGCGGGTCGTTCAAGCCCGAGGATGTCGACGGCTCCGGCGACGTGAAATATCACCTCGGCGCCTCCAGCGACCGCGAGTTCGACGGCAATACCGTGCACCTCTCGCTGACGGCCAACCCCTCGCACCTCGAAGCGGTGAACCCCGTGGTTCTCGGCAAGGTCCGCGCCAAGCAGGACCAGAAGAAGGACACCGAGCGCACCAAGGTCATGGGCGTGCTTTTGCACGGCGACGCGGCCTTCGCGGGCCAAGGCGTCGTGGCCGAGGGCTTCGGCCTATCGGGCCTGCGCGGGCATCGCACCGGCGGCACGCTGCACATCGTAGTGAACAACCAGATCGGCTTCACCACCGCGCCGCATTTCTCGCGCTCCTCGCCCTATCCCACGGACATTGCCCTGATGGTCGAAGCGCCGATCTTCCACGTCAACGGCGACGATCCCGAAGCCGTGGTCCACGCCGCCCGCGTGGCCACCGAATTCCGCCAGAAGTTCCACAAGGACGTGGTGATCGATATCTTCTGCTACCGCCGGTTCGGGCACAACGAGGGCGATGAGCCCATGTTCACGAACCCGATCATGTATAAGAAGATCAAGGCGCAGAAGACCACGCTGCAACTCTATACCGAACGTCTCGTGAAGGACGGTCTCATCCCCGAGGGCGAGATCGAGGACATGAAGGCCACCTTCCAGAACTACCTCAGCGACGAGTTCGATGCCGGCAAGGACTACAAGCCCAACAAGGCCGATTGGCTCGACGGGCGCTGGTCGCATCTGGATCGCGAGAAGGGCGAATACGACCGCGGCACCACCGCGATCGCGCCCGAGACCTTCGCCGAGGTCGGCCGCGCGCTGTCCACCGCGCCCGAGGGGGTGGCCCTGCACAAGACCGTCGGCCGCTTGCTCGATGCCAAGGCCAAGATGTTCGAGACCGGCAAGGGCTTCGACTGGGCCACCGGTGAGGCACTGGCCTTCGGCTCGTTGATGACCGAGGGCTACCCCGTCCGCCTCTCCGGTCAGGACAGCACGCGCGGCACCTTCAGCCAGCGCCACTCGGGCCTGATCGATCAGAATACCGAAGAACGCTACTACCCGCTGAACCACATCCGTGAGGGGCAGGCGCACTACGAGGTCATCGACTCGATGCTCTCGGAATACGCGGTGCTCGGGTTCGAATACGGCTACTCGCTGGCCGAACCCAACGCACTGACGCTCTGGGAGGCTCAGTTCGGCGATTTCGCCAACGGCGCGCAGATCATGTTCGACCAGTTCATCTCTTCGGGTGAATCGAAATGGCTGCGGATGTCCGGCCTCGTCTGCCTGCTGCCCCATGGCTACGAGGGGCAGGGGCCCGAGCACTCCTCCGCCCGGCTGGAGCGGTTCCTGCAGATGTGCGGTCAGGACAACTGGATCATCGCCAATTGCACCACGCCCGCGAACTACTTCCACATCCTGCGCCGCCAAATCCACCGCGACTTCCGCAAGCCGCTGGTGCTGATGACGCCGAAATCCCTGCTGCGCCACAAGCTGGCGGTTTCCGAGGCCGAGGATTTCACCACCGGCTCCAGCTTCCACCGGGTGCTGTGGGATGACGCGCAAAAGGGCAATTCGGACACCGAGCTGAAGCCCGACAACAAGATCAAGCAGGTCGTGATGTGCTCCGGTAAGGTCTACTTCGACCTGCTGGAAGAGCGCGACAAGCGGGGCATCGACGACATCTACCTGCTGCGGCTGGAGCAGTTCTATCCGTTCCCGGCGCTGGCGCTGACCAAGGAACTGGAGCGCTTCAAGAAAGCGAAGATCGTCTGGTGTCAGGAAGAACCCAAGAACCAGGGCGCGTGGTCGTTCATCGAGCCGAACCTTGAATGGGTGTTGACGCGCATCGGCGCCGACACCACCCGCCCGCGCTACGCGGGCCGCAGTGCCTCGGCCTCGCCCGCAACGGGTCTGGCCTCCGCCCACAAATCCCAACAAGCAGCACTCGTCGATAGTGCGCTGACCATCGAAGGGTAAGAGATATGTCTGTAGAAGTTCGTGTGCCCACCCTGGGCGAATCCGTGACCGAGGCGACCGTCGCCACCTGGTTCAAGAAGCCCGGCGATACGGTCGCCGTCGACGAGATGCTCTGTGAGCTGGAGACTGACAAGGTCACCGTCGAAGTGCCCTCTCCTGCCGCCGGCACCCTCGGAGAGATCGTCGCCGCCGAAGGCGAGACCGTGGGCGTCGATGCGCTTCTGGCCACGCTCAGCGAAGGCGACGCCGGCAGCAAGGCCGCGCCCAAGGCCAAGGAAGCCGCGAAAGGCGACGATGCCGCGTCCAACCCGCGCGAGGAAGTCTCGGGCGAGGCCGTTGACGTCATGGTGCCCACGCTCGGCGAAAGCGTGACCGAGGCGACCGTGTCGACATGGTTCAAGAAGGTCGGCGACACCGTGGCGCAGGACGAGATGCTCTGCGAGCTGGAAACCGACAAGGTCTCCGTCGAGGTGCCCTCGCCCGCGGCGGGCGTGCTCTCCGAGATCCTCGCCGAGGAAGGCACGACCGTGGAGGCTTCGGCCAAGCTCGGCGTGATCGGCGGCGCATCCGGCGCGGCGGCCTCCGCCTCTGCGTCCCCGTCCACCTCCGGCGCGGCGGCCCCTGCGGCGTCGAAAGGCAGTGCCGAGGGCAAGGACGTGGCCAATGCCCCCTCTGCCGAGAAGCTGATGGCCGACAAGGGCATTTCCGCCGATCAGGTGACCGGCACCGGGCGTGACGGTCGCATCATGAAGGAAGACGTGATGAAGGCCGCCCAGGCCCCCGCCGCGCAATCCTCCGCCCCCGCGCCAGCCGCCCAGGCCCCCCGCGCGCCCGTGGCCGCAGAGGACGAAAGCCGCGAGGAACGGGTCAAGATGACCCGCCTGCGCCAGACCATCGCGCGCCGCCTGAAGGACGCCCAGAACACCGCCGCGATCCTGACCACCTACAACGAGGTCGACATGACCGAGGTCATGGCGCTGCGCAACGAGTACAAGGAGCTGTTCCTGAAGAAGCACGGCGTGAAGCTCGGCTTCATGTCCTTCTTCACCAAGGCTTGCGTCCATGCGCTGCGCGAAGTCCCCGAGGTCAACGCCGAGATCGACGGCACCGACATCGTCTACAAGAACTTCGTCCACATGGGCATCGCCGCCGGCACGCCCCAGGGCCTCGTGGTGCCGGTGATCCGCGACGTGGATCAGATGAGCTTCGCCGACATCGAGAAGGCCATCGGCGAGAAGGGCGCCCGCGCCCGTGACGGAAAGCTGTCCATGGCCGAAATGCAGGGCGGCACCTTCACCATCTCCAACGGCGGCGTCTACGGCTCGCTCATGTCCTCCCCGATCCTCAACCCGCCGCAGTCCGGCATACTCGGGATGCACAAGATCCAGGACCGCCCCATGGCCATCGGCGGCGAGGTGAAGATCCGCCCGATGATGTACCTCGCGCTCTCCTACGATCACCGCATCGTCGACGGCAAAGGCGCCGTCACCTTCCTCGTCCGCGTGAAGGAAGCGCTGGAAGACCCGCGTCGATTGCTGATGGACTTGTAATGAAAATAGCCGCGCCAATTAATGGCGCGGCTACTTAATTCTATTAAGAATTTAACCCGTCAGCCTGTGCTGGCGGGTTTTCTCGTCAATGGCAGTGATAGCCCCCCGTGCGCGTCTCATTGTGGCAGCCAGAGCGATTCAGGCCACCGCTGTGAGATACACTTTCCGACGAAGCCGTCGGCAGAAGAGCAGGGGCGGAAATCGCCGGAGCGGTCATAGCAAGAACCAGTGCCGCAGCAGAAATGAGCTTCATCGTATTTTTCTCCCAATCATATTTAATTCCCGCACCCTATTCCGTTAACGATTATTAGCGCAATACGGCTGGAGAAATTAAAGGAAAAGAGAATTTTCGTATCTGTATACAGGGAGGCAAAAATAAAAATCAGAGAGATTTATAGATTCTTAGCCACATTCTTTAAGCCGATCGCCCGTTAAACAACACTCACTGCTCCTCGAGCGCGTGCAAATGTGCGACGGTTTCTCCTATCGGGCGCTCCCTTCGTTTCCCCCCCCAACCAGCCGCCCCCATTCCCTTTTCCGCAATCGGGTATTTCCGTGCTATCCTGCGCGGCACGACACGACCGGAGGATCGCCCATGTCTGACTTGCTGACCATTCTTGCCCTCTACGGGCTGCTCGTTATCGTTACCATCGTGGCTCAGGTGCTGGCCGCCCTGCCGCAGGTGGGCCTCGTTACCCTCGCGCGAAACCGGGACGACATGCCGGAGTTGACCGGACTTGCCGGACGCATGGTGCGGACCGTTGATAATTCCGTCGTCGCGATGGCGCTTTTCGCGCCGGCGGTGCTGATCCTCACCCATCAGGGCGAGGTCGCGGCCTCGGCCCTTCTGGCGGCGCAGATCTTCCTGCTGGCCCGCGTGGCCTACGTGGTCATCTACGCGGCGGGCATCCCCTGGGCGCGGACCGGCGTCTGGATGGCGGGGTTCCTCGCTACCCTCTGGCTCTACCTGCTGGCGCTCTGACCATCGCCGCTTCCGCCGCCTATCGGCGCGCCATCGCTGCGCGGCGTGCCTTCCGGCTGCCGGGCTATGCGACGCTGGCCGAATGTGGCTTCGATGGCGATTATGTCTCGCCGATCCAGATCACGTCCGGGAACCTCGACGGGCCGATGATCATCAGCAAGGATTGGCTCGACGCCCCCTCCGCCCGCGACCATCGCGCGGAGCTGCGCGCCACGGGCTACCTGCCCCAGATGCCCTTCAACCGCGTCCTCGACCATGCGCTGGGCCTCGCGGGGCTCACCCGGTCCCAGATCTACATCTCTCCCGTCTTCTGCCTCCTGCCGCCCCGCCGCTCCTTCGCGCTGCCCTTTCGCGACGCGCAGGCCTCCTTCGAGGCTGTCGTCCGGCACGAGATCATCGGCCGTCTGCCGATCGCCGCCGGTACCGACGCGGCCCGCGTGTTGCGCGCCGCCGACATCACCCATATCGCGACGCCGCATCCCTCCGCGCGTGGCCTGTCCTTTGCCCACCGCGCCGAGACCCTCGCCACGGCCCTCCGCGACGCGCAGGCCCGACAGGACGCGGGGTGACGCTTGCCCACCCCGGGGGTCGCGTCCCATAGTCCGGGCAGCCAACACGCGGAACCCTTGCCATGACCCCAGAACTCACCGTCCTCGCTCTCGCCTTCCTGCTGCAGATCGTGCAATTCGCCCTCTACGCGGTGCCCGCCAACCGCGAGCTTGGCATGGGCTACACCAGCTCGGCCCGCGACCGTGATCCCTCCCGCCCGATGTCCGAGCGTACCGCCCGCCTCGGCCGCGCCTTCGACAACCATTTCGAGGCGTTGATCCTCTTCACCATTGCCGTGGTCGTCGTGACGGCCTCCGGCCAATCCACGGCCTTCACCGCCGCCTGTGCGTGGATCTACCTCGCGGCAAGGGCGCTCTATGTCCCGGCCTATGCGCTGGGCTGGCGTCCGGGCCGCAGCCTGATCTGGTTCGTCGGCCTGCTCTCCATGGTCGCCATGGTGCTCGCGGCGCTTTTCGGGCTCTGATCCCGCGGCGCCGCCGCATTTGTGATCACACCCGCTATCGCGCTGCCGTCAAATGCGAAAATTCGTCGGAGAATCCGCTGAATACTGCGGGGGCGGCGGTTGTGTGACTGCCCGGGCGGGCATATCCTTTGGGGGTATTTCAGATCCGATGGAGATCCCATGTCCAGCTATGACGTTATCGTAATCGGCTCCGGCCCCGGCGGCTATGTTTGCGCCATCCGATGTGCGCAACTGGGCCTGAAAACGGCCTGCGTGGAGGGCCGCGAAACCCTCGGCGGGACATGCCTGAACATCGGCTGCATTCCCTCCAAGGCGCTGCTCCATGCCTCGCACATGCTGCACGAGGCCGAGCATAATTTCGCCAAGATGGGCCTCAAGGGCAAATCCCCCTCCGTCGATTGGCCGCAGATGCAGGCCTACAAGGAAGACGTGATCAGCCAGAACACCAAGGGCATCGAATTCCTGTTCAAGAAGAACAAGATCGATTGGCTCAAAGGCTGGGGCTCCATCCCCGAGGCAGGCAAGGTCAAGGTCGGTGACGAGGTTCACGAGGCCAAGAAGATCATCATCGCCACCGGCTCCGAGCCCTCGGCGCTGCCGGGGATCGAGCTTGATCAGAAGATCGTCGTCGACAGCGAAGGCGCGCTGAGCTTGCCGAAGGTGCCGAAGAAGATGGTCGTGATCGGCGCGGGCGTGATCGGGCTGGAGCTTGGCTCCGTCTACAGCCGTCTGGGGGCCGAGGTGCAGGTGATCGAATACCTCGACCACGTCACCCCCGGCATGGACGCCGAGATCTCTAAGGTGTTCCAGCGGACCCTGAAGAAACAGGGCATCAGCTTCACCCTTGGCGCCGCCGTGCAATCGGTCTCGACCACGAAGACCAAGGCGAAGGTGACCTACAAGCTGCGCAAGAACGACGCCGAGGAAACGGTCGACGCCGATGTCGTCCTCGTCGCGACCGGGCGCAAACCCTATACCGACGGCCTCGGGCTGGAGGCGCTTGGCGTCAAGATGTCCGAGCGGGGTCAGATCGAGATCGACGACCAGTATCGCACCAGCGTGAAGAACGTCTTCGCCATCGGCGACGCGGTCGCGGGCCCGATGCTCGCGCACAAGGCCGAGGATGAGGGCATCGCCGCCGCCGAGGCGGCTGCCGGCAAGCATGGCCACGTGAATTACAACGTGATCCCCGGCGTGATCTACACCCACCCTGAGGTCTCCTCCGTCGGGGCCACCGAGGAGCAGCTGAAAGAGAATGGCCACGCCTACAAGGTCGGCAAGTTCTCCTTCATGGGCAACGGCCGCGCCAAGGCGAACTTTGCGGGGGAGGGCTTCGTGAAGCTTCTCGCCGATGCCGAAACGGACCGTATCCTCGGCGCCCATATCATCGGACCGATGGCGGGCGACCTGATCCACGAGGTCTGTGTCGCGATGGAGTTCGGCGCCTCGGCGCAGGACCTCGCGATGACCTGTCACGCTCACCCGACCTATTCCGAGGCGGTGCGCGAGGCGGCGCTGGCCTGCGGTGACGGGGCGATCCACGCCTGAACCACCGGAAAAGCGGCGCAGATGTGCCGCATTCGTGTCAAATTGTCGGGGCATTCAGAGCATGATCGATCATGTGTCTGGGTGCCCCGATGGCTGTCTATTATCTCTACGTCTACGCGCCGTCCGATTTCCTCGGCGGCTTGCCCGATGAAGTAAACGCGGCGGCGGAAGGAAGCGCGCCCTTTGCCCTGGTGCTTCTGCCCGGCGCGACACCGACCCTGATCGCGGTAGAGGATGACGACGCGGTGTTCGACGAGGTCGACGGCACCCAGGCCCTCGCCGATTCCGTCTCCATCGGCGGCACGTCCCATCCCGCGGGCACCACAATCAACACCGCCTATGACCTGATCAACAGCGGCACCGGGCATCGCGTCACCAGCTTCCATCTGGGCGGCGACGGCTTCCAGCAGGGGCCGGTGGATGGCATCGTCTCCACCGTCGAGCTGGTGCCGGCCACCCCCTACCAATTCGACACCGAACGGACCTCGCACCAGCAGGCCAACGCCTATGACGATTACGTCGCCTGCTTCGTCGCCGGGACGCGGCTGCGCACCCCGCGCGGCTGGTCGGCGATCGAGGATCTGGCCCCCGGCGATCTCGTCCGCACCCTCGACGCGGGCGACCAGCCCCTGCGCTGGACCGGTGCGCGGATAGTCGCGGGAACCGGCGCCTATGCCCCCGTCCGCATCCCCGCCGGCTGGAACGGGCTAAAACGTGATCTGCTGGTCTCGCCACAACACCGGATGCTGATTTCCGGCGCTGGCTGCGAGCTGGCCATGGGCACCGACAGCGCCCTCGTCTCGGCGCGTCAACTGGTGAAGCTCGGGCTGGCCCGTCCCGCGCCGTGCCCGCGCGTCGCCTATCACCACATCATGTTCGACAGCCATCAGATCGTCATCGCCGAAGGCGCCCCGAGCGAGAGCCTTCTGGCCTCCGATGTCACGCTGTCGGGCTTTGACCGCGACGCCGCCGAGGAAGTGCGCGCCCTGTTCCCGGAGTTGAGCGTCGATCCGATGGTCGCCGCCCGCCCGTTCCTGCGCGGCCACGAGGCGCTTCTGGCCCTGCGCTAGGCCGCCAGCAGCCGCAGCCCCTGGGTGACATCTGCGCGCAGCGCAAGCCGCAGGCCCGGCTCGTCACCCGCGTTCAGCGCCGCGAGGATCAACCGATGGTGCGGCGGCGATTCCGTTCGTCCCAAACGCCCGTAGAGCGCCCGCATTGTCGGGCCCATCTGCAGCCAGACCGTCTCGGCCAGCGCCAGCATCGCCGGTGCTTGCGCGCGCAGGTAGAGCGTGCGGTGAAACTCGAGGTTCAGCTTGATGTAGGCCACCGCATCGCGCCGCGCGATGACCTGCGCGATCTGGCCGTTGATCGCCTCCATCCGCTCGATCAGCGCCGGATGCGCGCGGGGCAGGGCGCGCGACGCCAGCTCCGGCTCCAGCAGCGCCCGGATCGAGGCCAGCTCTTCAATCCGCTCGTTCGACAATTCCGGCGTCGAGACCCGGCCCGAGGTCGACAGGAACAGCGCGCCTTCGCTCACCAACCTCCGCACGGCCTCGCGCGCGGGGGTCATCGAGACGCCGAACTCGCGCCCGACACCGCGCAGCGTCATCGCCTGACCCGGGCTCACCTCGCCATACATGATCCGCGAGCGCAGGGCGCGGTAGACGCGGTCATGGGCCACGGCCGCGCCGGTCTCGGTGGGGCGGGGGTTCATCAGCATTCGGTCACTCCTGCGCCGGCGCATCGAAGCGCCACGCCAGCAAATCCGCGCCATTGGCACGCATCCAGCGGCGGTGTTGGTCGGTCGTCGGGCAAAGCTGCTTGCACAGCCCCCAGAAGCGCGCCGAATGGTTCATCTCCACCAGATGCGCCACCTCGTGGGCCGCCACGTAATCCAGCACCGCCGGGGGCGCCATGATCAGTCGCCACGAAAACATCAGATCGCCGTTGGACGAGCAAGACCCCCACCGCGAACGGGGATCCCGCAGGGTGATTTTGCCATAGCGCTTGCCGATGGCCCCGGCGTGGACCGCCACCGCCGCGCTCAGCCGTTCGCGCGCCATGGCGCTCAGCAGGGCCTTGATCCGCGGCCCCTCGCGCGGGCCTTCGGGCACCTGCACGACACCGTCGACGAATCGCGCCGCCCGTCCGGTACCCGCCACGATTGCGCGCGGCACGCCGCAAATCGGGATCTCCGCCCCGATCCGCGCCGCCAGAATGCCGGGCGATCGTCCCAGATGCTCGCGCACCCAAGGCTCCCTCTCGCGAAGGAACGCCAGCGCCTCGGCCTCCGGCGCCCATGTCGGCAGGCTCAGCGACACGCGCCCGTCCGACCGGCTGACCCGCAGCGAGAATCGCTTCGCCCGCGCGTTTCGGCGCAACAGGACCTCCACCGGCGGGTCTCCGGGCAGGACATGGGTTGAAACGGGGGATCGAACTGCCAAATGTAGTGCTCCAAACTGCAGGACGCCGCGCGCGGCCGGAAAGGCTTTGACAGCCTGACGACACTATGGCAGAGCGCGAGTTCCCGCGATAGCGATGATTGAAGCCCATGAAATTAGGGGGGTGTTATGCCCAAAGAGGAATGGGGCGTTAAGCGCGTCTGTCCCACAACCGGAAAACGCTTTTACGATCTGGGTGCAAGCCCGATCGTCAGCCCTTACACGGGCGAAGTCGTGGTTCTGGAAACCGGCAAGGGCGGTGCCCAGAGCCTGGTAGCCGACAAGGCCGCGACCAAAGCCAAGGATAACGAATCGGAAGAAGAGGATCTGGTCCTCGACGACGACATCGACATCGATGATGAAGATGACGCCGATCTGCCCGACGATGATGTGCTGGATGATGACGACGAGGACACCGTAGCCCTCGACGATATCGCAGACGTGGCCTCGGAAGAAGGCGACGACTGACCCGGCAAGCGCGGTCTGGCCGAGGAATTGACGCCCGAGCGGATTTTTCGCTTGCACGGCTCGAGCCTCGGCCTTACACCGCCCGCCAATGGGGCCTTAGCTCAGCTGGGAGAGCGCCTGCATGGCATGCAGGAGGTCAGCGGTTCGATCCCGCTAGGCTCCACCAAGCGCTTTCATGCAAAGCAGGAAAGCGCGAGTCCGACAGGGTATTTCCTGAAAGGAAATGTCCCGAGAGGACAAGTTCTCCAGCATTTACTGATGTAATGCCGCCGCAGTCCTGCACGCGCGTAGCCCTTGTCCCCCATCGCGGCCGCGCGGATGAGCGCCTCACTCCCGAACAGACCTTGCCGCGCGCCGGATATTGGCACTCCTCTGTCCGCCTAAAGACCGCCTCGCCCCCACAGCCCGCCAATACCATCGACCGTCATTCGATCAGCTCGTAGTGCTTGATCGTCCGCGACTCGACCAATTCCGCCTCGGCAGGGTCGATATGAGGGCTTTCATAGTCCTCACCGACGAAGCTTTTCAGCGCGTGCAGGTCCTGCCAGACCATGACGAAACTGAATTCTCTGGGGCTTTCCGCCCGGGCCGCCCCCGGCAGAACCTGAACGATCCCTTTCGTGCGCCGCATCAGGGGAATCGCCGTGTTGTGAAAGAAATCAGCAAATTCCTTTTCCTTGCCGGGCCGCGTGACGACCTGAAATATCCGCATGATCATGCTCCCCATCTCCTTTTGGTTGGGCCTCGTCCGCATGATCGCCTCAACAGGCCCATTTGAACCCGGAATTCGTTAATTTTTCGTATGCGCGCGTGCTTGAATGCAAGGGCCCGCGGGACGACAGGTCACGGCACCTTACCTGACGTAGAACATGACCGAACACGCGCCGTTGCGCACGACCTCCAGCGAGTTGCCGCCCGTGGGCTCCGCAGGGGATGTGTCGGCGACATAGAGCAAATGCGCCAAATCTCCGTTGTCGAGCACGTGGAAGCCGACGTAATTGGCGGGATCCGGTCCGCAAACGCGAAATTCCTCAACCTCCGGCGAGATGATACGGAAGATGCTGCCACCCGCCCGCACGGCCTCGATCTGGACTTGTGGCCCGGTTGCGTAGCTCAACTGGTCCGCGGTTATGGTCATTGCGCCAAACATTTCGACCGGGCGGCTGAAGGGCTGCCAGACGCCGTTGAAATGCCCCTCTGCCATTGCAGCGCCGGGAAGGGTAATGGAGACGGCCAAAATAGTCGTGCGCAGGGTGGTTCTCGGTAAAGTGCCCATGGAAAAACGCTCCCAAATCAGAAGTTTGAAAAGCAATGAAGAGTTCCATTGTATCAAAAAAGCCGCTCCAACGCACCCTGGAGGTGAACAGGGCTAAAAGCATTCTTAACCAACACCTTAACCGGCTGTTCACGCGTGCTCACCCGAACGCGGAGCGCCCGATCCCGCAGGAGACCGGACGCCCGGCCGTTACAGGAGCCCGCTACTGGGCCAGGCTCTCCGCCAGCCGCATCAGCTGCACGGCCTCCGCCCGATAGCCGAACTCATCCGCGCCCCGGTTGGCGTTGGCCAGCGCGATGGCATCGGCGTAATCCCAGTCCCCCAGGAAGTCCGAGCCTCGCAGCAATTGCCCGAACCCGGCGATGGCCGCCGCGAACTGGGCCTCCGTCCCGGGTTCCGAGGCGGCGGCCGGGATCGGAAAGTCCACCAGCTGGCTGTCCTCCTCCCCCGGCTCCTTCCACCGCAAGGAGATGAAGCCCAACTCATCGTCGAAGCCGGGCGCGGCCTCTGTATCGCCCTCGTCGGCGGCGTAGCGAAGCGGGGCCACGAGGATGGCGGGCGAGCCCACCGGCGTGACCTCGTAGATCGCCGTCACCGAATGCCCGGCCCCGATATCGCCCGCATCCACCGCGTCGTTGGCGAAGTCCTCGCGGGCGAGGGCGCGGGTTTCGTAGCCGATCAGGCGGTATTCGGCGATCACCTCGGGGTTGAATTCGACCTGCACCTTCAGGTCGTCAGCAATCGGGAAGAGCGCGCCGGCGAGTTGGTCGACCAGCACCCGCTGCGCCTCGTGCAGCGTGTCGATATAGGCCGCCGTCCCGTTGCCGTTCTGGGCCAGCGCCTGCATCGTGTCGTCCTGCAGATTGCCGCGTCCGAAGCCCAGAACGCTGAGGTAGATGCCCGTCTCGCGCTGTCGGGCGATGTAGTCCTCCAGCGCGTCAGGGTCGTCGAGCCCGACGTTGAAATCCCCGTCGGTGGCCAGCAGCACGCGGCTGACGTCGCCCTCCTCGGACATTTCTGCGGCCAGCCGGTAGGCCTCTTCCAATCCGCCGACGCCATTGGTGGAGCCGCCCGCCTGCAGGGCGGTCAGCGCGGCCGAGATCGTTGCAGTGTCACTGGCCGGGGTCGGGGCGAGGGCCACCCTGGCGCTGCCCGCGTAGGTCACGATGGCGACCTCGTCCTCGGGAGAGAGCCGGTCGAGCATCAGCCGGAAGGACTGGATCAGCAGCGGCAGCTTGGCCGGGTCATTCATCGAGCCGGAGGTGTCGATCAGGAACACGAGGTTCAGGGGCGGGCGGTCCTCCACCACGGGCATCTCGCCCTGAATGCCGATGTGAAGAAGCTGCGTGTCGGGGTTCCAGGGGGTCTCGAAGACCTGCACGGTTGGGCGGAAGGGGCTGATGTCCTCCTCGGTCGGCGCCGGGTAATCATAGGGGAAATAGTTCACCATCTCCTCGATCCGGACCGCGTCGGATGCGGGCAGTTGACCCCGGTTCAGGGTCGAGCGCAGCAGCGCATAGGAGGCGGTGTCGACATCGATCGAGAAGGTCGAGACGGGGTCCTCCGCCACGATCTGCAGGGGATTGGCGTCGGCATTGGCAAATTCCTCGGTCAGCGGTGCCGGGGCCAGAACCGTGTCGACCGCGCTCGGGGCGAGGCGCCCTTGGGGCTGCGTGTTGCCATAACCCTGCTGCGCGGGTGTGGCGGCGGTCAGGCCGGTGAGGCCGCCACTTGGCGCCGGGGCGGCGACGCGCGGTTCACGGGCGGGCGCGGCAGAATCGGACTCCGGCATTTCCGCCGCGATCATCGGCGGCGGGGCGGTGGGCTCTGCGGCGAGTTCACCATAGGCGGCACCATCGACGGCGGCTGTGACGCTTTCGGGGGCGCTGGCCTCGCGCACACGGGTCTCGGACGGTCCCTCCACGACCGGGGTCGTCGGGCCGTCCATGGCAATCGGCCCTTGCAGGAGTTGCTGGCCCTGCGGGCTGAGGAAAAGAACGCCCACGGCGACGAGGGCGGTGGTGGCGGTCAAAGCGCCGGTGGTCTTGGAAATCAACATGTCAAACGCTCCTCTGAAAATGCCCCGGCTCTCCGGGGTCTCAGAGCTTTGACGCGCGGCGTCCTGCGATCCTTGGGCGCGGTCGAAAATTTCCATCGAGCGGGCCATCACGTCGGCCTTGCGCGCGGCATCGGGCGTGGGCGTGGCCTGCGCCATCGCCTTTTTCAGATCGTCCAGATCGTCGAACTTATCGGAGGTCATGCGTCCTCCTCCTCTTCTGCCTTGAGTGCGCGGAGCTTCTTTTTCGCCTCGGCCACGCGCCATGAAATCGTCCCTTCCGACACGCCGAGAATCTCGGCCGCCTCGGCGTGGGTCACATCGTCGAGCACCAGCGCCAGCGTTTCCCGCAGCGCGGGCGACAGCGCCGCCATCGCGCGGTAGAGCCAAGCGGTGGCTTCCTCCGCCTCCTGCGCGGTTTGCACCCGGTCCACCTCCCAATCGGCCCAACCGTCGGTGGCGCGGGCGTAGCTTGCCTGACGGCGCCGCCGGTCCGTGGCCGCGTTAACCGCGACGCGGTAGAGCCATGTGGTGACCTTCGCCTGCGCCCGGTAGCCCGACAGTTTGCCGGGCAGGGCGAGGCAGATATCCTGGGTCAGATCCTCGGCTTCGGCGTGGCTTCCCGTCAGCCGGAAGCAGAGGCCGAAAAGACGGTCGTAGACGCGACTCAGCAAGAGCCGGTAGGCGGCGCGATCGCCGCCTGCGGCCGCAAGGGCCAGGTCTTCATCACTCACATCCATGCGCATGTCATAACCTAAGACGCATCGACCCATGCAATCCTTGGGAGCGGTCACGAAATATTTCCAACTTGCGCATCACTGTGGGTAAAATTGAGACCAGTATTCTCAAAATGCCCTTGACCTTGGGTCGGCCAGAGGGCCAAAGCGGAGGTCTGACGCGTTAATGCCATTCGCCGCAGGTGTCGCTCTGGCGTTCGGAGCCGCAGGCGAGTACGACGCTTCCATGGGTGAAAAGAGAAGGCGCTGACACAATGCAGATCTACCTACCTATTGCCGAAGTGAGCGTAAACGCGTTCCTTCTGCTGGGGTTGGGCGGGCTCGTCGGCATTCTGTCAGGCATGTTCGGGGTCGGCGGTGGCTTCCTGATGACGCCGCTTTTGTTCTTCATCGGCATTCCACCCGCCGTGGCCGTGGCGACCGAAGCGAACCAGATCGTCGCCTCGTCCTTCTCGGGCGTCTTGGCGCATTTCAAACGGAAAACGGTCGATCTCAAGATGGGCGGAGTGCTGCTTGTCGGCGGTCTGATTGGCGCGGCCATCGGCGTTCAGGTCTTCGCCGCGCTCACTGCGATCGGTCAGGTCGATCTGTTGGTGAAGCTCTGTTACGTTGTTTTCCTGGGTATCATCGGCGGCTTGATGTTCTTCGAGAGCCTCAACGCGATCCGCAAGACCCGCTCGGCCGGGGGCGTCGTGCCGCCTAAACGGCGCCAGCGCGGCTGGATCCATGCGCTGCCCTTCAAGATGCGGTTCCGGACCTCGGGGCTTTATGTCTCGGTGATCCCGCCGGTGGTCGTCGGCCTCTTCGTCGGTATCCTGTCGGCGATCATGGGTGTGGGCGGCGGCTTCATCATGGTGCCGGCAATGATCTACCTTCTCGGCATGCCGACGAAGGTGGTGGTGGGCACCTCGCTGTTCCAGATCATCTTCGTAACGGGTTTCGCGACGCTGATGCACGCGACGACGAACTATACCGTCGACATGGTGCTGGCCGTTCTGTTGTTGGTCGGCGGCGTCGTGGGCGCGCAGATTGGCGCGCGGATCGGCACCAAGCTGAAGGCCGAGCAACTGCGCATCCTTCTGGCGATGATGGTGTTGCTGGTCTGCGGCAAGCTGGCGTTCGACCTGTTGGTGATGCCGTCCGAGCTGTATTCCATCGGCACGGGGGCGGGTCATTGAGAGCGCTTGCCGTCCTGATCGCGAGTTTCCTCGTGGCCGCCGCGCCCGCAACCTCGGAAGAGGTCGTGGCGGGCCTGTCGCAAGATGCCATCAACATCACCGCGAATTTCGAGGGCTCCGAGATCCTGATCTTCGGCGCGGTCAGCCGCGTGGCCCCGGCCCCGGAGGGCGACCTCGAGGTGATTATCACGGTCGAGGGCCCCTCGGTGCCCGTCGCCGTGCGCCGCAAGGACCGCCGCTTCGGCATCTGGGTGAACACCGACTCGATCGAGGTGGACGCCGCGCCGTCCTTCTACGCGGTAGCTACGACCTCGCCGTTCCGCGAGGTGATCTCGGCCACTGAAAACCTGCGGCACCGGGTCTCGATCCCACGGGCGATCCGGGCGGTCGGCCTGGGCGTCGAGGATGCGGGGGCCTTCACATCGGCCCTGATCCGCATCCGCGAATCCGAGGATCTCTACCAATTGATCGAAGGCGGCGTGACCCTGCGCGAGGGGACGCTGTTCGACACCGCCATTCAATTACCCGCGAACCTGGTTGAAGGTGACTACCGGACGCGCATAATCTTGACCCGTGGGGGCGAAGTCCTCGACGTTTATCAGCAAGACATTGCGGTGCGGAAAGTCGGTTTGGAACGGTTCATCTACAATCTCGCCCATGAACGGCCCCTGGTTTACGGCATCCTGTCGTTGACCATCGCCATTCTGGCAGGTTGGCTGGCCTCTGCCGTGTTCCGCTACATCCGGGCGTGAGCGCGCAGGCCCACGGCGCCGTGCCCGTGTCGACTGCCGCGCAGCGGGTTGTCCGCCGCTTCTGGAAAGCGATGGCCAGCAATGATTTCCACGCCGCCAGCCTCTGCCTGACCGAAGATTTCCGCCTGCAATGGCCGCAGTCCGACGAGGTGATCGAGGGGCGGGAGAATTTCGCCGCGCTCAACACGGCGTACCCGGCGCAGGGGCCCTGGACCTTCGAGCTGAGACGGATCGTCGGCGAGGGCGCACAGATCGTGACCGAGGTCGGGGTGAGCGACGGCGCGGCGCGGGCCACGGCCCTGACGTTTCACACGGTGCGGGGTGATCTGATCGCGTTCCAGCGCGAGTTCTGGCCCGATCCTTTCGAGGCGCCGCCCTGGCGCGCGGCCTGGGTACGTCGCGCCCGGATCTGACTGGGGTTGCAGGGGGCTCTGCCCCCTTTGGCGTCTTTTCCCAAGGGAAAAGTCACCCACCCCCGCCCGTATTTTTGAAAAGATGAAGGTCGGGTCAGCCGCGTCCGACGAAGGGCATCTTGGTGGCGAGGACCGTCTGGAAGAGTACGTTCGCCGAGGCGGGCATGTTTGCCATGTGCAGGACCGATTGCGCGGCTTCCTTGACGTTCATCATGTCCATCAGGGGTTTGCCATCGGCGCGGCGGCGTTCGTTGAGGGCGTCGACGAGGTCGGTCCGGGCGTTGCCGATATCGATCTGGCCGGCCGCGATGTTGAAGGGGCGGCCGTCGAGGCTGAGAGTTTTGGTCAGGCCGGTGACACCGTGTTTGGTTGTCGTGTAGCAGATTGAGCCTTCGCGCGGGGCATGGGCGGAGAGGGAGCCATTGTTGATGATCCGGCCGCCCTGGGGATCCTGCGCGCGCATCTGTGCGAAGGCGGCGCGGGCGGTGTTGAACATGCCGGTGAGGTTCACCGCGAGGCTCTGGTGCCAATCGCTCACGTCGATTTCGTCGATCGTGCCTTGTGGCGTGAAGATGCCGGCGTTGTTGAACACGGCGTCGAGGCGGCCCCACCGTGTGACGACACGTGCCACGGCGTCTTCCATCTCGGCCAATTGTGTCACGTCGGCGGGAAGCGCCAGAGCGTTCGGGTGGTCGCCGGCAACCTCGGCCAGAAGCGGCGCGCGGCGGGCCACGAGGGCGACGCGCCAGCCGTCGGCCAGAAACGCCTCGGCGGTGGCGCGGCCGATGCCGGAGCTGGCGCCGGTGATCAGGATCGTCCGCATGGGGAGCCTCCTCTAGGGTGTGTCGCCTTCGTCTTCCGCCTCCAGCGCGAGGGGGGCGGGTTTGGAGATAAGGTCGTCGGTGCTGAGCGCCCCTGAGGGGCGCGACAGCATGTAGCGGGTGACCCAGATCAGGCGCTCTTCCGCGCGGGTGATTGCCACGTAGGCCAGCCGTTTCCACAGTGCCTGTCCCGCCTCCATCCGGCCGGCGCGTGAGGCGGCGTAGAGATCGGGGGCGAAGACCTGCACCTCGGGCCATTGCGAGCCCTGGGCCTTGTGCATCGTCACTGCCGCGCCGTGCAGGAAGGCGGCGCCCATCCGGGCGGCATAGGGCAGGAAAGGCTCTTCCTCGCCGGGCTTCTCGATCTTCACGATCGAGGCGGCCGAGAAGCGCGGCGTTTCCGCGCCCATGACGTGCAGGCGGGAGAAGCCCGGCTTGTTGCCCGGCCCGAGGTAGATCACCGGCGCGCCCTTGATCAGGCCGCGCGCTTCCAAGTCGATGCGCTTCTTGCGGTGCTTCAGGGGCAATTCGATGCCGTCGCAGATCAGCGGCTCGCCGGGGAGGATTTCATCATCGGCGGCCCCGAAGGCCGCGCGGAAGGCGGCGATCAGGCGGATGCGGGTGGCGTTGCGCCAGACCAGCACCGGCGAGCGGGCCATCATGTCGGAATTGGCGCGCGGGCTGACGACGACACGATCATCGCGGGCGGCGGCGTCTTCGATCATCTGCTCGAAGGTGTGGAAGTCGAGCTGCGGGTCGCCGAGCGCATGGGCCAGATCGAGGATCGGGTTGTCGGCATCCTGCCGGTGCACGCGGCCCAGATGCAGGAGGTTATCGCCCTTGAACCGGTCGAAGATCATCTCGCCCGATTGCCCGACCGGGGCCAGCTGCGCCGGATCGCCGAAGAGGATCAGGGTCGGGAAGATCTCCTTCAGGTCCTGGAACTGCTTGTCGTCGAGCATCGAGGATTCATCGACCAGACCGATGTCGAGCCCGTCCTCGCGCCGTTTCCAGCCGGTGATGAAATCCGAGCCGCGCAGGCCTGCCGAGGCAAGCGCGGCGGGCACTGATTTGGTCGCCTCGTAGACCTCTTTCGCCCGGTCCATGGCGGCGTCGGTCAGCGCCTCGATCTCGGGGCGCTCGCCTTGACCGGCCAGCCATTCGGCGACCTTTTCGAACTCGGGGTCATACATCGGCGTGTAGAGGATGCGGTGGATCGTGGTGGCCGGCACACCGCGATTGCGCAGGACCGAGGCCGCCTTGTTGGTCGGCGCCAGCACCGCCACCGTGCGCCGCTCCTTGCGCCGCTTGCCCTCCCAATCGCCCGAGACGATCTCGACCCCGGTGCGTTCCAGCGCCTTGACGAGTTCGGCGAGCAAGAGGGTCTTGCCGGAGCCCGCCTTGCCGGTCACGGCGAGCACGCTCGACTGGGTGTCCTTGGCCGGTGTCAGGCTGTCGTTGTCGATGTCGACACCCATCTCGCGCAGCACCTCGGCGATGCGGTCGTGAGCCTGGGCCTGATCGTCGGAGAAGGTGGGGGCGAGCGCGGTCGTTGTCATGGTCGGACCCTACCCGCGCCGCCGGGCGAGGGGTAGGGGCGGTGGGTCATTTGCGGCGATAAGATCGCCTAGTGGATCAGATCGCCAAGCCGGATCGGATCGGGGTCGCCGCGTTCATGGGCAAGCTCGTCGGCGGCCTCGGCGAGGGTCAGGGCGAGCCCGCGGGCAAGGGCGGCATCGGCGCGGCGCTCCGCGTCTCCGTTGAAGGTTTCCGCGATCGCGCGGTCGGCGGCGAGCAGCGCGCGGATCACGGTGATGGCGGCTTCATCCGCCATGGTGCTGTGCACCTTGGTGGCGAGGGCGAGGGCGTCGTTTTCAGGCGCCATGACAGCAGCCAGTACATTTTCGAGGAGGGTTTCGAAGTCTTTACGCATGGGATGATCGCGGTCTGTGCCGTCCGTTTGGGAAGGAGGGGCGACCGGGGTTCTCCCGCAGGGGTGGTCGGTTTCATCGACGTCGGCTCGGGTGAGCACGCGGCAAGTAGTCGGGCGCGGCCGTGGCGGCAATGCCGTCTTTGGAAACAGACAATTTTAGATAGATGGTTAAGGCTTTGCGCGGGCGAGGCGGGGCAGGCGCGTCAGACCGGCCCGGTATCGCTGCCGATCACGAAGGCGCAATCGCCCAGTTTGATCAGCCCCGGCACATGGCGCGCGGCAAGGAGCCCGCCGCGCTGTGCCACAATCGTCTGGGGCGGGTGTTGCAGGTCCTGCGTGGCGCGGATGTGGGCCAGTGGTTGCCCCTTCTCGACCGTATCGCCGAGACCCGCCAAGGGATGGAGGAGGCCCGCACAGGTGGCGAAGTGGAAGCCCTCGGGATCCGAGAGGTCGAGCCCGCGCGAGGGCGCAGGCTCTGACGCCGGCGTGCCGTAGATGCCGTGATGCGCAAGCGTCCGCAGGAGCCCGTCTATGGCAATGGCCGCGGACATGGGCGTGCTGGTGCCCGCGCCGCCGATCTCGGTCGTCACGAAGGTCTTGCCAGCGCGTTCGGCCGCGCCGTCGAACATGCCGGTATCGTCGATCTCGCGTAGGCGTGCGGTGTAGGGCGCGGCAAAGGCGCGTGCGGCGGCGGCACAGCGGCCATCCTGTTCGGTGTCATCAAGGATATGGCTCAGCGCCATGGGCAGGAAATCGAGCGTTTTGCCGCCGGAGTGGAAATCGATCACGAGGTCGGCCAGCGCGATCAGGTGATCATTCACGAAACGCGCCAGCCTCTGGGTCACGGTGCCGGTGGCGCTGCCGGGGAAGGCGCGGTTGAGGTTCACGCCGTCGATCGGAGAGGTGCGGGTCGCGGCCTCGAACGCGGGCATGTTGAGATGCGGAATCAGGATCAGGCGGCCTGTCGTTTCCTGTGGGGAAGCCACGTCGATCAGGTGGCGGATGGCGATTGGCCCCTCGTATTCGTCACCATGGTTGGCGCCGGCGACCAGCGCCGTGGGCCCGGCGCCCCCGTTCACCACGCAGACCGGCACCATGACGTGCCCCCAGGCGCTGTCGTCGGCCGAATGCGGCAGGCGGATGTGGCCGAAGTGTTTGCCGGGAACGTCGAGGGGAACGGTGAGGGTCATGGAGGGCGCTTTGCAGGTTGAGGCGTGTGTGTGCAGGGTAGCCCGCGTTTTCCGGCGCTTACAGGCCCTGCAGAGGTCGTTGGCGCGGTTATTTGATGCAGACCTCGCGCGGCAGGGACGAGAGGCATTCGACGCCGGTCTCGGTGATCAGGATCGGTTCGGTGATCTCGATCCCGCCGGTGTCGAGCCAGAGGGCGGGCATGAAATGGAAGGTCATGCCGGGCTCCAGCACCGTGGTGTCATCGGAGCGGAACGACATCGTCCGCTCGCCCCAGTCGGGCGGGTAGCTGAGGCCGATGGCATAGCCGCAGCGGCTCTCCTTGACGTAGCCACGGGCGTTCAGCGTGGTGTTGAAGGCATTGGCGATATCCGCGCAGGTATTGCCCGGTTTGGCCTGATCGAGCGCCTTGGAACTGGCCTCCAGCACCGCTTCCTCGGCACGTTTGAATTCGTCGGGCATGGTGCCGAGAAACAGCGTGCGCGACTGCGGGCAATGGTAGCGGCGGTAGACGCCCGCGATCTCGAAGAAGGTGGCCTCGCCGGGGCGCATCGGCTGGTCGTCCCAGGTCAGATGCGGCGCGGTGGCGTCCATGCCGGAGGGCGTCAGGGGCACGATGGCGGGGTAGTCGCCCCAGGCCTCATCGGTGCCGAGGACGGAGGCGCGCATGATCTCGGCCACGAGGTGGTGTTTGGGCAGGCCCGGTTCGGCGACCTCGAGGATGCGGCGGTGCATCGCCTCGACGATACCGGCGGCCTTGCGCATCCGGTCGATCTCGGCGGGCGACTTGACGGCGCGCTGCCAGTTCACCAGCCCGGTGGCGTCGACGATCCGCGCTTGCGGCAGGTGGCCCACCAGGGTCGCATGGGCCGCGGCGGAGTAATAGTAATTGTCCATCTCCACCCCGATCCGAGCCGTTTCCGCACCGCGTTCCAGAAGCAGCTCGGCCAGGGTTTCATGCGGATGCCGGTCGGGGTTCTGGACGTAGATGTCGTCATAGCCCACCACGTGATCGTCGGGCATGTAGACCGTGCGCAGGGCGCCGAGCGCATCCATCGCACGGCCCCACCAGAGCGGCATTCCGGAGCGGCCGACAATGACGGCCTGATGCACGTAGAACGACCAGCCGTCGTAGCCCGAGATCCACGCCATGTTCGACGGATCCGTGATGACCAGCCAGTCCAGCGCGCGCTTGTCCATCTCGGCGCGCAGCTTGGCGAGGCGCGCTTCGTAGTCGGCGGTCGGGAAGGCGAGGTTGTTGCTGGACATGAGCGTGCTTTCTGCGGTCGGCGGGGCGGGCAAGCCCCGGATTTTCCGGCGAGATTCGTTGCTCCCGCCGACGCGGTCCCGCCTGTTTGCGACATCCTGCCGGTGCTTGCGTCTTTCGGGGCGGTGTTTCGGACTGGAGGAAGGATGGTTCGTTCGGCCGTGGGGCGATGCGGGGGGCGTAGCGCATTGTTGTGCGTGCGGGAGCCTCCGGCGGGAGTTGTATGGGCCAAGATGAAGGGGGAGCGCTGTGGGGGACCGCGGGGTGGCGCGTGCGGGGATTGTGGAAATTTCGCTGCGGTGTGAGGCTTCGTTGAATACCCCCTTTTCACGGGAGCCTATGTTGATAGCGTGGCGCCAGACACGGAGGACCAGAGATGCTGACGAACGACCAATTGAGCAAGTGGGATCAGGACCACTTCTTTCACCCGTCCACCGCGCTGGGGGCCCATTCGCGGGGCGAGGCGCAGGGGATGATCATCAAGACGGCTGAGGGCTGTCACATCACCGACCGCGACGGCAACCGGATGCTCGACGCCTTTGCCGGGCTTTATTGCGTGAACATCGGCTATGGGCGGCAGGAGGTGGCCGAGGCCATCGCCGAGCAGGCACGCGAGTTGGCCTATTACCATTCCTACGTCGGCAATGGCACAGAGGCCTCGATCACGCTGGCCAAGATGGTCGCGGAACGCGCGCCCGAGGGGCTGAACCGCGTTTTCTTCGGGCAAGGCGGCTCGGACGCGAACGAGACCAACATCAAGCTGGTCTGGTATTACAACAACATCCTTGGGCGGCCGCAGAAGAAGAAGATCATCTCGCGCTGGCGCGGGTATCACGGCTCGGGCCTGATGAGCGGGAGCCTGACCGGCCTGTCGCTGTTCCACAAGAAATTCGACCTGCCGCTGGATACCGTGCGCCACACGACGGCGCCTTATTACTACCAGCGCGAGGATGCGTCGCAATCGGAGGCAGAGTTCTCGGCCCAATGTGCCGCCGATCTGGAGGCGCTGATCGAGAAGGAGGGCGCGGACACCATCGCGGCCTTCATCGCCGAGCCGGTGATTGGCACCGGGGGCATCGTGCCGCCGCCCGAGGGCTACTGGGAGGCGATCCAGAAGGTGCTCAAGAAGCACGACATCCTGCTGATCGCGGATGAGGTGATCACCGGTTTCGGGCGTCTGGGCACCATGTTCGGCTCGCCGAAGTACGACATGGATCCCGACATCATCACCATCGCCAAGGGTCTGACCTCGGCCTATGCGCCGCTCTCGGGCTCCATCGTCCACGACCGCGTGTTCGAGGTTCTGGCTCGGGGCACCGACGAGAACGGTCCGCTCGGCCACGGCTGGACCTACTCGGCCCATCCGATCGGCGCGGCGGCGGGCGTGGCGAACCTGAAGCTGCTCGACAGCCTTGGCCTCGTGCAGAATGCGGGCGAGGTCGGCCCCTACCTGACCGAGCAGATGCGCAAGGCCTTCGAGGGTCACGACCATGTCGGTGACATCCGCGGCGTCGGCATGATGACCGCGCTGGAACTGGTCTCGGACCGCGACACCCGTGCGGGGTTCGATCCGGAGAAGAAGCTCGTGCCGCAGATCGCCGCGGCCATGGCCAAGCGCGGGGTGATCGCCCGCGCCATGCCGCAGGCCGATATCGTGGGCTACTCGCCCCCGCTCTGCCTGACCCGCGAGGAGGCCGATACCATCGTCGGCGTCTCGGTCGAGGCTGTGGCCGAGGTTCTGGGCTGAGACAGGCCTCGAGACCAAGATAGGGAGGGGGAGGTGCCGCGCGCGCTTCCCCCTTTACGCAACGACAAAGGTCCGACTAGTATCAACCCATTATAGTTTAACCCGATTTCGGACCGCCGCCTTAATGCCTGACAGCCACGTCACATGTCCAAATTGCGGCTACGGCCACGATAATCTCCGCAAATCCACCCGGATGTTCGACTGCCCCGCCTGCGGCACCACGCTCTACCTCGAACAGGACGCGGTGAAACCCATCGGCAACAGTGGCGAGATGCACGACTACCCGATGCTGTTCGGGATCGGTGACACCGTTGAAGCCGAAGGCAAAAGCTACATCATCCAGGGCCATGCCCGTTACGATTACGGCCGCGGGACGTGGGATGAATTCTATGGCGAGGACAGCACCGGCCTGGGTGCCTGGTTCTCCATCGACGAAGGCGACGTGGTCATCCAGCACGCCTTCGACAGCGGCTCCGGCCCGCGCCGCGACACGCCGCCGGCGGTGGGCGAGAAGTTCAGCTATTCCGGCAAGGACTATACGGTGACCGAGGGCGACACGGCCACATGCATCGCTGTGCGCGGTCAATTCCCCGAGCTGATCCGCGTCGATGATGCGCATTTCTTCATCAACGCTTCAGGCGCTTCCGGCCAATTGCTGTCCGGTGAGTTCTGGGAGGGTGGACGCCAATGGTACGAGGGGGATTGGCTTGATCCTTTCACCCTGAAGGTGCGCCGTCAGGATGGGAGCACACGCCCATGACAAGCAAGATGGGCTTGGGTTCGGTCAATTGCACCTCCTGCGGGGCGGGGCTTTCGGTGCTCGGCGGCGGCCGGGTCGAGACGCATGTCTGTGGCTACTGTGGCGCAGTGCTGGACGCGCAGGACAATTACCGCGAGATCGCCAACATCGGCAAACGCAACCACCCTGACAGCCCTGTGCAGATCGGCCAGTCGCTGACCCTCGAGGGGGTGGAGTTCACCGTGATCGGCACCCTTGGCATGGTCGAGCGCTACGGCGGGCGCGAGTGGCGTTGGGTGGAGCATCAGCTGTTCTCGCCCACCCACGGATACCTGTGGTTGAACGTCGAGGACGGGCATCTCAGCTACACGCGCAAGATCCGCGACTACAACATGAGTGCGTGGCTCAGCCCCGCGACGGTGGAGCGCTCGGAGACGCCGCCGATCCGCGTCTACAAGACCGAGCAATATCGCTACTACGACACGACCGTCGCCGAGATCGACTTCATGGAAGGCGAGTTCAACTGGGTGCCGAAACTGGGCGAGAAGACCACGAGCGTGAACCTGCTCGGGCCCGACGCCATGCTGACCCTGACCAAGTCGAAGACGGAGCGAGAGGTGGAGCTGACACGGCTTTTGCCGCGCGCCGAGACCGCCCGTGATCTGGGCTTCGATGAAGCGGCCCTCGGGCCGGTCGGACAGGCGCATCCGCTGGCGCCCTACGTGCCGATGCCTGAGGAACGGCTCTTGCGGCGCGTCCTCGCCGGCGTTGCGGTTGTCGCGGCCGTGCTTGGCATGATCTTCTGGTTCTCGGGCGGGCGCGTGATACTGGAATCGCCCTACCTCGAGACCGCGACACTGCCCCAGATCGTCGAGTTCGAGATCGATAACACCGCGCAATTGGCGCAGCTTCAGTTCCGCACCACCTTCAACAATCAATGGGCGACCTTCGGCACCGAGTTGCGCGATCCGGACGGCGAGGTCATCCTGACCGGCGAGCGCACCGTCTCGTTCTATTCCGGCCGCTCCGGCGGCGAGAGCTGGTCCGAGGGCAGCCGCCGCAGCACGATCCGGTTCCGCCCCACGCAACCGGGCACCTACCGGGCGTCGCTGGTTCAGGTCGCGGCCTCGAACCCCGGCAGTGGCACCGTTTCCATGCGCGTGTCCCAAGGAAAGCCGACGGGCTTCTGGCTGATCGGTCTTGCCGTGATCGCCGGCCTTGGCTGGCTCGCCGTGACCGCCCGGAGCGCGGCCCACAAGAAACGCCGGTTCGCCGGCTCTGACTGGAACGACTGATGGCCCCTATCCGTCTCATCATCATCGGCGGCGCCGTGATCGCCCTTCTGGGGGCCAGTTACCTCAGCTACTATGGCGTGGGCCGCGAAAGCCGTGACCTCGCCGCCGCCGGTCCGCCCTCGGTCCGGGCGGGATCAACAGGGTCAGGCGGGGGCTTCTTCGCCTTCGGTCGGATCAAATGAACGCCATGCAACAACAGGAGCCTTCGCGCCATGTTTGAACAAATCATCCTCGCCGAGTTCATTTCGATGATCTTCTATAGCGTCGTCGGCATGTTGCTGATGTACGTCGCCTACAAGGTGATCGAGATCGTCTCGCCCTTCCCGATCGTGAAAGAGATCGAGGAAGACCAGAACACCTCGCTGGCGATCCTGATCGGCTCTGTCTTCGTGGCCATGTCGATCATCATCGCGGCTGTTATCCTTTCGTGAGCGAGGCCACGGGGGGGCAGGCCGGACCGGATGACGGCGGGCTGACCCCGAAGGTTGCCTGGCTGCTTGCGGCCACCTTCATCGTGGCCGTCGCGGGGCTGATCTACGAGCTGATCGCGGCCACGATATCCTCCTACCTGCTTGGCGACTCGATCCGTCAGTTCTCCTTCGTCATCGGCGTGTTTCTCAGTGCCATGGGCGTGGGAGCCTGGGCCTCGCGCTTCGTGGGCGACGCGCTGTCGGGCTTCGTCCGGGCGCAGATCGCGCTTGGGGCGATCGGGGGCGCGCTCGGGCCGGTGCTGTTCTTTACCTATGCGATTTACGGCTCGGTGGGATTGCCGCTTTACGGCGGCCTCGTCGCCATCGGCGTGTTGTCGGGTATGGAGATCCCCCTGATCAGCCGCGTGATGAAAGAGATCGGCGCCGCGGAATTCCGGTTCGAGAACGTGCTGACCGCCGATTACATCGGTGCCCTGGCCGCGTCACTGGCCTTCCCCCTGCTGATCGTGCCGAACCTGCCGCTAATGAGCGCTTCCCTGGCCTTCGGCATTCTCAATCTGTTGGTGGCGGGCTTCTCGCTTTACCTCTTCTCCGAGCGTCTGCCGCGGCAGCTGTGGTGGGCCTGGGGCGGGCTTCTCCTTGCCGCGCTCGTGGCTTTCGGGATGAGCGAGCGCATGGTCTCGGCTGTAGACGCGCGCCTGTTCCAGGACGAGGTGATCTTCTCCGAAACCACGGCCTACCAAAGCATCGTCATCACCCGCTTCGACGACCGCTACCGCCTGTTTCTCGATCACTCGATTCAGTTCGACAGCCTCGATGAGCATCGCTACCACGAGGCTCTGGTTCACCCCGCGATGGGCCTCGTCCCCGATGCCCGCCGCGTTCTGGTTCTTGGCGGCGGCGACGGCATGGCGGTGCGCGAGGTGCTGCGTCACGAGGGAGTGACCCATGTCACGCTGGTCGACCTCGACCCCCGCGTGACCGAGCTCTTTGCAGAGAACCCCGCGCTGGTCTCGCTGAACGCCGGCGCCCTGACGGACCCGCGGGTCGAGATCATCAACGCAGATGCCTGGGTATGGGCAGCGGAGGCGGAAGAGGTCTATGACGTCATCATCGCCGATCTACCGGACCCCAAAAGCATCGCGCTGAGCAAGCTCTACTCGGTGGAATTCTACGCCATGATCGCAGAGCGGCTCTCGGGCCACGGGCTTTTTGTCACGCAGGCGGGCTCTCCCACCTTTGCCACCGACGCCTTCTGGATTACCGAAGCGACACTTGCGGCCACCCGCAGCCCCACGGCGCCCGGCGAAACCCTCGAAACACTGGCCTACCAGACGTATCTGCCGAGTTTCGGGAATTGGGGTTTCGTCATGGCTGGCCCCGCGCTGCCCGCCCCCGACCGGGCGCCGGACCTACCCGAAGGCCTTCGCTATATGACGGCAGACCTCTGGCAGGCCTCCCAAGCCTTCGGCGCCGATCAGGCGCGGCCAGATGAGGTGCCCGTCAACACGATCCAGGGCCATCCCCTTGTGGCGGCCTATCAACGCGGCTGGGACTACTGGTTTCGATAGGCTCGCGCGTTCGGCAACCGGTGAAAGGGGGCCAGCCCCCTTGGCGACTTTTCTGACGAAAAGATCCCCATCCCCCGGAGTTGTATAGGCCAAGATGAAGGAGCGGGTTCAAGGATCACGCGAGTGGGCACCCAACGTCATAAACCTAATCTTAACCTCAATAGGTGAGCCTGGAGATGCGCCGCTAGCTGGAGAGTGATGCGGCGTCCAAGGTGAAGCCCCGGCGCCCGGACATACCGGTAACCAACCCGCTAAAGCCGACGTCGGGGTGGAGCTCTCTCAGTGCCTTTCTGGCACGACGCTCCCCCTTCATCTTGGCAAGTACAACTCAATCCCCAAATCGGCCAAACCCGTAGCCCGTTGACACGGGCCGCACCCTCTCAGCGTTCTTTCACATAGGGCTCGCCACCCGCACGCGGCGGGATGGCGCGGCCGACGAAGCCTGCGAGGATCACGACGGTGAGGATATAGGGCAGCGCCTGCATGAACTGCACCGGCACGGTGATCGTGAACAGCTCGATGTTCTGAAACCGGTTGCCCACGGCATCGAGCAGACCGAAGAGGAGGCAAGCGTAGAGCGCGTACCAAGGGCGCCATTTCGCGAAAATCAGGGCGGCGAGGGCGATGAAGCCACGGCCGGCGCTCATATCCTTCACGAAGCCGGCCGAGAGCCCGGTGGCGAGGTAGGCGCCAGCGAGACCGCAGAGGACGCCCGCGATGACCACGGCGGAGTAGCGCAAGGCCACGACCGAGATACCCGCCGTATCCACGGCGCCGGGGTTTTCGCCCACGGCTCGCAGGCGCAGGCCGAAGCGCGTGCGATAAAGGACCCACCACGACAGTGGCACGATTAGCAGCGAGGCGTAGACCAGGATCGAGTGGCCGGAGATGAGCTCGGAATAGATCTGTCCCAGGGGTCCCAATTCGGCGATGTCGCGGATACGGGAGACGGCACCGGGCAGAACAATCTCGTCAAAGCGCGCGCTGCCGGTGAGCGGTGGCGTACGGCCACCTTGAGAGAACCACGTCTGTGCGATGACTACGGTCAGGCCGGCGGCGAGGAAGTTGATCGCGACGCCGGAGATCAGCTGGTTGCCCCGGAAGGTGATCGACGCCAGCCCGTGCAGGAGCGACAGGACGATGGAGGCGAGGACACCGGCCCCGAGCCCGATCCAGACGCTGCCGGAGGTAAAGGCAATGGCGGCGGAGAAGAAGGCCGCTGCGAGCATCTTGCCTTCCAGCCCGATGTCGAAAATGCCGGCCCGTTCCGAGAACAATCCAGCGAGGCACGCCAGCAGGAGCGGCGTCGCAAGGCGGATCGAACTGTCGAGCAATTGCAAGATGGTCATGAAATCCATGGGCTCAGCTCCGAGAAGTGGCGAGAGTGAAGGCTGCGAAGGCGAAGAACGCGCCCAGGGCGGCCTCGATATAGCGGCGGGCGTAATGATAGGCGGCGCGCACCGGCGAGGCTGACAGGGCGACAGCCCATGCGCCGTGGCAAGCGAAGGAGAGGACCCACATCGAGCCGACAAACAGCGCGACCACCCAGAGCGGCGCATTGGCGGTCGCTCCGACACCTGCGATGGCCAGCCAGAAGGCGATCGCCTTGGGGTTGGTGATCTGTAGCAGGTAGCCTTTGACGAACAGGGCGCCTGTGCCTTGGCGGCGGACGTTCATCGCTGCAATCGTCGGCGGGTTGAGCGCTTTGCGGAACGCGCCGTAGGCGAGGTACGCGAGATAGGCGGACCCCGCGATGCGCAGGATCATCATCGCCCAAGCAGCCTGGCTCAGGATCAGGCCGACCCCGAGGATCGTCAGCAGGTTGATCGTGGCCGATCCCGTGGCGATCCCGGCGCAGGCGATCAGGCCTGCCGCGCGACCCTGGCCCACGGAGATGCCCATCAGCATGGCAACGGCCGGCCCCGGTGAGAGCGCGCCGACCAGCAGAAAGCTGTGGGCGATAAAGAAGGCAGGCAGGAACGGCAGAAGGGTATCGGTCATTGCGCGGCTCCGATCTGGAGCGTGTCGAAGACCTCAAGAAAGCGGTCGGCCACGACGGGATGCGCCTCCAACGCGTCGAGGGCGTCTTCCTTGCTCACCCAGGCATCCGCCTCGGGCTGCTGCACCACGCCGCGGCGGTGGCCGATCCCGGTCAGGGCCTTGGCATGGGCGCGCTTGTCGAGCAGGGGGTCGTAGGGCGTGAAGCCGCCGGGACCGGTGGTGCGGTGTTTGAAGGCACCGGACTCGATTGACGGGCCGGTCATGTAGTCGATCATGTAGGACGGCAGGTCCGCATCGGGCGTGGTCATCACGACCCGCTCGGCCCAAGCCCGGAACTCCGCCATCGTGACGGCTTCGTAGGTGCAGGCCGAGGTGGCGAAGCCGAGGTCCGCCGGGTCGTCCTTGGTGATGCGCCAGACCCTGCTCATTGAGACCTCGGACGCAGGGCCAGGAAGAGCTTCTCCATCGGCATGCGCACCATGTTGTCGAGCGCGCCGGTGAACAGGATCACGAGGGCCTGGATCACGAGGATCATCTCGCGCGAGATGGCGGGCATTTCGAATTCAAGCTCCGCACCGCCCTGGTAGAGCGCGCCGAAGAGCAACGCGGCGAGGAAGACGCCGATCGGATGGGAACGGCCCATGAGCGCCACGGCGATGCCCACGAACCCGGCGCCTTGAACGGAGTCGATGACCAGACGTTCCGCTTCGCCCTGAACGCCGTTGATTGCCATCATCCCGCAGAGCGCGCCCGAGATCAGCATGGCGATCATGGTGATGCGCACCGGGTTGATCCCGGCATAGACGGCGGCGGTCTGCGAATGGCCGAAGGCGCGGATCTCGTAGCCCAGACGGGTGCGCCAGATCAGCAGCCAGACGGCGACACAGGCGGCGATGGCGACAAAGAAGGACACGTTCAGGGGGGTCGAGGACCGGAAGCCGAGGAAGCCTGCGAAAGCGGCGGCATTGGGCAGATGCGTGCCCTCGGCAAAGCGCGCGGTTTCGGGCGCCATGGAGCCCGGAACGCGGAACACGTTGACCAGCAAATAGACCAGCAAGGCCGAGGCGATGAAGTTGAACATGATCGTGGTGATCACGATGTGAGAGCCACGCTTGGCTTGCAGATATGCCGGGATCGCGGCCCAGGCGGCGCCGAAAACGGCGGCTGCGATGGTGCAGGCGATCAGGGCCAGAGACCAATGCGGCCAGGGCACGGACAGCGCCATGATCGCCACGCCAAGGCCGCCGAGCGCGGCCTGCCCCTCACCGCCGATGTTGAACAGGCGCGCGTGGAAGGCCACGGCGACACCGAGTCCGGTGAAGATGAAATTGGTCGTGTAGAACAGGGTGTAGCCCCACCCGTAGGCATTGCCGAAGGCGCCCCGGATCATGATCTGCATCGCCTCGAAGGGGTTCTCGCCGATCAGCGCCACGACGATCCCCGAGGCGATCAACGCCAGCAGAACCGAGATCAGCGGGATGAGGAGCACATCGGCCCATTTTGGCATCTTGTCCATCTTACGCGGCCCCTTCCGTGACGCCGGCCATCAGTAGGCCCAGGTCGCCCTCGTTGGTATTCTCTGGCAGACGCTCGCCGCTGATCGCGCCGTCGAACATGACGGCGATGCGGTCCGAGAGCCCGAGGATTTCGTCGAGTTCAACGCTCACCAGCAACACGGCCTTGCCCGCGTCGCGCAGCGCGATGATCTCCTTGTGGATGAACTCGATGGCGCCGATATCGACGCCGCGGGTGGGTTGGCCGACGAGCAGCAGCTCGGGCTGGCGGTCCATCTCGCGGGCCACGACGATCTTCTGCTGGTTGCCGCCCGAGAAGTTGCGGGCCGGAAGCCGGGGGTTGGGTGGGCGCACGTCGTAGCGCTCCATCTTGTCGGCGCAATCAGCCTTGATCGCGGCGTTGTCCATGAGGATGCCCGATTGGTATTTCGCGTCGTGATGATAGCCGAAGGCCACGTTCTCCCATGCCTCGAAAGGCATGATCAGCCCCTCGACCTGACGGTCTTCCGGCACATGGCCGATGCCGCGCTTCCGGCGTGAGCCCGCGTCGCTGTTGCGGCCGGTGATGTCGATGGGCTGGCCGTGCAAAGTGACCTCGCCGGATGTGGCAGCGATCATGCCGCCGAGCACTTCGAGCAGTTCGGACTGGCCGTTGCCCGCCACGCCCGCGATCCCGAGGATCTCTCCGGCGCGGATTTCGAAGGAGATGCTCTTGAGCCTCTCGACCCCCGTGGCGTCGACGACGCGCAGGTTCTTCACCGCCAGCACGACCTCGCCCGGATTGGCCGGGGCCTTGTCCACCTGAAGCAGAACCTTGCGGCCCACCATCAGCTCTGCCAGTCCGGCGGGGGAGGTCTCGGAGGTCTTGACGGTGGCGGTCATCTCGCCCCGGCGCATGACCGAGACGGTATCTGTCACGTCCATGATCTCGCGCAGCTTGTGGGTGATCAGGATGATCGTCTTGCCCTCGTCCTTCAGGCGGCCAAGGATGCGGAAAAGCTGGTCGGCTTCGGAGGGCGTCAGCACGCCGGTGGGTTCGTCGAGGATGAGGATATCGGCCTGACGGTAGAGCTGCTTGAGGATTTCGACCCGCTGCTGGTGGCCAACGCTCAGATCCTGCACGACCGCGTCGGGGTTCACGTCCAGCCCGTATTCGGCGGCCAATTCCGTCAAAATGCGCCGCGCCTTGGCGATGGAGGGCTGCAGAAGCGCGCCGTCCTCTGCCCCGAGGATCACGTTTTCGACGACGGTGAAGTTCTCGACCAGCTTGAAGTGCTGGTGCACCATTCCGATGCCGGCGCGAATGGCAGCCTGGCTGTCGGGGATGTGGGTATGTTGTCCGTTGATCCAGATCTCTCCGGCGTCGGCCTTGTAGAAGCCGTAGAGGATCGACATCAGCGTTGATTTGCCCGCGCCGTTTTCGCCGACGATCCCGTGGATCGTGCCCTTCTTCACGGAAATCGAAATGTTCTTGTTCGCTTGCACCGGGCCGAAGGCTTTCGAGATGCCCTTTAGCTCGATGGCCGGGAAGGAAGAGGCGGGTGCCGTCATGGGTGCGGTCCTTGGCGGGGTATATGATACGGGCCGCGTCCGAATGGGGCGCGGCCCGAAGGTGTCGGGAATGCGCGGGCCGCGAGCGGCCCGGCAGACCGGATCTTACTGCATGGCGACGGGGCAGGTGCCGTCGTCGGAGAAGTTGTGCACTTCGATCTCGCCCGCAATGATCTGTTCGCGCGCGGCGTCCACGGCGGCGATCATCTCTTCGGTCACCAGCTCGGCGTTGAACTCGTCCATCGCGTAGCCAACGCCGTCTTCGGCGAGGCCGTAGACGAAGATGCCGGGCTCGATGGTCTCGGCGGAGAAGCTGTCATAGACGGCCACGTCCACGCGCTTGACCATGGAAGTCAGGACCGAACCGGGGTGCAGGTAGTTCTGGTTGGCGTCCACGCCGATCGACAGGATGCCTTCGTCGGCCGCGGTCTGCAGCACGCCAAGGCCGGTGCCGCCAGCAGCAGCGAACACCACGTCAGAGCCCTGACCGATCTGGCCTCGGGTCAGCTCTCCACCGCGCACCGGGTCGTTCCAGGCGGCAGGGGTCGTGCCCGTCATGTTGGCGATGACCGTCGCGTCGGGGTCGGCTGCGACCGCACCCTGCGCAAAGCCGCAGGCAAAGCGCGAGATCAGCGGGATGTCCATGCCGCCCACAAAAGAGACGGTGCCGGATTCGGACGCCATGCCGGCCATCATGCCGACGAGGTAGGAGCCTTCATGCTCGGAGAAAATGATCGACTGCACGTTCGGCGCATCGACCACGCCGTCGATGATGACGAAGGTCGTGTCGGGATAATCGGGCGCAACAACCTCGAGCGCGGAGGCCTGGCTGAAGCCTGCCATGACAATCGGGTTGGAGCCGGCCTCGGCGAGGCGGCGCATTGCCTGCTCACGCTGAGCGTCGTTCTGGAGCTCGATCTCGCGGTAAGTGCCACCGGTTTCCTCGGCCCAACGCTCCGCACCGTTGAAGGCGCTTTCGTTGAAGGAGCGGTCGAACTTGCCGCCCAGGTCGAAGATGATCGCAGGGCCGTCCGCCAGCACGCCGGTGGCGGAAATGGCAAGCGTGGCGCAAGCGCCGAGCAGGGTTTTCATCATGGTCATAGGGTCGTCTCCCAAGTCAGGTTGCGGGGCGCTTTTGATACCGGCCTTATGGTGGCCTTGCGTCCCCAAACGCGTGGTACTCCGTCGAACAACGGAATCCTCATGGGGAATAAGGGCAAAGGGCAAGCGGAGGGTCAAGCCAATTCCGGAGGACAAGGGGCCTCGAGACGCGGGTTTACGTTACGTGCCCGCCGGAATTGCACAGGACATCAGCACCGCGTCGCTGTGGCGGCCGTCCGCATGGCGGTAGTATCCCGGGCGGAGGCCCGTTCGGGTGAAGCCGTTCTTCTCGTAGAGCGCCAAGGCCGCGGCGTTGGTCTCGTCAACCTCGAGAAACACGTCGGTGACGCCCCGCCCGGCGGCGGCCTTCAGGGCCTCGTTCAGCAGTTTGCGTCCTTCGCCCTGCCCCCGACGGGCGGGGTCGACCACGATGGTCACGACCTCGGCTTCCGGCACGATCACCTGCAGAATCGCGAATCCGGTGGCGGTACTGGTGGCAAGCGTCGAGGGGCGCGCCAGCAGGTCGGCGAATTCATCCTCGGACCAGCCGCGTGTGAAGCTCGCCCCATGGAGCCGCGCCATCTCGGCCGGCGTCATAGGATCACCGGCCCTTTTTCGCGGGAGGGGGCGGCATCTGCAGGCTTGATATAGAGCGGCGCGGGGCGGGTTTGCCCGGTGCCGAGCCGCTCAGCTGCCAGATGGGCAATGGCGCAGGCCGGGGCACAGGCGGCGGGAGCATGGGGGAGGCCGAGGGGCTCAGCGTGTTCCGCAACGCCGTCGCCCACCAGCGTGATGCCCGGCGTGACCCATTGGTGCAGCTCTGCCTTGGAGATCATCGTTGCCGCGCACGCGACGTCTGCTCCGAAACGCTGAAGGTAGGCCATGTCGCGGGGGGCGCTCAGGAGCGCGAGACAGGGGCGCGGAGCGTGAAAGGCCAGCGCGTCGAGCATCGAGACGCCGATGGCGGGCCGCGCAAGGGCCAGTGCCAGCCCGCGCGCCGCTGCGACGGAAATCCTGATGCCGGTGAAATTGCCGGGGCCGATTCCGACACCGATCGCGTCAAGCTGCTTCAACTCGACCTGCGCCTCGGCGAGGGTTTCCTCGATCAGGGGCATCAGGCGCTCGGCCTGGCCCGTGGCCATGTCCACGGATCTGGCGGCACAGATCTTTGAACCGCGCAACACGGCCGTTTCGACCCAGGGGCCGGAGGTGTCGAATGCGAGGATCGTCGGATGCGCCATGGCAGCGGCTTAGCCGCTCCTGCCCGGCCTGTGCAAGCGGGGCAGGGCAGCAGGTGCTGAATCGTGTCAGGTGTTGACGGGGCGCACTTCCACGACTTCGGGAATATAATGGCGCAGCAGGTTCTCGATGCCCATTTTCAGGGTCAGCGTCGACGAGGGGCAACCCGCGCAGGCGCCCTGCATATGCAGATAGACAACGCCGCGATCGAAGCCATGGAAGGTGATGTCACCGCCATCCTGCGCCACGGCGGGACGCACGCGGGTATCAAGCAAGTTCTTGATCTGACCCACAATCTCGCCGTCTTCACCGCTATGCTCAGCATGGCCGCCGTCAGCCTTGTGGTCGCCTTCCATCACCGGCTCGCCGGATTGATAGTGCTCCATGATCGCGCCGAGAATGGCAGGTTTCACATGGTCCCACTCCACCGAATCCGCCTTGGTGACGGTGACGAAGTCGATCCCGAAGAACACACCGGTGACGCCCTCGACCGCGAAGATGCGCGACGCGAGAGGCGACTTGGCCGAGGTCTCCTTGCTCGGAAAATCGGCGGTCCCCATCTCCAGCACGGTCTGGCCGGGCAGGAATTTCAGGGTCGCGGGGTTCGGAGTGGATTCGGTCTGAATGAACATCGGCGCATTTCCTTACTGGTTAGGTCAGATATGCGCCCGACAGGTCGCAGAGTCAAGGAACTGGAATCATTCTAAAGTGGAAGAACGCGCGGTTGTGACGGCCCCGTCGTCCGCGGAGAACCCTCAGGTAATCGCTTCCAACTGTTCCTTGCTGAGCTCTACCGGGACGATTGTCATCGGGGCGGGGAGGTTGCCGGCCATTTTGGTCATTGCCGTGACCAGCGGGCCCGGGCCGCCCTTGCCGGAGTTCGCGCCGAGCACGAGGACGCCGATTTCCTTGTCGGCCTCGATATGGGCGAGGATCTGCTCCTCCGGCACGCCTTCGCGGATGACAAGCGTGGGGTCGATGTCCTGCTTGTCCCGCATCCATTTGGCAAAGACGTTGAAGTGCGCCTCGATCCGTTCGCGGGCTTCGGCTCGCATGATGTCGCCGACGCCGATCCAGTGATTGAACTCGTCCGGCGGGATGACCGACAGGATCTCGACTCCGCCCCCGGTATTATGGGCGCGCATTGCCGCGAAACGCATCGCGTTCAGGCATTCGCGGGTGTCATCGAGCACGACGAGAAATTTACGCATCAGATTTGTCCCTCTTCCGACGCCCGACAATGCCGATTGCGGGCGGGCGTGTCTACCGGCGATTAAGCGGTGGAGGCCGCCCAGTCCCAGTAGAGCTCACGCGCGCGTTTCGTGATCGGCCCGTGCTGGTAATGGGTGCCGTCGAACTCCAGAACCGGGGTAACCTTGTTGAGGTTGCCGGTCATAAAGACCTCGTCCGCGGCGCGGAAATCATCGAAGGTCAGGACGGCCTCGGTGACGGTGACGCCATCGGCGCGCAGGTTGGCGATGTGCCGTTGCCGCGTGATGCCGTTGAGGAAGGTGCCGTTCGGGATCGGGGTGAAGGCCTCTCCATCGCGGACCATGAAGATGTTGGCGGTCGCGGTCTCGGCCACGTTGCCCATGGCGTCACACACCAGCGCGTTGTCGTAGCCCTTGGCGCGCGCTTCCATCAGCATTCGCGCGTTGTTCGGGTAGAGGCAGCCCGCCTTGGCGCCAAGCACCGCCGTGGCCAGCACCGGACGGTGGAACTGCGTTTTTGCCAGCCGCGAGGCCGCGTCCGGCGCGGCCATGGGGACTTCTTCGAGGCAGACGTAGAACCCCGCCTCGGCATCGCCGGGCACGATTCCGTAATGGCCGCCCTGAATGCCGAAAAAGTTGGGACGCACGTAGACCGCGACATCGGTCGGGTAGCGTTTCAGCCCTTCCCAGATGATGTCGTAGATTTCCTGCCCGGTCTTGCCGGGGTTCAGGGAGAGCGCCTTGGCGGAGCGTACGACACGCTCGCAATGGGCCAGAAGGTCCGGCGCGAGGCCGTCGACGTAGCGCGCACCGTCAAAGACCGTGGTCGCCTGCCATGCGCCATGGTCGGCCGCGCGCATGACGGGGATATCGTCGTCATGCCAAGCGCCGTCGAAGTAGGTTTTGATATTGGTTCCGGTCGCCATCGTCATTCCCCTGTCCTGTTTCAGGGGAACGTATGCCCAGGCTAGATGGAAGGTCCAGAGGTGAAGCCCATCTGGTAGTCCATGCTCACGCCTTCGGAGGCATCGGCACGGGGTTCGGCACGGGTTGTCTTATGGTCGGTGCGAGCCGCCTTAACGGGCTTGCGGTCGGTCGTGGCCGTGGCCGGAATCCGATCGGTGACGCGGACAGAGTCGGTACGTTTATCGAGACGCCTGTTCATACAGTTCCCCCAAGAATGATAGCGATGTGTGGTTTGCTCGGCAGTTATATGCCTATGCTTCCGTAAATGTCCAGTTAACGTTCACGCTTCGTCCCCATGACGTCAGGACAGGAGGCGTGAACAGCCCCGCGCCGCACGAAAATTTCGCTGAAAGATGTTAGCGTTACCAGATTGGTCGCCGCGCCCGGAGCATGAACAAAAAAATTCCGATGCGCGGCGATTCTGCGGCTCAGCTCCGCAGCATGCCCACGATGTCGTAGGTCTGCTCGAGGATCGGCACGGTGATTTCCCGCGCGCGCTCGGCGCCGCGCCCGAGGATGCGGTCGATCTCTGCGGGGTCGTCCATCAGCCGCGACATCTCGGAGGAGATCGGCGAAAGCTTCGCCACGGCGAGGTCGGCGAGGGCCACCTTGAAGTGGCCGAACATCGCGCCCGCGTGCTCGTCGAGGACCGCTTGCGGATCAAGATCGGCCAGCGCCGCGTAGATGTTCACCAGGTTGCGCGCGTCGGGACGCTCGGCCAGCCCATCCACCGCGTCGGGCAGGGGGTCCGGGTCGGTTTTGGCCTTGCGGATCTTCTTGGCGATCGCGTCGGCATCATCGGTCATGTTGATCCGCGTCTTGTCCACCGGATCGGACTTCGACATCTTCTTGGTGCCGTCCTGCAGGTTCATCACCCGCGTGGCCGCGCCTTCGATCACCGGCTCGGTGATCGGGAAAAAATCCACGCCGTAGTCATGGTTGAACTTCGCGGCGATGTCGCGCGTCAGCTCCAGATGCTGTTTCTGGTCGTCACCCACGGGCACATGGGTGGCGTGGTAGATCAGGATGTCGGCAGCCATCAGCGCGGGATAGGCGAAAAGCCCGAGCGAAGCGCCTTCGGCGTCCTTGCCGGACTTGTCCTTCCACTGGGTCATGCGACCCATCCAGCCCATCCGCGCCACGCAGTTGAAGATCCACGCCAACTGCGCGTGCTCCGGTACCTGGCTCTGGTTGATCAGGATCGACTTCTCAGGATCGACGCCCGAGGCGATGAAACCGGCGCAGAGCTCGCGGGTGTTGTTGCGCAATTCGTCCGGCGACAGCAGGCGCGCGGTGATCGCGTGCAGGTCGACCATGCAGAAGATCGTCTCGTGAGTGCCGGCGTTCTGGGTCTGGGCAAACCGCTTCAGGGCACCAAGGTAATTGCCGAGGGTCAGCCCGCCCGAGGGCTGGATACCCGAAAATGCGCGCGGTTTGAACTGGGTCTCGGCCATGGTGATCGTCCTTCACAGGCGTGGTTATTTCCGCCCGGCCCACTGGCCAATCGGCGCGGACGGGCTTACCCATGGGGGCAAGGATCGTCAACCAAGGGGTCGTCTCGATGGACCAGCACAACGTCTCTCCGTTCAACGCACTGCCCCCGGTCGTGATCGCCCTCGCGGTGGTGATTTTCGGATTGGAGCTGATGTTTCAGGCGGCCACCGCAGGATTTCTTGGCGGGCAGGGCGGCCTCGCGTGGCGGTTGGCAGCCGTGCAGGACTACGCCGTGCTCGATGCAGTCTGGACCTGGATGATCTCCACCGGGCAGTTTCCGGTCGAGCATCTCGTCCGCTTCATCGCCTATCCGTTGATCCATCAGGGCTTCGTCCACGCGGCCTTCGTAGTGGTCTTCATCCTCGCGCTCGGCAAGATGGTTGCGGAGGTCTATTCGGTCGCGGCCTTCCTCGCCGTCTTCTGGATCTCTGCGATCATGGGCGCGCTCGGCTTCGTGGTTCTGATGGACAGCGAGTATCCCCTGATCGGCGGCTACCCGGGGGTCTACGGGCTGATCGGCGCCTTCACCTTCCTGATGTGGGTGCGGGCCGAGGCAGAAGGCTCGGGCCAGTTGCGCGCCTTCGGGTTGATCGGCGTCCTCTTGGGAATCCAGCTTCTCTTCGGGTTGATTGCCGGAGAGTTTGGCCGCGTCGTCGCGGATTTCTCGGGCTTCGTGACCGGTCTGGCGCTGTCGTTCGTCGTCAGCCCCGGCGGGTGGCGACGGATGCTGGCGCGGGTGCGTCAGCGCTGAGCCCGAACATCGCGGCGTATTCTTCCTGCTGCTGCTCGGGCAATCGGTTCTGCTTCAGATAGGTCATCTTGCGATGCATCAGCCCGCGCTTCTGGCGCATGTTTTCGCCCGTGTTCATCACGTAAAGACCGGCCGGAAAGGGTAGCGGGGCAAGCGTGAGGCCGAGCGCCTTGGTCACGCGCAGGAAATTGCGGTGGCCGGAGCCGTAGAACAGTGTTGCCTGCTCTGCCGCCCGCCGCTCCGGCGCGCGGAAATCGACGTAGATCGCGGCGCTGGAGCCGCATTGGCTGAGGAACGGGCGGCTTGTCGGATAACGCAGGCTGCGCGGGCCGCAGCGGGCGATGGTCCCGGTCTCGGCATCGAGCATACCGCCCCACTTGTACCAATACCCTTGCCCGTTGTTGTCCGAGCGGATGTGCGCAACGACGTCAGGGTGCAGGATGTCATCGGCATCCAATGCGTGGAGGTAACCATCCCGCCCCGCCAGATGATTGGCCAGTTCCTGCATCAGGTGCATGACCTTCTGCCGCTTGTCCATGCCCGTGACCTCTGCCTCGAAGGGCAGGAAGACGATCCTCGGATCGTCGGGTAGCCCCTCGGGCCGATCCTGGGAGGTCAGCAGCAGCGTCCAGTTCGGATCGCTCTGGGCCAGCAGGCTACGCACCATCCGGGCCACGCCAGCAGAGACCTTGGCCCAATCCTCGGCAAAATGCTTGCCCATCAGCGGCGCGCAGAACACTACCGGCACGTCGCTAGAGGGGGCGACACGCTCGGCATTCTCGCGCAGATCACGCAGGGTGCGGTCGCGTTCAGTGGGGCGGAGCCACGATTTGATGGCGCCTTTCACGGTCCTGGGGTTCAAGGGGGCTCTCCTGCTGACGATCGGAGTTTACGGGCTGTGGCAGAGACTTGCCAGCAAAACGCGGGCGCTCAGCGTCCCCGCATGGTGCCGCGCAGCTCCTTCAGGCTGAATGCGCCGAAGAGGCGGGCGAAACCGAAATAGCTGACGAGGCCGATCACCACGAGAAGCGCCAGCGCCACGTAGCGCAGCCCCGGCTCGCCAAGGAAGGGTCCAAGCATCAGGCCGCTGGCGTAGAGCACGCCGCCCATGGCGAAGGCGGCGCCGCAGATGCGCCAGATCCGGGCGCGGAAACGGTCGTCGAACTGGGCGACCTCGCCCAGGTCACGGCGTCCGCGCGACAGCAGGCCGACCATGACCCAAGCCGCCGCCGTGGTGGCCACCGCCGCTCCCAGAAAGCCGATGACCATGGCGAGGCCCACGGCCACGACCGCGTTCACCACCATGGCCACCACCGCATATTGGAACGGGCGGCGGGTGTCCTCGCGGGCGAAATAGACCGGTTGCAGGACCTTCTGCAGCACGAAGGCGGGCAGGCCCACGGCATAAACCGACAGGGCCAGCGCCGTGGCGGCGGTATCGTCGGAGGTGAAGGCGCCGCGCTGGAACAGGACCGAGATCAGCGGCACGGCGATGACCACCAATGCCACGGCGGCCGGAATGGTCAGCGCCATGGCTAGTTCCCCCGCGCGAGAGAAGGCGTGGCGTCCGCCCGCGTCATCGCCGGCGCGCAGCCGGCGCGACAGATCGGGCAAAAGCACGATGCCGATGGCAATGCCCACCACCCCGAGCGGCAATTGATAAAGCCGGTCGGCGTAGTAGAGCCAGGCGATCGCCCCGTCGAAGAAACTCGCCACGAAACGGCCCACCAGCAGGTTCACCTGCACCACACCGCCCGCCAGCATTGCCGGGAAGGCAATCCATGCAAGCCGCCGCATGTCCGGCGTCAGGCGCGGCAGGCGCGGGCGGATGCGGAAGCCGGCGCGCGCGGCGGCGAACCAGACCAGCGCCATCTGCGCGATGCCCGCCAGCGGCACTGCCCAGGCGAGCACGTCGCCATAGGTCTCGGCCGGGTCGACCAGCGTGGTCATCTTGCCGTCGGGCTGCCACAGGGAGGCCCCGGTAAGAACGCCCACAAGGATGATGTTGAGAAGCACGGGAGCGGCGGCGGCGGCAGCAAAGCGCCCGGTGGCGTTCAGCATCCCGGAGAAGAGCGCCGCCAGCGAGATGAACAGGATGTAGACGAAGGTGATGCGGCCATAGTCGACGGCGAGAGGGAAGCGTTCGTCCCCCGCGAAGCCACCCGCCATGGCGAGGACCAGCCACGGCATCACCAGTTGCGCCAGAAGTGTCAGCGCGATCAGGACCGAGGCGAGGCCCGAGAAGGCATCCTGCGCGAAACGCTCCGCGTCGTCTCCGCTTTCCACTTTCTTGGAGAACATCGGCACAAAGGCCGTGTTGAAAGCGCCCTCGGCGAAGAAGCGGCGGAACATGTTGGGCAGGGCGAAGGCCACGAGGAAGGCCTCGGCCACCGGACCGGCACCCAGAAAGGCACCGATCAGGATGTCGCGCACGAAGCCGAGGATCCGCGAGCACATGGTCCAGAAGCCCACGGTAAAGACGCCCGCGATCAGGCGGATCGGAGCGGGCGCGTTCGGAGCCTCGGACGGCGCTTGCTTCGGGTCGTTCTCCATCACGCGCCGGCCCGTTCAGCGACCCGCAGGATCGCGTCGCGAAGCTTGTTTTCCAGCGCGGCGCGCCGCTGCTCCGAGTGCAGTTTCAGCCCGAAGGTATCCTTGACGTAGAAGGTATCGACGACCTGCACCCCGTAGGTCGCGATGGTGGCCGAGGCGATGTAGACATTGGCCGCGGCGAGCGTCTTGGTGAGGTCATAGAGAAGGCCGGGACGGTCGCGGGTATCGACCTCGATGATGGTGTAAATCTCCGAGCCTTCGTTGTCGAAAGTGATCGTGGTGGGCACGTTGAAGGGCCGCTCGCGCTTCTTGATCTTGTCGCGCTTCTCCATCGCCTCGGAGGTCACGACCTCGCCCTTGAGCGTCTTGCGGATCATCGTGGTCAGGCGCGGCAAGCGAGCCTTCTCATAGGGGTTGCCGTCGCGGTCCTGCACCCAGAAGACGGCCGTGGCATAGCCGTCCTTCGACGTGTAGGTCCGCGCGTCCACCACGTTTGCTCCCACCAGCGACAGCGCGCCCGCCAGCCGGCTGAAGATGCCCGGATGATCGACCAGCGCAAAGCAGACCCGCGTGGCATCGCGGTTTTCGTCCTGCTTGGTCTTGATCTTGATTTCGTGGCTCTTCAACCCGTTCAGCATCTTGGCAAAGGTGACCTGTGTCGCCAGATCGAGCCCTTGCCAGTAAGGGCCGTAATGGCGATCGACCTCGACCTTGACCGCTGATTTCTTCCAGTCCGACAGCGCCTTGCGCAGGCGTTTCTTGGCCTCGCCCTCCAACTGCTCGCGGTTGAGATCCTCCAGCCCCGTCTCCAGCGCCATTGCTGTGGAGCGGTGCAGCGACCGCAGCAGGGTGGCTTTCCAGTTGTTCCACGTATTCGGCCCGACACCGCGGATGTCGCAGACCGTCAGCACCGTCAGCAGGTCCAACCGCTCGCGGGTGCGCACGGCCTTGGCGAAATCGCGCACCGTGCGCGGGTCGGCGATGTCGCGTTTCTGCGCCATGTCGGACATCAACAGGTGGTAGCGAACCAGCCATTCCACCGTCTCGCACTCTGCCGGTTTCAGTCCGAGCCGAGGCGCGATGCTCCGCGCCATGCGGGCGCCGAGGATCGAGTGATCCTCGTTCCGGCCCTTGCCGATGTCGTGCAACAGGCAGGCGACATAAAGCACCTTCCGGTTCACACCGCTTTTCAGGATGCCAGAGACGAGGGGAAGCTCTTCCTCCAGCTCCTCCCGCTCGATCTGGGCGAGGGTCGAGATCACCTGAATCGTGTGCTCGTCGACGGTGTAGCTGTGATACATGTTGAACTGCATCATCGCCACGATATGCCCGAATTCCGGCATGAAGGCCGAGAGGACGCCAAGCTCGTTCATCCGGCGCAGGGCGCGCTCCGGGTTGCCGTGTTTCAGCATCAGGTCGAGGAAGATCCGGTTGGCTTCCCTGTCGGACCGCATCGTGTCGTCGATCAGGTCCAGCCGTGCCGTCAACTCGCGCATGGCATTGGGGTGGATCAGGTAGCTGGTCCGCAAGGCCTCCTCGAAGAGCCGCAGGATGTTGAGCGGGTCCTCGAAGAATTCCTCCGGCGAAGCGATGTCGAGCCGGTTCTGGCTGAGCGTGTACCCCGGCTTGAGCCGCTTGCGCCGCGTGACGCCGCGCAGAAAGCCGAGGATCGCGGGTTCGGTCTTCACGTGGCGTGCTTCCAACCCGGTCAGAAAGATCCGCGTCAGATCGCCCACCTGCGTGGCCTGCAGGAAGTAATCCTGCATGAAGTGCTCGACCGCGCGTCGGCCGGAATGGTCGCTGTATCCGAGCCGTGCGGCCACTTCGACCTGCATGTCGAAACTGAGCATATCCTGTGCCCGGCCCGCCAGCAGATGCAGGTGACAGCGCACCGCCCAGAGGAACCGTTCGGCCTCGTCGAAGGCGGCGAACTCCTCGGGACGGAAGATGCCGAGGCCAACCAATTCGCCCGCCTTCGCAACGCTATGCTCGTATTTGGCGATCCAGTAGAGGGCTTGCAGATCTCGCAGGCCGCCCTTGCCCTCCTTGACGTTGGGCTCGACCATGTAGCGTTGACCGCCCTGCTTTTCGTGGCGGGTGTCACGCTCTTCAAGCTTGGCTTCGACGAACTCGCCGATGGTGCCCTCGAACAGCTGCTCGCGCAGGGTCTCTTGCAACTCCGCCGAAAGCGACGCGTCGCCGCTGAGGTGGCGCATCTCCAGAAACGTCGTGCGGATCGTGTAATCCTCGCGCCCGAGCCGCAGGCAGTCCTTGATGGTTCGGGACGAGTGGCCGACCTTCAGGCGCAGATCCCAGAGCATGTAGAGGGTGCTCTCGATGATGCTCTCGACCTTGCCGGTGACCTTCCAGGGCGTGAGAAACAGTAGGTCCACGTCCGAGAACGGCGCCATTTCCGCGCGGCCGTAACCGCCGACCGCCAGCACGGCGATCCGCTCTCCCTCGGATTGGATGTTCGTGGGGTAGAGGTAGGTCTGCGCGACGCGGAGAACCTCGGTCACCAGCACATCGGTCATGAAGGCGTAGGAGCGGGTGGCACGCCGGGCGGCGAGAGGATTTGCGGTGAAGGCCTCGGCCAGCGTGGCGCGGGCTGCGGACTGCGCCTTAGCCAGTTCCGCCACGGTGGCTGCGCGGATTTCACTTGGGTTCGCGGCCGATGCACAGGCTGCATCGATGCGCGCGGCCAAGGCCGGTTGGTCAATAATCTCTTCCCCGGGCAACAGGAGCGTGCCCGGGGAAGATGCAGCAGAGAGGCTTGGGTTTAACGGCTGATCAGAAGCCGAAACCGCCAAGGCTTCTTGGGGCTGGGTCAATGATGTTTACCTGCTGGTTGGCAATCTGCGCTACGGCCAAGGCACGCTGGTTCGTGCCGTCGTTGAGGAACCGGAACACACCGCCTGCGCCATCGATCTGACCGGCGCCGATCAGGTCGGCGGAACCCAGACGCCCGGTGGACGCGGCGGCCGAAACGGCGCGGATGGCATCGTAGCCGAGCCCGCCCAAGGGGTGCGGCGCACCGCCGTTGGCCGCAGCATAACGCGCGTTGAAGCTCGCGGAAGCAGCCGGATCGGGCAGGGCAAACCAGCTGCCCTGCAAGCCCGAGAATTCAAGCGTTGCGGGCGGAATGTCCCACCGGGTGAGGCCCATCAATTGCGTGCTCGACACATCGAGGCCGTTCTCCGGCAGAAGCTGCGCGAAGAGCGGCAGCGCGCCGGCGCTATCGGACGTCAGCAGGATCGAGTTGGCGCCGTTAGAGCGCGCAGCCGATACCACCTGCGGCACCACGTTGACGACGCCGTTCTGGCTGAACTCGTAGGGGATCGTGGCCGAGATCGAGGCACCGGAACGGGCTGCGGCGGTGCGCACCGCGTCGCGGGCGACCTCTCCGGCGAGGTTGTTGGCGTGCACCAGCACGATGTTGCCCCGGCCCTGACGCGACGAATAGGTCACGATCCGCGAGGCGGTGTTGGCAAATGTGTGGCCGAGCACGAGGACGTTGCCGCCCGCGATCTCGGTGTTGTTGGAGAAGCTGAGGACCGCGATGTTGGAGTTCGCGACAGCCACGCCCACGGCCGCGGCCGCATCGGAGCGCAGCGGCCCCACGATGACGTCGGCGCCGGCAGAAACGGCTTCCTGCGCACGGCTTGCCGCCGTGGAGGCGTTGCCCGCGGTGTCGTAGACGGTGATTTCGACCGTCGTCGATCCGGCCACGTCGGCTGCCGCAAGACGGGCTGCATTTTCAAGGCTGCGGGCGAGGGTCGCGTCACCGGCGCCACCGCTCACGGGCAGAAGCATGGCGACCTGCACCGTCTGACCCACGCGCGGACCCGCGCCGAGGCCGATCGGGCCGCCGCCGATCTGACAAGCTGTCAGCACCAAAGACAAAAGAACGGCCACCGCCGCGCGCAGCGGGTTGCGAAGACTGCTGAAACCGGAAACCATAGGCGAAGGCCCTCCCCTTGAGGCGTAACAAAACCAGACGTGGCGAGAGGCCCGCAGATGCACGCTACGGCGAACAAGAGTTCAAGTAAACGCACCACCCCGAGCCAATCGGCCCACGAATTGGCTAATGGACCGGATTGCCTGTTCAAAGCAATGGGCGGATTGCCAGTTCGTCCATTCCAAGCGGACCGACGCCCATGAGCCGCCCTGTCTCTGTAGCGCCGGGCCTGCATTTCGTCGCCACGCCGATCGGCTCTGCCCGAGACATCACGCTGCGCGCGCTGGATATCCTCGGTGCGGCGGACGTAATCGCGGCCGAGGATACCCGCACCGCACGCAAGCTCATGGAAATCCACGGAATTCCGGTCAACAACCGCCCGATGATCCCGTACCACGATCACAACGGCGCCGAGGCCCGGCCGAGGGTTCTGGGCGTGTTGGAGAAAGGCCTCTCCGTCGCCTACGTCTCTGAAGCCGGAACGCCCTTGGTGGCGGATCCTGGTTATCAACTGGGTCGCGCGGCGATCGACGCGGGCTTCAACGTGTTCTCCGCACCCGGTCCTTCAGCGGCCCTTGCCGCCCTGACGGTATCAGGACTTGCATCGGACCGGTTCCTTTTCGCCGGATTCGCGCCGAGCCAGACCGGCGCGCGGGCGAAATGGATGAAAGGGCTCGATGCTGCCGGAGCCACGGTGATCGCCTACGAAAGCCCGAAACGCATTCACCGAATGTTAGGTGAATTGTGCGAGGCTTTGGGAGATGACCGTGAGGTGGCCGTATGCCGGGAATTGACCAAACGCTTCGAGGAGGTGCTGCGCGGAACCTGTGGGCAGGTCCGCGACCTTCTGTCGGAACGCACGCTGAAGGGCGAGATCGTGGTGGTTATCGGCCGCGCCGTGGCCCGGGCACCGTCGTTTCAGGACGTGGAAGCGGCGCTCACGGCGGCGATGGAAGACCTGCCGTTGAAGGCGGCCTCTGCCCGCGTGGCGGAGGAATTGGGGATGTCCAAGCGGGACGTCTACCAACTGGGATTGCAGCTGAAAAACGGCGACTGAGGGGGAAGACCTCCTATCTCAAGGGCAAGGCTGCCGAAGACCACGCCCTGCGGGTCTATCTCGATCACGGCCACAGGCTCGTCGCCCGCCGCTGGCGCGGCCCGGCCGGGGAAATTGACCTTGTGATGGAGAAGGATGGCGAGGTGATCTTCGTCGAGGTCAAGTGTTCCAGCACCCATGCGCGCGCGGCGGAAGCCCTGACCAAGCGCCAGATCGATCGCCTGCTGCGCAGCGCCGAAGATTGTCTCGGCACCTTTCCCTTGGGCTCGGCTACCCCGATGCGCTTTGACGTCGCCTTGATCGACGGGCAGGGCCGGTTTGACGTGATCGTCAACGCCCTTTCGGCCTGATCGGCCATTGCGCCTGCCGTCGCGCCACGTCACATAAAGGGACAGGCCAGAACCGGAGGGGCAGACATGTTGATCGCGTTTCAAATGGATCCAATCGAAGACGTGGATATCAACGCGGACAGCACGTTCCGTTTGGCGGAAGAGGCGCAGGCACGGGGCCATGACTTGCTGGTCTATACTCCGGACGATCTCTTTTATCGCGAGGACAAGGTCTGCGCCCGCGCCCGCCGCGTCACCCTGCAGCGAGTGAAGGGCAACCACGTTGCCGCCGATGCGCCCGAGATCGTGGATCTGGCGGAGGTTGATGTCATCTGGCTGCGCCAGGATCCGCCCTTCGACATGGGATATATCACGACGACCCACCTGCTCGATCGCCTGCGGGGAAAGACCCTCATCGTGAATGATCCGTTTTGGGTACGCAATTCGCCCGAGAAGCTGCTGGTGCTGGATTATCCCGACCTGACACCGCCGACGATGGTCGCCCGGGACCTCGAAATGCTGAAAGCCTTCAAGGAAGACCATGGAGATGTGATCCTAAAGCCGCTCTACGGCAACGGCGGGGCCGGCGTGTTTCGCCTGACCCGCGAGGATCGCAACCTCAACTCGCTCCATGAGCTGTTCGTCGGCATCAATCGCGAGCCGCTCATCATGCAGAAATTCCTGCCGGACGTGTCGGCCGGCGACAAGCGCGTGATCCTTGTGGATGGAGAGCCCGTGGGTGGCATCAACCGGGTGCCTGCCAAGGGCGAAGTCCGCTCCAACATGCACGTGGGGGGGCGGCCCGAAGCGACCGCCCTGACTGAGCGGGAGAAAGAGATTTGCGCCATCATCGGCCCCCGGTTGAAGGAGATGGGGCAGGTCTTTGTGGGCATCGACGTGATCGGCAACTGGCTGACGGAAATCAACGTAACCTCGCCCACCGGCATCCAGGAGTTGGAGCGTTTTGACGGCGTGAACATCGCTGGAAAGATCTGGGACGCCATCGACAAGCGCCTCGCTGAAGCGGGCTAGCCCTCTTTCGCGGCAATCAGGCGATAGCCGATGGCTTCGGCGATATGCGGCAGACCGACGGTCTCTGCCGCGTCCAGATCCGCGATCGTGCGCGCCAGTCGTAAAACCCGGTGGTAGCCCCGCGCGGTCAGCTTGAATTTGTCGGCCGCTTGCAGAAGCATCGCTTTTCCCTCGGCGTCCGGGGTGGCGATCTGATCCAGCAACGCGCCTTCGGCATCGGCGTTGACCCGGGCCTGCGCGCCAAGGATTGCGAACCGCGCGGCCTGCACCTCGCGCGCCTTGGCGACGCGTATCGCAATAGCAGCGCTGGTTTCGCCGGAGGCTGGCAGGTCGAGGTCGGCGAAGGCCACCGGCGGCACCTCGAGGCGGAGGTCGAACCGGTCCATCAGTGGGCCGGAAATCTTCCCCATGTAATCCTGCCCACAGATCGGCGCGCGGCTGCAGGCCTCGTTCGCATCGTAGAGATTTCCGCAGCGACACGGGTTCGCCGCGGCGATCAGAAGGAAGCGGCATGGGTAGGTTACATGGGCGTTGGCCCGCGCAACGACGACATCGCCGGTCTCAATCGGCTGGCGCAGCGTCTCCAGCACCGCACGGGGGTATTCCGGGAACTCGTCGAGAAACAGCACGCCGTTGTGCGCGAGGCTGATCTCGCCGGGTTTCGCGCCGCGCCCGCCGCCCACGATTGCGGGCATGGAGGCGGTGTGATGCGGCGAGCGAAACGGACGTGTGCGCGAGATGCCGCCTTCATCGAGCAGGCCGGAAAGCGAGTGGATCATCGAGGTTTCCAGCGCCTCGGGTGCGGAGAGCGGCGGCAGGATGCCCGGCAAGCGCGCCGCCAGCATCGATTTGCCGGACCCCGGCGCGCCGACCATCAGCAAGTGGTGACGCCCCGCCGCGGCGATTTCGAGGGCGCGCTTGGCGCGCTCCTGCCCGCGCACCTCGGACAGGCATTTCGTGCCGGCCTCGGCAAGTACCTCGCCCGGCTCGGCTGGCTCCAGGGGGGCGCGGTCGGTGAGGTGGGCAATCAGATCGCCTAATGAAGCAGCCGCAAAAACGGGCGTCGCGCCGACCCATGCAGCCTCTGCGCCGCAGCCCTCGGGGCAGAGCATGATCCGGTGATCCTCGCCCGCGGCCAAGGCGGCGGGCAAGGCACCGAGCACCGGCACGAGGCGACCGTTCAGCGAAAGCTCCCCCAATGATAACGCGCCCTCGACCCGCTCCTTGGGCAGAATCCCCAATGCGGCCAGAAGCGCGAGCGCGATGGGCAGGTCGAAGTGAGAGCCCTCCTTCGGGATGTCAGCCGGGGACAGGTTCACCGTGATCCGGCGCGAGGGCAGGGCGATGGCCATGGCGTGGAGCGCGGTGCGGACCCGTTCCCGCGCCTCGGACACGGCCTTGTCCGGAAGGCCCACGATAGCGAAACCGGGCAGGCCCGCCGTCACGGCGCATTGTACCTCGACCCGCCGTGCCTCGAGGCCTTCGAAGGCCACGGTATGGGTCAGGGCGAGAGCTTCGGCGCTTGGGGACTCGAACATGCCGCAAACCTTGCCGCAGCGAGGTTAGCGATTGGTTAACGCGAGCCGTATTTGGTTAAGGCGCGCGTCACTCGGTGAAGGTCGGAAACGGGATGCGTTTGAGGGGCGCCTTGTCGTATCGCGCGATTTCCCGGGTTTCCTTCATCCCGGCCTCGCGCCACTCCACGAAAGAGGGATGCGTGACGATCGCCTCGGCGTAGGCGCTGGCGGTGCCTGACATCGGCAGGCAATAGGTCAGCAGGCGCGTGGCGAGCGGCGCGTAGAACGCATCCGCGAGGGTAAAGGCGCCGTAGAGGAACGGTCCGCCCGACCGTGTCATCGCGCGGTCGAGGATTTCCTCGAAGCGGGCCACATCGGCGAGCACGGCCGCAGAAGGCTCGAACCCGGCCCACGCCGTGCGCAGGTTCACCTGGCAGGCCCCTCGGATCGCCGTGAAGCCGTCGTGCATCTCAGAGATGATCGACATCGCCTCGGCGCGCAAAATGGGGTCGGAGGGCAGCACGTCTCGGTCCGCGAAGGTCTCCGCGATATGCCAGGCAATCGCGAGGCTGTCGGTCAACAGGCCGCCGTCGGGTGTCCGCGCGGCGGGCACCGTGCGATGGCCGCCAAAGGCCGCGACGTCCTGAAAGAAGCTGTCGCCGTAGATCTCCACCTTGCGAAGCGTGACGGGGATGTCGAACGGGGCGAAAGACAGCCAGCCGCGCAAGGACCAACTGGAATAGGACTGCTGTCCGATGAGAAGTTCATAAGCCATGCAAGCAGTTAGAGCCGTGGGGCAGGGCCGGTCAATCGAAAGACGATGATCCGGGGGATCAAGGGCGCTGATTGACGGAAGCCAGCGACCATGCGCCGTCGTGCAGGTGCAATTCGGACACCGAGAGAGGATCGATCTTCTGCGCCAGCATCTGTTGAGGGGTGCGCCCGGTGAGGCGACCGATCTGGCACAGGATCGCGCCGAAATGAGCCACCACGACGAGGTCGCCCGCATGCGAGGCCAAATGTCCCTCGATCGCCGCGCCGACGCGCGTTGCGACAGCATTCCAGCTTTCCCCGTCCGGGGCCGCCACGTCGCCCGGCTCGTCCCAGAAACGGCGGCTCAGCACCGGGTCCCGGGCGCTTACCGCCTCGAACCCCAAACCGTCCCACGCGCCGAAGTCGAATTCTCGCAAGGCGGGGTCATGGGGCAGACGTGTGCGTCCCCCCGAGATCGCGTCGGCGGTTGCAACGCAGCGAATCAGGTCGGAGGAGACGACGCAAGCGTGCGCCGGAAGGTGGGCGTCCATGCGCGCGATGGCGGCCGTGTCCGAGAGGTCCGCCGGCACGTCACGCCATCCAGTGAACGCGGTTTCGTGGGTCGGGCCGTGCCGGATCAGGAACAGGCGCCGCGGGCTCACCAGGGCTCATCCACATCATCGAGCTGCGGTTCCCCCTTGAGGACGGTCGGCAGCCCGGCGGTGACATAGACCACCAGATCGGCCTGCGCCGCCAGCCTCTGGTTGACTTCGCCCTGGGCCCGTTGAAAGGCGCGGGCCAGAGCGTTTTCTGGCACGACACCGCCTGACACGTCATTGCTGACCAGCACGACCGGCGCGCGCATCTGCACCATGACGTCGATCAGGATCTCCAACTCCTCGTCCCAATCGCCCTCGTCGATCATCAGGTTGGTCAGCCAGAAGGTCACGCAATCGACAAGTGCAACCTCACCGGACTCGATATGGGTGAGGGCCTTTGCCGTCTCGTGCGGCGCCTCGACCGTGCGCCAGCCTTGGCCTGCACGGGCTGCACGGTGCCTGGCAACCTTCGTGCTCATCTCACCGTCATGGGCCTCGGCGGTGGCAATGTAGACTTTAGCCAAGCCACATTGACGAACCATCTTTTCTGCAAAGGCAGATTTGCCGCTGGAGGCGCCCCCGAGGATGAGGCTGATCGGAGGAAGGCGCAATTTTATTTCCCTAAATTTGAACCAAACGACGGAACTCTGCGTAGCATATATGTAGCCGCGGTAAACACGCGTCTGATCCAGGTGGTAAGTCAGGGGGCCGTTATGGCGAATGATCGAAGTGGAGAATTCAACATTTCGCGTCGGGCAATGAAGGCAGAGATGCTGGATGCCGAGACGGAGTTGAGGCTGGCATATGCTTGGCGTGATGAGCGATGTGAAGACAGTCTGCACCGCCTCGTGACGGCCTATATGCGGCTTGCGATCTCCATGGCCGCCAAGTTCAAACGCTACGGCGCCCCGATGAATGACCTGATCCAGGAAGCGGGCCTTGGCCTGATGAAAGCCGCCGACAAGTTCGACCCCGATCGCGGCGTGCGGTTCTCGACCTATGCCGTCTGGTGGATCAAGGCGAGCATTCAGGATCACGTGATGCGCAACTGGTCGATGGTGCGGACGGGATCAACTTCTTCGCAGAAGAGCCTGTTTTTCAACATGCGCCGCGTGCAGGCGCGGCTGGAACGCGAGGCCCAGAAGAAGGGCGAGACGCTCGACAAACACCAGCTGCTGCAGATGATTGCCAGCGAAGTGGGCGTGCCGCTGCATGACGTCGAGATGATGGAGGGACGGCTTGCCGGCTCCGATTTCTCGTTGAATGCAACGCAGTCGACCGAGGATGAAGGGCGCGAATGGATCGATACGCTAGAAGATGACGGCGAACAGGCCGAGCATATCGTCGAGCATTCCCACGACATGGCCTGCCTGCGCGAGTGGCTGATTTCGTCCATGAACGCCCTGAACGAGCGCGAGCGCTTCATCGTCCGTGAACGCAAGCTGCGCGAGGCGCCGCGCACGCTGGAAAGCCTCGGCACCGAGTTGGGCCTTTCGAAAGAGCGTGTCCGTCAGCTGGAGGCCGCCGCCTTTGGCAAGATGCGCAAGACGCTGGACGCGCAGTCCAAGGAAGTCCGCTCGTTCCTTGCCGCGTAAGGTGAGCTTCTATTGATCGTAGCATGCCCTCGCCGTCACCGGTCGGGGGCATTTTTGCTTGGAGGGGAGCCGTTCGGGACACGGACGCTTTCCATGGGTGATGGTTTGCGATTGAAGCAGGCGCGCGGCGGGCCTACCGTTGCACGGGGAAGACGGGGAGCGGTCTGAGATGCTGACAGGCAAGCGGGTATTACTGATCATCGGCGGCGGCATCGCGGCCTTCAAGGCGCTCGACCTGATCCGGCGCATGCGCGAGCAGGGCGCAGAGGTCGTGCCGGTCCTGACCCGTGCGGCGGAGGAATTCGTGACCCCTCTCTCGGTCTCGGCGCTGGCCGCGCAGAAGGTCTACCGCGACCTGTTCGATCTGACCGATGAGGCCGAGATGGGCCATATCGAGCTTTCGCGCGCCGCCGATCTGGTTGTGGTGGCGCCCGCGACGGCGGATTTGATGGCGAAGATGGCGTCGGGTCTGGCGAATGACCTTGCCTCGACGCTGCTCATGGCGACCGACAAGCGCGTCCTGATTGCGCCGTCGATGAATGTCCGCATGTGGGAGCATCCCGCGACCCAGAGAAACCTCTCGGTATTGCAGGGGGACGGCGTTCTGGTCGTCGGCCCGGACGAGGGTGCGATGGCCTGCGGCGAGTTCGGACCGGGCCGCATGGCCGAAGTGCCCGAGATCATCGAGGCGGTGGCGGAGGCTTTCGCCGAAGGCCCGTTGAAGGGACGCCATGCGATCGTGACCTCCGGCCCGACCCATGAACCGATTGATCCGGTCCGCTATATCGCCAACCGCTCCTCCGGCGCGCAGGGCACAGCCATGGCGGCCGCCTTGCGCGACCTTGGCGCCCGCGTGACCTTCGTGACCGGCCCGGCCGAGGTGCCGCCGCCCGCGGGCGTCGACGTGGTCCGGGTCAAGACCGCGCAAGAGATGCGGGAGGCGGTGGAAAAGGCGAATGCCGCAGATGCTCCCGCAGATGTGGCCGTCTTCGCGGCGGCGGTCGCGGATTGGCATGTCACCAATGCGAGCGGGTCGAAGATGAAGAAGGATGGCTCTGGCAAGGTGCCGGCGCTGGAGTTCGGGGAAAACCCCGACATCCTCGCGGGCGTGGCGCAGATGACAGAGGGCCGGCCCGGCCTCGTGATCGGCTTTGCCGCGGAGACGGACGACGTAGTGGCCAATGCCACGGCCAAACGCGAGCGCAAGGGATGTGACTGGATCGTGGCCAATGATGTCTCGGCCGACACCGGTATCATGGGCGGCGCGGAGAACGCGATTGTCCTGATCGAGGAGAATGTCGCGGAGGTCTGGCCGCGGATGTCGAAGCAGGAGGTCGCCCGGCTGCTTGCCGCGCGCATCGCGGAAACGGTCGGCGCGCGTTGAGACCGTTGGATTGAGTTGTATGGGCCAAGATGAAGCAGGAGCGGCGCGCGTGATCGTCGAGGTGGTGCGCGAGGCGTGGGCGGACAGGAGCGTGGCGCTGCCGGACTACGCGACCTCGGGCGCGGCGGGAGCCGATCTGCGGGCGAATTTCGAAACGCGGGCCGGCATCGTGTTGCAGCCCGGCGAGCGGGCTTTGGTGCCGACAGGTCTGCGGGTGGCGATTGCCGACGGGTACGAGATGCAGATCCGGCCCCGCTCGGGATTGGCGCTGAAACATGGCATTACCTTGGTCAACGCACCGGGTACGATCGATGCCGACTACCGCGGGCCGCTGGGCGTGATCCTTATTAACCTGGGCAGTGAGCCCTTCGAGATCGCCCATGGCGCGCGGATTGCGCAGGCGGTCGTAGCGCCGGTGGTGCAAGCAGGCTTCGCGGAGGTCGAGACCTTGAGCGTGACGCAGCGCGGTGGCGGGGGCTTCGGCTCGACAGGGACCGACTGATGGCTTTTGTCCTGTTTCTTGCGGCGGTCCTGTGGGGGATCGGGCATCTGATGAAATCGCCGTTGGCCGTGCGGCTTCGAATGCTGGCGGTGTTGTACGGGGTTGTGATCGCGGTGCAGTTGTTGCTGCCGGAAGGGCACCCGCTGCGCGAGCTGACCGGCGGATCGGTGGCGCTTTGGTTGCTGCTTGGCGCAGCGGCCGCGCTGGTGCTTGGCTACCGGGCGCTTCTGGTTCGGCTGAGGGGACGCGCCGAGGGGATCGAGGCCGCGCGCGATGAGGTGGCCGAGGCGCCAGCCGGGCCGTTCTCGGATGTGGAGTTGGAACGCTACGCGCGCCACATCACCCTGCCGGATATCGGCGGCGCTGGGCAGTTGGCGTTGAAAAAGGCTCGCGTGCTGGTGGTGGGCGCCGGGGGCCTTGGCTCTCCGGTGTTGCTTTACCTTGCGGCCGCGGGCGTCGGGCGCATCGGGGTGATCGACGACGACACGGTGAGCCTCTCGAACCTGCAGCGGCAGGTGATCCACACCGATGCCCGCAGTGATATGGCGAAAGTGTTCTCGGCCGAGATCGCGATGAAGGAGCTGAACCCTCATGTCGAAGTGCGTGCCTACAACCGTGCCCTGACCGACGAGATCGCGCCGGAGCTTTTCAGCGAGTACGATCTGATCGTCGATGGCACCGACAGTTTCGCCGTGCGCGAGATGGTGAACCGAGCCGCGGTGGTGGCGAAGCGCCCCCTCTTGGCCGGGGCGATCTCGGCCTGGGAAGGGCAGGTGACGCTTTATGACCCGGCCATGGGCGCGCCCTGCATGGCCTGCGTGTTCCCCGATGCGCCTGCGCCCGGTTTGAGTGCTACCTGCGCGGAAGCGGGAGTTGTCGGGGCATTGCCGGGGCTTATCGGCTCGATGATGGCGTTGGAGGTGATCAAGGAGATCACCGGTGCCGGACAAGGGCTGCGGGGCCGCATGCTGATCTACGATGCGCTCTACGCCGAGGTGCGGGTCATCACGCTGGAACGCAGGGACGATTGCGCGGTCTGCGGCGCGCGCTGACCTGCCCGCCGTCGAGGGGCTGGACGGCAGGCGCAGGCGCGCCATACTGGCGCAAACATCAGGGAGACCGACATGACTCGTTTTATCGCCGCCGCCTTGGCCGCAATGATGCCCCTCACCGCCGCCGCTGACGGGCATCTGCCTGATCTGGGCGGTCAGGAAGTCGTCGTTGTCACGGAAAACGCCTATCCGCCGCTGCAATTCGTCGATCCGGTCTCGGGCCTTCCGATCGGATGGGAATACGACGCGCTCAACATCCTGGCCGAGCGTCTGAACTTCACCCCGGTGATCGAGAACATCTCGTGGGACGCGATGATCCCGGCGATCTCGGAAGGTCAGTACGACATGGGCATGACCGGAATCACGATCCGCGAGGACCGCGACGAACTGGTCGACTTCTCGGTGCCCTACATGGTCAGCCAAATGCGGATGCTCGTGGCCGCGGATGAGACGCGGTTCACCGACGCCGAAAGCTTTGCCGCGGATGAGGATCTGCTGATCGGCACGCAGGCCGGTACGACGCCGTTCTACGTGGGCGTCTACGACGTGCTCGATGGAGACGAGGCCAACCCGCGGCTGGTGCTGCTGGAGACGATCCCGGCCGCCATTCAGGCGCTGATGGTCGGTGACGTGGACATGGTGCTGGCCGATAGCGCTGGGGGGCAGGGCTATGTGAGCGCCAATCCCGACCAGCTGCAGATGATCGGAGAGCCGCTCGGCACCGAGGAATTCGGCTTCATCTTCCCCAACGACAGCGAATTGACCGCCGCGATCAACGCCGGCATCGAAAGCATGCGCGAGGATGGTACGCTGGAAGAGTTGGACCAGCGTTGGTTCGTCGACTACGCCCTTGGCCAATAGAGGTTATTCGGCGCGCCGGGGCTGCCCGGCGCGTCGGTCTTGATGCTGTCTCCTTCCCCCCAAGATGATGATTTCCCGTGGTGGCTGGTCGCGTTGGCGGCCTTCGGCCTCTTTGCGCTATGGCAGCTGTGGACGAGCGACATCTACTGGCAGGTGCTCACGACGTTGAAGCGGGGCATCGTGATCACCGTGATCGTGACGCTGGTGGGCTTTGCCATCGCCAGCCTCGCGGGATTGGGCTTGGCGCTGATGAGCCTGTCGCGGCACCTGCTATTGCGTCAGGCAGCACGGCTCTACATCGAGGTCGTGCGCGGCGTGCCGATCATCGTGCTTTTGCTCTACGTGGCTTTCGTCTTCGCGCCGGGGATCGTTGCGGCCTACAACTGGGCCGCCGACGGGGTGGGGCTGGAGCCGATGCGCACGCGCGATTTCCCTCTGCTCTGGCGCGCCGTCATCGCGTTGGCGATCGGCTATTCCGCCTTCATCGCCGAGGTCTTCCGCGCCGGGTTGCAGTCGGTCGATCCGGGGCAGATCGAGGCTGCGAATGCGCTTGGGTTGAACCGATGGCATCGGTTTCGCCACATCGTCTTCCCGCAAGCGATCCGCACGATCCTGCCGCCCTTGGGCAATGACTTCGTAGCAATGGTGAAGGACAGCTCGCTCGTCTCTGTCCTTGGCGTTCTGGACGTGACGCAGTTGGGCAAGGTCACGGCGGCCTCCAACTTCCGCTATTTCGAGACCTATAACGTCGTGGCACTGGTCTACCTCACGATCACCGTGACCCTGTCTCTCCTGCTGCGGCGTCTGGAGCGGCGATTGCGGAAACAACATCGCAGCTAGGGGGTGTTGGCCGTCCTGATCTCGCCTATGTGTTGGGAAAAGGAGACAATGATGAAAAATGCCCTGCTGGAAACCTGGGACACGCCGTTCGGGATGCCGCCGTTCGCACAGATTTCAGATGAAGATTTCGGTCCCGCGCTGGAGGTCGCCCTCGAAGAGGGGCGCGCCCGGGTGAAAGCGATTGCCGAGCAGGCAGAGGCGCCGACCTTCGCCAATACCATCAACGCGCTGGAATTGGCGGACGAGACGCTGGACCGCGTCGCGGGCGTGTTCTTCAACCTTGCAGGCGCCGACGCGACGCCCGCGCGGGAAGCGCTGCAACGGGAATACGCCCCGAAATTCGCGGCTTACGCCTCCGAGATCACCAACAACGTGCAGCTTTTTGCGCGGATCGATGACCTGTGGCGCCGCCGTGATGCGCTGTCGCTGACCGACGAACAGGCTCGGGTGCTGGAGCTCACGCATCGCTCTTTCGTGCGGGCCGGCGCGGCTTTGCAGGGGGAGGACGCGGCGCGGCTGACCGAGATCAAATCGCGGCTCGCCGTGCTCGGGACCGAGTTCACGCAGAACCTTCTGGCGGACGAGCGTTCCTGGCACATGGACCTGGGCGAGGATGATCTTGGAGGCCTGCCGGATTTCGTCGTCAGCGCGGCACGCGCGGCGGGGGAGGAGAAGGGCGCAGACGGTCCTGTCGTCACCCTCTCGCGCTCGCTGATCGTGCCGTTTCTGCAATTCTCTCCCCGGCGTGACCTGCGCGAGAAGGCTTACCGGGCCTGGGCCGCGCGCGGCGCCAATGGCGGCGAGACAGACAACCTCGGGATCGCTGCCGAGACGCTGGCGCTGCGCGAGGAGCGGGCGAAGCTTCTGGGCTACAAGGATTTCGCGGCCTTCAAGCTGGAGACGGAGATGGCCGGCTCCGCGGACAAGGTGCGCGACCTCCTGATGGCTGTCTGGGAGCCCGCGAAAGCGCAGGCAGAGGCGGACGCCGAAAAGCTCGAGGCGATGATGGCCGAGGACGGCGTCAACGGTCCGCTGGAGCCTTGGGATTGGCGCTATTATTCCGAGAAGCGGCGCCGGGCCGAGCATGATCTGGATGAGGCGGAGCTCAAGCCCTACCTCTCGCTCGACGCGATGATCGCGGCGGCCTTCGACTGCGCGCACCGTCTGTTCGGCCTGTCATTCAAGCCCCTCGACATCCCGCTCTACCACGCGGATGCCCGCGCTTGGGAAGTGACGCGTGACGGGCGGCACATGGCGGTCTTCATCGGCGATTACTTCGCGCGCGGTTCCAAACGCTCCGGCGCGTGGTGCTCGGCCATGCGGTCGCAGAAGAAGCTCGGCGGCGAGACGCGGCCCATCGTGGTGAACGTCTGCAACTTCGCCAAGGGCGACCCGGCGCTGCTTTCCTATGACGACGCCCGCACCCTGTTCCACGAGTTTGGCCACGCCCTGCACCAGATGCTGAGCGACGTGACCTACGGCTCGATTTCCGGCACCTCCGTGGCGCGGGATTTCGTGGAACTGCCGAGCCAGCTTTATGAGCACTGGCTGGAAGTGCCGGAAGTTTTGGAGCGGTTCGCCGTCCACGTGGAGACGGGCGAGCCGATGCCCAAGGCGCTGTTGGAGCGGCTCTTGGCGGCGCAGACCTACGACATGGGTTTTGCCACGGTGGAATATGTCGCCTCGGCGCTGGTCGACCTCAACTTCCACGACGGCGCAGCCCCGGCTGACCCGATGCAATCCCAGACCGAGACGTTGGAGGCGATCGGGATGCCCCACGCCATCGAGATGCGCCACCGCACGCCGCAGTTCGCCCATGTCTTCTCGGGCGACGGCTATTCCAGTGGCTACTACAGCTACATGTGGTCCGAGGTCATGGACGCCGATGCCTTCGCCGCCTTCGAGGAGGCGGGCGGGCCCTTTGACCCGGCGCTTGCCAAGTCTCTGGAGGAAAACATCCTCTCCGCCGGTGGCAGCAAGGAGGCAGACACGCTTTACAAGGCGTTCCGTGGCCGGATGCCGGGCGTGGAGGCGCTGCTGAAGGGACGCGGGCTGGACAAGGTCGCCTAGGACGCGGCCAACCTATGCGTTGGCGCGGGCGAGGTCAGTCGAAGGTCTCGCCCTGCTCGACACCCCAGATGGCGTTGGCATCGACCCAACCCTGATAGCCGCCGACCTCCATCATGCACCAACCGGGCACGCATTCCTCCAGCCGTCCGGTGACGCCAATCTCGGCATGGGCGCGGACCGGGGAGGAGGGATCAGGGCGCGCATAGAGCGGGAGCATGTCGGTCTCGACGATCGCGGCGCGCTCACCGGACAGCAACGAATAATGCATCCAGCCGCCGGCGCCATCGCGGTCTACTACGCGGCGCCAATGGCCATGCTCGGCAACGATCATCATCGGCATGTTGCGACGGGTGAAAACCCAGTCGATTCGGTGGCTTCGCGACGGCCCGCGCCGGGCATTGCCCTCGGTCGCGCGCATGGTGACGTAGCGCGGCAAGGGATAGCCTGTCACCGGGCCGACGGCCCGTGCCGGGGCTGCGTCCTCGGATTGAGCAGACACGGTCAGGCTGTGAACAGAAAACAGGGCGAAAAGGGAGAATAGGCCGATCAATAAGATCCGCATGGGGGCTGCCTCGATTCATGGGGCGTGTGTCCGGCCCCGAATGTCCTCTGATGTCCCCGCGATCTTGCGCCTCGGGTGACGATAAGAGAGTGTCACGTGAGCAGACGAAAATCCACAAGACGGAGCCAACCCATGCCATCTCAGCGATTAAGTGTTGTCGTTACGCGACGGTTGCCCGAAGCGGTGGAAACCCGGATGAGCGAGCTGTTCGACGTGGAGCTGCGCGAGGAGGATCGCCCGATGAGCCGCGATGAACTGGTCGACGCGATGCGCCGCGCCGATGTGCTGGTGCCTTGCATCGCCGACAAGATCGACGGCGGCATGTTGGGACAGGCTGGAGACCGGCTGAAGCTGATTGCCAACTATGGCGCGGGGATCGATCACGTGGATGTCTCGACCGCACGGCAGCGGGGCATTCTGGTCTCGAACACGCCGGGCGTGATGACCGATGACACCGCCGATATGACGATGGCGCTGATCCTCGGCGTGCTGCGCCGGGTTCCCGAAGGTATGGCCGTGATGCAGGAAGGCAACTGGGCCGGATGGGCGCCTACAGCCTTCATGGGCGGGCGTGTCGGCGGCAAGCGTCTTGGCATCCTCGGGATGGGTCGGATCGGGCAGGCGGTCGCCCGCCGCGCCGCCGCTTTCGGGATGCAGGTGCATTACCACAACCGTCGCAGGCTCCACGAAGATATCGAGACTGCGCTCGAGGCGACCTATTGGGAAAGCCTCGACCAGATGATCGCACGGATGGACGTGATCAGCGTCAACTGCCCCCATACGCCGAGCACCTTTCACCTGATGAATGCGCGCCGTCTGAAGCTGATGAAGCCTGAAGCGGTGATCGTGAACACCTCGCGCGGGGAAGTCATCGACGAGAACGCCCTGACACGGATGCTGCGCTCGGGCGAGATCGCCGGTGCGGGTCTCGACGTCTTCGAGAAGGGCCGCGAGGTGAACCCCCGCCTGCGCGAGTTGTCCAACGTCGTGCTGCTGCCGCATATGGGCAGCGCCACCCGCGAGGGCCGCGCCGAGATGGGGGAGAAGGTGCTGATCAACATCAAGACCTTCGCTGACGGACACCGGCCGCCCGACCTGGTTGTGCCGAGCATGCTGTGACCGAACCGCGCGACTTCGTTCGGCCTGCACCGCCCTCGAAGACTGCGGGCAGCCGGTCTGCGTGGCGGTCCATTGCCTTTGCGATCCTTGGGGCCGTGGCGCTGGCGGTCGGTCTTCTGGACCTCACGCGCGGCGGCAGCGTGAACCCCGCCCTGCCGCCAGCCGAGGTCGCGGCGCAGGATATCGCCGTGGTCTCCGCAAGCGTCTATGTCTCGCTGCGCGCGATCAATGCCGCCCTCTCCGCCGCGCAGGAGGTGGAGATCGGTGCCTCCATCGGTGCGCAGGCCAGTTTCCAACCCCTGAAGGTGCTGGAACCCGTGGATGACACCGTCGAGAGGGTCGCTGACGTGGTCTTTGCCGTGGCCGCTGGCGCCGCCATGGTGACCGTGGGATTGGAGCCGGTGGCAGCAATCGGCCTTGTCGTTCTGGGCGCCGGGCTGATCGGGTTGGCCGGCGCGGGTTACGCTCCGAGCGCCTCGGTCGCGGCTGCAAGCTTGCGGGCCGTGCGCCTCGGCGCGGCGCTGGGCCTGATCCTGCCCCTCGTCTTTGCCGGAGGCGTCTGGCTTGGAGAGCGCGCGACGATGGTGCAATGGAACGACGCGGTCGGGCGATTGAATGCGGTGGCAGGCGAGGCGCAGGTTCTGATCGGCACCGCCGAGGCTGAAATGCTCGCAGACGCTCCCGAAGACAGCGGCTTCTTCTCGGGGCTGCTTGGCACGCTCAACGATGCCACCGCTTCGGTGCAGAGCTACGTCGCGGCGGCAGGCGTCTTCACGCAGCAGGCCGATGCGCTGTTCACGGCAACCCTGACGATTATCGGCATCTTCATCCTGCGCACGCTAGTCCTGCCGATCCTTCTCATGTGGTCCGTGATGGCCGTGCTGCGCAAAAGCATCGCGTGACTGCGGATCGGGCGGAGAGCCTACTGCGCTAGTTCCGGCTCAACCTGAAGGCCGCCCAACTCGGTGATCTTCTGCAGAACCTCTGCAACGCCGCGCCCGTGACGCAGAGAGCAGAACACGTAGGGCCGCGCGCCCCGGACCTTGCGGCAATCGCGTTCCATCACGTCGAGGGAGGCACCGACATGGGGGGCGAGGTCGATCTTGTTGATCACCAGAAGGTCCGACTTGGTGATCGCGGGTCCGCCCTTGCGCGGAATTTCCTCGCCGGCGGCGACGTCGATCACATAGACGGTCAGATCCGCGAGCTCCGGACTGAAGGTGGCCGAAAGGTTGTCTCCGCCGCTCTCGATCATCACGACCTGCAGGTCGCTGTGCCGCTTCTCCATCTCGGCGATGGCGGCAAGGTTGATCGAGGCGTCCTCCCGGATCGCCGTGTGGGGGCAGCCCCCCGTTTCGACGCCGATGATGCGGTCCTGCGGCAGGATCTGCATCCGCATCAGCGCTTCGGCGTCTTCCTGCGTGTAGATGTCATTCGTGATCACCCCGATGGAAAGCTGCGGATGCAGCGCCCGCGCGAGGGCGGCGGTGAAGGTCGTTTTCCCGGCCCCCACAGGGCCACCGATGCCGATCCGAAGAGGGCCGTTGAGTGTCGTCATGAGCGGAAGATCCTTGGCTGAAGCGCCTCGTGGCGCATGGCGGCGATGTCGGAGAGGAAGGCGGTGCTCTGCAGGTGGTCGAGGGTGGTCGAGGCCGTCTCGGTTGCGATCTGAAGGCACAGGGGAGAGAGGGCGGCCAGAACGCCTTGCCCCTCGGTCTGTCCAAGCGGCACGGCGCGGACGGCCGCCGAGACGAGGTTGGCCACGAAAGCCTGCAGGTACATCGCGGCTGTCGTGCCCGCGTCGATCTCGAGCCGCGCGGCGGCTGTTCCGACGGCGACAGGGTAGGGGAGGTCTACCCCGTCGCCGCCCCAGATCGCTGCGGTCGTCCTGCCAAATGCAGCACCTTGCAGCGATGTCTCCAACACGCGCTCGGCAGAGCCGGCAAAGGCCAGCGCGGCCGCGCCGATGTTCTCCAGCTCGCTCTCGGATCGGCTCCCATGCGCCGCACGGAGCAGGATGCAATCGTTGCGGCCTGTTCCGTGGCGCAGGATGTCCTCCAGCCAGCCTTGCAGGTCGTCGGCAGTCGCGATCGTGCCGTCCGTGATCGCCGTCTCCAGCCCGTGGGAATAGGCGAAGGCACCCACAGGAAAACCCGGAGACAGCCATTGGGCGAGCGTCAGGATGTTGCCTTCAATGGTCATGGGCCGTCGCGACATGTTCGTGGGAATGCGTGCGGCCGTGGCCATAGGCGCCCCCCTCGGGTGTGAACGGCGCCGTGACCGGCGTGACTGCCGCGCCAAGGTGTTCCAGCATGTGCCCGATCACCGGATCGGCTTGGATCAACAGGTGATCGGCACCGATCTGGCAGGGCGTGTGGCGGTTGCCAACGTGCCACGCGAGGCGGACTAGATCGGGGCCGGTGACACGGTAAAGCGCCTCTTGCGCGGCAGTGATCTCCACCAGCGTATCGTCCTCCAGCTTCAGCGCGTCGCCTTGGTCGAGGGATGTCGTCTGCGGCAGGTCCACGAGGAAGGGTTTCCCCCGCGCGGTGCTGAGCCGTTTGCGGCGGAGAAAGCGCGCGTCGTAGTCAAGCTCGCAACGCTCGGCGGGCCCGGACCATGTGCCGTTGCGGTAAAGCGTCTGTGCGATGGGGAGTGTTGTCATGGGGCCTCAGAACAGGAAGTAGCGCTGCGCCATCGGCAGGACGTCAGCGGGTTGGCAGGTGAGAAGTTGCCCATCGGCACGGACCTCGTAGGTTTCGGGATGCACCTCGATCTCAGGCAGCGCGTCGTTCAGAATCATGTCGGCCTTGCCGATGGCGCGCGTGTTCCTGACCGCGAGGGTTTGCTTGGCCAGTCCGAGCGTCTCGCGCAGACCATTGGCCTGCGCTGCCTGCGAGATGAAGCTGACGGAAGTATGCTGGCGCGCGGAGCCAAAGGCGCCGAACATCCGTCTTGTGTAGACGGGTTGCGGCGTCGGGATGGAGGCGTTGGGATCGCCCATCTGTGCCACCACGATGCATCCGCCCATCAGGACCATCTCGGGCTTAACACCGAAAAACGCCGGGTCCCACAACACCAGATCGGCGCGTTTGCCGACGCTGATATCGCCCAACACGTGGCTGACCCCTTGGGCAATCGCCGGGTTGATCGTGTATTTCGCAATGTAGCGCCGCACGCGCATATTGTCGTTGTCGCCGGTTTCCTCGGGCAGGGCGCCGCGCTGCTTCTTCATCTTGTCGGCGGTCTGCCAGGTGCGGATCAGCACCTCGCCCACCCGGCCCATGGCCTGACTGTCGGAGGCGATGATCGAGAAGGCACCGAGATCGTGGAGAATGTCCTCGGCGGCGATGGTCTCGCGCCGGATGCGGCTCTCGGCGAAGGCGATATCCTCGGGGATCGACTTGTCGAGGTGGTGGCACACCATCAGCATGTCGAGGTGTTCCTCCAGCGTGTTGGCGGTGAAGGGCCGCGTCGGGTTGGTGGAGGAGGGCAATACGTTCGCATCACCGCAGATCTTGATGATGTCCGGCGCATGGCCTCCGCCCGCGCCCTCGGTGTGGAAGGCGTGGATGGTGCGGCCCTTCATGGCGCCCACGGTATGCTCCACGAAGCCGCTCTCGTTCAGGGTGTCGGTGTGGATCATCACCTGAACGTCCATATCGTTCGCGACCGACAGGCAGCAGTCGATCGCGGCAGGCGTGGTCCCCCAATCCTCGTGCAGCTTCAGGGCGCAGGCGCCGCCTTGCACCATCTCGACCAGCGCCTCGGGTCGGCTGGCGTTGCCCTTGCCCGAGAGGCCGATATTCATCGTGATGCCGTCGAAAGATTGCAGCATCCGGCCGATGTGCCACGGTCCCGGCGTGCAGGTCGTCGCCAGCGTTCCGTGGGCCGGGCCCGTTCCGCCGCCGAAACAGGTGGTGACGCCAGAATGCAGCGAGTCCTCCATCTGCTGCGGGCAGATGAAATGGATGTGGCTGTCCATGCCGCCCGCCGTAAGGATGCGCCCCTCACCTGCGATGACTTCGGTGCCGGGGCCGACGACGATATCCACGCCGCTCTGCGTGTCCGGATTGCCCGCCTTGCCGATCGCGTGGATCAGCCCGTCCTTGAGCGCCACATCGGCCTTGTAAATGCCGGAATGATCCACGATCAGCGCATTGGTGATCACGGTATCCACGGCACCCTGCGCGCGGGTGGTCTGGCTCTGCCCCATGCCGTCGCGGATCACCTTGCCGCCGCCGAACTTCACCTCTTCCCCGTAGCGCGTCAGGTCGCGTTCGACTTCGATGATCAGGTCCGTATCGGCGAGGCGCAGCCTGTCGCCGGTTGTCGGGCCGTACATGGCAGCATATTGCGGGCGGGGAATTTCGACCGGCATCTACAGCGCTCCCATGATCTGCGCGTTGAAACCATAGACGTGTCGGCGCCCCCCGATGGGGATCAGCTGGACCTCGCGCCGCTGGCCCGGCTCGAACCGCACCGCCGTTCCGGCCGCGATGTCGAGCCGCCTGCCGCGCGCAGCCTCGCGGTCAAACGCCAGAGCCGGGTTGGTTTCGGCGAAGTGGTAATGGCTGCCCACTTGCACGGGCCGGTCCCCGGTGTTGGCCACGATCAGCGTGAGCGCTTCGGCCCCGGCGTTGAGGGTGATGGTCCCCTCGGCGGGCAATACCTCTCCGGGGATCATTTGCGGCCCCGGACACCGACAGCCAGCGCCGCCGCGATAACGAAGAGACCGCCGAGAAGCGGCAGATAGTAAGGATCGCCGGAGTGGTGATGCAGATGACCGGTGCCGTGAGCGGCGGCCGCACTGGCGAAGGCGAGGACGACAAGGGCGGACAGGACGGGTTTCATGGCAATTTCCTTGATGCGATCAGCGGATGGGATTGTGGACGGTGACCAGCTTGGTGCCGTCCGGAAAGGTGGCTTCGACCTGCACGTCGTGGATCATCTCGGCGATGCCCTCCATGCATTGGTCGCGGGTGATGACATGGCCCCCGGCCTCCATTATGTCGGCGACAGACCGCCCATCGCGTGCCCCTTCGACAACGGCGTCGGTGATCAGCGCGATGGCCTCGGGGTGGTTCAGCTTGACGCCGCGCGCCAACCGTTTGCGCGCCACCTCCGCGGCCATGGCGATCAGCAGTTTGTCCTTCTCGCGTGGACTGAGTTGCATTGGTCAAAGTCTCCATGACATCGGCAGATTGTTCCCGGAAAGGCGCTCCAGCACGGGGATCAACACGCGGCGAAGGCCCAAGCTGTCAGGCGCGAGGAGGCGCAGGACGAGCACGTCTTCGGTCAAAGGGCTCACCCCTGCGGTCTCTGGCAACATGGCCCTGAGGTCCGGCACGTGTCGGCTGACGTCGGGCGCGACCATCACCACGGACGCCATCGCCGTGGCGCCATTCGCGGTCGCGGCTTTCTGCAGGTGCGCAGCCACGTCGCCGTGCAAATCCATGCCATCAAGGTAGAGAGGCCGCCCCGCGCGGAGGATCCTGATCCGGTCTTGGAAGGCGACCTCTCTCAAGCTTTCACCCATGGCGGTACGACCAAAGGCGAAAGGCTCGACCATCAGCAGGCGTGCTTCGGTATCGAGAGAAATCTCCAACCGACGCCGCAGATTGCAGCGGTCAAAGAGGATCAGCTCTTGCGGCAACCAGTTGAGGCACGCGCCATTCCGGACGGTCAATCGCGTCGAGATATGCCCGACCTCACCGGGTTGAGCCTGATAGGCGCGCTCGGCTGCCTGCGTGGTAAGGGTCAGCGCCGCATCTTCCTCGACGCAGACATCCAGATCGAAACGATCGCCGCCCGTCACGCCGCCTGCCGTGTTCACCATCACGGCCTCGGTGCCGCGCCCGTAGGATCTTGGAAAGACCAGTTTCGTAGCCCCCGCCTGACGCAGGTTCGCGATCTGCGTCCGTCCCGTGATGCCAGCGCGGACCGACAGCGCCGCCGAACCAATGGCCCGAGGTTGCACGCCGGAGCAGTCTCGCAAATCTATGGCTGGACGAACGGTGATCGCGGGCTCCCGAGGCTCATTTCTCGGTCCCGTGTTCATCACAGGAGACGGCGAAAGTGCATCGCGGGAGGCGCGGAAAGGCTCAATCTTGCGGAGGGGTGACCGCTTTTTGAGCGAGGTCGCCAAGAGTGCCCATCATTTCAGCGATACTTGCGCAGGTGTCAGAGCAGTCGAGAGACCACGTGAGCGCGTTGCCATGGCCGGGTGGGGGCAAAGCTGAGGGACTTAAGGAAAATGGCTGGGGTGGTAGGATTCGAACCTACGATACACGGTACCAAAAACCGATGCCTTACCGCTTGGCTACACCCCAACTGTGCCGGAGGGGATACGACGCACCGGGGCAGGGATCAAGACCCAGTTTGCGTTTTTCCGCGTAGTTATTTTGCTATTCCTGCGGGGCTTCACGGCGGAGGAGGTCATCGTCGGGCAGGGCTTCGCGCTCGGCCTCGATGATCTCCTTCAAGGCGGCGTCCTCGTCGGTGCCGACATTCTGGACCTCGACCTGCGCCGGGGCGGCGGTGGGCTTGGCCGGAGCGCTGGTATCAAGCTCGGAGGCTTCCGCGCCGATCAGGCGATAGGTGGGCTCTGGCAGGGCGATGCCGGCCTCTTCCAGACGGGCCTTCACGACCCGGATCGCCTCGCCCTTGGCCATGCCGATCCCGGTCTCGTGCTGCCTGATCCACCCCGCCGCGGTGATGTCGATGGTCGAGGCACCGAGCCCTTCGACCCATACGGCCGGGCCGGGGGCGTCGAGCAGGAACGGCAGCTCTCCAAGCGCCGCGAGGATGATTCGCTGCGCCTCGGAAATGTCCGCGTTGGGGTCGATGCCGACGAGAAAGGTGAAGCGGCGCTCGTCGTTGCGCGTGTAATTGATGATCTTCGCCTTGAAGACTGTCGAGTTGGGAATCCGGATGTGGTTGCCGTCCGGGCTGAGCAGGATCGTCGCGCGGCTGGTGAGCCGGATCACGTGGCCGAGGTCGCCCTCGATCTCGACCAGATCCTTGGGCCGGAACGGTTGCCGGATCGAGAGCATGATGGAGGAGATGAAGTTCTCTACCGTGTCGCGCACCGCGAAGCCGATGGCGAGGCCGACGATCCCCGCAGCGCCGAGGATCGTGCCGAGCAGCGCCGTGGCGTTCAGCAAATCGAGCGCCAGCACGATGCCGATGACGACAAAGGCCAGCCGCACGATCTGGCGGTAGATATCGGCGATGAAGGCATTGGGGGCGATCCGGTCCCAGGGCCACTTGAGCCGCGCGAGCCAGAACCCGAAGATGATGATCAATCCGCCGGCGCTCAACGCGACGAGGATCAGAGGCGAGAAGGCGATGGTTTGCGCGATTCGCTCCTGCATCCGCTCGACCGCGGGGTTGAGGCGCTCCACCACGTCCGTGCTTTCGGACACGGTGTTCTCGATCGCGACGACCCCTTCGACGCGCGCGACAAGGTCATTCAGGGCGGTGATGCGGGTGGCGTCGACCACGGTGCCGCGCAGGGTCACGATGCCGCTGGACACCGTGGCGCGGACGTCGTCATAGCCCTCGAGTTGGCCGAGGATCGCCATGATCCGGTCGCGGACCGCGAAATCCTGCGCCCGGTCGCTCTCCACCGCGATGGTGCCATCGGGTTGGCCGCCGTCGGTCTGCGCCACGACCGGGCCGCCGAGCGCGATGGCGAGGAGCGTGGCGAGAATGGGGTGCAGGAGGCGGCGCATCACAGGCGTACCGGGTTTGCCTTGGCCACGGCGTCCAAGGCCATCAGGGTGTTGATGACCTCGGCCATATCGTCGAGCCGGATCATGTTCGGACCATCGGAGGGCGCGTTGTCCGGGTCCTCGTGGGTCTCGAGGAAGACCCCGCCGATGCCAAGCGCCACGGCGGCGCGGGCAAGTACCGGCGCGAACTCGCGTTGCCCGCCGGAGGAGCCGCCCAGTCCGCCCGGCTGCGCGACGGCGTGGGTCGCGTCCATCACCACCGGGTAGCCTGTCTTCGCCATCTCCGGCAGCGCGCGCATATCTGCCACAAGCGCGTTATAGCCGAAGGAGACACCACGCTCCGTCAAAAGGAGCCTCTCGTTGCCGGTGCTCGCAACCTTTTCGGCGACGTTCTGCATGTCCCACGGCGCCAGAAACTGCCCCTTCTTGATATTGATCGCGGCACCGGTTTCACCCGCCGCAAGCAGCAGGTCTGTCTGGCGACACAGGAAGGCAGGGATCTGCAGGATATCGACAGCCTCGGCCACGGGGGCGCATTGATCGGGGGCGTGGATGTCGGTCAGGACCGGGCAGCCGAATTCCTCTCGGATATCGGCCAGGATCTGCAATCCTGCCTCCATCCCGAGCCCGCGCTTGCCTTTGAGCGAGGTGCGGTTGGCCTTGTCATAGCTGCCCTTGAAGACGAACTGGGCGCCGGCATCGGCGCAGACCTTGGCCATGTGGCTTGCGATCATCCGGGCGTGATCGAGGCTTTCGAGCTGGCAAGGCCCCGCGATCACCAACAAGGGTGCGGCGTTCGAGACGCTCAGCGATCCAATCTCAACCGTTTTCATCTGCAGGTCCCCCGGGGCCATGGCCCCGGGCCGCGCGGGATCAGGAGCTAACCTGTTCGCGCAGGATCGAGGCAGTCATCGATATCAGAAGGTAGATGCCAGAAAAGACGATAAGTGCAAGCAGCGTCTTCTCGAATGCCTTGGGGTAGGCGGCCTCGTCCGGGGCGACGGGGAACACGCCCATCGAGATGTAGAGCGACTGCCGGTTCGCTTCCGAACGTGCCGATTCCATCGCCTGCAACGCCTCGGTCAGCATCAGTTGGCGCGTCTCGAGATCGGCCTGGGCGATGACCAGCTCTGATTGGATGCGCGCGAGCGACACCTCTCCCTGGGCTTCCTCGGTCAGAGAGGCCCGCAGGCCCGCGATCACCGCCTCGTAGCGGGCGATGTTGGCCTCTGCCACCTGCACGCGGGTCGCGTTGGGACGCGAGGCGGCGTTGATCTCGGCCAAGCGCAAACGCTCCTCGGCCAGTTGCATTTCAAAGGCGGCGATCTGGCTGAAAACCTGGTTCACTTCGGCTTCCGCAGAGAGGACGCCGCGCTGCTCCTGCAGCTCCAGCACGCGCATCTGAGCCTGCAGCGAGCGTTCCTCTGCCTCCTGAAAGCCTTCGCGCGCACCGGCCATCTGATCTTCGCGCAGACGCGACGACATCTGGTCAACCCGCTCCTCGGCGTAGGTGATCAGCGCTTCGGAGAATGCCTGCGACACGGCGGGATCGGCGGCCAGAACCTCCATCCGGATCAAGCCTTCCGTGGGATCATAGCCGATCGTCAGGTTGCGCAGGTAGGTGCTGTACATCTGCTCGTCCGAGGCGTCCGGCGCCAAGCGGACCAGCGGGTCGATATCCTCGCCCGAGAAATGCTCGCGGAAGTTCAGTTCCTCGTCGAGCCGCAGCATCGCTTCGCGGCTTTCGAGATAGCTCTGAACGGTGATCGATTCCTGAACCGTGGCGAAACTGGTGCCGCCCAGAAGCCCGCCTAGCCCGCTGCCTCCGGCCGAGGATTCGGCCTTCTGGATCACAAACTCGGTGTTCGTGGCGTAAAGCGGCGTGGCGACAGCGTAGTAGTAATAGCTGACCAGCATCGTGGGCAGGAAGACGAACAACGCCAGACGTGTGGCGAGTTGGATCAGCTTGCGACGGCGGCGGTTCGCGATATCGCGCTGCACGTTCATGATCTCGGAGGCCCGAGATTCCGGGGTGTGGGTAATGCCCGCCGGCGGCTGCGGTGCGACCTGCGTTGCAGGCACCTGAGCGGTCGCGGCGCGGACCGGCAGAGTGTTGCCTCCGGCAGCACCGGCATCGGCGCCCTTCTGCGCCTCGTTCACCACCAGTTCCAGCATGTTGGACTGGCCAAAGGGATCGATGCCGCGCATCCGCAACTGGCGCACGGCGTCAAAGTCGGAGGAGGGGCTGAGCCCGTGTTTCTGTGCCGCTCGCCGCGCCATGCGCAGCTGCCGTCCGGTCAGTCCTTCGGACCGGATCGCAGCCAGTTCGGCTTCGGCGGATTGCGGCGCGCTGCCTTGGGGGGCGCTGCGTGCTCGGTCCGCGGCGGCAGAGCCGGGCAGGGCCATGTCCCCGAACCCATCTTCCGTTTTGTTGGGCAGGCTGGTGTCCTCGGGCGTCACGTCCTTCGGCGCGTCGGGCGCGGCCGCCGCGCGGCGCGGAGCCTGTTCTGCGGAGGTGTCTGCCGCGGCCGTGCGCATGCTGGCTGCGGCCGCTGCCGCCGAAGCTGCCGCGTCGGGCGCGCCATCGGTGCCCGTCGCGCGACTATCACCGCCCGGGCCCGCGCCGTCCGTGCGGCGAATGCGGAATTTTCTAGCCTTGGGTTTGGTAGTCATAAAGCTGCTTCGCCTCTTCCAGCGTGTCGAACTGATACAGTTTTCCGTCCCGAAGGACAGCGGCGCGACGCGCAAATTTTTCTAGCGTGGTGGCTTGGTGGGACACGATCACGACAGTTGAATTCTTCATGCGTTCCGCAAGGATGCCGCCTGCGCGGCGGTTGAACTCGGCGTCCGTCGAACTCGGCATGCCTTCGTCGATCAGGTAGATATCAAACTCCAGCGCCAAAAGCAGCGAGAAGTTGAATCGCGCCTTCATGCCGCCGGAATAGGTGCCGACGGGCATATCGAAATATTCCTCGATCCCGCAGACCCACCGGCAGAAGGCTTCCACGTAGTCGGGGTCGAGCCCGTAGAGCTGCGCGATGTAACGCGCGTTTTCCTTGGCCGAGAGCTTGTTGAGGATGCCACCCATGAAGCCGAGCGGAAACGAGATCCGGGCGTTGCGGGTGATCGTGCCTTCGTCGGGCTTTTCCAGCCCGCACATCATCTTGATGAGGGTCGTCTTGCCGGTGCCATTGGGGGCCAGGATGCCCATCGAATAGCCAATGTCGACGCGGAACGAGGCTCGGTCGAGGATCACCTTTCGGCGCTCACCGGTCCAAAAGGACTTCGATACTCCCGAGAACTCCAACATTATTACTGCCGCCCAATTTGCCTGCCCGGTGCGTCCTGTCTTGGATGCGAGACGTCACCATTGTGGAAACATACCGCCCCATTAGGGCAGTATTATGTCCATTTCCCCATCAATCACAGGGAATTTTCAAACAATTGAGCAATCCCCCGCGCCGGGTGGCACGGGGGATGCGGGCTCAGAGCTCTTGCTTCTGGACGCGTGTCAGCTTGCCCGACAGGATCGATACGGCAGCTGCACCGAAGGAGAACAGCGCACCCATCTTCGCCGCGTCCTGCACCGGGCCGGGATCGAAGGCGACCGCGGCCACGAAGAGCGAGACGGTGAAGCCGATGGCCGCGACGAAGCCGATCACCACGAGGTCAATCAGGCGCATGCCCTGTGGCAGCCCCAACCGGAGGGGCTTTGCCGCGAGCCATCCGAACAGGAAGATGCCGACCGGCTTGCCGATGAGAAGACCGGCCAGAACCAGCCACGTCGCCTCGCCCATGGCCGAGAAGGCCACGCCCGCGTTCATCAGGCCGAACAGGCCAAGGATGATCTCGACCGGGTATTTCAGCGCATGTTCCATGGTGTTGAGAAGGTCGTGCAGATGCTCTTCCGCCGCCGAGAACAGGCCGAAAGCGCGGTCGGCGTGGGGGATCGTCGGCACGATGGGCAGCAGGCCAAGGGCCGGGTGCAGGCCCGACATCATGAAGCCGTACCAGCTGAGGCAGCCCGCGATGGCGTAGGGCCAGAACGTCAGCTTCTGGCGCACCCAAGTGGAGCGGCGACGCACCTGGTCGCCTCGGTCGAGGTAGCGGGGCAGCCAGTTGGCCAGGAGAAACACACCAAGGGCGGCGCCGAAGGAGAGCAGCAACCAGACCGGTGCGAGTTCGCCCGACGGATAGAAAATCGCGAGGATCAGCAAGCCTGCCGCGTCATCGGCAATCGCCAGAAGCAACAGGAAGCGGACGGCCGGGTGACCGGCGCCGAAGACCATGCGCCCGACGAGGTAGGAGAAGGCGATGTCCGTGGCGGTGGGGATCGCCCATCCGTTTGCCACAGCGTCATAGGTCGAAGAGCCAAGGAAATAAGCGATGCCGAGGTAGATCGAGATCGGGCCGACCATACCGCCGAGGGTCGCCACGAGGGGCGTCGCCGCCTTCTTGCCGCGCAACGAGCCGTTCTTGAGGATCACGGCCTCCCAGACCTCTTTCGCCGCGATGGCGAAGAACAGCGCCATGAGGACGTCGTTCACGAGGTAGTGGAGCGTCAGGGTCCGTACGACATGGCCGTGGCCGTCATCATGCAGGTGGCCGATCGGGCCATCCTCCCAGATCACGAACTCGGTGAAGTGGTGATAGCTGGTGATGTCGATATTCGCCCAGATCAGCGCGATGACCGCGCCCGAGATCAAAAGCAGCGAATAACCGGTGATGAAGTTCCAAACCCGATACATGTCCGTCCCCGTTTTTTCGTTCAAAGGTGATTAACGAATGGGGGCCGGGGCGTCCATAACTAAGCGACGAAACTCCACGCAATCCCTGCGATTACGGCACCGGAAAGCGCAAGGGCGAGGTAGGCCACGAAGATACGCGGCTTCACGAGGGCCCAGACGGCCACCGCCGCGGGGATGCAGCTGACGCCGCCTGCAACCATGAAGGCCATGCCGGCACCGGGGCTCATGCCCTGCTCCATCAGGCCGCCGACCAGTGGCACCGCCGCATAGCCGTTGAGGTAAGCCGGAGCGCCGACCAGCGCGCCGATCAGGATTGGCATCAGACCGTCGCCGCCGATGACCTGCGCGATCAGGTCTGCGGGCACATAGGAAATCAGGAGCGATTGCAGGAGGTAGGCGAACATCAGCCATTTGCCGAGGAACAGCAGATTGTCCCAAGTCGTGCGCCCGAAGGTCGATCGGCGGTCCGCGTCCTGCCAGAACTTCCAGTTCAGCGTCAGCTTCTTGCCGCTGCAGCAGCCAGCGCTAGCCGGTTGCGCGCGCAGCGGGTCGGCGAAAACGGCGCTGTTGGCCAGCATCTTGACGGTAAAGCCGCCCATGATCCCCAGGCCCACGGCCGCGATTGTCTTGGCTACGGCGAAGTCAAAGCCGATGCCGCCCGCGGTGATCGAGAACATCGCGGGATCCATCAGCGGCGAGGCCAGCCAGAAGGCCATGACCGCGCTCAAGGGCGCGCCGGCGGCAAGGAGGGCGGCGACGAAGGGAATGACCTGGCAGGAGCAGAAGGGGGAGAGGCCGCCGACAAGCGCGCCCATCACGATCATCCGCATCTCGCGGCCCTGAAACGCGCCATCGAGCAGGCGCTCTGAGCCGGTGGCCTTCATGTAGCCGATGGCAAGCACGGCAAAGAGGATGAAGGGCAGGGTGCCCCAGAAGTGCTCGAGCGTTTCCTCAATCGTCGGCACCACGGCGGGCCGGTCGAAGATGGCGAGGACGAGCAGGATCAACGCGCCGGTCAAGGCGACGCGGTCGATCCGGCCCCAAAGGCTCGGCAACAGGCGGGGCGAGAGGGATTGATCAGTCATGGGTGTGTCCGTGTCCGTTTTCCAGATGCTCCCAACCCACGTCCGCGCAGCATTCCGCCACGAGAAACGCCGAGAGCGCGTTGATTGCCGGGAGGTCGATGCTCGACAGGATGCGCCGACCGTCTTTTCGTTGTTTCACCAATCCCGCCGAAACAAGCTGCTTGAGATGATGCGTGAGGACCGAGCCGGTGACGCCCACGTCACGGCCCAGGTCCCCCATCGGCAACCCGGCGGGTCCCGCGCGAACGAGGCGTCGCACGATGGCAAGCCGTTGCTCGGACCCGAGCGCCGCGAAGGCCGTTGCGGCGAGGGTGATCTCGGGGAGGGGCGGTGTGGTCTGTTTCATATTTCTATATTTATAGAAATGAAGAATTGTAGTCCAGCCCCCTTTCGCCCCTGCAAATGCTGCCTAGATAGGCGCCATGGATATCGCCAAGCAGATCACCGGCTGCCAGCTCTGCGCGGAGCGATTCGCGCTGACCAAGACGCGCCACGTCCCGCGCCCGGTGGTCTGGTTCCGCCCAAGCGCGCGCATCCTGATCGCAGGACAGGCGCCCGGCGCGCGGGTCCATAACTCGGGGCGACCTTTCACCGACCCCTCAGGGGATCGCCTGCGGGACTGGATGGGCGTGGACAAGGCCATCTTCTACGACCGCGACCAGATCGCGATCCTGCCCATGGCCTTCTGTTTTCCCGGCTATGACGCGAAAGGGTCCGACCTGCCGCCGCCGAAAATCTGCGCGCGCACCTGGCGTGCGCCGCTGCTGGAGGCGTTGGGAGACGTTCGGCTCACGTTGCTGGTCGGCGGCTATGCCCAGGCGTGGCATCTGGGAGACAAGTCGACGGTGACAGCCCGGGTGGCCGCGTGGCGCGAGCACGGCCCGGATGTCTTCCCCTTGCCTCATCCCTCGTGGCGCAATACCGCGTGGCTCAAACGCAATCCGTGGTTCGAGGAGGAGCTTTTGCCCGTCCTGCGCGCCCGAGTGGCAGAGGAATTATCGCGATGACACCTTTGGATGAATCTTTCGCAGCCATGGAGGCCGCCCCGGAGGACGCCAAGGCGCGGCTCGCCTGGTTCGACCGCCTCGCCGCGTCCGAGATGTTCCTGTTGCTCGACGAAGAGGCCGAAGGCGAGAGCATCAAGCCGAAGGTGTTCTCGGTCGAGGGGGCGGACCTTGTCGTGGCCTTCGACCGGGAGGAACGGCTCGCGGCTTTCGCCGGAAAGATCGCGCCTTTCGTCGGCATGTCCGGCCGGGTCATGTCAGGGATGTTGGCGGAGGCCGGGTTGGGGCTTGCCGTCAACCTCGGCACGGATTTCGAGACGGTACTGGAGGGCGAGGCTGTCGAATGGCTGTCGGGCACCTTGGCGCAGGCGCCGGAGACCGTGGAAGACCGCCCCGACGAGGTGTTGCCGCCGCAGGGTCTGCCCGAGACGCTGCTGACCGCGCTGGATGCGCGCCTTGCAACAACCCACGGCCGCGCCGCGCTGGCCTATCTCGTGGCCACCGGCTACGACGACGGCCGCCGCGGGCATTTGCTGGCTTTTGTCGATGCGGTGGACGGCTACGAGGGTGCCTTGGCGCAACTGGTGGGTGACGCCCTCAGCTTCTCGGGGCTGGAAGCCGGCAGCCTCGACGTCGGGTTCTTCCGCGCGTCGGACCCGATGTGCGCGACTTTTGCGAAGGTTGGATTGCGGTTCGACCTGCCGCAACCGGCAGAGCCCGCAGTGCCCTCGGCGCCCGGGCGCGATCCCGAGAAGCCGCCGCGTTTGCGGTGAGGGTGGCCGGGGGCCAGCCCCCGGACCCCCGGCCGTATTTTTGAAAAGATGAAGCCTAGGCGTCGGATCAGTAGCCGAGGTTGCGATCGACGAGATGGAGGAAGGGCTCGCCTGCCTCGCCGCGGCGGATGTTCTCCGCGACGGTTTCCGAAGCTGTCTCCGGTCGGGTCTCGGAGGCGATGTGCGGAGTCACCGTGATCTTGGGATGGGCCCAGAAGGGATGCGCCTCGGGCAGGGGCTCTTGCCTGAAGACATCGAGGGTGGCGTGGCCGATCTGGCCGCTGTCGAGGGCTGCGAGCAGGGCGTCATCGTCGATCAGCGGGCCGCGGCCGGGGTTGATCAGCACGGCTCCCTCGGGCAGGGCTGCGAGGGTCTTGGCGTTCAGGATATTCTCGGTTGCTGGCGTGTCGGGAAGCAGGAGAATGACGATTTCAGCCCTGGAGAGTGCGGCCTGCAGACCCTCCTCTCCGTGGTGGGTCGTGACGTTCGCGATACTCTTTGGGGACCGGGACCAGCCGCTGACGGGGAAGCCGAGGCCGTGGAGCGCCTGTGCCACGGCTTCACCCAGGGCGCCGAGGCCGAGCACTGTCACCGGGCGGTTCCGGGCGAGGGGCGGCACGCTGCCATTGCGCCAGATGCCGTCCTGTCCGTGGATATGGGTATCCATGCCGAGGTGGTGGCGCAGCGTGTGGCCGACGCACCACTCCACCATGCCGTCGGTCAGCCCGGTGTCGACCATCCGTGCCAGGGGCGCCGTGAGCGTCGCGTTGCCCGTCACGTTCTCGACCCCGGCCCAGAGGTTCAGGACCGCCTTGAGCTTGGTGTAAGGCGTGAAATCCTGCACCTCGGAGTTGGGCGCATAGACGATATAGTCGACGTCCGAGGGGTCAGCCTGCGTGGTCAGGTTCGCGTCACTGATCCCCGCTGCGGCCAGAGCGCGGCGCAGATGTGGCTCGTAGGTGGGCCAGCGGTCGGGCTTTGCGGCGAAGAGGATCGTGGGGGCTGACATCGGGTCTCCTTTGGTGCTTGCGACAGGCAGGCACCCGATCAGCGGGCGCGGTGCACATGGGCTGATTGCACCAAACCGAAGGCCGCCATCAAGACCAACATCGCCGATCCGCCGTAGCTGACCAGCGGCAGCGGCACGCCCACCACGGGCGCGAGTCCCATGACCATGGCCATGTTGAGCGCGAAGTAGAGGAAGAACGTCACCGCCACGCCGATCACCATCAGCGAGGCATAGCGGTCCCGCGCCATCAGGGCGGTGACGATGCAGAAGACGAGGATCAACACGTAGAGCAGCAGGAGCGAGGCGCCGCCGACAAAGCCGAATTCCTCGGCCAGGGTGGGGAAGATGAAGTCGGTGTGGCTCTCGGGCAGGAAGTCGCCCTGGATCTGGGTGCCCTGCATGAAGCCGCGCCCGGTCCAGCCGCCGGAGCCGAGGGCGATCTGGCTCTGGGTGATATGATAGCCGTCGCCGAGCGGGTCGGAGGAGGGGTCGAGGAAGGTATCGATGCGTCCGTACTGATAATCGGCCAGCAACTGCCACGACGTGCCGCGGCTGGCGAAGACGGCGCTCACCGCGCCCACGCCCAACCCGATGACCGAGACAAAATAGAGCCAATGCATGCCCGCCATGAACATCACCGAGCCGCCGCCCATCAGGATCAGCATGGAGGTGCCGAGATCGGGCTGGATGAAGGTCAGCCCCACCGGCAGGCCGATAATCAAAAGCGGGATCGCCACGTAGAGCGGATGCGAGACCTTGCCGAGGTCGAGCCAGTCGTAATAGGCGGCCAGCATCATCACCACGGTGATCTTGGCCACCTCCGAGGGTTGCAGGCGCATGAAGCCGAGGTCGATCCAGCGTTGCGCGCCGCCGCCCGAGACGCCGAAGAATTCTACCCAGAGCAGCAGGATGATCCCCACGATATAGGCGAGGACCGACATGTTGCGCCAGAACCAGATCGGCACCATGGCGACGATCAGCATGACGGCGAAACCGAGGATGAAGCGCTGGATCTGCGCCTCGGCCCAGGGCTGGAACGAGCCTCCGGCCACGGAATAGAGCATCAGGAAGCCCACCGAGGCCACCGAGGTGAGCAGGAGCGCCAGCGCCCAGTTCAGGTAGAGGATCTTGCGCCAGCCGGTGGGGGTCGACTTGACGTTGTACTCGAGGAAACTCATGCCCGGCGCGGCTCCCGGCCCGAGGGGGTGGGGGGCGTCTCGAGGATCGGCAGGCGCTCGTGCATCTGCTGGATCGAGCGGCGCTGGCTGACCGGGTAGAGATCGGGCGGGGGCACGTCGCCCACCTGCGCGCGCAGCAGCACGTCGCGCCCGATGGGGGCCGCCGCGGTGGAGCCGCCGCCGCCATGCTCGACGATGACGGAGACCGCGTAGCGTGGGTTGTCGTAGGGCGCGAAGCCCACGAAGAGCGCGTGATCGCGCCGTTCCCAAGGCAGGTCACGGTTGTTGATCACCCCTGCCGCACGCTCGGCGGCGGTGATGTTGCGGACCTGGCTGGTGCCGGTCTTGCCGGCGATGGTGTATTCGTCGGCCATGGTGCGGCTGCGATAGGCGGTCCCGCGGGAGCTGTTGCTGACCCGCCACATGCCCTCGTGCACCAACGCAAGGTGCGCCGGGTCGATGCCGAGATCGGGCGCCTCCGGGCCGCGCCGTGGTACGCCGTTGATCGAACGCACCAGCGAGGGCTCCAGCGCGCGGCCCGAGGCGATGCGGGCGGTCATCACCGCCAGATGCAGCGGCGAGGACAGCACGAAACCCTGCCCGATGGAGGCGTTGAGCGTGTCGCCCACGACCCAGTCCTGCTCGTAGCGGCGGCGCTTCCAATCCATGGTGGGGGCGAGGCCTTGAGCGATGCTGGAGAGCGGCAGGTCGTGGCGCACGCCGCAGCCGAGCCGTACTGCCATGGCGGAGATGTTCTCGATCCCCACCCGTTGGGCCAGTTCGTAGTAGTAGACATCGCAGGATTGCTCGAGGCTGCGGGCGAGGTCGACCCGCCCATGGCCGCCGCGCCGCCAGCAGTGGAAGCGGCGGTTGCCGACCTCCATGTAGCCGGGGCAGTTCACCGTCTCGTCCGGGGCAATGAAGCCGCCTTCCAGCGCCGCGAGGGCCACCACCATCTTGTAGGTGGAGCCGGGCGGATAGAGGCCTTGCGTCGATTTGTTCGACAGCGGCCGGTAGGGATCGTTCAGCAACCCGCCGTAAATCGTCGAGGACAGGGGCCGGGTGAAGATCGACGGGTCGTAGGAGGGCGCGGAGGCCAGCGCCATGATGTCGCCGTTCTGACAATCCATCACCACCACGCCCGCGCTTTCGCCATGCAGCCGCGCCTCGACGTAGTTCTGCAGCCCCGCGTCCACCGTCAGTTGCACGTCGCCTCCGGCCACGGCGGGATCGCGATCCAACTCGCGCATGACGCGGCCGTTGGCGTTGACCTCCACGCGCTTCGTGCCGGCATCGCCGCGGAGGGTCTCTTCCAGCCCTTCTTCCACGTTCAGCAGGCCGACCTGGAAATCGGGGATGCTCAGCACCGGATCATTGTCGCCGGTTTCCTGCCGATATCCGTCGGGCACGTTGCGCACGTAGCCCACGACATGGGCGAAATCCGCGCCCATCGGGTAGGCGCGTGACAGGCCGACTTCGGGGTTCACGCCGGGCAGGGCGGGGGCGTTGACGGCGACCGAGGACATTTCCTCCCAACTCAGGCGGTCGGCGATGGTCACCGGGACCCAGGGACGCACGGCGAAAATCTCGGCGCGCTTGCGTTCCAGCTGCTCCATGTCGAGGGTCACGATCTGGCTCAACCGGTCCAGCACGGCATCAACGTCGTCGGCATCCTCGCGCACGAAGGTGATCCGGTAGACCGGCTCATTGCCCGCCAGAAGCACGCCCGAGCGATCGAAGATCAGCCCGCGCTCCGGTGGCAGCACCCGGATGGAGATGCGGTTGTCCTCGGCCAGCAGCCGGAAGTCATCGGCCCGCTCTACCTGCAGGTAGCGCATCCGGCCCGCCAGCACCGCCGAGGTGCCAAGAAACAGGCCGCCCACGATGAGGCCGCGTCGCCCGATCTGGCGGGCGCTGTCTTCAAGCTCTTTGGCAGTGCGTTTCATCGGATGTCAGGCAGACTCAGAGGGCTTCGAGTTCAGTAGGCCCCAGTTTACGGATTCGCAGAACGAATTTCGAGATGACAACAACGACCGGATAGGTCGCCACCGTCACAATCCCATGAGCGAGCGTTAGCCCAAGGCTATCGAGGTCCACCAGCAACATCCACAGGATCAGCCGGTTGAGCAGAACCATGCCCATGACCATGACCGTCACCATGCCCCATTCCACCAGAAACGGCAGCTCGGTCATCGTCAGACGCCGGCGACGCAGGCTTTCGGCGGCAAGCAGAAGCAGCGCGGTCCAGAGCCCCGGCGGGCGCATGAAAAGAAAATCCGCCAGCAGGAAGATCACCAGCAGCAGCCCGAGAGGCACCAGCGCCGGTTGCCGCACCATCCAGGCGAAGGCCAGCAGAACAAGGAGGTCTGGGCCGGGGATGCCGGATGCCGCAAGGTTCAGGGGCAGGAGTTTCAGGGTGATGATGCCGAGGCTGAGGCCCACGAAGATGGCGCGGTAGGTCCAGATGTGCCGGGGCGAGAAGACGCTCACGGCTGCTCTTCCGCAAGGTCCTCGACCTCCGGCTCCAGCGCGACAGGCACGCCCTCGTCATTCAGCGTCATGCCTTCCGGCGGCCAAGGCGGGCCGATCAGATCAGCAGGGCTGTCGAGCGTCGTGCCGGGATGGCTGCGCATCACGCGCATGAAGTTGAGCCGTTGCAGATCGGCCGACATCCGCACGCGCATCCGGCCGTCGGACGTGAAGACGACTTGGCCGACCAGCAGTTCCGGAGGGAACAACCCGCCATCGCCCGAGGTCACGACCCGGTCGCCAGCCGCCACGTCCTGCGCGTCATCGATGAAGTCCAGAAGCGGCGTACCGGTGTTGTCGCCCATCAAGAGCGCCTGCTGGCCCGAGGGCAGGATCGTCACCGGAATGCGGCTTGCCGCGTCGGTCAGCAACAACACCCGGCTGGTGCTTTCGCCGACGCCCGAGATCCGGCCTACGACGCCAAGGCCGTCCATCGTCGCCCATCCGTCGAGGATGCCGTCGCGCGCGCCAACGTTGAGCAGCACCGACCGGCGAAAGGGGGAGCCGCTGTCAGCTAGCACAATACCGGTCACGAAGGTAAGCTCGGGATCGAGCTGCACGCGGTTGAGGTCCAGCAGGCGGGCGTTCTCCTGCTCCAGCTGCAGCGCCGCCTCGCGCCAGGCGCGCATCTGCTGCAACTCGCGCCGCAGTTCCTGGTTCTGCTCGAACAGGCGCGTGTAGCTTTGGAAATCCTCGGCCATCCGGGCGATGCCGGTGATCGGCGCCATCACCCATTCCATGTTCGGCACGTAGCGGTCGATCACTGCCGCCCGCATCCGTTCGACCCGCGGGTTGTCGATGCGCCAGATCAACACGAGCACAAGCAACAACAGCACCAGAACCGTCAGCAGCAGACGCCGGACGGGGCGAGCATAGGAATCGTCGTAACTGTCCCGGGCCATCTATCGCCTTTCGGGGAGCTGCTTCAGCTGTCGTAGTCGATCGCGTGACGCAGGAGATTCTCGTATTCCAGCGCCTTGCCGGTGCCGAGGGCGACGCAGTTCAAGCTCTCGTCCGCGACCGAGATCGCAAGGCCCGTCTGTTCGCGCAGGGCAAGGTCCAGCTCTCCCAAAAGCGCGCCGCCCCCGGTCAGCATCACCCCACGGTCGACGATATCGGCGGCCAGATCGGGCGGCGTGGCTTCCAGCGCGCCCATGACGGCCTCGCAGATCTGTTGCACCGGCTCGGCCAGCGCCTCGGCCACCTGGGCCTGCGAAATCTCGGTCTCTTTCGGCACGCCGTTGAGCAGGTCGCGGCCGCGAATGCGCATCGAGGCGCCGCGCCCGTCGTCGGGCATCCGCGCGGTGCCGATAGAGGTCTTGATCCGCTCCGCCGTGGCTTCACCGATCAGCAGATTATGCTGGCGGCGCAGGTAGGAGATGATCGCGTCGTCCATCCGGTCACCGCCCACCCGCACGGAGCGGGCGTAAACGATGTCGGCCAGCGACAGGACCGCGACCTCGGTGGTGCCGCCGCCGATGTCCACGACCATGGAGCCGGTGGGATCGGTGATTGGCATGCCCGCCCCGATCGCCGCGGCGATGGGTTCCGCGATCAGGCCCGCCTTGCGCGCGCCTGCGCCCAGAACCGATTGCCGGATCGCGCGTTTTTCCACGGGCGTCGCGCCGTGGGGCACACAGACGATGATCTTGGGCTTGGTGAAGGTCGTGCGCTTGTGCACCTTCGAGATGAAGTGCTTGATCATCTCCTCGGCCACGTCGAAGTCCGCAATCACCCCGTCGCGCATGGGCCGGATCGCCTGGATTGAACCGGGGGTCCGACCAAGCATCAGCTTGGCGTCCTCCCCGAAGGCCAGCGCTTTCTTCACGCCATCCTTGACCTGGTAGGCCACGACCGAGGGCTCGTTCAGGATCACGCCGCGACCGCGCACGTAGACCAGCGTATTCGCGGTCCCGAGATCGATCGCCATGTCAGACGAGAACAAGTTGCTAAAAAATCCGACCATGGGGCGAGGTCCAATCGTCATTCAAAAAGGGGCCTCCCCTTTTCGAGGATGCCCAACACAGACTCGCATATAGACGGCCATGGCCCCTGCCCGCAAGAGTGGGGGCAGGGACCATAGGCATGGAAGCGCCGTCGCGGGGCGGGTCAGCTTCGCTGCGAAATCAATGAGTCGCCGGGTCCGGTGTCGTGCGGCGCCGCGGGCGATGCGTGTCCCATCGCCCGCTTTCGGTCACCGTTCCATGGGGGCTGCCGCCCGCCTCATAGACCTATCGCTCAGGATCGCGCGGCACCACGATGGTGCCCCGGTCGCAGTGTCAACCGATGTCCTTGTAGGAGACCTCGGGCACGTCGCCGCCGGACTTCTCGCGCCGCACGATCAGGCGGTTGAGCGCGTTGACGTAGGCCTTCACGCTGGCCACCACCGTATCGGTGTCCGCCGACTGGCCAGTAGCGATGCGCCCGTCTTCCTCGATGCGCACGGTCACGGTGGCCTGGGCGTCCATGCCCTCGGTCACGGCGCTCACCTGGTAGAGCTGCAGGGCGGCTTCGTTGGGGAACACGGCCTTCACCGCGTTGAAGGCGGCATCCACCGGGCCGTCGCCCTGGGCGCTCGCCTGCTTGTCCTCCTCGCCCACGCGCAGCGACAGCTCTGCCGTCTGGGGCGCCTCGGTGCCGCAGACGACCCGCAGAAAGTTGACCTCCAGATGTCCCTCCCCGTCGCTGCCAGCGTCAGTGACCAGCGCGATCAGGTCGTCGTCGAAGACCTCCTTCTTGCGGTCGGCCAGCGCCTTGAAGCGCACGAAGAGATCGTTGAGTTGGTTGTCGGCCAGATCGAAGCCCAGGTCCTTCAGCTTCGAGCGCAGCGCGGCGCGGCCCGAATGCTTGCCCATGACGATGTTGGTCTCAACCAGACCCACGTCCTCGGGCCGCATGATCTCGAAAGTGTCGGCGGACTTCAGCATCCCGTCCTGATGGATGCCACTTTCGTGGGCGAAGGCGTTCTTGCCGACGATGGCCTTGTTGGGCTGCACGTTGAAGCCCGAGACCGTCGCTACACGCCGGCTCAAGTGCATGATCTTCGTGCTGTCGATCTTCGTGGTGTAGGGCAGGATGTCGTGGCGGGTCTTCATCGCCATGACGACCTCTTCCAGCGCCGTGTTGCCCGCACGCTCGCCCAAGCCGTTGATGGTGCACTCGATCTGGCGCGCACCGCCCGCGACGGCGGCCAGCGAATTCGCCGTCGCCATGCCGAGGTCGTTGTGGCAGTGCGTCGCGAAGATGATCTCGTCGGCGCCGGGCACCTCGGCGATCAGGCGGCGGATCAGGTCGGCGCTCTCCTCAGGCGCGGTGTAGCCGACGGTGTCGGGGATGTTGATCGTCGTGGCACCGGCGCGGATCGCGATCTCGACCGTGCGGGCGAGGAAATCCCACTCGGTTCGCGTGGCGTCCATCGGCGACCATTGCACGTTGTCGCAGAGGTTGCGCGCGTGGGTCACCGTCTCGTGGATGCGGTCGGCCATCTCGTCCATGGTCAGGTTCGGGATCGCGCGGTGCTGCGGCGAGGTGCCGATGAAGGTGTGAATGCGCGGCGATTTCGCGTGTTTCACCGCCTCCCAACAGCGGTCGATGTCCTTCAGGTTGGCGCGCGCCAGACCGCAGATGGTGGAGTTGACGGCGTTCTTCGCGATCTCGGAGACGGCGTTGAAATCGCCCTCCGAGGCGATCGGGAAACCGGCCTCGATGATGTCGACGCCCATCTCGTCGAGCAGGCCTGCGATCTCCAGCTTCTCGTCATGGCTCATCGTCGCGCCGGGCGATTGCTCGCCGTCGCGCAGGGTGGTGTCGAAGATCAGGACGCGGTTGGAGTCGATCTTGGAGGCATGGTTTTCAGAGGTCATGGTGTGTTCCTTAGCTTGTTTGATGGTGTCTCCGGCGCGGTTTCCCCTCTGAGCGGTCGCGCCAGAAGGCACGCTCAGAGGCGGCTAAGGAGGAGCAGACCAAGCAGCGCGGACGGCAATGGAGCCGTCGGTAAGGCGATATGAATGCGCGTGGTCATGGGCGCAGACAATACTGATCCATCTGCGGTTGAAAACCCCAAATATCGGGTCAGCGCGGTTGACCGAAAGCCGCGCCCATCTACCTCCGTGCAGATGATAGATGCTCTGGTCATAGGCGCGTCCGGTGGGATCGGGCAGGCGATGGTTGCCGAGATGCGGGCGCGGGGCGGGCGGGTTACAACCCTCTCGCGGCGCGAGGATGGGCTGGACGTGGCCGACGCGGCCAGCGTGGACCGGGTGCTTGGTGCGCTGGAGCAGCCGTTTCAAACGGTTTTCGTCGCTACAGGCATTCTTGCGCAGGAGGGTCACGCGCCGGAAAAGCAGCTTGCGGCCATCGACGCGGACGCCATGGCGCAGGTCTTTGCCGTCAATACCATCGGCACCGCCAACATACTGCGTCACCTGCCGCGCCTCCTGCCGAAGCGCGGCCGTTCGGTCGCGGCGTTTCTGACGGCGCGCGTGGGCTCCATCACTGACAACCGCATCGGCGGCTGGCACAGCTACCGCGCCTCGAAAGCGGCGGCGAACATGCTGGTGCGCGGCGCGGCGATCGAACTGGCGCGGACCCACCCCGACGCGCTTGTTGCAGCGATGCACCCCGGCACGGTCGCCACGCCTTTCACTGCAAACTACGCGGCAAGCCACAAGACCGTCCCCGCCGATGAAACCGCCAGCCTGCTCTGCGACGTGATGGGGCAGTTGAAAGAGACCGGCACTTTCGTCGATTACGCCGGGGCCGAGATCCCATGGTAGCGCCGCGCCTCGTCCTGGTTCTGGGCGATCAGCTTTCTCCCGACGTTGCTGCCCTGCGCGAGGCGGACAAGACGCGCGACGTCGTGCTCATGGCCGAGGTCGGGTCAGAGGCCAGCTACGTCCCACACCACCCCAAGAAGATCGCCTTCCTCTTCGCGGCGATGCGCAAGTTTGCCGCTGCCCTGCGCGAGGGCGGCTGGACCGTTCGTTACACGCGCCTCGACGATCCCGACAATGCAGGCTCCATCCCCGGTGAGATCCTGCGCGCGGCCGAGGTGACCGGCGCGAAAGAGGTGCTGGCCACCGAACCCGGCGAGTTCCGCCTGATCGCGGCGCTGGAGGAGTGCCCGATCCCGGTCCACCAATTGCCCGACGACCGCTTCCTCTGCTCCCACGCCGAGTTCGCGGATTGGGCGGAGGGCCGCAAGGAACTGCGGATGGAGTGGTTCTACCGCGAGATGCGCCGCAAGACCGGCCTGCTGATGGACGGCGACGCGCCCGAGGGTGGCAAGTGGAACTACGACCACGAGAACCGCAAGCCGCCTCCCGGCTCTGTCGAGGTCGCGCCCATGCGCTTCACCCCCGACGACACGGTGGCGGAGGTGCTGGAACTGGTGGAGGCGCGCTTCGGCGACAATTTCGGCACGCTCACGCCCTTCTGGTTCGCCACCGACACCGCGCAGGCCCGCCGTGCGCTGAGCCATTTCACCAAGACAGCGCTGCCGCATTTCGGCGATTATCAGGACGCGATGATGAAGGGGGAGCGTTTCCTCTACCACGCGATCGTCTCGATGTATGTGAATGCGGGCCTGCTTGGCTGGCGCGAGGTCTGCGACGCGGCGGAGGCGGCCTACCGTGCGGGTGACGCGCCCCTGAACGCCGTGGAAGGCTTCATCCGCCAGATCATCGGCTGGCGCGAATACATGCGCGGGATCTATTTCCTCGAAGGACCTGGCTACACCGAGCGCAACGTCCTGCGCCACGATCGTCCGCTCCCCGCGTTTTACTGGAGCGCCGACACGGACATGCTCTGCCTCGCGGAAGCCATCGGCCAGACACGGGACGAAGCCTACGCCCATCATATCCAGAGGCTCATGGTGACGGGGAATTTCGCGCTGCTGGCCGGGGTCGATCCGCATGAGGTCCACGAATGGTACCTTGCCGTCTACGCCGACGCGTACGAATGGGTGGAGGCGCCCAACGTCATCGGAATGAGCCAGTTCGCCGACGGCGGGATCGTCGGCTCGAAGCCCTACGTTTCGGGCGGCAATTATATCAACAAGATGTCGGATTACTGCAAGTCCTGTGCCTATGCCGTCAGCCAGAAGACCGGCGAGGGGGCCTGTCCGTTCAACGCGCTCTATTGGCAGTTTCTCGACCGCCACGAGGAGCGCTTCTCGAAGAACCCACGCATGGCGCAGATGTATCGGACCTGGAACCGGATGGACGAAGAGAAACGCGCAGCGACCATCGCCAGCGCCGAGGCGTTTCTGGCAAAGCTGGACGCGGGCGAGCGGGTCTGAGCGCAGGCTCCTCCAGGGTGCGCGATCTGTGGTATAAGCCCTCGTGACCCACGCAAAGGTTCGCGCATGACCGAGAACAAGACCCAACCAACCGACGCCGATGTCATGGCCTTTCTCGACGCGGTCGAGCATCCGACGCGCCGTGCCGATGGGTTGACGCTGGATGCTCTGTTTCGACAGGTCACCGGGTTCGAGCCGCAAATGTGGGGCCCCTCCATCGTCGGCTACGGGCGCTATGACTACACCTACAAGACCGGTCGCTCCGGGTCGTCTCTGGCCACGGGGTTCAGCCCCCGCAAGGCCAACCTCTCGATCTATATCATGCCGGGCTATGCCGATTTCGGCGAGATGCTGGATCGTCTGGGCAAGCACAAGAAGGGGGCGGCCTGCCTCTACATCAACAAGCTTGCCGACGTTGATCTTGGCGTGCTGGAGGAGATCATTGCGGCCGGTCTGCGCGATCTGGACGCCATCTGGCCGGTGAAACCGCGCTGAAAGCGACGTCCGGGCGCGCCCTTTGTGGGGGAGCGGTGCGGGCTCAATCCCACCATTGGTCGACGCGGGCGATGTCCTCGTCGGACCAGCCGAAATGATGCGCGAACTCGTGGATCAGGACGTGGGTCACAAGCTCTGTCAGGGTGACGTTGCCGCGGTCCACCCATTCGTCGAGGATCGCGCGGCGAAAGAGCCAGATGGTGTCGGGCCGCTCGGGCATGTCCAGCACCGACTTGTGGGTCATCGGAATGCCCTCGTAGAGGCCGGTAAGCTCGAACGGATCGTCCATCTCCAGATCCGCCAGCATCTGGTCGTCGGCCATCTCCTCCACCCGGATCAGCACCTCGCGCGCGGGTCCGGCCCAGGGCGGCGCCAAGGCGTCGCGCGCGGCAAGGGCGATGCCCTCGATCACGGCGAGGTCTGGAGCAAAGCTGTCAGGTGGGGCGGGATCGGCGCTCATGCCCCCGATATGGACAAATCCGGGCACACATGAAAGAGGAAGGCGCGCATTCCTTGAAAGGCTCGTCCCATGTCTGTCGTTACCCGGTTCGCCCCTTCCCCCACTGGTTTCATCCATGTCGGCAACCTGCGCACCGCGCTGTTCAACTTCCTGATCGCGCGCAAGGCCGGCGGCGAGTTCATCCTGCGCCTTGACGACACCGACCCCGAGCGCTCGACCCAGGAATATGCCGACGCGATTCAGGAAGACCTCGAATGGCTCGGCCTGACTTGGGACCGGATCGAGAAGCAGTCCGACCGTCTCGACCGCTATGCCGCTGCCGCTGACGAGCTGCGCGAGAAGGGGCGGTTCTACGAGGCGTGGGAGACACCGACCGAGCTGGACCTGAAGCGCAAGAAGCAGCTGAACATGCATCAGCCGCCCGTCTATGACCGCGCCGCGCTGAAGCTCTCCGAGGACGAGAAAGCCGCCCTTCGCGCCGAGCGGGGGCAGGGTGTCTGGCGCTTCAAGCTGAACCACGAGCGGATCGAGTGGACCGACGGCATCCTCGGCGATCTGTCGATTGACGCGGCCTCGGTTTCCGACCCGGTGCTGATCCGCGCCGACGGACAGGTGCTCTACACCATTGCTTCGGTCGTCGACGACACCGACATGGGCGTGACCCACGTCGTGCGCGGCTCGGACCATGTCACCAACACCGCGACGCAGATCCAGATCATGGAAGCGCTCGGCAAGACCGCGCCCGCCTTCGCCCATCACTCGCTGCTGACCGGACCGCAGGGCGAGGCGCTGTCGAAGCGCCTTGGCACGCTGTCCTTGCGGGATCTTCGCGAGGCGGGGATGGAGCCGATGGCGCTGCTCTCGCACATGGCGCGGATCGGTTCTTCTCAGCCGGTGGAGCTGGCCTCTTCGGTCGATGAACTGGCTGAGGGCTTTGATCTGGACCACTTCGGCTCGGCCCCCACGAAATTCGATGTCGAGGACCTATGGCCGCTGACCGCCAGCGTGCTGCACGCGACCCCCTACGAGGATGTCTCCCACGAAATCGCGGCCCTCGGCGTACCCGCCGAGATCGCGCCGGATTTCTGGGAGGTGGCTCGCGCCAATATCTCCAAGCGTGCCGAGATCGCCGATTGGTGGACCCTGTTCCGCGACGGCGCGACGCCACTGGTCGCTGACGAGGACCGTGCGTTCATCGCAGAGGCCTTCGGGATGCTCCCCGATCTGCCCTATGACGAGACCACGTGGGCCAATTGGACGGCGTCGGTGAAAGAGGCGACCGGCCGCAAGGGCAAGGGTCTTTTCATGCCGCTGCGCAAGGCCGTCACGGGCCGCGAGAAGGGGCCGGAAATGGCGGATGTCATGCGGCTGATGCAGGTAAAGCCGAGCCTCTGAGGCCGGGCCTGCACCTGCTTTACTCGCACGGATAGGCGCGGCGGTTGTCCGAGCCGCGCCACGGTCGAACAGCCGCGAGCTCCGTGATACATTTGAGTGGCGGGCGCCGCGTCGCCATGGCACGGTCAGACCATGGCAAATTCGCAAGCGGTCTTCCTCGAAGGCTCTCTCTTCAAGCACATCACCATCATGTCCCTGACCTCTTCGGTCGGCTTGATGGCGGTGTTCCTTGTGGACTTCGTCGACATGATCTTCATCTCGATGTTGGGGAAAGAGGAACTTGCAGCCGCCATCGGCTATGCAGGCGCCATCCTGTTCTTCACCTCGTCGTTCGGCATCGGCATGGCGATTGCAGGCGGCGCGTTGGTGGCACGGGCGCTTGGCGCAGGAGACGGCGTCGCGGCCCGGCGCCGGGCCGGTACGACGCTCCTCGTGGGCTTCTTGCTCGGTACGACCTTCGCGACGATTGTCTGGCTCAACCTGCCGGCGCTGGTCACCCTGCTTGGCGCGAGCGAGGCGACCCATGATCTGGCGGTCGGCTATCTGCGCATCGTGATCCCGTCGCTGCCGCTACTGCTGGTGGGCATGGTCGGCGGCGCGATCCTGCGCGCTCACGGCGACGCGCGGCGCGCGATGATGGCGACGATCATCGGCGGGGTCGTCAACGCTGTTCTGGACCCGATCCTGATCTTCGGCCTCGATCTGGAATTGACCGGCGCGGCCATCGCCTCGGTCGTGGCACGGGTTGCCATCGCGGCGGTCGCGCTCATCCCGCTCTACCGTCACCACGGCGGATTGGCGCGCCCCTCGCTGCCGGACCTGCGGCTCGATTTCGCGCCAATCGTGGCATTGGCGGCACCGGCAATACTGACGCAACTCGCCACCCCCATCGGGCAAGCCTTCGTGACCCGCTCCATGGCGGAATATGGCGAGGAAGCCGTGGCAGGCATGGCCATCATCGGCAGGCTGACCCCCGTGGCCTTCGGCGTGCTCTTCGCGCTCTCGGGCGCAGTCGGACCAATCGTCGGGCAGAATTTCGGTGCCGGCAACGAGGCGAGGGTGAAGCGCGCCTACACCAACGCCCTGCTGTTCACCGCACTGGTCGTGCTGTTCGTGAGTGCCGTGCTCTTCGGCCTCCGCGAATCGATCGTGAACCTCTTCGACGCCACCGGAGAGGCGCGGGGGCTCATCTACCTGTTCTGCGGCCCGCTCGCGTTGGCATTCTTCTTCAACGGGATGCTCTTCGTGTCCAACGCAAGCCTCAACAACATCGGCTATCCGTTCACCTCGACCTGGGTGAACTGGGGGCGTCACACGATCGGGACGATCCTGCCGGTGCTGGTCTTCTCCGCATGGCTCGGAGCCGAGGGCGTCCTGATCGGCCAGGCGGCGGGCGGCGTTGTCTTCGGGCTCTTGTCCTTCGCCATTGCGCGGCGCCTGATGGCAACCGCCCGGAGCGCCCCTGCCGCAGAACCTTTTGCGCGGCAGGCGCGGATTTTCGCGCTGTTCCACCGTCACCGGTAAATTAATTGGGAACCAAACTCTCCCGGCGCTGTTGTTCAAACAACGCAACACTTTAGGAGAAACCCAATGGAATATGGCATTTTCGGCCTGCTCGTCCTGATCGCTGACATCTACGCGATCTTCAAGACATGGACCTCCAGCGCCTCGACGCTGGCAAAGGTCATCTGGACCATCGTCATTCTGGTCCTGCCGATCCTGGGCTTCATCGCCTGGCTGGTCGCTGGTCCCAAGGGCGGCAACACGTTGAACGTGTAAGACCTGCCGACAGACGAAACAAAGGCCACCCCTCGGGGTGGCCTTTTGCGTTTGAGGAGCGCGAACGCGCGCGCTCAGTCGTAGACGACGCCCCACCGCTCGATCAGCGCCTGCTGAAGCCGCTTCGCCGCACCGTTATACGTGCGCGCGCCGGGGGGGCGTTCCCGCTCCGCATCGGGGATCGCGTCGCGGCGGTCCAGATCGGCGCAGAAGATCGTGAAGGCCAGATCGCGGCCCGAAGGCGTGCGTGCGAAGCCTGTGAGCGCCGAGACGAAGCTCAGCGTGCCGGTCTTGCCCACAACGTCGACCGGATGGCTCTGGATCACGTTGCCATTCGGATCGCGCATCGGAACGTCTTTCATCAACCCGCGCAAGGGGCCGTCCGGTCCTGCCGCCACAAGGGCGTGGGTCATGTCCTGCGGGCGAATGCGGCTGTCAACGCCCAGGCCGGAATGATCCACGAAGACGGCGTTTCGCGCGCCCAGGGTCTCTTCCATCCAGGCCGTCATGGCGGCGCCGGATTCCTCGAGGCTCGTGACCTCCTGCCCCGAGGCTTGCGTGGCCAGAAGGCCCGACACTTCGGCGGTGAGGTTGGTGGACCAGCGCATCATGCCGCGCAGGATATCTTCGAGCGGCTCGGATACGTGCTCGGCCAGCACGAGCGCCGCACCGGGGGCCTCCGCCGCGAACTCCGGCGCGCCGAGCCGTACCCCATGTTCCTCCATCAGCGTCTGGAGGACATCGGCCGTGTAGGCGGCAGGACGGCGCACCGGCAGCCACCGCGAGCCGGCTTCTCCCAATGCGCCGCGCGCGACGGTCCAGGCGTCATGGCTCTGCGCATCGGCGTAGGTGTAGACGGGCGATGACCGCTCCTCCACCCGCATCCGGGCGACTTGAACCGCAGGCCGGAACGAGGCCGAGCGTGCGTCCATGGAGATCGTGTAATCCTCACCAACCCGTTCCCACCCGAAATGGACCCGATTGAAATTGAGGTTCAACGCAGAGATCGCCGGATTGTAGCCCACGTGGGGGAGCTGATCGGGATCGATCTGCCAGATCTCGGGCAGCGCGCCGGTGGCGACCATGAAACGACCCGTGACCTCCTGCACGCCGAGCGTCACCAGCGCGTCGGCCATGGCGGCCAGCGCATCGGTATCGAACAGAGGATCGCCTGAGCCGACGAGCCACAGATCGCCATCCAGCCGGCCATCTGCCACCACGCCATCGGACACCAGCCGGGTGCGGAAGCGGAAGTTGGGACCCAGACGATCCATCGCATAAGCGCTGGTAACAGTTTTCGCGACCGACGCGGGGGGCAGGGGGTAGAGGGGGTTTTCGACCTCTAGCATCTCGCCGGTGGTGGCATCGGCCACCGCGAAACCCACGCGCCCGCTGAGGTTTGCGGCCTCGAGGATATCGGCAGCCTCGGGCACCGTGCGCCGCAGGAAATCGTCGGGGCGGACAGTCGGACGCAACGACCGTTCCGGAGCGGCGGCCCAAGCAGCGGGTGCGGTGCTTGCAAGAAGCCCGCTGAGGAAAATCCGTCTGGATAGCATCGAGTCGATTCACATGGCAGTTTCGTCCAGCTTACGTTGCCCTGTGGGCGGCGCTCAACCCCCGGAAATGACACGAACTTGTGTACAGCTAGCCAGGGTTTCCCCCGCCCTGCGGAGCGCGTAGAGGATTAGCGAGATGGACACGAACACGCGCCACGCCCTCCCGCTGATGTTGATTGCCATGGCCCTGATCCCGGCTGGCGATACGGCCGGGAAATTCCTCACCGCGGGGCTGCATTCCGGTGGCACGCCGGTGGCCCCGTTCTTCGTGGCGTGGAGCCGCTTCGCCCTCGGCGCGATCATGGTGGCGCCCTTCGTCGCCCATCTGGTCGAGCCACGGCTTTTTGCGGATTGGCGCATCTGGGCGCGCGCGCTTCTGGTCGCCTGCGGCATCACCTCGATCCTTACCGCGCTGTCGACCGAGCCCATCGCAAACGTCTTTGCGGCCTTTTTTGTAGGGCCTATCGTGTCGTGGCTGCTCTCCGTTTGGCTCCTGCGAGAGCCGTTCTCGACCGCGCGCTTCGGGTTGATCTGCTTGGGCTTTGCCGGGGTCCTTCTGGTGGTGAAACCGGGCTTCGGGATGACGCCCGGCATGGGGTTCGCGATATTGGCGGGGATGTTCTACGGCGGCTACCTCGTGATGAGCCGCTGGATCTCGAACGTGGCGCGACCCCGCGCGCTGCTGTTCTCGCAACTGGTCATCGGAGCGTTGATCCGGACCGTTCCGGGGCTCTCGGCGATGCCGACGCTCACCGTGCCCGTCGCCGGGCTCACCCTGGTCTCGGCGGCGTGTTCGATGCTCGGCAATCTCTTGCTCATCATCGCCTATCGCAGGGCCGAGGCCAGCCGCATGGCCCCCTTCGTCTACACGCAACTGGTCTGGGGGACGCTCTTCGGGGCGCTCGTGTTCGGCGCCTTGCCGGACGGGCTTGCACTGGCCGGGATCGCCTTGCTGCTGATCTCAGGTCTAGCCTCGCTCGCGATCCGGGAGCGGCACCTCGCCGGATGACCGCTGCGGCCTATTCCCACTCGCCGCGCGCGCGTATCTCCGAGCTAGAGACATCGAGCATCGGGACGTTGAGAAAGCACCACGCGGGCGGGGTCGTTCGGCCCAACAGATGCGCCGCCGATGCCGGCAATTTTGCGTGGCGGTACCTCTGCGCCGCGACCGAGGTGCGCGCCGAGATCCGGTCGCCGGGGCGGGCCAGCACGCCGACCGGCACGGACTCCATGATCCATTCCCACCTCTGCCAGAGGTGAAACTGCGCCAGGTTGTCGGCACCCATGAGCCAGACGAAGCGGACACCGGGATAGAGCGCGCAGAGCCTCTCCAGCGTCTGCGCCGTGTAGCGCGTGCCCAGATGCGCTTCGATATCGGTGACCTCGATACGCGGATGGGTGACCAGCGCCCGCGCTGCTGCCATGCGCCGCGAAAGTGGCGCGGGACCCTTCGTTTTCAAGGGATTGCCCGGAGAGACCAGCCACCACACGCGGTCCAGCCCGAAGCGTTTCAAGGCTTCGCGGCTGACGTGAACATGGCCCCGGTGCGGCGGGTTGAACGATCCGCCAAAGAGGCCAATCGTCTGTCCGGGTTGGGCAAATGGCAGGATGTGGCGCAAGGTGCAGCCCCTTCAAAGTCGCGCTTTGATGCGACCGCGCGCGCGCCCTGTCAATCGTCGCCCGTAGCGCGACACCTCGCGCAACCATGGCGGATTTTAACGATGTTTGCGCTAAAACCTGTTTATCGGCGACCCTGACATTAACGCTCGGTTTGCAACCCGCCTCCTATCAAGTCCCCTGAAACCAACGCTGCGCGGCTGCGAAAGCGCCGCGTCGGCAACGGGCTGTGCAGCGATAGGTAGGGTGATGATGAGTGCGCCATTGGCAAATTGGCTGCAGCCGATGGCTGTCGATCCCGCGATCCTGTTTCTGGCCGCGGAGCTGGCTTTGGCGTCCCTCCTGCTTTTGACGCTGGCGATACTGCTCCTCAAGATGCGCGTTTCGAGCAGGGCGCAGAATGCCTTGGAAGAGGTCGAGCAGACCCTCGATGACGTCTCCGCGCAGGAGGCGGTGCTGCGTGCTGTCGTCGAGAATGCCAACGACGGTCTGGTCTACCAGGACATGAACGCGCGCATTCTTTGGGCGAACCCCGCCTATTGCCGGACGATGGGCCGGACGCTGGAGGAAATCATCGGCAGGCGGCCGCAGGAATTTTGCTTTCCGCCCGAGTTGAAGCCCCGCGATGAAGAGATCGAGACCTACGCGTTCGACACCGACAGCTATGAATTCCACAACCTCGTGCGTCGCCCCAACATGCGCAAGAATGGAGAGGTCTTCTGGCACGAGTTCAATCTGTCGGTCGTGGAATCGCGGGACGGCGAAGACCGCGTGGTGTTGGTGTCGCGCGATGTGACCTCTCAGGTGCATCACGAGGAAGAGCTGAAAGAGGCGCAATCCTACCTCTACCACGCCGCCCATCATGATGCCCTGACCGCGCTGGAAAACCGCGCCGCCTTGCTGGCCGATGCCAGCGCGATCCTGCGGCGTGACACGAAGGAGGGCCGTGAACTGGGCCTGATCTTCATCGATCTGGATCATTTCAAGACGGTCAACGACAGCCACGGCCACGCCGCGGGCGATCAACTGCTGATCCATGTCGCCGATGCCATGCGGGCGACGGCGCGCAACGGCGATTTCCTGTGCCGCATGGGGGGCGATGAATTCGTCATGGGATGTCCCGGTGTCGCGACCTTTGATGAGCTGCAGCATATTGCCGACGCTTTGCTCGACCGAATCCGGACTCCGATCACCTGGGTCGATGCGACACTGGTCTGCAACGCCTCCATCGGCATCGCGCTCAGCAACGGCGAGAAGGTGACCGCCGAAGACCTGATCCGATCTGCCGATTTCGCGCTCTATGAGGCGAAGAAGCCGGGCGCCCCGCACGTGGCCCGCTACGATGCCGTCCTGCACGAGCGGCAGGAGGCGGAATACGCCCTGTTGGAAGAATTCGCCGAGACGCTCGATTCGGGAGGCATCAGTTTCGTCTACCAACCGATTCTGGATACAAGCACCGGCAAGATCCGCTCGTTCGAGGCGCTGGCGCGGTGGCACCGCAAGAACGGCGAACTGGTCGGCCCCGACACATTCCTCGGATTTGCCGCGCGGCTGAACCGGATGGCCGACATCGACTTCGCGGCGATCCGCGCGACCACGTCGCTGGTCTCTGAACTGCAGGGGATGGGTCACAAGATTCAAGGGGCGTTTAACACGTCGTCTGACGCGCTCGCGCACCCGGATTTCCTGGACCGGCTGGATCATGAGGCGCGCCGCGCGGGGCTCGATTCAACCTCTCTCGTGGCCGAGGTGCTCGAGACGACATTCTTCGGCTCCGACACCACGGACAGCCTCGCCGCCGCCCGCATTTCTGATCTTCGAAACAAGGGCTTCGCTGTGTACCTCGATGATTTCGGCGTCGGATATGCGGGGCTGGCCCACCTCAGCCAACTGGACGTGAGCGGCGTCAAACTGGACCGATCATTGATCTCCAATGTCACACACCAACGCGCCGCCCGCATCATCACCACCTCGATTTTGCGGCTCTGTGATGAATTGGGTGTCAGCACCTTGGCGGAAGGTGTCGAGAGCGCTGAGCAAGCGGACTTCCTGAAGGAACACGGCTGCTTCAAGCTTCAGGGGTATGGCATTGCCCGCCCCATGGACCGGGCCGCGCTGATTGCCATGGTGGATGCCGCGGCGCCGGTCGTGATCCCCGCGGCAGAGGTGCTGACGGCGAAATCTGCCTGAGCCCGCGATCATTCGCCGACAGCTTCACGCCGCTTGATTGCTGTTCCTGCGGCACCCCTTTAAAGAAGGCCGGAACAGCGAATTCTCGGAACGGAGCGGACCCATGGCGGCCTATCAATACGTGTACCACATGGACGGTGTGTCCAAGACCTACCCCGGCGGCAAGAAGTGCTTTGAAAACATCCGCTTGTCCTTCCTGCCCGGCGTGAAAATCGGCGTCGTGGGCGTCAACGGCGCGGGTAAATCCACGCTGATGAAGATCATGGCGGGCATCGACAAGGATTTCACCGGCGAGGCATGGTCCGCCGAAGGCGCCCGCGTGGGCTACTTGCCGCAGGAACCGCAACTCGACGAGAGCCTCTCGGTGCGCGAGAACGTGATGCTCGGCGTGGCCGAGAAGAAGGCCAAGCTCGACCGCTTCAACGAGCTGGCGATGAATTACTCCGACGAGACCGCCGACGAGATGGCGCAGCTGCAGGACGAGATCGACGCCAACAACCTCTGGGACCTCGACAGCCAGATCGACGTCGCGATGGAGGCCCTGCGCTGCCCCCCCGATGACGCGCCGGTCGAAACCCTCTCCGGTGGTGAGCGCCGGCGCGTTGCGCTGTGCAAACTGTTGCTCGAAGCGCCCGAGATGTTGCTGCTCGACGAGCCGACCAACCACCTCGACGCCGAGACGATCGCTTGGCTTCAGCAGCATCTGATCGACTACAAGGGCACGATCCTGATCGTCACCCACGACCGTTATTTCCTTGACGATATCACGTCCTGGATCCTCGAACTCGACCGCGGCCGGGGCATCCCCTACGAGGGCAATTATTCCGCATGGCTGGAGCAAAAAGCCAAGCGGCTGGAGCAGGAGGCCCGCGAGGACAAGACGCGCCAGAAGACGCTGGAGCGCGAACTCGAGTGGATCCGCCAGGGCGCCAAGGCACGTCAGGCCAAGCAGAAGGCCCGGATCAACGCCTACGAGGATCTGGCCGGTAAATCCGAACGCGAGAAGCTGTCGCGTGCCACGATCATCATCCCGAACGGGGAACGGCTCGGCCAGAAGGTGATCGAGATTGAGAATCTCAAAAAAGGTTACGGCGACAAGCTGCTGATCGAAGACCTCTCCTTCGCGCTGCCCCCCGGCGGCATCGTTGGTGTCATCGGCCCCAACGGAGCGGGCAAATCGACTTTCTTCCGGATGCTCACCGGACAGGAAGAACCCGATGCCGGCACGCTGGAATACGGCGATACCGTCGACCTCGCCTATGTCGATCAGTCCCGCGACGCGCTGGACCCGAACACGACGGTCTGGGAGGAGATCTCCGGCGGTGCCGAGATCATCGAACTGGGTGACGCCAGCATGAACTCGCGGGCCTATTGCTCGGCCTTCAACTTCAAGGGCGGCGATCAACAGAAGAAGGTCGGCCAGCTCTCGGGCGGTGAGCGTAACCGCGTTCACATGGCCAAGCTGTTGAAATCCGGCGGTAATGTCCTGCTTCTCGACGAGCCGACCAACGACCTTGATGTTGAAACCCTGCGTGCCTTGGAAGACGCCCTGACAGATTTCGCAGGCTGTGCCGTCGTCATCTCGCACGACCGCTTCTTCCTCGACCGTATTTGCACCCACATCCTCGCCTTCGAGGGCGAGGCTCACGTGGAATGGTTCGAGGGCGATTTCTCGGCCTACGAGGAGGACAAGAAGCGCCGCCTCGGCCCCGATGCGCTGGAGCCCAAGCGTTTGAAACACAAGAAGTTCGTGCGATAAGGGACCGCGTGACAACCGGGGAAGCGCGTTAGTGCTTTCCCGCCTATCGGCAGTCTATTGCCGAATATCCGGCGAGAGGTGACGCCCCAACCCTTTCCCTTGATTTCCTTGCCGATCCACGCCATATCGAAATTGCGACCGTTACCGCACCTCGATCTACTGTCTCCTCTACCAAGGCCTCAGTCTCGATCTGCTATCCAACTGACGCCAAACCGCCGCATGCACGCGGGCGGACTACATACTTAGGAGACACACGATGGCCAACGGCACCGTGAAATGGTTCAACTCTACTAAAGGCTTCGGCTTCATCGCACCCGAGACGGGCGGCAAGGACGTGTTTGTGCACATCTCTGCTGTTGAGCGCTCCGGTCTGACCGGCCTCGCCGACAACCAGAAAGTGACTTACGACCTCGAAGCTGGCCGCGATGGCCGCGAGAGCGCCGTGAACCTGAAGACGGTCTAAGCGACCCTTCAGCACTTGCTGACAAGACGATGGCGCGCCCGGTTTCGGACGCGCCTTTTTTGTGTCCGGGCTCAGGCGACCTTCCGGCCTGCGGGGTGCAACAAGCGCGGGCAATCTTGGTCTGCGAATCCGGTGACGGCGATACCGAGAATCCAATAGCATCTTCGTTGTCAGGGTGCGGCTTCGCGGCTTCCGAGTGCGCGGATTTCCGTCTGCACACCGAAAGAATCGAGCGCTGTGCCAGTTCCCGCTCACGGTAGGAGACCTTCGGCTGCATTCCGCCAAATGTCTGAATGCACGGCAATTTCCAACTGGAACGTGGCTTGGGATATCGGATATCAGCGCGGCGATTTTGTGTGACAGCGGGGGTGTTCCGCACCGTGTTTGCATCCGTCACACCAGCCAAAGGAAAGACCATGACCCGCCCCGCCCAGACGCCTCGCCATCAGCCGAGCACCCCGCCCGCACAACCCGCTCCTACACCATTTCGCTTTACCGATTGGGCCTCGATCTAGCCCTGTCAAGACAGGAGACCGCCCGCAGATTGTTCTGTCGAAAACGGTTAATCTCGATCGGGAAAGGAGCAAGACAATGACCCCTCGCCAACCGAAACATCAGCAACGCAAGCCCCGCCCTCAACCCTTCCGCTTTACGGATTGGGCGGCGATCTGAACGGCACCCTTCGGAACTTCCACGGGAGGCAAGTTGTTGTCCTCTTAAGTGAAGTTGAAAAGGAAACCGATCATGAGCCCGCGTCAGCCCAAGCCCCAAGAGCGCAAGCCCCGCCCGAAGCCGTTTCGCTACACCGATTGGGCCGCCATCTGAACGGACCGTATTCGACACTCACATTTCAAGCCCGCGTCATGGAATCGCGAGCGTGTCGCCCAGAGCGACAAACTATTCAGTCACCAAGCACCCATGATCTTCTGCTTTGCGTGACAGCCGATTTTCGTTAGGTTTTTCCTGCATTTCCCGCAGAGGAGCCTGACTGCCATGTGCTCATCCCCCCTACAGTCTACCGCCACCGCGGCCGTTCTGGCCATTGCAATGGCAATCGTTCCCATGTCAGGCGCAAAGGCGCAAGACGCGGGCGAACTCGCGTTTGTGCAGGGTCTGATGGAATCGATGAACCAACTGTCGGTCCGCTTCAATCGAGAGGTCTGCGGTTTCATCCTGCAGGACGCGGAAGGCAATTATTCATCGACGAAAGTGTCCTGGGGCGGCGAAGCGAGTTGCGCGTCGCTCCCGATCGAAGAGGGGCAGAGAGCCGTCTCGTCCTGGCACACCCATGCGGCCTGGGGATTGGGGTACGATGGGGAAGTGCCATCGATCCAGGATGTAGAAGGCGACATGCGCTATGGGGTGAACGGTTGGGTCGCGACGCCGGGCGGCCGGCTGTGGTTCGTCGATGGCACGACAGGCACGATGGTGCAGGCCTGCGGTCGCGATTGCATCCCCGTCGATCCGAATTTCTATCCCGAGGAACATGGCCCAGTGGCCGAGAGGTACACGCTGGAAGGCCTGTACCAAAGGTTCGGCCGCTCGCGCTGAGGGGGCGGGGGAGGGGGGCTAGCCCCCCGTCTTCCTTTCGGGAAGACTCCCCCCAGAGTTGTATGGGCCAAGATGAAGAAAGCCCCGGTGCGCGTGGAGCGACCGGGGCTTATTCGTCATTCGGCCGCGTCCATGTATTCTTCCAGAGGCGGACAGGTACAGATCAGGTTGCGGTCGCCGGCCACGTTGTCGACGCGGTTGACCGGGGGCCAGTATTTGTCGACGCGGAAGGCGCCCGGCGGGAAGCAGCCCTGCTCGCGCGAATAGGGGCGATCCCAATCGCGGACGAGGTCCTCCATCGTGTGGGGCGCGTGATGCAGCGGGCTGTCGTCAGCCGCGATCTTGCCGCTCTCGACTTCGGCGATTTCCGCACGGATCGACTGCATGGCGGTAATGAAGCGGTCGAGCTCGGCCTTGGTCTCGGATTCCGTGGGCTCCACCATCAGCGTGCCGGCCACGGGCCAGCTCATGGTCGGGGCGTGGAAGCCGTTGTCCATCAGGCGCTTGGCGATGTCATCGACGGTCACGCCGGCCTCCGCGAAGGGGCGGGTGTCGAGGATGCACTCGTGCGCGACGCGACCGGTCTTGCCCTTGAACAGAACGCCGTAGTCCCCCTCGAGCCGGCGCGCGATGTAGTTGGCGCCGAGGATCGCCACCTTGGTTGCCTGGGTGATGCCCTCGCCGCCCATCAGGTGGATGTAGGCATAGGAGATCGGCAGGATCGAGGCCGAGCCATAGGGCGCAGCCGATACGGGACCTGCCGCGCCGCCCGTCTCTGGGTGGCCGGGGAGGTGGGGTGCCAGGTGCGATTTCACGCCGATCGGGCCCATGCCGGGACCGCCGCCGCCGTGGGGGATGCAAAACGTCTTGTGAAGGTTCAGGTGGCTGACGTCGGCACCCAAGGCTCCAGGTTTCGAGAGGCCCACCATGGCGTTCAGGTTGGCGCCGTCGAGATAGACCTGGCCACCGAACTCATGGGTGATGTCGCAGACCTCGCGCACCGATTCCTCAAACACGCCGTGGGTCGAGGGGTAGGTGATCATGCAGGCGGCCAGCTTGTCGCCTGCGGCCTCCGCCTTCGCGCGGAAATCGGCGAGGTCGATGTCTCCATTCTCCTGCGCCTTGACCACGACCACCTGCATTCCCGCCATCTGCGCAGAGGCCGGATTGGTCCCATGGGCGGAGACCGGGATCAGGCAGATGTTGCGGTCTTCGCCATTGGCGCGGTGATAGGCGGCAATGGTCAGCAGGCCGGCGTATTCCCCTTGAGCGCCGGAGTTCGGCTGGAGCGACATGGCGTCGTAGCCGGTGATCTCGCAGAGCTTGGCGGAGAGGTCCTCCAGCATCTCGGCATAGCCCGCGGCCTGGTCTGCGGGGGCGAAAGGATGCAGGTTGCCGAACTCCGGCCAGGTGATCGGCATCATCTCCACCGCGGCGTTGAGCTTCATGGTGCAGGAACCGAGCGGGATCATCGCGCGATCGAGCGCCAGGTCGCGATCCGAGAGGCGGCGCATGTAGCGCATCATCTCGGACTCGGCCCGGTTCATGTGAAAGATCGGATGGGTCAGATAGTCGGAGCTCCGCAGCAGGTCGTCGGGGATTGCCGGCAGATCGGTCACCGGGGCCAGCGCGACGCCAAAGGCCTCGCAGACGGCGGAGAGGTGGGCCTCGGTCGTTACCTCGTCAAGTGAAATGCCGATCCGGTCGGCGCCCACGTCGCGCAGGTTGATGCCCCGCGCCACGGCCGCGGCCATGATGCGCGACTGCTTGTTGCCCACTTCCACGGTCATCGTGTCAAAAAAGGTCTCGTTTTGCGGCGCGAAGCCACCGGCTGCCAGCGATGTGGCCAGCCGCGCGGCGCGCAGGTGCACCCGCTCGGCGATGGCGCGCAGGCCTTGGGGGCCGTAGAAAACGGCGTAGAAACTTGCCATGACCGCCAGTAGTGCTTGGGCGGTGCAGACGTTGGAGGTCGCTTTCTCGCGGCGGATATGCTGCTCGCGGGTTTGCAGGGACAGGCGGTAAGCTTTCTGGCCGTGGCTGTCGACGCTGACACCCACGATGCGTCCGGGCAGCGAGCGCTTGAGCGCATCGCGGCAGGACATGAAGGCGGCATGCGGTCCGCCGTAACCAAGCGGCACGCCGAAGCGCTGCGCTGAGCCGACGGCGATGTCCGCGCCCATGGCGCCCGGCTCTTTCAACAGCGTCAGCGCCAGCAGGTCAGTCGCCACCACGGCGATTGCCTTGTGCTCGTGCAATGCCGCGATCTGCTCGGACGGATCGGAGAGGCCGCCGAAGGTGCCGGGATACTGGAACAACGCCCCGAAGACCGCGTCGGCCTCTAGGCTGTCGCTCGCCGCAACCTGAACCTCGATGCCCAAGGGCTCGGCTCGGGTCTCGACGACCGCGATGGTCTGGGGGTGGCAGTTCTCGTCCACGAAGAAAACGCGCGATTTGGATTTCGACGCGCGCTGCGCCATCACCATGGCTTCCGCCGCCGCCGTCGCTTCATCCAGCAAGGAGGCATTGGCCACCGGCAACCCGGTCAGATCGGCCACCATCGTCTGGAAGTTCAGCAGCGCCTCGAGCCGCCCTTGGGCAATCTCCGGCTGATAGGGCGTATAAGCCGTGTACCATGCCGGGTTTTCCAACACGTTGCGCTGGATCGCGGGCGGCGTGTGGGTGCCGAAATACCCTTGGCCGATCATGCTGACCATCGGCTTGTTCTTCGCCGCGATCGCGCGCATGTGCTCCAGAAGCTCTGCCTCCGACAGCGCGGGCCAGTCGAGCGCCGTGTCCTGCCGGATGGAGGCCGGCACCGTGTCGTCGATCAGCGCATCAAGGGTCTTCGCCCCGACAACCTCCAGCATATCGGCCATCTCGGCAGGAGAAGGGCCGATATGGCGGCGATTGGCAAAGTCGGTCGGATCGTAGTCAGTGGTTGTCCAAGGCATAATAGAGCTCCATCGCGCGCCACCGGGGCGCTCCTTCATCTTTTCACAAATACGGCCGGGGGTTTGGGGGGCTGGCCCCCCAAATTCTGACCCACAAGGGGTTCCCCCTGCAGTCTGGCGCGGGGCGGTGGGTCAGTCGCCCACCAGATCCTTGTACTCGTCCTCGGACATGTACTCGTTGATCGCGTCGGGATCTTCGACCTTGATCTTGAAGAACCATGCGGCGCCCAGGGCGTCTTCGTTCACGAGTGAGGGCTTGTCTGCCAGCGCGTCGTTGGTCTCGACGATCTCGCCGTCCAGCGGCGACATGATGTCGGAGGCCGCCTTCACGGATTCGATCACCACGATCTCGTCACCCTTGGAGACCTGCGTCTCGACTTCGGGAAGTTCCACGTAGACGACGTCGCCAAGTTGCGTCGCGGCGTGTTCCGTGATGCCGACAGTGATGATGTCGCCATCAGCGCTGAGCCATTCGTGATCTTCGGTAAATTTCATCAGGTGTCTCCGTCGTTTAGGTAGGGTCAGCGTTTGTAGCCGGGAGGGGTGAAGGGAAGCTTGGTCTGGGTGACGGGCAAGCGCTTGCCCCGCACCTCTCCAAACAAGGAAATATCCTTCGGCGTGTCGGCGTCAATCAACGCGAGCGCCATCGGGCTGCCGAGGCTGGGACCGAATCCGCCGGAGGTGATTTCCCCGATGGGCGTTTCTGCGTCCTCGCTGTCGAAGATCTGAACCCCGGCGCGCATCGGTGCACGGCCTTCGGGCAGCAGTCCCACGCGGCGGCGCGGGGCGTTGCCGCCCAGTTGCGGCAGGATCACGTCGGCACCGGGAAAGCCGCCGGCGCGCTCACCGCCGGGCCGGCGCACCTTGCCGATGGCCCATGCCTGACCGGCCTCGACCGGGCTGATGGTGGGAGAGAGGTCCTGCCCATAGAGCGGCAGCCCCGCTTCCAGCCGCAGGCTGTCCCGGGCGCCCAGGCCGATGGCCTCGACCCGGTCATCGGCAAGCAGCGCGCGCGCGAAGGCTTCGGCGCGGTCCTCGGGGATCGAGATCTCGAACCCGTCCTCGCCGGTATAACCCGACCGGCTGATCCAGACCTCGGTGCCGTCCCAATCCATGCGGGTGCTGTCCATGAACGCCATCGCTGCCGCGCCCGGCAGCACCTCGGACAGGGCCGCCTCCGCCTTCGGTCCCTGCAACGCCAGCAGCGCGCGGTCCTCGATCACCTCGACGCCGTCGATATGGGCGCGCAGATGCGCGATGTCGGCCTCCTTGCACCCGGCGTTCACCACGAGGAACAATCCGTCCGGAACCCGCGCGATCATCAGGTCGTCCAGCACGCCGCCCGCATCGTTGGTGAAAAATCCGTAGCGCTGGCGCCCTTCGGCGAGGCCGGCAACATCGACGGGCACGAGGCTCTCAAGGCCCGCGACCGCATCGGCCGGCAACATGACCTGACCCATGTGGCTGACGTCGAAGAGGCCCGCGTTCTCTCGCGTCCACTGGTGCTCTCCCATCACGCCGAGGGGATATTGCACCGGCATGGAGTAGCCTGCGAAGGGGACGAATTTCGCCCCCAGTTCCGCGTGCAGATCCGCCAATGCCAATGTCTTCAGATCGTCGTTCGCCATCTTCTACCCCTCCCGCGCGGGGCAAATGGCCCGGCATCATGTGTCCACCGCCTAGCGCGATGCCATCCTGATGCCCCCTCTGTCCTTCAGCCTGAGATCGTTATCCCTTCGGCGGAGGGTTTCCCCTCACTCTCCAGAGTATCATTTGCACGTCACAGGTCCATTTGCCTGAGAGTTTACCGGGGCGGTTGCTCCTTCGGCCCAAGCCTGCCGAGAACGACGAGCCCAAGTCTCCCTATGGGTGCGTGCGAGAGAATACAGAAGCGGCGGGACGGATCAAGGGGCTTGATAGAGGATGCCTATTGGCCCATTCGTAAGCATATGATTGATCCGTATTTCTTCGGCTATGGCAGCCTCGTAAACCGCAAAACCCACACCTATCCGCTCGCATCGCCCGCCGAGGTGAGGGGGTGGCGACGGGTCTGGCAGGGCACGAAACTGCGCAAGCTCGCGTTCCTCTCGGTCGAACCTGATTCGGAGGGTCGCATCGACGGTTTGATCGCCGCGGTGCCCGGTGCGGATTGGACAGCCCTCGACCTGCGCGAGGGCGCCTACCAGCGGCATCCCGTTGCGCAGATCACCCACGGTCAGGCGCAGGACTTCGAGGTGCAGATCTACGCCGTCGATCCGAAGCACAAGGAGGAGGGCGTGCACCCGATCCTGCTCAGCTATCTCGACACGGTCATTCAGGGGTTCCTGACGGAATTCGGCGAAGACGGCGCGCGTGCGTTCTTTGACGAGACAGGCGGGTGGGACATGCCGATCCGCGACGACCGGCACGATCCGATGTACCCCCGCGTGACCGAGCTGACCGACGGTGAGCGGGCTTTCGTCGATGAAAACCTGCGCCGCATCCATGAGGCGCTGCGCACGTCAGACACCACCCGGCGGGTGTCGCTGAAAGGCTGAGCTGGCCGTCAGACCGTCTGGTGCCGGGCGCGGGCGCCGCGCTCGATGGCGGCGGCATGGAGCCTGTCGATGTTGAAGACGTGGCGGATCTCCTCGAGGAACCGCAGCTCGGCCTGCGCCAGCTTGCCATCGGCGGCGGCCACGTCACAGGCCAGCGCATAGGCCGTCTCGAAAAGATGCTCGGGCAGACCCTCCAGCACGAGGCCGAAAAGCGCGTCGAGCCCGTCCTCGTCTTCCAGGAGGTCGAAGACGATCGTGGCCACGGTCTGCATCCGGTCGGAATCGTAGTTTCCGAAAACCGGGAGGTAGTTCACCATCTGCTCGATCGACAGCAATTCGGACGTGCGGATCGTCTGATCGGACACGGAAATGCCGACCATGACCGCGACAAGGCTGTCTTCGGGGGTGAAACTGTGATCGCTCATCCGCGTCTCTCCTCTTGCTGCGTGTCATTTATTGACGACGCGCGCCCCAGACAATAGGGCGGTGTCATCGTTTTGGGCCTGCCGTGAAAGGCCCTGTTCCATGGGAAGAGAGAAGATGACCGATCTGCGCGACGCTGCAATGACCTCCAAGGCCTGGCCCTTCGAAGAGGCGCGCCGCGTGCTGAAACGCTACGAGAAGGCGCCGCCCGAGAAGGGCTACGTGCTGTTCGAGACGGGCTACGGCCCCTCGGGCCTGCCGCACATCGGCACCTTCGGCGAGGTGCTGCGTACCACCATGGTGCGCCGGGCCTTCGAAGTGCTCTCGGACATTCCCACCAAGCTGATCTGCTTCTCCGACGACCTCGACGGGATGCGGAAAGTGCCGGGCAACGTGCCCAACTCCGAGAGCCTCACGCCGCATTTGCAGCGCCCGCTGACTGCCGTGCCTGATCCCTTCGGCACCCACGAGAGCTTCGGCCACCACAACAACGCCATGCTGCGGCGCTTCCTCGACACCTTCGGCTTCGAGTACGAGTTCTACTCCGCCACCGATTTCTACAAGTCCGGCCGCTTCGACGAAATCCTCAAGCGCGCGGTGGAGCGTTACGACGACATCATGAAGGTGATGCTGAAATCGCTCCGCGAGGAGCGGCAGCAGACCTATTCGATCTTCCTGCCGATCCATCCCGAGACGGGCCGTGTGCTCTACGTGCCGATGAAGTCGGTGAACGCCGAGGATCACACGATCACCTTCGACGACGAGGACGGCCGCGAATGGACGCTGCCGGTCACAGGCGGCAACGTGAAGCTGCAATGGAAGCCCGATTTCGGCGCCCGTTGGGCCGCGCTCGGCGTGGATTTCGAGATGTTCGGCAAGGACCATTCCACCAACGCGCCGATCTATTCGCGGATCTGCGAGATCCTCGGCACCAAGGCGCCCGAGACCTATACCTACGAGTTGTTCCTCGACGAGGGCGGGCAGAAGATCTCCAAGACCTCCGGCAACGGCATCAGCATCGATGAGTGGCTCTCCTATGCCTCCACCGAGTCGCTGTCCTACTTCATGTACGGCAAGCCGAAGACGGCCAAGCGGATGCATTTTGACGTGATCCCCAAGGCGGTGGACGAATACCACCAGCAGCTGCGCGCCTATGCCGATCAGGACACGGCCAAGCGGCTCGCCAACCCGGTCTACCATATCCACGGCCACAACGTGCCGACTTCGACCCTGATCGTCAGCTTCGCGATGCTCCTGAACCTCGCCAGCGTTGCCAGCGCCGAGGACAAGGAAGGCCTCTGGGGCTTCATCCGCCGCTATGCGCCCGACGCCAGCCCCGAGACCCACCCCGATCTGGATCAGGCGGCGGGCTTCGCGGTGCGCTACTACAACGACTTCGTGAAGCCCACGCGCCAGTTCCGCCTGCCCGACGAGAAGGAGCGCGCGGCGATGGAAGACCTCGTGTCTCGCCTCAAGGCCTACGACGGCCCGGTGGAGGACGAGGCGATCCAGACCATCGTCTTCGCGGTCGGCAAGGAGCACGGGTTCGAGCCCTTGCGTGACTGGTTCAAGGCGCTCTACGAGGTCTGCCTCGGCGCCTCGCAAGGGCCACGTTTCGGCGGTTTCATCGCGCTCTATGGCATTGATGAAACAGTGCAATTGATCGAGGACGGGCTGGCCGGCAAACTCGCAGGCTGACTTTGCGTCACGCCGCGCTACATCATGGGGTGTTTTTCAAGGAGATGCCCCATGATCCGCGCCCTGATCCTGTCCCTCGCCCTTGCCATCGCGGCGGTTCTGCCCGCCACGGCGCAGGAAATTCTTGACCCAAACCCGCAGATTGAAGCCGTCATCGGCAGCCAGTTCAGCGCCTTCGAGGCCGAAGACGTGACCGACGCTTGGCAATACGCCAGCCCGAGCATTCAGGCCTTGTTCGGTGATCCGCAGAACTTCGGCCGCATGGTGCAGCAGGCGTTCCCCATGGTGTGGGAGCCCAGTGATTTCGAGTTCATCGATCTGCAAACATTGGGCTCCATGACGGTGCAGCGGGTCGAGGTGATCGATCAGGCTGGAAACCTGCACTACCTCGGCTACTCGATGATCGAGACAGAGGCAGGCTGGCGCATCAACGGTGTGCAAGTGCTGCGTGCGCCGGATCTGGGCGTATAGCGCTACAAGGTCGCTCTCGCAGACATAAAAACCGCCGCCGTTAAGTATCTCTTAACCTCTATGGCCTAATCATGGCAGCGCAACCCGTGGCTCGGCCGTCCCAGTCGGCTGATCGCGGGGTTCTTCAGCAGACAATGCAAACAACCGAGGTGACCGTTCAGGCGCCTCGGTTGCCCCTGTTCCGGTCGATGGAACATGCGGGGCCCCTTTGGACGGGCGCACGGCCCCGTCGGAAAAGGGGTATGACATGAACCAGGTTATCACAGACGGCCTAATCCTGATGCCGCCAGCCTTTGCCGAGGGTCTTGCGGATTGGTCACGGCAGGACGGCCGACCGGGCAGCGACACATGGGCCACCGCCGCGAATGCCGCCATCGCCGCGGCCGACAGCGATTTCGGCGATTGTCTGGAAATCGTGAAGGCGGACGCGGTGACGAAACTGCGCTGGATGGGGCAGACGCCGATCATTCCGGGCACCTACCTGCGGGTCTCTGCCCGGGTGAAGGTGCTCTCCGGGAACCTTCCGGACGTGCGGATTGCCGCATGGCCGGGCAGCGGGTCCGATGTGCATGTCTCGGGTCTGACCGAGGTGGCGAGCGATGTCGCCATCCCTGCCTACGGCACGATCGTGACCGTGTCCGCGATCCTCGGCACCGGCCAGCGCGGCGGTGTCGATCTGGCATGGGGTGTCGCGCCGACCTATGCCCATGTGGGCCTTGATCTCACCGGCCCGAATGGCGGCCAGGTGCGGATTGAAAGCATCACCGTGGAGGACGTGACTCACGTTTTTCACCGGCAGATGATGGATTGGGTCGACGTGCGGGATTACGGCGCCGTGGGGGACGGCACCACCGACGACCGCGCCGCCTTCGCAGCCGCAGACGCCGCCGCCGAGGGCCGCGAGGTTCTGGTGCCCGAGGGTGATTACTACATCGGCTCGAACCTCACCTTCACCAATCCGGCGCGTTTCGAGGGCCGGATCATCATGCCCGACAGCGTCCGCCTCGCGCTGAACGAGAACTTCGATCTCGACGGTTATGCCGAGGCCTTCGGCGATGAGGTCACGGGCCTGAAGAAAGGCCTGCAACAGCTCTTCAACCAGTCCGACTTCGAGGCGTTCGACCTCTGCGGGCGGCGGATCATCCTCGACGCGCCGCTGGATGTGCAGGCCATCGTCGGCAACAAGAACAGCTACGCGAACCGGCGCGTCGTGCGGAATGGCCAGTTCGCCGCCAGCGCCTCGGCCGCGTGGGACGATACCACGACGACCCGCAGCGCCGGGTATTCCGCCGCCTCGGCGTTCGAGTTGACCGGGGTCAGCAACGCGGCTTCAATCGAGGTGGGCTCGCTAATCACGGCGCCCCAAGGCGTAGGCCGGGAGGTCTATGTCCGCGCGGTCAATGCAGCCCAGAGCAAGGTCTATCTGTCGTCGCCGCTTGGCGCCGCGCCAGCCAATCAGACCTACACGTTCACCCGCTTCAAATACATGCTGGACTTCATCGGCTGGCAGAACCTGCAGCGGTTCATCATCAAGGATATCGAGTTTCTCTGCGGCGGTCTGTGTTCGGCCATCAACCTGCCGCTCGACGGGCTCGTGTTCCAGATACAGGATTGCTACTTCACCGGCCCCAAGGACCGCGCGATCACCAGCGCCGACGAAGGGTGCCAGGGGATGCAGATCGACCGCTGTCAGTTCCTGTCGAACGAGCAGGGTCTGGACGTGCCACAACGCAAATCGATCTGTTTCAACATCAACTCCAGCGACTGCAAGATCCGCGACAACCGGGCCAACAAGTTCCTTCATTTCGGGGTGATCTCGGGCTCGGGCAACCTGATCTCGGGCAATCATTTTTTTCAGGGCGACGGGATCGTCGAGGGCGTCCGCTCGCCGGGGATCGTCATCGCCGAGGCCAATGCGAAATGCACCTTCACCGGCAATTACGTCGACAACTGCTACGTCGAGTGGACCAACGAGAAGGACCCGAGCCCGGATTTCTCGGGCGGGCTGTCGTTCCACGGGCTCACCGTGCAGGGCAATATCTTCTTCGCCACCAATACCGCGCCCTGGATGCGTTTCATCTCGATCAAGCCACACGGAGATGATCATTTCATTAACGGCGTGTCGATCACCGGCAACCTGTTCAAGAAGACCAACGGCGCGCAGTTGGAGGCGGTGGACGGTGTCGACGATTCCGTCGCACCATTGGACCTGAACCGGACGGCGGATCTGGAATTCAAAGGCAACGTCTTCCACGGCATCGTCAAACGGACCGAGAACCCGATCTCGGTGCGCGCGGTGGAGGGCTCTGCCGTGCAAAGCTGGAATGTCGATCTTAGCGATTACCTGCCCTTCGGCGCGCCGGCGAAATACGCCTTGTCGGTTCTGCCCGATGGCCCGCTGAAATCCAGCTCCAACGTGACGATCTACTCGGCCCCCTACGCGCAGGGCTACCAAGGCGTCGCGGGTCAGACCCTGCGCGTGACCTGGTCGCAGGCGGTAAAGGGCGCGGCCTATGTCACCGCGCGTTGCGATAACTGAGTAGGCCGTACGCCTTGTGAGCCTTGGATCACCCCCGGCGGCGCGTCAGCCCTTCGGGGGTCATCTTTTGCAAGGTGGCGCCCGCGCGGCGCGCGCGGTAGATGCGGGCAGGATCACAGGAAAGGCCTTGCGTGCTACCCGTCGAGAATGTCTCAGATTATCCCTCTCCGCCCGAGGTGCAGAGCGTCCCGCATCGCCTGACCGCGCGGTTCAAGGGCGTGCCCATCGCCGACACCGACGCCGGGCAGCGTCTGATCGAGACGGGCCGGGCGCCGACCTACTTCTTCCCGCCCGCCGACATCGTGATGTCTGCGCTGGTTTCCATCGCCCATGAAACGACCTGCCCCGTGAAGGGCCGGGCGATCTATTACGATCTTGTCATCAACGGGCGTCGCGCCCGTGCCGCGGCGTGGAGCTTCCCGGCACCCACCGCGCGATACGAGGCGCTCCGCAATCACATCGCCTTCTTCGCCACCGCGCTGGACGCGGCCCATGTGGGGGAACTCAAGGTCATTCCGCAGCCCGGTGACCTTCACGGCGGGTGGGTGACGCCGAACCTGACGGGCAGGATCAAGGGCGTGCTCGGACGCGGATAGCGCTCAACCTGCGGCGCTGCGGACCATGCGTTCAGCGCTGATGTAGCGCGTCAATTCCTGCCAAGTGTCGGGATCGAGCAGGGTCAGAATGCCCTCGTCGATCGCATATCCATAGGTCAGGCGCTCGGCCGAGGGGGTCACGAAGGTGAGATGCGCGCCGTCGGTCTCGATCTCCGCCTGTTTTTCACAGGTCCACAGGCTGGTGTCCTCGTTGCGCAACGCCCAGATGCCGGTGAAGGTCTCGCCCGAGCCATCCGAGGCGCTCAGGATCGTGTAGGCGTGATCGACGGTGAAGTCCCATCCGTCGCCCGTCGCATCCTCGCGCCACGTGCCGATATGGGTCTCTCCCTCACCAATGACGCGGGTGTAGCTGCGCCCGCCCCAGATCATCTGCGCGCCACCGTCGGCGAACTGCAACGGCTCCTCGGGTTCGGCGATGTAGTAACTGCCATCGCCGGTGATTTCATAGGTTTGAGGCTGACCGGGCAACAGCCAGATTCCGATCAAGGCGGGGTCGAGCGTACGATCTGTCATGCTGTCAGATTGGCACGAAATTCGAGCGTTGCCTAATGCTTAACGCATGGGTGGGGGCCGGATTGCGGCAATCAGCCCAAGAGGTCGTCCGGTGTCAGCTCGAAAGCCTTTCCGAAACCGCCGTTGAGAAACGCACGGGTTGGCACGAAACGAAACATCTGGAAATCGGCGAAATCGATGTAGAGTTTCGCCTTGGGGTAGAGCGCAAGGTAATGATCGCGAAGCTCGGATTTTTGCGCTGCAACCGCCGTGGCTTGCAAGCTCAGGCGCGGGTGGGTGAGGGGATCTCCCTTAGCACCGGGCTCTCCGATCAGAATCGAGCAGGCGGGGTTTGCGACAAGCGCCGCCGTATGGCTCGCAAGCGTCGAAATGAGGGTCACGGGCCAGCCATCGGGACCGGGCACGAGCGCGATACGGCTCACGGAAGGGGTACTGGTCGCGGGATCGAGTACGGCCAGAGCGGCGAAGCGGGCCGTATCGATGAGCGCGCGCGCAAGGCCGCGGGCCTCGTCATCAGTGGGGCGGATGGGATCGGTCGTCATGGCGAGACGCTAGCAGCTCCCAACCGGCGCGGCGAGAGAGCGGGGGCGTCGCGATGCGCTTTGATCACGCGCGGGAGGCCGCGCGTCGGGCGCCGCGCCCTCGCTAGAACTCCTGCCATACCGACAACGTCAGACCGACCACGTTACTCCCCGCGAGCGCCCCCCGCCCGCCGAGGCGCAGGTGGGTGTTGTCGAGGATCTGGAACACGAAAGACGAGGACCCTGTCACCAAGGGGTCCGACCCCGGCCATTGTTCGGCCTTGACCGAGAACGTCAGCGAGGCACGGTCCGTCAGGCTGAAACCGGTGGTCCCTTCGGCCTGCAGGATCGGCTCCTCCAACTCCAGATCGTAGAGCGCCGTGATGTCGAGGTTTACCCAACCGCCGTCATGGCGGAGCGGCATGTACCACGCGTCTCCGCCCTCACCGAACCCGCGCCCGAGCGACGCGCCGAGCCTGACGAGGCGGTGGGGTTCGGCCTCTCCTACCTGACGCGCGCCGAGACCTGCATCCACCGCGTATTGCCACGTCGCGTCGGGAGGAGAGAGCGTATAGCGCAGGAAACCCACCGCCTGCCGGCTGGTGTCGCCCTGCCCGATATCCGCGCCGAGCGTCAGGCTGCGCCCCAGGCCGAGTTCTGCGTAGGCACTGAGGTAAGTCTCGGGCTCCCACAGGCCGACCGAGACATCGAAGGGCGCTTCTTCGGCGGAGATCTGGAACGAGGTAAACACGCTCCCCGCGTCGCGCGCCCATGGCCCGGCGCTGGCCGACGAGCCGCAGAGGCCCGTCACCAAGGCGAGACCTGAAACCGTGACCCCTACGCAACGCATGTCAGGCATTAAGACGCCCCAGAGTTAACAAAACGCTAACGTGACTTGTCCGGGAGGCGGGGCGCCGTACATGGTCAGGCCACACCACAACATCAGATTCGGGGGGATCGCCATCATGTTTCACGCATTGCCGTCGACCGCTCGTCTCGTCCTGCCCGCACGTGGCAGAGCCGAATGTCATGTCTGATCTGACCAGCATGATCCGCGCGGCGCTTGCCGCCGGCGGCACCGCGTCGACCGAGCGGCGCCATTTCGGCGCGCCGATGCGTCCGACCTCCGGCCCGCTCGCCAATCACGATCTGACGGTCTATCGCGGCGGCCGTGACCCCGAGGTGCAGGAGCTGTTGGCCCGCCGCCACGATGCCTATGTGGACTGCCTGCGACTGGCGGGTATCCGCGTGCCCGAAACGCACCTGCGGCTGATCGATGAAGCCGGATCGCTGCGTCCGGTGATTGCGCAGAAGGCCGTGGCGCCCGACATGATGCTGGTGCCCTTGGTCCGCAAGGCCGGCACGAAGGCGGCCATCGGCCTCTTGGACCGTGTGGCGACCGATGTGGCCGAGTTCTGGCGCCGCGTCGCGCAGCGCCCGGAGCGTATCGGGTTTCATGCCCAGATCGAGCGCTTCGCGATGGACGAGAAGGGGCCGCTTTTCCTCGATACCTTTCCGCCGCTGATCTCCTACAGCCGCGACGAGATGGGCCACCTGATCCAGCGTTTCGCGGACAATGGGCTTGTGCGCGGCTTGGGCAAGGTCTTGCCCGGCCGCCTGCGCGAAATGCAGGACCGTTGGTACACGCCCGCGGGTTCGGTCCAGACCCTGATCGACGGCGCCCTGCGCCTGCGCCCCGACGATACGGAAGAGATCCTCGAATGGGCGGACGGCTTTGCAACGACGCGCCTTGAGGGCCCATGGCGCAACGCCGTTCAGGCGCAACTCGCTCGCCACGCCCGCTCCGCAAAGGTAAGCGCGAACCGGTGGCGCACCGTGGCAGGACGCGACCGCCCTCATGCCTGAGCCGACTGCCGCCGCAACCGCGGCGCCTGATCCCGAAGCGCCCCGAGCGGACATGAAGGTCGTGCTCGTGCATCCCGAAATCCCCGGCAATACCGGCACGATCGGGCGGACCTGCGTGGCGCTGGATCTGGAACTGATCCTGATCCATCCGCTCGGCTTCGACATCTCCGACAAATCCGTGCGCCGCGCCGGGCTCGATTACTGGAAGCACGTGCGGTTGAGCGAATACCAAAGCTGGCAGGACTTCATCGCGGCCCGCGCCCCCCGCGAAGAGCAGTTGTTCCTGTTCGAGAATGACGGCGAAGGCGGCTCCGTCTACGAGCCGGTATACCCCGGCGATGCCTATCTGATATTCGGACGAGAGACGAAGGGTCTTCCCGCCGAGGTGCTGGAAAGCCGTGCGAAGCGGACGTTCCACTTGCCGATGCGCTCGCCCCACATCCGCTCCCTGAACCTCGCCAATGCGGCCACGGCCGTGATCTATCAGGCCATGCGCGCGCATCTGAGCTGAACGTTCGGTCACGGCTGCTCCTATCTCGAGGGCGGCGTCTGGGCGAACAAGGCTCTGTTCGCGACATTCAACCCGCAAGACGCGCGAACAGGTCGAAATACGCACCGCCGACCTTCTCCCAAGTATAGTTGTTCAGCGCGACGCGCTTCAGGGCATCTCCATCTGCCAAAAGAGGTGCCTTCAACGCGGCAATGAGCGCATCATTTCCGTCAAAGTATTGAGCCTTGTTCGCAGTCGTCTCGCGATTGAAGGCGCAGTCATAGGCCAGCACGGGCAGGCCGAAATGCATCATCTCGACCAGCGATGGATTGGTGCCGCCTGCTGAATGGCCATGAACATAGAGCGCCGCACCCTGACGCAGCTGATAGAGGCGCGCGGCCTCATAAACCGGGTCGTGAAGGTGCAGGTTCGAGGCGGCCGCATAGCGTGCCTTCAGGCCTCGGCCATAGCTGTTGGCATCCCAATTTCCGACGAAAACCAGAGGCTTGTCCGAAGTTGAGAAGGCCTGCAGGATCATCTCGACATTGTTCTCAGGCTCGATTCGGCACAGCGCGAGGGCGTAATCCTCGGGCAGGTCGCACCGCGCGGGCGGCGGATCCGGCGTGTGCGTGGCATGATCGCCGCCGTAGGCAATGACCTCGGCCCTGATGCCATAGGTCCGACGCAAGCGCGCGGCGATGACCGGACTGTCGGCGATGATCGCGTCGGAATATCTGACCGCCAACGTCTCGGACCACTGCAGGAAGGCGCGCGCGGGGCGGGACCACTTCGCCCGGTGCGATTCGAGCCCATCCACATGGGTCACCACCGCCATGTCACGGCGCGACAGCCTTGGCAGGGCGATGGCGCCTGAAACGCCAAGGAGGAGCGCCACATCGGTGCCCCGTCGCGCGGCATCGCGCAGGGTTGTGGCGTCATAAACCACGCTGCATGCGCCGTTGGCCGGGAGGCGGGAATATCGCAGCGCGGCGTTGCAAAAGGTATCAGGCCGCTGCGCGTAGGCGCGGGTGCTGCAATAGACGCTCAGCTCTTCGGGCCGATCGTGCGCTGCATGGAAACGCACCAGATGCTCGGCAAGTGTTTCAAATCCTCCGTATCGCGCAGGGACGCCGACAGAGCCGAGAATGGCGATCCGGGGGCTCTTCTTTCCTGCCATTTCAATCCTCTATCGGACGCAAGATACCGTTGTGCCCTCCCGCATCGGGCTCTCCTGCAATCTCTCGACCATAGGCCGCAGTGTTTAACCTGATCTTAAAGGACATCGGGTTGAGTTGCCGTATTACGCGCCTCAGGTCGCGTTGCGTTGTCTGAGGTATTTGCCGTTGTGTGGCTGAGGAAATGACATGACGATCGTCCCGAATTTTGACCGGTCTCTCGCCCTGCCATTGCAAGGCTTCGTGGACCTCGCCCCTCCGCGAGGACAACGTGTTGGTGGCTCGGAAGCCTATTGGCGTGTCCGCGCGGTTCTGGATGTTCTCGGCGCTCTCGCTCTCATGCCGATCGTGGTCCTACTGGGCGCCGCGCTGTTGATCCTGAACCCAATTCTCAACCCCGGACCCTTGTTTTACCGCCAGTGCCGCATGGGCAGGGGGGGAGAGAGTTTCGTGACCTACAAGTTCCGCACGATGGCGCCGGGGCCATGTGAACGAGGGGCCTTCGACCCGGTGGAGGTGGACCGTATCACGCCACTCGGTCGGATCCTGCGCCGCATGGGGCTTGATGAACTACCGCAGGCAATCAACGTGCTGCGTCGGGAAATGAGCTTGATTGGCCCGCGTCCCGATTGCGTTCATCATGCCGCAGAGTTTCTGACGCGCATCCCCGAGTACCGGCAGCGCCTCGCGTTTCTGCCGGGGATGAGCGGCCTCTCGCAAATCAGACATGGTTATGCCGTGGGGTTGCAGGACACCCGCGCCAAGGCGGCCACGGATGCGGAGTATATCAATCGCGCCTGCTTCCGGCTCGATGCGTGGATCGTCTGGCAGACCTTGCTCACCATGATCCATGGGCGTGGAGACTGACGGGACGCCGCGTGGATTTCGTTGAGGTATGACGCCGCGCGCCGGGCCTTACGACTGAAGAAAGCGGACATCGCCACTTGGGTCCACGCGCGCGGCCGTCATGACGCCGCCGTAAACGGCGCCGGTATCGACGGCAATGCGTCCCTGTTCTGCGAAAGGCGTCTCGAAGGGCTGATGGCCAAATGCGACCCATTGCCCGTCCGTTCTTTCCTGCGACAGGAAGGTATCTGCTCCCCACAGCAACGCCTTGGATTTCTGGACGCTCATCGCAAGGTCCGGATCGGCACCGGCATGGGTGACCCATAGCGTGCCGGTTGACCAGGAGAGCGGCAGATTCTTGATCCAATCGACGAGGTCGGTTCCCATGGCCTCCCTCAAATCCCCTGCCGCGTCGAGGAGGTCTCCGGCGTTCCTGCTGTCCGTCGTCAACCCCGCGCCGACGCCGAAGCTGGCCAGAGTTTGCAGGCCGCCGTAGCGAAGCCAGCGCTTCGCCGCCCCGGTGGGATCAGCCAGAAAATCCAGCATCATCCGTTCGTGGTTGCCCATGAGCGCCACGATCCGTTCCGGGAAGTCAGCCGTCATCTCCGCCAGAAAACGCAACACGTCTGCGCTGGCCTCACCGCGGTCGATATAATCGCCCACGAAGACGACTTTGCCGGACCCGCCCGCATGGTCGCCCGCATCCATGTCGATCCGCGTCAGGAGGGTGTGCAGCTTGTCGACGCAGCCGTGCACGTCTCCGACAACGTAGACCAATTCCGCAGGGGCGGGCGCGTCCCAGCTTCTCATTTTCTCACTCTCCTCGCCTCCGGATGCGGACACAGGCGGGCTATCAAAACGCACGCCAGTCAAACGCGTTAAATCCCTAGCGTCTTAATTGTTAATTAACACTTTACGCATCTTTTGTTGGTTAACGAACGCCATCGTCAGAGGAAACATGTCGGCCGCGGCAAGCGCCCCACCTCTGTGATCGCGAGAACCTCGTGTTCCGGTACAGCTGGAGCGCGGCGGCGCACCAAAGGACGCTTCATGGCTATCATCCGCATCCTCATCGCTGGTCTGGCTTTCGCGAGCCTTTCGGCCTGCGGGGCGGCATATATCTCTTCTGACATCGCAAATTTCCGGGGCGATGACAGCGTTCAGGTCGTCGATCTTTCGACCGCAGTCGTGGCGCAGGCCAACCGCTCCGCCTACCAACCCGAGGCGCTTCCGGCCGCGTTCTCGCGGATCGCGGGGGCGGGGTCCCGGCTGCGCGGGGGTGCGCGCCTGCCGGAGCCTGTCTTCGATCCGCAGACGCGCCCCGGCGCGTTGGAACTCCGCGTGCCGCCGGCGGTCGATCCGGGGTCTTATGTTATCGGGGTGGGCGACGTTCTGATCCTCGCGACCCCGCGGTGGGAATCGTCGGTCGAGGAAATGGCCGGCCTCGTCGCGGCGCAAAACCAGCGACAGGGTTATACGGTGCAAGACAACGGCGACATCGCGATCCCGGACATCGGCCGGATCAACGTCGGCAACATGACCCTGTCCGAGGCAGAAGATGCGGTGTTCGAGCGTTTGATCGCGGCCCGTATCGACCCGACGTTCAGCCTCGAAGTGGCGGAGTTCAACTCGCAGCGCATCTCCATCGGCGGCGCTGTGCGCGAGCCGGGCGTGGTGCCGATCGGCATGTTACCGGTCTACCTCAATGAGGTTCTGGCGCAGGCAGGTGGGGTGGACGTGGGCTCGGATGCCTTCTCGGTGATCCGCATTTATCGCGACGGGACGTTGTACCAGATCCCCACCGCCGATCTCTATGCCGACCAGAACCTGCAGCGCATCCGCCTAGTCAACGGCGATTCCATCTTCGTCGACACGGCCTATGATTTCGAGCAGGCGCAGGCCTATTTCGAGGAAACCATCCAGCGCGCGCAGTTCACGCAGAATGCGCGCGCAAACGCCATCGCCGCATTGCAGGCAGAGGTTTCGATCCGCCGCAACGCGCTGGAGGAGAGCCGCCAGAACTTCCGGGATCGGGTCGAGTTCGGGGCTGCGGGCGGAGATTTTGTCTATATCGCAGGAGAGGTTACACGTCCCGGACGGTTCGAGCTGCCGTTCGGGAACACCGCCACCCTGGCCGATGCGCTCTTCGATGCGGGCGGGTGGAGCGAGGCCACGGGCGATCCATCGCAAATCTACCTGATGCGCGGTGCCTCGGCTGGCGAACAACTGAGCGCGATTACCGCCTATCGCCTGGACGGATCGAACGCTCTCAACCTGACCCTTGCCACCCGGATGGAGCTGCGCCCCGGCGATGTCATCTTCGTGGCCGAGCAGCCTGTGACCCGCTGGAACCGCGTCATCGACCAGATCACGCCGACCATCTTTAACCTCGGTGCGGCGGCCGTGAATTGAGCGCGCGAAATCCCGCCTAGTCCCTTCAAAGCCGGGTTCGCGTCACAGAATTGCCAAGATGGAACGAGATTCTGACACGGCCCTTCCAACGGATACGACGACCATGCGCACGCCCCTTGTTTTACTCGCACTTTCCCTCACAAGCTTCGGCGCGCTCTACACGGCGAACGGGCCGGAACTGACCCTGCCGTTGGCGGTCATCGCGTTGGCTGGCATCGCGGCCACGATCCTTGCGCTCAAGGCGGCGTTTCAGGGGCGCAACCTGCGCCTCACGAGGCGGTCTTCCCATGAACCGGAGCCGCTGAAGTCCGAAATCACACCGCGCCGCAAACCGCGTCATTTCAATCACGTGGCGCCCAAGCGCGTGACGCGGAAGCCCGCTGGTCCCCGCGTCGTCATCGACGGCTCGAATGTCATGCATTGGAACGGAGCGGAGCCCCGGCTGACGACGGTACGGGAGGTGGTGTCCGCCTTGCGTACCCAAGGCTACCAACCCGGCGTCGTCTTTGACGCCAATGCCGGCTACAAGCTGACCGACAGCTACATGGACGACCGCGACTTCGCCAAGCTCCTGAATTTGCCGGGAGATTGCGTCGTGGTCGTGGCAAGAGGCGAGCCCGCGGATCCGACGATTCTGGCCGCGGCGCGCGATCTGAAGGCGAAGGTCATCACCAACGACCGCTTTCGCGACTGGGCCGACGATTTCCCCGAGGTCGCCACCCCCGGCACGCTCATCAAGGGCGGCTATGACCACGGGGCGCTTTGGCTCGACGACCGAGCATTGGCGAGCTGACGCCCGCCATCCCCGTCGACGCAACTCACCGTTTCGCGCTGCCCCGCCGCGCCTTGCCGCCGCGCATCCCGCCGCGCCCGCCGGTGCTGCGCCCGCTGGCCTTTGCGGCATCCTCAACGGCGGCCTCCACGGCTGACTGACGGGCCAACGGATCATCGGCAATCGCAAGTTCGACCGATTCCAGCCGCTTCACCTCATCGCGCAAACGGGCGGCCTCCTCGAACTCGAGGTTTTCGGCAGCCTTGCGCATCTTGTCACGCAGCCCTTCAAGATGCGCCTGAAGGTTCGCGCCCACCAGCGGCTTGTCGACCTTGGCGGTGACCCGCGCCTGATCGGTATCGCCTTGGTAAACGCCAAGCAGGATGTCATCGACGTTCTTCTTGATCGTGGCCGGCGTGATGCCGTGTTCTTCGTTGTAGGCCAATTGCTTGACCCGCCGACGCTCGGTCTCGCGCATGGCGCGCTCCATCGAGCCGGTGATCTTGTCGGCATACATGATGACCCGCCCTTCGGCGTTCCGGGCGGCGCGGCCGATGGTCTGGATCAGCGAGGTTTCCGAGCGCAGGAAGCCCTCCTTGTCCGCATCCAGAATGGCGACCAAGCCGCACTCGGGAATGTCGAGCCCCTCGCGCAGCAGGTTGATCCCGATGAGCACGTCAAAAGCGCCGAGCCGCAGGTCGCGCAGGATCTCGATCCGCTCCAGCGTGTCGATGTCCGAGTGCATGTAGCGCACCCGGATGCCCTGCTCGTGCATGTATTCCGTCAGGTCCTCGGCCATGCGCTTGGTCAGCGTGGTGACCAGCGTCCGGAAGCCATCCGCCGCGACCTTGCGAACCTCGTCCAGCAGGTCGTCGACCTGCATTTCAACGGGGCGGATCTCGATCACCGGGTCGAGCAGGCCGGTCGGTCGGATCACCTGTTCGGTGAAGACGCCGCCCGCCTGCTCCAACTCCCACGCGGCGGGCGTTGCCGAAACGAAGACCGATTGCGGCCGCATGGCGTCCCATTCCTCGAACTTCAGGGGCCGGTTGTCCATGCAGGACGGCAGGCGGAAGCCATGCTCGGCGAGGGTGAACTTGCGCCGGTAGTCGCCCCGGTACATGCCGCCGATCTGCGGCACCGAGACGTGGCTTTCGTCGGCGAAGACGATGGCGTTGTCGGGGATGTACTCGAAAAGGGTAGGGGGAGGCTCGCCGGGCGCACGTCCGGTCAAATAGCGCGAATAGTTCTCGATCCCGTTGCAGACACCGGTGGCCTCCAGCATCTCCAGATCGAAGTTCGTGCGCTGCTCAAGCCGTTGTGCTTCCAGCAGTTTCCCCTCGTCGATCATCTGCTTCAGACGCATCGCGAGCTCGGCCTTGATGCCTTTCATCGCCTGCTGCATCGTGGGTCGCGGCGTGACGTAGTGAGAATTCGCATAGATCCGGATCTTGTCGAAAGAGCCGGTCTTCTGTCCTGTCAGCGGGTCGAACTCGGTGATCCCCTCAAGCTCCTCGCCAAAGAACGACAACCGCCAGGCGCTATCCTCAAGGTGGGCGGGCCAGACCTCCAGGCTATCGCCGCGTACGCGAAAAGTGCCGCGCTGGAAGGCGGCGTCGTTGCGGCGGTACTGCTGCGCCACGAGGTCCGCGATCACCTTGCGCTGGTCGTAGTCATGCCCGGCGTGCAGGTCCTGCGTCATGGCGCCGTAGGTCTCGACCGAACCGATACCGTAGATGCAGGAGACCGAGGCCACGATGATCACGTCATCGCGCTCCAGCAGCGCCCGGGTGGCCGAGTGGCGCATCCGGTCAATCTGCTCGTTGATCTGGCTTTCTTTCTCGATGTAGGTGTCCGACCGCGCGACATAGGCCTCGGGCTGGTAATAGTCGTAATAGCTGACGAAATATTCGACAGCGTTCTCCGGAAAGAAGTTCTTGAATTCGCTGTAAAGTTGCGCGGCCAGCGTCTTGTTTGGCGCCAGAATGATCGCAGGCCGCTGCGTTTCCTCGATCATCTTGGCCATGGTGAAGGTCTTGCCCGTCCCCGTGGCCCCCAGAAGCACCTGGTCCCGCTCGCCGTCGCGGATCCCCTGCGACAGCTCTGCAATCGCCGTCGGCTGGTCGCCTGCCGGCTCGAAGTCCGAATGCATGACGAAACGCTTGCCACCTTCCATCTTCAACTGCGCCCGCAAGGCGTCCACCGGCCTCCCGGTGTCGGGCATCTGTTCGGGCGAGTTGTTGTGCATGGCGCGTCTCCTTGCGTCATAGAATGGAGCCTTCGCGCGAAGCTGCAAGGTCTTCCGGCAACAGAACATGTCAGCTGGTGACAGCACGGTGTCAGGAGCTTGTCACCGGGCGGCGCGAGAGGGAGGGGTTGAATGCCATGTAGGTGCAAAGGTTAACAATGTAAGAGGCATTTTCAGGACATATCCTTTGCGTGAAATGGCATGAGAACGTAAAAGGAACAGGCAAGCAGCAGAAGCGGTTGCCGGCCTTGGCCGTACCCACCCACCCTCGCTCTCACGGGCAAGGCTGGCAGCCCCTCTTATTTCAGCCTCTCCCCCAGATCATGCGCAAGTGCCACGCCGCTCCGTCACGCGGCGCATTTGGCGCATTGCGAGCTTCGCCAGATTTGCCCATAACGGCTGCAAGTTGATCGGAGATTGCCCATGACCGCACGAATTTTCAAACCCGCGCGCACCGCCATGTCCTCGGGCACGGCAAAGACGAAAGACTGGGTACTGGAATTCCTCCCGTCCGAAGCGCGTCGCATCGATCCGCTGATGGGCTGGACATCGTCATCGGACATGAACAGCCAGGTGCGTTTGAAGTTCGAAACGCTCGAAGCCGCGAAAGCCTATGCCGAGGATCACGGGATCGATGCCATCGTGCTCAAACCCAAGACCCGCAAGCCCAACATCCGCCAGGGCGGCTACGGCGAGAATTTCGCCACCGACCGTCGCGGCGCCTGGACGCACTGACGCAACAAGCGCCCCTCTCCCTCCTTCATCTTGGCCAATAATACTCCGGGGGAGCCCGCGCCCCAAGGCGCGGGCGGGGGCAGAGCCCCTGGCATCCTCCCGGATCAGCGACCCGGCTCGTCCCGCTAACTCACCGCAGTCTGCGACCCGCGCCCCTGCGCCCAGTTCATGCCCAAGACCGCGACGATCACGACAGCGCCGACGATCTCCACGGTCAGGTCGGGCCAGAACAGCGCCACGACACCCGCACAGAGCAGGCCCCGCATCCAGAGCGGCATCGGCCCCCAGAGGTAGCCTTCCAAGGCCACCGCGAAGGCCGCAAGGCCGAGCGCCGCAATGGCCCCGCTCCACAGCACTAGCAGCAGCGGCCCGCCCATGACGATCTCGGGGTTGAACACCATGAAGAGCGGAATGAGGTAGAGCCCCTTGGCATATTTCCACGCCTGGAAACTCGTCTCCATCGGTTTCGACCCGGCAATCGCCGCCCCGGCAAAACCCGCCAGCGCCACCGGGGGCGTAACGTTGCTGTCCTGTGAATACCAGAACACGACAAGGTGGGCGATCAGGATCGGCATGCCGAATTGCTCGGTCAGGGCCGGTCCCACGAGGATGATCAGCACGATGTAAGCCGCCGTGACCGGCAGCCCCATGCCGAGGATCAGGCTCGCCAGCAGCACAAGGATCAGCGCCAGTATGATGTTGCCGCCCGAGAAGGCGATCATCATCGCCGAGAACTTCAATCCCAACCCGGTCAGCCCGACGACGCCCACCACGATGCCCGCGACCGCGCAGGCCATGGAGACGGCAACCGCATTGCGTGCGCCCAGATCGAGCGCTTGCAGCGTCAGGGTGAAGCCCCGCTTGCACAAGGTGACGAAGCCGGAAGCCGAAGGCCCGGAGGCCATGAAAGTCCAGAGCGCGCGCGCTGCGGCTGCCGCCACGATGGAGAGGATCGCGTAGAAGCCGACGCGCATTGGCGAATATCCGGCGACGAGCAGCGCGATCAGCGCCACCAGTGGCAGCAGGAAGTGCCAGCCTTCGGCCAGAACCGCGCGCACCCGGGGCAGGTCGGTTGCGGCCATGCCGGTCATGCCCTGTTTTACCGCTGCGATATGGACGAGCAGGTAGACCGTGCCGAAATAGAGCACCGCCGGAAAGACCGAGACCAGTACGATGTCCACATAGGGCACCCGGGTGAACTCGCTCATCAGGAAGGCGCCCGCGCCCATCAGCGGCGGCATGATCTGTCCGCCGGTCGAGGCCGCGGCCTCGATCCCGCCCGCCTGCGCGGGCCGGTAGCCCAGGCGCTTCATCAGCGGAATGGTAAACGCACCCGTGGTCACCACGTTGGCAATCGCCGAGCCCGAGATCGAGCCCATGCCGGCGCTCGCGATGACAGCGGCCTTCGCCGGTCCGCCGCGTTGCCGGCCCGTGGCGGCATAGGCGAGGTCGATGAAGAACTTGCCCGCGCCGGTCACTTCGAGGAAGGCGCCGAAAAGGACGAAGATGAAGACGAATGTGGCCGCAACGCCCAGAGGGATGCCGAAGATGCCTTCCGCGCCCAGGGTCATTTGGCTCGACAAACGCTCCAGCGAATAGCCACGGTGGTTGAGGATGCCGGGCATCCAGTCGGCGAGGAAGGGCAACTCGCCCCGCTGACCCGCGAAGGCATAGGCGATGAAGCCCGCGCCGATGATCGTCATGCCAAGGCCCACGGCCCGGCGCGCGCCTTCCAGCACAACGATGATCGTCATCACGCCGATCCATACATCGATCGTGCGCGGGAAGATCTGGTTGGCGATCGTGTCGATGTTGATTGGCACCCAGGCACCCGCCACGATGCCGCAGCAAATCAGGATGCCGTCGATGATCCAGCCCAGAACACCACGCGGGCGCCCGCGTCCGAAGGCCGGGTAGATGAGGAAACAGAGGACCAGGATGAAGCCCAGATGGATCGGGCGCTGGTAGAACAGGCCAAGGGGCTGCACCCCGGCCGCGTAAAGCTGGAACAGCGACAGGGCAATGCCGATCACGGCAACCGCCCGCAGCACGTAGAGGGGTTGTTCAGGGGGCGTCTGGGTCGGGATCTCCGTATCGGTGACCATCAATCCGTGCTCCTTATCAAGGCGATCCGCACCCTCTCGCGGGGTGCTGCGTCAGAGAGGGACACCACCGTGTCGCCTACGCGCAACCGGTGATCCACCGGCGGCAATCCGGGCCGCAGGACGTAAGCGTCACCCGGCACCGGTTCGTCGATATCAAGAATGAAGTAGCCGCCCTGCCCATCGGAGACCTGCTGCCCCCGACCGGGGATGTGATCCAGACCGGCCGCGAAATCAGGCAGATGGGAGTGCACCAGCACCATGTGCCCGGCGCGGTTCTCGTAGCAATCGGTCACCTCGAAACCCTGCACCGAGTGGTGCCAGAGCACACACCATTCCGAGCCCTCGGGCACGGACAGCCGGGCGATCTCCTCGCCGTTTTCACGGGTTGCTACAAGCTCGTCCGCCGCGACAGCAGTGCCGGCAGAGGCAAGCAGGAGGAGGGCGCAGAGCCCCCCTCGCAGTTTGACACTCACTCGCGTAGAGCGTCCGGGACGTCGGCCCCGACTTCGTCGTAGTAGCGCAGCGCACCGGGGTGCAGGGGGATCGGCGTGGCCGACATGGTGAACTCGACCGTGGTCTCGTTCGCCGCCGGATGCACCGCCTGCAGCTCCGCGATGTTCTCGAACATCGCCCGCGTCAGCTCGTAGGCCAGGTCATCGGACATCTCGGAGGACACCGTCAGCACGTTCGGAATACCCAGAACCGCCACGTCGTCATCGACACCATTGTAGCTGCCGCCGGGCAGGGTGGTGGTGGCGAAGGTTTCATGGGCGCCCATCGCGGCGTTCAGCTGGTCTTCGGTCAGCTCGAGGATCACGATGCCCTGGGTCGTTGCGAGGTTCATGATCGAAGAGGTCGGCGCCCCCACGGACCAGAAACCGGCGTCGATGTCGCCGTTTGCCAGAGCGTCCGCCGTCTCGTTGAAGTTCAGGCGCTGCTCTTCGATGTCATCGTAGGTGATGCCATTGGCGTTGAGGATGGCGGCCGCGTTCACTTCGGTGCCCGAACCCGGCGCACCGATGGAGACGCGCATGCCCGCAAGGTCATCGAGCGAGGTGATGCCGCTGTCGGCCAGGGTCACGATGTGAACCATGTTGGCGTAAAGCGAGGCCAGACCGCGGATCATCGGAAGCTGCTGGCCCTCGAAGTTGCCGGTGCCGTTGTAGGCGTGGGCGACGGTATCGGCCAAGGCAATGGCGAGGTCGGCGTCGCCGGTGGCGATCAGGCCCATGTTCTCGACCGAGGCGCCGGTGACTTCCGCCGTGGCGGAATAACCCTCGACGTGGTTGTTGACGATTTCGGCCAGGCCGCCGCCAACCGGATAATAGGTGCCGCCGGTGCCGCCCGTGGCGATCGACAGCTGCTGTTGTGCCGCGGCGGGGGCCGCAAAGGTCATCGCGGTGAGTGCCGCGGTTCCAAACAAGCCTGCGTGCTTGCCGAGCAAGTGATGTAGCATAATATCCTCCCTAGGGGTTTTTGCGCCCACAAAGCTCCGGTTTTTTCCGGAGCTTTTCAAGGGGTAGCAAATCCCGAGCGCAAAAAACACCGCCCCCGCGCGGCAACCCGATTGCCTGCGCGGGCGGCAGCGAGGCGCTTGCGGCTTGCCGCGAACCCCGGCAAAACAATAGTGTACATATTATTTGCGCGCGGACGATCCCATTGCCCGGCGCCGTGGCCGTTGGGGCGAGGCACGCCGCCGCTTCGGCCATGACCTTGACACTGGAGCTTCGGCCCAAGGGCGCAGTTGTACCCTTGCAGGCCGAATTTGGAGGGCAGATGAGCCACCCTGAATCCCGATCCAACCCGGACCGCACCAATTGGCTGGTGGTCTCGGCCGCCTGCGCCGCCGGGGTCGCGGCGGCCTTGCAGATCGGCAAGGCGAGCGCAGCCCTGCCGCTTTTGCGCGCGGAGTTTGACGCGGGCGTTGCGGCGGCCTCTTGGTATCTCGCCCTCGCAAGCCTCGGTGCTGCGATCTTCGGCGCGGTCCTTGGCTTGATGACAACCCGCATCGGCGGGTTGCGCGCCGGTGTCGTCGGATTGGCGCTGCTCGCCCTGGGAAGCCTGCTCGGCCCCTTAGCCGGCACATGGACCCCGTTCATCTTCGCCCGCCTGCTGGAGGCTGTGGGGATGCCGCTTGTTGTCGTGGCCATGCCCGCGCTGATCCAGAGCTACAGCATCGGACGCGCGCGGGTCATGGCGATGGGATTCTGGTCGGCGTGGCTGCCTTTGGGTGTGGCCTTGGCGATGGGCCTCTCCGTAGTGATGCTGGATCAATGGGGATGGCGCGGGCTCTACATTGCCTGTGGCGTACTGCCCCTGCTGTCGCTCGCCGCGCTGTTCGTGCTGGTCAGGACCCACGCGCCCCTCCCTGCCGCCGCCCGTGCCCCGGAGCCGGTCGAAAGCGCATCGGGCGCCGTCCAGCGCCTGCTCCGGCACATGCCCGGCGCGACGGTGCAGATCTACGGCGGCGTCTTTGCGCTTTTCTCGGCCTCCTACCTCACGGTGCAGGGCTTCCTGCCGAGCGTGGCGGTCGAGACGCTGTCGATGTCCATCACCAACGCGACTCTTCTGGGCGGCGCTTCGGCCCTTCTCGTCATTCCCGGCAACCTCGTCGGATCATTCCTGCTGTCGCGCGGCGTCAGCGCGCGGCTTCTGCTGCGCTTCGGCTTTGTCGTCATGGGGGTCTCGGGCGCGACCTTCCTGACCGACCTTTTCGCGCCAGCCCTCAGGATCGCCGCCGGCTGCACCTTCACCGCCGTCGCGGGCGTGGTGCCGGGCGTCATCTGGGCACTGATCCCGCAACTCACCGCCCAATCGCGCCGCGGATCGTCGCTGACCGCGGGGGTCATTTATCAATATGCGGGCGTGGGCCAACTGCTTGGCCCGGTGCTCGGCGGGCTCGCCGTGCAACTGGCGGGAGGGTGGAGCGGCAGCGCCTTCGTGGTGCTGGCCGCCTCGGGTGTCGCGATGCTTCTGATCGCCCTGCCGCACGCCCGGATCATGACTGTGGTAGCCGAGGCCGCCCCCGCCCGCTGAGCGCGGCGCGATCAGCCCTGCTGCAACGCCCGCGCCTTGCGCATGGCGCGCAGGGCGGGCTCGGTCAGCACCTCGCGGCAGCGCGCCACGCGGTCCGTCGTGAAATGGCCCTCGGCGTCGAGCAGGTTCACCGTGGCCACCAACTCACCGCCGTCGATCACCGGCAGGTTCAGGACCGAGCCGCAGCCGAGCGAGCCGATCAGCTCGAAGTCCGGGAAGACCTGCGCGATCTCATCCAGCGTATTGGCGACGAAGCATTCGTGGCGGTCGTGGACGATCTCGAACCATGCGTTGCGGGTGATCGGCTTGGTGCCGGAGGCGGGGTAGGCCTCGGGCATGTTGGTATAGGCGCGGCGCGCGACGCCGGCCTCCATGTCGACGGTCATCACGGTCCAGAGCCGCACCGGCACCAGCGCGTCGCTGAGCGCGTAGAGCGCGTCGAAGACCTGATCCTCGGTCGTGGCGGCGTCCAGCGCCGTGTCGAATTCTGCCCGCGCGGTTTCTGCCTGCGTCATCGGTCGTCTCCTTTTTATTGGTCTTCGTTGCCGCCGCTCGCGGCGTAGAGCTTCTGCGTGTAGGGGTCCGAGAAGCTGCCGTCGTGCAGCGCCGTGGCGGGGGCGATCTCGACGATCTCGCCCTTGTTCATCACTGCCATGCGGTCGCACATGAAGCTGACGACGGGCAGGTTGTGGGTCACCATCAGGTAGGTCAGCCCACGCTCGGCGCGCAGGCGCTTGAGTAGGTTGAGAATCTCGGCCTGCACCGACACGTCGAGCGCGCTGGTCGGCTCGTCGAGCAGCATCACCTCGGGCTCCAGCATCAGGGCGCGGGCGATGGCCACGCGCTGGCGCTGGCCGCCGGACATCTGGTGCGGGTAGCGGAACCGGAAGCGGGCATCGAGACCCACGTCCTCGAGCACCTGCTGCACCCGCGCGTCCTTGTCGCCGATGCCGTGGATCGAAAGCGGCTCGGAGAGGACCGTGTCCACCGTCTTGCGCGGATGCAGCGAGCCGTAGGGGTCCTGGAACACCATCTGGCAGCGCTGCGCCAGCGCGCGGTCGGGCCGATGCGGGCCGGGCTGGCCGAGCACCTCCATCTTGCCGGTCCACTCGGGTGCCAATCCGCAGAGCGCCTTGAGCACCGTCGACTTGCCCGAGCCGCTTTCACCCACCAGCGCGAAGCTCTCGTCCGGCGCCACGTCGAAGGTCACGCCCTTGACGACGCGCAGCCCGTCGTAGGCGATGTCGAGGTTCTCGAGGGAGATGGCCGGGGCGGTCATGTGGTGCGCTCCATCACGGGCAGGGTCTCGCGGGTTTCGTGCATCTTCGGCACGGCGGCGAGCAGCCCGCGGGTATAGGGATGGGTGGCCTTGTGCAGGTCCTTGGCGGCGCAGGTTTCGACCACGCGGCCCGAGTTCATCACCAAAATGCGGTCGCAGTAGCGCGCCACCAGCGGCAGGTCGTGGCTGATCAGGATCAGCCCCATGCCCTCGGGGTTGATGGCGCTGCCGCCGACCAGATCGTTGATCAGCGCCAGCACGTCGCCCTGCACGCTGACGTCGAGCGCGCTGGTGGGCTCGTCGGCGATCAGCAGGCGCGGGCGCGGGATCAGCATCATGGCGATCATCACCCGCTGGCCCATGCCGCCCGACAGCTCGTGGGCATACATCCGCGCGACGCGGTCGGGGTCGTTGATCCGCACCGCCTCCAGCATCTCGCGGACGCGGGCCTTGATCTCCGCGCGGGGCAGACGCTCGTGGGTGCGCAGCGCCTCGGCGATCTGCGCACCGATGGTCATCACCGGGTTCAGCGAATACCGCGGATCCTGCATGATCATCGAGATCTTCGCGCCCCGCATCTGGCGCATCTGCCGCTCGGACAGGGCGCCGAGGTCCTCTCCCTCGAAAGTGATCTTGCCGGTGACTTCACCGGGCCGCCGGATCAGCCGCAGGATCGCGCGGCCGGTCATCGACTTGCCCGAGCCGCTTTCCCCCACGATGCCGAGCCGCTCGCGGCCGAGGTCGAAAGAGACGCCGTCGACCACGTTCACCCGGCCCTTCGGGGTAGGGAAGCTGACGGAAAGGTTCTCGACTGAAAGAAGGCTCATCCCTTGCGCTCCGATTTCGGGTCCAGCACGTCGCGCAGGCCGTCTCCGAGGAAACAGAAGCCGAGCGACACGAGGATGATGGCAAATCCGGGGAAGGTGGAGACCCACCACTGGTCGTAGATGAACGAACGCCCGCCCGAGATCATCGCGCCCCACTCCGGCTGCGGCGGCTGCGCGCCAAGCCCGAGGAAGCCGAGGCCCGCCGCCGTCAGGATGATCCCCGCCATGTCGAGGGTGACACGCACGATCATCGAGGAGGTGCAGAGCGGCAGCACGTGGCGGGTGATGATCCGCGTATGCGAAGCACCGAGCAGCCGCGCGGCGGCCACGAATTCCGAGTTGCGCAGCGTCAGGGTCTCGGCCCGGGCGATCCGCGCGTAGGCGGGCCATGTGGTGATCGCGATGGCGATGATCGCGTTCTCGATCCCAGGCCCGAGGGCGGCGGCGAAGGCCAGCGCCAGCACCAGCTTCGGCATCGAGAGGAACACGTCGGTGACCCCCATGATGCCCCGGTCGATCCAGCCGCCGAAATAGCCCGAGATCGCCCCGAGCACGAGGCCGAGTGGCGCCGAGATAATCGCCACCAGCGCCACGATCTGCAGCGTGATCTGCGCGCCGTGCACGACGCGGGCGAAGATATCGCGGCCCAACTGGTCGGTGCCGAACCAATGCTCGGCCGAGGGCGGCTCGAGCCGTTGGTCGAGGAACTGCCCGCCGGGCCCTTCGGGCGCGATGGTGTCGGCGAAGATCGCCGTCAGGATCAACGCCGCGATGATCAGCGCGCCGGTTACCGCCAGCGGGTTGCGCAGCAGGTCCAGCGTGATGCGATAGGCCCGCCCCGAGGCCGCCTGGAAGCGGGAGGCGGGGCTGTCGTCGAGAAGCCAGGCGCGCATGTCAGCGGCTCCCTTCGCGGCTGCGGGGGTCGAGGACGCGGTAGAGCACGTCCGACACCTTGTTGATGATGATGAAGACCGCGCCGATCACCAGCGTCGCGCCGAGCACGGCGTTCATGTCGGCGTTGAAAAGCGCGGTGGTCAGGTAGTTGCCGATGCCGGGCCAGGAGAAGACCGTCTCGATCATCACCGAGCCTTCCAGCAGGCCCGCGTAGCTCAATCCGATGACGGTGATCAGCGGCACACGGATCGCGCCGAAGGCATGAACCCAGATCACCCGCCACTCCGGCACGCCTTTCACCCGGGCGGTGGTGACATATTCCTGGTTCAACTGGTCGAGCATGAACGACCGCGTCATCCGCGCGATATAGGCCAGCGAGAAGACCCCGAGGATCGCGGCGGGCAGGATGATGTGGGACCAGGCGGATTTGAACACGTCCCAATCGCCCTCGATCAGCGCGTCGACCGTCAGCAGGCCCGTCACCACCGGCGTGATCCCGTCATAATAGATGCTCACGCGCCCCGGCCCCTCGACCCATCCGAGCCACGCGTAGAAGACCGCGAGCCCCACGAGGCCAAGCCAGAAGGCGGGCACCGAGTAGCCCAGAAGTGCGAAGACGCGGATCACCTGGTCCACCCAACTGCCCTGCCACGCGGCGGCGAGAACGCCCGCCGGCACACCCAGTCCGACGCCGATCAGGATGCCGAGGCTCGCCATCTCCATCGTCGCGGGGAAGACGCGGGCAAGGTCCTCGGCGACGGGACGGTTGGTGGAGGTCGACATCCCGAGGTCGAATCGCAGCACGTCGGCGACGTAGCTCACGAATTGCACGATCAGCGGCCGGTCGAGACCCATGGCCACGCGCGCCACTTCATATTGCTCGGGCGTCGCGCGGTCGCCCACGACGGAAAGGACCGGGTCGATCGGCACCACGCGGCCGATGAAAAACGTCAGCGCCAGAAGGCCCAGAAAGGTCAGCGCCACAACGATGATGAACCGCAATATCCCGATGGCGGTGCCGCCGATAACGCCTGATCTGATGTCTTGGAATGCCATCGATTTCGGTGTCCCTTCGACGAACGTGGACCAAGCGCCACGCCGTCTTCTTGGGGTCGTGATGCAACATTTTGCTTGGATTTGGCAAATAGTTTTGCTTAGATCAAAAAAATTATGATGATTGCTGCAAGCCGGGGGAGGGGACATGGCGCGACCTAAGACAACCAATGATCCCGTCCTTGGCGCGTTGATCCGCAAGCGTCGCAAACAGCTCGGCCTGACGCTTCAGGCGCTCTGCGATTCGGCCGGTCTGTCGGTCGGATACCTCAGCCAGGTGGAGCGGGGGCAGGCGACCCCGTCGCTCGGCACGCTTGCGCAGATCGCGCAGGGGCTCTCGGTCGGGCTGGAGTATTTCATCACCACGCCCAAGCCCTCTGACAGCCTGTCACGCGCCGGCGCGCGGCCGCAGTTCTCCATCGACGGCTCCTCGATCCAGTACGAGGCGGTGAGCGCCGATTTTCCGGGGGCAGAGCTGTCGTGCTACATTCTCCACGTGCCTCCCGGCTATGCCTCCGAAGAAGTGCACCACGAGGGCGAAGAGATCATCTTCCTGCTCGACGGAGAGATCACCCAGACCCTCGGCGGTCAGAGCTTCATTCTGCAACAGGGGGACAGCCTGCATTATTCCGGCTCAACCCCCCATTCATGGTCCAACGAGACCGACGCGACCACGCGCATCCTGTGGACCGGCACCCTCTCGGTGCTGCAACGCAAGGGCGCGGTGAAACTGCCCGAGATAAACCCGGCCAATACAAATGGCTAACCTGAAACCAGCACGGAGATTGACCCCATGAGACTGCTGAAACCCGCCCTTCTGTCGGCGATGCTGGCCCTGCCGCTGGCCACGCCCGCGGCGCTTGCCGATACGCCGCCCGATATCCTCGTCGTGGCCCAGAACATCGACGACATCGTCGCGATCGACCCGGCCCAGGCCTACGAGTTCACCTCGGGCGAGCTGGTCACCAACACCTACGACCGCCTCGTGCAATACGATGCCGAGGACACCACGGTTCTGGCCCCCGGTCTCGCCGAGTCCTGGGAGATCGACGCCGAAGCCAAGACCATCGTCTTCACCCTGCGTGACGGCGTGACTTTCCACTCCGGCAACCCGCTGCGCGGCGAGGATGTCGTGGGCTCCTTCGCCCGCGTCGTGCAACTGAACCTGACGCCGGCCTTCATCCTCACGCAGCTCGGCTGGACGCCCGAGAACGTCGAGGAAATGGTCACCGCCGAGGGCAACACCGTCACGGTGCGCTACGACGGCGACTTCTCTCCTGCCTTCGTGATGAACGTCCTGGCCGCGCGCCCGGCCTCCATCGTCGACATGGAAACCGTCATGGCCAACGAGGTCGACGGCGACATGGGCAACGAATGGCTGAACGCCAACACCGCCGGCACCGGCCCGTTCTCTCTCAACACCTTCCGCGCGGCCGAGCTGATCCGCATGGATGCCAACCCCGACTACTTCAACGGCGCCCCTGCCATCGACGGTGTCATCATCCGTCACGTGGCCGAAAGCGCCACGCAGCAGCTGTTGCTGGAAGCCGGTGACGTGGACATCGCCCGCAACCTGACGCCGGACCAGATCGCCGCGCTCGACGGGGAGTCGCTGCAGATCGACACCTTCCCGCAGGCCGCCGTCCATTTCCTGTCGTTCAACCAGAACGTCGAGAGCCTGACCGATCCGGCCGTCTGGGAAGCCGCGCGCTACCTCGTGGATTACGAGGGCATGACCAACTCGATCATCGCCGGCCAGATGGAAGTCCATCAGGCGTTCTGGCCCGAAGGTTTCCCCGGCGCGCTGACCGACACGCCCTACAGCTACGACCCCGAGCGGGCTGCGCAGATCCTCGAGGATGCGGGCGTCGAACTGCCGATCACCGTCACCCTCGACGTGATCAACTCGGCTCCCTTCACCGACATGGCGCAATCGCTGCAGGCCTCCTTCGCGGAAGCGGGCATCGAGTTCGAGATCCTGCCCGGCACCGGCAGCCAGGTGATCACGCGCTACCGCGATCGCAGCCACGAGGCGATGCTGCTCTACTGGGGCCCCGACTTCATGGACCCCCACTCCAACGCCAAGGCCTTCGCATACAACTCCGACAACCGTCAGGAAACCTACACCGCCACGACAACCTGGCGGAACTCCTGGGCGGTTCCGGAAGAGCTGAACGAGATGACCCGCGCAGCCCTGACCGAAGCCGATCCGGCCGCCCGCGAAGAGATGTATCTCGAGCTGCAGCGCCGGGTGCAGGAGAACTCGCCCATCGTGATCATGTTCCAGGCCTCCTACCAGGTCGGCATGGCGGCGAACGTCTCGGGCTACGTCAACGGCGCGACCTCGGACTTCGTGTTCTACCGCCTCGTCGACAAGAGCTGATCCAACTTCAACAATGTCGCCGGCCCTCGCGTGGGGCCGGCGATTTTCATTTCCAATTCTACGTCCGGAAAGCACCTTCATGGATATTTACAAAGACCGCCTCGCCCGCCTGCGCGACCGTATGACCGAAACCGGCACGGACCTCGTCGCGCTCGGCCCCACCAGCCACATGACATGGCTGTCCGGCGCGGATCCCCATGGTGATGAGCGTCCCGTGATGCTGCTGGTGAGCCAGAAGCACGCCGCTTTCCTGATGCCCGCCCTCAACGCCAACGCCGTGCGGCAGGTGACAGACCTGCCGTTCGAGACATGGTCCGACGAAGAAGGCCCCGCCGCCGCGCTCGACCGCCTGCTGGATGCCTGCGGCGCGACCGCAGCGGGCCAGAGCGTCGCCATCGACGAGGCCATGCGCGCCGATTTCGCACTGCTCCTGCTCGACGCGATGGACAGCCCCAAGCGCGGGTTCTCCACCGACACCCTCGGCCATCTGCGCGCCATGAAGGATGCCGCCGAGGTCGATGCCCTGCGTGCCTGCGCCCATCTCAACGATGCCGCCGTGACGCTGGCCTTCGACAGCCTGCGCGCCGGCATGTCCGAGCGCGACGTGCAGACGATCATCCACGATTACTACAAGGCCCACGGCGCCAAGCCCGAGTTCACCATCATCGGATTCGGCGAAAACGGCGCCTTCCCCCATCACCACACCGGCGACAGCGTGCTAGAGGACAACATGGCCGTGCTGATCGACACCGGCTGCCGCTACAAGGGCTACCCGAGCGACATGACCCGCTGCGGCTGGTTTGGCGATGCCCCCACGGACGAGTTCCGGAAGGTCACGCAAGTCGTGGAGGAAGCCGTGCAGGCCGCCATGGATGTCGTGCGCCCCGGCGTGCTGGCACGCGAGATCGACGCCGCCGCGCGTGGCGTGATCGAGGCGGCAGGCTATGGTGAATACTTCGTCCACCGCACCGGCCACGGCCTCGGCATCGACGTGCACGAGCCGCCCTACATCACCGCCACCTCCGAGACCGAGATGCTCGCCGGCAATGTCTTCTCGATCGAGCCGGGGATCTACCTGCCCGGCCAGTTCGGCGTGCGGCTGGAGGATATCGTGCTGGCCACGGCGGTGGGCCCCGATGTCCTCTCCTCCCTGCCGCGCACGATCTGGACGCCTGAGGGCTGAGCCACCGCCGCTGGTGCGGCGCGAAAGATTGTGAAATTAACGGATCGGGCCCGGACACAGGGCCCGATCTTTCCAAGGCTCAAGACGGGGACCCCCATGCAGCGCAGGCTCATCCTAGACACCGACGGCGGCGTGGACGACGCGCAGGCCCTTCTGATGCTGATCGCAGCGGGCCGGACGCCGGACGTGATCCTCACGGTTTTCGGCAACGTCGGGTTGGAGCAGGCAACGCGCAATATCCTCACGGTGCTCTCTGCTGCGGGGCAGGGGGATGTGCCAGTCCACCTCGGGGCCGACCGGCCGCTGATCCAGCCCTACGTCGATGCCACCGAGATCCACGGCGCGGACGGCCTCGGTGGCGCGCCGCGACCCGCTGAAATCCCGGAACCCGTGAGCCGTGATGGCGTCGGCCTCCTGATCGAAGAGCTGCGTCAGGCCGCGCGGGCAGGCGACAAGGTCGACCTGCTGATGATCGGGCCTCTCACCAACCTCGCCCTCGCCCTGCGCGTGGCGCCCGACTGCGTCGAGGGGATCGGCCAGCTCACCATCATGGGCGGCTCGATCCACGGGCGCGGCAACGTGACCCCGGCGGCGGAATTCAACATCTATTCCGACCCCGAGGCCGCCGCCATCGTCTTCGCCGCCGAGATCGAGACGCTTCTGGTCCCGTGGGAGGTCTGCACCGACCACCGCATCAGCGGCGAGACGGTCGACCAAATGCTGGCCGACGCGCCCGAGACGGCGACGAAACCTTTCTCCGCCGCGCTGGTGAAACACGCGCGCGCGGTCAGCCAAGGCTACACCGGCAAGGATTACTTCCGCTTCGTCGACCCGCTCGCCGCCGCCTGCGTGATCGACCCGTCCCTCGCGACCAAGACACTTTCGGCCTCGGTCGACGTGGCGCTCGCCCCCGGCATCACCCGTGGCATGACCGTGGTCGACCCCTCGGGCCGCCTTGGAACGCCGAAGATCACCCTGCTGGAAGAGGCCGACACGGACCGCGTCGCGGCGATCTATGAGGCGTCGATATCCTGCAAGGCCCCGGAGGGCGCGGCGTGATGACGGAGCAGGACCACCCCGCCGATGCCCTGATCAGCGCCGCCGACGAGGTGAAGATCCGCCAGCGCCTCGTGCGCGTGGCCCTCGGGCAGGAGCCCGCCGACACGCGGCTGCGGGTGGGGCGGCTGCTGGACGTCCACTCGCGCATGTGGCTCGACGATCAGGAGATCGTCATGGTCGGCCGCCGCATCGCCCATGCGGGCCCGGCAGGCAGCTACGCGGGCACGGTGACGCGCGAGGTGCATGAGCCCGACCTGATGGCGGTGCCGGGCTTCGGCGAGGTGCACAAGCACATCGAATCCTCCCACGTCACGCCGGAATGGGAGGCCGCGCTGGTCCTGCCCCACGGCAACACCTGGACCTGCGAGGCGAGCCACGAGTTCTCCAACGTCAACGGCCCGCGCAACCTCGAGTTCTGGTTCAAGGCACGGCTGGAGGGCAGCCCGCAGAAGATCTTCCCGCTGCCCGGCTCCGCCGTGCCGCCCACCGCCTACGAGTGGGGCGGGGGGCATTTCGGCTACGACGAGCAGCGCGACTTCATGGCCGAGCACCTGATGGTTGCGGGCCTTGACGAGGTGATGGATTGGCCGGCTGTCTGGAACCCGGAAAACCCCTCCTACAATCGGCTCTGGGGCATGATCGAGGCGACCTTTGAGAAGCGCGGCGTGGTCGAGGGCCATGCCGCCGGCATCCGGGAACTGCCCACGATCAACGCCTTCGCTGCCGCTGGCCTCGCCTCCGACCACGAGGCCTGGACCACGGAAGAGGTGCTCGACAAGCTGCGCCGGGGCCTCTTCATGGAGCTGCGCCCCCATTCGCTGCCCGAGATGGTCGCGGGCCTCTTGGAGGCCGGGCTGACCGATTGGAGCCAATTTGCCCTGACCACCGACGACCGCTCCTGTTCCGACACGCTGAAGATGGGTGCTACCGATCACAACGTGCGCCTCGCCATCGAGGCGGGCCTCGTGCCCGAAATCGCGATCCAGATGGTCACCATCAACCCCGCACGCCACATGCGCCTGACGCCCTGGGTCGGCTCCATTGCGCCCGGCCGCTTCGCGGACGTGGTGCTGCTGGATGATCTGCAAAGCCTCTCCATCGCCAAGGTCTGGGCCGATGGCGATCTGGTGGCGGAGGGCGGCGCCTACGTGAAGCCGGTGCCGAAGATCGACTGGCCGGACTGGGCCACGCAGACGGTGAACATCGCGCGTGAGATGACGGCAGAAGATTTCGCCATCGCGGCGGCAGAGGGCCGGCAGACCATGCAGGCGGCGCTGCTGCGCCCCTTCCACTGGGACGACGACTTCATCGAGATGGAGCTGCCCGTCGCGGATGGCCTCGTTCAGCGCGACGCGGAGCGGAACGTCACGAAGTTCGCCATCGTCGACCGCTTCTCGGGCGAGGGGAAGACCTCGGCCATGTTCTGGCTCGGCACCGGGCCGCGCTCGCCCGAGACGGCGCTGGCCTGCTCGATGGGACACGACAAGCACAACATCTGGGTCGTCGGTTCCTCCGATGCGGCGATGGCGCAGGCGGTCAACGCGCTGCGCGAAACCCAGGGCGGGTGGGCGCTCGTGCGCGAGGGCGAACTGGTCGCCACCGTGCGCTATGAAGTCGGCGGGTTGATGACCTGCCGCGCGCCCGAGGAGCTCGATGCCGAGATGCAGAACCTCTACGCCGAGGGCGAGAAGATCGACTGGATGTACGAGCCGACGTTCAGCCCGCGCTGGTTCCCCGGCTTCCCCGAACGCCTCGCCTTCGCGACGCTCACCTGCGCGCCGTGGCGGTGGGTGCTGGTGGCGCCGTCCGACCGCGCACCCGACGGATTCGTGAATGTTTCGACCGGCCAGACACATCCTGTCGTCTGGTAGTCTGCAAGAAAGATAATTGAATGAAATTCAGGCACTTGAAGGAACGAGAAGGGCGAGCACAACGCGATGACCTTGCGTCCGTTAACCCTGCCCAATACGCTTCTCAAATGTCTGTTACTGGCAGAGCGCTACTGGAGGCGCTCCAATTCACGGGGATCACAAAATGAAAAAACTGAACATTTCGCGCATCGCGGCGGTATCCTCCGCGGCGCTTCTGGCGGCATCGCCCGCACTGGCGCAGGACCGCACCTTCACGGTGTCGTGGTGGGGCTTCAACGGCGACGCGCTGCAAGAGATCATCATCGAGCCGTTCCAGGAGATGTGCGACTGCGAGGTCATCTTCGAGACCGGCAACAACTCCGACCGCCTGAGCCGCCTGCAGTTGCGCGGTGGCGAAGGGGTGGACGTGATCTACCTGACCGACCGCTTCTCGCAGCTCGGCATCGAGCTTGGCCTGTTCCAGCCGATCGACCGCGCGCAGGTGCCCAACATCGACGAGCTCTATGACCTCGCACAGGCCCCGCAGGGCGAATACGGCCCGGCCTATTCCATCGGTCGCGTCGGCATCGTCTACAACGCCGACGAGGTGGAATCGCCGATCACGTCCTGGGATGACCTGTGGCGTGAGGACCTTCAGGGCTCCATCTCGCTGCCGGGCATCACCACCACGGCAGGCCCCATGGTCGTGCTGCGCGCCGGCGCCCGCGCCGGGGTCGACGCCTACGAGGACCCGGACGCGGCCTTCGCCGAAGTGGCCGAGCTGCAGCCCAACGTGCTGACCAACTACAACACCGGCTCCGAGATGATTAACCTCTTCTCCACCGGCGAGATCACCGTCTCCATGGCGCAGGACTTCGCGCTCGGTCGCCTGCAGGCCGCCGTGCCCTCCGTCGTCTGGGCCGATCTCGAGGATGGCGCCATCGCCACGCTCAACACAATCAACATCCCCACCGGGTCCGAGAACGTCGAGCTGGCACACCAGTTTCTCAACTTCGTGCTCTCCGAAGAGATCCAGCACACGCTGGCCGTGCGTGGCGTCGATGCGCCGGTGAACGCGGGCGTCGATCTGACCGAGGAAGAGGCCGCCCCGTGGACCTACGGAGATGAGATGATCTCCAGCCTGAACCGCATCGACTACGTGCCGCTCAACGCGAACCTCGATGAGTGGATCAACCGCTGGAACGAGATCTTCGGCATGTAAGCCGACCCTTTCACCAACACCCGGGGCGGGCGACCGCCCCGGGGTTTTTGCTGCCTTCACCCGGAAGACCCTCCCATGAAAACCCTCGCAGGCTGGATCCTGTCGTCCCCCGCGACCCTCGCGGTGTCGCTGTTCCTGATCATCCCGGTTGCCGCCACGATCTCGGTTACCTTCACCGCGCCCGGCGGCACCTTCGCGCCCTACGTGGATTTCTTCTCCTCCGGCTTCCAGCGCACCGTGCTGTGGCGCACCTTCGAGATCGCGGCGATCACCACGGTGATCTCCCTGATCCTCGGGCTGCTGACGGCCTATGTCGTCTCGCGCAGCGCGCCGTGGATGAAGTCGGTGCTGATCGTGCTGGCGGTCTTCCCGCTTCTGACCGGCGTGGTCGTGCGCTCCTTCGCATGGCTGATCATCCTCGGCCGCAACGGGGTGCTGAACAACAGCCTCGAATGGCTCGGCGTGATCGAGCGGCCGTTGTCGCTGCTCTACACCCAGACCTCGGTGGTGCTGGCGCTGATCTACATCTTCATTCCGCTGATGATCCTCGTGCTGATCGGCGTGCTCGAGAACATCCCCGACGATCTTTTGCAGGCCTCCGCATCGCTCGGCGCCTCGCCGACCCGGACCTTCGTGCAGGTGGTCCTGCCGCTGGCCACGCCGGGGCTGATCGTGGGGGCCGTGCTGGTCTTCACCGCCAGCTTCACCTCCTACGCGACGCCGCACCTGCTTGGCGGGACCCGGCAGATGACCATGGGCACCTTCCTGCACCAGCGCGCGATGACTTCCTTCGACTGGACCAGCGCCTCGACCGTGGCGGCGATCATGGTGGTGGTGATCGTCACCACCGTGCTCGTGATGACGCGGCTGGCCAAGCGCCTCAACCCGATGGCCTCCTGACATGACAAACCGCATCCACCCGCTGCTGATCCTGATGACCATTCTGGTCTACATCTTCCTGCTCGGCCCGCTGATCATCATCTTTGGGGCCTCGGTCTCGGACACCACCTTCCTCGCCTTCCCGCCCCAGGGGCTGACGCTGCACTGGTTCGAGAACATCTGGGAGATTTCGGCCTTCCGCCGCACCATCGTCACCTCCCTGCAGGTGGCCTTCCTCGGCACCTTCTTCGCGCTACTGATCGGCATTCCCGCGGCCTACGCGCTGAACCGGCACCGCATTCACCTGCCGGGCTGGCTCTCGACGCTCTTCGTGCTGCCGATCCTCGTGCCCGAGATCGTCATCGGCTTCTCGCTGCTGCGCTCGGTCAACGTGGGCCTCGGCGCGCCGGTCTTTGCTACCCTGCTGATCGGCCACACGCTGCTGGTACTGCCCTACGTGGTCCGGGTGATCTCGGCCTCGCTGGCGTCGTTCGACTTCTCCATCGAGGAGGCGGCGATCTCGCTTGGCAGCCATCCGGTGAAGTCCTTCTTCACCATCGTGTTGCCGAACATCCGGTCCGGCGTGATCGCGGCCTTCATCCTGGCTTTCATCACCTCCATCAACGACGTGTCGGTGTCCCTGTTCCTGACCGGGCCGGGCATCTCCACGCTTCCGATCCAGATCCTCGCCCATGTCGAGCAGTTCTTCGACCCGACGGTCGCCTCCGTCTCGGTCCTGCTCATGGGTCTGACCATCATCGTCATGGTTATCGTCGAGCGCACGCTCGGCCTGACCATCGTGGCGAAATAGAAGGCACTTGCATCAATGACACTGCCCCTTTCCATTGACCAGATCACGGCGCACTACGGCAAGACCAAGGTGCTGGAGGACCTGTCGCTTCACGTTGGCGACGGTGAGCTCGTCTCGCTTTTGGGTGCCTCGGGTTGCGGCAAGACCACGACCCTGCGGCTTGTTGCCGGGTTCATGCAGCCCACCAGCGGCGCGATCCGCCTGGGCGAGACTGACCTGACGAAGTTGCCTGCCCATGGCCGGGACATCGGTCTCGTGTTCCAGAGCTACGCCTTGTTCCCGCATCTGTCGGTGATGCAGAACGTGGCCTTCGGCCTGAAACAGCGCCGGCTGCCCTCCTCCGAGCAGCGCACCCGTGCCATGCAGATGCTCGACCGCGTGGGCCTCTCGCACCTCGCCGATCGCCTGCCCGGAGAGCTCTCCGGTGGCCAGAAGCAGCGCGTGGCGCTTGCCCGCGCGCTGGTTATCGAGCCGCCGCTCCTGATGTTCGACGAGCCGCTCTCCAACCTCGACGCCAAGCTGCGCGTCGACATGCGGGTGGAGATCCGCGAGCTGCAGCGTGCCAACGGCACCACCGCGCTCTACGTGACCCACGACCAGGAAGAGGCCTTCTCGATCTCCGACCGCGTTGCGATCATGAACCAGGGCCGGATCATGCAGCTCGACACGCCCGAGACGCTCTACCAGCGCCCGGCCAACAGTTTCGTCGCCCGTTTCGTGGGGTTTGAGAACCTGATCGACCTGAAGGTGACGGCCCGCGACGGCGACAGGGTCACTGCCGTCGCCGAGGATGGCGCCACGCTGACCCTTTCGCAGGAACGCATGGGTGCGATCCCCGATGCCTTCATCCTCGCCACCCGGCCCGATGGTCTGACCGTCACCGACGACGAGGGTGCCGAGGGCCTGCCCGCCACGCTCGGCCTGCGCACCTACCTCGGCCGCGCCTACCAGTACCAGTGCCAGACCGGCAGCGGGCAACTGCTCGCCAACAGCTCGCTGGCCACGCCCTTCGAGCCGGGTGCCAAGGTGACGCTGGTGCCGAACCCGGACCAATGCGCGATCCTGCAGCCGGAATGAAGACCCTCCTGACCAACGCCTGGATCATCGCGGTGGACGCCGCGATGACCGAATACCAACGGGGCTGGCTGCTGGTCGAGGACGGCACCATCGCCGCCATGGGAGAGGGTGCTGCGCCCGAAGCGCCGGGGGCCGAGGTCCGCGACATGGGCGGGGACATCGTCATGCCGGGCATGGTGAACCCCCATTGCCACATGGCCATGTCGCTGTTCCGGGGCCTTGGCGAAGACGTCGACGACCGCCTGTTCCGATACATGCTGCCGCTGGAGCGCAAGTTCGTTTCGCCCGAAATGGTACGCGCGGGCTCCACCCTGTCGGCGTTGGAGATGATCATGGGCGGCGTCACCTGCGTCGCCGACATGTACTACCACGAGACCGAAGTGGCCGACGTCCTCCACCACTCGGGCATGCGCGGCGTCGTGGGCCAGACCCTTGCCGATTTCGACCCGCCCGATCATGCGAGCTTCGATGAAGGCTTCGCCCTCTGCGACGCGCTGGTGGCCCATTGCGAAGGCCTGCCGCGCGTCACTGCCTCCATCGCGCCCCACGCGCCCTATTCCACCGGCCGCGCTGTGCTGGAACGTGTCGTCGACTGGCACGAAGCAAACCCTGAAACGGTGATCCAGATCCATCTGGCCGAGACCGAACCGGAAGCCGCCTGGGCCGCCGAGACCCACGGCATGAGCACGACGGCCGTCTGCGACGCGGCGGGGCTCCTGAAGCCCGGCACCGTGGCGGCCCATTGCCTGCTGGTCGATGACGCCGATATCGAGACGCTGACCCGCACTGGCACCGGCGTCGCCCACAACGCGCGCTCCAACGGCAAGGCGGGGCGCGGCATGGCGCGGGTCGAGGACATGCGCCGCGCCGGTATCCCGGTGGGCATCGCCACCGACGGCCCGATGAGCGGCAATACCCTAGATCTCTTCTCGCAGTTCGGCGTCGTTTCGATCTTCGCCAAGGTTCTCGGCCATTCCCGCAAGCCGCTGCCCACCCGCGAGGTGATCCGCATGGCGACCGTGGAAGGCGCGCGGGTGCTCGGACTGGATGCCGTGACCGGCTCGCTCGAAGTCGGCAAGCGCGCGGACCTGATCCGCGTTGATATCTCGGCGCCCCGTATGCAGCCGATCTACGATCCCTATTCGGTGCTCGTCTTCGCCACCAAGCCCGACGATGTGCGCGATGTCATGGTCGACGGTCGCTGGCTGATGCGCGACCGCGCGGTGGAAACGCTGGAGCAGGCCAAGGTGCTGGCCGATGCCAACGAGGTCGCCGGCCAGTTCCGCGCCGAGATCGCCGCCATCGACGCCGCCCGCGCGGCGGCGGAGGGTTGAGATGACCGCGCCCCTGCCGATCCTGATCGACACCGATCCGGGCCTCGACGATGCCGTGGCGATCCTGCACGCGCTCTCCTGCGGCGGCTTCCGTGTTGAGGCGATGAGCGCCGTGGCAGGCAACATCGGGATCGAGACCACCACCCGCAACATCGGCCGCCTGCTGGCCGCAATGGGGCAGGGAGGCATTCCCTATGCCGCCGGTGCGGCCGGTCCGCTGCAAGGCGCGTCCCTCAACGAAGTCGCGATCCACGGCGATGATGGTCTGGGCGGCGTGACCTTGCCCGAACCCCTGACGGCGCCCGATCCGCGGGGCGGGGTGGCGCTTCTGGCCGAGAGGCTCTCCGCCGCGCCTGATGGCACGTGCACCGTATTGGCGCTCGGCCCGCTCACAAATCTTGCGCTTCTGCGCCGCGAGGCACCCGACGCCTACGCCCGGATCGGGCGCATCATCGCCATGGGTGGCGCCATCGAGGAGCGGGGCAACGTCGGCCCCTTCGCTGAGTTCAACATCGCCTGCGATCCGCTGGCCGCCGCCGAGGTCTTAGCGGGCGAGGTGCCTGTCACGCTGATCCCGCTCGACGTGACGCGGCGCATACGGGCCACGGCGGAGGACCTCGACCGGCTCGCCGCTTTCGACACCCGTGCCGCCACCCTCTCGGCCGACCTGATCCGCGCCTATTTCCACGGCAACGCCGACCGCGCCTCGCGGCCCTTGCACGACCCCTGCGTGATGCTCATGGCCTTGCGGCCCGAACTGTTCGGGGTGGTGGAGATGCGGCTGGCTGTGGACCTCGATGGTGACCATCCCGGTCGCCTGACCCGCTCGGAAACCGGCGCGCCGGTCTCCGCGGCGATGGAGATCGACGCCCCCGCCGCGCTCGACGCGCTCTGGCAGGGGCTCGGCGCCTAGGCGGACAATTCCATCTCGACCAGTTTCGACCAGAAGGCCACGCCGGGCGTGATCGCGGCGTCGTTGAAGTCGTAGCCGGTGTTGTGGTGCAGCGCCCCGTCGCGGGCCGGACCGTTGCCCAACCAGACGAAGCACCCCGGCACCTCCTGCGAGAAGAAGGAGAAGTCGTCGCCCGCGGTGGACGGCGGAAACTCCGTGCGGACGCGGCGCTCGCCGAGTGCCGTCTGCGCCGCGGCCAAAGCGCGGGACGTGGCCTCGGCGTCGTTCACCACCGGCGGGATGCGGCGGATGAAGTTGTAGCGCGCGCTCACCCCGAAGGCCTGCGCGATGCCATGGGCCAGCGTGCCGATCTTGGCCTCCAACTGGTCGCGGACCTCGGGCGTATAGGCGCGCGCGGTGCCGGCGATGCGCACGTCGTTGGGGATCACGTTGAGCGCCTTGAAATCCCCCGCCTCCAGCGCGCAGGCGCTGACGACCGCAGGTTGCAGCGGGTCGACGACACGCGCCACGATGGAATGGATCGAGGACAGGAACTGCCCTGCCGCCGTGATCGGGTCACGGCCGAGGTGCGGCTTGGCGCCGTGAGTGCCGACGCCGGTGAAGGTCACGTCCCAACTGTCTGACGAGGCCAGCTGCGGGCCGGAGACCACGGCCATCTCGTCGGGGTCCAGCCCGGGCATGTTGTGCAGCCCGTAGACACGGTCGACGGGGAAGCGCTCGAAAAAGCCGTCCTCGATCATCGCGCGCGCCCCGCCGCGGCCCTCCTCGGCGGGCTGGAAGATGAAATGCACCGTCCCCGAGAAATTTCGCGTCGCCGCCAGGTGCCGCGCGGCGCCGAGCAGCATGGTGGTATGCCCGTCGTGGCCGCAGGCGTGCATCTTGCCCGGCACGGTGGATTTGTAGGGCGGGTTGCCCGTCTCGGGCATGGCCAGCGCGTCCATGTCGGCGCGCAGCGCGATGCGCCCGGTGCCATTGCCTACGGTGAGCGTTCCGACGACGCCGGTCTTGCCAAGCCCGCGATGCACGGTGATGCCCGCCTCGGCCAGTTTGCCCGCGACGATCTCGGACGTGCGCTCCTCTTCGAAACCTAACTCCGGATGCGCATGGAGATCGTGGCGCAAGTCCACCAGCATCGCGTGTTCTTTTTCGTCGAGATCGAGGGGCGTAGACATGGCCTGCAAATCCTTTGTGTCCTATACGAGCGCCTGTCTGGCCCATCGTAGGGATCGATACAAGGAACCAACCCATGTCCCTGGAACCCCACGCATTCTGGCAGCGCTTGGACGCCCCCGGCACCTATGCGACCGCCCCCGGCACGACCTATGCCGGCGCCTATCCTGCGACGCTGCCCGACGGGCGCCAGATGCTCCTGCCGATCCGTGATCTGCCGGACGGCGGTGCCGTGGCCTCGCTGATCGTGAACCAGGCCTCTTTCGCGGTGGAGGATGCGCTGGCCGATGCAATGGCCGAGCAATGGCGCGGTGACGCGCCGGAGGTGGTGATCGGTGTGCCGACCCTCGGACTGCCGCTGGCCAACGCCCTTGCCCGGCGCCTCGGGCACAGCCGCATGGTGCCGCTCGGCACCTCGCGCAAGTTCTGGTACACCGACGCGCTGTCCGAGCCGATCAGCTCGATCACCTCGCCGGGGAAGGGCAAGACGATCTACCTCGACCCCCGTATGGTGCCGCTTCTGGAAGGACGCCGCGTTCTGCTGGTCGATGATGTGGTGAGCACGGGGACCTCCCTCGCGGCGGTTCTGAGGTTGCTGCGGAAAGCCGATATCGTGCCCTTCGGCATTGCAGTCGCGATGGAGCAGGGGACGCGCTGGCGCGCGGTCCTGCCGAACCCGGAACGCGTGCGCGGTGCGCTACGCTCGCCCCTCCTGCGCGAAACGGAAGCGGGCCATGTGGTGGCGGAGGAGGGCGGGTCGGCTTGATCTCACTTTTAGCCGATGTCTGTCCGGGTTTCCCGTGGCGCGATGGCTTGCCTGACGGCGAAACCTCGCCCTAAGCTCGCGGTCATCCACCCTGCGCTCACGGCCAAGAGGCAAGATGTATCGCAACATGCCCATAGAGACGGCCCCCTGCGCCCCTGACGACCCGATGCTGCGCCGGATCATCGCGCTGCATCAGGCCCATGGCGCGGAGGATTATCCGGACGAGAGCCAGCACAACATGGATGGCGACACGCTGGCCGCCGAGGGCGTGCGGATGTTCGTCGCAAAGGCCAACGGGCAGCCCTTCGCCATGGGGGGCTGGAAGCCTTTCGGCGCCTCGCTCGCCGAGATGAAATCGGTCCATGTTCTGGCGGAGGCGCGCGGCCTTGGGGTCGGCATGAAGATCGTCGCCGCCCTGATCGACGACGCGCGCGAGGCGGGCTGCACCCGGATGTACCTCGAAACCGGGGCTCTCGAGGCCCATGCCGCCGCCCGCAACCTCTACAAGCGCGCCGGGTTCACCCGCTGCGCGCCGTTCGGCGATTACCGCGACGACCCCAATTCGGCCTTCATGTGCCGCGATCTCTGAGAGGGTAAATCGCGGCGAGGCTCACATTTGTCGTCCGCGCCCTCTTTCCGGGCTCTTCCGGACCCGCTAAACCGCGCCCACGCGGGCCCATAGCTCAACTGGATAGAGCAGCCGACTTCTAATCGGCAGGTTGAGGGTTCGAGTCCTTCTGGGCCCGCCATCCGACTGCGGCATTCCTGGCCTCAGCGGCTTGCGAATCGGTTTTTGTGCGGAGGCCGCGGCGCGCCCTTGCAAGCCTCACCTGCCTTCTCACCCCGGCGAAATCCCGCTTGTAAACAGGCGTTTGGCGGTCTGAGGGCGCAGAAACGCCCGGCTTTGAAGTATTCATTAGGTCGTGTTGCAGTTATAGTGTTTGCTAGTCGGCACTGCCGCGCCACCTAAGATCCCGGGGGATGAGAGATGATACGTTCCGAGCTGATTCAGAAGCTTTCTGACGAAAACCCGCACCTCTATCAGCGCGACGTCGAACGGATCGTCAATTCGATTTTCGAGGAAGTCATCGATGCTCTTGCCTCGGGTGACCGAGTCGAGCTGCGCGGTTTCGGGGCGTTCTCGGTGAAGAAACGCGACGCCCGGATCGGCCGCAATCCCCGCACGGGCGAAAGTGTCTCGGTGGAAGAAAAGCATGTGCCTTTCTTCAAGGCGGGGAAACTGCTACGCGACAGGCTGAACGGTCAAGAAAGCTAGGCGTAACGGTCCTTGGGGGCCGTGGGGCCCGAGGGGGATGCTTTGAAAATTCTACGGTTTGTGAAACTCCTGTTTCTGGTGCTGGTCCTGCTGGCGCTGGTGTTCCTGTTTTTCGCCAACAACGACCCGGTCGTGCTGAACCTGATGCCCGATGCGCTGGCCAATGCCATGGGCATGCGGAACGAGTTCACGGTGCCGCTGTTTCTCGTGGTCGTGGGCGCGCTGCTGATCGGCATCGTGGTGGGCTATGTTCTGGAGTGGCTGCGCGAGCACCAGTATCGGGCGGAGGCCCGGGTGCATCGGCGCGAAGCAAGCCGGCTGCGGCAGGAAGTGGCCGCCGTGAAGGGCCGCGGGAGCGACGAGCAGGACGAGGTTCTGGCGATCCTCGAAGACTCCGAGACCGCGCGCTAAGCCTGTGCCTGACGTTTCGATCAAGTTCTGCGGCCTGAGCCGGGCGGAAGACGTGTCCGCGGCGGCGGAGGCGGGTGCGCGCTACGTGGGCTTCGTTTTTTTCGAGAAATCACCGCGCAACGTCTCGGTCGCCCAGGCGCGCGATCTGGCGCTGGAGGTGCCGATGGGCATCGCCAAGGTGGCCCTTGTGGTCAATCCGGACGACGCCACGCTGGACGAGATCGTCGCGCAGGTGCCGCTGGACATGCTGCAGCTTCACGGATCGGAGCCGCCCGGGCGCGTCGCCGAGATCCGCGCCCGCTATGGCTTGCCGGTGATGAAGGCGATCGGTGTGGCGGAGGCCTCGGATCTCGAGGCGATCGATCGTTATGCGCCGGTGGCCGATCAGCTGCTTATCGACACCAAGAAACCGAAGGATGCGGATCGGCCCGGAGGCAACGGCCTGACGTTTGACTGGCGCCTGCTGGCCGGGCGCAAGTATTGGACCGTCCCGTGGATGCTCGCAGGAGGGCTGACGCAGGACAACGTCGCGGAAGCGGTTCGGGTCACGGGGGCGCGTCAGGTCGATCTGAGTTCGGCCATCGAGAGCGCGCCGGGGGTCAAGGATGCGGCCCGGATGAAGGCTTTTGCCGCAGCGCTGCGGGACTGAGGGACGTCGCCGCGCTGCGCGCGTCGACCAACTGGGGGGCTTGCCCCCCAGACCCCCCAGGATATTTAAGGAACGAGGAAGGGCAGGGCGTGCCCGTGGTGTTGGAGACACGATATGCCGGACGATCTATTGAACAGCTTCATGACAGGCCCTGACGAGAAGGGTCGGTTTGGCGATTTTGGCGGGCGGTTCGTGTCGGAGACGCTGATGCCGTTGATCCTCGAACTGGAGGAGCAATACGAGCACGCGAAGACGGACGAGAGGTTCTGGGCGGAGATGAACGATCTCTGGACCCATTACGTGGGCCGGCCCTCGCCGCTTTATTTTGCCGAGCGTCTGACGGAGCGGTTGGGGGGTGCGAAGATCTACCTCAAGCGCGACGAGCTGAACCATACGGGCGCGCACAAGATCAACAACGTGTTGGGGCAGATCATTCTCGCGCGGCGGATGGGCAAGAACCGCATTATTGCCGAGACGGGCGCCGGGCAGCACGGGGTGGCGACGGCGACGGTCTGTGCGAAGTTCGGGTTGAAATGCGTCGTCTACATGGGTGCCACGGACGTGGAACGGCAGGCTCCCAATGTATTCCGGATGAAGCTTCTGGGCGCCGAAGTTGTGCCGGTGACGTCCGGGCGCGGGACCTTGAAGGACGCGATGAATGACGCGCTGCGCGACTGGGTGACCAATGTGCGCGATACTTTCTACTGCATCGGGACGGTGGCGGGGCCGCATCCTTATCCGGCGATGGTGCGGGATTTCCAGGCGATCATCGGCAAGGAAGCGAAAGAGCAGATGATGGCAGCCGAGGGGCGCTTGCCGGACACGCTGGTGGCCGCGATCGGTGGCGGATCGAACGCGATGGGGCTGTTCTTCCCGTTCCTCGACGACAAGGATGTGGATATCATCGGTGTCGAGGCCGGCGGTCACGGGGTCGATCAGAAGATGGAGCATTGCGCCTCGTTGACCGGGGGACGGCCCGGGGTGTTGCACGGGAACCGGACCTACCTGCTGCAGGATGAGGACGGGCAGATCCTGGAGGGGCATTCGATCAGCGCGGGGCTGGATTATCCCGGGATCGGGCCGGAGCATGCCTGGCTGCATGAGATCGGGCGGGCGCAATATGTCTCGATCACCGACAAGGAGGCGCTGGAGGCGTTCCAGCTGTCTTGCGAGACCGAGGGGATCATTCCGGCGCTGGAGCCGTCCCATGCGCTGGCCCATGTGGCCAAGATTGCACCCGATCTGCCGAAGGATCACCTGATCTGCATGAACATGTGCGGGCGGGGCGACAAGGATATCTTCACCGTGGCGCGCGCGCTGGGGTGGGAGATGGATGGGTTCTGATTTTTTGGGATGTGCAGGGTTGCTCACCTCATCCAAGCATCTGATTTAGAACAAAAATCCGTTTTTCTTTAGCCTTTTCTCGTCCCCCCAAGCGGGGTCGCGTTCGCGTGTGCGAGAGCGAACGTGAGCGCGACGGTCAGCTCTCCGCTGACACGGCGTGGGCTTCCAGCACCTCCAGGGGAATGATTTCGAGCGCGCGGCGGTGCGTGGCGTCGAGGTTGACCCGCGGGGCGGCGCCCTCTTCGGCGGCCTGCATCCAGCGGCTGGCGCAGAGGCACCAGCCGTCGCCCGGTTTCAGGCCCGCAAAGCCGAACTCGGGGCGCGGTGTCGAGAGGTCGTTGCCGACGTATTTGGAATAGGCGAGGAACTCTGCCGTCATCACGCAGCAGACGGTGTGCGAACCGCTATCCTCGGCGCAGGTGTCGCAGGCACCGTTGCGGAAATAGCCGGTCATCGGGTCTGTCGAGCAGGTTTTCAATGGCGTGCCGCGCACGTTCACGGAGGGCTCCGGTTGCATCGCTTTCCCCTTCTGTCTGGTCCCGTCTGACTGGACCTCTCACCACAGCTTGGCACGGGCGCGGGGCGGGCGACAAGGCGGCTCAGGCGGACCAGTCGATCCAGCGGCCGTGAAAGTCGACGCGGCCAAGATCGAGACGCAGATCACCGGGCCAGAGACGCAAGGTCAGGGCCGCACCACGGGCGCCGCCGTCGTCTTCCATCTGCACGAAGGCCAGCGGGCTTTGCGCGGTGGCGGCGCGGCCGGCCGCTTCGATGAGGGAAAGGCCCTCGCCCTGCTTCGCGGCGGGGAAATACTGCCAGGCAACCGTGGTGTAGATCATCCGGCAGTGGCCCGGCGATGGGGCAAGGCGCGGCTCCAGCCAGTCGATGGCATCGGCGCGGTCCACCGGGGGAGGGGGCAGGGCGAGGGCGGCCTCGGTCAGGGCAAGGCGCTCGGGCTGGTCGGGCCAGAGGTAGGCGCGCAGGCGGAGGGCGTCGCGTTGCGGATCGAGCGGGTTCAGGTCAACGCCGCGCCGGGACGCGATGCGGGGACGGGTGGCGGGCGGCAGGGGGCCATTCCACGTTGGCGTGAGGGTCAGCGCCGCATCCTCGGGGCCGAAGAAATGCGCGCCGATGCGCAGCGCGAAACGGTCGAAGTTGAGGTTCAGCCCGGCGCTCGCCCCCAGTTCCGAGAGCTCCAGCGGCAGGTCGTGATGCGCCGCGATGACATGGGCGGCCGCAATGAGGGCGCTGGCGCGGCGGACCTCGTTGGTTTGCGGCGGGCTGTCGATGAAGCGGTCGATGGCCTCGGCGTGGTTGGTGAGGGTCTGCGCCACGGCGTCCCAAAGCGCGTCGTCACTGGCATCGTGGGGCGGGTAGACCTCGGCCAGCGTGGGATCACCCGAGAGGCGCAGCGCATGGAGCGCGCCGCAGAGCCGCAGGGGCACGGATTGGCCGCGCGGGCCGACGTCGCCCGGCCAGTCGAAGAGGCGGTCGGTGAAGGGCGTGCCGGGGTGCAGGCGCGTGGCAAACAGGTTGCAGAGCTGCACCATGAAGGGCGAGCCGAGGATCGCACAGGCATGGGCGTGAAACGCGAAGGCGTCGCGCAGGCGGCTCATCCGCGGAACTTGTCGGCCAGCTTCTGCAGCGCGCTGCGGGCGTCGGGGGCGGGCGCGTCGGCTTCGGGTGGCGTAGCTGCGGCGGCCGGGGGCTGCGATTGCGGCTTGGCTTTGGGCGCGGTAGTGGAGGAGCGCGGCGGCGCCACGCGGAGCGCCACGGCGTTGAGGAACTTGCCGCTGTCGTCCTTCGCCAGCTGTGGCGCGCCGTCCGAGACGCCGCGCAGCACATCGTCGAGCCACTCCTGCTCGGCCTTGGCGAAATCGCTGAGGACGTAGCCCGGCACCCGGTCCTTGTGGCCGGGGTGGCCGACGCCCAGACGCACGCGGTCATAGTGCGGGCCGATGTGCTGATGGATCGAGCGCAGCCCGTTGTGGCCGGCGTGGCCGCCGCCCGCCTTGACCCGCACCTTGGCGGGGGCGAGGTCGATCTCGTCATGCCAGACGGTCACATCGGTGCTGTCGAGCTTGTAGAAGCGCATCGCCTCGCCCACGGATTGGCCGGAGAGGTTCATGAAGGTCTCGGGCTTGAGGAGCAGCACCTTTTCGCCGTCGAGAACGCCCTCGGTGATCTTGCCCTGGAACTTGGCGCGCCAGGGCGCGAAGCCGTGATCCTCGGCGATGCGATCCACGGCCATCCAGCCGATGTTGTGGCGGTTGCCCGCGTATTTCGCGCCCGGATTGCCCAGACCGACCCAAAGCTGCATGACTGGCCCCCTGTACTTGCGCCCATGTGATATGGGTTGGGTCTGCGTTTGCCAAGGCAATGTGGGCCGAGGCAGCTGCACCGACAGGAGAGAACCGATGGAACAGCCCAAGACAATGCGCGCCCTCGTGCTGCGCGCGCCCGGTGCGCCGTTGCAGTTGGAAGAGGTGCCCTGCCCGGAGCCGGGGGCAGGCGAGGTGCTGGTGCGGGTCGTGGCCTCTCCGATCAACCCGTCGGATCTGGCGATGCTGCAGGGTGAATACGGCTTGGGCTGGCCCTATCCGTTGATCCCGGGGCTGGAAGGCTCGGGCGTCGTGGTGCAGGGCGGCGGCGGCGTGATGGCGCGGTTCATGGTCGGTCGGAATGTGGCGCTGGTGGGCGAGACGCAGGGGCTGTGGGCGGAATATGTCGTGGTGCCCACGGGCCGGGTCCTGCCCCTGCCCAAGGACCTGCCGCTGGGGGTGGGGGCGAGTTGCTTCGTGAACCCGCTGACCGCCATGGCGCTGGTGCAGGAGGTCTTGGACGCGGGCGAAAAGAGCGCCGTGTCGACGGCCGCGGGCGGGGCGCTCGGAGCAATGATCCGGCGGCGGGCGGCGCAGAAGGGGGTGGAGATCATCAATATCGTGCGCACGGAGGCACAGGTGGAGGCGCTGAAGGCCGAGGGCGCGCACCACGTGTTGAACGAGACCGAGGCGGGTTTCGAGGCCGCGCTGGCCGAGGCCTGCAAGGCGCTGCGCTGCCGGGTGGCGTTTGATGCCGTGGGCGGCGCGATGACCTACCGGCTGGCCGAGGCGCTGCGCGGTGGGGGCAAGATCCTGATCTACGGCGGCTTGTCCGGAGAACCCACGACGCTCCATCCCGGCACGATGATCTTCAAGGGGTTGAACGTGCAGGGGTTCTGGCTGTCGAAGCGGTTGGAGAGGATGGCCGCGCCCAAGGTGTTCCTGATGATGCGGGAGGTGACGAAAGGATTGCAGGAAGGCTTCGCGCAGACCCGCGTGGCGCGCTCGGTTCCCTTGGAAGAGGCCGCGCGGGCACCGTCGGACTATGCAAGAGACATGAGCGGCGGCAAGATACTGATCTCGACCGGCGCCTACCCGCTGGGGCTTTGACGCCCTCAAATCGCCAAAATCGCCTTCTAACGGGCAGGATATGACAGAAATGACCCCTCCCCCCGACGCCGGTGCAGAGCGCGTCTTCGAAATCAACGGCGTGTCGCTCGGGCTGCCGGAGGGTCTGGCGAATGCGTCGATCATCGATAAGCTGGCCGATGGCAGCTACGAGGCCGACGAGGCGCGCGCGGTGGATCGCTGCGTGCGGCCGGGCCTGCGGGTTCTCGAACTGGGGGCAGGGCTCGGCTATGTCGGCACCCTTGCGGCGCTGAAGAGCGAGCCGGAGAATATCCTGTCGGTGGAGGCGAACCCGGAGCTGTTGCCGGTGATCCGCGCCAATCACGCGCGCAATGGCGTGGAGGAGGTCAGCCTGATGCACGGCGCGGTGGTGGGGCACGCGGAAGAGGGTGCGACAGCGCGCTTCCACATCGCCGGCGGGTTCACCGGCTCGCGGCTGGGCGCGCGCGGCGGGCGGCAGGTCGAGGTGCCGCTGATCGGATTCCACGAGCTGATCCGGGCGCAAAGGCCCCATGTCGTGCTGATGGATGTGGAAGGGGCGGAAGCGGGCTATTTCGACCGCGCGTGGAAATGCCCGCTGCGGTTCTGCGTGATGGAGATCCACCCCAAGCAATATGATGCGGCGGTGATCAAGAAGATCGTCGACCGGATGAGCGCCATGGACATGACCTATGATCCGGTCACCTCGCGCGGCAAGATCCTCGGGTTCCGCAAGGTCTGGAGCGAGGGCGTCTGAGCGCGAGCGGCAGTGTTTGGGGCTTCTGTCGGATTGAGTTGCATTTTCCAGGATGAAGAGGGAGCGGGGCGTGCTGCGGCGGGCCTTGGGGGCTGGTTGGCTCGTGGAGGGGAGTTGCCGTGGCGGGTGCGGCAAAGGCGCGACCGGCAGCGTTTGGGGGCAGGTGTGGGATTGAGTTGTAATTGCCAAGATGAAGGGGGGAGCGGCGCGTGCTGCGGTGGGCCTTGGTACTTGGTGGCGGGCTGGGGATGGGTGTTTGTTAGCAGCTTGGGGGGCGGGCGCTTGGTGCGGTCGATATGGCGCTTTGTCTGAGGTTGTCGCGCGGGGCCTTGTTGTCGCAAAGGAAAAGCGCCGCCCGGGGGGATCCGGACGGCGCTTCAGGTTGGTGCTTGAGGGCGGAAGATTACTCTTCGTCGACCTCGATGGCCGGCACTTCGTCGGGTGCGGGCTGGTCTTCGTCGTCGGCTTCGCTCTCGGAGGAGACGAGGCCGGACGGCGCGGTCAGGTTCGCGATCACGAAGTCACGGTCGATCGTGGCTTTCGCACCCTCGGGCAGCGTGACCGAGCTGATCGTCACGGTGTCGCCGATTTCGAGACCGGTGAGATCGATGGTGATCTCTTCGGGGATGTCACCGGCGGTCACGCGCAGCTCGACCTCAGGGCGGACCATCGTCAGAACGCCGCCCTTTTTCAGGCCGGGGCATTCTTCTTCGCCGACAACGGTGACGGGGATGAAGAGCGCGATCTTCGAGGTGCGCTTCAGGCGCATCAGATCGACATGCGTCGGCAGGTCCTTGACCACATCGCGCTGCACGTTGCGGCAGATCACGCGCACGTCGTCTTCGCCTTCAACCTTCAGGTTGAACAGCGTCGAGAGGAAACGACCGTCTTTCAGGCGCTTGAACAGCACGTTGTAGGGGATGTTGATCGCCAGCGGATCAAGGCCGCCACCATAAACGATACCGGGCACCTTGCCTTCACGGCGTGCTTGACGAGCGGCCCCCTTGCCTGTCCCCGTACGTGCCTCAGCGATAAGATCAGGAATCTCACCAGCCATTGGAATTCTCCTAGAGTTATGAGCCGCCTCCAAGGGTGTCGGCTCTGGGTTCGTAAGACCGCGCGTATAGGGGAGGAGGGCGGTTTTGGAAAGCCCCCTCTTGCACCTTCTCTAAGCCCGTGCCAGCGGTGGCGCCATGTCCGTCTTGACCGCTCTCGCCCTCTCGCGTCGCCCGCTCATCGCCTTCATGATCGTCGGCGTGTTCTGGGGCAGTTTTGCCGCCCAGGTTCCGGTGCTGAAAGCCGGGATCGGGGCCGATGACGCGACCTTCGGGCTGGTGCTTCTGGGCACCTCGATGGGGTTGGTGGCGACCATGTGGCTGGCGCCGCCTTTCGACCGTCGCCTGGGCAGTTGGGCGATGCCCGCCGCCGCCGCACTCTTCGCCTGCGTGGCGCTGGGTCCCGCGCTGGCAAGCGGCGCGGTGACGTTCTTCGTGGCGATGCTGCTGGCGGGCTTTTGCTCGGGGATGCTCGACGTGGTGATGAATGCCCGCGTCTCGGAGCTAGAGGCGCGCCACGGGCGCAGCCTGATGAATGCGAATCACGCCATGTTCTCGGTCGCTTACGCGATATCGGCGATCCTGACCGGCTTCGCGCGGGAGGCCGGATACGCCCCCGGCCAGATCTTCGTGGCCGTCGCCGTCACGATCGCCGCCATGGCGCTGTTCCTGCGAACGGAAGTGACGCCGACAGACGACGCGGCGCGGCGCGCGAACCGGTTTCCCTGGGGCGTGGTCCTGCTTTGCGGGGCGATCGTGCTGGTCGCCTTCTTCGTGGAGGCCACGGTCGAGGCCTGGTCGGCGCTCCATATCGAGCGCACCTTGGGCGGGCGCGCCGCCGAGGGTGCCTTCGGCCCGGCGATCCTGGGGCTGACGATGGCCGTGGGACGCTTCTCGGGGCAGGCGCTGACCGAGCGGTTCAGCGAACATGCGATCATCGTGATCGGCACCGGGCTTGCCTGTATCGGGTCGGTGATCGCGGCGGCCTCGGTGACGCCGCTGATGGCCTACGTGGGCTTCGGCGCGATGGGTCTGGGAATCGCCGCGGTGGGGCCGGTGGGCCTCGCGATCGTGGGACGCCTGGTGCGCCCTGAGCACCGGACCGCCGCCGTGGCGCGGGCGGCGGTGATCGGCTTCATCGGCTTCGTTCTGGCGCCCTCGTTGATGGGCTTCATCTCGGGGGCGGTGGGTCTGCGATGGGCCTTCGTCACCGTCGGCGCCATCGCCTTGCTTGCGCCGCTGCTGGCGGTCTACCTGCGGCGGAGCTACACCCAGCCGTCGGAAAAACCCTTGGGCACCAGCAGGTTGTGACGGCCGAGGTTGGCGACGTCACGCTCGCCGCAGAGGCCCATGGTGGTGGAAAGCTCCTTCTGGATCACCTCCAGCGCCTCGGTCACGCCCTGCTGCCCGCGCGCCCCCAGACCGTAGACGTAGGCCCGCCCGATCATCGTGCCCTTCGCGCCCAGGGCCAGCGCCTTCAGCACGTCCTGGCCCGAGCGGATGCCGCTATCGAGGTGCACTTCGATCTTGTCGCCCACCGCATCCATGATCTGCGGCAACATGCGGATCGAGGAGAGCGCGCCGTCCAGCTGCCGCCCGCCGTGGTTGGAGACGACGATGGCATCGGCGCCCACGTTCACCGCCTCTTTCGCGTCGTCGACATCGAGGATGCCCTTCAGGACCACCGGCCCGTCCCACCAGCTGCGGAACTCCTTGATCCGCTCCCAATTGAGGGAGGGGTCGAAGGCCTCGGCGGTCCAGGAGGACAGCGAGCCGGGGTCGGTGACGCCCTTGGCGTGACCCACGATATTGCCGAAGAAGCGCCGCTTGGTGCCCAACATCTCGAGCCCCCAAGGCACCTTGGTCATCATGTTGGCAACGGATTTGGGCGTCAGCTTGGGCGGGGCGGAGAGGCCGTTCTTGATGTCCTTGTGGCGCTGACCCATGATCTGAAGATCGACAGTGATCACCAGCGTGGTGCAGCCGGCCGCCTTTGCGCGGGCGAACAGGCGCTTCATGAAGTCGTCGTCCTTGAGGGTGTAGACCTGGAACCAGAACGGCTTCTGCGTGTGTTCGGCCACGTCCTCGATGGAGCAGATCGACATGGTCGAGAGCGTGTAGGGCACGCCGAAGCGCTCGGCGGCGCGGGCAGCCTTGATCTCGCCATCCGCCGATTGCATCCCCGTCAGCCCGACCGGGGCGAGCGCCACCGGCATGGTCACGTCCTGACCCACCATCGTGGAGGCCGTCGTGCGCCCCGCCATGTCACGCGCGATGCGCTGGCGCAGGCGGATCAGGTCGAAATCCGAGGAATTCTCGCGGAAGGTCTGCTCGGTCCAGCTGCCGGATTCGGCGTAATCGTAGAACATCTTCGGCACGCGCCGCTTGTAGATGCGCTTGAGGTCTTCGATCTCGGTGATGGGGGACATGGGCGGGCTCCGCAATTTTGGTAAGAATTCTTTACCAATGATGCGGGAGCCTGTCCATGGGCGCGTAAAATGCGCGCGCTCAGCCCCGGTGCGCGCCGTCCGCGAGGCTTTTCACGAAGGACAACACCTCGGGGACCGGGGTGCCGTCGGCGATCTTCGACACGATGGCGGAGCCGACCACGCAGCCGTCGGCGATGGCGGCGATGGACTCAGAGGCCTCGGGGGTGTTGATGCCGAAGCCGACGATCACCGGAAGGTCGGTCTTGGCCTTGATCCGGGAGACCTCGGGCGCCACGTCCGAGGCCTGCGCCGCAGCGGCGCCGGTCGTGCCGGTGACGGAGACGTAATAGACGAAGCCGGAGGTATTGGTCAGCACCTTGGGCAGGCGCGCGTCATCGGTGGTGGGGGTGGCCAAGCGGATGAAGTTGAGACCGGCGGCCTGGGCGGGAATGCAGAGTTCCTCGTCTTCCTCGGGCGGCAGGTCCACGACGATCAGCCCGTCGATCCCGGCCTCTTTCGCGTCGCTTAGGAATTTATCAACGCCGCGCGCGTATATCGGGTTGTAGTAGCCCATGAGGACGATGGGCGTGGTGTCGTCGCCCGCGCGGAAATCGCGGGCCATCTGAAGGGTGCGCTCCAGCGTCATGCCGCCTTCCAGCGCGCGCTGGCCAGCCAGCTGGATCGTCGCGCCGTCGGCCATGGGATCGGTGAAGGGCAGGCCAAGCTCGATGATGTCGACGCCGGCGTCAGGCAGGCCGCGCATGATCTCGAGCGCGGTATCGGCATCGGGGTCGCCCGCCATGATGTAGGAGACGAAGGCTTTCTTGCCGGAGGCTGACAGGCGCGCGAAGGTATCGTCGATCCGAGTGGTGGGGCGGGTCATGGGGGTATGCTCTCTCTGGCTGGCGTTGGATTGGTTTGGCCCAAGGGTTGGCAGAAATCAATGGGCTGAGGCGATTGGAGGCGGTACGTCGGCCAGCCACCGGAAGGGACGCGGCGCGGACGGCATGGCGGAGGGGGAAAGCGCGATGGTTTTTCCCGATGGGACTGGAACAATCCGACGGGTGTAGCCATTTACTGAGCATGAATTATTTACTCGCCATTCTGCTACCACCCCTGTCGATCTTCCTTGCCGGACGGGTCATCCTCGGGATCATCATCGCACCGATCTGGATATTGGCCCTGATCTTCTCGGGCGGGCTGACCCACCCGATGTTCGTCCTCCTCGCGTGGTTCGTGATCTTCGAACGCCGCGAAAAGCGCGGCTGATTTGATCTGGCGAACTCGGTCAGAGCCGGGTGGCGAGGCGGTCGAGCGACCGTGCGCCTGGGGCAGGTGTATCTCGAGCAATATCTCCCTGTCGTTGAAACGGGCGCATCGGAAGTCGTGGCTGGACCGCCGGGTAGCGCTGCGGTAGGAGGCCCTGCCTTTGGCTGGGCGTGCCTGGAGCGGTATTTTCACTGTTTGCGACACGCGCCCTGAGAGAAGCGCGACTGATGCCGGCGCGTCTGCTTCTTGTGAAGCAGGTCAGGGCGTCGCCGACGCTAACCCCAACCGCCCGCCTAGGCCTCTCGTGCTTTCATCGTCGCCGGGGCCGTCAGACGCCAGAAGCGGAGGGGGAGGGCGATGGCGGCGATGGCGAGGCCGAGGGTGTAGCCGGCCCAGATCCCGAGGGCGCCGAAATCAAAGATGATGCCGAGTGCGTAGCTCGCGGGGAGCGCGATGACCCAATAGGCGACCAGCGTGATGACCGTGGGGCGGTTCATGTCCGACATGCCGCGCAGCGCGCCCAGCGACGTGCCCTGAATGCCGTCTGTGATCTGCATCATCGCCATGATGATGAAGAGCGTCGCGGCCAGGGTGATGACGGCGGGATCGTCGGACATGGCTTCGGCCAGTGCACGCCCGCCGAAGATGAACACGCAAGACGCCATCGCGAGCCAAATCACCACCATCAGGAACGAAGCCTTCAGGATCGGGCGCAAGCGGTCCGGCCGCCCTGCGCCCACGGCATTGCCGATGCGGATCGAGACCGCGCCGGCCATGCCGAGCGGGATCACGTAGGCCAGCCCGCCGATGGCGTTGACGATCTGGTGCGCGGCCAGCGCCTCGGCCCCGAGCCAGCCGATCATCAGGCCGATCATCGCATAGGCGCCGCCCTCTCCGGCGTAGCCGAGGCAAAGCGGCACGCTCTCGCGCAATTGCGCACGCACGTCGGCCCATGCGACGGCCACGGCCTGCCGGTAGGGACGCAAGCCCTCGGACCTCGTGACGACGATCCAGGCGGCCAGCAGCGAGAGGCTCTGGGACAGGATCGAGGCGAGGCCCGCGCCGAGGATGCCCATGTCGAGCACATGGATGAAGGTGTAATTCGCCGGGATGTTCACCACCACGCCGATGTAGCTGAGGCCCACGGCCGTCCAGGGCCAATCGACGGCGTCGAACAGCGCCTTGAGGCCGAAAAACAGGGTGAAGGGCACGATCCAAAGCGCCATGGAGAGCCAGTAGGGCAGCAGAATGTCGAGCACCTCGCGCGGTTGGCCGAGAGGGCCGAGCAAGGGGTAGACGGCCGCCATCGACGCCGCCGCGAGGATGCCGCCGATCAAACAGAGGAGCAGTCCCGAGCGGAAGGCCAGCGCCACGCGGGCCGGGTCGGCTGCACCTTCGGCCTGGCTGATCTGGACGGAGATGACGGTCAGAAGACCCCAGAGCGCCGAGATCAGGATGATCAGCACGGCTGTCGTGACCCCCGCCGCCGCCAGCGGCACGGTGCCCAGCGGCGAGATCATCACGGTGTCCACCACGCCGATCAGCAGCGCCGCGGTGAGCCCCACCATCAGGGGCACCGATAGGCGGATCAGGGGGGCGAGTTCCGCCCGCGTGGTGGCTTGGCTATGCATGGCTCCGTCCTACGCCGATGGCCGCAACTGTCAATCTCGGGTCGTGCGCGGGCGCGGCGGGGCGGGTGCGGCCTCCGCGTGCCAAGCCTTGACCTTTGCCCCTGCCGCGACCTACATGCGCCCTTGTTTTTCCTGAGCTTCAGCGGAGTGCGTCACATGGGTTTCAGAATGGGCATCGTGGGCCTGCCGAACGTCGGCAAATCGACCCTTTTCAACGCGCTGACCCGCACGGCGGCGGCGCAGGCGGCGAACTTCCCCTTCTGCACGATCGAGCCCAACGTGGGCGACGTGGCGGTGCCCGACGCGCGGCTCGACAAGCTCGCGGCGATTGCATCGTCGAAGTCGATCATCCCCACGCGGATGACCTTCGTGGATATCGCGGGCCTCGTGAAGGGCGCGAGCAAGGGGGAGGGGTTGGGCAACCAGTTCCTCGCCAACATCCGCGAGACCGACGCCATCGCCCATGTGTTGCGGTGTTTCGAGGATGGTGACGTGGTCCATGTCGACGGCCGCGTCGACCCGATTGCCGATGCTGAAACCATCGAGACCGAACTGATGCTGGCCGACCTCGAGAGCATCGAGAAGCGCATGGCGAACCTGACCCGCAAGGTACGTGGCGGCGACAAGGAGGCGGTGCAGCAGGAACGCCTGCTCAACGCCGCGAAGGCCGCGCTGGAAGACGGCAAGCCCGCGCGCTCGGTCGCCGTTGACGAGGAGGACGCCAAGGCCTGGAAGATGCTGCAACTGCTGACCACCAAGCCGATCCTCTACGTCTGCAACGTCGAGGAAGAAAACGCGGGCAGCGGCAATTCCCAGTCGGCTCGGGTGGCGGAAATGGCCGCCAAGCAGGGCAACGCCCATGTGGTGATCTCGGCCAAGATCGAGGAAGACATCAGCCAGCTGGATGCCGAAGACGCCGAGATGTTCCTTGAAGAGCTGGGGCTGGAAGAGCCCGGCCTCGACCGGTTGATCCGCGCGGGCTACGAGCTGTTGAACCTGCAGACCTATTTCACCGTCGGCCCGAAAGAGGCCCGCGCCTGGACGATCAAGGAAGGCACGCTCGCCCCCGCGGCGGCGGGTGTGATCCACGGTGATTTCGAGGCCAAGTTCATCCGCGCCGAGACCATCGCCTACGACGATTACGTCGCTCTGGGCGGTGAGAACCCGGCGAAGGACGCCGGCAAGATGCGCGCCGAGGGCAAGGGCTACGTCGTCAAGGACGGCGACGTGCTGCACTTCCTGCACGGCGGCTGAGGCAAGCGCTGCAACGAAAGCGGGCCGGTCGCCCCCTTGCAGGCAACCGGCCCTGAGATCCTGTCAGATCAGACGCAAGTTAGCGAATGATGGACACGATCGTGCGGTTCTCGGTCGAGACGACAGCCGGGACGCCGTTCACGTAGACGTAGCTGTACTCGGTATCAGGCACGGCCTGCAGCTCGACCTCGGCCGGGATCCCGGCACCGACAACGACTTCACCCTCGAGATAGACGGGCTCGACTTCGTTGGTGCGCACATATGTCACGACTTCGTCCGGAACGCTGTCAACGGCGGCTGCACCGGCGATGGTTCCGCCGACAACGGCGCCCACGGGGCCCGCGATCAGCGAACCTGCGATGGCACCGATGGTGGCACCGGTGGCACCCGCGCCCACTTCGGCGGCGATGTCATCGTAGCGCACGATCTCGACTTCGACTTCCGGCGTCTGGCTCACGACAACGGCAGAGCCGTCCATCGACGCGGTGAGGTAATCGGCGAAGGCCCAACCGGTCTGACCCTCATAGGTCACTTCGCACCAGTTGCGGGTTTCGAGGCAGGAGGTGACAGTCACTTCACCCTCGCCGTCGATCACGTCGATCACGTCGAACTGCGGACCGGGGCCCGCGCGGAGGTTGAGATCGGTGGTGGCGTTGGCTTGAACGGCTGCGGATGCGGCAGTGCCCATCAGGAGGCTTGCGGCAGACAGACCAAGGATAACGTTCTTCATGTCAGTTTCCTTTCACTTCATGCGGGCACCGGGTTGGCGCTCCGTCGAGGTGGCAACGGGTCTGATGAGGCTTGGTTCCGGCGATTTCAGCGCTTGCGCGTATAATAAAGTGCGGGGGTCCGAAGTGGCGTTTTTCCGCATATGTGACGGCGCGCGCTGGGCGGCGTTGCGCCCATTTCATCCGGCGTAATCAACAATTTGTCAGCGCGTGAGGAGGGCGCTCCTCGGGGTAGGGCGCCAGCGGTCGGCACCGACGAATTCGTCCGGCGTCCACGATGGTCGATCCGTGATCGCCCGTCTCACAAATTTTCATTTGCCCCCGGTGGACGCTTCAGGCTTTCTCCGCCCGTTAACGATCCTGAAAGCGACAGCCCCATGGCCAATACCTCCGACGACACGCCTGCGGGCTTTGCCTATGCGGTCAGCGCCTATGCGCTCTGGGGAGGATTGCCGATCTACCTCAAGGCGCTGGCCCATGTGCCGGCGATGGAAATCGTGGCACATCGGGTGATCTGGTCGCTGCCGATCATCGGGCTCCTGATCCTGATCACCGGCCGCACGGCGGACCTGAAAGCGGCGCTGCGCAGCCCGCGGATGCTCGGCATGGCGGCGATTACGGCGCTATTCGTCTCGATCAACTGGGGCGTCTACATCTGGGCCATCGCCCATGACCGCGCGTTGGACGGGGCGTTGGGCTATTACATCAACCCGCTCTTCAGCGTCTTTCTGGGCGCCGTCCTGCTGGGAGAGCGCCTGAGCCGCCTGCAATGGGCGGCAGTCGCGCTGGCCGCCCTCGCCGTGCTCGTGCTGACCGTCGAAGAGGGTCGCCTGCCCTGGGTGGCGCTCGCGCTGATGCTGAGCTGGGGCGGCTACGCCTTCTGCAAGCGCAAGCTGCCAATCGGCCCGAACCAGGGCTTCTTCCTCGAGGTCGCGATCCTCTGCGTGCCGGCGCTGGCCTACGTGCTCTGGCTCGGCGCGACGAGGCAGGGCCAGTTCCTTGCCGGAGACGCGCTCGACACCTGGCTGCTGCTGGGCTGCGGCCTCGTCACGGCGATCCCGCTGATCCTCTACGTGAACGGCGCCAAGCTGCTGCGGCTGAGCACCATCGGCATCCTGCAATACATCGCGCCGACGCTGATCTTCCTCGTCGCGGTCTTCCTCTTCCGCGAGCCCTTCGGCCCGGCCCGCATGATCGCCTTCCCGATGATCTGGGCGGCCCTGGTGCTCTATTCCGTGGCCCTGTTCCGACAATCCCGAAAGGTCGCATGACACCCGAGATTTCCGGCTTGTTTTCCCCGAACACCGACATTAGACGGGTCAACGGAGACGTGGCCGAGTGGTCGAAGGCGCTCCCCTGCTAAGGGAGTAGGCGGGAAACTGTCTCGAGGGTTCGAATCCCTTCGTCTCCGCCACACGCCAATTTCGTCAGTTTGATCGGGTCGCCTTGGGCGGCCCTTTGTTCTGTCCTGCAGGGTGTAGCGCGTCGTTCGGGATGTCTTGTACTTGTTCCGCTCGCCTCGTGGAAAAGGCTCATCGGCTACCTGCGCGCTGGCTAACAAGGCGATAGCAATGGCTTATACGTGGTCGCCAAACGCAAATGGGCCCCTCACAGAAGAGGAGCCCATTCAGCGCTGTTGACGCCGGGCGGACACTTAATGTGTCCAGCGGTGGTCTGGGCCGGCGCATTCAAGGCGCCGACCCATAGGGTTGATTTCAACTTTGGACTGTTTCCATCCAGGCGCGGTGACGGCGTTCGTCAGCAAGCCCTTTTTCGGCAACGGGCCGTAATTCCGCATCCGTGACATCATTTTCGAGGGTCTGCTGATAAGCAGCGACGGTATCATCCTCGTTTGTTTTCATCGCTTTCAGAATAGCATCATCGCCGGCGAGGTCCGCCAATGCGACTTTCCCGGTGGTAAGCCACTGTTTCATGTCGCCCTCCACTGGTTTTTCGATGCCCAAGCTATCCGCAATGCGGCCGAGCTCCTGAATATGGGACTCATGATCTCGCCGGAAATTCTCGATCTGTTGGCGATATTCCGAGTTGTCGAGCCGTTCAATGGTGCTGTCATAAGCCGCGATAGCGTCATATTCCAAAGTGAGGAGGTTTTTAACGAGATCAGCTACTGTGGATTCGGTTCCAACTGTGGTTGGCATGAATAATCTCCCTTATCAGTTATTTCTGCTGTTCGGTCTGGGTGCCGGAATGCGGCCGCGCTTTGCCGAGGCTGGGCTTCTGTCCCAGCGGATCAGGCTTGTCCCGCTTCGAGAACTCGCTGCGACCATCGAACGAAGGACCGGACGTCCAACGCCCCTCGGGTGTGGGTTCATCCAGCGATGTGTTGAGGAAGTAGTAGGAATGCTCCGTCGCTTCATGCTCCTGCGGCGTGCTGTTGGGGATCGGCATGGCTGCTTCCCAGCCGCCCAACTCTTCGATCACTGCGAGCCATTGTTGCTGGTGCATCGTGTCGCGGGCGATCAGGAAGGACAGCATGTCCTTCATGCCTGTGTCGTCGGTCATGTTGTAAAGGCGCGACGCCAGAACACGGCCGCCGCTTTCCGCTGTCACGTTTGCCATCATGTCCGCGGCAAGATTGCCCGTGGCGTAAACGTGGCTCATGTCGAATGGCACGCCATTGGAGTTCACCGGCATGGCCGACAGGCCCGAGGAAAGGATGTGCCGGGGGTTTGCGCCGCCCATGATCGCATTGACGACCGGGTCTTTCGCGGCCTCTTCCTGCACGGTGAGAGGGGCCCCTTCGAGATTCAGGGCAACGGCATGGCCGAGAAATTCGATATGAGACAATTCCTCCGTTGCCGTCATCATCAGCATGTCGCGATACTTGTCGTCACCGCGCGCGCCCATGGCCTGAAAGAAATACTGCATGGCGACCCGAATTTCGCCCTCGACGCCGCCAATTGCCTGCTGGAGAAATTTGGCGAATTGAGGATCGGGTTTATCGACACGGACATTATATTGCAGTTTGCTTGAATGATGAAACATTGAGCTCTCCTGATAATTTTGAAACGCGGGGTTTGCAGGAGGAAAACAACGGCAGTCCGCCAAGGTTCCAGCTTTTGTCCGGCTGAGCGATAGGTTGCCGATAGGTCGGGCAAAGGCTTATCTGTTTTTTGGTGCTAAGGTTGTATCTTCCCTTCCTGGACATTGAATCCCGCATGGATGCACAGTGGCCCATGTCATTGATCCAGGACCTGGAACTGATTGAGAGGACGGTTCTGCCGGTCGACCCGAGTTTCCGGGCCATCGGACGCGACGTGATGGCGCGTCATATCGACGACGCGCGGTGCGCCGCGCTGGCGCACGGTAAGGACGCATTTCTGCTGTCAGTGATGCGCCTTCTGGCGCTTCCCGGGAACGGTCATACGCGCCTTATCCCAAATGATGCGATCTCGGTTCTGCCTCTCAGGTTCGTCACCATCGAGGGCTCTGTCCGACTGCTCGCTGCGCCGCCGGGGCTCTCCACGGCGATTGGCGGTAAATTGCTATCCGTGAACGGTGTGCCTCTCAGCGAGATCGACCGCGTCGCAGAAAAGCTTCTGGCGGGAACGCCGCAGCGTAAACGCGTCATCGGGCCGATCCTCTTCGCCTGGCCCGGCGCTTTGGTCCATTTGGCCGCGTTCTCCGGCAGCGGGACGATCACCTACCAGCTTCGCGACGGGGAGGGACGGGTCCGTGAGCTTGTTCCGGATACGGCCGTGACGATCCCCGCATCGGTGCTCTACCCGCGAAACGAGCATGGCAAAACGGACGCGGCATGGGTGCCTGAGACCTTTCTGGAGATGACAGACTTTGGTGAGCGGGGCGTCTTCCTCGGGCTTCCGAGCTTCTTTGACCCCGGAGAGACTGTCCTGTCGGCTGCGATATCGGAGGCAACGGCCCACGTGAGATCGCGCCCGCGCGCGCCCATCTTCGTCGATGTGCGCGGAAATACGGGAGGCGATTTCCTCCGAACCATGCCCTTGATCGACGCGATTTCGGAAGGGGCCGAGGAGCGCCGGGTCGCGGTGCTGGTCGACAAGTTCACCTTCTCCGCCGCGATCGTTTTCGTCGCGATCCTGAAGCATCGCCTCGGAGACCGGCTCAGCCTCATCGGGGAAGAGATGGGGGACGGCCTGACGTTCTTCGCGGAAGGGGGCACGATCGAGTTGCCCGTCAGCGGCGCGGCAGTTCGATACTCGACGGCCTTCCACGATTGGGCCGGGGGGCGCATCGACGAGACCACCCCGCGCGAGATCGCGGAAGAGATCGTCGCGGTCGGAACAATGGAGGTGGACCGTCGTTGGGCCGCGATTTCAGACGATGTCCATTCGCGGGATCGGTTATGCCGGGAAGTGCTGGATAACCTGAAGTCTTAGCGGATGCGCGGTTAGCGCAGACCTTCCGCCTGGGCGTGCCGCCGCCTTCGTGCCTGCATCGAATCCCAAAAACGCCTTAGTTGAATGATACGTCTGGCGTATCGTTAGTCCGCAAGGGGCCGTTCCGATTCGGAACACGTCTTCGAAACAGACGGGCAACGGTTCAACGCAACTCGACATACGAGGCGCAAATCGATGCAGAACGCTACTCCCAAGATCCTCCATGTGGACGATGATCTCGACATTCTGGAAATCTCCCGAATGGCACTGGAAACCGTTGGTGACCTTGCGATCACGCAGTGTTCGTCCGGCTTCAAGGCCGTGGAAATCGCGCCCGAATGGCAGCCGGATCTGTTTCTGCTTGATGTGATGATGCCCGAGATCGATGGCATCGAAACCCTGCAGGCGCTGCGCAAGGTGCCGGGGTTCGACGAGACGCCTGCGATCTTCATGACGGCGAAATCGTCGCCCGATGATATCGAGATGCTCATGCGCCACGGGGCGCTTTCGGTGATCAAGAAGCCGTTCGATCCCCTGACCCTGGCCGACGAGATCGTCGAACTGTGGCGCAACGCCATGAAGGACCGAGCCGCGTCCTGAGCGGCCGTTCGATGCGCTGCCCCTGAGATTTTTCCTGATCGTTAGACAAATGCCCGCTTCAGGCGGCGCTTGTTCGTGCGCTGGCCTCTTCGGGGAGGGGCACCCCCTGTCGTTGGACACGGGGGGCTTCTAAGCCGCGCTACTGTCTAGGAGGGGGATAGGCCGTCCACCATGCAGTCTCCTGCATCGGCGGACAGCCTTCGGGTCAGGCGGCCTTGCCGAGGGGCTTGAAGACAGGGTTGGGGCTGTTCTCGTCTTTCAGACGGTCGAACTCCACGAAGAAGGTGGAGCCCACGCCCAGCTCGCTCACGTAGTCGATGACGGCGTTGTGGCGCTGCACGATCTGCTTGCTGATGTTGAGCCCGAGGCCGGTGCCCCCAACCTTGCGGATGTTGGAGGAATCCACCTGGCTGAACTTGCCGAAGACACGGTCCCATGCGCCGGCGGGGATGCCGGTGCCCTCGTCGTGCACCGAGATGCGCACGCGCGAGCCTCGGACTTCCACCTTCACGTTCACCGCGCCGCCTTCGTCCGAGAACTTGAGCGCGTTGGACAGAAGGTTGCTCAACACCTGGATCAGGCGGCCGCGGTCGCCCTTGATCACGCAGTCCTCGCCGCAGAGATTGGTCGAGACCTGGATGCCGAGTTTGCTGGCGAAGCCCGCGGTGGATTCCACCGCCTCGCAGACCAACGCATTGGCATCGATGGGGTTGAAGTGGAATTTCATCTCGCCCGCCTCGATCTTCTGCATGTCGAGAAGATCCTCGATCAGGGCGGCAAGGCGATGGCCGTTCTTGGCCGCGATCCCGATGGCGGGTTTGACCGTGTCGGGCAGGGGGCCGAGCTTCTCGTTCCGGATCAGCTCCAACGAGCCGATGATGGAGGTGAGGGGCGTGCGAAGCTCGTGGCTGACGGTGGCGAGGAAGCGCGACTTGACCTCCAGCGCGGCTTTCGTGCGCTCGTTCTCTTCACGGATCAACTCCATTTGTTCGAGCCGTTCCTGGTGGCTCGTGTAGAACTTCACCGAGATGTCGACGATGAAGTAGAGCACGAAGATGATGGTGAAGAACTCCAGCCAGATCCGCGACTCGAGCGGCGGCAGGTAGCGGAAGACATCGAGAAACGCGATGCTCAGGAACGCGACCGCGTAGATCGACAGGCGCAGCATCAGGATGCCGACCATCTGACTGTTGTACATCGCCGCGAAAACGGCGGCGGAGAACAGGAAGAAGAGCGGCGTGAAATGGCCGGGCTCGCCCTGTTGGACAGCGATGTTGACGCTGAAAAGACTGATCGCCACCGCGCTGAGCGCAGTGTTGCGGGCGATGCGCCTAAGGATGCGGCGCCCCACGACGGGGTCCTTGCCATCCCAGGATTGCGAGCGGCGGCCGAGGAGCTCATCCATCATCTCGGTCAGCGCGACGATGATGTAGCAGGCGAAAACAGTGACCGGGTCATAGTAGAAGGCCGCGAGGATCGCGGCGGCAAGAAAGCTCGCCTGACGCTTCCAGATCAACTGGTTCGCAAGGCGAATATAGTCGCGGATACTCTGCTCGCGACCGACCGAACTGAACCAGTCGCTCCTGTTTACCCAAATAGATTTCAGGTTTTCCATTCCCACCTTCCACACTCTGTGAAAGTAAAAGTTACCGCTCAAATGCGTTTAAAATAGACCGCTTACCGGATATGACGTGGCCATATTCGTACCAATTTGCGGCGAAATTATAGCATTGCGGCCACTGAAGTGACGTAGCGTGAGGTTCTGCTGAAAAAAGGAGGCAGTTGATCGCGCTCAGGCAGCCTCGAAGCGGGTGCTTTTGGAGGCGACGTAGACGTCCGCAAGCTCGGGGAAATCGATGTTGGAATGCGGGACTTCGCTGACGGGCCCGAAAACCGGTGTGCGCTTCAGGACAGCCGCGCGCTGCTCGCGCACTTTCGCGGTCAGCAGTTGGATCGGCTTCTTCAGCGCCGGATAGCTGCGCGGCTCGGAGGCGATCTCGTAGCCCAGGTAGCGCCGGTAGAAGGCAGTGTGTTCGGTGCGAACGGGGGCAAGGGCCACGTCGATGTCGTAGAACATCGTGGCAAGGAACGGGATGCGGAGGACAAGGAAGTGCAGCGGCACCCGCTGCTTGCGGGCGGCCGGCGTGATCACGAAACGGGTCACGTCCAGCGCCGTCTGACCGCGCCTGATCGTCTTCATCAGCTCGGGGAAGACCTCCAGCGTGGGTGACGTGGGCGTGAGCTTCGACATCACGTGGAGCCTGACGGCCGCGAAAACCTCGCCGTCGAGTTCAACAGAGACATGGACGCAGTTCGGGCTCTCGTCGAACGGATCGGTCATCAGCCGGCTCTCGTTCGCGACGATCGATCCTTCGGCACGGTAGCAATCGTAGCGCAGGCGGTAGACCTGCTCTAGGTCGTCCTGATTGGTCAAAACCTTGTACCGCGCGCGCGACAGCGTTTCGATGACTTGACTGTTCATGAAAGTCCCTCCGCTCTGGCGATTATGGTTTTGCGCGACATACGAGGAGGTCGCTGTAATCTCGGTAGACCGCCTCGCGTCGATGGATTTCGAACCCCGCGGCGGTGACAGCCGTGGCGATCTCTTCCGCGGTATGGGTCCAGTAGGTGCCCTCTTGCTGCGCCTTGAGGATCGTCTTGTTCTGCTTGGCGATCTCGCGGCCCTGCCAGAAGACGCGCAGCGCGCCGGTCAGACCGTGTTCGCGCTTGAGGCTGGAGAAGAGGTAGCTGCGCCAGTCGGCGACATCCATGTCGCGGCCAAGGTCGATGAGGTAGAGCCAGCCGCCCGGGCGCAGCAGACGGCGCATGTCGCGCAGGCGCTGCTCGGGATCCGGCATCGCGTAGAGCGCGTGCACGCAGATCAAAAGGTCAGCCGTGCCCGAGGCGCCGATATCCTCCAGCGCGAAGGCCTCGTATTCGACGTTATCGAATTGCGCCAGTTTCGCGCGCGCAGCCGCGTTCATGCCGATGTCGGGTTCGACAAGGTGAATTTCGCTATCGGGGCAGGTGCGGGCCGCGACTTCGGTGTAATTGCCGGTGCCGCCGCCAATGTCGTAAATCAACCGGGGCGTCTCGATAGTCCCGAGGAATGCCTCGAAGTCCTGCAGAAGCTCCTGATACGCCGGATTATGCTCGGAGAGCAGATCGTACGCCGTGGCGTAGGCGCTCCAATCGGCTCGGATCGACCGACCGGATGTTTCAGGATTTTGGACGTTCACTTCGATTAACCTCTCAGCACAAGCGTGTGACGGCTTTGGAGAACGTCTCCTGATTTACTGGTAAAAAACTTTCGCACGATAAGGTGCGTAAGAGAAAAATGACCTGCTACGTCATTGATTGCAAGGAGTTTTCGATTTCGGGAGGGGTGGAGGAGGGCGGTTTCGGGGGTCTGGCGGGGGGCGCGATGCCACGAAAAAGCCAAGGAAAAAAGGCGTTATTGCCTCATTTCGGCGGGCTTTGCCTTCAGTCTGCCAAATTGCCGCCCCAATTCTCGCAGACGACGGTTGAGCTGATATTTGGCAGCGAATCGGAGTCGTGATGAAAGTTACAGCGCTTTATGATAGTCCGGTCGAGTTGGAGCTCGTCGCGCATTTTCTGGGCATGGCCGCCCATGACAATGACAACGCGCCGCCGCGCCATTCGCTGCGCACAAAAGCCTCTCGCATGACACGGCCGCTGCTCACGCCACTGCTGGGGTAGGGCACCGGTCGCACCCACTGCGCCGCGGACAGTCCAGATGAAAAAAGCGCGCCGTGAGGGCGCGCTTTTTCGGGCGATGGCAATGGGACGGCGGCGGTCAGGCGGCGCTTGGGTGGGCTGTGGCGAACATTTCGATGACTTCCGCCAATTCTGGGTTCTGCGACGCCAGGTGCAGCGTGGCCTGCAACATCCCCGCCTTCGAGCCGCAATCAAACCGGGTGCCCGAAAAGCGGAAGCCCGAGATCGGGCGCGTCTTCGCGGCCTTGGCAATCGCGTCGGTCAGCTGGATCTCGCCCCCGGCGCCCGCGCCCTGGGTTTCGAGCGCGTCGAAAATCTCGGGCGATAGCACGTAGCGGCCGATGACGGCCATCTGTGACGGGGCCTCTTCCGCACTGGGTTTCTCGACCATGTCCTCGGCGCGGGTGATGCGCCCCTCCTGACCCGTGACCGCGAGGATCCCGTATTTGGAGACCTCAGCCGGCGCCACGTTCATCGCGGCGACCATGTGGCCGCCGTCGTAGGCGTCGATCATCTCGCGGATGCAGGGCGCTCCGAGGATCAGGTCGTCGGGGAGGATCACCGCCACGGGGCCGTCCAGAACGTGCTCGCGCGCGCAGAGGACCGCGTGGCCGAGACCTTTCGGCTCATCCTGCATCACGAAGACCACGTCGTCGGTCGGATTGAACGCCGCCTCCTTCAATTCCTCCGCCAATTTCGGCTTGCCGCGTGCCTCCAGCTCGCGGCGCAGGCGCAGGTCGTCCATCACATGGCGCTCAATCGCGGGCTTGGAGGGGTGCGAGACGAAGACCATCCGCTCGACCCCCGCCGCGCGCGCCTCGTCGATCGCATATTGGATCAGCGGCGTGTCGAGCACCGGCAACAGCTCCTTGGGCGTCGCCTTGGTCGCGGGCAGAAAGCGGGTGCCAAGGCCGGCAACAGGGAAGATGGCGGTGCGGACGGGGTGTGTCATGGATGTGGACCTCATAAAAACAGCAATAGGGACGCCTGCGGGACAGGCTGAAATCGGGTTTGTCAGTCAGGCAACGGCTCCGGGTTTTAACGCAGCACCCAGCTCCAACGTTCCCGGACGCCAGCCGGAAATGTCGTCGGCCTTCACCGCGGCGCGCAGGTGCTTCATGCGCCGCTTGCGCTCCAGCGGCTCCATCGAGAGGGCCTGCAGGATCGCGTGGTCGGAGCCGCGGTGGGAGTAGGGGTTCGTCGTGACCGCCCCGTGCAATTGCACGGCCGCGCCGGCGAATTCGGACAGGACCAGCACGCCGTCATCATCGGTGCGCGAGGCCACGTATTCCTTGCACACGAGGTTCATGCCGTCCGCCAGGGGCGTGATCCAGGCCACGTCGGCGGCCTGGTAGTAGGCCACGAGCTCATCGAGCGGCAGCGCCCGCGAGACGAGGGTGACGGGCTGCCAGTCCAACGTGCCATAGCGCCCGTTGAGCCGGCCGGCGGCCTCCTCGATCTGCGCCTGCGTCACGGCGTAAGCGGTCATGTTGCGGTTGGCGGGGACGGAGATATGCATCAGCCGCAGCTTCTCGGCCCGCAGTTCCGGGTGGGCGTCGAGGATGCGCTCGAAGGATTCCAGCTGTTCCACGCCGCCCTTCGTGTAATCCGTGCGCCCGACCGAGATGATCAGCCGCGAGTCGCCCAGATCCTTGCGAATCTCGGCCACCTTTGCAGCGGTTTCAGGGGTCTGCGCGACGGACTCCAGATACCGCGTGTTGACGCCCACGGGGCAGACGCTGATCGCGGTGGTATGGCCCTCATGGGTGATCGAGGTGCGCACCTCGCGTTCGGTCAGGGCCGTGGCCTCGCTGATGAACGAGCGATCGACGGACACCCGCTCGCCCAGATCGACGTCGAACAGGCTGCTGGCAACGGACACGAAATTTGCCGCGTAGCGGGGGATGTGGAAGCCCACGTCATCGCAGGCCAGCAGGCTCTGGATGATCTCGCGCCGCCACGGCAGGACGTTGAACGTATCGGCGGAGGGGAAGGGCGTGTGGTGGAAGAACGCGATGCGCACGTCAGGCCGCAGCGCCCGCAAGTAGCCCGGCACCAGCCAGAGGTTGTAATCATGCACCCAGACTAGCGCGCCCTCAGCGGCTTCCTCGGCCGCGGCCTGCGCGAACTGCTGGTTCACGTCGCGAAAGTTGTTCCAGTCGACGGGGTCGTAGTTATAGCGCTCCTTGAAGGCGTGCAGGATCGGCCAGAACGCCTCTTTCGAGGTGACATGATAGAACTCGCGGACCTGCTCTTCAGAGAGCGGGAGCCTCGAGACGGTGTAGCTGCCGTGTTCGTCCGAGATCTCGACCTTCCGGTCGAACTCGGGCGCGGAGGGGTCCTCGGCGAGTTTCCAGGCAATCCACGAGCTGTGCTCGACGCTGCCGAAGAAGCTCTTGAGCGTCGGGACAATGCCGTTCGGGCTCTTGTTCGGGATCCGGATGGTCTCGCCGTTCTCGACGACTTCCTCGTAGGGTTGGCGGTGGTAGACGATGACGAGTTCAGATGACATCACGCGCCTCCTTGTGGCTTTGTTTCGGACAATAGCTTGTGGTGGAGAATGGCCTCGGCGATCCCGGCGACGCCCACGCCCTCGGCGCAATGGACGTGAGCTTGACCCTCCAACCGCTCCAGCAGGGCAGGCTCCGAGCCGCCCACGGCGACGGCGGGCAATCCCAGTTCCAGCATCGACAGATCATTCAGTGTGTCGCCCGCGACAAGGGTGTTCTCGTTCTTCACCCCCAGATGCGCCAGGAGCCGCAGGAGCGAGGGCCCCTTGCTGATGCCCACGGGCAGGACATCGAGAAAACGGTTGTCGGAGACGAGCGCGTCGAGCCCCAGACCGGCGACCACGTCGAGCGTCTTGTTATCGAACCGGTCCGGGTCCAGATCATAGCTGACCCGGTAGCGGAACGCCGTGGATTGCAGCGTCAGCCCCGGCGCGCTGTGCAGCGCGGCATGGACGCGGGTCGAGGCATCGCCCCACGCCGTGGCGATCTCGGCCTCCAGCGCGTCGATGGGGCAGACCTGGCCGTTGAGGTCGAAGGCCGCGATCGTGGTGCCCACGTCGCCGACAACGAAATCCGGCCGCGGCACGCCGTCCCGGACCAGTTGCGTCACGAAGCCGGGGTCGCGCCCGGTAACGAAGATCAGACCGACCCGGGCCCGGTTGTTCTCAATCCATTGATAGAACTCGGCGCGCTGCGCCTCGGTGCCCCCGAGGAATGTTCCGTCGAGGTCCGTGGCGAGGACGAAGTCTTTCTCTGCGATCGGGTGAACGTCGAACGTTTCGTGCCGGGTCATGAGATCCTTTCTGCAAGTGTTGCAATGTCTTGGTCGGTTGCGGGGTGGGCGAAGGCTACATCCATCGCCAAGGGTTCTGCCTCGATCGGGCGCGCCCAGAGGGCGGCGAAGGCCTGACCGAGATCGGCGCCGTCGTGGAGGATGGCGCGCACGAATTCGCAGATCGGCATTTCGATCCCGAGGGCGCGCGCGAGGTCGGTGATCGAGAGGGTGTTGGCCTCTCCTTCCACCACGACGGGTCGGCCCTCGAAGCAATCTTCGCGCGCGATGCCCTGGCCCAGTTGCAGCCCAAGCGACATGTTGCGCGAGGTCGGGCTGTTGCAGGTCAGGGTCAGGTCACCCAGTCCGGACAGGCCGGTCAGGGTCTCGCGACGTCCGCCGAGCGCGAGGGCCAGCGCCTTCATCTCATCCAGTCCGCGCGTGATCAAGGCAGCGCGGGTGTTGTCGCCGAAACCGGCGCCCGTCAGCATACCGCAGGCCAGCGCGATGACGTTTTTCACTGCGCCGCCGATCTCCACGCCGACGAGGTCGTCGGAGATATAGGCGCGGAAATGCTGCGAGGAGAGGGACACGGCCAGCCGCGCCGCGACGCTGCGGGCGGGGTCGAGGCGCTCGGCCGGGGAAAAGGCAAAGGCGACGGTCGCGGCGGTCGGATGGTGCAGGACCGTCTCTTTCGCGAAGGTCGGCCCGGAGACGCAGCCGACCGGGTGGCTGGAGAGCTCCTCTTCCACCACCTGCGTCATCAGGAGGCCGGTCTCGGGCTCGATCCCCTTGGCGCAAACGGCAATCGGGGTGCCGGGCGCGAGGTGGGGGCGCATGTCACGGGCGACCGCGCGGATCGCGCCGGAGGGCACGACGAGCAGCACAACGTCCGCGCCGCGCAGGGCATCCGCCATCTCGTAGCAGCCGCTCAGCGAGGGCGGCAGCGGTGCCTCTCCGGTGAAGGCGCTGTTGCGGTTGTTGTTTGTAATATCATCGACCACCGCCGCGCTGCGGCCCCAGATTTTGACGGCTGTGCCATCCTCGGCAAGGGACGCGGCCAGCGCGGTGCCCCACGCCCCCGCGCCGATGACGGTGGGCGCGGTGAAGGGGGTGACGGCAGAGGGGACGGGGCCGTTCTGAAAGCTTTGGTGTTTCATGCAGGTCTCCCTTCCCTTGGGGCGCTTCTTTCGGCGTGACGCTGTGTCAGGCGGTGGCGCGGATCGATGTCGGAGGCTTCTCTGCGCCCGCCGCGTGACGTGTCGGCGGGGCTCAACGATGTCGTTTTTGAAACATACATGTCGTTAACGTTGTATTGCCCCTCTGTCCTGTCAATGCTGCACCGCAGAGAAATGTTCCCTCCCCCGGCAAGAAACATTGGTTTTTGCTCATTTTTTACGCGTGCTGCTCGAAATTTGCGTCAGAGTGCTAGGTGAAGGTCCAACGATGCCTTGAAACCGAGCACGGGAGCAGCCCCTTGAACCCACCGATCCGCGCCATGAGCCTCCGAAGTATCACACTGCTCGAAGCCCCGGCGCGGTCCGTCTCTCGCCTAAATCGTCGCTCGCAAAAGGCATCAGCCTGTCAAAACCTGAGCGCGCCGTCATCTTTGATGGCCGGCAAATGCCTGAATTCTGTGCAGTTTCAGAGGTCAATTTCAACGCCGCCAAGTCCTTCCTTGCGTTTCGGCCAATGTCTCGAAAGACTTGAGCCATGACGACAACAGATGGTTTTTTCGACGAGATGTGTCGCGCAGACGGTGTGCGACCTCCCTATGACCGGTACCAGAAGTGGTTTGAAGCGCAGGACGTTGCGCGGCTGGCCCAGAAGACCAAGGAAGCCGAGCGCTTCTTTCGGCGTACCGGTATCACCTTCAACGTATACGGACAGGATGACGCGGAAGAGCGGCTGATCCCGTTCGATCTGGTTCCCCGGATCCTATCAGGTCAGGAATGGAACCTGCTGTCGCGCGGGGTGGAGCAGCGGGTGAGGGCGGTGAACGCCTTCCTTCATGACATCTACAACCGGCAGGAGATCCTGCGCGCAGGCATCGTGCCGGTCTCGCTGATCGCGCAGAACGATGCGTTCCTGCCGCAGATGATCGATTTTGCCCCGCCCGGTGGCGTCTATACCCACATCGTCGGCACCGATATCGTGCGGACCGGCGAGAACGAATTCTTCGTGCTGGAGGACAATGCGCGCACCCCCTCTGGGGTCAGCTACATGCTGGAAAATCGCGAAACCATGCTGCAGATGTTCCCGCAGCTGTTCAGCCAGATCAAGGTGCAGCGGGTCAGCGATTACCCCAAGAACCTGCGCGCCTCGCTCGAGGCCTCGGCACCGCCGAACTGCGAAGGGCGGCCGTTCGTCGTGGTGCTGACGCCCGGCATCCACAACTCTGCCTATTACGAGCACAGTTTCCTCGCGGACCAGATGGGGGTCGAGCTGGTGGAAGGGCACGACCTTCGGATCATCGACGGGCGCATCAAGGTGCGCACCACGCGCGGTTATCGCACGGTCGACGTGATCTACCGCCGGGTCGACGATGCCTTCCTCGATCCCCTCAGCTTCAATCCGCAGTCGCTTCTGGGCGTGCCCGGCATCATGGATATCTACCGCGCGGGCAACATCACCATCGCCAATGCCCCCGGAACCGGCGTGGCTGACGACAAGGCGATCTACAGCTACATGCCTGATATCGTGGAGTTCTATACCGGCGAGAAGGCGATCCTGAAGAACGTGGAGACATACCGCTGTTCCGAGCCGGACAGCCTGAAATACGTGCTCGACAACCTCGGCGATCTGGTCGTGAAGGAAGTGCATGGCTCGGGCGGTTACGGGATGCTCGTGGGGCCTGCCGCCAGCAAGGCCGAGATCGCCACCTTCCGTGAAAAGCTTCAGGCGAACCCGTCGAACTACATCGCGCAACCGACGCTGAGCCTCTCGACCGTGCCGATCTTCACCGAAAGCGGACTGGCCCCGCGCCACGTCGATCTGCGGCCCTTCGCGCTGGTCTCACCGAAGGAAGTCAACATCACGCCCGGCGGTCTGACCCGCGTGGCGCTGACCGAGGGCAGCCTCGTGGTGAACTCGAGCCAAGGGGGCGGCACCAAGGATACCTGGGTGTTGGAGAGCTGATATGTTGGGAAAAACCGCAGGCGGCCTCTTCTGGATGTTCCGCGGCCTGGAACGGGCCGAAAACACCGCACGACTGATCGAAGCCGGTTTCCGCATCGCGCTGACCCGGTCGATGGATCCGGCCTCTGATTGGCGCTCGATCATCGTGACGGCGGCGCAAAAGCCGGGCTTCGACGCCAAGCACAGTGAATACACGAGCCAGAACGTCAGCGATTACCTGCTGCGCGATCCGACGAACCCGAGCTCGGTCCTGTCGGTGATCAAGGCCGCGCGCGACAATGCGCGCCTCGTGCGTACCGCCCTCACGACCGAGGTCTGGGTCGCGGTGAACGAGACGTGGATGGCGCTGACCGAGATGCTCAGAGAGCCCATTTCGGAGGCGGAGCTGCCCGCCACGCTGGAGGCGATCCGACATCAATCCGCGCTGGTGCGCGGGGCGATGCACGGCACGATGCTGCGCAACGATTGCTACAACTTCTGTCGTCTGGGCACCTTTATCGAACGGGCCGACAGCACGGCGCGGATCATCGACGTGAAGTATCACGCCCTGCTGCCCTCACCGTCGCTGGTGGGCAGCAAGCTGGACAACGTGCAGTGGGAGATGATCCTGCGCTCGGTCTCGGCGCACCAATCCTACCGCCACGCGGTCGAGGAAGATTTCAACGCGGTCGGTATCGCGCAATTCCTCCTGCTTGACGGTCGTTTCCCGCGCTCCTTGGCGTTTTGTGCCCGCGGCATCACTGCCAACCTCGCGGCCCTGTGCGAATCCGAGGGCGAGCACAGCGACAGCCTGTCGGCGGCATGGGCCTTCCAGTCGCGCCTGCAGGATCGCGATATCGGGTCGATCTTCGAAGACGGCCTGCACGAGTTCATTTCGCAAACGATCATCGACGTCGCCGACATCGGCGCCCGGATCGAACAGCAATACAGGTTCATCAGTTAGATGCTTATCAAGGTCGTCCACAAGACAGTCTATACCTACGATGCGCCGGTCTCGCAGGCTCTGCAGCAAGTGCGGTTGCGGCCGACGGACGGGCCGTTGCAGACGGTGAAGGACTGGGATCTGGAGGTCGAGGGCGGCTCGGCGGAGGCCAGCTACCGCGACCACCACGGCAACCTCGTGAGCCTGATCTGCGCCGATGAAGGCGTCACCAGCCTGACGATCACCGCCCGCGGCGAGGTCGATACCCACGACAAGGCCGGCGTGCTCGGCAAGGTCTATGGCCGAGCGCCGCTGTGGTATTTCCTGCAATCCACGCAGATGACCGACGCGGGCCCCTTGATCCACGAGATCGCGGATGAGGTGAGGGGGCAGGGCACGGATCTGGAGGTGCTCCACCGCCTCTCTGCCGCCATCCTCGAACGGGTGCCTTATGCCCTGAACGAGACCCATGTGGAGACCAAGGCAGAGGAGGCCGTCAGCCAGAAGAGCGGCGTCTGTCAGGACCACGCCAACATCTTCACCTCCGCCGCGCGCCTATTGGGTTTCCCGGCCCGCTACGTCAGCGGCTACCTCTTCATGGACGACCGCGTCGACCAGGAGGCCAGCCACGCCTGGGCCGAGGTTCACATCGTCGGACTGGGGTGGGTCGGCTTCGATATCTCGAACCAGATTTCCCCGGACGAGCGCTACATCCGTCTGGCGGTCGGGCGCGATGCCCGTGACGCGGCGCCGATTTCCGGCCTTCGCATGGGCGAGGGGGACGAGACCCTCATTGTATCTTTGCAGGTGCAGCAGTAGAGTCGGCGCAAACCCTCTCTCTGGTGATTTCCGATGACTTACTGCGTTGCGTTGCGACTGCATCACGGCCTTGTTTTCATGTCAGATTCTCGCACGAACGCGGGAGTCGACAACTTCGCCTCCACGCGCAAGATGTTCACGTTCTGCACCCCCGGCGAACGGACCATCACCATCATGACGGCGGGTAACCTTGCCACGACGCAGGCGATGATCAGCCTGTTGAACGAGCGGACGTCAGCGGCAGATGACCGCAACCTTGGCATTCTCAACCAGCCCACGATGTTTCAGGTGGCGCGTCTGGTCGGCTCGACCCTGCGCGAGGTCATTTCGAGCAGTTCGGTGGAGGGTCAGCAGACCGCCGATGCCTTCAGCGCCTCGGTCATCGTGGGCGGTCAGATCAAGGGCGGCAAGCCGACGGTCTTCCTGGTCTACCCGGAGGGCAATTTCATCGAGGTCTCCGACGACACGCCCTTCTTCCAGATCGGCGAGACAAAGTACGGCAAACCGATCCTCGTGCGCGCGTTCGAGCCTGACATGGCGACCGAGGATGCGCTGAAGCTGCTTCTCGTGTCCTTCGACTCCACGATCAAATCCAACCTCTCGGTCGCGCCGCCGTTCGACATATCGGTCTATGAGAACGATTCCTTCGCGGACAAGGAAATCTCGCGGGTGGAGGCCGATGATCCGGTGTTCCGGACGATCTCGTCGAAGTGGGGCGAAGCGCTGAAAGACGCGCTCGACGGCTTGCCGACCTACAAGATCTGAACGCCACGCGCCGGTGATCGCGGCCTTCGGGGCGGGCGGCAGGCGGTGCGGCGACAACCGCCGCCCCGCGCCATGGCGTCAGGGCTTGATGTAGGCCGTTGCCTCGATCTCCAGCAGCGCGTCGTCTTCCACGAGGCCTGCCACGATCAGCATCGACATGGCCGGGAAGTGACGCCCCAGAACCTTGCGATAGACCTGACCCACTTCGCGTTGCCGCGCGATGTATTCCGCCTTGTCGATCACGAACCACGTCAGGCGGGTGATATCCTCGACCTTGCCGCCCGCCGCCGTCACCACGTCCACGATGTTGCGCAGGGCCTGCTCCATCTGGCCGATGAAATCATGGGAGGTGAACTCCTGCGCGGCGTTCCAGCCGATCTGCCCGCCGATGTAGAGCGTGCCGTCCGCGGCGAGGATGCCGTTGGCGTAGCCTTTGGCAGGCGCCCAACCGTCGGGTTGAATGGTGGTATGTGTCATGGGTCAGCTCCGGATATAGGGCGTTAGGGCATCGCGCATCGGGTCGGTCCATGGCTTGGGGCGCCCGGATGCGTCGATATGGACAAGGGTCAGGGTGGCAGAGAAGCGGCGCTCGGCCCCTGCATCGGCGGTGATCGCGATGCCGAGGCTGGCGGTGCCGAGCTGCGTCAGCTCCAACGTCAGCTTAAGATGATCGCCGTGCCGGCTCGGGGCCGGAAACGCCGTCTCGATCTGGACGGTGGGCACGCCGCCGCTCTCGAGTATCTTCTCGAACGGGAAGCCCGCATGGTCGAAGAACGCCTCGACGCAGTCGTTGATCATCTCGAAATAGCGCGGATAGAAGACGACGCCCGCCGGGTCGCAGTGCTTGAAAAGCACCTTCTGGGGCAGGGTGAATTGGCGATGGGTCACGGCTGCTCCTTCAGCAGGAAGCGCTGGATCTTGCCGGTCTGCGTCTTCGGCAGCGCCTCCACGAAGCGCACGTCACGCGGGTACTTGAACGGGGCAATCGTGGCCTTCACGTGGTCCTGCAACGCTTTCACCATCTCGGGCGAAGGCTTGGCATCGTTTAGAACCACATGGGCCTGCACGATCATCCCGCGCTCTTCCGACGGCGCACCGACAACCGCACATTCCGCGACCGCGGGATGCGACAGCAGGGCGGCCTCGACCTCGGGGCCGGCGATATTGTAGCCGGAGGAGACGATCATATCGTCGTTGCGCGCGGCGAAATGCAGGTAGCCGTCCTCATCCATCGTGAAGGCGTCGCCCGAGATGTTCCAGCCGTCCAGCACGTAGTTGGCCTGCCGGTCGTCGTTCATGTAGCGGCAGCCGGTGGGGCCGCGCACGGCGAGGCGCCCGACGGTGCCCCGGGGCACCTCCTTGCCCTCTTCGTCGATGATCTTCGCCTCGTAGCCCGTGACCGGGCGGCCGGTGCAGGCGGGACGGTGATCGTCGAAGCGGTTGGAGATGAAGATATGCAGCATCTCGGTCGCGCCGATGCCGTCCAGCATCGGTTTGCCGGTCTTGCGCATCCATTCGTCATAGACGGGGGCGGGCAGGGTCTCTCCGGCGGAGACGGCGGCACGCAGGCTGCTGAGGTCCGCGCCCTCGTCCATCGCCGACAGCATGGCACGGTAGGCGGTGGGGGCGGTGAAGCAGACGGTGGCCTTATATTTCTCGATGATCTCGATCATGTTGGGCGGCGAGGCCGTCTCCAGCAGGGTCGCCGTGGCCCCGAAGCGCAGCGGAAAGATCGCGAGGCCGCCGAGCCCGAAGGTGAAGGCCAACGGCGGCGAGCCCACGAAGACATCGTCCGGCGTCACGCCCAGAACCTCGCGCGCATAGCCGTCGGCGATGATCAACAGGTCGCGGTGAAAATGCATCGTGGCCTTGGGCGAACCCGTGGTGCCCGAGGTGAAGCCCAGAAGCGCCACGTCCTCGCGGCCCGTAGCCACGGCGTCGAACTGCACTGGTTTCTCCAGCGCCAGACGGTCCAGCTCGGCATCGTGGTTGGAGGTGCCGTCAAAGCCGATCACATGGGTGAGCGTCTCGCATTGTGCGGCGGAGCCCTCCATCTCCTCCATCAGCCGGGTGTCGCAAAGCGCGTGGGTGATCTGCGCCTTCTCCACGATCTGCGCCAGCTCCGTGGCCCGCAGCATCGGCATGGTGTTGACCACGACGGCGCCGACCTTGGTGGCGGCCAGCCAGCAGGCCACCATCGCGGGGTTGTTGGCCGAGCGGATCAGCACCCGATTGCCGGGCACGACGCCCAGATCCTCGACCAGCACATGGGCGAGGCGGTTGGTCCAGTCGGTCAGCTCCTTGTAGGTCCGCCGCCGCCCGTTGCCGATCAGCGCGGTGCGGTCGCCGAAGCCCTTGGCGACCATCGCGTCGGTCAGCTCCACACCGACGTTGAGCGTGTCCGGATAGTCGAAACCCTCCAACAAGAAGTCCGGCCATTGGTCTTCGGGCGGAAGGTTATCGCGGGAGAAGGTATCGGTATGGGCGCTGGCGCTTAACATGGCTTACTCGCTTGCGTTGCGGGGCAGGAAGCCGCCGGATTGAAGGGTCTGGGCCGCAGGGAAGGGCGCTGTGAGGCCGGTCATCGGATCGTTCATGGGGCGCCTCCTTCGCGGCGGGTCTCAGTGACCCAGGGTTTGTCGTGCGATGATCACGCGCTGGACGTCGGACGCGCCCTCGTAGATGCGCAAGGCACGGATTTCGCGGTAAAGTTTCTCGACCGTCTCACCCGAGCGGACACCGTCTCCGCCGTGCAGCTGCACCGCCTTGTCGATGACCTCCTGCGCGTGGTCGGTGGCGAAAAGCTTTGCCATCGCCGCCTCGCGGGTGATCCGCGGCGCGCCGCTGTCCTTGGTCCAGGCTGCGCGGTAGACCAGCAGGGCCGAGGCGTCGATGTCCACCGCCATGTCGGCGATATGCCCCTGCACCATTTGCAAATCCGAGAGCGGCGCGCCCTGCACGTGACGCGCGGTGACGCGGGCCACCGCCTCGTCCAGCGCGCGGCGGGCAAAGCCAAGCGCGGCGGCGGCCACGGTGGAGCGGAAGACGTCCAGCACCGCCATGGCGATCTTGAAGCCCGCGCCGCTCTCGCCGATGCGGGCGCTTTCGGGGATGCGGCAGTCGCTGAAATCCAGCGTCGCCAGCGGATGGGGCGCGATGGTGTCGAGCCGTTCCGCGATGGTCAGGCCGGGCGTATCGGCGGGCACCACGAAGGCCGAAAGACCGCGCGCCCCCGGCGCATCACCGGTGCGGGCGAAGACGGTGTAGACATCGGCGATGCCACCATTGCTGATCCATGTCTTCTGGCCGTTCAACACGTAATGCGCGCCGTCGCGCGTCGCCGTCATGGTGGAGTTCGCCACGTCCGAGCCCGATTGCGGCTCGGTCAGCGCAAAGGCCGAGATCGCACGTCCCGCGCGGGTCTGGGGCAGCCATGCGTCCTTCTGCGCGTCACTGCCGAAAAGCGAGATCGCCCCGGTGCCAAGCCCCTGCATCGCGAAAGCAAAATCGGCCAACCCGTCGTGGCGCGCCAAGGTCTCGCGCGCGAGGCAGAGGGTGCGCACGTCAAGCGTGCCGTCGGGACTGGCGGTGCGTTGCAAAATGCCCGCCTCGCCAAGGGTCGTGACCAGCGTGCGGCAGGCCGCGTCGGTATCGCCGTGGTCGATGTTCAGCCCTGCGGCCACCTCTTCGACCTGCGCGGCCCAGTCCCGGTGCGCGGGGTCGAAGAACGGCCAGTGGAGGAAGGATTGATCAGCCATCAGTTGCCCTCGAACGCAGGTTTTTCCTTCGCAACGAAGGCGTTATAGGCGCGCTCGAAATCGCCGGTCTGCATGCAGATCGCCTGGGCCTGGGCCTCGGCCTCGATCGCCTGCTCGATCGACATCGACCATTCCTGCACCAGCATCGTCTTGGTCATCATGTGGGCAAAGTTCGGCCCCGCCGCGATCCGGGCGGCCATGGTCTGGGCCTCGGCCTCCAAATCGTCGGCTGCCACCAGCTTGTTGTGGAAGCCCCAGGCGTGGCCCTCCTCGGCGCTCATCGAGCGGCCGGTGTAGAGCAGCTCCGCCGCGCGGCCCTGGCCGATGATCCGGGGCAGGATCGCGCAAGCGCCCATGTCGCAGCCCGCCAGCCCGACGCGGGTGAAGAGGAAGGCGGTTTTCGCCTCGGGCGTGGCGATGCGCATGTCGGCGGCCATGGCGATGATCGCGCCGGCACCCACGCAGATGCCGTCGATCGCCGCGATGACAGGCTTGCCGCAGTTCACGATCGCCTTGACCAGATCACCGGTCATCCGGGTGAAGGCCAAAAGCTCCTTCATCGTCATCTTCGTCAACGGCCCGATGATGTCGTGCACGTCGCCGCCCGAGCTGAAGTTGCCGCCGTTCGAGGCAAAGACCACGGCGTTGACCTCGTCGGAATAGTGCAGGTCGCGGAACCAGTCGCGCAGCTCGGCATAGCTGTCGAAGGTCAGCGGGTTCTTGCGGTCCGGCCGGTCGAGCGCGATGGTCGCGATCCCGTCGGTGATCTCGCATTTGAAGTGGGTGACGTCGGTGCGCATCAGGCGTTTCCTCCAGAGTGAAGCTTGGCTTCAAGTTGTTCGAGCCGCGCGCCGATATCGGCGGCCTCTTCGGCGGCAAAGCCCTCCAGCATGGAGTCGATCCATGCCTCGTGGGCGCTGGCCTGCCTCTCAAATTCCTCAACACCCCGTTGCGTCAGCCGCACGACCGAGGCGCGTCGGTCACCGGGCACGGGCACGCGGACAAGGAAGCCGTCCTCGGCCAGCCGGTCGACGATGCCCGTGACGTTGCCGTTGGAGACCCGCAGGACACCGGAGAGCTGGCTCATCTTGAGCCCGTCCTCGAAGCGCGAGAGCGCGGCCATCACGTCGAAGCGCGGCAGGGTCGTGGCAAACTCCTCGCGCAGGTTTTCGCGCAGCACCGTCTCGATCGAGCGGCTGGTCTTAAGCAGCCGCAACCAGAGCCGGAGGCGCTCCTTCGAGGGTGGGGCGAGAACTTCGGGAGAGGGCTGCCGCATCAGATTTCGCCTCCGGACAGGCTCAGCGTGTGGCCGTTGACCGAGCGGGCCGCATCGGAACAGAGCCAGAGCGCCGTTGCCGCCACTTCCTCGGGTTGGATGAACCGACCTTGCGGGTTGCTTTTCACCAGCGATTTGCGCGCATCCTCGGCGCTCATCCCGGTGGTCGCCACGATGTTCTCCACCGATTGGTCCAGCAGCGGCGTCTCGATGAAGCCGGGGCAGATCGCGTTCACGGTGATCCCGGTCCGCGCCAGTTCCAGCGACAGGGCGCGGGTCAGCCCGACGACGCCGTGTTTCGCCGCGCAATAGCCCGCGACATAGGGAAAACCCTTCAGCCCGGCGGTCGAGGCGATGGCGATCATCCGCCCGCCGCCCGCGGCCTTCATGTCGGGCAGGGCGGCCTGCCAGACGTTGAAGACGCCCAGGACGTTCACGTCGAGCATCCCGTGCAGGTCCGCGGGCGTCATCTTCGCGAAGGGCTTGGACGTCGCCGCGCCCGCGTTGGCGATCACCATGGTGACCGGACCGTGCTGCGCGCGGGCCAACTCGAACGCCGCGGCAACCTGCTCGGCATCGGTCACGTCGCAGATCTGGTAGGACAATCCCTGCGCCTGCAGGGGCGCCTCGCGCCGGCCCATGATGGTGACGGTGTATCCGGCGGCAGCGAATTGCTGCGCCGTTTCTGCGCCCACGCCCGAGCCGCCGCCGGTGATCACGACATGGCTCATACCTGACCCACCATTTCTGCCGCCCGGTCCGCCAGACGCCACGCCTGGTCGCGGCCCGCCTCGTAGGGTTGCGGCCAGTTTTCCTGCCGATCGCCGAGCGCGGTGGCCGCGTGCAGCGTCCAATAAGGATCAGCCAGGTGCGGACGCGCGAGGCAGACCAGATCCGCGCGGCCCGCCATGAGGATCGAGTTCACGTGGTCGGCCTCGTAGATATTGCCGACCGCCATCGTCTTGATGCCGGCCTCGTTGCGAATGCGGTCCGAAAACGGCGTCTGGAACATCCGGCCGTAGACCGGCTGCGCCTCGGTCGAGGTCTGGCCCGCCGACACGTCGATGATATCCGCGCCGTGGGCCTCGAACATCTTCGCAATCTCCACGGCATCCTCCGCCGTGATGCCCTCGTCCCCGGCCCAGTCGCTGGCCGAAATCCGCACCGACATGGGCTTTTGCTCGGGCCAGACAGCGCGCATCGCGTCGAAGACCTCCAGCGGGTAGCGCATCCGGTTCTCGAGGCTGCCGCCGTATTCATCCTCGCGCCGGTTCGACAGCGGCGAGATGAACGAGGAAATCAGGTAGCCGTGGGCGGCGTGCAATTCGATCATGTCGAAACCCGCGCGCTCGGCCATCTCGGCGGCGGCGACGAACTCGGCCTTCACTTGGTCCATCTGGGCGCGGTTCATCGCCTCGGGCACCGCGTTCTCCTCCGACCACGGGATGTCCGAGGCCGACAGGATCGGCCAATTGCCATCTTCCAGCGGCTTGTCCATCCCCTCCCACCCCACGCGGGTAGAGCCCTTGCGGCCGGAATGCCCGATCTGGCAGCAGATCTTCGCCTCGGTCTCATTGTGGACGAAGTCGGTCAGACGGCGCCACGCGGCCTCGTGCTCGGGAGCATAGAGGCCAGGGCAGCCGGGCGTGATGCGGCCCTCGGGCGAGACGCAGGTCATCTCCGTATAGACCAGCCCCGCACCGCCCTTGGCGCGCTCGCCGTAATGGATCAGGTGCCAGTCGGTCGGCGTGCCGTCGACGGCCTTGTATTGCGCCATGGGCGAGACGACGATCCGGTTCTTCAGCTTCATGTCGCGCAGCGCGAAGGGGGCGAACATCGGCGCGCGGGCCGGGGAGGTCGCATCGCCCCCCGCCTGTTCCATGAACCATGCCTCCGCCGAGCCGAGCCATTCCGGATCGCGGGTGCGCAGGTTCTCGTGGCTGATCCGCTGCGACCGGGTCAGCATGGAGTAATTCAGCTGCACCGGGTCGAGGTGCAGGTAACGCTCGACGTCCTCGAACCATTCGACGGAGTTGCGCGCCGCCGATTGCAGGCGCAGCACTTCCAGCCGCCGCTCGTCCTCGTAATTGGCAAAGGCCTCTTCCAGCGTCGGCTTCTCGGTAATGTCGTCGGCCAGCGCGATCGCGCTCTCCAGCGCCAGCTTGGTGCCGGACCCGATGGAGAAATGCGCCGTCGCCGAGGCGTCGCCCAGAAGCACCACGTTCTCGTGGCTCCACTTCTCGCAGAGCACGCGCGGGAACTGGATCCAGGCAGAGCCGCGAATGTGGTTGGCGTTGGTCATCAAAGCGTGGCCATCCAGATGATCGCGGAAGATCTCCTCGCAGACGGCGATGCTTTCCTGCTGGCTCATCTCGCCGAAACCGTAGGCATCGAAGGTCTTCTGGCTGCACTCCACGATAAACGTCGCCGTGTCATCGTCGAACTGGTAGGCATGGGCCCAGACCCACCCCTTGGGCGTGTCCTCGAATATGAAGGTGAAGGCATCGTCGAAGCGCTGGTGGGTGCCAAGCCAGACGAACTGGCACTTGCGGGTATCGACGTCGGGCTTGAAGGCGTCGGCAAACTCCATCCGCGTCTTGGAGTTCAGCCCGTCGCAGGCCACCACGATGTCGTAGTCATCCTTGTAGGCCGAGGCCGAGGCGATCTCGGTCTGGAACTGCAGATCGACGCCCAACTCCCGCGCGCGGTCCTGCAGGATCAGCAGTAGCTTCTTGCGTCCGATCCCGCAGAAACCATGGCCGCTGGACACGAGTTTCTGGCCTTGATGGTGCAAAGCCACGTCATCCCAATAGGCGAAATTCTCGCGGATCACGGCGGCGCTCTTGGCGTCGTTTTTCGACAGGTTATCAAGTGTTTCGTCAGACAGGACGACGCCCCAACCGAAGGTGTCATCCGCCTTGTTGCGCTCGAACACGGTGATCTCGGCTTGCGGATTGCGAAGCTTCATCGAGATCCCAAAGTAGAGGCCAGCCGGGCCGCCTCCAAGACAAGCAATACGCATGTTCGACCCACTCTCTTGTTCCGTTGGGTCGAGGCTACGAAGAGGCAGAATGTATTTCAAGCAAAAATATTTTATACTTGAAATAAATGAACGTCGCTTCTACCAATTTCTGGATCATTAAGTGTTGGAGAGATCCCGTGAACCAGATGACCCCTTCAAAATCGGGCCCCGAAGCCGCCCGCGCGAAACCTGCGGCGTTGGTCTGGGACGATCCGTTCCTGCTGGAGAACCAGCTGAACGAAGAGGAGCGGATGATCCGCGACTCGGCGCGCGCCTATTGCCAGGAAGCGCTCGGCGCGCGGGTGGTGATGGCCAACCGGCACGAGACGTTCGATCGCGAGATCATGACCGAGATGGGCGACATGGGCCTGCTCGGCGCGACCATCCCCGAGGAATACGGCGGCATCGGGGCGAACTACGTCTCCTACGGCCTCGTCGCGCGTGAGGTGGAGCGGGTCGACAGCGGTTACCGCTCGGCCATGTCGGTGCAGAGCTCCCTCGTGATGCACCCGATCTTCGCCTATGGCACCGAGGCGCAGCGCCAGAAATATCTGCCCGAGCTGGCCTCGGGCCGCATGGTCGGCTGCTTCGGCCTGACCGAGCCCGATCACGGCTCGGACCCCGGCTCGATGGTGACGCGGGCCAAGCCGGTCGACGGCGGATACTCGATCTCGGGCGCCAAGAACTGGATCACCAACTCGCCCATCGCCGATGTCTTCATCATCTGGGCCAAGTCCGACGCCCATGATGGCAAGATCAAGGGCTTCATCCTCGAGAAGGGCATGAAGGGGCTGAACGCGCCCAAGATCGAGGGCAAGTTCTCGCTCCGCGCCTCGATCACCGGGATGATCCAGATGGACGAGGTCTTTGTCCCCGAAGACAACCTTCTGCCCGAAGTCAGCGGCCTCGCCGGCCCCTTCGGCTGCCTCAACCGCGCGCGTTTCGGCATCGCCTGGGGCGCCATGGGCGCAGCCGAGGCCTGCTTCCACGCGGCCCGCGACTACACGATGGACCGCAAGCAGTTCGGCCGCCCGCTGGCGCAGACGCAGCTGATCCAGAAGAAGCTCGCCGACATGCAGGCAGAGATCGCCCTCGGCCTGCAGGGCGCGCTGCAACTGGGCCGCATGTTCGACGATCACACGGCGCCGGCCGAACTGATCTCGCTGATGAAGCGCAACAACTGCGGCAAGGCCCTCGCCATCGCCCGCGAGGCCCGCGACATGCACGGCGGCAACGGGGTCAGCGACGAATACGGCGTCATCCGCCACGTGATGAACCTCGAAGCGGTCAACACCTACGAGGGCACCCACGACGTCCACGCCCTGATCATGGGCCGCGGCATCACCGGCCTGCAGGCCTTCGCCTGAGCGGGGTGCGCGGAGGTCCGCCTCCGCGCCTTCCGATTTCTTCTACAAGATCACCGCCCCTCAGTGCAGCGCCTGACTGGGCAACTCGCCGACTCTCCGTTGACCCGGCGCCTTCTGGGAGAGGGCGGCTAACCCGCGCGGCCCACTCCCGCCACCGTCCGCAAGCCACCCGTTGTCACAAAACTTTCACTGGCGCAGCCTCCATACTTCGCATATTCGCGAATTATGGAACAACTGATCCCACATCGCCTGACCGTCCTCGGTCATCCCCAACGCCTCGCGGTGTTTCGTTTGCTGATGCGGCGATACCCGGACCGGGTGCCGGCCACGGAACTGGCCGCCGCGTTGGACGTGAAGCCGAACACGTTGTCGAGCTACGTCAAGGCGCTCCTCGAGGCGGGCATGGTGACGCAGGAGCGGGTGGGGACATCTCTGCGTTACGCAGCCCATCTAGAAGCGGCGCGAGAGACCATTGATTACCTGTTGAATGATTGCTGCCGGGGGCGTCCCGAAATATGCGCGCCGGCCGTCGCATCGCCGAAGGGAGAGCACAGCATGCCCGACCGCAAGTACAACGTCCTGTTCATCTGCACCGGCAATTCCGCCCGCTCGATCTTCGCGGAGTCGATCCTGCGGCACATGGCCGGTGACCGCTTCGAGGTCCATTCCGCAGGCACCAAACCGCAGTCCGAGCTGAACCCCTTCGCCGTGGCGGTTCTGCAGCAGAAGGGCCATGACGTCTCGGCGCTGAGGGCCAAGAATATCGCGGAATTTCGAGGCCCTGACGCCCCCCGCTTCGATTTCGTCTTCACCGTTTGCGATCAGGCCGCGAACGAGGAATGCCCGACATGGCAGGGCCAGCCGATCAGCGCCCATTGGGGCCTGCCCGATCCGGTCAAGGCGCAAGGATCGGACGCGGAACGCAGCCTCGCATTCCAGCAGGCCTACGGCGTACTGCACAACCGGATGCTCGGCTTTACAGCCCTCCCGCTCGACGCGCTGGACAGGATGTCCCTGCAATGGGCCGTTGATGATCTCGCCCGTCTCACCACGACCGACACGCCTACCGAAGGATCGCCCTCATGACTGTTTTCGCCCTCAACGGCCTTGGCCGCATCGGCAAACTCGCCCTGAAACCCCTGCTCGAGAGCGGCGCCGAGATCGCCTGGATCAACGACGGCGTGGGCGCGCCCGACATGCACGCCCATCTGCTGGAGTTCGACACCGTTCACGGCCGCTGGAACGCCGAGTTCGCCTATGACGACGACAGCGTCACGATCGACGGCACCCGGCTGCCGTTCATCGGCACCCGCGACCTTACGGCTCTCCCGCTCGAGGGCGTGGACGTCGTGATCGACTGCACCGGCGCGTTCAAGTCCGAGGCCGCCCTCGCGCCGTATTTCGAGGCTGGCGTCAAGAAGGTCGTCGTCTCCGCCCCGGTGAAAGACGGCGATACCGCCAACATCGTGATGGGCGTGAACGAGAGCACCTATGACGCCGACCGCCACCGGATCGTCACCGCCGCCTCCTGCACCACCAATTGCCTCGCGCCGGTGGTGAAGGTCATCCACGATTCCCTCCGCATCCGGCATGGCTCGATCACGACGATCCACAACGTGACCAACACGCAGACCATCGTTGACCGGCCCGCCAAGGATTTGCGGCGCGCGCGCTCGGCGCTCAACTCGCTGATCCCGACGACGACCGGCAGCGCGACGGCGATCACCCTGATCTACCCCGAGCTCAAGGGCCGTCTGAACGGCCACGCCGTCCGGGTGCCGCTGCTCAACGCCTCGCTAACCGACTGCGTCTTCGAGGTGGCGCGCGAGACCACGGCCGAGGAGGTCAACGCCTTCTTCAAGGAAGCCGCCGAGGGGCCGCTCAAGGGCATCCTGGGCTACGAGGAGCGCCCACTGGTCTCCACCGATTACACCAACGACACGCGCTCCAGCATCGTCGACGCGCCCTCCACCATGGTGGTGAACGGCACGCAGGTGAAGATCTACGCGTGGTACGACAACGAGATGGGCTACGCGCACCGGCTCGTCGACGTGGCGCGGATGGTCGGGGACGGCCTGTGAGCACCGCCAACCCGCGCCCCGAGGGGCTCTCGGCCTACGTCGCCGTCACTGCCGCCTATTGGGCCTTCATGCTGACCGATGGCGCCTTGCGGATGCTGGTGCTGCTGCACTTTCACACCCTCGGCTTCTCGCCGGTGCAACTGGCCTACCTCTTCATCCTCTATGAAATCGCGGGCATCGTGACGAACCTCTGCGCGGGCTGGATCGCGGCGCGGTTCGGTCTGACCTCGACGCTCTACGCGGGGCTCGGGTTGCAGGTTCTGGCGCTGCTCGCGCTGGCGATGCTCGACCCGGCGTGGGCCATCGGCCTGTCGGTCGTCTTCGTGATGCTGGTGCAGGGGGCAAGCGGCGTGGCGAAGGACCTCGCCAAGATGTCCGCGAAATCCGCCGTGAAGCTTCTGGCTCCGGCAGAGGGCGGCGGCTTGTTCCGGTGGGTCGCCCTGCTGACCGGGTCCAAGAACATGGTGAAGGGCGTGGGCTTCCTTCTGGGCGCGGCGCTTCTGGCGACACTGGGGTTCGTCTGGGCCGTCCTCGGCATGGCGGCGATCTTGGCGCTCATCCTCGCGGCGGTGCTGGTCGCCATGCCCGCAGGTCTGCCCAAGGGCCGCAAGGGGGCGAAGTTCTCCGAGGTCTTCTCGAAATCGGCCAATGTGAACTGGCTCAGCGTCGCGCGGGTCTTCCTCTTCGGCGCGCGCGACGTCTGGTTCGTCGTCGGCATCCCAATCTATTTCTACGCGGTCCTGTCCGATGGGACCGAGGCCGGTAACCGCGCGACGTTCTTTCTCATCGGGTCCTTCATGGCGGGGTGGATCATCCTTTACGGGCTGGTGCAGGCCAATGCCCCCCGTATCCTGCGCGCCGCCTCCCGCTCGGAGGCCGCCCTTCTAGACGCCGCGCGGAACTGGGCCTGGGGGCTGGCCGCGGTGCCGGTGGTGCTGACAATCGCCTCGCTGGTGGCAGATGGCCCGCAGGACTGGCTGACGGTGACGCTGGTGGCCGGCCTGCTTGTCTTCGGGATGGTCTTCGCGGTCAATTCCTCGCTCCATTCCTACCTGATCCTGTCGTTCTCGAAGGCCGAACGCGTGACGATGGACGTGGGCTTCTACTACATGGCCAACGCCGCGGGCCGCCTCCTGGGCACGCTGCTGTCGGGCCTGACCTACCAAATCGGCGGCCTCTCCCTCATGCTGGCAAGCGCCGCCGCAATGGTCATGGCCGCCGCACTCGCCTCCGGACGCCTGACGCCCGACGGCGCGGCGGACGCCTAGACGCCAGCCGCCGCTGGCCCGGGCCGCGCGCGGACGCGGAGCAGGTCAACCCCGATGGCGAAGAACCACCCGATGGCGCCGAGGCCAAAGACGGCTCCCGCCACGTCTCCCGCTGCGGGGACGAGCGTGATGATCCCGGCGGCCCCGGTCACGAGGCCGAGCAGGGAGGTGAACCGCCCGAGGCCCTTGCCCCGCCACCCGAAGAGGCTGACGCAAGCGATCCAGACCGCCCCCGCGATTTCGTTGCCGCCGCCAAGGCCAAGCTCGACGGCGTGCAGAACCTCCCAGGTTTGCGCGGCCCCCTCGGGGTCATGCGCTGCAAGGGTCACGGCACGTTCAACGGCGACATTCGCCACCATGCCGGCCGCCAATACCAACGTGGCCCAGATCAACCCGAAGGCGCGGGTCAGCGCAGCGCCGTCCGGCGTGGCTGGCCGCAAGTGGGCCGCCAGGGCTGTGACTAGCACCGTCAGGCCCAAAGCGTTGATGATGTAGATGCCGGTATTCCACGTGATCAGGAGCCCCGGGTTTTCGCTGGCAAAGGCGACGACGGCGTCGGCATCGAGCTCGCCGCTGCCAAAACCCAACGGCGCAAGAACGGTGAGGAGGAGGGCGAAACCGAACACGTAGGTGCCGCCACAGAGAAGTGCGGCCAAGCCGCCAAAGGTGCGCAGGGTCATGATAGGCTCCGTTCTGCGTTGATGATGTCAGCGAAATGATCCTTCAGGCGTCTCGTGCCGTGACGCTCTCCGACCATGTCTTGCGCCATGGCGCTCAGGAAGAACTGCGCCGGCCCATGGATCTTGCGCGGCGTGATCCACGGCAGAAGCCGCAACGCGGCGCGACGCAGGAGATCGGGCACATAGGTGATGCGGCTGCGCGCACCCACACAGGCAAAGGCGAGCCCGGCGATCTCCGCAAGCGTGAGGACGTCCGGCCCGCCCACGTCCAACCAATCCCGGCCTTCCGCGATGGCCTCGGCGCTGGCGCAAGCCAGGTCCGCGCCGTGGATCGGGTTGATCCGGCACCCGCCGTCGCCAAACAGCCAGACCCGCCCGGCCTGCGCCATCGCAAGAATGTCCTCCATGTCCGAGAAATACCCCGAGGGCGCGATCACGGTGGCGCGTAGCGGGCTGTCGGCCAAGGCTTCAACAAAAGCCGCCTTTGCCGCCACCAGCGGGACATCCGACATGGCCCCGGCGTTGAGCACATGGATATAGGCGAAGCGTCGGACGCCCGCAGCCTCGGCCTCGCGCAGCAGGTTCACATTGGCTTGGAAATCGACGTCCCAATATCTCAACCCGTCGGCCTGCCGCGTGATCCCAAGCGCCGAGATCACCAGATCCGCGCCCGACATGGTGCCGACAAGGGTCTCGGGCCGGGTGGCTTCGGCTTCGATCAATTGGTCCGCCGTCACGCCTCGCGCACGCTCGGCGTTTCGGACAAGCGCCATGACGTACCAGCCTCGCTGGTGGTACTCCTCGCAAAGATGACGCCCGAGGTATCCGGTCGCGCCGGCGATGAAGACGGTTTTCATTGTCTTGGCTCCAATGGCTTAAAGAAATGCGACAGCCAGGGCACTCACGGCCATGGCGCATGTGACAGGCGCCCAAAGCAGCCTTTCAGGGCGCGAGGGGCTGATCGCATTGGCAATGGCGGTGAGGATGGAAAGCCCGAGTGCTGCCCAGAACAGGCCATCGGGGACCTCTGCCGCGATCACGCCGGCCCTTGCCAGAACCACCCAGGCCATCGCGGCAAGAAGGCTGCCCTGTACCACGGCCAGGATGCGCCACCTCGGGGGCAGAACGCCGGGATGTCGCCCGCCATTGGCGAAGCGGCCCCATGGCGCGCCCATGGCGAGGCCGATCTGCATGGCGAGAGGCAGCGCGCAGCAAGTCGCGTAGATCAGGGCAAAGGCGGATGCGGTGGACATGGCAAGGCTCCGGAAAAGGGCCGGATCAGCAGCGACGCTGACCCGGCAGAGAGGGGGGCACATCGGCCGGAGGCACAGCGCGCGCGTCGCGGAGAAACTGTCCGGTCAGCAAAAGGTGCAGCGCCAAAAAACGCCGATTGCGGCAATGCAGGATGGTCATGGTCGGTCTCATCCTGCGGCGCTCAACCGACAACGGCATGGCCGCGCCCGCGCAGGCATTCGACGACGATGGCTTCCCGCCGCTCTCCGGCTTCGACGGTGCCGGCAACGCCGCCGGCCAATGCGCCGGCAATCGCGCCGCCCAAGGCGTCGCCCGTGTCGGCCTGTCCCAGAAGCGCGCCCGCGCCCGCGCCCATGACCGTCGCACCCAGAGTATCCTGATCAAACTGGTTCTGGTTGCGCGCAAGGGTCTGACAGGCGCTCAGGTCCGAGCGGAAGGCCGCGGTCGGCGCGCCGTCAAGGATCGGTGTGTAATTTGCCCCGCTATCGGCGCAGGCGGCCAGAAGGCTGACGCCCGCAACCGTGGCAATCGTGAGAGTTTTCATATCGTGACCTTTCTCGTCAATTTGATGAGAGAGGAGATAAGCCCCGATGCGGCGCTGCGGCATGACCGGATGTATCAGCCGTTTGACACTTGGTAACAATCGGCGCGTCAGGCCGCGCGGTTGAGGTAGGCCGTGGGGCTGTGGCCGGTCCAGCGCTTGAAGGCCCGCACGAAAGAGGATGCCTCCGAAAAGCCCAACAGGTAGGCCGTCTCGTTGACCGAGACCTTCTGCGCGCTCAGGTAATCCAGCGCCATGCGTTTGCGGAGATCGTCGTGCACTTCGCCGAAGGTCAGGCCCTCATCCTTCAGCCGCCGATAAAGCGTCTGGCGGCTCATCCCCACGTCACGGGCCACGCGATCCATCGAAATGCTGCCTTCATGCAACCGAGGCAGGATCTGCGCCTCGACGAGGCCGCGCGTGGTGGTGGCGGCTTCCAGCTCTTCCAGCAGCGCGTCGGCGTGGCGCGTGAAGATGCCAAAGGCGTAGGCGTGTCCGGGCTCGAAATCGGAATCGTCGGTGATCCAGACGGGATCGATCCGCAGCGCATTGCGCGCGGCATTGAAATGGACAGGAAGGCGGAAAAGCTCGGGATATTGATCCACATGCGGCGGCGGCGCATAGGTCACCTCCAGTTCGATGCCGAAGGTCAGGTTCGGAAACGACCGGCGAAACTCGCTGATGAACCGCGCGAAAGAGGCTTCGGTGCCCAGATACTCGGTTTCAGGGAAAATCAGGTGATCAATGATCCAGAGCCCCTGCGGCGTTTCCAACAGTTCGAACCGATCGCGCCCCTGCGCCGCATCACGCTCGGACATCAGGCGGAGGTACCGATTCAACTGCGCGATGGAATGCGCCAGTGACGCCGAGGTGTGCACGATCTGGCCGACGACCGACATGGTTTCCAGCTCTGACGCAAAGGTGTGGCGCAGCAGAAGGGCCGTGTCACCGGTCTGGGAAATCGCCGCCCCGATCAGCGCCTCGTATGAGGCGACGGGAATGCGGTTGTCCTGATCACGAAGATCCGCCTCGCTCAGGCCGCTGGCGGACAGCAGGCTGGACCTGTCCGCGCCTTGGCCCACGGCGAAATCCGCAAGCGCGGCGGCAAAGCCTGCCGCCATTGTTGGAGCGCCCATGACAATACTCTACGTAATGAAATACCGTGACGCACTATTGCCCCATTCGAAAAAAGCGGCAACTCCCGGTCATAACCCTTTGTCCGGTGAACCCGCCATGAGCCTGTCGATATCACTTCGGTCCGGCCAACCGCGTTTCGACAATCACCAGTTCCGCCTGTAGGTTGCCCTCGACGTGACAACACACTCCAAAGCGGGACCCGCCGATGATTGCCAGCCTGATGATGTACCAGCGGCCCGAGCTTGCGGCGGCCCATGACAGGTTGTGGTCTGCGATCCGGGACCGGCTGCGCGCGGACGGCATTCCCGCGCCCAAAAGCCTGTCGCAGGACGCCGAAGAGTTTTCCGTCTGGCGCGATCCCGAGCTGGTCCTGAGCCAGACCTGCGGCATGCCTTATCGGCTCTGGCTCCACGGGCAGGTGAGCCTTGTCGGAACGCCGGATTACGGGCTCGACGCCTGCCCGCCGGGCCACTACCGCAGCGCGCTTGTCGTGCGGGCGGATGACCCGCGAGAGCAGGTGACGGACTTCGCAAACGCGCGATTTGCCTACAACCAGACCTTCTCCCAATCCGGCTTCGCGGCGCCGTTCTGGCACCTGCACGACCACGGCTTCTTCTTTCAGGATCGCCTCCACACCGGCGCGCACCTCGCCTCCGCGCGCGCCGTGGCCGACGGCACGGCAGACATCGCCTCTCTGGACGCAGTTACATGGCGCAACATCGAAAGGTTCGACCCCTTCGCCCCCCGCCTGAGGGTCCTCGCCTGGACCGCGCCCACCCCGGGCCTGCCGCTGATCACCTCCGCCAGCAACGACGCCCCGGCCATAACCCGCGCTGTTCACGCCGCCATCGACGACCTCTCGCAGGAGGACAAGGACCTGCTTGGCTTGAAAGGGCTCGTCAGCATCCCAAAGGAAAACTACCTCGCCGTGCCGAACCCGCCGGGCACGGCCGAGCTTTCGCCACCGATCTAGCGGACGATCCCTTTCAGGGATTCCACCCCCTCGAACCGCCGGCTGACGCTGCAGACGGGGGAGGTCTCGAGGGCGTCCGATTTATCGATCATCGTGGAATACATCGTGCTCCCACCCGCGTGCTGCCCGCGCTGCACGTTGTACTCGAAGCCCGAGACGCCCTTGTAGAACTTGAAGTGCAGCAGAGCGGCGATGGATTCCGACACCGGGACCTTGGTGTTGATGGCATGGGGCGCACGATGGAATTTCATGCCAACCTGCCATTTGAGAAGCGCAAATTTGTTCAAGATGACCGGAGATTTTGTGAAGGCAGACTTGGTCGCGGCACGCGTTAATCTATTTTGCCAAGCCTGTAACCAAGACGGATTAATTGGCCGGTTCATGTTGGAATAGGTCGAGAGCAACGTGCGTTTGAGCGATGATAGCCGGCTCGGCGTGAAAAAAAGCCTCTCTCTCACGCCGCCCATGAAGCAAACCGGCGGTGTCGGAAAACGACGCGCAAATTTCTTGGGCAGGGCTGCGATCCGCAGGCCGGATGGTACTTCGCCTTGACCGTCAAAATAGGGGAAAGCCTGTGTCAGAGGGACGGAGCCATCATAGCGTTGCTCGTTGATTGGCAGGTCTGCATACATGTCGATCATGGCAGCAATTAAAGCAGCCTCTCCCGCATGATCGAGAGCCTCCGCTGTTTGCGGAAGAGTGCGGGTTTTGTCGGCAAGGTACAGGAATTCGTCCATGTCTGGCAGACAGACCCATGACCCGGCACAGTACTCGTTTAAGAGGAAATGTCTCCAAGCGGCGACGTTGTCCTTGAACTCCGCATCCCCAATCGGTCGAAACACCGCGACATCCGGCTGCTCTTTCAGGATCTCGAACGTGCCATCGGTCGACCGGTCGTCGACGATGTAGAACTGTTCGATGCCCAGTGCGCGATAGTGGTCGAGGAATTGTTCGACGATCAGCACCTCGTTGTGACAGAGGGTGACGCAGCTCACGCGGGGCAGGTCGCCAGATTTGCCAACAGCTGTCACGGGCGTGACCTGTTGCAAGGTTCCGATCTGGATGAGGTCCGCTGGCTGGCTCATGCTGTACCTTGTCGCTTGACTGACGGCGCGCCCGTGACGTCGCAATATTGCCCGGAACGGCCCGCTGCGATGCGCCCTGAGGCAGGTAACGCAAGGCGGTCCGTTTTCCAAGTCACGACGGATCGTGTCGGCTAACTTCGCCGCCTCATACATGGGATGCACCCGCGTCGAAAAGCTGGTCTAACCGTCGCGTCGCTTGGGGCGATGCGGGCTTGGGAGAGGGACACCGAATGGATTGGGATGATTTCGCCCGTTGGGGCGGCAGGATTGCCGAGTGGGGCGCGCAGTATCACAAGACGCTGCGCGAGCGGCCGGTGCGGGCGCAGACGAGGCCGGGTGAGATCGCCGCGCAACTGCCCGTCTCGCCGCCCGACGCGCCCGAGGCAATGGACGCCGTCATGGCGGATTTCGAGGCCATCGTCATGCCCGGCATGACCCATTGGCAGCACCCGCGCTTCTTCGCTTATTTCGCCGCCAACGCCGCGCCGCCGTCGATGCTGGCCGAGCAACTGGTCAACACGGTCGCGGCGCAATGCATGCTTTGGCAGACGTCTCCCGCCGCGACCGAGGTGGAGGGCGTGATGGTCGATTGGCTCCGCCAGGCCCTTAATCTTCCGCAAGATTATACCGGCGTCATTCAGGACAGCGCCTCCTCCGCGACGCTTTCGGCGGTGCTGACGATGCGCGAGCGGGCGACGGGCTATACCGGCAACCGCGAGGGCCTGTCGGGCAAGGGCGCGCTCAGGGTTTACTGCTCGGAGCATGTGCATTCCTCCATCGACCGCGCCGCCTGGGTCGCGGGGATCGGGCAGGACAACCTCGTGAAACTGCCCACCAAGGGGGAGCGTTTTGCGCTGGATGTCGTCGCGCTGGAAGACGCGATCGCGCGCGATATCACGGCGGGGCACACGCCCGCGGGCATCATCGCGATCACCGGCGGCACCGGCGTCGGGGCCTCGGATGATCTGGGCGCGGTGCTGGAGGTCGCCAAGGCCCATGATCTTTACACGCACCTCGATGCCGCCTGGGCCGGGTCGGCCATGATCTGCCCCGAGTTCCACGCCGATTTCTGGAACGGGGTCGCCGGCTACGACTCCATCGTCTTCAACCCGCACAAGTGGCTCGGCGCGCAATTCGATTGCTCGATCCAGTTCCTGCGCGACGCGCAGCCGCAGCTGAACACCCTCAAGATCGAGCCGGAGTACCTGCGGACCACGGGCGACGCGGTGACCAATTACAGCGAATGGACCATTCCACTCGGTCGCCGCTTCCGGGCGCTCAAGATCTGGTTCCTGATCCGCTGCTATGGCCTCGACGGCCTGCGCACCCGTATCCGCAACCACGTGCAATGGGCGGGGGAACTGTGTGACGCCCTCCGCGAGATCGAAGGGTTCGAGATCACGTCAGAGCCGATCCTGAGCCTGTTTTCCTTCCGCTGTCCGGGCAGCGATGCCGATCAGCAACGGCTCGTTGATGCGCTCAACGATGACGGACGCATCTACCTGACCCAAGGTGCGCTCAACGGGCGCAAGGTGATCCGCTTTCAGGTCGGCCAATTCGACTGCACGCGGGACGACGTCATGATGGCGCGCGACGTGATCGAAGAGATTTGGCGACAAATTAATGGACGTAAGGTAAAAAACTTCTAGGGAACCAAATCTGTATACAGGTGTTCTTCCCCTACGTAAGGGACGCTTGCTCGAATTAACGAGCAGGCGCGTAGCAGAACCTGGAGGCACCGTGAGCGACAGAAACGACCTCGCCGTCACGATTTATCAATCCGTACTCGATGGGTACGGCGACGCAATTAATCTTAATGAATTCAACCGTTATTTGCCCTTTTTCGAACTTCCCCATGTCTTTGAAACTTTTGAAGGCCGTGTGACGATCGAGACCGCAGAACAGCTGCGCCGCGTGTTCGACAGCTTGCAGACGAACATGTCCGTCAGCGGCGTACGCAACCTCGAGCGCACCTGCGCCATGGCGCAATTCGATGGACCCGAGACCATCAAGGGGGTCCACGACACCAACTGGCGCGACGCGTCAGGCACGGTGAAGGAATCCTACACCGGCCTTTGTACGCTGCGTCGTAGCGACAATCAGTGGCGCGTCGCGGAAAGCCAGTTTGCCGAGGAAGATACCTGCCGGCCGACGTTGGTCCTGCGGGATCTGATGCAGGACCATCCGTCGCTGAAGTTCAGGAAGACGATCGTTTAGTCGTCGCCTTTGGCCGCGGCGGCTGCCCCACCTTTACCAAGAGGCACCGGGCCGAAGGGGCCCCCGTGGACCATCTGCGCGAGGTCCGTGGGGTCTCCTGCGCCTTCCTGCGCAAGGATTTCCTCGGCGAACTGCTCGGCATTGTCCTGCGGTTTGTAGCCGAGGAACGCCGCCTTGGAATTGTCCACCGGCGCGCGGTCGTTGGCCGAGACGCCGTAGATCACCGCGAAGCCCGTGGTCGGCGTGTCGATGGCACGCTCCACCAGCCGCACGAGGTCGCCGTCGCTCAGCCATGTCCCGAGCGCACGGGCGTTCTTGACCGGCGCGCAGGAGAGGATGCGCAGATGCACGCTCTCGATGCCGCGCTTTTCCCAGTACATCCGGCCCAGATCCTCGGTGAAGCACTTGGCGAGGCCATAGAAGGTGTCGGGGCGGTGCTCGGCGTCGATGCCGATGAACGACTGGCGCGGGTGCATGCCCACGGCATGGATCGAGGAGGCATAGACGATCCGCCGCGCGCCCGCTTTCTGGGCGCTTTCCCAGACGTTGTAGGAGCCGATGAAATTCGGCCCCAGAAGCTCCTCGAAGGGGCCCTCGTCGACGATGGCGCCGAAGTGCACCACCATTTCGACCCCGTCCATCAGCGCGGCGATGGCGTCATAGCTCGCGAGGTCGGCCTTCACGTAGCTCTCGTTCTCGGCCAGCCCGTCGATGCTCTCGACGATGTCGGTGCTCACCAGCGTCTTGCACATGGCGGCCAGCGCGGGCCGGAGGATGGAGCCGCAGCGGCCAGCGGCGCCGGTCAGGACGATTTTTTCAAGCATGTTTTTGCCTCTCAGATTACAGCGGTCTCGATGATCGGAGCATTGCGCATGACCCTCTCGTAGGAGAAGGCGCTCATGTCCAGCGTGCGGTATTCACCGTGGGTCAGCCACTCGGCGGTGGCGCGCCCCATGGCGGGGGATTGTTGCAGCCCGTGGCCGGAAAAGCCGTTGAGGAAGACGAAGTTCTCCACGTCCGGATGCGGGCCGAGGATGGCGTTGTGATCGAGCGTATTGACCGCGTAGTGCCCGGTCCATTCCGAGATCACCTTCACCGCCTCGAAGGCAGGGATGCGGGTCGCCAGCACCGGCCAGATGTGGTTTTCCCACAGGCTGTGATCCATGGCGAAATCCTCGGGGTCGGCCGCCGGATCGATCTCCGCATGGCCGCCCGCCTGATAGGTGCCGCCCCCGTTCTCACGGCAATGCACGCCCGAGGGGTCGATGGTCAGCGGCAGGTCACGGTCCAGCGGGGTCTCGGCCTTGAAGACCCAAGAATAGCGCTTGCGCGGCTCGACCGGCACCTCGATGCCCGCCATCTTCGCGGTGCGTGCGGCGCGGGGGCCGGAGGCGTTGACGACCTGCCCGCAGGCGATGACCTCGCCGGTTTTCAGGGTCACACTGGCGATGCGTGTACCCTCGCGGGTCATCGCGACCACCTCGTTGGCGACATATTCCACGCCGCGCTCGCGGGCCTGACGCTTCCACCAATCGAAGACGGCGGCACCGTCCCAATAGCCCTCGTCCACCGTGTTGATCGAGCCGAGCACGATGTCGTCGACGTTGTAGAAGGGGTAGGCCTCCTTGATCTCTGCGGCGCTCAGAAGGCGCGTCGCGGCGCCCGCGCGATGCTGCACCTCGATGTTGCGGCGCAGCACCTCGGCGAAAGCCTCGGTATCGGCGAGGTAGAGATACCCGAAAGAGCGGATCGACAGTTCGGGGATGCGCTCGTCATTGCCCATGCGCGCGCGGATGTTCTTCACGAAATCGGCGGCGAACTGGCTGATGTGCACGTTCAACTCGGTCGAGAACTGCTGCCGCATGCAGCTGTTGGTATGGGCGGTGGAGCACATCTCGTAACTCGGGTCGCGCTCCACGACGAGGACGGAGCCGTTGAAATCCGGGTTCTCCGTCAGCCACCATGCCGTGCTCGAGCCCATGATCGCGCCGCCGACGATCACCACGTCATAGCTGCTGCGCGTGGGGGTCGTGTCGAATGCTGTCTTCACCATACGCGTTCTCCGAAATGTTGCGAATGCTGTCGGACCGGTGCGCGCACGGTCCCCGCCGCGCACGCTTACGCGCCCGAAGCGCGAACGCAAGCTTTGTGAAACGGCGCGCGGGGGGAGGGGCCTCAGGCGAGCCCGTTTTCGTCCTTCACCGCCTCCATCGACACATGGGTCGAGGTCGCCGCGACATGGGGCAGGCGGCTGATCACTTCCCCCAGGACGAGGCGATAATCGGCGATGTCGGTCGAGCGCACCTTCAGCAGGTAATCGAAGGAACCGGCAATCATGTGGCACTGCTCGATCTCGGGCACGGCACGGGCGGCGGTGTTGAAATCGCGCAAGGCAGGCTCTCGCGTATCGCTCAACCGGACCTCGACGAAGGCCACATGGGCAAGGCCAAGCCGCACCGGATCAAGGATCGCGCGGAAGCCCTGGATATAGCCCTGCTCCTGCAGGCGCTTCATCCGGGTCTGGCAGGGCGTCTTGGACAGGCCCACGCGGGTGGCCAGTTCCGTGACCGGGATGCGCCCGTCGGTGGCCAGCACACGAAGGATTCGCATGTCGGCGGGGTCAAGTTCGCTGACTTTCGGGATCGAAATAGGCATGCTGGACGGGTTCCGGGCTAACTTTGGTCCGAATCTGTAACACGCGCCCCTTCATTGGGCAATTTGCCCATGCCGGGGGTGATATGTGGGGTTATTACACCCCTGCGCCGGAGTTTGCGTGCCATGTCTGACCTCTCCTCGTTTCGCCGAAAAATCTCATCCGCCTACCTTGAAGACGACGCCGCCGCGCTGGCCCGTCTGACGGCGGCGCATCCCATCGATGCCGCCACGCGCGCGGCCGCCGTGGAGCGCGCGACGCGCATGGTGGCCGAGATCCGGGCAGAGGATCGCGGCGGGCTGATGGAGGTCTTCCTCGCCGAATACGGCCTGTCGACCGCCGAGGGGCTGGCCCTGATGCGTCTGGCCGAGGCGCTCTTGCGGGTGCCCGACGACGCCACCGTCGACGCGCTGATCGAGGACAAGATCGTCCCCGCCGAATGGTCCGGCCACCGGGGCAAATCGAAATCCGGGCTGGTGAATGCCTCGACGCTTGCGCTGATGCTGACGGGCGCGGTTCTGTCGGACGAGGACGGGGCCGGCATCGCCGGCACGCTGAAGGGCGCGGTCAAGCGTCTGGGCGAGCCGGTGATCCGCGCCGCCACCCGCCGCGCGATGAAGGAGATGGGCAACCAGTTCGTTCTGGGCGAAACCATCGCCGAGGCGGTGAAGCGCGGCCGCGACCGGGCGGCGCAGGGCTATACCTTCTCCTACGACATGTTGGGCGAGGCGGCCGTCACCGCCGAAGAAGCCGCGACCTTCCACGCCGCCTACGCCAATTCCATCGCCTACCTCGCCAAGCACGCCACCCGCGCCGACATCCGCGAGAACCCCGGCATCTCGGTGAAGCTCTCGGCCCTGCATCCGCGCTACGAGGAAGCCAAGCGCGACCGCATCCTGACCGAACTGGTGCCCCGCGTGCTGGAACTGGCGCAGGCCGCGAAGGCCGCGCAGATGGGCTTCAACATCGACGCGGAAGAGGCCGACCGGCTGGAGCTGTCTCTCGACGTGATCGAGGCGGTCCTCTCCGATCCCTCGCTGGCCGGATGGGACGGTTTCGGCGTTGTGGTGCAGGCCTATGGCAAGCGCAGCGCGCCGGTGATCGACTGGCTCCACGCGCTGGCCAAGAAGCATGACCGCCGCATCATGGTGCGGCTGGTCAAGGGCGCCTACTGGGATACCGAGATCAAGCGCGCGCAAGTGGCGGGCCTGCCGGGTTTCCCGGTCTTCACCGCCAAGGCGGCCACCGATGTCAGCTACCTGAGCTGCGCCCGCCAGCTTCTGGACATGACGGACCGCATCTATCCGCAGTTCGCCACCCACAACGCCCATACCGTCGCCGCCGTGATCGAGATGGCCGACGACCCGCAGGCCTTCGAGTTCCAGCGCCTCCACGGCATGGGCGAAGCCCTCCACGATCAGGTGCATCGCGGCAACGGCACCCGCTGCCGGATCTACGCGCCCGTCGGCGCGCACCGCGATCTTCTGGCCTATCTCGTGCGCCGCCTGCTGGAGAACGGGGCGAATTCCTCGTTCGTGCACAAGATCATGGACGAAGCGACACCGCCCGAGGCGGTCGCCGAGGATCCTTTCGTCACGCTCGAAGGCACCGCCACTCCGGTGACCCTCCCGGTGGACCTCTACGCGCCCGAGCGGCCCAACTCCCACGGCGTGGACCTCGCCGATCCCGCGACCCTCGCGGCGCTCGATGCGGCCCGCGCGCCGTTCCGGGAAGCGCAATGGGAGGCCGGCGATGGCGCAGGGCCGGAGTTGGACATCACCAATCCCGCAGACCCTTCCGATGTCGTGGGCCGCGTGCGCCTCTCGACGAAAGAGGACGCCGACAAGGCGGTTGCCACGGCCGCACCATGGGACGCGGCGAACCGGGCCGAGGTGCTCAACAAGGCGGCCGACCTCTACGAGGAACACACGGCCGAGCTCTTCGCCCTCTTGGCGCGCGAGGCCGGCAAGACGCTCCCCGATTGCGAGGCGGAACTGCGCGAAGCCGTCGATTTCCTGCGCTACTACGCGGCGCAAATCGAGGGCCTGACCCATCCCGCCCTCGGTCGCGTGACCTGCATCAGCCCATGGAATTTCCCGCTCGCCATCTTCACCGGCCAGATCGCCGCCGCCCTTGCCGCAGGCAACGCGGTGCTGGCCAAGCCGGCCGAGGCCACGCCGCTGATCGCCGCGCGGGCCACCGAATTGCTGCATGAAGCCGGCGTGCCGAAGCAGGCGCTCCAGCTCCTGCCGGGCGAGGGCGCGACCATCGGCGCCGCGCTCACCAGCGACGCCCGGATCGACGGCGTGGCCTTCACCGGCTCCACCGCCACGGCGCAGGCGATCCACCGCGCGATGGCGGCAAACCTCGCGCCCTCCGCGCCGCTGATCGCCGAGACCGGCGGCATCAACGCGATGATCGTGGACAGCACGGCGCTGCCGGAACAGGCGGTGAAGGACGTCATCATGTCGGCTTTCCGCTCGGCCGGGCAGCGCTGCTCGGCCCTGCGCTGCCTCTACGTGCAGGAGGATATCGCTCCGGCCTTTATGAAGGCGCTCTACGGCGCGATGGACGAGATGTCGCTTGGCAATGCCTGGCCGGTGGCCACGGACATCGGGCCGGTCATCGACACCCGCGCCAAGGCTGGCATCGTGGAGCATATCGAGGCCGCCCGCGCCGAGGGCCGCGTCCTGCACGAGGGCACGCCGCCCAAGGACGGCACCTTCGTCGCGCCGACGGCAATTCGGGTCTCCTCCATTGCGGACATCGAGGAAGAGATCTTCGGCCCCGTGCTTCACCTCGCGACCTACAAGGCGCGCGAGCTGGACCGCGTCGTCGACGAGATCAACGCCACGGGCTACGGCCTGACCTTCGGGCTGCACTCGCGCATCGATGACCGCGTGTCGGACCTGACCTCGCGGATCATGGCCGGCAACCTCTACGTGAACCGCAACCAGATCGGGGCCATCGTGGGCAGCCAGCCGTTTGGCGGGCAGGGGCTTTCCGGCACCGGTCCCAAGGCGGGCGGTCCCTCCTACGTGCCGCGCTTCTGTCGGCCGCCGCAGGGCTCCGGCGTTTCCGGCACAGCCTCCGAGCTTGAGGCCGCGGCCCATGACACCCGCGTCGCCGTGCCCGCGTCGCGGACCCTCTCGGTGGTGGATCTTCCCGGACCGACCGGCGAGTCCAACCGTCTGACGACGCACCCGAGGGGCCGCGTCCTGTGCCTCGGCCCGGGAGAGGAGGCCGCCCGTGCCCAAGCGCAGGCCACCACGGCCATGGGCTGCGCGCCTGTCCTCGCCCCGGATCTGGACCCCGCGGCGCTGGCGGAACTCCCGCCGTTCGATGCGGTCATCTATTGGGGCGAGGGTGAGGCCGCGCGGGAATACCGCGTCGCTCTCGCGGATCTCGACGGGCCGATCGTGCCCTTCATCATGGACGCCGACCCGAAGCCCCGGCTGATCCTCGAGCGGCACACCTGCATCGACACCACGGCCGCAGGGGGGAACGCGGCGCTGCTGGCGGCGGTGGCCTGAGCCTATTGCTCCATCGCCGCGTCCCATTCCGCCAGAAAGCTTTCGCGGTTGAGACGGTCGAGATAGACCATCAGGGCCGGTCCCAGACGGATCGGCCCGAAGGGTGAGCCATCGGTATCGCCGCGCGTCTGCAACGGCGGCAGCACCGGCGTGGCGGTGGATTGGCCCATGCCCTCCAGCAGCAGCGCGTCCAGCATCGCGCCCGCCGCCTCCACTTCCGTGGCGCTGACCGGGATCAGGGCCGTGCGCAGCATCACGTTGACGAAATCCTCCAGCGGCAGGATCGAGACCCCCTCCACCCGCGTGATCCGTTGCGCCGCATAGGAACCTAGCACGTTATAGGCCAGCGCAAGCTCGCCATTGGCCACGGCGTCGATCATCTGCCCCGAGCAGCAATAGAGCTGCGTGCCGAGCCGTCCCATCACCTCCGTCAGCCGCCAATAGGCGTCCGAAGACCGCGCCTCCTGCGTCGCGAACAGGTACCCGAGGCCCGAGACGGAGGGATCGTAGGTGCCCAGACGCCCGCCGAAGCGCTCGGAATTGTCGCGCAGCAAGGTGACCAGCTCGGCCCGGGTGCGGGGCAGGGGGAGGCCCTCAAACGCGCGATCATTGATGACGATGACCGCGGATTCGGCGGTGAAGGCGAAAAGCTGGTCGTTCCACTTGGCCCAACCCGGCAGCGCCACGGTCGCGCCGCTCGTCCGGGTGCGGGCGTAGCCGTCGTTTGCAAGCGCGAACTGCAGGTCCATCGCCGAGGACAGCACAAGGTCAAATGCCGCCCCACCCCGGATCGCGCGGTTCACCTCGGCCGAGGAGGCAACGACATAGTCGATCCCCACCTCCGGGTTATCCGCCTGAAATCGCGCCAGAAACGGCTCGAACACCACGAGGTCGGCGGTCGAGAGGATGCGCAGGACCGCCGTGCCCGTGCCCGGATAGACCCGCCGATCCTCGATCTCGAAATCCTGCGCCGCCAGCGCCTGCGCCATCAGCAAGCTCGCGAAGGCCGCGAGGCAGAGACGCGCTAGATCGCGGGCAAGATCAACCGTACGCATGCGCCCCCTCCTTGTGCTTTTTCCATTTTCAGCCGTCCGCCATGGGCGCGGATCGCCTCTTCCGCGATGGTCAGGCCAAGCCCCGATCCGACGATGCCTTCTACCTTGTCGCCCCGGCGAAACCGTTCGGTCAGATGGGTGGCGGGGCCGCTGCCAAAGCCCGGCCCCTCGTCCCGCACGCAGACCCGCGCCTCACCGCCCGATCTGGCCACGTCCACACGCACGATCGTCTCGGCGGGGGAGTACTTGATCGCATTGTCCAGCACGTTGCGCAGCGCGTTCTGCAACAGGATCGCATCGCCCTCCACCGTCACCTCCGAGAGCGTCAGGGCAATGTCGATGTCCTTCATCTCCGCGGTGGGCCGCAGGGCCTCGGCCACGGCGCTGGTGAGCGCGGGCAAATCCAGCGGCTCACGCGCGAGGTCATCGGCGCGGAACGACACCATCGCGTGATCCAGCAACTGCGACGCCGAGCGCGAGGAATCGTCCACCGCGCGGATCACCCGGCGCAGGGTCTGTTTCTGGGCCTCTTCCTCCACCGAATGCAGCGCGATCTCGGCCTGGGTGCGCACGATGGCCAGCGGCGTCCGGACCCGGTGCGCGGCTTCGGCGATGAAATCCTCGGAGCGTCGGATCGAAGCGCCTAGCCGCTCCATCAACCGGTTGAGCGCGCGCACCAGAGGCATCAGTTCCGGCGGGCCCCGGCGGCGCAGCGGGCGCAGGTCCGAAGGGCCGCGCGTGGCGACATGCTGCGCCATGGTGTTGAGCGGCATCAGAGAGCTGCGCACCGCGTAGGCGGACATGCCCACGGCCAGAAGGAACACCACGACCGACAGCACCGCCGCCTGCCGCGACAGGCCCGCCGCGATCCCCTGCACGCCGTCGCGGGTCTGCGCGACCGTCACGGTCACCGGCACCGCCTCTCCATTGCTGAGGATCACCCGCATCACCGACACCGCGCGGACCGGGGTATCGCGGTAATCGAGCGTGGCGAAACGCGGCGCGCCCGGCGTCACCTCCGGTCCCTCCAGATCGGCGTAACCCGTCAGCACCTCGTCTCCGGCGGCGACCCGGTAGAACACCCGGTCCTCGCTGATCGCGCCAAGCATCGAGAACGCCGCGTAGGGCAGCTCCAGCCGGACCTGCCCGCCTTCCGAGCGCAGGGTCTCGGCAATCGAGGTGGCCGACGCCGCAAGGATGTTGTCCTGCGTGCGCCCGGCCGCCTCCAGCGCGAAACTTGTGACCATGCCCCATGAAATCAGCGCCAGCGAGGCCACGATCGCGGCGAGAAACAACGTGAGTTTCCGGGCGATCGACCAATTGGGGCGGAACCCGAGGGCGCGGGTGAACTGGCTCACGGCAACATCCGGTAACCCGCCCCGCGCACGGTTTCGATCTTCACGCCGACCCCGTCGAGCTTGCGGCGCAGGCGGCCCACGTAGACCTCGATCGCGTTCTCGGTGACATCGGCATCATGGGAAAACAGCCGGTCCATCAGCTGCGATTTCGACAGGATATGGCCGGGGTTGCGGGCAAAGACCTCCAGCAGTCGGAGTTCCCGATTGCGCAGGTCCAGCACCGCATCGCCCGCGCGCAGGGTGCCCGCGGTGGGGTCGAAGATGGCATCCCGAAGCGCAACCTCGTTCTTCGCGGCCCCGCCCCGGCGCCGCAACACGGCCCGGCACCGGGCCTCCAGCTCGCTGAAGTCGAAGGGCTTGGTGATGTAATCATCCGCGCCTTGGTCCAGCGCGCCGACACGGTCACTGATCTGGCTGCGCGCGGTCAGCACGATGACCGGCGTCTGCAACCGGTCGCGCCAATGGGCCAGACGGTCTCGACCGTCGCCATCGGGCAGCATCACGTCGAGCAGAATCAAATCATATTCCGCCACCGCAAGGCAGTCCTCCGCCTCCGACAGCGTGCCTGCATGGTCCACGGCATGGCCATCGAGGCCCAGTCTCTGGACCACGGAATCCGCTAATTCTGCATTGTCTTCAACGAGTAAGAACCGCATTCGCACGGGTCTCCCTTCATGTCAGGCTTGTGTCAGCTTTGTCTGCCACCCTCTAGCAATGGGCGGCAGACGACTGCCTGTCAAATGGGAGGAATACCAATGAAACTATCGCGTCGGGTCATGATGACCGCGGCCGCCGCAATGGTGGCCATGTCCGGTGCAGCACAGGCCGATGGCCACCAGGTGCTGGACGAAATCCACTTCCTGATCCCCGGCGGCGCCGGTGGCGGTTGGGACGGCACGGCCCGCGGCACGGGCGAGGCGCTGACCAACGCGGGCCTCGTCGGGTCGGCATCCTACGAGAACATGTCCGGTGGCGGCGGTGGCGTGGCAATCGCCCACATGATCGAGAACGCCGACAGCATGGGCAACACGATGATGGTGAACTCCACCCCCATCGTCATCCGCTCGCTGACGGGCGTCTTCCCGCAGTCCTTCCGTGATCTGACCCTGATCGCGGGGACCATCGGCGACTACGCGGCGCTGGTTGTGCCGGCTGACAGCGAATTGACCTCCATGGCCGATCTGGTTGCCGCCTATCAGGCCGACGCCAACTCCTTCGCGATCGGCGGCGGCTCGGTTCCGGGCGGCATGGACCACCTCGTGGCGGCCATGGCGATGGAAGCGGCGGGCGAGGATCCCACCGGCTTCAACTACATCCCCTATGACGCGGGCGGTGCCGCCATGGCAGGCCTTCTGTCCGGCGAAATCCAGGCCCTGTCGACCGGTTATTCCGAGGCCGTGACCCTCGCCGATCAGGGCGAAGTGCGTATCCTTGGCGTGACCGCCCCCGAGCGTGTCGAGGGCTCCGACGCGCCCACGATGATGGAGCAGGGCATCGACGTGGAATTCGTCAACTGGCGCGGCTTCTTCGCGGCGCCGGGTCTCGACGATGAGACCGTCGGCAAGATGCGTGACGCCCTCGCGGCCATGTATGACACGCCCGAGTGGGAAGAGGTGCGTGCGCGCAACGGTTGGGTGAACATCCACAACCCCGGCGACGATTTCGAAGCCTTCCTCGAGAACCAGGAGCAGCAGATCGGTGATCTGATGCGCACCCTGGGCTTCCTGTAAACGCGACCGCGCGGGCGGGGTGATCCCCGTCCTTGCAACAAGGCCGCCCCCGACTCTCGGAGAGGGGGGCGGCCAACCAACAAGAAACTCACCTTGGGAGGGGGACACCATGGCGCTTGATCGCTGGATCGCGCTGATATTCGTGGGCATGTGTTGCGCCTACGGCTACGCCGCATTCTTCACGATGGACCAACTCCTGCCGCCGTTCATGCAGCGCAACCCGGTCTGGCCGTCGACATTCCCGAAAGTGCTGGCCGTGGCCGGCATCATCGTCGGGCTCGTCGTCGTCCTCGGGCTGGAAAAGCAGTCCGACGAGAAAGAGCCCTCGGCCACCGATATCAATTACCGCCGTCTGCAGGATTACAACACCGGACAGGCCATCGGTCTGCTGGTCCTGATGGTTGCCTATGCGCTGGCGCTCCGGCCCGTGGGGTTCATCGCGGCGACGACGCTGTTCCTGATCGTCGGCAGCTTCCTCCTTGGTGAGCGCAAGTTCCACGTCATGATCCCGGTCTCGGCCGTGGCGACCTTCATCGTCTGGTACCTCGTGCAAGAGGTTCTCGGCATCTTCCTGCGGCCCTGGCCGTTCTTCCTCGCATAAGGGATCTGACCAATGCTCGAAGGACTCATGATCGGCCTGCAAACGGCCATCAACCCGTTCAACCTCGGTATGGTCATCTTCGGCTGTATCATCGGCACCTTCATCGGCATGTTGCCGGGCCTCGGCCCGATGTCGATCATCGCGATCATGATCCCGGTGGCGATCACGCTCGGCGATCCGACCGCGGCGCTGATCCTGCTGGCGGGCGTCTATTATGGCGCGATCTTCGGCGGCTCGACCTCCTCGATCCTGCTCAACGCGCCGGGGGTCGCGGGCACCGTGGCCACCAGTTTCGACGGCTATCCGATGGCGCGCAAGGGGCAGGCCGGCAAGGCGCTGACCATCGCCGCGATCTCGTCCTTCATGGGCGGCACCATCGGGGCGATCCTGCTGATGATCTTCGCGCCGATGCTGTCGTCGGTGGCGCTGCTGTTCCACTCGGCCGAGTATTTCGCGCTCATGGTCGTGGGCCTCTCCGCCATCGCGGCCTTCGCGGGCACAGGGCAGGTGGGCAAGGCGGTGATGATGACCATCCTCGGCCTGATGATGGCCACCGTGGGCGAGGGCGCGCTGGCCGCCATGCCGCGCTTCACCGCCGGCATCCTCGACCTGCAGTCGGGCTTCTCCTTCATCACGCTGGCCATGGCGATGTTCGCCCTGCCCGAGGCGCTGTTCCTCGTGATGAACCCGATGCGCTCGGCGCAGGGCTCGGGCGATGACCAGTCCGGCAAGATCGACAACCTGCGCATCAACCGCACCGAGGCCCGCGCCATCGCGCCGGTCATCGGTCGGCAATCGGTGCAGGGCTTCTTCATCGGCGTGCTGCCGGGGGCAGGGGCCACCATCGCCTCGTTCCTTGGCTACGCGGTGGAGCGCAACCTCGCCACCAAGGAGGAGCAGAAGGAATTCGGCAAGGGCTCCGTCAAGGGCCTCGCCGCGCCCGAGACGGCCAACAACGCCGCCTGCACCGGCTCCTTCGTGCCGCTCCTGACCCTCGGCATCCCCGGCTCCGGCACCACGGCGATCCTTCTGGGCGCGCTGATCGCGCTCAACGTGACCCCCGGCCCGCGCCTGATGGTCGACGAGCCGCAGGTCTTCTGGGCCGTCATCATCTCGATGTACATCGGCAACCTCGTCCTGCTGGTTCTGAACCTGCCGCTGATCCCGTACATCGCCAAGATCCTCGCGATCCCGCGCAACTACCTGATCCCCTTCATCCTTTTCTTCACCCTGATGGGCGCCTACATCGGCCAGAACAACGCGACCGAATTGCTGATCCTCGTGGGCTTCGGGGTCATCGCCACGATCCTACGCTTCGCCGACTACCCGCTCGCGCCGCTGCTGATCGGCTTCATCCTCGGCACCATGCTGGAGGACAACTTCTCGCGCTCCATGCAGCTCTATGGCGGCCTCGACTTCATCCTCGAGCGTCCCATGACCCTCGGCCTGCTGGTGCTCGCCGCCCTGCTGGTGATGCTGCCAACCTTCCGCGCGGCGCGGGCGCGCAACCGGGCGAAAGGCGTGGCCGATGGGGATTGAGGCTCAACCGCCGCGCGTCACGGCCCGATGACCGCGCCGCTCCACGGCATACGCGTCCTCGACCTGACCAACGTGCTGGCGGGCCCCTTCGCCTGCCACCAGCTCGCGCATCTGGGCGCCGAGGTCATCAAGGTCGAGAACCCGCGTGGCGGCGATCTGGCCCGCAACCTCGGCGCCTCGCCCGAGCTGTCTGCCAAGGGCATGGGCATCAGCTTTCTCGCCCAGAACGCGGGCAAGAAGAGCCTTGCCCTCAACCTCAAACATGCCGCCGGCGCCGAGGCCCTCCGGGCGCTGGTGCGCTCCGCCGACGTGCTGGTCGAGAACTTCCGCCCCGGCGTGATGGAGCGCCTCGGCCTCGGCTACCAGAGCCTGCGGGAAGACAACCCGGCGCTGATCTACTGTGCCATTTCCGGCTACGGACAAGACGGCCCCTGGGCCGCGAACCCCGCCTATGACCAGATCATCCAAGGCGCCTCCGGGGTCATGTCGATCACCGGCACCGACGCGCCGACCCGCGTGGGCTACCCCCTCAGCGACACGATCGGCGGGCTGACGGCGGCGATGGCGATCAACGCCGCGCTCAATGCCACGCCGCGCGGCACCTTCATCGATGTCAGCATGCTGGAGGCGACACTCGCCACGATGGGTTGGGTCGTCTCCAACCACCTGATCGGCGGGGCGACGCCAAAGGCCCATGGCAACGAGAACCCGACCTCCGCGCCCTCGGGCACTTTTCAGGCACAGGACGCGCCCCTGAACATCGCCGCCAACAAGGACGAGCAATGGCAGGCGCTGGCGCGTCTTCTTGGGCGCGACGGGCTTCTCTCCGACCCGCGTTTCACCACGCGCGAGGATCGCAAGGCCAACCGCCACGCCCTGCGCGCCGAGCTGGAGGTGACCCTCACCTCACGCCCCGCCGCCCATTGGGTCGAAGCCCTGAACGCCGCCGGGATCCCCGCCGGCCCGGTCCTGAGCGTGCCGGAGATCCTCGACCATCCCCAGATCACCGATCGCAACCTCGTGGCGCGCTTCGACGCCGTGCCGGGTCTGACCCACGGCATTGACGTGGTGACCGCCGGTTTCCAGCTTGACGCGGCCCGGCCCGGCGTCGCCACCCCGCCGCCGCAACTGGGACAGGACACCGACGCGATCCTGACAGAGCTCGGCTACAGCCCCGACGACATCGCCCGCCTCGTCCGCGAGGGCACCGTCGCCAACATGACCTAGACACCGGCCCGCGCCCTGTTAGGTTCTGCCGCAAGCAACCAGCAGGGGGACACCATGGCAAAACTGGCATTCTTGGGACTAGGCGTGATGGGCTATCCCATGGCCGCGCATCTCGTTAACGCGGGCCACGCCGTGACCGTCTACAACCGCACCACCGAAAAGGCCGAGAAATGGGCCTCCGAGATCGGCGGCGATTTCGCCCCGACCCCGCGCGAAGCCGCGGCAGGCGCGGATTTCGTCATGGCCTGCGTCGGCAACGACGACGATCTGCGCTCGGTGGTGGAAGGCGAGGACGGCGCGCTCGCCGGCATGAAGGAGGGCGCGATCTTCGTCGATCACACCACCGTCTCCGCGCTGGTCACGCGCGAACTGGCGGCCCGCGCGGCCGAGCAGGGTATCGGTTGGGTCGACGCCCCCGTTTCGGGCGGGCAGGCGGGCGCCGAGAACGGACAACTCGCCATCATGTGCGGCGGCAAGGACGACCACTTCACCGAGGCGAAGGCCATCATCGCCGCCTATTCCAAGGGTACGGTGCATTTCGGCGACGTGGGCGCGGGACAGCTGACCAAGATGGTCAACCAGGTCTGCATCGCGGGTGCCATTCAGGCGGTCTCCGAAGGCCTCTACCTCGCCATTCAGGCGGGCCTCGATGCCAAGAAGGTGGCCGATCTGGTCAGCCAGGGCGCCGGCGGCAGCTGGCAGTTGGCCAACCGGGCAGGCACCATGGTCGACAACGAGTTCGACCACGGCTTCGCCGTCGACTGGATGCGCAAGGATCTCGGGATTGCGCTCGCACAGGGCAAGGAAATGGGGCTCTCGCTGCCGGTAACGGCGCTGGTGGACCAGTTCTACGGCGATGTGCAGCAGATGGGCGGCGGTCGGTGGGATACGTCCTCGCTGATCCAGCGCTTCCGCAAGATGAACGGCGAACTCTGAGGCGGCCTCCGCCCTTTATTCTCGCAAGCTCATCGCCACCGTTTCACGCGCGCCGACGTCCGCGCGCCGTCTCAATCCGCCTGCCGGGGATGCACCCAGACCTCGGCTTCCGGATCATGGGCGGCGCGGGTGCCGTCGGTCGTCGCCTGCAACCGCCGCGCCACCGCTTGCGATCGCGTGTTGTTCACGTCGATGAAGCTGTAAAGCTGCGCCACGCCCAGATGCGCCGCCGCCCAGTCCCGCACGACGCGCCCGGCCTCCGTGGCATATCCCTTGCCCTCCGCGCCCTCGTAGAGGTGCCACGCCAGCTCCGTCTCGGGCCAGCTCACATGCTTCAGCAGGCCTACCCGCCCGACGGATCGGCCCGTCGCGCGTTCCTCCAGAATGAAGAAGCCGAAGCCGTGCCACTGCCAATGGCCAATGCCCGCGAGAAAGGCGTACCAGGCGTCGGCCGCCGTTCCCGCCTCACCCTGCGCGATCATCGACGGCGCGCTGGTCACGAAGCGGGTAAATTCCGAGAGGTCCTCGCGCCGCGGCCCGCGCAGGATCAACCGCTCGCTGGCCAGTTCGGGGGCCGGGGTTAACGCGGGGCTGGCTTCCATATCGGTCATCAGGTGCCTTTCCGGGTCACGCACCGGGGGAGGGTGCAACCGGTCACAGTATAAAGACGGCGCGGCCTGATCCGAAAGCGATCATTCCGATTGCGGTTCTTTGTAGCGCGCCGCGAGCCGCTCGCCATAGGACGGGCAGGGGGCTCCCACCGGTCAAAAGGTAAACAAATCCCTAACGAAAATAGGGAAAAGCAACGACATCAATCAGTTAGAAGAGCCGCGCAAGCTTGCGCATCCTCGGCGCATCCTATCTTCTTTGACCTCTCAAGCAAACTCGCCTACTCCCCTTCCATGGCCTATTCCCTCACCGATCTCCCCACGCTCCGATCGGACGATTTCGACACCATCATCGACGTCCGCACCCCGGCCGAATTCGCCGAGGATCACGTGCCGGGCGCGATCAACATGCCGGTCCTGTCGAACGCGGAACGGGCCGAAGTGGGCACGATCTATACCCAGGAAAGCCCCTTCAAGGCCCGCAAGATCGGCGCCACCCGCGTGGCCCGCAACGCCGCCAACGCCATCGAAACCCACCTGCTCGACAACGAGGGCGGCTGGCGCCCCCTCGTCTACTGCTGGCGCGGCGGACAGCGCTCCGGCAGCTTCGCCTCGATCCTGCAACAGATCGGCTGGCGCGCGGAGGTGCTGGAAGGCGGCTACCAAAGCTGGCGCCGCCATGTCGTGGCCGCCCTCTACGACGGCACGCTGCCCTTCAAGGTCATCCGCCTCGACGGCTACACCGGCACCGCCAAGACCGAGCTCCTCAACCGCGTCGCGCGCCTCGGCCCCCAGGTCCTCGATCTCGAAGGCCTCGCCCGCCACCGCGGCTCGATCCTCGGCGACATCGACGGCGACCAACCGGCGCAAAAGGGCTTCGAGACCGTCATCCTGACAACCCTCAGCGATCTCGACCCGGCCCGACCGCTCCTCGTGGAAGCCGAATCCGCCCGCATCGGCACCCTGCGCCTACCCCCCGCGCTCTGGGTCGCGATGAAGGACAGCCCCCGCATCGTCGTCGAAGCCGCACCCGAGCATCGCGCGCGCTTTCTCGCAGATGCCTACCGAGACCTCGTCGGCGATCCCCCCGCCCTGATCACCCGCCTCAATCATCTCCGCGCCCACGCGGGACACGCGACGGTCGATAAATGGCTCGCCCTCCTGAAGAACGACCAGCCCCAAGCCCTCGCCCGCGCGCTGATCGAGGATCACTACGACCCCGCCTATGCCCGCCTCACACGCTCGAAATCCGGCCCGCCGCTCGCCACGATAGAGGGCGGAGACCTCGGCGACGCGGCACTCGACGCCGCCGCCGCAAAAATCGCGCGCCACCTTTTCTGACGCCCTCCTTCATCTTTTCGCAAAAACGGCGGGGGTGCGGGGGCTGGCCCCCGCCGGCGCAACAGCAGCCCAATGCACCCCGGCCCGCATAGCGTCGCGCCCCGCAAACACCCCCCTTCACCTTCCGCGTCCCATCGGCTACCTCACCTCTCAAGCAAACAAAGGGTGAGACCCATGGAAAAGACCTTCAACGCAGCCGAGGCCGAGGCCCGCATCTACGCCAAGTGGGACGACGCCGGCGCCTTCAAGGCCGGTGCCAATGCCAAGCCCGGCGCCGAGCCCTTTTCCATCATGATCCCGCCGCCCAACGTCACCGGCGTGCTGCACGTGGGTCATGCCTTCAACAACACCCTGCAGGACGTGCTCACCCGCTGGCACCGGATGCGCGGCTTCGACACGCTCTGGCAGCCGGGCACCGACCACGCGGGCATCGCGACGCAGATGGTGGTGGAGCGCGAGTTGGCCAAGGAGGGCATCGCCCGCAAGGACCTCACCCGCGAGGAATTCCTCGCCCATGTCTGGGACTGGAAGAAGAAGTCCGGCGGCACGATCCGCGAGCAGCTCAAGCGCCTCGGCGCGTCGTGCGACTGGTCGCGCGAGGCCTTCACCATGTCCGGCGCCCCCGGCGCGCCCGAGGGTGAGGAGGGCAACTTCCACGACGCGGTGATCAAGGTCTTCGTGGAGATGTACAACAAGGGCTACATCTACCGCGGCAAGCGGCTGGTGAACTGGGACCCGCATTTCGAGACGGCGATTTCGGATCTCGAGGTTGAGAACATCGACCAGCCCGGCCACATGTGGCACTTCAAGTACCCGCTCGCAGGCGGCGCGACCTACGAATACGTGGAGAAGGACGAGGACGGCAACGTCACCTTCCGCGAGACCCGCGACTACATCTCCATCGCCACCACGCGGCCCGAAACCATGCTCGGCGACGGCGCCGTGGCGGTCCACCCCGATGACGCGCGCTACGCGCCGATCGTGGGCCAACTCTGCGAAATCCCGGTGGGTCCCAAGGAACATCGCCGCCTGATCCCGATCATCACCGACGAATATCCCGACCCCACCTTCGGCTCGGGCGCGGTCAAGATCACCGGCGCCCATGACTTCAACGACTACGGGGTCGCCAAGCGCAACGACATTCCCTGCTATCGCCTGATGGACACCCGCGCGCACCTGCGCGACGACGGTGCCCCCTACGCGGAGGCCGCCGCGATCGCTCAATCGGTGGCAAACGGCGAGACGACCCTCGGCGAGATGGAGGCCGATGCGCTCAACCTCGTGCCCGACGAGTTGCGCGGCCTCGACCGCTTCGAGGCGCGCAAGCGCGTGGTGCAGCAGATCACCGACGAGGGCCTCGCCGTCATGGTGCCAGCCCCGCCCGACGACAGCGACGGCAACGTCTGCTTCGACGGCGGCATGATGCCTTTCGTGGAGTCCAAGCCGATCACGCAGCCCTTCGGCGACCGCTCCAAAGTGGTGATCGAGCCGATGCTGACCGACCAGTGGTTCGTCGATACCGCCAAGATCGTCGAACCGGCGCTGGAGGCCGTCCGCTCGGGTCGCACCAAGATCATGCCGGAGCAGCACCGCAAGGTCTATTTCCACTGGCTGGAGAACATCGAGCCCTGGACGATCTCGCGCCAGCTCTGGTGGGGGCACCAAATCCCGGTGTGGTACGACGAGGACGGCAACCAATATTGCGCGGCCTCCGAGGAGGAGGCGGTGGCCAAGGCCGGTGGCAAGGCGCTGACCCGCGACCCCGACGTGCTCGACACGTGGTTCTCCTCCGGCCTCTGGCCCATTGGCACCCTCGGCTGGCCCGAGCAGACGCCGGAGTTGGACCGCTATTTCCCGACCTCGACGCTGGTTTCGGGCTTCGACATCATCTTCTTCTGGGTCGCCCGGATGATGATGATGCAGCTGGCCGTCGTCGACGAGGTGCCGTTCCGCGATGTCTACGTCCACGCCCTCGTCCGTGACGAGAAGGGCCGGAAAATGTCGAAATCCATCGGCAACGTGCTCGACCCGCTGGAGCTGATCGACGAATACGGCGCCGATGCGCTGCGCTTCACCCTGACGGCCATGGCCGCCATGGGCCGCGACCTGAAGCTCTCCACCGACCGCATCCAGGGCTACCGCAACTTCGGCACCAAGCTATGGAATGCAGCCCGCTTCGCCGAGATGAACGAGTGCAAGCCGGTGGCGGATTTCGACCCGACTTCGCCGACCCAGACGGTCAACAAGTGGATCGTCACCGAAACCGCGCGCGCGCGCATGGCCCATGACGAGGCGCTGGCCGGCTACCGCTTCAACGACGCCGCGGGCGGGCTCTACCAGTTCGTCTGGGGCAAGGTCTGCGACTGGTATCTGGAGTTTGCCAAGCCGCTCTTCGCCTCGGGCGACGAGGCGGTGATCGCCGAGACCCGCGCCACCATGGCATGGGTCATCGACCAGTGCCTGATCCTGCTGCATCCCACGATGCCCTTCATCACCGAAGAGCTCTGGGGCGAGATCACCATCCGCGACACCATGCTGGTCCATGCCGAGTGGCCGACCTATGGCGAGGCGCTCATCGACGCGGACTCCGAGCGCGAGATGTCCTGGGTGATCTCCCTGATCGAGGCGATCCGCTCGGCGCGTCAGCAGATGCACGTGCCCGCGGGCCTGAAGGTGCAACTCCTGCAGTCCGACCTCGACGAGGCCGGCCAGCGCGCCTTCGACAACAACCAAGCCATGATCACCCGCCTCGCGCGGCTCTCCGAGGTGACGCCCACCGAGGCCTTCCCCAAGGGGACCGTCACCATCGCCGTGGACGGTGGCACCTTCGGCCTGCCGATCGCCGACCTGATCGACGTGGGCGAGGAGAAGGCGCGGCTGGAGAAGACCCTCGGCAAGCTGGCCAAGGAATTGGGGGGGCTGCGGGGCCGTCTGAACAATCCGAAATTCGCCGCCAGCGCGCCGCCGGAGGTGGTGGAAGAGACCCGCGCCAACCTCGCCGCCCGCGAGGAGGAAGAGGCCCGCATCAAGCAGGCGCTGGAGCGTCTGAACGAGGTCGCGTGAGCGACTGGATAGAGGATCTGGCCGAGCGGCACATCCGCAAGGCCGAGGCCGAGGGCAAGCTCCGCGGTCTCGCAGGGGAGGGCAAACCCCTCCCCCGTCCCGAGGAGGCGGCCTTCGTCGATGCCTCGGAGGCTGCGGGCTTCCGGCTGATGGCCGAACATGGTGCCTTGCCCGAAGAACTGGTGCTGCGCCGACAGCGTGACGCGGCAAGAGACGCCTGCGCCCACGCCTCGGAGGCCGAGAAAACACCCGCCATGGCGCGGCTCGCCGAGGCGGAGATGAAGCTCGCCATGGCGATGGAGAACCGCCGCCGCCGGACGTAGGGTAAACCACCATTGAGCCGCGGGGCCGATCTGGGGACCATGGGGACATTGAGCCCCTTCAAGATTGGACCCCAAGCCATGCGTATTTTCAAAGCATTTGCCCTCGCCATGACCGCCGCCCTAACCCTCGCCGCCGGAGCCTCGGCCGGGGGGACTGCTCAGGGCGCCCATCCCAACGTTCAGACATTCTACGCGCCCGGCTCGGGCCATGGCGCTGTCGCCGTGAATTATCACACGCAAGGGCAGCCGCCGCAGGGCGGGCATGGGAACGACGGGCACGGCCCCGACTTCTACCGCGTCCATGGCGTCGCCTATCACGACCACCTGAACGTCCGCCACGGCCCCGGCGTGCGCAATCACGTGGTGGATCGTCTGCCCTACAATGCCCGTGGCATTCAGCTTGGTACTTGCGCGCAAATCTCGACCACCCGAGGTCCTGCCACCTGGTGCATCGTAAGCTGGAACGGCTATCAGCGCGGTTGGGTGAACGCCCGCTACCTTGCCGAAGACAACTACTGACCCCGCTCTTGCGCCTAGGGCACCAGCCTGTCGATGGCGCGCATCATGCCGAGGCTCTTGTCATAGACCAGCGTCAGCACGCGTCGGCTGCCCCCGGCGCGTGTCGCGATGGTGGGGGCGAGGCGCGCAGCGGTTGCTGCAGCGACGGAGAGGGCGAGGAATTGGCGGCGTGTCTGGGTCATGCCTGCCACTATCACGCGAGCGCCCTCTTGCGGGACGGGGAAAAATCCGCGAACGCTGACGCCATGACACAGCCTCGCTACACCGCCCGCGTTCAATCCCTTCCCGCGACCGTGCCCTTCGTCGGCCCCGAGACGCAGGAGCGTGCTATGGGCGCCCCGTTCCGCGCCCGCATCGGTGCGAATGAGAGCGTCTTTGGCCCGTCGCCTCTGGCGTTGGAGGCGATCTCGCGCGCCGGGGCGGACGCGTGGATGTATGGCGACCCGGAGGTCCACGACCTGCGCCAAGCGCTGGCCCGGCACCACGACGTTGCGCCTGAGAACATCATCGTGGGCGAGGGGATCGACGGCCTTCTGGGCTACCTCGTGCGCCTGCTGGTGGCCGAGGGCGACGCCGTCGTCACCTCCGACGGCGCTTACCCGACCTTCAACTACCACGTGGCGGGCTTCGGCGGCGTGCTGCACAAGGTGCCCTACCGCGACGACCGCGAGGATCTGGACGCCTTGCTCGCCAAGGCGCGCGAGGTCGACGCCAAGCTGATCTACGTGGCCAACCCCGACAATCCCATGGGCTCGTGGCATTCCGCCGAAGGAATGCAGGCCATGATCGACGCGCTGCCCGAAGGGTGTGCCCTCGCGCTGGACGAGGCCTATGCCGACACCGCGCCGCCCCAGGCGATACCGCCGCTCGACACGAGCCACCCTCGGGTGATCCGTTTCCGCACCTTTTCCAAGGCCTACGGGCTGGCGGGGATGCGCGTGGGCTACGGGCTGGCGCAGCAGGATTTCATCAGCGCCTTCGCCAAGATCCGCAACCATTTCGGCATGGGGCGAGTGGCGCAGGCCGCGGCGCTGGCTGCGTTGGGGGATCAGGCCTACCTTGAGCGTACGATCGACAAGATTGCCGCCGCGCGCGAGACCATCGCCGAGATCGCCCGCGCCAATGGCCTCACCCCGCTGCCCTCGGCGACGAATTTCGTAACGGTGGATTGCGGCCGTGACGGTGATTACGCGCGGGCCGTGGTGGCGGCGCTCGCGGCGGAAGGGGTCTTCGTGCGGATGCCCTTCGTCGCGCCGCAGGACCGCTGCATCCGCGTCTCCTGCGCGCCCGGCGAGGCGCTGGCCCTGTTCTCGGAGGCGCTGCCGCGGGCCCTGAAGGCCGCGGGCTAGAGCGTCAGGTCGCCTCGGCGATCACCTTCATCGCGGCTTCCAGACCGGTCGGGCCGTGGGGGATCTGCAGCGCTGTCATGCCAGCCTGAAGGCCCGCCAGAACGCCCAGAACCATCTGCCCGTTTACATGCCCCATATGGCCGATCCGCAGGAAATCATCGGCGGATTCAACGCCCTCCAGCGGAATGCCCAAGGTCACGCCGTAGGATTGCTCCATCCAGTTGCGCAGCTTCAGGCCGTTGCCAGGGCCGAAGTTCGCCAGTGTCACGGCGTGGGAGCGTTTGTCGCGCTCGGCGATATTGGGGCGCACCGGACCGGCCTGACCCCAGACCTCAAGCGCGGCCCAGACAGCCTCGGCGAGCACCTTGTGACGGTTCCAGACCGCCTCGATCCCTTCCTCGTGCACGATCATGTCGAGCGCCACGCGCAAACCATAGAGGTGATGCGTGGGAGCGGTGCCAAAGAAATATTCGTAGAAATAATCGGGATCGATGCGCATCTGCCAATCCCAGTACGGCGTCACCAGATCGGCCTTGTCGCGCGCCGCATTGGCGCGGTCGTTGAAATAGACGAAGGACATGCCCGGCGGCGTCATCAAGCCTTTCTGGCAGCCCGTGACCATGACATCGACGCCCCAGTCGTCCATCCGGAACTCGTCACAGCCGAGGCTCGCGATGTTGTCGCAGAGCAGCAGCGCGGGGTGATCTGCCGCGTCAAGCGCCTCGCGGACGCCGAGCACGTTGTTCTTGACCGAGGTGGAGGTATCGACCTGCACCATCAAGACGCCCTTGATCTGCTTGTCGGTGTCGGCGGCCAAAGCCTCTTCCAGACGGTTCAGATCGACGTCGGAGGTATAGCCGAAATCGAGCACCTGCGTCTCGATGCCGAGCCGCGCCGCCATGTCGCCCCATCCGGTGCCGAAGCGCCCGGTGCTCAGCACCAGAACCTTGTCCCCGCGCGAGAAGCAGTTGACCAACGCGGCTTCCCAGACACCATGGCCGTTGGAGATGTACATCGCGACGTGATGCTTGGTTTTGGCGACCGCTTTGAGGTCCGGAACGATGGTGTGCACCATGTCCGGCATCTCGCCCCGGTAGATGTTCGGCGCAGCACGGTGCATGGCTTGCAACACGCGGTCCGGCATGACCGATGGGCCGGGAATGGCAAGGTAATGGCGGCCGTTTGCAAGGGTCATGGAAGGCTCCGGATGTTGTGGTGCGACAGGGGTATATTGCGCCCTGAGGGGGGTCAATGTTGCGCTGCGGGCCGGTGATGATTAGCTGTGATGCAAAATATCAACGGAGGCGAATATGATCGGTGAACGCGCAGAAGATCGCACGGTCCTGCGGCTGTCGGGGGCGGATGCCCATGGCTTCCTGCAGGGCCTCGTGACCCGCGACGCGGGACGGGCGCTGACGTATTCCGCGCTGCTGACGCCACAGGGCAAATACCTCGCCGACTTTTTCCTGCTGGACCGGGGAGACGACATCCTCCTCGACGTGAAGACCGATATCGCCGCCGCCGTGGCGCAGCGCCTGTCGATGTATCGGCTCCGCGCCGACGTCGCCATCGAAGAGGCCGACATCTCCGTGGTGCGCGGATTGGGGGAGGCCCCAGAGGGCGCCCATCCCGACCCGCGGGACCCAAGGCTCGGCTGGCGCGGCTACGGGATGGAGGGCGGCACGCCCGAGATCGATTGGGACGCCCTGCGCGTCGCGGCCTGCGTGCCTGAGACCGGCATCGAACTGGTGCCGAACGAGACCTATATCCTCGAGGCCGGCTTCGACCGGTTGTCCGGCGTCGACCACCGCAAGGGCTGCTACGTGGGCCAGGAGGTCACGGCTCGCATGAAGCACAAGACCGAGCTCAAGAAGGGCTTCGTGACGGTCGATGTTGCAGGGGAAGCGCCCGTCGGGACGGAAATCCTCGTCGGCGAAAAACCCGCCGGCACGCTCTTCACGCAATCAGGCGGCAAGGGCATTGCCTACCTCCGCTTTGACCGCGCGAAAGGACCGATGAGGGCGGGTGAGGCCGAGGTCACATGGTCTTCGCGCCCTGGGGATAATGGTTAGTGAATATCGGGTAAGTGGCAGCTTCCGGCTCAGATCAGCAATCCGGCAGCGCCTTCATGTCGTAAAAGCCAAACCTTAGTATCCACACCCCCTCGGCCGGAATAGCCGCCGAGGCCGCTGGCCGACAGCACGCGGTGGCAGGGGATCAGGATCGGGATGACGTTCCCGCCGCAGGCTTGTCCGACTGCTTGCGCGGGCAGGCCGACGTCCTTGGCGATCTCTCCGTAGCGTCGGGTTTCGCCCATGGGGATGGCCAGCATCGCGTCCAGGACCTTGGCCGCTGAGCCCGCGCGTCCGTGCCGGATGGGTACCGTGAACCGGCTGAGGTTGCCGTCGAAGTAGGCGCGCAATTCGGCGGCCGTCGCGCGGAGCAGGGGCGTGTCGTCGGGAGCATCCACATGGCCCCATCCGGCGCCGGTGATGGCGTCTTCTGCCTCTTCCACCCAGATCGGGCCGACAGGCGTTTCGATCGAAATGCGTCCCATCCCACGACCCTGCGCGGGGTCGCCTTCGCGTTCAACCCGGATCCTGCGCAAGCCGGATCGGGCCGCGCGCTGTCAGAGGGTCGACGGGGTCTCCGCCCTGAGTCGCCACCAAGGGCAGGGTGGCCGCCACCCGGCGCACCTCGGGCATCAGCGGGCGCCAATCCTCGGCCAGCGCCCGCGCTACTTCCGAGGGGCAGAACGTCTTGTCCGCCCCCCGGTCCGCCGCCATGCGCATCAGCGCAGCGGCAATATCGGCGTCACTCGCCAATCTTGTCCTGCGTTCTCGTGGCGAAGTCGTCGGCGCTGTGGCGTTCCCAAAGCTGCTCCGAGGGATCGCCGGAGGTCTTGTTGACCATGCGACCGCGCTTGGCGCCGGGGCGCTCGGCAATGCGCTCGGCCCAGGCCAGCAGATGCTTGTACTCGTGCACGCTCAGGAACTCGCCCGCGTCGTAGCTCTCGCCCATGACGGTGCGCCCGTACCACGGCCAGATCGCCATGTCGGCGATGGTGTATTCGCCGCCGACCATCCACTCGTTCTTCTCCAGATGCTTGTCGAGCACGTCGAGCTGCCGCTTGGTTTCCATCGCGTAGCGGTTGATCGGATATTCCATCGGGTAGGGGGCATAGGCGTAGAAATGGCCGAAGCCGCCGCCGAGAAAGGGCGCGCTGCCCATCTGCCACATCAGCCACGAGAGCAGCTCGGCGCGCTGCGATTTCGGGCCCTGGAAGGCGTCGAACTTCTCGGCGAGGTGCATCATGATCGCGACGCTCTCGAAGACGCGCACGGGCGTGTCGCCGGAGCGGTCCCACATGGCAGGGATCTTCGAATTCGGGTTGGCCTCCACGAAGCCGCTGCCGAACTGGTCGCCGTCGCCGATGCGGATCAGCCAGGCGTCGTATTCGGCCTCGGAATAACCCGCCTCCAGCAGCTCTTCGAACAGGACGGTGACCTTCACGCCGTTGGGGGTGCCGAGGGAGTAGAGCTGGAAGGGATGCTCGCCCACCGGCAGCTCCTTCTCGTGGGTCGCGCCCGAGATCGGGCGGTTCAGCGATGCCCATTTCCCGCCGCTCTCGGCGTCCCAGGTCCAGACCTTGGGGGGAGTGTATTCTTCCTGACGTGCCATTGAGTGGCTCCTGTTTGTCCGTGTCACAGGGGAACCTAGGGCGATGGGGCGGCAAACCCAAGGCGCAGTCGAATGTGCGGAGGCGCACTGAAGCGGTGAACCAATTCACAGAACTGGTGATGAGAGCCGTCCACGAAAAAGCCGCGCCCCGGGATGGGACGCGGCCATGTTTGCGAGCGCTGCTGTGCGGGTTAGGCGTCGAGCGCCTCGTCGCAGCGTTTGCAGACACCGTCGTGGTCATGGTTGCCCACGTCCGGCAGGATCTTCCAGCAGCGCTGGCACTTCTCGCCATCGGCCCGCTCGAAGACCACCCCGACGCCCTCCACCTCGGGCAGGCGGAACGCCTCGGCGGGGGCCGGATCGTCTGTCAGTGCCACGTCGGAGGTGATGGCGATATCGTCGAAAGGCACGCTGCGCAGGGCGTCGAGCACTTCGGCATCGTCGACGTGAACCACCGGGGCGGCCTCCAGCGACGCGCCGATCACCTTGTCGCGGCGCTGCACTTCCAGTGCGGCGGTGACGACCCGGCGGGCGCTGCGCACGCGCGCCCACTTGGCGGCCAGCGCGGCGTCGGCCCATTCGGCGGGCGTCTCGGGGATATCCACGAGATGCACCGAGGAGTCCTCGCCCGGGAAGCGTTCCAGCCAGACTTCTTCCATCGTGAAGACGAGGATCGGCGCGAGCCAGGTCGTCAGGCGGTGGAACAGGATATCGAGCACCGTGCGCGCGGCGCGGCGGCGCGCGGTGTCGCCGTCGCAATAGAGCGCATCCTTGCGGATATCGAAGTAGAAGGCCGAGAGGTCCGTGGTCGCGAAGGTGAAGACCGCCTGGAACACGCCCTGGAAGTCGAACTTGGCGTAGCCGTCGCGCACCGTGGCATCCAGCTCGGTCAGGCGATGCAGCACCCACCGCTCCAACTCGGGCATGTCGCCGTGGGCGACGCGGTCGGCCTCCGAGAAATCGCTGAGCGAGCCCAACATGAAGCGCATCGTGTTGCGCAGCCTGCGGTAGCTGTCGGCGGTGCCCTTCAGGATCTCCTGCCCGATCCGCTGGTCGGCGGTGTAATCGGTCTGGGCGACCCAGAGGCGCAGGATATCCGCACCGTATTGCTTGACGATTTCCTCCGGCACGATGGTGTTGCCGATGGACTTGGACATCTTCATGCCCTTCTCGTCCAGTGTGAAGCCGTGGGTCACCACGTTGCGGTAGGGCGCGTGGCCTCGGGTACCGACCGATTGCAGCAGCGAGGAATGGAACCAGCCGCGGTGCTGGTCGGTGCCCTCCATGTAGACATCGGCGATGCCGTCCTCGGTCCCGTCCTCGCGGTCGCGCAGCACGAAGGCGTGGGTGGAGCCGCTGTCGAACCAGACGTCGAGAATGTCGAAGACCTGATCGTAGGCTTCCGGGTCCACATCACTGCCGAGGAAGCGCTCCTTGGCGCCCGGCTTGTACCACGCATCAGCGCCCTCGGCCTCGAAGGCCTCCAGCACGCGGGCGTTCACCGCCTCGTTGCGCAGCAGGTAGTCAGGATCGGTGGGCAGCGCGCCCTTCTTGGTGAAGCAGGTGAGCGGCACGCCCCAGGCGCGCTGGCGCGAGAGCACCCAGTCGGGGCGCGCCTCGATCATCGAGTGCAGACGGTTGCGGCCCGATTTCGGGGTCCAGTGGACCTTGTCGATCTCCTGCAACGCGCGGTCGCGGATGGTGAATTCATCCGAGCCGACAGACATCTTCTTGTCGATGGCCGCGAACCACTGTGGCGTGTTGCGGTAGATCACCGGCGCCTTGGAGCGCCAAGAATGGGGGTAGGAGTGCTTGATCTTGCCGCGCGCGAGCAAGCCGCCGACTTCGACCAGCTTGTCGATGACCGCCTTGTTGGCCGTGCCCTCGCCGCCCTTGCGCGACAGGATGTAATGGCCGCCAAAGAAGGGCAGGTCGGCGCGGAAGGAGCCGTCGTCCATCACGTTGTAGGTGATGACCTGCTCCAACATGCCGAGGTCACGGTAGAGCTCGTATTCCTCCATCCCGTGCGACGGCGCGCAATGAACGAAGCCGGTACCTTCCTCGTCCGAGACGAAATCGCCGTGACGGAAGTCGCGCAGGTCGTCCCATTCGCCCTCGCCCCCCTCGGCGCCAGCCAACGGGTGTTGCAGCGACAGGCCTTCCAGCTCCGAGGTCGGCACATCGCGCAGGCGTTTCCACTGGCCTTCTTCCAAACGGGCACGGCCGAGAACGTCAGCCGCCATCTTGTCGGCCAGCAGGAAGCGGTCGCCCTTGGCGGCCCAACATTCCTCAGGCGTGTCGGTGACTTCATAGAGACCGTAGGCCACGTCGTTTCCGTAGACGACCGCCTTGTTCGAGGGGATCGTCCAGGGCGTCGTGGTCCAGATCACGACATTGGCGCCGTCGAGGTCGCCCTCGGCGCCTTGCACCTTGAACTTCACCCAGATCGTGAAGCTCTCCTTGTCGTGGTATTCCACCTCGGCCTCGGCCAGCGCGGTCTGCTCGATCGGCGACCACATGACCGGCTTGGAGCCTTGATAGAGCGTGCCGTTCATCAGGAACTTCTGGAACTCCTCCGCGATGATCCGCTCGGCGCGGAAATCCATCGTCAGGTAAGGCTTGTCCCAGGTGCCGGTGATGCCGAGGCGCTTGAACTCGTCGCGCTGGATGTCGACCCAACCGGCGGCGAAGTCACGGCATTCCTTGCGGAATTCGACGATATCGACGGCGTCTTTGTTCTTGCCCTTCTTGCGGTACTGCTCTTCGATCTTCCACTCGATCGGCAGGCCATGGCAGTCCCATCCGGGGATGTAGCGCGCGTCGCGGCCCATCATCTGGTGGCTGCGCACGATGATGTCCTTGATCGTCTTGTTGAGCGCATGGCCGATGTGGAGGTGGCCGTTGGCATAGGGCGGGCCATCATGCAGCGTGAAGGGCGTGCGCGCGGCGTCGGTGCCCTTGGCGTCGGCGGCCTTGTCGCGCAGGCGATTGTAAACATCGATCCGTTCCCATCGCGCCAGCCACTCGGGCTCGCGCTTGGGCAGGCCCGCACGCATCGGGAAATCGGTTTTCGGCAGGTTCAGCGTGTCTTTGTAGTCCACGGGTTCAGCGGCGCACATGACAGGCGCTCCTCATATTCGAATGTCAGAAGGGGTGTAGCAGGGCGGAGCGGAGGCTCAAGTCCCGCGCGCGCGAAAATCCCGGCGTCTCTGGTCAGAGCGCCGGGTTGCTAATTCGTATGAATATGCCGAATTGCCGTGCCATGGGGCGCATATACTCCCGCAGCACGGCAAGGTCAAAGGGGGCTGGTTCAGCAGGCACCGCCGAGAATACCCAACCCGATCAGCACCAAGAGGATGCCAAGCATCGAGGCGCCGCCCGAGGCCAGCAGGTTCACCACCCGCGTCTCCCGCAGGCGAAGGGCTGCAAATTCGCCCAAGCCCCCCACGATGACGGCAAGGCCGCCGAAAATCAGTCGGCCATAGTCATAGGTCTCGCAGGTGGTCACCCCATTGGCCGTGGAGGTGTTCGACATCGAAAAGCTGAAGATACCACCGAGAATGACAAGGCCGATGGCAAGTTTGGACAAGATCGTAAGATCGGAAAATTTCATGGAAAAGCGTCCTCGTTGAAAAACAGCGCCATGGAACATGGGGCCGACACTGCGGGCAATGGAAAATCTCCAACGAGGACGTCGCGCCGCATGGGCGCGCGGGTCACGGCGGCTAAGGTGGTGAACATGAAGATGAAAATCGCCATTGCCGGCGCGGGGATCGGAGGCCTTTCGGCGGCGTCCCTATTGGCCGGGGACGGCCACGTCGTGCAGGTGTTCGATCAGTTCGAGGCACCCCGCCCCGTGGGCTCCGGGCTTGTCATCCAACCCGTCGGCATGGAGGTGCTGCAGGCCTGTGGCGCGGCCGAGGAGGCCCTGACGCGCGGCACGCCGATCCTGCACATGCACGGCGACGAGGCGCGGAGCCGCAAGGTCGTCCTCTCGGTCAGCTATGGCGCCACGCCCCAGAGGCAGGGCTTGGGCATCCATCGCGCGGCCCTTTTCACCGCGCTCTTCGAGGCGGCCGAGCGGGCAGGGGCGCGGATCACGCCCTCCAGCCCGGTCACCGGACGTCATGGGCAGCATCTTCTGATCGGTGGCCGTCGCACGGGCCCCTTCGATCTGATCGTCGACGCCCTCGGCGCCCGGTCGCCGCTCTCGCCCCTCAAGGCGCGCGCGTTGCCCTACGGCGCGGTCTGGGCCACGGTGCCCTGGCCCGAAGGGGCGGCCTTCCCGCGGGACCACCTGACGCAGCGCTACCGCAAGGCCGACCGGATGCTTGGCATCCTGCCGATCGGCACCCGCCGCGATGCGCCCGAAACGCGCCTCGCCGCCGTCTTCTACTCGCTCCCCGTCGCCGATATCGAGCAACACTTCGCCCGTCCCTTCGCCCAATGGCGGGCGGAGGCCGCGCAGCTCTGGCCCGAGTTCGAAAGCTATCTGCCCGCCGCGTTCTCGCACGCGGATTTCACCCCCGCGCACTACACCCATGGCACCCTCCGCCGACCCTATGGCGAGGGTCTCGTGCATATCGGCGATGCCGCGCACCGCGCCTCTCCGCAACTGGGGCAGGGCGCGAACATGGCCCTGCTCGATGCCCACGCGCTCCACCTAGCGTTGCGCGGCGCGCAGGGGCGGACCGAAGAGGCGCTGCGCCACTATGCCCTCGCGCGCCGCGCCCATGTGCGGCTCTACCAGGCCTTCTCCGCCGCCTTCACACCGCAGTACCAATCCGACAGCGCCGCCCTGCCGATGCTGCGCGATCACGTCCTTGCGCCGCTCAGCCGGACATGGCCGCTGCCCCGGGTGCTTACGCGTCTGGTATGTGGAGATCTCGTGCCGCCAATGGCCGCGCTTACACCGCGCTCACGCGGCTGATGCTGCGCTCGCGGAACACGATGTAGAGCCCCGAGGCCATGGTCACCGCGATGCCGAGCGCGGCGAGACCGTTCGGCAAGTCCCGGAACATCGCAAATCCCACAAGGGTCGCCATCGGGATCTCGAGATATTGCATCGGCGCCAGCGTCGCCGAGGGCGCGTAACGCAGGGACCATGTCATCAGCAGGTGTCCGATGGACCCGAAAACGCCGAGCGCCACCAGCAACCAGATCTCGGCGCCGCGCGGTGTCACCCAACCCGCCAGCGGCGCGGTGTCGGCCAATGGCAGGAACAGGAACGGCACCACCAGCGGCAGCGCCACCAGCCCCGAGGCGCCCTGTAGCGCCAGCGGATCGATCTCGCGCGACATGGCGCGGGTCACCAGCATGAAGAAGGCGAAGGCAAAGGCCACCCCGATCGGCAAGAGCGCCCCCCATCCGACGGCCGCGAAACTGGGCTGCACCACCATCAACGTGCCGATGAACCCCACGACACAGGCCACCAACCGCCGCGGCCCGACCTCTTCGTCGAGGAAGAAGCGCCCGAGCAGGAGCATCAGGAAGGGCATGACGAAGGCAATCGCCACGGCGTCCGCCAGCGGCAACACGCGCAGGGCCGAGAACATCAGCAACAGGCCTGCGATCTGCAATCCGGCGCGCAGGAAGGTCAGCCCCAACACCCGCCGCGTGGGAAACAGGACCGCCCCGGACATCATCGCCATGGGCACAAAGAGGATCGTCTGCGTCGCGAAGCGCACGACGACGAGCTGCAGCAGCGGAAACGTCGCCCCCAACAGCTTGGCCAACGCGTCCGAGAACGGAATGACCATGCAGAACCCGAGCATCAGCAAGATGCCGAGCAGGGGCCGGTCGGGAGTGTCGTTTGCGGCTGCCATGGCATTCCATGCCACGGTCGGGCGGCGGTGTCAGCCCTCCGATCGGCCCACCAGCCCGGTCAGGGCCCGGCGGATCAGGCCGGTCACGCTCGGGCGCCGTCCTTCCCCGAAGGGCAGCGGGCGGCAGACTTCCATGGCGGCCAGACCCACGCGCGCGGTCAACGCGCCGTTTACCACGCCCTCCCCGAAGCGCCGCGACAGCTTCGACAGGACCGAGCCGCCAAGCGCCGAGCCCAACAGATCGTCCCCGATCGCCACGGCCCCGGTCGCCACCAGGTGAGTCATCACCGCCCGGGTCAGCCGCCAGCTTCCCAATGTGCCCGCGCGCCCGCCGTAGATCTCGGCGATGCGCCGTATCATCCGTAAGTTCGCGGTCAGGGCCACGATCACATCGGCCAGCGCCAAGGGCACCAGCGCCGTCACTGTCGCCACCTGCCGCGCCGCCGCCTCGATCTGCGCCGCAGCTGCCCGGTCCAGCGGCACCATCACCTCCGCCTCCGCCAAGGCAAAAAGCGACGCCGCATCGAACAATTCCTCCCGCTGCCGCTCCAGCGCCTCGCGCCCGAGCCGCAGCTCCGGCCGCCCGGCATAAAGCGCCGCGATTTGGCCCGTCACCTGCCGCGCACGGCCCAGGTCGCCCTCCGCCAGCGCCGCTTCGGCAGCCTGATGCACGCGGTCCAACCGCCCAAGCCGCGCGAATGCCGCCAGTTCCCGCAGGGCGATCAACACCAGCGCCAAAAGGACCGCCGCCACCAAGCCAAAGGCGATCCAGCCCAACACGGGCTCGGCCGCCAAAAGCCGCGTCACGAAGTTCCACGCGGCGAGCGAGGCCACGAAGCCCACCAACCCCAGAAGCGCCGCCCAGAAAAACCGCGCCAGCCGCGAGGGCCGCTTCGCCCCCAGGGTCGCCACCACCTGCATCGCGCGCCCGTCCGCCGCCGCACCCGCTGGCGCACCCAAATCCGGCACCGGCGCTGCCGCTTCCGGCCCCGCCCCGGGCGCTTCCTCCAACTCGATCAGCACAGGGCCCTTACGCGTGCTCATGGACGGCTCCCCCCCTCTTCATCTTGGCCAATACAACTCCGGGGTGAGCGCGGATTTCCCCCCGGGAAAGCCGTGCGAGGGGCAGAGCCCCTATCCCACACCCGCTCATCGCAGCTTGTCCCCGATGAGGAATTCCGCCGCCCGGTCCAGCCTTATATGAGGCGGCCCTTCCCCGGATCGCAGCGAGAGCGGCGCAGGGGCGAAACGCATCACGTCATAATCCCCGTCGAGCCAAGCCTCCGCCCCGTCCCGCGCCGGTGCCAGCAGTGCCGAGGGGTCCGCCGGCAGATCGCCCGGATGCAGCGCCGCCTGCCGTCCGCTCTCCAACAGCGCCCCGCGCACCACGCCGAGGTCCTCGCCGCCGACGCGCCGCATCTCTTCCACCGTGGCGCGCAGCGAGGCGATGGCCATGGCCCCGGTGCTCGCGCCCGAGAAGTCTGCCTGCCGCCGGGCATCGGCCACCAGCGCTTCCATGATCGCCTGCAGCCGAGGGTGCTGCTCGTGGTGCAGGTGGTCCGCCTTAGTCGCGGCGAAGAGGATCTTGTCCACCCGCTTGCCGAGGATCGAGGTCAGGAAGGTGTTCCGTCCGGGCCGGAAACTGCCAAGGATGCCTGACAGCGCCTGCCGCAAATCCTCCACCGCGCGCGGTCCGCTGTGGATCGCGCCAAGCGCGTCGACCAGCACCACCTGCCGGTCGATGCGCGCGAAATGCGAGCGGAAGAAGGGTTTGACCACCTGAGACTTGTAGGCCTCGAACCGCCGCGCGAATTCGCGCGCGAGGCTGCCGCGCGGGGCCTCGCCCTCGGGCAGGGGCGCGAAGGTGAGGGCGGGCGAGCCTTCCAGATCGCCGGGCAGCAGGAAGCGCCCCGGCGTGCAATCGGAATAGCCCGCGTCGCGCGCGGCATTCAGGTAGCGCGTCCACTCCCGCGCCAATTCGCTGGCCGTGGCCTCGTCGAGCTTCTCCGAGCCGTCCACGGCCTCCAGTCGGGCGATGAACCGCGCACCCTCGTTGCGCGCCCGCGCCTTGGACAGCGCCTCTGCCGACCATTTGGCATAGCTCTGATCCAGCAGGCCAAGGTCCAGCAGCCATTCGCCGGGGTAATCCACGATATCGAGGTGCACCGTCCGCGGCCCCGAAAGACCCGAGAGCAACCCGTTGGGCCGCACCCGCAGCGAGACCCGCAGTTCCGAGACCGAGCGCGTGCTCTCGGGCCAATGGGGCGTCGTGCCGGTCATCGCGGCCAGATGGCTCTCGAACTCGAAGCGCGGCACCGTGTCGTCGGGCTGCGGCTGCAGGTAGACCGCCTCGATCCGCCCGGAAGAGGCCGCCTCCAACCCCGCCATCCGGCCCCGGTCCAACAGGTTGGCGACCAGCGAGGTGATGAAAACCGTCTTGCCCGACCGCGCCAGCCCGGTGACGCCCAGGCGGATGACCGGCTCGAAGAAAGTCTCCGAGACCGTGCCGGACACGGATTCGATTCCCCGGCCAAGGGTGTCTGCGATGGCTCCGATGACCAAGGGCGGCATCCTCTCTGCTCTGCGTTCGCCCAAAGATAGGCATTCGCGTCAAAGGTTTCGAGGGCCAATGGACGCGCAAGCCGGTTTGGGTTAGCCCCATGCCATGCCGCGTTATGCTTTCAGGATCGAATATGACGGCCGCCCCTTCAAGGGATGGCAGCGCCAGGCCGAGCTGCCCTCGGTGCAGGGCACGGTGGAGGCCGCGCTGGCACGGCTGGAGAAGGACATCCCCTCCATCGCCGCCGCGGGCCGGACCGACACGGGCGTTCATGCCCTGGGCCAGGTGGCCCACGCCGACCTGCAACGTGCGTGGGAGCCGTTCCGCCTTGCCGAGGCGTTGAACTACCACCTCAAGCCCGCCCCTGTGGCGATCACCGCCTGCGCCGAGGTCACCGAGGCGTTCCATGCCCGCTTCGAGGCCACATGGCGCAGCTACACCTACCGGATGATCAGCCGCCGCGCGCCGCTGGTGCACGAGGCGGGCCACGCCTGGGGCGTGCGCGGCAAGCTCGACGTGGCGGCCATGGCGGAGGGGGCCAAGCACCTGATCGGCAAGCATGATTTCACCACTTTCCGCGCCACCCATTGCCAGGCGAACTCCCCGGTAAAGACGATGGACAAGGTCGAGGTGGAGGAGATCCCGCTGCCCGCCGGGACCGAGATCCGCTTCCACCTCAAGGCGCGCTCCTTCCTGCACAACCAGGTCCGCTCCATCGTGGGCTCGCTCGAGCACGTGGGCTCCGGCGCATGGGCGCCCGACGACATCGCCCGCGCGCTGGCGGCCTGTGACCGGGCGGAATGCGGCACCGTCGCCCCGCCGCAGGGCCTCTACATGACCGGCGTGGGCTATCCCGAGGATCCCTTCGCCCACGGCTGGAGCGAGGCATGACCCCCGCCACGCCCATCGTGAAGGAGCTCGTTCTTCTGGGCGGCGGCCATACCCACGCCCTCGTGTTGCGCAAATGGGGCATGAAGCCGGTGCCGGGGGTGCGGCTGACGCTGGTCAACCCCGGCCCCACCGCCCCCTATTCGGGCATGCTGCCCGGTCATCTGGCGGGCCATTACGCGCGCGAGGCGCTCGACATCGACCTCGTGCGCCTTGCCCGCTTCGCCGAGGCCCGCCTGCTGGTGGACCGCGCCGTGGCGGTGGACCCGGCCGCCAAGGTCGTGCGCCTCGGCTCGGGCCGCGAGGTGTCCTACGACCTCCTGTCATTCGACGTGGGCATCACCTCGGAGATGCCCACGCTGCCGGGTTTCGCGGAACATGGCGTGGCCGCCAAGCCGCTCGGCCGTTTCGCCGGTACCTGGGCGCGGATCTGCGCGGAAAGCGGCCCGATCGCCATTGCCATCATCGGCGGCGGCGTCGCGGGCTGCGAGGTTGCCATGGCCGCCGCGCACCGGATGCGCAGCCTCGGGCGTGAGGCCCGCGTCAGCGTGATCGACCGGGGCGAGGTTCTGACCTCGGTCGTGCCTGCCGCGCGTCAGCGGCTCTTGCAGGGGCTCTCGGACCATGGCGTGAGCCTCAAGGAGGGGGTGGAGATCGCCTCGGTCGCGTCCGATGCCGTGGTGCTGACGGACGGCACCCGCATTGCCTCGGACCTCACGATTGGTGCTGCCGGGGCCACGCCGCAGGGCTGGATCGCCGAGAGTGGGCTGCCCTGCAAGGACGGCTTCCTCGTGGTGGACGCGCACCTCCGCTCGCCCGCCGACCCCGCGATCTTCGGGGCGGGGGACTGCGTGCACCTCTCCCACGATCCCCGTCCCAAGGCGGGCGTCTACGCCGTGCGCGCCGCGCCGATCCTCGCCCACAACCTCCGCGCCGCGCTGCTCGGGCAGCGCAGCAAGCCGTTCCGCCCGCAGAAGGATTTCCTCAAGCTCGTTTCGCTCGGGGGAAAGCGCGCGGTGGCCGAGAAGCGCGGGCTCGCCGTCTCGGGCGGGCTGATGTGGCAGCTGAAGAACCGCATTGACCAGACGTTCATGGACAAGTTCCGCGAGCTGCCCGAAATGCCGCTGCCCAAGGCTCCCAAGGGCGCGGCGCTTGGCGTGGCCGAGGAAATGGCCGGCCCCGTGCCCTGCGGCGGTTGCGGCGCGAAGCTCGCCTCGGGCGCGCTGCAATCGGTGCTGGCGCAACCCGCCGGCGCCTCCCGCCCGGACGTGGAAGCGGTGCCCGGCGACGACGCGGCCGTCCTGCGCATGGGCGAGGCGGCGCAGGTCATCAGCACCGATCACCTGCGCGGCTTCGCGCTCGATCCCGCGCTCGTGGCCCGCGCGGCGGCGGTCCATGCCTTGGGCGACATCTGGGCCATGGGTGCGACGCCGCAAGCAGCGCTCGCGCAGGTCATCCTGCCGCGCGTGGAAGCGCGCCTTCAGGGCCGCTGGCTGGACGAGGTCATGGCGGCCGCCGGAGAGATCTTCGCCGCCGAGGGCGTCGCGGTTGTCGGCGGTCATTCCTCGGGCGGGAGCGAGCTGACCGTGGGCTTCACCGTGACCGGCCTGCTGGAACGCCCCGCCATCACCCTACGCGGCGCGCGGCCGGGCGATGCGCTGGTGCTGACGAAACCCCTCGGCACCGGGGTGATCCTCGCGGCCGAGATGCAGATGAAGGCCGAGGGCGCGGCAGTACTGGCCTGCTGGCAGTCGATGACGACCCCCTCCGGCGCGGCGGCGCGCGCGCTGGCCCCGGTCGCCCATGCGATGACCGACGTGACAGGCTTCGGCCTCGCGGGGCATTTGGCCAACATCTGCAGCGCCTCGGGCGTGGGCGCAGAGGTGACGCTGGCCGACGTGCCGCTCCTGCCCGGGGCCGAGGCGCTGGCCGCGCAAGGCATCCGCTCGAGCCTCTGGGCGCAGAACCGCGCCTCCGTTCCCGCGGACGCCCCCGCCACGTCGCGGGCCGATCTGATGTTCGACCCGCAGACCGCCGGCGGCCTTCTCGCCGCCATTCCCGCCGAGGCCGTGGGCACCATTCCCGGCGCGACCCGGATCGGCACCGTCACCGAAACCCCCGGCCTCATCTTCCGCTAACCCCCTCTGGACATGGGCTGCCTCACGTCTAGTCTCTCCCCGGAAAACCCCTCGCAGAAAGGTGCGCCCGATGTCGAAATTCGGCTCCAGCCAATCCGTCACCCGCCATGAAGACACCCGCTTCCTGACCGGCGCGGGGGCTTACGTGGATGACATCGCCCCCGAGGGCGCGCTGGTGGGCTACGTCTTTCGCGCGCCCATGGCCCATGGCGAAATCACCGAGTTGGACGTCTCTGAAGCGCGGGCGGCCGAGGGCGTCCACGCCGTGCTCACCGCTGGCGACCTGAACGAGATGGGCGTGGCCAACGCCATGCGCTTCTTTCAGGCCGAGAACCGCGACGGCACCAAGGGCAGCGCCGCGCCGCGCCCGATCCTTGCCGAGGGACGCGTCCGCTTCGTGGGCGACCCGCTGGCCTTCATCGTGGCCGAGACCCTGCAACAGGCGAAGGACGCGGCCGAGCTGATCGGCTTCGACGCGAGCGACCTGCCCGTGAAGCTCGACCTCGCGCCGGGCGGTCCGGTGATCCACGAGAGCGCGCCTGACAACGTGGTCTATGACTTCGGCATGGGCGACGCGGACGCCACCGAGAAGGCGCTTTCCGAGGCGGCCCATGTCGTGACCCTGACCAGCTACGACAACCGGGTGATCGTGAATTCGATGGAGCCGCGCGGCTGCTACGCTGAGATGGACGGCGACCGCTTGCATCTCGCGGTGAACGGGCAGGGGGTCTGGGGCATCAAGAAGGACCTCGCCAAGCTCTTGCAGGTGGCGCCCGACCAGATCCGGGTGACGAACCCCGACGTGGGCGGCGGCTTCGGCATGAAGGCGATGGTCTACCCGGAATACCTGCTGGTGGCGCTGGCCACCCGGCGACTCGGCCGCCCGATCCGCTGGATGGCGGAGCGGACCGAGTCGATGCTCTCGGACAACGCGGGCCGCGACCTCTCGGTGACCTGCACGCTCGGCTTTGACGCCGATCACCGGATCACCGCCTACAAGGTCGATAGCCTGTCGAGCATGGGGGCCTACAACTCGGAATTCGGTCAGGGCATCCAGTCCGGTCTCTTCTCCAAGGTGCTCTGCGGCCCCTACGACATCCAGACCACGTCGTTCCGCAATCGCGGCATCTTCACCAACACCACGCAGGTGGACGCCTATCGCGGCGCGGGCCGGCCCGAGGCGATCTACGCGCTGGAGCGGGTGATGGATTTCGCCGCGCGCAAGTTGGGCGTGGACCCGGTGGAGCTGCGCCGGCGTAACTTCATCAAGCCCGACGCCTTCCCCTATACCTCGGCAACCGGGGAGCTCTACGACGTCGGCGAATTCGACCGCGTGATGAGCCGCGCCGTGGCCGAGGCCGACATCGCGGGGTTCGCCGCGCGCCGGGAAGCGTCTGAGGCCAAGGGCAAGCTGCGCGGCCTCGGCATCGGCTTTTACATCGAGAGCATCCTCGGATCGCCCGACGAGACGGCGACGGTGGAACTGACCGGCGCGGGCGCGACGCTCTACGTTGGCACCCAGTCCAACGGGCAGGGGCACGAGACCGTCTACCGTCAGATCCTTCACGACCAGACCGGGCTGCCCTTCGACCAGATCGAGGTGGTGCAAGGCGACAGCGACCGGATCGCCCACGGCGGCGGCACCGGGGGGTCGCGCTCGGTCACGACGCAGGGCACCGCGATGCGGGCGACGGCGGCGGCTCTGATCGACGGGCTGACAGGCTTCCTCTCCGACGAGATGGACGCCCGCGACATCGCCTTCGACGCGGAGGAGGGCGTGTTCCGCGCGCCCGGCTCGAACGTGGTGATAACCCTGCTGGAAGCCGCCGAACGCGCCACGGCGGCTGGCCGCGAAGACCTCGCCCGCGCGTCCGAGACGACAACGCTGCCCGGCCGCTCCTACCCCAACGGCTGCCACATCGCCGAGGTGGAGATCGACCGCGACACCGGCGAGACCCGCGTCGACCGTTACACCGTCGTCGACGATTTCGGCGTCCTGATGAACCCGATGTTGGCCGAGGGACAGGTCCACGGCGGCGTGGCGCAGGGCATCGGGCAGGCGGTGATGGAGCACACGGTCTTTGACGAGGACGGCCAGCTTCTGACCGCCTCCTTCATGGATTACGGCATGCCCCGCGCGCTCGACCTGCCGATGATCGAGTTCCATACCGAGGTGGTGCCCTCCACCGCCAACCCGCTCGGGATGAAGGGCTGTGGCGAGGCGGGCACCGTCGGCGCGCTCGGCGCGGTCGCCAACGCCGTGCAGGACGCGCTCTGGCCGCTTGGCGTGCGTCAGGTGGACATGCCGTTCACCCCGTCGCGGGTCTGGGAGATGCTGCAAGACGCACCGGGCACGGTCTCCGTTGGCGCTGCTTGAACGCATAAAGGGCTGGCTCAAGGGCTTCCGACAAGCCCCCGAGCCCGTGGCCGACGTCCCGGCGCCGCCGCGTACGCACGTGGTGTTGCTGGACGGAACGATGTCCTCGCTCGCACCCGGCGCGGAGACGAACGTCGGGCTGACCTACCGCCTGCTGATGGACCTGCCGCGCGACGGCAGCCTGCGCGTCTACTACGAGCCGGGCATCCAGTGGCGCGGCCTGCGCCGCGCCCATGAGGTCATGGCGGGCATCGGCATCAACCGCCAGATCCGCCGCGCCTATGTCTGGCTGGCGAGTTCCTATCGACCGGGCGACCACGTGTTCCTTCTGGGCTATTCACGCGGTGCCTACGCCGTGCGCTCGCTCGGCGGGCTGATCGACCGGATGGGCCTGATGAAACGCGAGGCGCTGGCCCAGGAACGGGTCGAGATGCTCTACGAACTCTACCGCAGCGCGCCCGGCGGCGAAGAGGCGCAAGCCATGCGGGCCGAGTTCTGCATCAGCGACGTGCCGATCCGGTTCCTCGGCGTCTACGACACGGTGCGCGCCCTTGGCATGCGCTACCCGCTGGCGTGGCGGTTCCTGCCGTTGCCGCACCCCTATCACACCCATACGCTCGGCGCTCATATCCAGATCGCGCGCCAGGCGCTCGCGATGGACGAGACGCGGGTGGCTTATCGCCCGATCCTCTGGAACACGACCCACGCGCTGCCCGATCAGGATGTCGCGCAGGTGTGGTTCAAGGGGTCCCACGGAGATATCGGCGGACAGCTGAACGGAAAGACTGAAGCGCGGCCCCGCTCGAACGTGGCGCTCACCTGGATGCTGGAAGAGGCCGAGGCCGCGGGCCTGCCTCTGCCGCCCGATTGGCACGACCGCTTCGAGACGGACGTGGACGCGCCCTCGGTCGGGACGTTCTCGGGCTTCGGCAAATTGTTCTGGGAACGGCGGCGGCGGATGATCGGCATCGATCCGTCGGAGACCATTCACCCAAGCGCGCAGGCTTGGGCCGAGGCACGCGGAATCACCCTTGTGAGCGACCGCACCGACACAGACCGCACCGACACCGACCTCACTGACCGCGCGGTTTGACGCGCAAAGTCGGATCCGCCTCGCGCGGATCTTCCGGCCAGGGATGGCGCGGATAGCGCGCGCGCATCTCCTTGCGCACATCGGCGTAAGAGCCGTCCCAGAACCCCGGCAGGTCGGTCGTCACCTGAACCGGGCGCTGAGCGGGCGATAGCAGCGTGATCTTCAGCGGCAGGCGATCAGGCCCCACGCGGGGATGCTCGGTGGTGCCGAAGACCTCTTGCAGCCGCAGCGAGACCTCCGGCACATCGCCGGCGTAATCGATGGCGATCTTTCGGTTCATCGGCGTGGTCCAGGTCTCGGGCGCGAGGCGCGAGACCTCTTGCAGCGTGTCCCATCCGAGCCACGCTTCCAGTGCCGGGGCCGGGTCGAAGCGCGCGATGTCCTCGGCGGTCCGCACCCCGGCGAGGAAGGGTGCGGCCCACTCCGGCAGCGCGTCGAGCAGCGCCGCATCGGACATGTCGGCCACCCCTGAAAACGCCACCCGCGCGCGCAGCAGCTTCGCGCGTTTGCTCCAGCCAAGCGCGGCGAGCCCGAGGTCGCGGATGCCCTCCATCGCGGCCTCCACCATCGCGTCAGGCGGCGCGTTCTGCCAAGGGCGGTCATCGAGCACCAACGCACCGAACCTCTCCTGTTTGCGCGCCTCCACCCGGCGATGGCGCTTCGACCAGTGGCAGACCTCCTGCCAGCCGATTTGCTCCCCGTAGAGCGCGCGCAGGTCGCGCTCGGATACCTCCACCCCCATCCGCACCCGCGCCTCTCGCGGGTTGCCGTCGAGGTCCGTCGCCACGATCAACCGCGCGCCGCTCAGCGCATCGCCATCTGGCAGCACCGCGCCCTTGCCGCCCGAAAGTACGTAGCGCGGCTGGTCGCCCGGCCGTCGCAACCCGATGCGGTCAGGATACGCCAGCGCGGCCTGCGCGCCGAGGCTGAGGTCGGGGCCGTCTTCGAACCGTTTCAGACGCTTGGCGTCCTGCCGCACCCGCGCGATCACGCCGGCATTGGCATTCATCTCGCGCGGGGCCTCCAGCGCCTTGAGGCGGAGCTTCAGGTCCACCCCGCGCCCACGCAGGGGATCGCGCTCTGCCAATAGCGCCGCCAGCCGGGCCGCGCCCGTGCCGCCGCGCGTCACCATATGCGCCAGCCGTGGGTGCAGCGGCAGGCGCGCCAGCTTGCGGCCATGGGCGGTGATCGTGCCGCCGTCGAGCGCGCCCAGATCGTGGAGCAGCGCCCGCGCCTCGGCCATCGCGCCTTCGGGCGGCGGGGTCAGGAAGGCGAGGCCCTCCGCATTGCCCCAAAGCGCCAGTTCCAGCGCCAGCGAGGTGAGGTCGGCGGCCTCGATCTCGGCGGGCGGGAAGGCGGGCAGGGCCCCCTCGGCGCCCTTCGTCCACATCCGGTAGCAGACGCCCTCGGCCACGCGGCCGGCGCGGCCCCGGCGCTGCGCGGCCTCGGCACGGCTCACCGGCTCCGTCACCAGCCGTGCCATGCCCGAGCCGGGATCGAAGCGCGCCCGCCGGGCGCGGCCCGCGTCCACCACGATCCGCACGTCCTCGATGGTCAGCGAGGTCTCGGCGATCGAAGTGGCGAGCACCAGCTTGCGGCCCGTGGGCTCCGGCCGGATCGCGGCGCGTTGCTCGGCCAGCTTGAGCGCGCCGTAGAGCGGCCGGATCACCACGTCCGAGGGCAAGCGCCCGGTCAGCGCGGCCTCCACCCGCCGGATCTCGCCTTCGCCCGGCAGGAACACGAGGCAACCGCCCTCGACCTCGCCCATCGCCTGCACCACCAGATCGGCGACCGAAGTCTCGAACCGCGCCTCGCGCGCGGGGGGCTTGGCGAGCCAGCGTGTCTCCACCGGGAAGGCGCGCCCCTCGGACGAGACCAGCGGCGCCTCTTCGAGGAGCGCTGCGACCGGGGCGGCGTCGAGGGTGGCGGACATGACGATCAGCCAGAGATCCTCGCGCAAGGCGCCGCGCACCTCCCACGTCAGGGCGAGGCCGAGATCGGCGTTGAGGGAGCGTTCGTGGAATTCGTCGAAGATCACCGCGCCCACGCCCGGCAGTTCCGGGTCGTCCTGCAACATGCGCGTGAGGATGCCCTCGGTCACGACCTCCACCCGCGTCTGCGCGCTCACCGCGCTGTCGCCGCGCACGCGGTAGCCGATGGTGGCGCCGACATCCTCTCCGAGGGTCTCGGCCATCCGCTCGGCCGCCGCGCGGGCCGCAAGACGGCGCGGCTCCAGCATCAGGATGCGGCCCTCCACCTCGGGCAGAAGCGCCAGCGGCACCCGCGTCGTCTTGCCTGCCCCGGGCGGGGCTTGCAGCACGGCCCGCCCCTCGGCGCGCAGGGCGGCCACCAGATCGGGCAGAATGCTATCGATGGGCAGGTTCATGACCTCGGCGATAGGCGGGGTTTCGGCGGGCGTCAACGGCTGGACACCGGCCCGCGCGCCGGGTCATGTGGGGGCAACGAGAGGAGCGGGCATGAGCGACGATCTGGCAGAGCGGATAGCAAGCGGCGAACGCCGCGCCCTTGCACGGGCGGTGACGCTGGTCGAGAGCACGCGGCCCGACCATCAGGCGCAGGCGGCGGAATTGCTGGAGAAGCTGCGCGGGTTGAACCGGCAGGCGCTGCGCATCGGCCTCTCGGGCACGCCCGGCGTGGGCAAATCCACCTTCATCGAGTCCTTCGGCATGGCGCTGGTGCGTACCGGCCTGCGGGTGGCGGTGCTGGCGGTGGACCCAAGCTCGGCGCGGTCCGGCGGCTCGATCCTCGGTGACAAGACGCGGATGGACATGCTCAGCCGCGAGCCCAACGCCTTCATCCGCCCCACGCCGTCGTCCGCGGCCCTCGGCGGCGTCGCGCGGCGGACCCGCGAGGCCATTGCGCTTTGCGAGGCGGCAAATTTCGACGTGGTGCTGATCGAGACCGTGGGGGTGGGCCAGTCGGAGACCATGGTGGCGCAGATGTGCGACCTCTTCGTGCTGCTGCTGGCGCCTGCGGGTGGGGACGAGCTGCAGGGGGTGAAGCGCGGCATCATGGAGATGGCGGACCTGATCCTGATCAACAAGGCGGACGGCGATCTGAAGGCGACGGCGACGCGGACCGTCTCGGATTATTCCGGCGCGCTGCGGCTGCTGCGCAAACGGCCGCAGGACCCGAAGGGCTTCCCCAAGGCGCTGGCGGTCTCGGCGGTGGCGGGCAACGGGTTGGAGCAGGCCTGGTCCGAGATGCAATCCCTCGCCGCTTGGCGGCGCGACAACGGCCACTGGGACCGCGCTCGCGCCGATCAGGCCGCGCATTGGTTCGAACATGAAGTCCGCGAAGGGCTTCTGGCGCGGCTGCGTGAGGATGAGGCCGTGAAGGGCGCGATGGCCGATCTTGCCCGCGCCGTCGCGGAGGGAGAGGCGACCCCCACCGCTGCGGCTCGCGAGATCCTCGAGAAGCTGCGCTGACGGGCGCAGGGCGACGCCCTAGCCGAAGATCGACTCGCCCTGCTGGTCGATCAGCATCTTGGCCTTGAGAAGCGAGGTCTCTTCCGCCTCTTCCATCGACTGACATTTATCGGCGCGGATCATCTGGTGGGTCTTGGTCACCCCACCGATGTCCTTCTCGATCCGGGCCGCGACGCGGTAGCCGCCCTGCTCAGACTGGGGCTCCACGTAGATGCGGTAGTCGTGATGATCGACCGGCTCGGGATCGGACTTGGGTTTGCTGCCGAAAAGCCAGGAGAAGAGGGACATGATGGATTTCCTTGCGCGGGGTTGGCCTGAGGCTAGCGGAAACGGCAGGAGAGGGGAAGCGGGCGGGGGTGTGCGGGGTTGCTCGGGGCTGGTAGGTAATTGAGTTTATTTGTAATCCCTGCATTTAGATTGCCGAGAGCACCGGTGGCGACGGGCCTCGCACCGGCGATCCGGGAGCGAGTTCAGTGGCATTTAGTGATGGCTGCTTTAGAGTGGCTATCTCAGGGGAGCGCCAAGCGTGTTTGCTTTGCAGACCGAGCCTGAAGGAATCCTCCGTGGAGAATGTGCTATTTCTCTCGGTCCATCGAACAATCCTTTAAGAAAAAAGCGCCCCGAGGGGCGCCTTTCCATAGTCACTGATCCAGGAAACTCCGCAGCTTCCGGCTCCGGGAGGGGTGCTTTAGCTTCCGCAGGGCTTTCGCCTCGATCTGGCGGATACGTTCGCGGGTCACGGAGAACTGTTGGCCGACTTCCTCAAGGGTGTGGTCGGTGTTCATGCCGATGCCGAAGCGCATGCGCAGCACGCGTTCTTCGCGGGGCGTGAGCGAGGCCAGGACGCGGGTCGTGGTCTCTTTCAGGTTCTCCTGAATCGCGGAGTCGAGCGGCAGGACGGCGTTCTTGTCCTCGATGAAATCGCCGAGCTGTGAATCCTCCTCGTCGCCGATGGGCGTCTCGAGAGAGATCGGCTCCTTGGCGATCTTCATCACCTTGCGGACCTTCTCCAGCGGCATCTGCAGCTTCTCGGCCAGTTCCTCGGGAGTCGGCTCGCGGCCGATCTCGTGGAGCATCTGGCGGCCGGTGCGCACCAGCTTGTTGATCGTCTCGATCATGTGGACCGGGATGCGGATCGTGCGCGCCTGATCGGCGATGGAGCGGGTGATCGCCTGACGAATCCACCACGTCGCGTAGGTGGAGAACTTGTAGCCGCGGCGGTACTCGAACTTGTCGACGGCCTTCATCAGGCCGATGTTGCCTTCCTGAATGAGATCAAGGAATTGCAGCCCGCGGTTGGTGTATTTCTTGGCGATGGAGATCACGAGGCGCAGGTTGGCCTCGACCATTTCCTTCTTGGCCTGACGGGCCTCTTTCTCGCCCTTCTGGACCTGGTTCACGATGCGGCGGAATTCGGGGATGTCGAGGCCGACATACTGGCCGACTTGGGCCATGTCGCCGCGCAACTCCTCGATCTTGCCGGAGGAACGCTCCAGCAGCGCCTGCCAGCCCCGGCCGGACTTCTCGGACATGCGGTCCATCCACGTGGGGTCGAGTTCCTGCCCGCGATATTCCTCGATGAATTCGCGGCGGTTGATCCGGGCCTGGTCGGCCAGTTTCACCATGCTGGAGTCGATCGACATGATCCGGCGGTTGATGCCGTAGAGCTGATCGACCAGCGCTTCGATGCGGTTGTTGTGCAGGTGCAGCTCGTTCACCAGCTCCACGATCTCGGAGCGCAGGTGCTGATACTCGGCCTCTTCGGCTTTCGAGAAGCTGTCATCCTCGTTCAGGGTCGCGGAAATCCGGCTGTCCTGCATCTCGGAGAGCTTGATGTAATCGTCGGCGATGCGGTCGAGCGTGGCGAGAACCTGCGGCTTGAGCGCCAGCTCCATCGCCGCGAGGGACATGTTGGCCTGTTCGTCCTCGTCCTCGTCGTCGTCCTTGGCAATCGGGTTGCCGTCGGCGTCCAGCTCCTGGGCGGGCTCTTCCTTCTTCGGCTGCGGCGCGGCGGCAGCGGCCGCGGCGGCAGGCGTGGTGGAGCCGACACCGGCGGGCACGACGGGCGTGTCGGCATCGTCACCCATGGTGCGGCCGAAGGTGGTGTCGAGGTCGATCACGTCGCGCAGAAGGATGTCTTCTTCCAGAAGTTCGTCGCGCCAGATGGTGATCGCCTGAAAGGTCAGCGGGCTTTCGCAAAGGCCCGCGATCATCGTGTTACGGCCGGCCTCGATGCGCTTGGCGATGGCGATTTCGCCTTCGCGCGACAGCAGTTCGACAGAGCCCATCTCGCGCAGGTACATTCGCACGGGGTCGTCGGTCCGGTCGAGCTTCTCGGTTTCGGTCGCGGCGACGGCCACTTCGCGCGAGCCTTCGGTGGTGACGAGTTCGCCGGCCTGCTTGTCGTCGCCTTCCTCGGCCTCGTCATCCTCGATGATGTTGATGCCCATCTCGGAGAGCATCGACATCACGTCCTCGATCTGCTCGGAGCTGACCTGCTCGGGCGGCAGGACGGTGTTGAGCTGGTCGTAGGTGATGTAGCCGCGAACGCGCGCTTCCGCGATCATCTTCTTGACGGCGGCCTGGCTCATGTCGAGCCCCATTTCGGTCTCGTCGCCATCTTGTTTACGATCGTCGGTGTCTTTGGCCATTATCGTCTACCCCTTTGGGCTTGGATTTTTCCGGGCGCCGCCCGAATCACTTCGTCTAGTTGCGTACCTTACGGCGAATCACTGATTCGGGTAGGGCTAGACGCCTTTTTTCTTGCCCTGTCCGGCGGTCGAGAGCAACTGGTGGAACGCCGAGCGTGCTTCCGAGGTCTCGCCGAATTGTTCTGCATTATCTTCGCCCTTCGGGTTCTGGGCGGCGTGTTTGCCGAGCAGGGCTTCTTTCATGCGGAAGGCCAGCGCGGGGTCTCCTTCGTCGGGCACGGCGGCCACGTCCTGGCTCGCCTCGAACATTTCATCCTCGATCGCGCGGCTGGCGGAGAGCTTGGCGAATTCCTCGTGCAGGCACTCTTCCGCGCGCACCGCGTCACCATCACCGATCAAGAAGGGCGTGATCGCGAGATGGGATAGCCCGAGCAGGCTTTCAAGGGCCGGGGCGAGGGGGGAGGCATTTATTTCGTCGAGAAGGGCGGCCGCGTCGCGGGTGCCGGTGCGCAGAAGGTGGGCGGCGAGGCGGGCGTGATCGGGGTCGCGGGGGGCCATGCGGTCGAGCTTATCCTCGAAGACATCGATCAACTCGGGGAAGCGGATGCAGGTCGCCACGATGAGCCCGGTGCGCAGGCGTTCACCGCTCAACGCGCCGACGCGGGCGCGGGTGGCGGCCAGTGGCATCTGCGCCTCGGCAAAGCCCCGGCCCTTGCCGCCGCCCTTCTTCCAGCCGCCGGATTTCCAGTCACCGCCGCCCTTGTTCGACTGCCACGCGCCCTGTTGCGGGCGGAACAGCGCGCGGCGCAATTCGGCGATGGCGTCGGCGTAGTGGCGGCGCAGGCCGGGGTCGGTGATCCGTTGCAGCGCGGCGCGGAGGCGGTTGTCGAGGGCGGCGCGACGCTCGGGGCTGTCGAAGACCTGTCCCTCGGTCTCGCGCTGCCAGAGCAGCGTCACCATCGGCTGCGCCCGGTCGAGCAACGCCTGCATGGCGGCGGCCCCCTCGGCGCGGATCAGGTCGTCGGGGTCCTGGCCCTCGGGGAGGATCACGAAGCGCAGGCTCTTGCCGCCCTCCAGCAGCGGCAGGGCGAGGTCCACGAGGCGCATGGCGGCGCGCAGGCCCGCCTTGTCGCCATCGAGCGCCACGATCGGCTCGTCCGAAATCCGCCACATCAGGCGCAGCTGGTCCTCGGTGATCGCGGTGCCGAGCGGGGCCACGGCGGCCTCGAACCCGGCCTTGCAGAGCGCGATGACGTCCATGTAGCCCTCGGCCACGATCAGGGGCTGACCGCGTCCCGCAGCCTCCCGCGCGGGGCCGTGGTTGTAGAGCGCGCGGCCCTTGTCGAAGAGCGGTGTTTCCCGCGAGTTCAGGTACTTGGCACGCGCATCCGCCGCCATGGCACGGCCGCCGAAGCCGATGCAGCGCCCGCGCGCGTCGCGGATCGGGAAGATGATCCGGTCGCGAAACGCATCATAGGGCGCCCCGCCGTCGTCAGGCTTGGTGGAGAGACCCGCGAGGGTGACATCCTCGGCGGCCATGCCCTTGCCCACCAGCGCCTGATGGATGCCTTGCCGGACGTTGGGCGCGAAGCCGATTTCGAATCGGTCGAGGGTCGCCGTGTCCATGCCTCGATTCTCGAGGTAGGCGCGCGCCTCGGCGGCGGCCTGGGTCTTGAGTTGCAGGCGGAAATGCTGGACGGCGGCCTCTGTCACCTTCGCCAGCTGCGCGTTGCGGTCGGCCTTCTCCTGCGCGCGGGGGTCGCGCTCGGGCATCGGCATCCCGGCCTCGGCAGCGAGGATCTGGACCGCCTCCATGAAGCCCACGTTCTCGGTTTCCTGGACGAACTTGAACATGTCGCCCTTGGCCTGACAGCCGAAGCAATAATAGAAGCCCTTGCGGTCATCCACATGAAAAGAAGCGCTTTTTTCCTGGTGGAAGGGGCAGGGCGCCCACATGTCGCCCTTGGCCTGATTGGACTTGCGATTGTCCCACATCACCTTGCGCCCCACCACTTGCGCGATGGAGGTGCGGGTGCGCAGCTCATCAAGGAATCCGGGGGGCATCGACATGGCCCCAATATCGGACCCGCACCGGGGCAAGTCCAGACGTGCATTTGCGCAAGTGGTTAACGAAGCCCCGAGGTCAGCCGCGCAAACCGCCCGGAAATTCACAATTGATCCATAAATGAGCCGTTCCGCCGCCTACAATTTGTGCAATAGAAAAGGCATGAGAGACCCGTCCCCCTCGTTTCTGACCCGCTTTGCGACCCGTGAGCATGGCACGGCCCCGGTCTTCGGCGTTTTCGTCGGGGCCGTCGTGATCTTCCTCGGAATCAGCATCGTGCTGATCGCGACTTCGGACCCGGAAGAGGCCGAGCCGGAGGAGGTGGTGCAGGTCTTCGACGACGCGGAATTTCGGGCCGCCAACCGGGGACGGGACCGGGCCACGGTGCTGGCGGAAGGCCCGCGCGGCTATTACTCCGCCGCAGAGATCCGACGGCGCTATGAAATCTTCAGCAATCCCGACGAAATCACCGACCGCGAGCTGCGCGACGCCCATCGCCGTTGGGCGCGGCGGGTGGCGGACCCGGCCTATTCACAACCGGGACGGGCGCGGGACATGGTGCTGCTTCTGGAGCACGCGATGGCGTTTCGCGGCCTCGAGCCGCACCGGGGTTTCTAGGCGACCCTCACGCGAGAGCGTGCCGCGCGGCGACCATGGCCATGGCGCGGGAAAGCTCGTGCGCGCAGCTTGTGGCCATGGAGCGGAAGACCATGATCTCGAAGCGCTGCGGCGCGCGGCGGATCAGGATGCAGTTCATATGCCCCAGAAGCGTGCGCGCGGCATGGTCCACGGCAAAGGCCTCGTCACGCAGGTCGATCGGCACGAGACGGGCGAGCACCTCGGCGGCCCCGTCACCTTCCAGCGTGCAACAGGCCCAGGCGCTGCCCTGATCGGAGAGCGCCGCGCCGGGGATCGGGTCGAGCGTCGCGCCCAGAACCATCGCCTGACGCGGGCCGGTCCAGACCACGGCGCCGCTGCTGCGCCCCGGCTCGGGGAAGGGCGCGCCGATCTGGCTGTCGAGCGCGTCCGAGACCTCGGCTTCCTTGCCCTTGAAGGGCGCGACCCAGGTGATCGCGTCGTGGTTCAGTTCCGAGAGGGTCACATCGCCGTGGGTGATCGGCAGCGCCCCTTCGAAGGCGGATTTCGAGACCAGTTCAGCCACGGGCGCGTCCTCCATCCGGGTCGAAGAAGACCGGGTCGCAGATCTCGACCTCGGCGGTGATGCCGCGCAAGCGGTCGACCATCTTCATGTGATGGCCCACCCGGTCCGGCCCGTTTCGCAGGAAACCCAAGGCAATGTAGTGACCAAGTGTGGGCGAGTAGCCGACCGAGGTGACATAGCCCTGATCGTTGTCCGGCACCGTTTCGGCATCGCTATTGAAAAGATGCGCCCCGGCGGTGAGTTCCTTCACCTCGCCCACGGGTTTCAGCCCGACGAGGCGGGGGCGGTTCTCGTCTAGCAGGCCGGGACGGGTCGCGGCGGCCTTGCCGATGAAATCCTTCTTCTTCGAGAGCATCCCCTGCATTCCGATGTCGAAGGCGGTGACGCGGCCGTCGATCTCGGAATGGGTGATGAAGCCCTTCTCGATCCGCAGCACGTTGAGCGCCTCCATCCCGTAAGCGCCGCCGCCAAGGGTCTCGGCGCGGGCCACGAGGTCCCGGTAGAGGGCATCACCGTAGTGGCTTGGCACGGCGATCTCGTAGGCGTGCTCGCCCGAGAAGGAGATACGGAAGAGCCGCGCCGCGAGGCCGTGGACCGAGACCTTGCCGCATTGCATGAAGGGGAAGCTCTCGTTGTCGATGGGCTGATCGAGGATGCCGTTCAGGAGATCCCGCGCGCGGGGGCCGGCGACGGAGAACTGCGCCCATTGCTCGGTCACGGAGGTGAAGGCCACGTCCAGATCGGGCCGCAGCACCTGCGCCACGAATTCCATATGCGCCATGACCTGCCCCGCCGCGGCGGTGGTGGTGGTCATCACGTAGTGGTTTTCGGCGAGGCACGCGGTGGTGCCGTCGTCCATGACGTGGCCATCCTCGCGCAGCATCAGCCCGTAGCGCGCGCGCCCCGGTTTCAGGGCGGCGAAGTTGTTGGTGTAGAGGAAGTCGAGGAAGGCAGCCGCGTCGGGGCCGAAGATCTCGATCTTGCCGAGGGTGGAGACATCGACGACGCCCACCGCGTTGCGGACCATCGTGACCTCGCGGTCGCAGGATTGGCGCCAGTTGGTCTCACCGGGATGCGGCATGTAGGAGGCGCGGTACCAGAGGCCGACGGAGACCATCGGCGCGCCCCGCGCCCGGGCGGCGCGGTCGGAGGTGGTGAAGCGTTCGGGCGCGAAGCCGCGGCCCTGTGCACCGGCCCCCATGGTGGAGAGCGCCACCGGCGTGAAGGGCGGGCGGTAGGTGGTGGTCCCGGTCTCGGGGATGCCGCGTCCGGTGGCATCGGCCAACACCGCCAACGCGTTGATGTTGGAGGATTTCCCCTGGTCGGGCGCCATGCCTTGCGTCGTGTAGCGCTTCATGTGCTCGACGGATTTGAAGCCCTCAGCGGCGGATTGCTTCACGTCCTTGGTGGTCACGTCATTGGCGAAATCGAGCCAGGCTCGGGGCTTGCCGGGCACGCTCCAGAGCGGGGCGGAGGTGCCGGGGGTGTCATCGGCACGGGGCAGGTCGGGCTTGCGGGTCCGTTTGCCGAGCGCCTTGAGCGCGATGCCGGCCGCGTCGATGCCCGCCTGCAGGCAGGCCTGCGTGTCCAGCGCGCCGTTGCAGGCGCCGGCGGGGTGCAGGCCGGGCACGGCGCCGGGCTTGGGGAGGAAGGCGTGGATCTCGGGGTTCCACTCGGGCCGCGCGCCGAGGTGACAGGTCAGGTGCAGCGTCGGGTTCCAGCCGCCGGACATGCCGAGGCAATCGGTCTCGATCGTGGTCTCGGTGCCGTCCGCGCGGACGTTGATCGTGTTCAGCGCCCTGCGGCCACGGGTGTTCACCACCTGCGCGCCGCTCAGCAGCCGGTAGTCGCCTTGCGCCTGCGCGTCGGGGCGGGCGTCGATGACGGCGGCGAGCTCCACCCCCGCCTCCTGCAATTCCACCGCGGTCTTGTGGGCGTCGTCGTTGCTGGCAAAGATCGCGACGCGCGAGCCGGGGGTGACGCCGTAGCGGTTGAGGTAGGTGCGGATCGCCGAGGCCATCATGATGCCGGGGCGGTCGTTGTTGGGAAAGGCGATGGGGCGCTCCAGCGCGCCGGCGGCCAGCACCGCCTGACCCGCGCGGATACGCCAGAAGCATTCCTGCGGCAGGTCGGTTGTGGCGGGGCGATGGCTGCCCACACGCTCCACCGCGCCGAAGGTCAGCCCGTCGTAGACGCCGGTGGCGGTGGTGCGGGTCATGATGCGGACGCGGCCGGTCTTCTCCAGCTCCTCCACCGTCTCGGAGACCCAGAGCGGCGCGGGCACACCGTCGATGCTTTCGCCGTCGGACAGGAGACGCCCGCCCAGATCGGCGCTTTCCTCCAGCAAGATCACGTCCGCCCCGGAGCGCGCGGCGGTGAGCGCGGCCATCAGTCCAGCGGGGCCGCCGCCGATCACGAGGAGGTCGCAGAAGGCGAAGGCGCGCTCGGACTCAAACGGGGAGGGTGCGCGGGTCATGCGACCGAGGCCCGCGGCGCGGCGGATCACCGGCTCGTAGACCCTTTCCCAGAAGGCGCGGGGCCACATGAAGGTCTTGTAGTAGAAGCCCGCCGTGAGGAAATTCGGCAACAGGTCGTTCACGCTGAGCGCGTCATAGGCCAGCGGCCCCATGTGGTTCTGGCTCGAGGTTTCGAGGCCGGGGTAGACCTCCTGCACCGTGGCGCGGACGTTGGGCAGCATGGCGTCGCCCGCCCCCACCTGGATCAGGGCGTTGGGCTCTTCCGAGCCTGCGGTCAGCACGCCCCGCGGGCGGTGGTACTTGAACGAGCGGCCCATCAGCTTCACGCCGTTGGCCAGAAGCGCCGAGGCGACGGTATCGCCCTTGAAGCCGCTGTAAGGCGTGCCGTTGAAGTGGAAACGGACGCGGCTGCTGCGGTCGATCAGGCCCTTGTCTTCCAGCCTCATTTCGCGCCCTCCGAGGCGAGCCGCGCGCCGTAGACCTCGTGGGTCACGGTATCGCGGTCGACCACGAGCCAAGCACTGCAGCCGCCGCCGTGATACCACAGCTCCTGCGTGCGCCCGGCGGGGTTCTCGCGGTCGTAGATGAAATCGTTCCAGGCCTCCGACCATGTTTCGCCCTCGGGGCGGGACGCGCCTGTTACATGGCCGCGGATGGTGAACTCGCGCAGGTCGCGGTCGCCGCAGAGGGGGCAGGGGATGTGCATGGTCAGAGCCTCCTCAATGCAGGTTGTGCTGGCTGCCGGTCGCCTCTTCGTCCATCAGGCCGCGGCCCGTGGTGAAGCGGTCGAGCCGGTGTTTCGCGGCGGCCGGGTGGGGCCGGTCGGTGGCCATCAGATGCGCGAAGCAATGGCCCGAGGCCGGGACCGCCTTGAAGCCGCCATAGCACCAGCCGCCGTTGACGTAGAGCCCGTCGATATGGGTCTTGTCGAGGATCGGCGAGCCATCGGCGCTCATGTCCATGATCCCGCCCCATGAACGCAGCATCTTCGCCTTACCGATCATCGGCATCAGGGTCATGCCCGCTTCGACCACGTGTTCGGCCATCGGCAGGTTCCCCCGCGCGGCGTAGGAGGCGTAGAAATCCAGATCGCCGCCGAAGACCAGCCCGCCCTTGTCGGACTGGCTGATGTAGAAGTGCCCCATGCCATAGGTGATGACGTTGTCGATGGTGGGTTTCAGCCCCTCGGTCACGAAGGCCTGCAGGACATGGCTTTCGATCGGCAGCCGCATGCCCGCCATGGCGGCCAGCTGCGAGGAGCGCCCGGCCACGACCATGCCGACTTTCTTCGCCCGGATCGCGCCGCGCGTCGTCTGGATGCCGCGCACGGCGCCATCCTCGATGTCGATGCCGGTGACTTCGCAATTTTGTATAAGATCGACGCCACGCTGATCGGCGCCCCGCGCATAGCCCCAGGCCACGGCGTCATGGCGGGCGGTGCCGCCGCGCGGGTGGTAGAGGCCGCCGAAGATCGGGAAGCGGGTCTGCTCGAAATCCAGGTAGGGGACCATGCGGCGCACGCCCTCGCGGTCGAGCAGCACCGCGTCGTCGCCCTGGTTGATCATCATGTTGCCGCGCCGCGCGTAGGCATCGCGCTGGCCGTCGGAATGGAACAGGTTGATGATGCCGCGCTGCGAATGCATCACGTTGTAGTTGAGGTCCTGCTCCAGCCCCTCCCAGAGTTTCAGGGAATGGCTGTAGAACTCGGAGTTGCCGGGCATCATGTAGTTGGCGCGCACGATGGTGGTGTTGCGGCCGACGTTGCCGCCGCCGAGGTAGCCCTTCTCGACCACCGCGATGTTGGTCAGCCCGTGCTCCTTGGCGAGGTAATAAGCCGTCGCCAGCCCGTGGCCGCCGCCGCCGATGATGATGATGTCATACTCGGGCTTGGGGTCGGGATCGCGCCAGGCGGGTGTCCAGCCCTTGTTGCCCGTCAGGCCCTGCCAGAGCACCTGGAGCCCAGAATATTGCATCGCTACCCCGTCGGTCAGAGCGACCTCGAAGCAGGCCACGGGGGCGACCTTAACGGCAGGATGCGGGAAAGGAAAAGCCCCGACCGCGACATGGACGTGCCATGACGCGACGCGGGCTGACGTGTCAGCTTGTCGGCGGGGTCATGTCGTCGTCGTAGGGCACCTGACCGGCGTAGCGCGGGCGCGTCACGGTGAAGTTCTCGAACTCCAGATCGGTGATCCCGTAGCTGAAGGCCGGCTCGTAGACGACGAAGGATTCGACCAGCACCACGCGCTCTCCGTTGGCCATGTCCGGCAGGCGATCTTCGAATTCCGAGAGGTTCGAGGTGTAGAGCTGCGCCTGGGAGCCGGTGCCGTGGCTCCAGTCGACGCGGTAGTCGCCCTCGGTGTCACGCAGGATCTGCGTCACGCGCATCTCGACGCCGGTGGTGTCGCGGATCATCATTTCGAGCATCTCGGCCATGCCTTCGACATCGTAGCCATAGACGGTCGAGGTCTGGCGCGAGATCAGGTCCGCGATCGCGTAGGTCGATTTGATCGAGGTGTTGTAGACCCGGTAGGCGTCGAAGAAGGAGAACGTCCCGATCCACGCCCAGGTGAACAGCGGGAAGATGATCACCGTTTCGAAAGAGGTGGCGGCGCTGGTGTCGACAAGGAAGTTTCGAAGAAGACGTTTCATGGTGCGCACCCCTCAATCCGGTTCGTTGACGAAGATCGTGGAGGCCATCATGTGCAGGCCGCCGCTATCGTCGCGGGTCAAGTTGAGACCGAAGCCCGAGAATGGCACGATCCGGTCCACGATCAGGCAGGTGCGGATCAGCAGGAAATCGTTGTCGGCCCCGACCTGGAACTCGTTGTCGGGGGCGATGACGGTATCGTTGCCCCGTCCGGCGCAGACCTCGTCGTTTGAGGGCATGTCGTAGGAGTCGCGGTCGATCACCTGCAGGTCGATGGTCAGCAGGGTCGCGCAATTGGGCAGCATGCGCGTGTTGGCGCACATGGTGTCGCGCACGGTATCGGCATCGGTCACCACGCCTTGGGCCAGCCGCAGCACGCGCACGGACATGTCGAGCGTGCGCTCCAAGAAGACCTGACGGGTCAGGATCAGGGCCGTCTCGAAGGACGCGATGAAGACGATCAACAAGAGCGGAAAGACGATGACCAGTTCCAGCGTCGCGGTGGCTGTCTCGTCGCGCCAGAATTCGCGCAGGCGATCGCGCAGCGGCATCTCCATCATTGGATCAGCCTCAACTGGTTGATGGTTCGCGCAATCGACGCGAAGGCCTGCGAGATCTCGATCCCGTCGACGTCGTAGTAATGGGCATCGGAGGAGGCGCAGTAACGCATGACTTCCTGACCGCCCGAAGGGGCTTCGAACCCGATGGAGAAGACGATGATGCCGGCGGCATTGGCCGCGTCACAGATCGCGCGCAGGTTGTTGTCGGCTTGGGTGTTGCCAGCAAAGAGGTAGCTGGCGTTGTCGGCGACCTCGTTATGGAAGGTCCAGTTCCCCGACGCACGGGCCGGTTCCTCGAAATATTCCTCGGCGATGTATTCGGCCGTGTAGGCGCCCCAGAGGTCGGCCCAGAGCAGCACGCGGCCGTCGGTCGCCTCGGAGGGGTCATAGGCATTGGCGCGGGCGACTTCGAATTCATCCGCCGTCATGCCGTAGATGCTCCAGCCACCATCGGGCTGGCTGCGCCACCGACCGCTGGCCGTGCGCGGGTGCTCCTCCGGGATCCAGAACTGGCCCTGCGCCTCCCACCAGACGGAATACTGATCGTTGTCTTCGTTGTAAAAGACAGGGGCATAGCCCTCGCGGTAGCCGACGTAGCGGCCTTCGTCGTCCCAGACATCGCGCAGGTCATATTGGTTGGTGTTGGCGCCGTCGGTCATCAGCACGACGACCTTGATCGTCTCGTCGTCCAGCGTCGTGTTCATGTCGCCGTCGCGGAAGGGGGCGGGGCGGTCGGACAGGTACGAATGGACATCGCCCGAGGCGATCAGCCCGTTCAACGCGGGATTGGCGGCGGGGTCCAGAAGGCCCACGGCCCAGTTCATGCCGACGTCGATCGCGGTCCAGCCCCCGGCATTGAGCGAGTTGATGTGATCGTGCAGCGCCTCCTCACGGTATTCCCACGGCAGGATCGCGGCGTATTCGTCGGTCTGGCAGTGGGGATCGCGGAATGCGCGGTCGGAATCTTCGCCGTAGCGGTCCCAGTGCGACAGGCGGCGGATCGGGACGCTGGGATCGATCGCCGTGGTCGCGAAATCGGCAGAGCTAAAGCGGGCGCAGTTGGACTGGGTGTGGACGTCATCGAAGGCGAAGACGCTCTCGATCAGGTCGCCGCCGTTCACGCGCCCGTTGTAGGGCACGATGGAGACCGAGACGAGCAGCTCGTTATTGACGTTGTCGTTGGCGTTCAGCACCTCGGTCACGAATTCCCGCGCGGCGGGGCGCATGTTCGTCATTCGATTGTTGTCGCCCATGGAACCCGAGATATCGAGCACCATCGAGACCTCGATCCGGCGCACCCGTTCCTCGGCCGCGCCGAAGGCCGGAGAGGTCATGACGCGGACGCCGAACATCCGCATGAAGAGCGAGCGGACCTCGAGCTCTGCATAGGCGTGCACCCGGCGGAAGTTCAGCCCTTGGTCGACGCGGACATCGAGGCGGTAGCCTTCGATCCCGGCGATGGAGAAATAGTCGCGCACCACGCCTTCGGGGTCATAGGGCTGGGTCAGCGAGGCGGCGGCCAGCACGGCGCGGTCGAGGGTATATTGCAGCTGCGTGCGCTGGGTCTCGTAGCGCATCACGTCGATGGCGATGCCGCTGGCGCAGACCATCAGAACGAACATCATGATGGCGAAGGCGGTGACGGTCCCATCCTCGCGCTCGGCAAAACGGCGCGGCGCCAGACGGGCGGCAATGGCCCCGGCGGAACTCTGCATCTTGTGGAAGAGGCCAAACATGCCGTCTCTCCTGAAATTACCAAAACGGCCGTGCGACCTGCACAGGACAAAGAGAGCGGACCCACGGCACCGCGGTCGTTTTCCTAGCAAAGCAAGGCAGAATTGCGGCGACGGCGTGATGGAAACAGGTTGTTTACGAATCTGCTCTACGACAGGAGTGACGGATAAACACAACGTTCGGTTGCCTTTAGCCCCCTGCTATGGCCTTCTGAATCGTGGGCCTGCGCGTCCCCGCGCGGCCCTGGCCCACCGGCTGTCAGCCCGTGGAAGAACGCGAAGGGAGACGCGACATGACGACCAACCGGGCAGAGCCCAGTTTCCGAGAATCCGTTGATCTGATGTTCAATCGCGCGGCCGCGCTGCTGGAGCTGCCGCCGGGACTGGAAGAGAAAATTCGCGTCTGCAACTCGACCTACACGGTGCGGTTCGGCGTGAAGCTGCGCGGCGAAGTGCGCACCTTCACGGGCTACCGCTCCGTCCATTCCGAGCATACCGAGCCGGTCAAGGGCGGCATCCGTTATTCGACGGGCGTCAACCAGGACGAGGTGGAGGCCCTGGCCGCGCTGATGACCTACAAATGCGCGCTGGTGGAGGCGCCCTTCGGCGGCTCCAAGGGCGGGCTCTGCATCGATCCGCGCGAATATGACGCCGACGAGTTGGAGAAGATCACCCGCCGTTTCGCCTACGAACTGATCAAGCGCGACCTGATCGATCCGGCGCAGAACGTGCCGGCCCCCGACATGGGCACCGGTGAGCGCGAGATGGCGATCATGGCCGACCAATATGCGCGGATGAACACGACGGACATCAACGCGCGCGCCTGTGTTACCGGCAAACCGCCCCATGCCGGCGGCATCCAAGGCCGGGTGGAGGCGACCGGGCGCGGTGTGCAATATGCCTTGCGCGAATTCTTCCGCCACCCCGAGGATATCGCGAAAGCGGGGATGAGCGGCTCGCTCGACGGCAAGCGCGTGATCGTTCAGGGCCTGGGCAACGTGGGCTATCACGCGGCCAAGTTCCTCAGCGAGGAGGACGGTTGCATCGTCACTCATGTGATCGAGCGGGACGGGGTGATCCACAATTCCCACGGCATCAAGATCGAGGATCTGCACCACTGGATTGCCGAACATGGCGGGGTGAAGGGATATCCCAACGGCAATTTCGACGAGAACGGCAACGCCGCGCTGGAAGAGGAGTGCGATATCCTGATCCCGGCGGCGCTGGAGGGGGTCATCAACCTCGGCAATGCCGACCGGATCAAGGCGCCGCTGATCATCGAGGCGGCGAATGGCCCGATTACGGCGGGGGCCAACGACATCCTGATGGAGCGCGGCACGGTCATCATCCCCGACCTCTACGCCAACGCCGGCGGTGTGACGGTTTCCTATTTCGAATGGGTCAAGAACCTCAGCCATATCCGCTTCGGCCGCATGCAGCGGCGCCAGGAAGAGGCGCGCCACCAGTTGATCGTCGATGAGCTGGAGCGGCTGGACAAGCACCTTGGCGGCGCATGGTCGATGACGCCGGACTTCAAGCAGAAGTACCTGCGCGGGGCCGGGGAGTTGGAGCTGGTCCGCTCAGGGCTCGACGACACCATGCGCGAGGCCTATGCCGCGATGCGCAAGGTCTGGTACGAGCGCGATGACGTGCTTGATCTGCGGACCGCGGGCTTCCTCGTGTCGATCAACCGGGTCGCGGCGAGTTATCAGGCGAAGGGGATCTGAGCCGCCGATGACGTCGCAGGTTTGGGAACTGTAGAGGGGGCTCTGCCCCCCTGCGTCTCTGTGAGCCGCATTCCCCCCGGAGTTGTATCGGCCAAGATGAAGGCGGGCGGGAGAGGCGGCGAGTTTTGGTGTGGATTGCAGGGTGTTTTAGGGGTCTGGGCTCAGACGTCTTCGCCGCGTTCCACCTGCATGACGATCATCATGTCGGCGACATTCTTGGCGTCCTGCCGCGCGGTGACGCCGCCGATGGCAAGGGTCCGTCCGGCGCGCCACCAGAGGCCGGGGGCGAAGACGCGCGGACCTTGGGGTTGTTTCAGGCGGACGAGGAAACCGCCGGCGGGTTTGAACGCGAAGGCGCCGCGGTCGACGCGGGCCACGTTGTCGAGGCGGCAGAGGCTGCGGCCGCCCACCTCGCGCAATTCGGAGCGGGTGAGTTCGATCTCGCGGCCCGAGGCCTGCCAGATCCCGTAGCCAAGCCAGAAGCAGCCGGCGCCGAAGAAGGTGAGAAACAGCATGTAGCCGAAGTGTTCGGGCGGGCGCAGGGCGGCGACAGTCCAGACGACCACGCCGAGGGCCACGATGAAGCCTACCGCGACCACCCGGCGTGCGGGGCGCGGGGTGATGCTGGCCAGGACCTCATCGGGGTCGGGGGTCTTCGATTTCCGCGCCATTGCACACCTTTCGTGCCGCCGTGCAGAATAGACGGCGGCGATGACCGCTCCTACCTAGTGGACACAATTGCCGCAAGGAGGCTCCTCATGTCTATCCGTCCGATCATCGAGACGCGCCCGGCCCAGGCCACCATGGAGGGGGCGGGCGTCCATCTGCATCGCGCCTTCGGGTTCCAGGACCCGAGCGAGCTTGATCCGTTCCTGCTGTTTGACGACTTCCGCAACGATGACCCGGCGTTCTACGCCAAGGGGTTTCCGTGGCATCCGCACCGCGGGATCGAGACGATTACCTATGTGCTGGAAGGCGAGGTGGCGCATTCCGACAGTCTGGGCAACTCCGGCACCCTGGGGGCGGGCTCGGTGCAATGGATGACCGCGGGCTCGGGCATTCTGCACCAGGAGATGCCCACGGGGAATGCGCGGGGGCAGATGCATGGGTTCCAGCTGTGGGGAAACCTGCCTGCCGCCGACAAGATGACGGCACCGCGCTACCAGGATATCGCCGGTGCCGATATCCCCGAGGTGATCGACGACGACGGCGTGCGTGTGCGTGTCATCACCGGTGAATTCTGGGGCAAACGTGGCCCGGTCGACGGGGTCGCGGCGGATCCGCAGTACCTCGATATTGCCGTGCCGGCGGGGGTGAAGAAGACTTTCCGGATCGACACCTACCGCCGCGCCTTCGCCTATGTGTTCGAGGGGGCAGGCGCCTTTGTCGACGCGTCAGGGCCCGAAGGTATCTTGCTGGAGAAGGAAGTGATGGGGGCGGAGGTCAACATCCGCGACCTCTCTGGCGACCGCACGCTGATCCGTTTTGGTACCGGGGACGAGGTGACGGTGCAGGCGGGCGCGGAAGGGGTGCGCTTCCTCCTGATCTCGGGCGCGCCGATCGAGGAACCTGTCGCCTGGCACGGGCCGATCGTAATGAACACGCAGGCGGAGTTGCAGCAGGCGATGCGGGATTTGCAGAACGGGACGTTCATCAAGCCGGCGCATTGAGGGCGGGCTCTGACAGGCATGCGGCGCGGGGAGGGGAGGCCTTTCTCGCGCCGTTTTTCGTGGCGTGTAGCGTGCTCGGGCGGCGTCTCAGGTGGGGCCGATCCATTGCACAAAGGCAATGCCGGCGCCGATGACGACGAGCGCGCGGAAGCCGATTTCGGCGGCTAGCAGACTGCGGCGCTGACCGGCACGGGCACCGGGGCGGCGCCGGGCGAGACTGTTGCGAATGACATTGGCTGCGCGCGTCGCCTGGGCGGGATCGGTGCGGGCGGCAAGCTTGGGATGGGCGAGGCGGGGTTCAAGGGCAATCAACTCGCGCGCCGCGGTGCGCGCAGGCGCGGGCAGCAGCCGACCGGCCTTGCGCACGGCCTTGGGGAAGCTGCGCGCCCGCACCGAGAGACGCTCGGCCATCAGCGCGCGCAACTCCTCGGTCATCTGCTGATACCCTGCGTGATCCATGGAATCGTCGTGCCCCTCATTCGCTCGGTCGGGAAGCTACGCCCTGGGCGCGGTGCCCTCAACCCCTGGTGCATCTGGCGTTTTCGCGCCCGGCCCCCTATGCCTGTGTCATGTTGGAAAGTTACACCTTCGGCACGAAAACAGCCGCTCCGCCGATCCTGATTGCCCACGGGCTCTTCGGATCTGCCCGCAACTGGAACGTGATCGCCAAGCGCCTCTCGGAGACGCGTTTCGTGATCACCGTTGACATGCGCAACCACGGCGCGAGCCCGTGGAACGCCCCCCACGACTACCCGGCGATGGCTGGCGATCTTGCGGAAATCATTGCGAAAAATGGAGGGCAGGCGGATGTTGTCGGGCACTCCATGGGCGGCAAGGCGGCGATGGTTCTGGCGCTGAACCACCCTGAGACGCTGCGCAAGCTGGTGGTCGCGGACATCGCGCCGGTCGCCTACGGGCACACGCAGCAGGGCATGATCGACGCGATGCGGACGGTGGATCTGCCGCGGGTGGAGACCCGCGGCGACGCGGACCGGCAACTGGCGGCAGAGATCGAGGAGCCGGGGGTGCGTGCCTTCCTGCTGCAATCGCTGGACGTGAAGGCGAAACGCTGGCGGCTGAACCTCGACCAGTTGGAGGCCGACATGGGCGCCGTGCTCGGGTTTCCCGAGGTCGAGAGCTGCTTCGAGGGGCCGGTCCTGATGCTCTCGGGCGGGGAGTCGGACTACGTTCTGCCGGAACATCGGGAGCGGGTGAAGGCGCTGTTTCCCGCCGCACGCTTCGCGAAGATTCCCGGAGCGGGGCATTGGCTGCACGCCGAGAAGCCGCGGGAGTTCGAGGCGGCTGTGGCGGCGTTTCTGGCCGCGTGACACCTGTGCACATCCCGTACACAGCCCGTACACCGCTGGAGGCGGGCGGGACTTGGCATGTTGCGATGGGTTGTGGGCGGGGAGCGTCGGGGACGTTGCGTGTTTCGGAACAGTGATGGTGAGCGGCGAGTCTGAGCCGAGGGGGGTGAGCAGCGTCCGCGTCACGCGTGCCATTGGCACGACGGGGGCGGTTCGGGCGCTCTCCGGCGGAGCCGGGCGGGGGGTGTTAAACGTGCAAACGGCTTGCCTTTAGGGACACACTAGAAGCACGGGACTCCGCGCCGTAACCCCTGTGTGGGCCCGCAGACTTTTGTACGCAAAAGTCGCTTTCGCCCACCGTCACGCAAAGGGGCCAGCTATGGCTGGCCCCTTTGCGTGCTAACTGTCCATCTTTAGTGCGCTAATAAAGGCGCTCTGAGGGATCTCCACCTTCCCAAACTGCCGCATCTTTTTCTTGCCCGCCTTCTGCTTGTCCAAGAGCTTCCGCTTCCGCGAGGCGTCGCCGCCGTAGCACTTCGCGGTCACGTCCTTGCGCATGGCCGAGAGGGTTTCGCGCGCGATGACGCGGCCGCCGATGGCTGCCTGGATCGGGATCTTGAACATGTGGCGGGGGATGAGTTCCTTGAGTTTCTCGACCATGGCGCGGCCGCGGGTCTCGGCGCGGTCGCGGTGGACCATGATGGAGAGCGCGTCGACCGGCTCATCGTTGACCAGAACCTGCATCTTCACCAGCGCATCCTCGCGGTAGCCGATCATCTGGTAATCGAACGACGCATACCCTTTGGTAACACTTTTCAGCCTATCGTAGAAATCGAACACCACCTCGTTCAGGGGCAGGTCGTAGACCACCATCGCCCGCGTGCCCGCGTAGGTGAGGTCCTGCTGGATGCCGCGCCGGTCCTGGCAAAGCTTCAGCACATCGCCCAGGTAGTCGTCGGGCACGAGGATCGTGGCCTTGATCCGCGGCTCCTCGATCCGGTCGATATGGGCCGGGTCGGGCATGTCGGCGGGGTTGTGCAGCTCGACCATCGTCTCGTCACGCATGTGCACGTGGTAGATGACCGAGGGCGCGGTGGTGATCAGGTCGATATCGTATTCGCGCTCCAGCCGGTCGCGGATCACTTCAAGATGGAGGAGCCCAAGGAAACCACAACGGAAACCGAAACCGAGCGCGGCGGATGTCTCCATCTCGTGGGAGAAGGAGGCGTCGTTGAGCGCCAGCTTCTCGATCGCGTCGCGCAGGTCCTCGAACTGGTTGGTATCAACCGGGAAGAGGCCGCAGAAGACGACGGGCTGCGACGGCTTGAAGCCCGGCAGCGCGTCGGTGGCGCCGTGCTTCTCGTGGGTGATCGTGTCGCCCACGCGGGTATCGCGCACCTGTTTGATCGAGGCGGTGAGAAAGCCCATCTCGCCGGGGCCAAGCTCGGGGATGTCCTTCATCTTCGGGGTGAAGACGCCAAGGCGATCAACGGGATACTGCCCGCCGGTGCGCATCATCTTGATCTTGTCGCCCTTCTTGATGACCCCGTCGATCACGCGGATCAGGACGACGACGCCGAGGTAGCTGTCGTAGTAGCTGTCCACCAGCATCGCCTTGAGCGGCGCGTCGCGGTCGCCCGTGGGGGCGGGCAGGCGGGTGACGATGGCTTCCAGCACGTCGGGGATGCCGACGCCGGTCTTGGCGGAAATCTCGACGGCTTCGCTGGCGTCGATGCCGATCACGTCTTCGATCTGTTCGCGCACCCGGTCGGGCTCGGCCGCGGGCAGGTCGACCTTGTTGAGCACCGGCACGATCTCGTGATCCGCGTCGATCGCCTGATAGACGTTGGCCAGCGTCTGCGCCTCGACCCCTTGCGAGGCGTCGACGACCAGAAGCGACCCCTCCACCGCCTTCATCGAGCGCGAGACCTCGTAGGCGAAGTCGACGTGGCCCGGCGTGTCGATCAGGTTGAGGATATAGGTGTTCCCGTCCTTGGCAGGATATTCGATGCGGACGGTATTGGCCTTGATGGTAATGCCCCGCTCGCGCTCGATATCCATCTGGTCGAGCAGCTGCGCCTGCATGTCGCGCTCGGCCACGGTGCCGGTGAGCTGGATCAGCCGGTCGGCCAGCGTGGATTTCCCGTGGTCGATATGGGCCACGATGGAGAAATTGCGGATGCGGTTGAGGTCGGTCATGGGACGGCCTTGAAGCGAGGGTTTCAAGGGGATGTAGCGTGTTGGGCGGGGCGGGGAAAGGGCCTGCGCGCGTTTGTCGGCATCCGGGTTTTCTTTGCCGGTACAGATGGGGTGGAGCAGCGGGGGTATCGGTGCGCGGAGGGGACGAAGAAGCGGGTGCGCGCAGTATGGTGAGCGGTGGAGCGGGGCGGTGGGCGTGCCATGGGCCGGGCTTCGGTCGGAGCCGCGCGATGTGACGGGGCTCGGGACGTCGGGAGGCGGGAGCGGGGCTGCCATTGGCTCGTGACGGTGCCGCGGGGGTCGGTGTGTTGATTGCGGCATGGGCGCGCCGCCGCCAAAACTTAACGTAACGCCGTGGCGCGATGGCTGTGCTAGGCTCGCTTTGAAGCCGCTGAGAGGATGAGCGATGCCCAACCAGATCCCGCTGCGAATGGACGACATCTATGTGCCCGCCAAGCGGAAGAAGACGTTGGAGGCCGAGCGGGTGGACGCTCTGGCCCATGATATCCTCGAGAACGGGCAAACCACCCCGATCCGGGTGCGCGAGGGGAAGGGGCGCTATGTCCTGCTGGAAGGGCTGCACCGGCTGGAGGCCATGCGCGCGCTCGGGGAGGAGCGGATCGTCGTCTACGTCACCCAAGCGCGCCTGCATTGATCGGCGAAGTCGTGAATTGACCCGCGCCGCCCGAGTCAGACATAATGCCGGCAGAGCAGACCGGGCAAAAAGACCCGTTACATTAGAGGCGATTGATATGCGATTTATATACCCCGCTGTTGCGGTGGCCGTCATGGCTGTTCCGCAATCTGTCCAAGCCAATCCGATCCAGCGTGCCTGCATGGCATCCGACCAGTACTCATCGCGGAGCCTGTGCTCCTGCATCGGCGATGCGGCCGACGTGACCTTGTCGCGGCGCCAGATGCGCGAAGGGGCGCGGTGGTTCGACGATCCGCAACGGGCGCAGGATACGCGGCAGTCCGACCGGGCCCGCGACGAGGAAATGTGGTCGGCGTGGCGGACATTCTCGACCCTGGCCGAGCAAAGCTGCGGTTGACCGAACGGGTGAGATTCTGCGCGCCGGCAGGCTTTTGACCGGCGGCGCGCAGGGCTGAGACATGACGGCTCCGCTCGGGAAGGGCGGAGCCGTTGTCGTCTCGATGGATCAGTGGTCGGAGCCGTGGCCGCTGTGATCCGCGTCGTCCATGTCCATGTCCATCGCGCCGTGGTCCGCGTGCTCTCCATGGGCGCCAGCGCCCGGCTGACGCTCGTTGTCGATGACGATGGTCTGGGTGACGGGGTCGGCATGCTCGAAGGTGAAGGTCACTTCGATCTCCTCCCCTTGGACCAGAGGGCCAGTGAGGCCGAGCATCATCACGTGCATGCCGCCACGGGTGAGGTGAATGCGCTCGCCAGCCGCGACGGGGAAGCCGTCTTCGACCTCTCTCATCCGCATGATGCCATTGTCTTCCTCGATATGCGTGTGCAGCTCCAGCCGTTCAGCCGCCTCGGAAGACGCGCCGATCAGGCGGTCGTCGGTGTCAGAATGGTTGAACAGCGTTAGGAAGGTCGCGCCGGTCTGGGCGACGGGGCTAGAGGCGCGGGCATAGGCGTCTTCGATCACCATATGGGCGGACGCAAGGGTGGGGAGCACCGCGAAGGCGGTGGCGAGGAGCGTTGTTTTGAAGGTCATATTGTCTCTCGTAGGTTTTTGAGGGGTGTCTTTGGCTCAGACACCGCGCGGTGGTGCGCGGGCATGGCCACCCTGAAAAACATGGAGAGCAGTGAGGGGATGTGCGGTGAAGGGCTGCGCCGGGCGGAGCGTGGCACGGATCGGCTGGACGCCCGCGCGGGGCGGCGGTGTCGCGGCCAGAACCAGATGACAGGCGGGACACTCGGGGGCGGCGACGGCCTCTCCGGCGTCATCGAGAATCGGGACGCCCGCGCGGTCGAGCAGCAGGATCGGCGCGCCGGTGCCGCAATAGCCGCCAGCCACCGCCATGCGTGTCTGCGCGACAACAGCCGCGAGGCTGGTGAGCACCAAGGCAAACACGATGAACGTGGGGATGAGCGCGCGGCGGATCATGGACGCGCTTGTAGCGCGGGGCCTTGGTCGGGGCCAAGGGTCAAACGCCCGCGAACTGCCACACACACGAAGCCCCGCGCGGGACATCCCGGCGGGGCGAAAGGTGTCGGATGCGGCGGGGTGAGCCGCCTGCAGCCTATCGATCGGGGATCAGGCCTGTGCGGCCTGCGCCTTGGCGATCTCTTTCTTGATCTTCAGCGCGCGCTCGCTGAGCTCGGCGTCCTTGGCTTTCGCCATGAATGCGTCGAGGCCACCGCGGTGGTCAACGGTGCGCAGGGCCGCGTTGGAGATGCGCAGCTTGAAGCGGCGGTCCAGCGTGTCGGAGCCGAGCGTCACGTCGCTCAGGTTCGGCAGGAACCGGCGGCGGGTGCGGTTCTTGGCGTGGCTTACGTTGTTGCCCGTCATCGGGCCTTTGCCGGTCAGTTCGCAGACGCGCGACATGGGGTGTCCTCTTCGTATCTCAAGCAGGGCCGGGGCGATCTGCCGGGGGCTCTGAAACCAATAGGGCGCGGAGAAGACTCTGCGCCCGGAAAATCTGAATTGGGAAGTACGGAGGCCGCGCCGGGGTGTCAAGCCGTGAATCGGCCCTGAACCGCTTGTTTCGGGGATTCACGCCGTCGATATTTGCGCATAGCGTGGGGCGCGATGAAAGAGACCGATCTATATCCCCCCGTCAAAGCGCATCTGGAGGCCCATGGCTTTACCGTCAAGGGAGAGATCGGACCGGCGGATGTCGTCGGAATGCGCGGCGAGGACATGGTCGTGGTGGAGTTGAAGCGGGGCTTCTCGCTGACCCTGTTCCACCAGGGAATCGCGCGATTGGCGGTCTGTGACTGCGTCTACCTCGCCGTGGCCAAGGGGCGCGGCCGGCCCTGGTTGAAGGCGTTGCGGGAGAATGTGCGCATGGCACGCCGGTTGGGATTGGGCGTCATGGGGGTGGATGTGGAGGCGGGCACGGTGAAGGTCTACGCCGAGCCCGGCCCCTACACGCCGCGCAAGGTGGCGCGGAAGCGGCGCATGATCGTGAGCGAATTCGAGCGGCGCGAGGGCGATCCGAACCTTGGCGGCCTGCAGGGCGCGCGGGTCACGGCCTACCGGCAGGAGGCGACGCTCTGCGCCGAGTTCCTTGCGCTGGCGGGCGCGGCCAAGGGCGCGGAGGTGGCGAAATCCACCGGCGTTGCGCGGGCGACGCTGATCATGCGGTCCAATCACTACGGGTGGTTCGAGAAGGTCTCGACCGGGGTCTACCGTTTGAACGAGGCGGGTCGCGCGGCGCTGTCGGAGTGAGGCGAACCATCGGCGGGGCGGCCCGTGTGGGGCGGGCCGGGGGCCGTATTTGGAAAAAGATGAAGGGCATGTTGACCGGAGTGCAACAGGCGGGCGGTGCCATATCCTGTAGGGGTGGATTGGGCCTACACAAGCCGTGACGTGCTCCCTATAGTGCCTGTGGATAAGCGGGCAAAAGCCCCAAAACAGAGGCCGGCGCGGCGAGGGTTCCTCCGGAGCGCGACAGAGACGGGAGGCTGCGCCATGCGTTGCCCATTTTGCGGAAATGTGGACACCCAGGTGAAGGACTCGCGTCCGGCGGAGGACCATGTGGCGATCCGGCGGCGGCGGTTCTGTCCGGCCTGCGCGGGGCGTTTCACGACCTACGAGCGGGTGCAGCTGCGCGATCTTGTGGTGATCAAGTCCAGCGGCAAGCGCGAGGATTTCGACCGCTCGAAGCTGGAGCGCTCAATCCGCATGGCCCTGCAGAAGCGGCCGATCGAGCCGGAGCGGGTGGACCAGATGATCTCGGGCATGGTGCGGCGCCTGGAGAGCCTGGGCGAGACCGACGTGCAGTCGAAGGTCATCGGCGAGATCGTGATGGAGCGTCTGGCGGCGATCGATACCGTCGCCTACGTGCGTTTCGCGAGCGTTTACAAGAACTTCCAGGCAACGGGCGATTTCGAGGATTTCCTTTCGGAATTGCGACCGCCTGCACAGACCACCGAAAGCTGAAATGAGTGACGCGCGCTGGATGGCTCTGGCGCTGAGCCTCGGCGCGCGCGGGCTTGGGAAGGTCTGGCCGAACCCCGCCGTGGGCTGCGTGCTGGTGCGCGACGGTCGTGTCGTCGGACGTGGCGCAACAGCGCCGGGCGGGCGGCCCCATGCCGAGGTCGTGGCCCTGCGGCAGGCGGGTGACGCCGCGCGCGGGGCTTGCGCCTATGTCAGTCTGGAGCCTTGCAATCATACCGGGCAGACCGGGCCTTGCGCCCAGGCGTTGATCGACGCCGGGGTGGCGCGGGTCGTGGTGGGCTGTGGCGATCCTGATCCTCGGGTGGCGGGCGGCGGCATCGCGCGGATGCGGGACGCTGGCATCGAGGTCGTTACGGGGGTTTGCGAGGCGGAGGCTTTGCGGGTGCATGAGGGGTTCCTGTCGCGGGTGCGCGAAGGGCGTCCGATGGTGACGCTGAAGGTGGCGACCTCGCTCGATGGACGGATCGCGACGGCGAGTGGCGAGAGCCAATGGATCACCGGCCCCGAGGCGCGGCGGCGGGTGCATTGGATGCGCGGCCGCCACGACGCGGTGATGGTGGGCGCGGGCACGGCGCGGGCCGATGACCCGGCGTTGACGGTGCGCGGGATGGGCGATGTGGCGCAGCCGGTGCGGGTGGTGATCTCGCGCAGGTTGGGGCTACCGGTGGACTCGGTTCTGGGACGCAGTGCGCGGGAGGTGCCGGTCTGGTTGGTCCATGGCCCGGACGCGCCGGCTGCGGCGCGGGAGGCGTGGAGCGCGGTGGGTGCGCGGCTGCTGGAAGTGACGCCCGATGCCAGCGGGCAGGTGGACGCGGACGCGGCGTTGCGGCGGTTGGGAGACGAGGGCCTGACACGGGTTTTCTGCGAAGGTGGTGGCGCCTTGGCGGCGTCGCTTCTGGCGGCGGACGCGGTGGATCGGCTCGCGGTGTTTTCGGGCGGCGTGATGCTGGGCGCGGAGGGCACGCCGTCGGTCGGCGCGATGGGCATTGCGGCTTTGGCGGAGGCGCCCCGGTTCGCGTTGGAGCGGGTTGAACAGCTGGGGCCGGATGCGCTGAGCCTTTGGCGGCGTCACACCTGAGATATTTGAATTTCGCTAGATACCTGTGGGTAACTCTGTGAGTGGCGCTGTGTCAGGTCGCATTTGTGCAACCTAGCGGCGCCAGAGCCAGCTGTGCCCTGCCAGCCATCCCTGTAATTTTGCCAAGGCGCGGAGCGATGGTTTGCGGGGGACGCCTGCGCCTGTGCGCAGCCGTTCGACGGCGATCTCGACCGGGCAGGGGAGGCCTGTGACCGGGTCGGTATAGCGCGGATAGGTGATCAGCGCGGCGTGGACAAGGGCGGCAAGGGAGGGGCGTGCGGTGCGTCGGGAAGGGATGGTGCCGTGGTCGTCGGTCAGGCCCCATCCGGCGTAGAAGGGCGCGCCCAGGGTGGTGACGGGAATGCCCCGGATCAGCGCCTCGAACCCCATGGCGGAGGTCATGGTGACGAGGTGATCGGTGACGGAGAGCAGCGCCACGGCGCCGGTCTCTCGCGCGATGTGATCGGCGGGCGCGGCCTCGGCCTCGGTGAGCGCGCCGGGGCGCAGGCCGGCTTCCACATCGGGGTGGGGTTTGTAGATCACGAAAGCCTCGGGGAAGAGGGCGCGGGCTTGGTGGAGGAGGGCCGCGTTGGTCGACACCGCGCCCGCGCCGAGGCGTATCGAGGCGTCGTCCTCCACCTGGCCGGGCACCAGCACCACGGCGCGGCCCGGCGGCAGATCGGGGAGGGTGCCGCCGGTGAGGTTGTATTTCGTCAGCCCGGCGCGGCGCAGGGTCTGGATCAGACGCTCGGCGCGAAGGAGGCGCGGCGGGGGGAGGGTGGCGGCCTCGGCAATCAGACGCTCCAGCCGGCTCTCGCGGGTCGGGTCATAGTAAATGCCGAGGTCGTCCCGGACCAGCGAGAGGGGCGGGACCAGCTCCGCACCGAGGCCGCGCGAGCGCAGGAAGCCATCTTCCACCCGCAGGAGGGGCGCATCGCCGCAGGCGGCGGCGAGGTCGGGCGTGGCGTGGCTGGCCCAGACCAATGTCGGGCGATCCGGCTCGGGCTGGGCCGAGAACCGAAGGGGGCCGTGCTGGCCGAAGCTGGCGCGCAGGTGGCCGCGTTTCCAGCTGCGCATGCCGAGCGCGGTGTAGCCTGCGCGATCCTCGCGCCAGGCGCGGGCTTGGGCCTCGAGCGCGCCGAGGGCGTCTTCCACCTCGCCAAGCGCGTCGCGGTAGGGGTCGTACCATGTGGGGTGGAGCAGCAGCGCGCCGGCGACGAGCTGCGCGCGGGTCAGCGTCCGTTGGCGGCGGGCCGGGGTAGGGCGGCGGTCATCGGTGAGGCCCCAACCTGCGTAGAAGGGCACGCCGAATGTCACGGGTTTGTGGCCCGCAAGAATGGCCTCGAACCCGGCCTGCGAGGTGACGCAGTAGACGGCGCGCGCACCCTCGAACAGGCGCCAGGGGCTGATCGGGCGATCTTCGAGCGATACATTGGGCGGCAGGGTCTCGGCGTCGAAATGGCCGGGACGGTGGCCGGTGCGGGTCTCGGGGTGGGTCTTGATGACGATATGGGCGTCGGGGTGATCTTCGCGCGCCCAGGCGAGCGCCTCGGCAAAGCTGTCAGGGGTCGCCTGTCCGAGGGCGATGGAGGCGTCGCCGCGGGTCTGGTCGATCAGCAGCACATAGCCCGGCGGGGGCGGGGCGAGATCAGGATCGTGGGCGGCATATTTCGACAGGTGTCCCTCGACCATGCGGGCCATGACATCGCGGGCGCGGTTTAGGAGGGCGGTATCGTCGAGCGGATGGCTGGCGAGGATGTGTTCGAGATCAGAGGGCCCGGTCGCATCGAAGTAGACGCCGCGGCGGTCCACCACGAGGCCCAGGGGCGGCTCGCCGGAGCGGCCGGGGTGGAGCGACCGCAGGAAAGCATCCTCGACCCGCACGAGGGAGGCGCCGGTGGCCTCGGCCACGGCCTCGCCGCGCGGGGCATAGGGCGAGTGGCCCCAGACCACGACATCATCGGTGGCCTCGGGCTTGCCGAGCTTCAGGTCATAGCCTGCGAGGGAAAGAATGCGGCGCACGCGGGCGTTGGTGAGAAAGCCCGCGTTGAAGTGGAAGGCGCGGCGGCGGGGCGGGGCCTGTTGCGCCCCCGCCCCGGTGGTGCCGGGCGTTGCCATGGCTCAGTTCGCGGCGCCGACGGATTCCGTGAGCCCGGTGACGCCGCTCAACGTGCCGGTCAGCGCCGAGATCGCGGTGTTGAACTGGGTGATCGGCGCCGAGGTCACGTAGACCGTGTCGCCATCGCGGATGACGAAGTCGCGGGCCTCGAACATGCCGGTGGGCGCGGTGAGGTCGAGCACGTAGATCATCCGCTGGGTGCCGATCAGGTCGTCGCGGCCAAGCACGAGGTTGGCGAGTTCCTCGGGCTCGTTGCGGAGCACGAAGACGCCGGTGGGATCGGCGAGCGAGGGGTTGAGGCCGCCCACGGAGGCAATCGCGTCGATCGCGGAGATCACGCGGCTCTCAAATTCGACGATGGTCTGGGCACCGGTCGCGCCAAGCGCGGTGAACTGGCGGGTGTCGCCTTCAACCACGATGCGGTCATCGGCGCGCAGCGCCACGTCGACGTTCGGATCGCGGAAGATGTCCTGATACCAGACGGTGCCGGTATGGCCCCCGCGCACCAGCGTGACGCGCGTCACCTCGGGGTCGAGGGCACTGCCGCCGGCAGCGGCGAGCACGCCGGAGAGGGTCCGCGTCGGACGCTCGATCGGGAAGATACCCTGACCGTTGACGTCACCTGCGACGACCACGGTGGCGCCGTCGCCGGCCTCACGCGTGACGATGACCTGCGGGTCCGGGGTCTGTTCGTCGAGGTTGCGGGTGATGACCTCGCGCAGTTGCTCGGGCGTGTTGCCCGCGGCGCGGATGCGGCCAGCGTAGGGGATGAAGATGAAGCCGGATGTATCGACCTGAAGCGTCGTCAATTGCGCGGCATTGGCGCCCTCACCGGCCAGCAGGCCGTCGGTGACGTTTTCGAAAATGGTGAGCGACAGCAGGTCGCCCGGCCGGATCAGGTCGGTGTTGGAGACGCCCGCGTTCAGCAACTCGCGCGGGAAACCAAGGGTCGGCACGAGAGATGTGGCGGCGGTGACGCGTTGGTTGACCTCGACCACGAAGGCATCGCCCTCGTTCTGGACCGAACCGGCGAAGATCTGGCTGCGGGTCGGGCCTGCCGATGGAAGGACGCGGGTGAGCACATCGCAAGCCGATAGCGCCACGATACAAGTGCAAAGCGCGGTGATCCGCGCGAAACGGGGAACCCTCGATGTCACGGGGATGGCTCCTTTAGCCTGAACTGCCTCAGATATTTTGTTCTCGTTTTTTTGCAGATTAGCCAAAAAGGCAGGTTCGGGAAACCCTTTTGCAACGCGCGCGTCAGTTTACGAGGGAAAGGTGTTGCCTTGGTGCCGGTCGCCCGGCGTCGAGCGCGTCATAGGCATCCTCGGGCGAGAGCATCATGTCGACCACCTGCCGCAGGAGCTGCCTGCGGCCTCGGGACGAGTAGAAGCTGCCGCTGATCTGCGAGGTTTCCAACAGGTAATGGCGGTAATCGCGGTAGGCGCGGCTGTCGGGGCGCGAGGGGTTCTGGAAGAAGGCGGAGAGGGATTGCTCGGAGACGAATTCGGGCTTGAGGTAGACGGCTTGGCCAAAGGCCTTGAGCGGCAATCCGCGCCAGAGCGCCTGCTGCGCGGCGGTGGAATTCACCGTCACCGCCGAGCGCGCATCGTTCAGGAGCCGCGCCAGCTTGCCGCCGCGCACGTAATGCACCCGGTCGGTCACGCCGTGTTCCGCGGCGAGGCGCTTGATGTCGGCCCGGATCGGGGTACGGCCGTCCTCCAGCGGATGCGCCTTGAAGACGAGGTGATGATGGGCCGGTGCGCCGTCGGCAAAGCCCGAGATCAGCACCTCGAGAAACTCGTCCATGCTGTCGAAGGGGCCGTGATCGCGGAAGCTCGCGTCATGGGCCAGTTGCAGCAGTGCGAGGTGGTAGGGAAAGCCGCCGGTCTTGATCCGGTAGGTCGCCTGCACCCGGTCGAGCCAGAGGAGCGGCATCAGCGCGAGGCGGCGCAGGTAGAGGCGGAATTCCTGTGTCACCGTCAGGGTCCGGTGCGGACGGAAGGCCGCGTAGCGCTGGTTCCGGGCCATGACGAACCAATGGTAGAGCGCGCCGTAGAAGACGTGCTGGCGCATGTCGCCCCATTTCGCCGGGGCATCGGGCAGGTCGAGGTCGAGATCCTTGAGCGCGCGGCGCATCTGGTCGACCGAGGTCTCCATCAGGCGCGAGTGGCCGTTGGCGCCGCCGCGCTCGTAGGTGATCCAGTAGGGGCGCAGGTAGCCTTCCTCGAAGACGTGCACGGTGATGCCGCGCGCCTTGGCCAGCGCGATGGCCTCGGCGTGGATCGGGCGGGTGTCGCCGTAGAGCACCAGATCGGTGATGCCGTGGCTATCGAGAAGCCGCGCGGCGTGGTCCGGCCAATCGGTGCCGGGATCGGTGAAGGGAATATAGGTGGCGCGGTCGGGCCAGAATGCCTCGTCCCCGCGGTTGAAGCCCACCCGCCAGACCCGCGCGCCGGCATGGGTCAGCATCTCCGCCAAGCGGCTGAAGAAGGGCCCGTGGGGGCCTTGCAGGAACAGGAAGCTGCGGTCGGCGTGGCTGGGGGCCATCGGGGTGTCGGATCCTTTGGTGTCGGGTCTGTCTAGCCGGGTTTGCCTGACAAGAGCAAAAGGGAAGGGCAGGGCCGGGGCTGAAATGTGACATCTGCGTGTCCGGTCGCGTGTGGGTGAGGCGCGGCGCGCGGCGGCGCGGGAGAGGGTGCTGGACGGCGATGTGCCGGGCGCGATAACAGGGAGCGAAGCAGGGGAGATTGCGCATGTTCACAGGAATTGTCACCGATCTGGGCGAGGTCCGCGCGTTGGAGCATCGCGGAGACCTGCGGGCGCGGATCGGCACCACCTATGACATGAAAACCGTCGACATGGGCGCCTCGATCGCCTGCGACGGCGTCTGCCTGACCGTCGTGGACATGGGCGACGACTGGTTCGACGTCGATATCTCGGCCGAGTCGGTCTCGAAGACCAACATCGGCGGATGGGAGGTCGGCACGCGGCTGAACCTCGAGCGTGCGCTGAAAGTGGGCGACGAATTGGGCGGGCATATCGTGTCGGGTCACGTCGACGGGGTGGCCGAGATCCTGCGCGTCGAGGACGAGGGCGACAGCACAAGGTTCACCTTCCGCGCCCCCGGTGATTTCGGCCGCTTCGTGGCGCCCAAGGGCTCGGTCGCGCTGAATGGCACCTCGCTGACGGTGAACGAGGTGGACGGGTCCGAATTCGGCGTGAACATCATTCCGCACACCAAGGACGTGACCACATGGGGGCGCGCGAGGGCCGGTGACCGGGTGAATTTCGAGATCGATACGCTGGCGCGTTACGTGGCGCGGTTGGCCGATTGGCAGGGCGAGCGGGGGTGACCTGATCCGGCTGCGCTTGGGGCGGGCCTTGGGATTGAGTTGTATTGGCCAAGATGAAGGAGCGCTCGTGGTGTGCTGCGGGCGTGGCGCTTTGGGTTGAGGGCGCGGGGGAGCCTTGGGTTCGGTTGGGCGTTGTTTCGGTAGAGTGCTGCGTTGGTGGGCGTCGGGTCGTTTTTCCGGGCAGCGCCGTGATTGGATTTCGAGGGAACTATAGGTCGCGGTGGCTCGAGGTTGGTGTCGAAGGGACGGTCAGCGACGGTTGGTGCGGTGGCTTCGGATGCGTGGATGGAGGGTGAGTGATGGCGGGGATCGGGCATAATGGCGGGCCGTCGATGGCGGCAGGACATGGGTTTCGCAAGGTGGCCTGGAGTCGGGCGCGCGCGGCGCTGCTGCCGAGCCTGCCCCTGGAGATCGTGCGTCTGCGGGTGAAGCGGGCGGAGCGGTTGGGGTTGCCCTACAAGACCTATGCGACCGTTCGTGCCGTGACCGGGCATGATATCGTGGGGTTCCTGTTTTCCGACAACGCTTTGGGGATGCACCGGGCCGGTGAGATGCCTGCGGCCTCGCGCGCGCGGCTGGCGGCGCTGGAGGGCGCGGCGCGGCGGCTCGTCGCGGTCCATGGAGCAAGCGCGCCGCAAGCATGGGTCGAGCCGGGGTTGATTGATGCTGCGGGGCTGGCGCCGAGCCTCGCGACCCCGTGGCGCGCCGCGCGGGACAATCTGCGGGCCTTGGCGCGGCAGGCAGACGTGCCCGTCGACGGGCTGGTTGTCGTGGCCGCCACGGCGCTGGAGCGCGAATGGAGCGCCACGGCGGGACTGGGTGGCACGATCGCGCGCGACGTGATGTTCCCCGGCTGACGCGCCGGGGTCCCTTTCCAACGGGGGCGGCTTCGACTATCTGCCTGTGGTATCAGCCGCGCGAGATAGGGATGCCGCCATATGACCCAAGCCTTCGAAACGCCGGGACCCGTCGAGAAAGATTGGTCGGACGCGATCTCTTCCGTTGATGAGATCCTCGAGGATGCCCGCAACGGACGGATGTTCATCCTCGTCGATCACGAGGACCGCGAGAACGAGGGCGACCTGGTGATCCCGGCGCAGATGGCGACGCCCGAGGCGATCAACTTCATGGCGACCCACGGGCGCGGGCTAATCTGCCTGTCGCTGCCCGGTGAGCGGATCGACGCCCTTGGGCTGAGCCTGATGAGCACCAACAATTCTTCGCGCCACGAGACGGCGTTCACGATTTCCATCGAGGCGCGCGAAGGCGTCAGCACCGGCATCAGCGCCCATGACCGCGCGCGGACCGTGGCGGTGGCCATCGATGCCGCGAAGGGCGCGCAGGACATCGCGACGCCGGGCCACGTGTTTCCGCTGCGCGCCAAGAACGGCGGCGTGCTGGTGCGCGCGGGCCATACCGAGGCCGCCGTGGACATCGCGCGGCTCGCCGGGCTGAACCCTTCGGGCGTGATCTGCGAGATCATGAAGGACGACGGCTCCATGGCGCGGCTGCCGGACCTGATCGCCTTTGCGCAACGGCACAACCTGAAGATCGGCACGATCTCTGACCTGATCGCCTACCGTCGCCGCCACGACAACCTCGTGCGGGTGAACCAGGAGGAGGTGATCACCTCGGAGTTCGGGGGCGAGTGGAAGATGCGGATCTACACCGACCAGACTCAAGGCGCCGAGCATATCGTGCTGATCAAGGGCGACATCTCGGGTGATGAGCCGGTGCTGGTGCGGATGCATGCGATGGACCCACTGCTGGATGTCGTGGGCATCGGCCCCAAGGGCCGAGCGGGCGAATTCGCCGATGCCATGCGGCTGATCGCCGAGGAAGGGCGCGGCGTGCTGGTGCTGTTGCGCGACCTGACGATGAAGCTGGTGGCCGATGACGAGGTCAGCCCGCAGACCCTGCGGCAATACGGGCTCGGCGCGCAGATCCTGTCCTCGCTGGAGTTGAGCGACATGATCCTCCTGACCAATTCCCCGCAGCCCAAGGTGGTGGGCCTTGATGCCTACGGCCTGACCATCGTGGGCACGCGCAAGATTTCGGAGCTTGGATGATGGCTGGACATTCCGACAACGACCTCGGCCTGCCGACGTTCGACAAGCCGGTGAAGGTGGTGATCGTGATCGCGCCCTACTACACGAGCATTTCCGAGGCACAGCTGAAGGCCGCCCGCGATGTGCTGGACCGCGCGGGCGTGACCCATGAGACCATCGAAGTGCCGGGCTCGCTGGAAGTGCCGACGGCCATCGGCATCACCCATCGGTTGAGCAATTTCGATGGCTTCGTGGCGCTTGGCTGCGTGATCCGGGGGGCGACCTCTCATTATGACGTGGTGGTCAACGAAAGCTCGCGCGCGCTGACGATGTTGGGGCTGCAGGGGCTGTGCATCGGCAACGGGATCATCACGGTCGAGAACCGCGAGCAGGCCGAGGAACGGGCCGACGGCGCGCGGCTGAACACCGCCGGCGGTGCCGCCGAGGCGGCTCTGCACCTCATCGCGTTGACGCGGAAGTACGGCGCGCCTAAGGGGAGCCTCGGCTTCAAACCCCGAGGCACCATAGAGATCGCAGACGGATCATCGACAGCATGAGCGAGAAGAAACCCAAGGGCCCCTCACGGGACGAAAAGCGCCAGATGCGCTCGGCCGCGCGGCTTTATGCGGTGCAGGCGCTGTTCCAGATGGAGCATTCGAACCAGTCCTATGACCAGGTCCGGGTGGAGTTCGAGGATTACCGTTTCGGCGCCACCTACGAGGGCGACGAAATGGCCGAGGGCGATCCGAACCTGTTCCGCAAGACGCTGGAAGATGCCGTGGGAAAACAATCGGTTATCGACCAGATGACCGACCGCGCCCTGGTGGCGAAATGGCCGATCGACCGGATCGACCCGACCCTGCGGGCGCTGTTCCGCGCCGCCGGCGCCGAGTTGGTCGCTGGGACCGCGCCGCCCAAGGTGGTGATCACCGAATTCGTCGACGTGGCGCGCGCCTTCTTCCCCGAGGGGCGCGAGGCGAAATTCGTCAACGCCGTGCTCGACCACATGGCGCGCGAGGCCAAGCCGGAAGCCTTCTAAACCCTCTGTTAGTCTGTTGCCGCTACGTTTTCGGGGAAGTCTCGAATCGGAGTGTGGTGAATGGATCTGCGGACACGCATGGCGCTGATGATCGCGCCTCTGCTGATCACCTTGGGCTATTTCGTCTGGCTCGAGCTTGCGGGCCTGCGGCAGGACATCCGCAATGCGGAAGCGACCCACCGCGTGACGCTGGATTTCAGCGCGCTGACCGATCTCGTGCATGAATTGCAGCGCGAACAAGGGCTGTCGGCAGGGTTCATCACGTCGAATGGCCGGGTTTTCACCGATGAATTGAACCAGCAACGGCAGCAGACCGACGCCGTTCGTGAACAGACCGACGGCACACTCAGGTCCCTGCAGGTTGGCGCGCCGGAGGTTGTCGCGTCGGTTTTGGCCGATCTCGATCAGCTGGCCGATCAACGCTTGGCGATTACCCGGGTGCAGTTGGATGTCTCGGAACTCTCCGACTATTTCTCGGGGATGATCGCGCCGCTGCAAGCGGTGCAGGCAGAGCTTGCGGGGATGATCACGGAGCCGCGGCTAATGGGCGATATTCAGGCCGCCCTGCATCTGACCGCCGCGAAAGAGACTGCCGGGCAGGAGCGCACCATCGGCGCGGTCGGTCTGGGACGGCCGCAATTCCCGGATGATCTTTACGCCGATTTTCTCCTGCTGCGTGGCGCCATGGGCGCGCAATTGCAAAACATCGGGCAGGCAAGCCACATGCCGGGGCTGACGGAGCGGATCATCAGCGATGAAAGCGTCGAGGCGATCGAGCAGTTTCGCGGCGCGGTCGATCGCGCCATGCCCCTGAACGGGATCAGTGGGCGCCGCCCCTTGGCGTGGTACGATGTCTCCTCTGCGTGGATCGACCACCTGCGCGCGGTCGAGCAGGATCTGACGATGCAAATCAGCACCACGGCGCTCGATGGGCTGACCGCCGTGCAACGTGCGTTCTGGATCCAGCTGGCCTTCGCGCTCTTCGTGGCCGCTTGCGGCACCCTGATGGCAATCACCACCTTCGAGAGCCTGATCCGCCGGTTGAAGCGAATTACCAGTGCGGTGCAGCAATTTACCAACGGTCAATATGACGTGGAAATACCGGACACGGAGCACTCTGATGCGGTGGGCGAGATGGCCGCCGCGGTTGAGGAGTTCAAGGAACATACATTGGTGATGCGCCGCGATGCAGCCGCGCTGAAGGACGCGGACGAAGCGCAGATCATCGGCAAGGCGCAGCGGGTCGTCGATCTGGTGACAGAGGGGCTTGCCGATCTGGCGCGAGCCGATCTGACGCGTCATTTCGCGGTGCCGCTCGACCCGGAATACGATTCGATCCGTGCCGACTTCAACGCCGCGGTTGCCCGATTGTGCGACGTCATGCGGGATATCGCACGAGCGACGGGGGATCTGGGAACCCGCGCGCAAGCCATGACGCAATCGGCCGCCGATCTTGAAACCCGCACCCGGCAACAGGTGGCGACGCTGAATGCCACTAACGACCGGATCATCGTCCTCTCCGATGAGGTCAGGGATTACACCAATGATGTGCAAAAGGCCGCGGCTTTGGCGAGCGCGGCAAAGTCCAATGTCGAGCGCTCCGGTGACGTCGTGGTCGCGGTGACTGACGCGATGGACCGCATCGCTAATTCGTCACGGGAGATCGAGCGGGTCCTGATGCTGATCGATGAGATCTCTCACCAGACCAACCTGTTGGCCCTCAACGCAGGCGTGGAGGCCGCACGCGCCGGTGAGGCTGGCCGGGGCTTCTCTATCGTCGCCTCCGAGGTCCGCGATCTCGCCCGACGCTCCGGCAGCGCGGCACAGGAAATCAAATCCATGATCGACGACAGCACCGCGAATATCGCGGAAGGGGTGACGCTGGTGCACGAGGCGGGGACCGTGCTGAATGAAATTTCAGGCGAGATATCGAATGTCGATGATGTACTTGGGCGCTTGGCCGAAGGGTCGTCACGCCAGTCCAAGAGCCTGCATGACCTTGCCGGTGAGATTGCCGACGTGAACAATCTCGCGTCGCACAACTCGGAAATGGCCGATAGCTCCAGCCGCACCGCGCGCGAAACCTCGGCGCTATCTCGGCATCTCAATGATCTGTTGAGCGATTTCAAACTTCCCGAGACGCCTGATGCAGAGGCGAGTGACGGGCGGACCGCCGCGTGAGCGTCAGGGCTGCGCGCTGGCCTCGTCCGAGGCGTCCGTATCCACCGTGATGCCGTAGCGCAGGAGCTCTTCCGGCAGCAGCACGTAGATCGCTTCAGGGGGGGTCGCCAGCGCGTGTTGCATCAAACGCACGTCGATTCCCATGGCATCCAGATGTGCCATGACCTCGCTCTGCCCGAACTGAATGTCCTCAATCGCCAGAAACGCCGGGAGGGCCGTGTTCTCGCCGAAATAATGCTGGTGGACGCCGACCATGGCATCGTCCGGCACATGGCGGGTGGTGCCGCCGACGAGCACATAGGGGCAGGCCGACAGGCAGATGTCACCGGGCTCCATGAATGTCGTGACCTCCGCCTCGCGGATCATGCGACCGATGGCCAGAGCATCGCCGACGGAACCGCCGGGCGAATGCAGGCGGAGGGTGTCGAAGGACGCACCGCCGTCGAGCCATTCCGTGAAACGCGCCGCGTCGCCGGAGGCAATCCGACCGGTCAGGAGCGCAACGTCGCCGTCCACGGAAAACCGCAGACGCGAGGGCATGTCGCCGGGATCGGGGATCGGGCCTTGGCGGTCGGGATTGCCGCGCTCGCGGGCGGGCAGATCCCCGGGCCGGTAGCGCCGTACCTGATCGCCAGGCGCCACCGGCGCATCGAGCGCGGGCGCGTTGCGTCCGGCCAAGAGGCTTGGCAGCGCGCCGATCAGGTCGGAGCCCGCCAGAACCACGGCCATCGCGATCTGGAACGCGAGAATGCCGGTGATCGCTCGTTTGACCGTGACGCCGCCGCCGGCCCGTGGTTCGGGTGTCGTTTCAGTCATTCGACCGCACCGGATGCGGCGCAAGGGGTTTGACGTTCTCTGGCGGCGTGGCGCGCGCCGGGTCGGTGGCCGCGGCGGGTTGATCCAGCGCCTCCATCTCGCGCATCGCGTGGAGGGCGGAGCGCAATTCGGCGAGGGTCAGCGTGTCTTCCGCCGGCAGATCGCCACGACCGGCCCGGATGGCCCCTTGGGTGACCATCAGGATCAGGACCAGCACAGCCGGCAAGAGGTCGATTGCGATGGCGCCGGCCCAGGAGGGCACGAAGTTGCGGGCGTAGAGGATCACGGCGTCGGCTGAGGAAATCGGCGTGTAGCTGACCTGGGGCGCGGCGGGGCGGGCCAGAACCTGCTCGGCGGCTTCTTCGAGCGAGGCCGCCCGCAACGCCAGAACCTGCAGGACCGAGGTTATGGTGGAGGCCTGAGCCTCCTGCCCGCCGGTGGTGGCGGAATCGAGTTCGGGCAGGACCACCGACGCGGACAAATCCTCCGCCGCGCGATCCACGAGAGGGGCGACGGAGAGCTGCCGCAGGGAGGAGACCAGCCCCGCCAGCCGAACCGCATCCTCGGAGAAAGCGACGGAGCGGGCCTCTACCGCGCCGGGCTCCACGATCAGCGCGCGCATCCGCGACAGGATCGCGTTGCCCTCCTCGAAAGCGCCGTCGATCAGCGGTGTCTGCGCCTGGATCTGCACCTCCAAAGCGGCCAGTTCCTCGGCCTTCTGGCGCAGGACCCGGAACACCGCGCCGCGCCCCGCGAGGCCGGAGAGGTTGCCGGAGGCTTCCTGCTCGGAGAGATCCTCGAACGACTGGCGCACGCGCGCGACGTCACGCTCCAGCGCCTGCGCGCTCACCGCCGTGTCGTGGGCCTGCTCCAGCGCTTCCTGATATTCCTGCACGGTCTGCGCCAGATGCTGCTCGACCGCCGCGGCGCCTGCCAGGGCGGCGGCGTTCAACCAGGACGACATCGCGATGATCGCGACCGAGCCCAACAGCATGGCGCCCATCAGCTTCAACTTGGCGCCCGCGGTGCGCATCGCGGGCATCAACCGCATCAGGTAGGACCAGAAGACGAAGATGCCGACCGAGACGGCAATGGAATAGGCGGAGGCCGCGAAGAACGACAGGGCGCCGGTATCATCGAGAAGCGAGGACACGCCGAGGTAGGTGTAGATGCCCGACGCCGTCGCCAGCACGGCCAGGGCAGCGCCCGAGAAGCTTTCGAGCCACGTCAGGTGCCCCTGCAACTCGCGGGCGTGGGCCAATCCGTGTGAGTTGGAATTCCGAGGGGTAGGGTCTGACATCAGGCGGCCTCATTAACTGTCTGGCAAGACATATAGACCTTCGGGGCAGCTGACCCAAGGCAAGGGGCCAAATCAGGTGTCGGAGATGTCGGATTTACCGGACCCCTGGCGAGGCTGAAGGGCCTGCCGGGGGCGGTAAAGTGGCGGGGACCACCGCATCCGTAGAGGCGTATATTCCCGAGGACCTGTATGTACAGGTGGGCGCCAGATAGCATGACCACGGCCAAGCCAGAGCCAGCTCCCTCGGATTTGCTTAAGGCCACTGGAATGTTGCCACAGGTACGCGAAGGGTAGATCCGCCACAGCCCTAGGTAGGGCGCGCCGGATCATCCGACAAGGGGGTCCGGTCAATCCGCGGCGCTGGCTTCGCGAAGGGAGAGGAGGTGCCGGTCCCATCCGCCGTCGAACCCCGTCAGCAGGCCGAAGGCTTCCGCGCCGGCCGGAATGCCGGAGTGCGTGAGGCGCAGGCGCGTGCCGGCCTCGAGCTCCGAGAGTTCCCAGGTCACCTCGGTCATATGGCCGCCCATCGGACGCGCGGTGAAACTGTAGGAGAGATGCGACGGCGCGCGGGCCTCGCGCACTTCGCCCCAGACCAGAGGCTCTCCGTCCTCGCCGGGCATGGAGAACGGTCCGGGGGAAGTCAGGGCGTTGTCCGGGCGGTGGAACCAGATCGCGAGCTTGTCGGGATCGGTGAGGAACGCCCAGACATTCGCGGGCGCGGCGGCGAGGATGAGTGATTTCTCGATGGTATGGCTGGTCATGATGCGTCCTTTTCGACGGCTGTTTTGAGGGCGGAGAGGCGGTCGTCCCAGAAGCGGTCGAAGATCTCGAGCCAGTTTTCCAGCTCTCTGAACCCTTCCGGATTGATGGCGTTGATCCGTTCGCGTCCCCGTGGGGTCACGGTGATCAGGCGGCCGCTTTCCAGTATCGCGAGGTGTTTCTTGACGGCCGGGCGGGTGATGTCGAAGTGACGCGTGACATCGCCGATGGTCATCTCCCGGGACTTGAGAAGCCCGAGGATTTCGCGCCGCGTGGGGTCCGCGAGTGCTTTGAATGTGTCGTGTGGATCTGTCTGCATAATATGGAACCTTTCGGTTTCACGTTTATAGGAAACCAAAAGGTGTCATGTCAAGCCACCCAAGGTTCTTGCCTTTTGTTCACCTATTGTTCATGTTTGCAACATGCAGAATATCGAGACACTTCCCACCCTCATGCCCGGGCAACTGTTGGCGCGCGGTGTCTGCCGGCACCTCAAGGCCCATGATTTCGTAACGCTTGAAGAGTTCACACCGGAACGCGGCAAACGGCTCGACGTCATGGCGCTCGGGCCGAAGGGGGAGTTCTGGGTGATCGAATGCAAGTCCTCGCGCGTCGATTTCACCTCGGACGCGAAATGGGAGGGCTACCTCGAATGGGGCGACCGCTATTTCTGGGCGGTGGACGAGGCCTTCCCGACAGAGCTTCTGCCCGAGGGCACCGGGCTGATCATCGCCGATTCCTACGACGCCGAGATCCTGCGCATGGGGCCGGAGACCAAGCTGGCCGGCGCGCGGCGCAAGGCGGTCCTGCAGAAGTTTGCCCGCCACGCGGCGGCGCGCCTGCACCGGCTGCGAGACCCCGAGCAGGTATTCTAGGCGTGCGATTCGCGGAGCCGCTGCGGCTCAGCGCTTTTTCTTGGCCGTCTTGCGGGCCGTTGCTGCCGCCGCGCGCAGTTCCTCGGCGATGTCGTCGGCTTCGTCCGGTTCGAAATCCATCGGCAGATCGATCCCGTCACCGACGAGGTAGATCCGCACCATGCCCAGAGTGGTCGGCCCGATCTGAAGGTCGGCGGTCATGTCGTTTTCGCTGTTGATCCCCATGGGGCCTCCGCGTGAAGTTGCTGGCATTGCCCTACCGTAGCGGTGAAGGGCGTGGCAAGGGAGCCCTGTCGTGACAGTTGAATTTCGGCACCTGGCGATCGGAGACGCCGGCTGGCTGATCGAACAGCATGGCACGGCCTATGCCCGTGACGAGGGTTTCGACGCGTCGTTCGAGGCGCTTGTCGCCCGCATCCTCGGAGATTTCATCGATAATCACGACGCGCCGGTCGAGCGGGCGTGGATCGCGTGGGAGGGCGACAGGCGCCTCGGCTCGATCTTCTGCGTCAAAGGACCGGCGCCGGACACGGCGAAGCTTCGGCTGTTCTACCTGATGCCGGAGGCGCGCGGCAAAGGGGTCGGGCGGCAGTTGCTGGAGCATTGCATCGCCCACGCCCGCGCCCATGGTTTCGCGAAACTGGCGCTGTGGACCCACGAAAGTCACCGCGCGGCCTGCGCGCTCTACGCGGCACGGGGATTCGACCTGATCTCGTCACGACCGGTGCGCTCTTTCGGGGTGGATCTGGTCGAACAGGAATGGAGGTTGGATCTTCGCGTTTGACCCTCTTGCAATCGCATCAAACGGGCGCTATCCCCGCCTCCGATAGGATGCCGGCGTAGCTCAGTTGGTTAGAGCGCCTGATTGTGGATCAGGAGGTCCCCCGTTCGAGCCGGGGCGCTGGTACCATCCAATCTCCATGACATCGTTTGACGAGCGGCGCGTTGCCGTGATCTGTGGAGTGACTGGCGTCACCGCTCCCACGGACGAGTTACCCTTGAACGATCACGATCTGACAGACTTGCGCCACAGGCTTCACCGCGCTCCGGAACTGGGGTTTGCGGAGCATGAGACGAAGGCGCTTGTGGCCCGGATGCTGCGCGGCTTCGGGTTGGACGTGACGGAGGGGGCAGGCGTGGTCGGTGTGCTGAGGCGCGGTGCTGGCAACCGCGCCGTCGGGCTGCGGGCGGATATGGATGCCCTGCCGATCCACGAGACCAGCACGCATGGCCATGTCTCGCAGAACCCCGGCGTCATGCACGCCTGCGGCCACGACGGCCACACCACGATGCTGTTGGCGGCGGCCGAGAAGCTGGCGCGGGAAGGCGGGTTCGACGGCACGGTGGTCTTCCTGTTTCAACCCAACGAGGAGCACGGCCTCGGCGCGCAAGCGATGTTGGCCGAGGGGGTGTTGGAACAATTTCCGTTCGAGGAGGTCTACGCGATCCACAATCTGCCCGGCGCGCCGGTGGGTCAGGTCTCGACCCGCGCGGGGCAAATCTGCGCCAGCGAGAGCCTGTTCGAGATCGAGATCAACGGTCAGGGCGGCCATGCCTCGATGCCCCATGTCGGGCGCGATGCGATTACGGTGGGCGCCGAGATCGCGCAGGCGTTGCAGACCATCGTGGCGCGCAAGCTGGCGCCGGGCGCGGGTGTCGTGGTGTCGGTGACGGAGTTCTTGACGGATGGGCAGCGCAATGTCCTGCCGGGCCGGGCAGTTCTGAAAGGCGACGTCCGGGCGCGGGTGCCCGAGGATCGCGAAGCGGTGGACCGGCTGATGCGGCAGATGGCCGAGGGGATCGGTGCGGCCCATGGCGTCTCGGTCGCGACCCGGTTCGACACCGAGTTCATCGAAACGATCAATGCCGCCGCCCCGACCCAAGCCGTCATCGCTGCGGCGCAGGCGCAGGGGTTGGAGACGGTGGGCGATCGCGAACCGATGAGCTTTTCCGAGGATTTCGCCCATTTCGCCGCCGCCGTGCCGGGGTGCTTCCTCTTGCTCGGCAACGGCACCGAAGGCGCGCAGGCCCAGCCGCTCCACGCATCGGATTACGATTTCAACGACGCGCTGCTGCCGATCGGGCGGGATTTCTGGGCGCAACTGGTGCGCGACCGCTTGCCCGCCAAGGCCCGCTAGTCCGCGAGGATCAGTTCGTCGACGAGGGTATGGGTGTCGCTCGCGAAGACGCGGATCACGCCATCGTCCCCGACGATCACCGTGTAGCCATCGATGACGCTGTAGCCCACCGTCGCCACCCCCTCCGGAATGTCGAAAACCTCGGGATGGACAAGAACCGGTTGGCCATTGTCGCCCAACCGGATGACAAGCAGTGCCACGATGGTTATGACGCCGAGGATCATCACCGCGGTCAGCACCGTCACCAACACGCGCAGGAAGCGCAGGTTGGAGGGCAGGGGGCCGTCCTCTTCGGGAAAGTCTTCCGCCATGTCCGGCCTCACACGTGTCGTTTCAGTTACCATTGGACCCGAGCCGGGTCCGCGCCTTGATAAGGCACTGGCCCGCGCCGTGCCAGAGGCGGAAGCGATCAGCCGCACGCGGCTGGCGAAACTGATCCCTGCCGGCGCGGTCACGGTGAACGGCGCGGTCATGACGGACCCCAAGCACAAGGTGGCCGAGGGGGACGAGGTGACGATCACCGTGGAGGAAGCCGCCGAGGTCGAGACGGTGGCCGAGGATATCCCGCTCGACATCCTTTACGAGGACGACGACCTGATCGTCGTCAACAAGCCCGCAGGCATGGTGGTGCATCCGGCGCCGGGCTCGCCCTCGGGGACGCTGGTCAACGCCTTGCTGCACCATTTCGGCGGCAAACTGTCGGGCGTGGGCGGCGAGAAGCGGCCGGGCATCGTGCACCGCATCGACAAGGATACCTCGGGGCTTCTGGTGGTGGCGAAATCGGACCGCGCGCATCACGGGTTGGCGGCGCAATTCGCCGATCACTCGATGGAACGCGAGTACCTGGCGCTCTGCCACGGGGTGCCCGACGGCACGGACCCGCGCCTGCGCGGGGTGAAAGGCGTGAGCTTCGAAGGCTCGACCGTGAAGATCACCACGCAGCTGGCCCGTCACAAGACCGACCGTCAGCGTCAGGCCGTCTTGTTCACTGGCGGGCGCCACGCCGTCACGCGGGTGCGGGTGGTGGAAGCGCATGGGCCGGTGGCGCTGGTCTCGTGCCGGTTGGAGACGGGGCGCACGCACCAGATCAGGGTGCACATGTCGCACGCCGGGCACGCGCTGATCGGCGATCAGACCTACGGCGGCCGCCGCCGCGTCAGCGTCAAGGTGCCGGGCGCCGAATTGTTGAACAATTTCCCGCGTCAGGCGTTACATGCAAAGACACTGGGGTTCGAGCATCCGGTCACCAAGGAGCCGATGAGCTTCGAGGCGCCGCTGCCCGAGGACTTTCGCGATTTGCTCGCTGCGTTAACCTGATCGTAACAATCGCGGTCTATAGGAAGACCAGCCGCAGATGCCGCGTGTAACATGTGCGCAAATGCACGTTACTGCGCGCGGGTTATGGTTGCTGTTCGTTTGCGCGAAGTTCATAACGGTGCCCTGAAATCGTAACGCCGATGGCTTGAAATTAAGTTAATCGTATTTACATACCTATCATACCGGACTGCGCACCAATGCGCCCGGCCCGCGAATACGGGACCAAAGCACGAGGGGAACCAGATATGGCCAACTATGCAAATCTTCCCGCACCAACGCCCGAAGGCGGTCTGAACCGCTATCTTCAGGAAATCCGCAAATTTCCCATGCTGGAGCCGGAAGAAGAATACATGCTCGCCAAGCGGTGGGTCGAGGATGAGGATACGGACGCGGCCCACAAGATGGTCACGTCGCACCTGCGTCTCGCCGCGAAGATCGCGATGGGTTACCGGGGCTACGGCTTGCCGCAAGCCGAGGTGATCTCGGAGGCCAATGTCGGCCTGATGCAGGCGGTCAAGAAATTCGACCCGGAAAAGGGCTTTCGTCTTGCGACCTACGCGATGTGGTGGATCCGCGCCGCGATTCAGGAATACGTTCTGCGGTCTTGGTCGATGGTGAAGCTCGGCACGACCTCGGCGCAGAAGAAGCTGTTCTTCAACCTGCGCAAGGCCAAGGCCCGTATCGGCGCGCTGGAAGAGGGTGATCTTCGCCCCGAAAACGTGGAGCGGATCGCAAACGATCTGGGCGTGACCGAGAAGGAAGTGATCTCGATGAACCGCCGCATGTCCGGCGGTGACGCGTCGTTGAATGCGACGGTCGGCTCGGACGACGAGGGGTCCGCCCAATGGCAGGACTGGCTGGAAGACGAGGACGCCGATCAGGCAACCGATTATGCCGAGCGGGACGAATATCAGAGCCGCATGGCGCTGATGGAAGAGGCGATGGAAGTCCTCAATGACCGCGAGAAAGACATCCTCACCCAACGGCGCTTGCAGGAGAAGGCCGTGACGCTGGAGGATCTTTCGTCGGTCTATGACGTCAGCCGCGAGCGTATTCGCCAGATCGAAGTGCGCGCGTTCGAGAAGTTGCAGAAACGCATGCGCGACCTTGCGCGTGAGCAGGGGATGCTCACCAGCGCCTGAGTTCAGACAATGGGGCGGCCTTGGCGCCGCCCTCTCGACAAGGCCCATGCGGATTGCCCGCGTGGGCCTTTTTCATGTGTCGCCGCAAGCGGATGGTTCAATGCCGCTGGAAGCCCGGCGCGCATCGCGGTAGCGTCGCGCCATGACACAGCATCTGACATGGGGTATCCTCGGGGCCTCTGGTTTTGCACGCAAAATCACCGCCCCCGCGATCCACGCCGCCCGCCGCACGCACCTGAAATCCATCGCCACGCGCGACCCGTCAAAGGCCGTTCCGTTCGAGGACCTTGTCCCCGGTCTGCGGGTCGAGAGCAGCTATGACGCGATCCTCGCCGATCCGGAGATCGACGCGGTCTACATTCCGCTGCCCAACGCGCTCCACACCGAGTGGAGCCTGAAGGCGGCCGAGGCGGGCAAGCATGTGCTCTGCGAGAAGCCGATCGGACTGACGACGGACGACCTTGACCAGTTGATCGCGGCGCGGGAAGCCACCGGCCGCCTGATCGCCGAGGCATGGATGCCCGCCCATCATCCACAGTGGCAGCGCACCCGCGCGTTGATTGCCGAGGGCGCGATCGGGCGGCTGCACCACGTCACGGGGACCTTCACCTATGCCCTTGGCGAGACGCCGAATATCCGTCTGTCGCAGGCTCTGGGCGGCGGGGGGCTGCGCGATATCGGCGTCTACCCCATCGGCGCGTTCCGCCTTGCGACCGGGCTGGAGCCGGAGCCTCTCCACCTCGACATGGAGCGCGAGGAAGGGGTGGATACGAAAACCTGGGTCGCCGCCCGCGCGGGCGAGGTGCGGTTCGATTTCCACGTCTCCATGCGCGCCGCACGCTATCAGCACATGATGTTTCACGGCACCGAGGGCACGCTGAGCCTGCCCGCGCCTTTCAACCCCGGTGTCTATGGCGAGGCCCGGATCATCATCGCGCGCGAGGGCGCGGATGTTCAGGTGATCCGCTATCCCGGCATTGATCAATACGTGGCGCAGGTCGAGGCTGTCGCGGCCCATGTACTGGACGGTGAGGGCTTTGCCTGCCCGCTGGAATTCTCGCGCGGGACCCAGGCCGTTCTGGATGCGATCTTTGACCGGGCGGAAGGCTGAGCGCGCCCGGGCTGGTCGCCTGCAAATCGGCCGGTTATGCTTGCCCATCCCTTGCACGAGGACGCTTCCATGGCCCGAAACGACGATGAAAACCTTGAAGGTCGCCTGAGCGGCGAACAGCCCGAGACCGAGCAGGACTCGATCCTCGAGCGCTTGCTCTACGTTGTCCTGATCGCGGTGATGCTGAGCCTCGCCAACACCGTGTTGACCGCGATCACGGTGGTCCAGTTCATCGTGATCGCTGTCTCCAAGGGCGAGCCGAACGAGCGTCTGGCCGATTTCGGCACCGATCTGGGCATCTGGATGGCCAAGGCCGCGCGCTATCAGTCGGCGGCATCAGACGTGAAGCCCTGGCCTTGGACCGATCTGGATTGACGCGCGGCGCGCGGAGTCAGTTCAAGCGGGCCCGGAGCACGCGCAGCATGTTCTCGCCCATGACCGCGCGGATTTCCTCTTCGCTGGCACCAGCCCGCAGCAGCGCGTCGGTCAATGCCGCGAGCTCCGAGGTGTCGAAGCCGACGGCGACGGAGCCGTCGTAGTCCGACCCGAGCGAAACGTGGTCCACGCCCACGGCGTCGATCGCCGCCATGATGACGCGGGCGACGCCCTCGGGGCTGTCGTCGCAGGTCACATCGGCCCAATAGCCGATGCCGATCACCCCGCCGCCCTCATCCGCGCCGTTTGCCACGATGTCGCGCATCAGATCGTCGGGGAAGTTGCGATGCGCGTCGCAGGCCGACCGCAGGCCCGTATGGCTGACGATCAGCGGAATGTCGGTGGCCGCCAGCACATCGCGGGCGACCTGCGGCGAGGAATGGGCGAGGTCGAGCACCATATTGCGCGCGACCACTTCCGCCACGACCTCTGCTCCGAAGGCCGAGAGGCCCGCGTCGCCGACCCCGTGAAGGGACCCTCCGAGCGCGTTGTCGAAGAAGTGGTGCAAGCCGATGACCCGGTAGCCCGCCGCCTCAAGCCGGTCGAGATTGGCGATATCGCCCTCAAGGGCGTGGGCGCCTTCGATCCCCAGAAGCCCGGCCACGACCGGCACCCCTTGCGAGCGCGCCTCCAGCACCGCGTCCAGATCCTCGGCGGTCGTCACGACGCGCAGCGCCCCCTCGGACTCCTCGGCGAAACCGTGAAGGCGTTCGGCTTGGTAGAGCGCACGCTCCGCAAGGCTATTCCATGTGCGCGGCGGCCAGAGTTGGGCGACGGCGAGTGTCGTGATGTTGTCGCGCGCCTCGGCGGTGTTCTCGTGATAATTCTGTCCGGCCGGGGATTTCGTTACCGCCGTGAAGACCTGCACGGCGACATTGCCCTCCAGCAGGCGCGGAATATCGACGTGGCCGATGGTGCTGCGATGGTTCAGATCGCGGTTCCAGAGCAAGCTGTCGGCGTGCCAGTCCCCGATGGTCAGGGAGCCGTGCAGCGCCAGAGCCTCTGGCGAAACCTCGTAGGGAGCCTCCCGCGTGACCGCGTTGCGTTGGGATTCCACGTAGCCCGGACCGAAGGCCAGAAACGCCGCGATGCACACGATGACCAGCAGCAGTAACCGCCCGAGAAATTTACCAAAAACCCGCATATCTTGAACCTCTCCTCAATCGTCGCCACGTTAAGGCCATGCGCAGGAGGCGCAAGTCTGACGTGGGGGATGTGATATGGCCGGAGGATGGGCAAAGGACGGCGCGGTCGGTGAGCAGATCGAAGCGTCGATCAATGACGAACTGGCGCGGATGCGCGCGAAGGCGGCGCCGCAGGGCGAAAGCCGGACCCATTGCGCTGACTGCGAGGAGCCGATCCCCGAAGCCAGACGCGCGGCCATTTCCGGCGTGAAGCTCTGCGTTGACTGCGCCAGCGACAGGGACACCCGTCCCGAAGCGCGTGGTGGGTTCAACCGTCGCGGATCGAAGGACTCGCAGCTGAAGTAAGCGCGGGGTGCGCGTCGCTATCCGGCGTTGCCGTCGGCGGCTTCCAATCGGGTGGCGGCGTCCCAATAGGGGGCCTCCAGCCGATATTTCAGCCCGTCCGGCGCGAATTCCAAGGTGGTCTCTCCGTTCAATTCCGAGGCAATCAACGTCTCGATCAACTGCCGCCCGAAGCCTTCGCGGGTGGGTGGCGTGATTGTCGCGTCGGATTGTTCGTCCCATGTCAGCACGAAGCGCGGCTCCGCCGTTTCGCTGCCCTCGATCCACCATTTCAGGCGCACGGTCCCGTTGTGCTTCAGCGCCCCGTATTTGATCGCGTTGGTCATCAACTCGAAGAGCGCGAGGGCCGTCATGGCGACCGACTGCGCGGGGAGCGAGATATCCGGCCCCTCCACGCTGAGCCGGCTCTCGCCGTCGAAGCGACCGGTTGTCAATTTCACCACGTCGGTCAGGCTGGTGCTGTCCCAATTGTTGTCCACCAGAAGATCATGCGCGGCGGAAAGCGCGCTGATCCTGTCGATGAATTTCGTGGTTTCCGCCTTGGTGCTGGCAGAGCGGAAGGTCTGCCGCGCGATACCGACCACGACCGCGAGGTTGTTTTTCACGCGGTGGTTCAACTCGCGCATCATGATGTCGACTTGGTGCTCTGCCTGAACCTGCTTGGTGATGTCGCGGATCAGCAAGGAGAAATCGCATGTCCCGTCGAGCGAGCGCTGATCCGGGATCGGGGTGACCGACAGATGCAGATGCCGTCCGTCCGGCGTCGCCTCCTTGAAGAAAACCGTCTCGTTCGAGGCGCAGGCCTCCTTGAGGTGCGGGGTCAGCCAGTCGGAGGTGTTCGAGACGTCCAGCAGGTCTTGCGCGGATTGGCCGGCTGCCGTCGCCTCATCAAGGCCGAACATGCGGACAGAGGCGGGGTTCCACCGCTTGATGGCGCCGTTTGCGTCGAGCCGCAGCACGGAAATCAGCGAGGATTCCACGATCGCAGCCAGTTCCTCCGCCCCGTCACGGGCGCGGCGCAACTCGGCCTCGTATTGCGCGCGCTCGGTGGTGTCGAGGGCGGTGAAGATGATCTCTTCCTCACCGGTGACTGTGTTCATCTCGAGGTTGCCGTTCAGCAGGATCGGCACGGTGCGGCCATCGGGATTCTTCAGGTTGCACTGAATCTCGCGCACGAAGCCCTGGATGTAGAGCATCGGCAGCATATGCGTATCGCAATAGATGCGGCCCGCCACATCGAAGAGGTCCGACAGGCGCTTGCCGACGATCTCGCCCTGCTCCCGCCCACACCAGAGCGCGAAACGCGGGTTGCAATAGAGCACGCGCGCATCACGATCGGTCAGGACGACAGCACAAGGAGCCAGGCTGATAATACGACGGGCAGCTCCGGGTACCAGCGTCAGTTCGTCCGTCACCGGTTCGCTTGCTCGCGGCTCAGATAGGAGTCTATCGCCTGAATGGTCGCGTCAGGTGCCGTCAGGTGCGGGCAATGGCCGAAGGTGTCGATGACGTTCAGCGTGGCATTGGGGATCGTCTTTTCCATCCACTCACCCACCGACGTCGGCGCGAGCGCATCATTGGCGCATTGCAGGATCAGTGTTGGTACGTCGATCTGGCTCATCTCGGCGCGTTTGTCGGAGAGGAAGGTGACCTCTCCGAAATGACGGGCGATATCGGGATCGGTGCGGCAGAAGCTTTGCGTCAGCATCTGGCTTGCGGGCCCTTCCGCCCCGTCTCCGGCGATGGTCGGCGCCATCTGCTCGGCCCACCCGAGGTAGTTCTGCTGCATGAAATCGATCACCTGCTCCAGATCGGCACGGTCGAAGCCGCCGGTATACTCGGGCTGGTTCAGGAAGCAGGGCGAGGGGGCCACCATCACCACCGAACCGATCTTGTCAGGGGCCGCCACCGCGGCGAGGCCCGAGGTAATGGCGCTGACCGAATGGCCGACGAGGGTCGGTTTCTCCAGCTCCAGCGCGTCGCAGATCTCGATGATGTCCTCGGCGTGCCGCTCCAGCTTCCCGTAGGACGCGTAATCATAGGCCGAAAGGTCGGACTGCCCGGCACCGGTCAGATCGAAGAGCACCACGCGGTGGCTCTCCTCGAAAGCCGGCGCCACGAATTTCCACATCGACTGGTCACAGCCGAACCCATGGGCAAATACAAGGACATGATCGCCGGACCCGAACGTCCGAACATTGTTTCGTTGCACGACAGACATTCAGACACCCCCGGATAAATGCAAAGCAAAGACGGTAGCGCTGCGATTATCCCCTTATTTCTCCATCGCTTCAAGTTCGTCGATGAAACTTTCGATCATGCTGAGGCCCTTGTCCCAGAATGCCGGGTCACTGGCGTCGAGGCCGAAGGGTGCCAGAAGCTCCTTGTGGTGCTTCGAGCCGCCCGCGCGCAGCATGTCGAAATACTTCTCCTCGAAGCCCTCCGAGCCTTCCGCGTAAACGGCGTAGAGCGCGTTCACGAGGCCGTCGCCGAAGGCATAGGCGTAGACGTAGAAGGGCGAGTGGACGAAGTGGGGGATATAGGCCCAGAAGGTCTCGTAGCCCTCCATGAAGTTGAAGACCGGCCCGAGGCTTTCCCCCTGCACCGACATCCAGAGCGCGTTGATATCGTCCACCGTCAACTCGCCGCCCCGCCGCGCCTCGTGCAGCTTGCACTCGAAGTCGTAGAAGGCGATCTGGCGCACGACCGTGTTGATCATGTCCTCGACCTTGCCCGCGAGCATCACCTTGCGGGTTGCATCGTCCTTGGCCTCGGCGAGCATCTTGCGGAAGGTCAGCATTTCCCCGAAGACCGAGGCGGTCTCGGCCAGCGTCAGCGGCGTGGAAGAGAGCATCTCGCCCTGGCCGGCAGCAAGCCGCTGGTGCACGCCGTGGCCCAATTCATGCGCCAGGGTCATCACGTCCCGCGGTTTACCAAGGTAGTTGAGCATCACGTAGGGATGCACATCCGTGACGGTCGGATGGGCGAAGGCCCCGGGCGCCTTGCCCTCCTTCACGCCGGCGTCGATCCAGCCATCGGTGAAAAACGGCCGCGCCAGCTCCTCCATCCGGGGATCAAAGGCGGCATAGGCTTCCGAGACGGTGCGCCGCGCTTCTTCCCACCCGACGATGCGGTTTTCTTCCATCGGCAGGGGCGCGTTGCGGTCCCAGACCTCCAGCGTGTCGAGGCCGAGCCACTTGGCCTTGAGGTTGTAATAACGATGCGACAAGCGCGGATAGGCCGCAACCACGGCATTGCGCAGCGCCTCCACAACCTCGGGTTCCACGTGGTTGGCGAGGTGCCGGCTGGCCTGGGGCGAGGGCAGCCCGCGCCAGCGGTCGCCGATCTCCTTCTCCTTCGCCAGAGTGTTGTGGATCCGTGCGAAAAGCGGCGCCGTCTCCTCGAACTTCTCGGCCAGCGCCCGCGCACCCGCCTCGCGCCGCGCCCGGTCGCTGTCGGTCAGCAGGTTCAGCGTCGCTTCGATCCCCAGATGCTCGCCGTCGACCTCGAAGGTCAGCCCGGCAATCTGCTCGTCGAAAAGCTTGTTCCAGGCCGAGGCCCCGACGACCGAAGTATCATGCAGGAACTTCTCCAACTCATCGCTCAGCTGGTAGGGCTTCATCGCCCGCATCCGGTCGAACACCGGCTTGTAGCGCGCCAACTCGTCGTTCTCCGCCATCATCGCCTCGTAATGGGCGTCCTCGATGCGGTTGAATTCCAGCGAGAAGAAGACCAGCGGCGTGGTGTAGGTGGTGATCTTGTCCTGCATGTCGGACATGAACTTGGCGCGCTCGCCGTCAGTCGTTTTCTGGTAATAGCGCAGCCCCGCGAAGGACATGATCCGGCCCGCGATCATGTCGATCTTCTCGTAGCGCAGGGTGCATTCCAGCAGACCCGCCGCGTCCAGCTCGGCCAGCTTGCCCTCGTAATCGGCGGCGAAGGTGCGGCAGGCTTCCTCCAGCCAATCCAGATCGCGCTTCAACGCGGCCGCGTCCTGCCCCTCGTAGAGGTCATCGAGGTTCCACTCCGGCAACCCCTCCAACGGTGCGCCTCCAGAGTCGGTGGCGGCGTCACGGGCGGGAGATGGGAACGGCAGGCGCATGGGAAATCCTCTGGAAATAAGCATCGGCACAGATATGCGCCTGCGAGGGGGAGGTCTCAACCCACCCCTTCATCTTTTCACAAATACCGGCGGGGTGTGGGGCAGCGCCCCACAAGCGCGTCAGCGCTTGAGCCTTACAGCTCCACTTCGCCGCTGTCATCCAACGTGGGGTCGAACTCCGGCGCGTCGGGGGACCGGCGGATGATGATATCGCCATTGGGCAGCCGCTCGGGCAACTCGTAGGACGTGACATCGTCCATCAACTCGCCCATGCGGTTCAGGAACGGCAGCACCTCGTCCTCGAAATAGGGCCGCGCCTCTTCGATCATCGGACGCATCTCTTCCATCAGCCCTTCAAAGATCAACCGCGTGCCTTCGCCCAACAGGCCCAGGCCTTCGCTTACGTCACTGTCGTCCTGTGCGGCCGCGGGCGTCGCAATCGCGAGCGCGCCAGCCACGATGCCGATGGCAAATGCATGTTTCATACGTTCAAGATGGGGGCTGCACCGGGCTCAGATCAAGTCCAGGCTGACCGGGAAGTGATCCGACGCCGTCAGCAGCGCCTCGCGCAGATCGGCGCGGCTCCAGCATTCGGGATCATCGAAGGGATGCCAGATATGCCAGCGCTGCGCCCGCGCGCGCAGGTTTGGAGAGACCATGACGTAATCCAGCAGCGCCTGCAGGTAGCGGTTTTCGTGCCGCTTGAAAAAGCGCGACGTCGTGGGGGCCGCGGACAGTTTCGATTGCAGGGCCTGCGCCGCATGCGGGTCGAACAGCCGCCGTTCCGGCGCGCCGTCACTGCCCAGTACGATCTCGAGCCCCGAGCGGCCGAACAGCGCCTCGTATTCATCCAGCCCCGGCCCGTCGTTGAGATCGCCCGCCACGATCAGCGCCTCGCCCGCGTCCAGATGCGCCTCGACCCGGCGGCGCAGCCAGATGCATTGCGCCAGTTGCTTGCGTCGGTTGGCAATCGCCATGCGCATCACGTCCGCGTCCGTCACCGCACCGTGAGGTGCCTTGGATTTCACATGGGTGCCGATCAGCCGGATCGGACCCACCGGAGTATCCAGCGCGGCCTCCAGCGGGGGTTTCGAGAACCGGACAAGGTCTTCCTGCGCGTCGATGTCGAGATCGATCGCGAATTCGCCGTCGAAACGCGGCGCGCCGGCATCGCGCGGATCGTGGCGGGCCGAGAGCACATCGGGATCGAAAAGCAGCATCAGTTCCTGCTGCGTGTCGTTCGGAAAACCCACCAGGACCTCCCGCGCGCGGATACCCGCATGGGCGGCGAAATTGCGCAGGGCAATGGAGCCATCGCGGCCCCGGCTGGTGTCCGGTGCTTCCACGATCAGAACCGCGTCGGCGTCCAGGGCCTGAAACACCGTCGTCAGCGCATCGATCTGAGCTTGCCGCGTCACGTTCCATCGGCCGGACCATCCATCGTCGCACAGCAGCGTGCCGGCGTCGTCGAACAGCTTGAAGAACCACTCCACGTTGTAAGTGGCGATCCGAAACGGGCGCTGAGCCATGTCAGGCCGGTTCCCGGCGGCTGCTCTGGATTTCTTCCCATGCACGGTTGATCGCCTGCATCCGCTGCTCGGCCATCCGGACCGCTTCCTCCGGCACGCCGCGCGCCATCATCTGGTCGGGGTGCATCTGCCGGACTTCCGCCCGGTAGCTGGCGCGGATCTCGTCCAGTGGCGCTTCGGGATCGACGCCCAGAACCGAGTAAGGATCAAGCGGAAGGTCCGGCACGAAGCGCGCGCGCAGGCGGCGGAAAGCGACCTCGTCCATGCCGAAAATCTCGGCCACACGGGACAGGAACGCATCTTCTGCCGGATGATAATCCCCGTCAGCCGTGGCGATGTGAAAGAGCCCCTCCATCAGGTCGCAGAGCACACTGTCCGCGCCGCAGGGCTTGCCTTCAACCTTGAACATGCCCGCGATCCGGCGGGCGTATTGCTCGAACCCGGCCACGTCCTCACGAGCCATGTTGAAGACCCGCGCGGCGGCGGGTTCATCATCGGGGGGGATGTGGAAGACGCGACGAAAGGCCGTCACTTCATCCCGCGTCACCAGCCCGTCCGCCTTGGCCATCTTCGCCGAAAGCGCGATCACCGCGATGGTGAAGGCGACCGTGCGTTCGGGCGGCGTACGCAGGCGTCCGAAGACTTCCGACAGGCTTTCCCCCTGGCGGAGGGCTTCCAGGGCTTCGGATATGCGGGTCCACAGTGACATGCCGCCAGCTTAGCCATTGAAGCCGCGATGGGGCAGGGGAAAAGCGCCGGATTACAGATAATTCACATAAGTTTGCGTGTCACAGGAGCTTCTGCATCAGCACGAGATCAATGAATCGCCCGAACTTGTGCCCGACCTGCGCCAGATGCCCGACCCTCGAGAAGCCCATGGCATCATGGAAGGCGAGACCATGGGCGTTCTCGCCCGAAACCCCGGCGATCAGCGTGCGATGGCCCGCCGCGCGCGCGTGATCTTCGACCGCGCCGAGAAGGGCGCGGCCCAGTCCACGGCCACGGGCAGCTTCGGAAAGGTATATCGCGTGTTCCTGGCTCAGCCGGTAACCATCGCCGCCGCGAAACTGCGCATAGGTCGCGAAGCCCAGGGTCCGGGCCCCGTCGCGGGCGACGAATACGGGCTGCGAAGCGATGAGATCGGCGATCTGGTCAGGCGTTTTCAGGGTCGACGTGAAGGTGATCGCGGTCTCGGCAATGACCTCGTTCCAGAGCGTGAGAACGGCGTCCCTGTCTGAAAGCGATGCCCGCGTGATCACAGGGTCACGTCGCCCGTGGGCGTGGCCAACACGGCCTCGATCCGCGCCGCCTCGGCAGGGATGATCGAAACGCGCGGGTCGGACATCAGCGGTCCTAGCGCAGCGCGAAGGGCCGCGGCCTCGGGCGCATGCAATCGAAGCTCTTTCAGGCGCACGCCGGTATCGCGCAGGCGCGGCGCGGGATGAGCGTCGTCGTGCCACTGGATCAGGGCGGGAAACAACCCGCCGAAGGGCAGCTTGCCATCCTCGGGGATCGCCATGGACCAGCGCAGATCGCCCCGTTGAAGCTTCCACGGAACGCCGATGCCCTCGGGCGCTGCGGCAATCGCGGCCTCGATGTCCGGGCAACGGCAGATCCAGTTCGTCACCCGTGTGGCGCCGCGGAAGTTGTCGAGGTTGAACCAGCGCGGCTGATCGGGGCCTTCCGCGGCGGGATTGACCGCGATGACCTCGAAATATTCCTCCGGCCCGAAGGAGAGCAGGCGATTGTGCGTGCCCATGTCAGGATGCTCTCCCCCCGGCAAAAGGGGCTGGCCAAGAGCGGTTTCGACGTCCTGGACGCCGCGGGCGAGGGTCTCTGCAGAGACGGCGATGTGATCGAAGGTCAGCATGGGCGTAGTCGTAACTGATGCGGGCGGGGTCGGAAAGCGCCTAGCCAAACTCGGGCGATGCGCGTTTGATGCGCCCATGATCCAGGACCGTAAAGCCACCGCCCGCGCGCAAGCCTTCGCGGCCCGCAAACAAGCCCATGCAGAGGCCTCGGCCATCGTGCCCTCGGCGATTTCCCATCTGCTCGCGAGCATTGGACAGCCGGAAGGCCGGATCATCGCCGGTTACATGGCGATGCGGACCGAGCTTTCGCCGCTGCCCGCCATGGTGGCGCTCCACGCGGCCGGTGCGCGGCTTTGCGTGCCGATCATTGAAGCCAAGGGGCAACCTCTTGCGTTTCAGGAATGGACCCCGGAGAGCGAGATGATCCCCGGTCCCTTCGGCGCCTCGGTTCCCGCGCGGGGTGCTTGGCTGACACCTGACACGCTGATCGTGCCGCTGGTGGCATTTGACGCGCGGCTGAACCGGCTGGGCTATGGCGGCGGCTTCTACGACCGCACGCTGGAGCGCCTGCGCGCCGCCGCGCCGACGCGGGCCATCGGTTTCGCCTACGCGGCGCAGGAGCTGCCCGAAGTGCCGCAGGAGCCGACCGATCAGCCGCTGGACGCGCTGATCACCGAGAACGGCCCCCTTGCCGCCGGGGCGCCGCGCGCCTAAGCCGTCTTCATGCGTATACTTTTTCTTGGCGATGTGATGGGCCGCGCGGGACGTGCGGCGATAACGGGGCGATTGGCGCAACTGCGCGCTGATTGGAAGCTCGATTTTGTCGTGGTGAACGGCGAGAACGCGACCTCGGGGATGGGGTTGTCGGGCGCCCATGCCAAGGCGCTGCTCGATGCAGGTGCCGATTGCCTGACCCTTGGCGATCACGCTTTCGACCAGAAGGACATGCTGCAGTACATCGAGAGTGAGCCGCGGATCATCCGGCCGCTCAACTTCTCGAAATCCGCGCCGGGCAAGGGCGCACGGCTCTTCGACGTGAAGGGGCGCAAGATCCTCGTGGCGCAGGCGCTTGGGCAGGTCTTCATGAAGCGGCCGTTCGATGATCCCTTCTCTGCCCTCGAGGGGGCGTTGAAGACCCTTGGCGGACAGGCGGCCGTGCGGATCATCGACATCCACGCCGAGGCCACCTCCGAGAAGATGGCCGTCGGGCACTTCTGCGATGGCCGCGCGAGCCTTGTCGTGGGCACCCATACCCATGTGCCGACGGGGGACGCGATGATCCTGCCCGGCGGCACCGGTTACATGACCGACGCGGGCATGTGCGGCGATTACAACTCGGTCATCGGCATGGACAAGGTCGAGCCCTTGCGTCGCTTTATCACCGGGATGCCGAAGGACCGCTTCAACCCGGCGACCGGCGAAGCGACGCTTTCCGGCGTGATGGTCGAAACCGACGACCAGACCGGCAAGGCGCGCACGATCACACCGATCCGCGAGGGTGGGCGGCTTCAGACCTCGACACCTTGAACGAGAGCTGATCAGGCGCGCTCTGCCACGCTTCAGGCCTCATTTTCATGGGCTTTTCCGGGTGCAGCCACGCCGCGCTGCAGCTTGACACACCCCCTCACGGTAAGTTTACGCTACGGAAACCCCGCCTGACGGGCGGGGTCGAAAATGATTACTCGGCACTTGCGATCTCTGACAATTTCGCGGTCGAGACCCCTTCGGCCTTTATTCTCGAACAGCAATATTAAGGATCAAAAAAATGCTTACTTCTTTCAAAATTCCCGCTCTCGCCCTGACCCTCGCGCTCGGCGCGGCCCCCGCGTTTGCACAGGAAACCGTGGAACTGGTGACGGGTATCGGCTTCGGCGAGACCCAGGTCGAAGCGACGCAGAATTCCGTGCGCGCATGGATCATCGAGGGCACGCGGCTCTATGGGTCTGCGGATTTCAACACGGCCCTGCGCGGCTCGATCGATTGCAATCAGACCCCCACGACCGGTGGCGGGGAAGGGGGCGCGACGACGCTGGGTGTCGGTGTCTCGGGCGATGCGACGGGCGAATGGGCCTGCACGGTGACCGGCCTGCCTTTGAGCGCCATTCCCCAGTAATCGCGCTTCGTCAGCCAACATCATTCCTGCCCCGCCACCCACTTTGGCGGGGCATTTCTGTTGCAGGCCCCCGCGGGTTTCGCCAAGGTTGTCGGCACGGCATTCCGACCGGCGTGGACCCACATGCTCGATCTTCCCCTCTCCCAGACCGGCGAAGGTCTCCTGACCCTCGCGATCCTGCTGATCATGTTCGCGATGTTCCTTTGGGAGCGCTGGCCGACCGAGGTCGTGGCCATCGGCGGCACCGCCACGTTGCTGATCCTGGGGCTGTTGCCCTACGGTCGCGCGGTCGAGGTGCTGTCGAACCCCGCGCCCTGGACCATCGCGGCGATGTTCATCGTCATGGGCGCGCTGGTGCGCACCGGATCGCTCGACCGGCTGACCAAGTTCGCCGAGGCCAATGCCAAGGCGCGGCCTGCCCTGGCCATCGCCAGCCTGCTTGCCTTCGTCGCCATTGGCTCGGCCTTCATGAACAACACGCCCATTGTCGTCATCATGATCCCGGTTTTCGTGCAGATCTCGAAAATTCTCGGCAAGTCGCCCTCGAAGTTTCTGATCCCGCTGAGCTATGCCGCGATCATGGGGGGCACGCTGACCCTGATCGGCACCTCGACGAACTTGCTGGTGGACGGAGTCGCGCGGGCGCGCGGGTTGGAGCCGTTCAGCATTTTCGAGGTCACGCCCATCGGCCTCGTCGTCGTGGCTTGGGGCATGATCTACCTGATGTTCGTGGGCCGCTACCTTCTGCCGGACCGCGCCTCGATGGCGTCGCTTCTGGGCGGCAACAGGTCCCGGCCGAAGTTTTTCACCGAGGTTGCGGTGCCCCAGGGCTCGGCGCTGGTCGGGCAGGGGGCACTTGAGGTCGATCTGTTCCGCCGCGACGGTGTGCGGCTGATCGACGTGCTGCGCGGTGACGCCTCGCTGCGCCGGGACCTGAAAGCGGTGGTGTTCGAGCCCGGAGACCGCGTGGTTCTACGCACCGACATGGCGGAGGTGCTGGGGCTTCAGGCCTCCAAGGAGCTGCGCACCGTGGACAAGCTGAGTCAGGTAGCGACGGCGACGGTGGAGGTGCTGATCACGCCGGGCTGCCGGATGATCGGACGCTCGCTCGGCAACCTGCGCCTGCGGCGGCGCTACGGTGTCTATCCGCTGGCGGTGCATCGGCGGAACCAGAACATCGGCTCGCAACTCGACGATCTGGTGGTGCGGGTGGGCGACACGCTGCTGCTGGAAGGTGATCCGGCGGACATCCAGCGGCTGGCGGCGGACATGGACCTCGTCGACGTCACCCATCCCTCGGAGCGCGCCTACCGTCGGGGCAAGTCGCCGATCGCGGTGGCAGCCATGGCGGGGATCGTGGTGCTGGCGGCCTTCAACGTGGCGCCGATCCTCGCGCTGGCGGTGGTGGCCGTGGCGGTGGTCCTGCTGACCGGCTGCATCGACGCGGAGGAGGCGTTCTCCTTCATCGAGGGGCGCCTGCTGGCGCTGATCTTCGCCATGCTCGCCGTGGGCGCAGCGCTGGATCACACCGGGGGGATCTCACTGCTCGTGGGGGCCATGGCGCCTTGGCTGGAAGGCGCGCCGACCTGGGTACTGCTCTTCGCGGTCTATTACACCACATCGGTGCTGACCGAGCTGGTCTCCAATAACGCCATCGCCGTGATCATGGCGCCCATCGCCATCGCGTTGGCGCAAGCCACGGGCGTCGACCCAAGGCCGCTGGTGATCGCCGTGATGATCGCGGCCTCCGCCTGTTTCGCGACGCCCATCGGCTACCAGACCAACATGCTGGTCTACGGTCCGGGCGGTTATGCCTTCAGCGATTTCCTAAAGGTGGGCGTGCCGTTGAACCTGTCCCTCGGCATCGTGGTCTGCCTCGCGATCCCGCTGTTCTGGCCGCTTTAGGTCCTTGCGCCGCGGACGCTGGATGTGACCGGTCGAGGGCAGTAGGGGGCCAGCCCCCTCTGCGCATCCTTGGGGATGCGCAACACCCCCGGAGTTGTATCGGCCAAGATGAAGGGAGCGGGGGCTGTCAGAGGGGCCAGACGATGAGGATCGTGGGGATCGATACGGCGATGACGATGATTTCGAGCGGCAGGCCCATGCGCCAGTAATCGCCGAAGCCATAGCCGCCCGGGCCCAGGATCAGCGTGTTGTTCTTGTGGCCGATGGGCGTGAGGAAGGCGGCGGAGGCCGCGACGGCAACGGCCATGAGGAAGGGGTCGGGCGAGACGCCGAGGCTCTGGGCCATGGTGATGCCGACGGGGGCGGCGACGATGGCGGTGGCCGTGTTGTTGAGCACGTCGGACATGGTCATGGTGACCACCATCAGGATCGTGAGGATCGCCCAGGGCGGCATGCCTTGGGTGAGGGAGACGAGGGAATTGGCGATGAGTTCGGTGCCGCCGGAGCTGTCGAGGGCCGCGCCGAGGGGGATCATCGAGCCCAGAAGGACGACGACCGGCCATTCGATGTGGTCGTAGATCTCGGACAGGGGCAGGATCTTCAGGAGCACGTAGCCGACGGCGACGATGCCGAGAGCGATGGGCAGGTAGAGGATGCCGAGCGAGGCGGCGATGACGGCGGCAGCGAAGAGGCCGATGGCGGCCCAGGTCTTGCTGTCGTTGGTGACCTTAAGGCCGCGATCCGCGAGGGTCAGGCCGCCCAACCATTTCACCACGTCGTCGGCTGTCTCGGAGGGAGCGAGGAGCAGCAGGATGTCGCCCGGTTGCACCATGGTTTTGCGCAGCCGTTCCGTGATGCGCGTGCCCTTGCGGGCGATCCCCATCAGCGTGGTGCGATGGCGCCAGGAAAGACCGACGCTTTCGGCGGTCTTGCCGACGATGCGGGCATCCTGGGGGACGACCATCTCGATGAAGCTGACCCCGTCGCCGAGAGCATCGGCGGTGGCGTCATCGGTCTCGGCGGTTTCGAGGTTCTTGCCGACGCGGAACTCGTCGAGTGCCTCCGGGGTGGCCTCGAGAACCAGCACATCGCCGTGCCTGAGCAACAGGTTGCGGCCGGTGCCGAAGCGGCGTTTGCCATCGCGCAGGACGCCGAGAATGGCGACGTCGGCCTCTTCCGCGTCGCCCTGCAGGTCGCGCAGGCGCGTGCCGTCGAGCTTGCTGTCCTCGGGCAGGCGCAGCTCGGCGATGTAGGGGGCGAGGGCCTCGAGCTGGTCGCCGCCGACGCCGCTGTCGCGGTTCGGGATCAGGCGCCAGCCGATCAGCGCGACGAAGGCGAGGCCGGCCACCGCCGCGACGCCGCCCACGGGCGCGAAATCGAACATCCGGAAGGGCGCGCCCAGTTGATCCTCGCGGATCGTGGCGATGATGATGTTGGGCGGCGTACCGATCAGCGTGACCATGCCGCCGAGGATCGTGCAGAAGCTGAGCGGCATCAGCGACAGACCCGGTGAGCGATCGGATTTGCGCGCGGTGGCGATATCCACCGGCATCAGGAGCGCGAGGGCGGCCACGTTGTTCATGAAGGCCGAGAGCACGCCGCCGACAGCACCCATGATGGTGATATGGGCGCCGAGCGAGCGAGAGGCATCCACCAGCGTCCGGGTGATCAAGAACACCGCCCCCGACCGCACGAGGCCCGCTGAGACCACCAGAACCAGCGCCACCACCAGCGTTGCCGGATGGCCAAAGCCCGCGAAGGCGTCCGAGGCCGGAACGACGCCCAGAACGGTGCCCACCATCAGCGCGGCGAAGGCCACCATGTCATAGCGGAACTTGCCCCAGAGCAGCAGGCCGAAGACGGCGGCGAAGAGGGTGAAGAGGATGATCTGATCGGTTGTCATGCGGCGACATTAGCCGGGCTGCCGTGCCGCGTCACCCGGATTGCGGCGCTGGTCCGGTGGCCTCCGGGGCGCGCTTGGAGCGGGGGCCATTGCGCGGGGGCGGCCTCGTGCCGTATATGACGCCGGAACCACACGTCACACGAACCGGGAGAGACCCATGGCAGGCCACTCAAAATGGGCGAACATCCAGCACCGCAAGGGCCGGCAGGACAAGCTGCGTGCGAAGGTGTTCTCGAAGATGTCCAAGGAAATCACCGTTGCCGCCAAGATGGGCGACCCGGATCCCGACAAGAACCCGCGCCTGCGTCTGGCGGTGAAAGAGGCGAAATCCGTCTCGGTCCCGAAGGACGTGATCGAGCGTGCGATCTCCAAGGCGACCGGTGGCGATGCGGAGAACTATGACGAGATCCGTTACGAGGGCTACGGCCCCAATGGCGTTGCTGTGATCGTCGAGACGATGACCGACAACAAGAACCGGACGGCCTCGACCGTGCGGTCGACCTTCACCAAGAACGGCGGCAACCTCGGCGAGACCGGCTCGGTCGGTTTCATGTTCGACCGCAAGGGGCAGGTGACCTACCCGCTGTCCGTGGGCGATGCCGACACGGTGATGATGGCCGCGATCGAGGCCGGGGCCGAGGACGTGGAGACCAACGAGGGTGACGGCGACGAGGACCAGGGCAGCCACGTCATCTGGTGCGCTGACACGGACCTCAACGACGTCTCCAATGCGCTGGAGGCCGAGCTGGGCGAGAGTGAATCCACCAAGCTCGTGTGGCGTCCGACGACGACGACCGAGCTGGGGCTGGAGGACGCGCAGAAGCTGATGAAACTCATCGAAGCGCTGGAAGAGGACGACGACGTCCAGACGGTCACCGCCAACTTCGAGATTTCCGACGAGGTGATGGCGCAGCTTTCCGAATAGGTCCGGCGCGGATTCCATCGAATTGATTTCATTGATCGCGTCGCCCTCGGGCGGCGCGATTGCGTTTGAGGCATTGCAGGTCTGCGTCATGCCGATTGCGGTTGTAGCCTCCGTGCCGGAGTGCTTCTTTACGCGGACATGGAAACGCCTGTCCCCTCGCCACAAACCAGCCCGCCCGAGAGCCGCCCCGGTTGGGGCATCTTCTGGATGCTGCTGACCGGCCTGTGCTTCGTCGCCGTCACCGCGACCGTGAAGATGGTGGGTGACGATGTGCCGGCGATCCAGTCGGGCTTTCTGCGCTACGTGCTGGGCCTCGTGTTCCTGATCCCGATGCTGCCCTCGGTGCGTCGCGCGCCGGTGGACCGGGGACTTGCGGGGATCTTGTTCGCGCGCGGTGCGGCCCATGCCCTTGCGGTATCGCTGTGGTTCTTCGCCATGACCCGCATTCCGATCGCGGATGTCACGGCGCTCAACTACCTCAACCCCGTCTACGTGATCCTGCTGGCGGTGCTGTTCCTTGGGGAGCGTCTCGGCCCCAACCGGATCGCCGCCGTCGCCGTGGCCTTCATCGGCACCTTCGTGATCATCCGTCCCGGCTTCCGAGAGATCGACCTCGGCCATGTGACGATGTTGTTCACCGCCATCGCCATGGCGGGCAGCTACTTCCTCGCCAAGCTGGCCTCGCAGCGGGTCAGCGCCGAGGTCGTCGTCTTCTACCTGTCACTGGTGGTGCCCGCGCTGCTGGCGCCGGCGGCGTGGTACGTCTGGGTGCCGGTGGCCTGGGTCGACGTGGGCTGGCTGTTTCTCTGCGCCTTCTTCGCCACCATGGGCCACTACATGATGACCCTCGCGTTCCGCGCCGCGCCGCTGGCCACCACGCAGCCGGTCACCTTCCTGCAATTGATCTGGGCCACCGCCCTTGGTGTCTTCGTCTTCGGGGAGCCCGCGGATATCTACGTGATCGCGGGCGGCGGAATGATCATCGCGGCGGTCAGCTACATCACCTGGCGTGAAGCCGTGCTTGCGCGCCGCCGCCGGCGGGTGGCCACCGAGGCGCGCGAGGCAGAGGCTCAGGCCGAGGGTGCGTCGCCGCTTTCCAGCCGGTCTTGAAACCGCTCAAAAAACTGGTCTGCCATCTTGGTGGCGAAGCTGTTGACGAGACGCGAGCCCAATTGCGCAATCTTGCCGCCCACCTTGGCATCCACGTCGTAGGTCAGCTCGGTGCCGCCGTCGGGGTGGTCGGCGAGGTGCACCTTCGCCGCGCCCTTGGCGAAGCCTGCGACGCCGCCCTTGCCTTCGCCCGCGATGGTGTAGCTTTCGCCCGGAACCACGTCCGAAAGGGTCACGCCGCCTTTGAAAGTGGCCTTCACCGGGCCGACCTTCTGCTTGACGGTCGCCTCGAACCCCTCCTCCGGCGAGCCGGTCAGCTCTTCGCAGCCGGGGATGCAGGCCTTGAGGGTTTCGGCGTCGTTGAGCGCCTCCCAAACCTGCATGCGGTCGGCGGCGATGTGGCGGCTGGCGTGAAGTTCCATGAGTTTCTCCCTGTTTCGGCGCAGCTTACGGGCCGCGCGGGGATTGGCAATGGGCTAGCCCCTCTCGAAACCGAGAAAAAGCCGCAGGCCCTGTGCGTCATTGCGCAACTTCGTAGGGCAGCGTCCCGCGCCGGTTCGGGTTCACCACCAGTTGCCGTTCCAACGGCGGCACGGCGCGCTGGTGGCAATGGCGGCGTTCGCAGATGCGGCAGGAGATCCCGATGGGCTGAAACGCCGTGTCGCGGTCCAGATCGAGGCCGTCGGCATAGACGAGAGAGCCCGCGTGCCGCACCTCGCAGCCGAGCGAAATTGCATAGCGCCGGGTCGGCCGCCCCCAGGCGCCGCCGGACTTTGAGACGTCACGGGCAAGGATGACATAGCGCGCGCCGTCCGGTGTTTCGGCCAGCTGGCGCAGGAAGCGGGCAGGGGCCTCGAAGGCCTGATGGACGTTCCAAAGCGGGCAGGCGCCGCCGAAGCGGGCAAATTGCAACCGTGTCGCAGAGTGGCGTTTGGTGACAGTGCCTGCCTGATCGACCCGGGCGAAGAAGAAGGGGATGCCCTTGGCGCCGGGGCGCTGCAGGGTCGAGAGCCGATGGGCAATCTGCTCGATCGAGGCGCCAAAGGTGATGGCGAGGCGTTCCAGATCGTGCCGGGTCTCGCGCGCGGCTTCGGCAAAGCGCGTGTAGGGCATGAGAACCGCACCGGCGAAGTAATTCGCCATGCCGATGCGGGCGATCTCGCGGGCGGTCTCGGATTGAAAACGGGCCAGATCGAGCGTCGCCTCGATCAACTGCTCCTGCCCCAGAAGCGCATATTGATGCAGCAGTTGAAACCGCTGCGTCTCGGGCGCGGCCTGCGGCGAGAGGGTGAGCGTTCTGGTCTGCGGCTCGTAGGCGCGCACGCCGTCGCCCGAAGCAAGGCGGAGGGTCACGCCCATGTCGGCCAGAACCGACTGCGTGTGTGCTGCCAGATCGCCGGTCGCGCGAGCGGCAAAACGCTCGGCGGCGCGGTCCACGGCGTCGATGTAATTATCGGTGTAATGGAAGAAATCGCGCACTTCCTCCCATGGCGAGGCCGTGGCGCTGCTCTGCTGGCCAAGGGCTTCATCCAGCGAGGCGAGCCGCTCCTGCGTCTGGCGATAGGCGCGGTGAAGTTCGAGGAAAGCATGGGCGAGCGTCGGCGCATTGGCCGAGACCAGACGCAGGTCGGCCAGTTGCGGCGCGGTTTCCGAGAACAGCGGATCGGCCAGCGCTTCGCGCATGTCCGACACGATGCGGTCGGCGTCGGAGGCGGAAAGCTCGGTCACGTCGACGCCGAAGTCCTGGGCCAGACCCATCAGCACGGCCGTGGAGAGGGGCCGGTTGTTGTTCTCCATCTGGTTGAGATAGGGCAGCGAGACGCCAAGCTTGGCGGCGAAATCCTTCTGGGTCAGCCCGAGCCCGGTGCGCAAACTGCGCAGCTTCGCGCCCACGTAAAGTTTCTGAGTCGCCATCGCGCCCTCCCTTTGCAACTTCTGATTAGAATGTTTGCAAAGTCAGGCGCAAGCCTCAGGTCTGGGCCACCTGCTGCTCGCGGCGGACCGTGTAGACGATCGAGAAGACCGACAGCAGCGAGGTGATCAGCATGATGATCACCAGCGGATAGGCACCGGTGCCTTCGGTCAATACCGCGCCTGCGAGCGCCGACATGGCCGCGCCGCCCAGAAGCATGATCGCGCCCCCAAGCCCGGACGCGGTTCCGGCCAGATGCGGGCGGACCGACAGCATGCCGGAGGTCGCGTTGGGCAGCACCATGCCGTTGCCGAAGCCCACGAAGGTCATGAAGCCAAAGAAGACGAAGGGTGTCTGGATGCCGAGGATCATGAAGATCAGCGAGAGTGTCATGCCGACGGCGGTGACGATGGTGCCCCAGAGGATCATCCCGTTGATGCCGACGCGCGTCGAATAGCGGCCCGATATGCCGTTACCGAAGAAATAGCCCACTGCAGGCGCGCCGAAGTAGAAGCCCACCTGCGCGGCCGAGAGGTTGAAGACCTCGGAGCCCACATAGGGCGCGCCGCCGAGGTAGGAGAAGAACGCCCCCGACGCAAAGGCCGCCGTTGCGCAGTACCCCCAGAAGCGGCGCGAGGTCAGAAGTTCGGGATATTCGGCGATCTGCTCGGGCAGGCTGGATGTGCTGGTGCGTGCCGTCTCGCCCAGATCGGCCCAGACCAGCGCGAGGATCGCCCCGCCAAGAAGGAGGAGGAGCCAGAAGTTGGCCTGCCATCCCATGGATTGCTCCAGAACGCCGCCGATGCCGGGGCCGATCATGGGAACCACAGCCATGCCCATGGTGACATAGCCGATTTTCGAGGCGGCTTCCGCCTCTTCATGCATGTCGCGGACAACGGCGCGGCCAAGGACGAGGCCGGTCACGATGACCGCCTGCATCATGCGGAAGAACAGGAAAACCTCGACCGTAGAGGCGGCGAGGCAGCCGATGGTGGCCAGCATGAACAAGGCCGTGCCGCCAAGGATGACGGGCCTGCGCCCGAAGCGGTCCGAGATCGGGCCGATGAGGATCTGGAGCACCGCGTTCACCAGCAGGTACAGGGAAACCGAAAGCTGCATCAGCCGGTAATCCGTCGCGAAGAAGTCGGTCATCGCGGGCAGGGACGGCAGGAAGATGTTCATCGACAGGGCCCCGAGGCCCGTTACGAGGATCAGCGTAAAAATGTGCGGGGGCGTGGTGCGATCCAGAAACCGCGCCGGTTCGTGCGTGCTCATACTAATGGCGTATGGCGGATTTCCGGGAAGGTCCAGAGTGTGCACAGATGTATACCGCCTTCGCAAATTTGCAAAATGAGCCTCTCATTCGCAAAGTGTTTTGCAAATTTACTAGAAGCCACTGGAGCCGATCCCCGCTTCCGCATAGTTTGCCGCCAAGCGGCGAAGGCCCGCGGCGAAAGGGAGGCACCATGACCGACATTCTCGAAGAGCTGAAGGAACGGCGCGCGCAGGCACATGCCGGCGGCGGCGAAAAACGCGTGGCCGCGCAGCACGCCAAGGGCAAGCTGACCGCGCGCGAGCGGATCGAATTGCTGCTCGATGAAGGCTCCTTCGAGGAATACGACATGTTCGTCGCGCATCGCACGACGGAATTCGGCATGGCCGCGAACCGCCCGCCGGGCGATGGCGTGATCACCGGGTGGGGGACCGTCAACGGGCGGCAGATCTATGTCTACAGTCAGGATTTCACCGTTCTGGGCGGCTCCGTCTCAGAAACCCACGGCCAGAAAATCTGCAAGATCATGGACATGGCCGTGCAGAACGGCGCGCCCGTGGTGGGCATCAACGACTCGGGCGGGGCGCGTATCCAGGAGGGCGTGGATGCCCTTGCCGCCTACGCCGAGATCTTCCGCCGCAACGTCGAGGCGTCGGGCGTGATCCCGCAGATCAGCCTCGTCATGGGTCCCTGCGCGGGCGGCGCGGTCTATTCCCCCGCGATGACCGACTTCATCTTCATGGTGAAGGACACCTCCTACATGTTCGTGACCGGCCCCGATGTTGTGAAGACCGTCACCAACGAGGTCGTCACCGCCGAGGAACTGGGCGGGGCCGCCACCCACACGCGGAAATCTTCCGTGGCCGATGCGGCGTTCGAAAACGATGTGGAGGCCATCGGAGAGGTGCGCCGCCTGATCGATTTCCTGCCGCTCTCCAACCGCGAGAAGCCGCCGGTGCGCCCCTTCTTCGACAGCCCCGACCGGATCGAGGAAAGCCTCGACACGCTGATCCCCGACAACCCGAACCAGCCCTACGACATGAAGGAGCTGATCACCAAGGTCGCGGACGAGGGCGATTTCTACGAGATACAGGAGGATTTCGCTGCCAACATCCTGACCGGCTTCATCCGTCTGGAAGGGCAGACCGTGGGCGTCGTGGCCAACCAGCCGATGGTGCTGGCGGGCGTGCTCGACATCGACAGCTCGCGCAAGGCGGCGCGTTTCGTGCGGTTCTGCGACTGCTTCGAGATCCCGATCCTGACGCTCGTGGACGTGCCGGGCTTCCTTCCCGGCACCACCCAGGAATACGGCGGCGTCATCAAGCACGGGGCCAAGCTGCTCTTCGCCTACGGTGAGGCGACCGTGCCCCTCGTCACGGTGATCACCCGCAAGGCCTATGGCGGCGCTTATGACGTGATGGCCTCCAAACACCTCGACGCCGATGTGAATTACGCGTGGCCCTCGGCCGAGATCGCGGTGATGGGCGCGAAAGGCGCGGTGGAGATCCTGCACCGCTCCGACCTGGGCGACGCGGACAAGATCGCCGCCCATACCGCCGAATACGAGGAGCGGTTCGCCAATCCCTTCGTGGCGGCAGAGCGTGGCTTCATCGACGAGGTCATCCAGCCCCATTCCACCCGCCGCCGGGTCTGCCGCGCCTTCGCCTCCCTGCGCCGCAAGCAGAAGCAAATGCCGTGGAAGAAGCACGACAACATCCCGCTATGAGTGCACTTCAAGGAACAATTGGCTCCGGCGTCTCGTTTTTCTTCCGTAAAGGAGATGACGATGACCAAGGATCATGGACCGTCCGTGAAGGACGACGACACCTACGAAGCCCTGCGCGACGACGGCGCATCGAAGGAGAAAGCCGCGCGGATCGCGAATGCGCAGGCCTCCGACAGCCAGAACCCCTCGAAGAAGGGCGGCAAGGCGTCGCCTTACGAGGAGTGGACGAAGGACGAGCTCTACGACCGCGCACAAGAGCTGGACGTGGAGGGACGCTCGGACATGTCGAAGGACGAGCTGATCGAGGCGCTGCGCAACAACTGATGCGACACGGCGGGGCGGCGTGATGCGCCGCTCTGTCCTCATTCTCGCAGTTCTGGCCGCCGCAGCGGGCGCGGCCTTCTACGCGCTCCGCGGTGGCGAGGGCGCGGCCGAGGCGTTCTGCACCACGGACGAGGTGCTGCAAGCCCCCTCGGGCAATGCGCTGCGCCTCTGCGACGTGGTTTATGAAGTGCAACCATCGAACGAGGCATGGGTCGTGGTGCGCGTCACCGATCCCGACCTCGACAGCAACCAGACGCGGGCCGATCTTGGCGATCACGACTGGGCCTGTGAGACCTGGGGGCTGCCCGCTCTCGAGAAAGAGCCGCGCCCGACGCGCATCATCGTACAGATCATGGAAGAGCCCTTCGCGCGCGGTGAGCCTGCGCCGGGGATAACCCAATCCATCGAAGCCTATTCAGAAGAGAACGCGACCTGCATGTGGGAGCTTTTGTAATGCGACAACAACATCTTGCGATGCGACATTCATGTAGACCTCGCAGTGATGCATTCGAGTCACAGGCCGAGCTATTTTGTGGAAAACTCTGTGGAGGGAAGCCCTTGCGCTGTAACGTGATCCTCAGCTGCAACAACGCAGCTGTACCTCGGATCGTGCCCGGGTCTACGGGCTTCAGGTCAATAGGCCCGGTCACACCGCGAGGCAATAAGAAGAAGAAATCGGCTCAGGCGGGATTGCAGACACCGTCCAAGCCGCAATGGCAAGTCCCACGGCGCAATCCCCCAGAGCGCCCGAGCAGGACCTCCCCTCTAACCGGACGGGGCTTCGGCCGCGTCCGGTATATCCCCCTCCACATCAAGGGGGTCTCCCCATGCTGAAACATCGCGGTTTTCCCGGTCGGCTTCCGTCGAGCGAGTACCAATTCGTCATCCGTCGCGACAACAAGGCGGGTGCGACGAAGCTGATCGCGCGGGAGCGTTACGCCGACCGTCGCCCGCCAGACCGCCGCGCGGACGCCGGTTTCATGGAGGCGCTCTGGCTCTACTTCGGTGAGGAGCCTTTCGAGCGCGGCAATCTGGACGCCGGGCGCCTGAGTTGGCTCTTCGGACGCGAGGTTGTGCCCGCGGAAGACCCCTTCGATCCCGAAAGCTACGAGGCGCTGTTGAAGATCGACGTCGACCGCGCGCGTGCGTCTTTCCCCGAGGCCTTTGACGGCACCGGTGTCTGGGACAACGGATCGGCATGATCCTGCCCGCGCCAAACGAAATTGAGCGGTCCGCCGCGCAGAGTGCAGGCCGTGCCACGCAGCCGCTTTCGCACGGGGCGAAAGCAGGCATGGTGCTCGTGTCGGCCTATGTCCCCAGTAACTTGTACCCGGCCGACGCTTACAAGACGTGTTACCCTTCCCCTATAAGGCGGTCGGTCGTTCAATCGGCGCGACCGCCTCTTTTTTTGCGCGAGAGAAGGGGGCTCTCGTGGACGATTGCGGAGCCTCTTTCCGCCGAAAATGAATTGGGGGAACTCGGGTCTTACGCAGGCACGGCACAACCTGTTATCCTGCCCGCGCGAGACTTCTCGCCATTGAGCATATCGACAGGAGACGCATCAAAATGCGCACCAAGTTCACCATTACCGCCCTCTTCGCCGCGACACTTGCCGTGTCCGGTTGCTACATGTCCGACCTCGAACGCGCCGGTGTCGGCGCCGTTGCGGGCGGCGTCACGGCCGCGGCCGTTGGCGGTAGCGTCGCGACCGGCCTGCTTGCCGGTGCCGCTGTCGGCGCCGTCTGCGACGAAGTCACCAACATCTGCCGCTGATTTTCGCGCGGGTCTGACCCGCGCGCAGTCCACCACGCTTGACCACCCGGGCCGCCGCGCCCCGGTGGTTTTTCGCGTTTCAACCCCACGCAACACACCCGTTTCGCAGGCTCTCGTTCCGCAGGCCGCCACCATCCGCAGGGAAGGATAAACCCCATGTTCAAGAAGCTCCTGATCGCCAACCGCGGAGAAATTGCGTGCCGCGTCATCAAGACGGCCAAGCGCATGGGCATCCCCACTGTCGCCGTCTACTCGGACGCCGATCGCAATGCGCTGCATGTGAAGATGGCCGATGAGGCCGTGCACATCGGGCCGCCGCCCGCGAACGAGAGCTACATCGTGATTGAGAAGATCATGCAGGCGATCCGCGACACCGGCGCCGATGCGGTTCATCCCGGCTACGGGTTCCTCAGTGAAAACATGAAGTTCGCCGAGGCCTTGGAGGCCGAGGGCGTGGCGTTCGTCGGCCCGCCCGCGACCGCGATCGAGCAGATGGGCGACAAGATCACCTCCAAGAAGATCGCGCAGGACGCGGGCGTCTCGACGGTGCCGGGGCATATGGGGCTGATCGAAGACGCGGCGGAAGCGATCAGGATCTCGGGCGAGATCGGCTATCCGGTAATGCTCAAGGCCAGCGCCGGGGGCGGCGGCAAGGGGATGCGCATCGCATGGTCGGAAGACGAGGTGGCCGAGGGGTTTCAGGCCTCGAAGAACGAGGCCGCAAGCTCCTTCGGCGATGACCGCATGTTCATCGAGAAGTTCGTCACGCAACCGCGTCATATCGAGATCCAGGTTCTCGCCGACAAGCACGGCAACGCGATTTACCTCGGTGAGCGCGAATGCTCGATCCAGCGCCGCAACCAGAAGGTGATTGAAGAGGCACCCTCGCCCTTCCTCGACGAGGCGACGCGCAAGGCGATGGGTGAGCAGGCCGTCAGTCTGGCCCAAGCCGTCGGCTATACCAGCGCCGGCACCGTGGAATTCATCGTCGACGGGGACCGGAATTTCTATTTCCTCGAGATGAACACCCGCCTGCAGGTCGAGCATCCGGTGACGGAGCTGATCACCGGCGTCGACCTGGTGGAGCAGATGATCCGCGTCGCCGCAGGAGAAAAGCTCTCCATGGCGCAGAAGGATGTGACGCTCACCGGGTGGGCGATGGAATCGCGGCTCTACGCCGAAGATCCGTATCGCAATTTTCTGCCCTCCATCGGTCGCCTGACCCGCTATCGCCCGCCGGCCGAGGTCGCTGCTGGCCCGCTTCTCGACACCGGCAAATGGCAAGGCGACGCCGAGAGCGGCCCGACCGCCGTGCGCAACGATACCGGGGTTTACGAGGGTGGCGAGATCTCGATGTTCTACGATCCGATGATCGCCAAGCTCTGCACCTGGGCACCGGACCGCGCGGGCTCGATCGAAGCGATGCGCGTGGCGCTCGACAGCTTCGAGCTGGAGGGCATCGGTCACAACCTGCCGTTCCTCTCTGCCGTGATGGACCATCCGAAGTTTGCCTCGGGCGACATCACAACCGCCTTCATCGCCGAGGAATACCCCGAGGGGTTCGAGGGCGTGAGCCTGCCGGAAGCCGAACTGGTCCGCGTTGCCGCGGCTGCCGCCGCCATGCACCGCGTCGCCGAAATCCGCCGCACCCGCGTGTCGGGGCGCATGGACAACCACGAGCGTCGGGTGGGCGCGGAGTGGGTCGTCTCGCTTCAAGATCAGTCCTTCGAGGCCTCGATCAAGGCCGACCACGACGGTTCGACCGTTGCCATCAACGGGAAAGAGATCCGCGTGGCCTCGGACTGGACGCCGGGCGATCAGCTGGCCCGCCTTACGGTTAATGACGCGCCGCTGGTGCTGAAGGTCGGCAAACGCCCCGGCGGCTTCCGCCTGCGCACACGTGGCGCCGATCTGCAGGTCTTCGTGCGCACGCCGCGGCATGCCGATCTGGCGGCTCTCATGCCCGAGAAGATCGCGCCCGATACCTCGAAGCTGCTGCTTTGCCCGATGCCCGGACTGGTCGTGAAGGTCGACGTGGAGGAAGGGCAGGAGGTGCAGGAAGGTCAGGCGCTTTGCACCGTCGAGGCGATGAAGATGGAGAACATCCTGCGCGCCGAACGCAAGGGCGTCGTCTCCAAGATCAACGCGGGCGCTGGCGACAGCCTTGCGGTGGACGAAGTGATCATGGAGTTCGAATAGATCGATGACGCGTTCGGGCGCTCATATGACGGACGGTGCCGGGGCGGTTTACCTGCCTTGGCGCAGCTCTTCCTGTCGGAGCTGGAAGTTGTCGATCGCCCGGACGATTTCGCGCACGTCTCGCAGCGCGGGCCTGCGCAGGCCGACGGTTCCGTCCTTGGCCAACACGACAATGGAAAACCCCCGAGGCCTCAGCGCCGTGCGGATTTCGGATCGCGCGGCGGGGTCCGTGTCGTACAGGATCACGACGTCACGCTCCAGCAGCGCATCGGGGCGCTCGGCCAGAAGCTCCAACTGTTCGATGAACCGCGGGTCTGCTGGCGTGTCCGCGAAGACGATGATCGGACGCGCGATCCAGAGGAAATCATCCAGCGTCAGCCCCTCGGTCGAGCGCGGCTCCAATGGATCAATGGCGTCTTGCGGATCAACGGTGTCTTGCGCGTTTGCCCCGAAAGGCAAAAGGCACATCAGGGCAATCAATAGGGTTCGGTACACTGTCATCGGTTCTCCTGTCCTGACAGATATAATCGGCCTGACGCGCAATGCTAAGGTTTTCGCTATTTGGATCGGGGTGTTGACGGAATGTTCATCGCCCGGACCGAAGAGAGGTGGGTCAGTCCTGCCCCCTCTGCGAAAGGTCCCGCCGATGCATGTCATCCTCCACGTTGGTGCCCATCGAACCGCCACGACGGCACTGCAACATCACATGGCCGAGCATCGTGGCCTGCTGTCGGACGCCGGCGTGATCTACTGGGGTCCGAAGATCACCCGTGGCGGGCTGTTCAGGGGCGCCATCGGGAACGTCGAAGGCGTTATGGCGTGGCAGGAGCGCCGCTTTTCCGGGCGGTGTGCCATGCGCGCGGATGCCGTGCGCAAGGCCGGGGCGACGCATCTGGTGGTCAGCGACGAGAACATGTTGGGCTCGCTGCGTGCGGCGCTCGAACATACGCGGCTCTACACCGACGCTGGACGCCGCGTCGCGGCTTATGCCCATGGCTTTGAGCGGCACAACGTGACCGTCGCACTCTGCGTCCGGGACTATGCCGATTGGTGGACCTCTGCCATGGCGTTTCGCCTGATGCGCGGCGGGCCGCTGCCCCATACCGAATTGCGCGAACATTTGGTGACCCAACCGCGCCGCTGGCGCCATATTGTCGAGGAACTGGCCCGCGTCCTGCCCCGCGCCCGGATCGCGGTCTGGCGGTACGAGGTCTCTGCCGACGCGCCAGACCGGCTGGTTGAGGAATTGACGGGCATCAAGACCCCGCCTTCGACCGCCGCCCTCGAAAATCGCCGCCCGACCACCGAAGTGCTGCATGACCTGATGGAAACCTGCGGCATCGACCCGGCTGAATTTCATTGGCCCGACGGGCAGTTCATGCCCTTCGCCCCCTACGAGGCAGAGGCGCTGGACGCCCAATATCAAGAAGACCTCGCCTGGCTTTCGACCGGGGCAGGGGGCTTTGCCGACTACTTTGACGCGCCTTTGGCAGAGACCGAAGCGCCGACAGCATATGGAAGAGGATACCCCGATGACGGAGAAGACCGACAATTGGCGTAAGCTGGCCGAGAAAGAGCTGCGCGGCCGCGATCTGGAGGATCTCACCTGGCACACGCTGGAGGGGATTGACGTCAAGCCGCTCTACACCGCTGCGGACACGGAGGGGCTCGCCCATATGGAGGCCCTGCCCGGCGAAGCCCCGTTCACGCGCGGTGTGAAGGCCACGATGTATGCGGGCCGCCCCTGGACGATCCGGCAATACGCGGGCTTCTCTACCGCCGAGGAAAGCAACGCCTTCTACCGCAAGGCGCTGGATGCGGGGCAGCAGGGGGTCTCGGTCGCCTTCGACCTTGCCACCCATCGCGGCTACGACAGCGATCATCCCCGCGTCGTGGGGGACGTGGGCAAGGCGGGCGTGGCCATCGACTCGGTCGAAGACATGAAAATTCTTTTCGATGGCATCCCGCTCGATAAGATCTCCGTCTCCATGACGATGAACGGCGCGGTGATCCCGGTGCTGGCCAGTTTCATCGTTGCGGGTGAGGAGCAGGGCCACGACAAGGCGCTCCTCTCCGGCACGATCCAGAACGACATCCTCAAGGAGTTCATGGTCCGCAACACCTACATCTATCCGCCCGAACCCTCGATGCGGATCATCTCGGACATCATCGGCTATACCTCTGACAACATGCCGAAATTCAACTCCATCTCGATCTCCGGCTACCACATGCAGGAGGCGGGCGCGAACCTTGTGCAGGAGCTGGCCTATACCATCGCCGACGGCCGCGAATACGTGCGCGCGGCGATGGAGGCGGGGATGGACGTCGACAAGTTCGCCGGCCGCCTGTCGTTCTTCTTCGCCATCGGCATGAACTTCTTCATGGAGGCCGCCAAGCTGCGCGCCGCACGCACCATGTGGCACAAGGTGATGACCGAGATGGGCGCCAAGTCCGACCGCTCGAAGATGCTGCGCACCCATTGCCAGACCTCGGGCGTCTCCCTGCAGGAGCAGGACCCCTACAACAACGTCATCCGCACCGCCTACGAGGCGATGAGCGCCGTGCTCGGCGGCACCCAGTCGCTGCACACGAACTCCTTCGACGAGGCGATCGCGCTGCCCACCGACTTCTCCTCCCGCATCGCGCGCAATACGCAGTTGATCTTGCAGGAGGAAACCGGCGTCACCAATGTCGTCGATCCGCTGGCAGGCTCCTATTACGTGGAGGCGCTGACCGCCGACCTGATCGAGAAGGCCACCGCGCTGATGGACGAGGTGGAGGAGATGGGTGGCATGACAAAGGCCGTGGGCTCGGGCCTGCCGAAGCTCCGAATCGAGGAATCCGCCGCGCGCCGTCAGGCAATGATCGACCGGGGTGAGGAGGTCATCGTCGGCGTCAACAAGTACCGCAAGGAGGCCGAGGACCCGATCGACATTCGCGACATCGACAACGACGCGGTGCGCGAGGCGCAGATCGCCCGGCTCGAGAAGATCCGCGCCACCCGCGACGAGGAGGCCTGCAAGGGTGCGCTCGCGGAACTGACGCGCACCGCCCGCGAAGGCGGCAACCTGCTGGCCGCGGCGGTCGAAGCCGCCCGCGCCCGCGCCACGGTAGGAGAGATCAGCATGGCCATGGAAGACGAATTCGGCCGCCACCGCGCCGAGGTGAAGACCCTCGCGGGCGTCTACGGCTCCGCCTACGAGGGCGACGAGGATTTCGCCGCGATCCAGCAGGACGTGGAGAAATTCGCCGAGTTGGAGGGCCGCCGCCCCCGGATGCTGGTGGTGAAGATGGGCCAGGACGGCCACGATCGCGGCGCCAAGGTCATCGCCACGGCCTTCGCCGACATCGGTTTCGACGTTGACGTGGGCCCCCTGTTCCAGACCCCGGAAGAAGCCGCGCAGGATGCCATCGACAACGACGTGCACGTGATCGGCATTTCGTCACAAGCCGCAGGCCACAAGACGCTGGCGCCGAAATTGATCGAGGCGCTGAAGGCGGAAGGGGCGGGGGAGATCATCGTGATCTGCGGTGGCGTGATCCCGCAGCAGGATTATGACTTCCTCAAACAGGCCGGCGTCGCCGCGATCTTCGGGCCGGGCACGCATATCCCGTCGGCGGCAAAGGATATCCTGCGGCTGATCGGTGAGGCGCGGGGCTGACGGGCCGGGAGGCCGGGGGCTCAGGTCCCCGGTTCGTCGATGATGTAGTCGTCCCAATCTTCCTCGTCGACTTCGAACTCCGGCACGGTGATGCCCCGCACGGAGACGCCGGCTTCGTGAACCGTATCAGGGTCGCCCGAGATGAGAGGATGCCATGATTTCAATGGCTTGCCCTCATGCAGCAGGCGATAGGCGCAGGTCTCGGGCATGAAATAGGCCACGTCCTTCATCGTGTCGGGCGTCAGTTGGATACATTCGGGCACAAGCGTCTTGCGGATCTCATATTGCCCGCAGAGGCAGGTCTGATCGTCAAGCAACCGGCAGGCCACGCGCGTGAGGGCGACCTCCTGCGTATCCTCGTCTTCCAGCTTGTTGAGGCAGCATTTGCCGCAGCCGTCGCACAGCGCCTCCCATTCTTCCGACGTCATCTTCGTCGGCGGAATGCGTTCCCAGAACCTGTCCCTCATCCGCGCAGCGCCGCGCGTGCGGCGAGGCTGTCCATATCCATCTGGGCGATCAGGTCTTGCAAACTGTCGAACTTCATCTCGCCGCGCAGGTAGGCCACGAGGCCGACAGATAGGTGAGCGCCATATAGATCGCCCGCAAAATCAAATAGATAGGTCTCGAGGTTCGGTTGCTCCAGCTCGAACATCGGACGGAACCCGAGGTTCGCAACGGCGCCGTAGCTGCCCGCATGGGGGCCATCGCGCACGTCGACGGTCACGGCGTAAACGCCCGGTTTCGGCACGTGCAGCCCGTCCAGACCCATGTTCGCGGTCGGGTAGCCAAGCTCTCGGCCGCGCTTTTCACCGTGCAGAACGGGCCCCTCGATCCGGTGCCAATGCCCGAGCATCGCCGCGGCGTCGGCGGGGCGCCCTTCGGTCAATGCCGTGCGGATCGCCGTGGAAGAAACCGCGCCAGTCTCGCCCTCCAGCAGATCGGCGATGGTCACGTCGAAGCCGTATTCGGCCCCCATCTGCTTCAGGGTGTCGGCGCTTCCGGTCCGGTCCTTGCCAAAGCGGAAGTCCGCCCCGACGACCGCGTGGCTGATCCCCAGGCTCGCGACCAGCACATCCCGCACGAATTCGACGTCGGACAAGCTCTTCAGGCGCGTGTCAAAGGGCAATTCAGCCAGTAGATTAACGCCAAGTTTGCGCAATCGATTGGCCCGTGCCTCCGCGTTCATCAGACGAAACGGCGGCGCATCCGGCGCGAAGACCTGCCGGGGGTGCGGTTCAAAGGTGACGACGCCCAGAGGCGCGTCGAGCCGTTTGGCGAGGTTCAAGACGTGCTGGTGCCCGCGATGAACCCCGTCAAAGTTGCCAATGGCGACCGATGCGCCTTTGTCGGCCGGCGCGGCATATTGGTGATCACGTAGAATTTTCATGGAGTGCAATTAGTCCAGAGCGTCGGACCGTTGCAAGGTGAACAGCGGCGTCGCGGCCCGTCAGTCGAACTTTCCGGAAGGCGCCAATACCGTCGCCTCACCCTTCAGGACGACCGTTTCGCCCACCCGCGCCTCGGTCTTCAACTGCACGCGGCGCCGGGCATAGTCGATCGACAGGACCTCGACCCTGGCTTCCACCATATCGCCGGGCCGGACGGGCGCCATGAACTTGAGGGATTGGCCGAGGTAGACCGTGCCGTGGCCGGGAAGCTGTTCACCGATGACTGCAGAAATCAGCCCGGCGGTCAGCATTCCGTGGGCGATGCGACCTTCAAAGATCGTGTCCTGCGCATATTGGTCGTCCAGATGCACCGGGTTCCGGTCAGTCGACACCTCTGCAAACATCTCGATGTCCTGATCGGTGATGATCTTTTGCAGAGAGCGAGCCATGCCGACCTCCAGATCTTCGATGACGATCGTTCCCGTTGCGATGTTGTCGAGCATAGCGCGTCCCTCCATGACGCTTCTATACGCTCACGCAAGCCATTCTGCAATGCAGAAAGAAAGATTAGGCATCAAAAATGGCGATGCCCGCAATTAAATTTCGCGGTGACTAGCGCAACATTCCGATGGCAAACGTCGGCTCCAGCTGCGCGCTGGTCAGGAATGACGCGAGTTTCGTTTCGTTCGGTTGGTGCTCGGTCCCGGTCTCGCCCCGCGCGAGTCCACCTGTAATGAACAGTGTATCGATGTTCTCTCCGGTGCCGCCGGACACATCGGTGTTGATCCCGTCACCGATGGCCAGAATGCGATCGTCCGAGGCGGGTTTCCCGATCTGGACCAGACGCCGACGCGCCAGATCGTAGATCGGCGGATGGGGTTTGCCGAAATAGAGGCTCTCTCCGCCCATCTCCGTGTAAAGCTGCGCCAAGGCGCCGGCGCACCAGATCCGCTCATCACCGCGATCCACCACGATATCGGGGTTGGCGCAGAGCAATTTCAGTCCGCGAGATTTGGCGAGAAGAAACTGCGGGCGCAGGTCCGCGGGATCCGCGTGAGGGTCGAAGGGGCCGGTGCAAACGATGCCTTCCGCCTCTTTCAGAGGCACGCGCGCGATGTCGACCGCGTCATCGACCATTTCCATTGGTGCAAAGAAGGATTCGTCCTGCGACTGGCCGATGTGCCAGACTTTTGTACCCACGGCGCCCCGTAGCATCGCGGCGCGGGCGCTGTCGCCGGACGTGGCAATCACATCCCAACAATCGCGCGGCACGCCGATGCGGTCCAACTGCTTGGCAACGCTGGCGCGGGTGCGGGGGGAATTCGTAAGCAAGAGGACCGTGCCACCGCCGGCCTTGAAGCTGCGCAAGGCTTCGACGGCAGAGTCGAACGGGGTGATGCCGTCGTGCAAGCAACCCCAGAGATCGCAGAATACGGCGTCGTAATTGTCCGAGATGTCGGAGAGGGTGTCGATGATGCGGGTCATGGGCGCTCCGGTGCTTGCTTCAAGAATGATGTAGGGCAAGCCTACGCCAGCGGCCAGACCTCATCAGTTTGAGCTTGGGGTTGAGCGGGAGGCGCGCACTCCCGGGGGAGGGTGGTTAACGCAAGGCAGGCGCGACCCGCCTTGCGCCGATCAGTCAGAGCGAAAGGTTGGGGATGATCTGCTTCTTCCGGCTCACGATACCGGGCAGCACAACCAGATCTCCGTCACCCGCCACGGTGGCGAAGCTTTTCTCTGCCACGGTGCGCACGAGGTCATTCGGGACGAGCAGCGTTGCCTCTTCATTGAGGATGTCGATCACGAACAGCAAAACCTGATCGGCGCCGTCTTCGGTGGCCACGACAGGCATCGCTTCCATCAAGCTTTCCTTGCGGGCCAGAACCGTCGCTGGCGAGGTTGTTTCAAGGACGGAGACGCGGAAGGACTTGCCGCCAACCTCATAGGTCTTGCTGTCCATGCGCAGCAGCTCTGCTTCGGAGAAGCTAGACACGTCGGATTTCGCGGCGAACATCTCTGCGGCGTAGGCGCTGATGTCCACGCCAAGCTCGGCGGCCAAGGCTTCGGCCACGGAACGATCCTCGGACGTGGTGGTGGGGGAGCGGAATTCGAGGGTGTCGGAGAGGATGCAGCTGAGCATCGCGCCCTTGATGTTATCCGGCGCGTTTTTCAGGTCGTCGCCAATCATCTTGTGCATCAGCGTCGCGGTGCAGGCGAGCGGTTCGATCCGGATTTCAATCGGACCTTTGGTCTCCAGACCGCCGACCAGCTTATGGTGGTCGATGATGCCTTGAATGTCCGCATCGTTGATCGTCGCGGGCAGTTCGGCGGGGTTGTTGGTGTCGACAATCACCACCGGCTGGCCCGGCTCGACCGTTTCGATGATGCGCGGCTTCTCAAGGTTCCAGCGTTCCAGCACGAAGGCGGCTTCGGTATTGGGCTCGCCCAGAAGGACAGCTTCGGCGGCCACACCTTTGATTTCAGACAGGTACCATGCCCAGATAAGGGGCGAGCCGGTGGAATCGGTGTCGGGGGACTTGTGGCCAAATACCAATGTGGTCATGGGGCAAACCTTGCATGATGTGCTGAATTTGCCGCCCTTCTAGCCGCGAGCCTTGGCGTTGTCACGCCGATGGCAATGCAATTGATAAATGCTGTCGTTTGGTGTGTCCGAGCAATCGCGATCTCCACGCAGATGCTAGAAATCCTTGAAGACGTCCGCCGGAGGCGCGTCCAGCGGAAGAGCCGCGGCTGAGACGCTCGCGCTCGGCACATAGGCGGCGACGTCGTCGTAGGCGTCTGGCGCGTGGCTCGTGTCAGATGGGGGGAGTGCCGTGGGGACCGCACCATTCATCCGAAACCGGGCGAGGTGAGACGCAAGACGGTCAGCCGCGTTGGTGAGGCTTTCGCTCGCGGCAGAGGCTTCCTCTGCCATTGCCGCGTTTCGTTGCGTGGCGGCGTCCAGCTCTCGGACGCCCGAATTGATTTCCGTGACGCCGATCGATTGCTCTTTCGCCGAGACGGCGATGTCGGAGACCAGACCGGCCACCTTGTCGACGCGTATGATGATGTCTCCGATGGAGTCGCCGGCTTTGCGGACCAGCTTACTGCCACTTTGCACCTGCTCGCTTGACGAGGCGATGAGGTCCTTGATTTCCTGCGCGGAGGCCGAGGAGTGTTGCGCCAAGGCGCGTACTTCAGAGGCGACCACGGCAAAGCCGCGGCCTGCTTCCCCCGCCCGCGCAGCTTCGACGCCGGCATTGAGGGCGAGGAGGTTGGTCTGGAACGCAATGTCGTCGATCACCGAGATGATCTGAGTGATTTGCTGCGAAGAAGCTTCGATTTCCGCCATGGCAGAGATGGCGTTTTCGACGATTTCGCCGGTACGCTTGGCCACGGTCCGGTTTTCATCCGTGGTGGCCTCCGCATCGGTGGCGTTGGCGGCCGTGGATTGGACGCTTTCGCTGAGTTGTTCGAGCGCCGAGGCGGATTCTTCCAGCGTGGCCGCCTGGCTTTCCGTCCGCGCGGAGAGGTCTTGCGACGAACTCGACATTTCACGGGCGTCCTGGTTCACCTCATCGGCGACGTCACGGATGGCCTCCACATTGTCGGAAAGGTTGTCGACCAGCATGTTGAATGTGGTTCGAAGCCCCTCATACTCGGCCGGGAAGGGGGCGTCAGGCTGGCTTTCGATCTGTTTGGTCAGATCCAGATTGCCGAGGCGCGCGAGCCCCTCGGTCAGCGCATCGACCACGAAGGCTTGGTCGCGCTGCTTCTCATGCTCTCGTTCGAGCCGATCAGCCTCCGACTTTCTGAGGTTTTCAATCTCGACCATCGAAGATTGCAGGACCGACAAACCTCTCGCCATGCGCCCTACTTCGTCATCGCGGTCCGCAAAAGCGAACTTTTGATCAAGTTCCCCCTCCGACAAGGCGACAATGCTCCGCGTCATCGTGGAAAACGGGTCGAGCATACGGCGGACAATCAGGTAGGCGATCGTCATGAAACCGCCGAGGGTGCCGAAGATGAGCAGGAGTCCGTTTATGAAGACCGATTGCATGTGGTCGCTGAATGCATCCGTGGGCACGGCGGTGGCAATGGCGCCAATGACCGATCCCGTTTCGCTGAAGATCGGCAGGTAGAGGACGCGATACCCGAGCCCCGCCGCGAGCATGTTGCCGGTGTAGGTTTGTCCCGCAAGCACCGCCTCGAAGGCCGCGGGGCTGTCGTTTGTCATTTCCGCGACTTCTGCGGTTGCCGTGGCGCCGGCGAGGGTGCCGAAATTTTGCGCCGAGGGGTCGACGGTCAGGATCGTGGCACTGACGCCGAGCAGGTCGACGGCTCGTTGCGCCAAGGAATTCGGTAAGCCGCTAGGCATGTCAGACCAGACAAATTGCTCGATCTGCCCATTCTCATCCATCGTGTAGCTGACGCCGTCATATGCTTCCGCCGCTTCGCGCGCCACCATGCGGGCGCCGAGCCAAGTGTCGAGCGAGGCCCCTTTATCGAAGGTACGCCGGATCTCGCCGTGACCGATGACGGCAACGGCTACGCAGAAGGTCGCGATCACGGCCCCCAAGGCAGCGATCAACTTGATACTCAGGCTCATCTGGCTGAGATATTTCATCGGCACCTCCGGGAGATTCGCGCGCTGCTTTCCCGTCAGTGTTAGGGGCAAAACCTGAATCATCCGTTACCGTGACTCCTTCTTGACAGGCCGCAACGCGCTGCATATCTGAACGTCGTTGGCACTCACCCGATGTGAGTGACAGTAAATCAGAGACACAGTCCCTAACCGGATAGAGGAGAGGCCAAAAATGGCATTGAAACCGCTGCAAGACCGCGTGTTGGTTCGCCGTGTTGAATCCGAGGAAAAGACCGCTGGCGGTCTGATCATCCCCGAAAGCGCGAAAGAAAAGCCCTCTGAGGGTGAAGTCGTTGCCTGCGGCGACGGCGCGCGCAAGGACTCTGGCGAGCTGATCGAAATGACCGTCAAGACCGGCGACCGCATCCTGTTCGGCAAATGGTCCGGCACGGAAGTGACGCTCGACGGCGAAGAGCTTCTGATGATGAAGGAATCGGACATCTTGGGCATCATCACCTGAGACGCTTGCGACCGTCGCAAGCCTCCGATCCCCGAAAACAACATCGAATTTTAAGGAGACGCCAACATGGCAAAAGACGTCCGTTTTGATACCGACGCCCGCAATCGCATGCTGAAGGGTGTGAACACCCTCGCCGATGCGGTCAAAGTCACGCTCGGCCCCAAAGGCCGCAACGTGGTTATCGATAAATCCTTCGGCGCCCCGCGCATCACGAAGGACGGTGTTTCTGTCGCCAAGGAAATCGAGCTGGAAGACAAGTTCGAGAACATGGGCGCACAGATGGTGAAGGAAGTCGCTTCGCGCACCAACGACGAAGCCGGTGACGGCACCACGACCGCCACGGTTCTGGCCCAGGCCATCGTGAAAGAGGGCATGAAGTCGGTTGCTGCCGGCATGAACCCCATGGATCTCAAGCGCGGCATCGACATGGCCGTGTCCAAGGTTATCGAGGACATCAAGGCGTCCGCACGTGAAGTTGCAGACTCCGATGAAGTCGCTCAGGTCGGCACCATCTCCGCCAACGGCGAGACCGAGATCGGCCGCCAGATCGCGGACGCGATGCAGAAAGTCGGCAACGACGGCGTCATCACTGTGGAAGAGAACAAGGGCCTCGAGACCGAGACCGAAGTTGTCGAAGGCATGCAGTTCGACCGCGGCTACCTGTCGCCCTACTTCGTGACCAACCCCGACAAGATGGTCGCCGAGCTGGAAGACTGCCTGATCCTGCTGCACGAGAAGAAGCTTTCTTCGCTCCAGCCCATGGTTCCGCTGCTCGAGACTGTCATCCAGTCCGGCAAGCCGCTCCTGATCATCGCAGAAGACGTCGAAGGCGAGGCCCTGGCCACGCTCGTCGTCAACAAGCTGCGTGGCGGCCTGAAAATCGCGGCCGTCAAGGCGCCGGGCTTCGGTGATCGTCGCAAGGCCATGCTGCAGGACATCGCGATCCTCACCGGTGGTCAGGTCATCGCGGAAGATCTCGGCATGAAGCTCGAGTCCGTGACGATGGACATGCTCGGCACCGCCAAGCGTCTGACCATCACCAAGGACGAGACCACGATCATCGACGGCAACGGCTCCAAGGCGGAGATCGAAGCGCGCGTCGCCCAGATCCGTCAGCAGATCGAGGAATCCACCTCCGATTACGACCGTGAGAAGCTGCAAGAGCGCGTGGCCAAGCTGGCCGGCGGTGTTGCCGTGATCAAGGTTGGCGGCATGTCCGAAATCGAAGTGAAAGAGCGTAAGGACCGCGTCGACGACGCCCTGAACGCAACGCGCGCCGCTGTCCAAGAGGGCATCGTTGTGGGTGGTGGTGTTGCTCTGGTTCAGGGTGGCAAGGCACTGGCAGGTCTGGAAGGCGCGAACGCTGACCAGAACGCCGGTATCTCCATCGTGCGCCGTGCCCTGGAAGCACCGCTGCGCCAGATCGCCGAGAACTCCGGCGTCGACGGCTCTGTGGTTGCTGGCAAGATCCGCGAGTCGGACGACAAGTCCTTCGGCTTCAACGCGCAGACCGAGGAATATGGCGACATGTTCAAGTTCGGCGTGATCGACCCGGCCAAGGTTGTCCGCACGGCTCTGCAGGACGCGGCTTCTGTCGCTGGCCTGCTGATCACCACGGAAGCCATGGTTGCCGACAAGCCGTCCAAGGACGGCGGCGCCGGCGCCCCCGCGATGCCCGACATGGGCGGCATGGGCGGCATGATGTAAGCCAGCCTTCGCTGAGCGAGAATTGCCAATACGGCAGTGCAAAGGCCCCCTCGTGGGGCCTTTGTCATGTCTGGCGGCACGGTCTTTCCTTTTGCCGATGCGCCTGACAGAAATCGACCATGCACAACGCGCCTCTCTCCCTCACGTTCTCGGATGCACAGATCCTGACCCCGGACGGGCTGATGGCGGGTGACTTGTCGATATCCGAAGGGTTCATCGGGCGCTCCTGCGGGCGCCGGATCAACGCGGACGGCTATCTGATCCTGCCCGGTATCATCGACCTGCACGGCGATGGGTTCGAGCATCACATGGCGCCGCGGCGGGGCGCGCAGTCGGAGCCGACCCAAGGGTTGCGGGCTGTCGAGGCGGAATTGGCGGCCAACGGCATCACCACCGCGATGCTGGCGCAATTCTTTTCGTGGGAAGGGGGGATGCGGGGGCCGGATTCTGCCGAGACTCTGATACGTGCCGTGGCCGACCATGACGCTGGCACCGATCTGCACATCCAGCTTCGTCTGGAAGTCGCCGTGTCGGACCTGTTCGACCGGGCGTCTGCCCTGATCGACGCGGCGCGCATCCGCTACGTCGTGCTCAATGATCACCTGCCGCACCGCGCGCTTGCTGCCGGGAAACGGCCACCGCGCCTTACGGGGCAGGCGCTGAAATCGGGCCGCTCGCCGGAGGCTCATCTGGCGATGTTGCAGGACCTCCACAAATCCATGCCCCGCGCAATAGCGGCGCTGGCCGAGCTGACCTCGGACCTCACAGCGAAGGGCGTGCGGCTTGGCAGCCACGATGACCGGACGTCCGAAGATCGCGCGCGCTTCCGGGCCTTGGGCGCAGATATTTGCGAGTTCCCCGAGACGCTCAAGGCCGCTGAGACGGCCCGCGCGGCGGGAGAGCCGATCATCATGGGGGCGCCGAACGTGGTGCGCGGCGGCTCTCACGACAAGAAGATCGCGGCTGCGGACCTGATCGCCAAGGATTGGGTGGATGCGCTTGTCTCGGATTACCATTACCCTTCGCTGCACCGCGCGGCCTTGAAGCTGTGGCAGGACGGGCTTCCGCTACAGCAGGCGTGGGGGTTGGTTTCCTCGGGCCCGGCGCGGGTCATGGGGTGGGACGACCGGGGGCACTTGTCGCCGGGGCTGCGGGCTGATCTTGTGCTGATGCACGCTCAGACGCGCCGCATCGAGGGCGTGCTGTGTCACGGACGCGTCACGCATTTATCGGGTGAACTTGCAGCAAGGATGGTGGGCTGACGTGCGTTTTTTGCTTTTGGTCTGCGTGGTCCTTGTTGCCTTCGCCTCGAACTCGATCCTGAACCGGTTGGCCGTGGGCAGCGGCGAGATCGACGCCCTGGTTTTCGCTGTCATCCGCGCCGTTGCGGGCGCCGTCACCCTCGCGGTTCTGGTCTTGGCGCGGCGCCGCAGCCTGCCGTTGTTCAAGCCCGCGCGGTTTGTAGGCGCCGGAAGCCTGACGCTTTATCTCGTCGGTTTCTCAATGGCTTATGTGCAGATGGACGCGGGCCTCGGCGCGTTGATCCTGTTCGGCGGCGTGCAGGTGACGATGTTCGCGGGCACGGTGTTGGGCGGAGAGCGCCCGCCCGCGCGCCGGTGGATCGGCGCGGCACTGGCTCTTGCCGGCCTCGCGTGGCTCAGCTGGCCCTCGGGGGCCGCGGCGCTGCCGGTGATTGCCGTAATCGCCATGTTGCTGGCCGCGGTGGGGTGGGGGATCTACAGCCTCGCGGGGCGCACCTCGACCGATCCCATGGCCGAGACCGGAGCGAATTTCATCTGGTCCGTGCCGCCGCTTCTGTTGCTGTCGATGATGCGGCCAGCGCAAATCGACGGCATCGAGGCATCGACCTGGGGCATCATTCTGGCCGTTGTGGCCGGTGCGATCACTTCGGGCCTTGGCTATGCGCTTTGGTACTCGGTATTGCCGCGCCTCGGCGGGACCGTTTCGGCGCTGTTGCAACTGACCGTACCGATCATTGCCATGGTCGCGGGTGTCGTGCTGCTCGATGAGTTGATCACCTGGCGCATGATCGGGGCGGGGGCGCTGACCCTCGGCGGCATCGCCTACGGTCTTGGCGTGTTTCAGAGGATGGCAGGCTCGAGAGCGTCGTAATGGACGCCGCCCTCCCAGGCGATCCGCTCGAGGCTGTCTGGTTTGACACGGACATGGGCCATCTCCTCGCGCGCGACAAGGCGGCGGTGGGTCACGATGCCTTCGGGATCTTTCCAGTCCTGCGACAGGTCGCCTGACACCAGCGTGACGCGGAAATAGATGTCGACCTGGTGAAAGTTGCGCTTCCGGTCGTGGAATTCATTTACCAGACAGGGCGCGCCGACGGCGATCTCCAGCCCGGTTTCCTCGTGAAACTCGCGTTTCAGGTTGTCTTCCAAGGAGCTATGGGCATCCGCGCCGCCACCGGGCACGCACATCAGGTCGGACTTCCCCTCGGGCCAGGCATTAACCAAGAGCAGACGATCATCGATCATCAGGATGCCGCGCACAGCCATGCGAATGGGGCGGGAGGAGGTTCTTGACATGGATAAACCTTACGTGACGGCGCGCAGAGGGCAAGACCTCTCGTCGGGAGGGTCGGGATGGCCTATCTAGGGAGAATGAGATGGGCAATTGGCATTCTTCTGGGCCTGACGGTCACCGCTCCGGCGCAGGCCGATTGCGTCGTGTTGCTCCACGGTCTGGCGCGGAGTGAAACCTCGCTCTACGTGCTGGAGGAACGGCTGGAGGCGGAAGGCTACCAGGTCGAGAACCGAAGCTATCCCTCCACCCGTTCAGCGATTGCGGAGCTTGCCGAGACGGTCATCCCCCCGGCGCTCGCCCGATGTGGCACGCAGCGCGTGCATTTCGTGACCCACTCCATGGGCGGCATTCTGGCCCGCTACTGGTTGGGTGAGCATCCGATGCCGCATCTGGGGCGGGTTGTGATGTTGGCGCCGCCCAACGGAGGCACCGAACTGGTGGATGTACTGGGGCCGCTGGAGCCGTTCGAGTGGCTCAACGGCCCGGCGGGTCAGCAGCTTGGCACCGATCCCGAGACCTTGGTGAACCGCCTGGGCGAGGTGGACTTCGAGCTTGGCGTGATCGCGGGTAACCGCACGCTGAACCCGATCTATTCCGCGCTCATTCCCGGGCCGGACGATGGCAAGGTGGGTGTGGATCGCACGGAGGTCGCGGGCATGGCGGATCATATCGTACTGCCGGTGACCCACACCTTCATGATGAACAGCCCGCTCGTCATCGCACAGGTCGAGGCGTTTCTGGAAACGGGTGCCTTTGATCATGACCTGAGCGTGATCGAGGCCATTGGTGAGTTGATCGAATAAGGTTTGGTGCCTGGCGTACCAATCACAGCAGCAAAACCCGCGCCTTGGCCGCCGATGCAGGTGGCGTGCGAGAGCGCGGGATTGAGTTGTATTTGCCAAGATGAAGGAGGAGCCGTCGTACTGCCTCAGGCGGGACCGGTGACCTGGTTGATGTGGCCCATCTTGCGACCCGCGCGGGTCTCCGCTTTCCCGTAGAGGTGTATCTGCACCCCTTTCTCGGCCGCCAGTGATGCGGCGCGGGTGACATCTTCACCGATGAGGTTCTCCATGGTGACGTTTGCATGGCGACTGCCATCGCCGAGCGGCCAGCCCGTCACGGCGCGGATGTGCTGTTCGAACTGATCCACGGCGCAGCCTGCCTGTGTCCAATGGCCGGAGTTGTGCACCCGCGGCGCGATCTCGTTCACGATCAGACCTTGGGGGGTGACGAAGAGCTCGACGCCGATCACGCCCACGTAATCCAGCGCGTTGAGGATTTTCGAGGCGATCAGGACGGCGTCGATGTTCAGGGATGACGGAACGGCAGCGGGGACCGTGGTCGTGTCGAGAATGCCGTCCTTGTGCAGGTTCTCTCCGGGATCGAAGGCGGCGACCGCGCCGTCCTGGCCGCGCGCGGCGATGACGCTGATCTCTTTCGAGAAAGCCACGAAGCCTTCGGCGATGGCGGGGGCGCCTTCGAGGGAGGCCAGCGCCGTCTCGGCGTCCTCGGGCGCCATTACGCGCGCCTGTCCCTTGCCATCATAGCCAAAGCGGCGGGTCTTCAGGATCGCGGGGGTGCCGGTAGTCTCCAACACCTCGTGGATATCGTCGCTCACCGGCGCATAGGGGGCGGTCTTCAGGCCGAGATCGCGCAGGAAGGCTTTTTCGATCAGGCGATCCTGGCTGGTTTCGAGCGCCCGACGGTCGGGGAAGAGCGGGGTCGTCGCGGCGATGACATCGAGGGCCTCGGCGGGGATGTTCTCGAACTCGAAGGTGATGACATCGCAGGCTTGCGCGAAGGTGCGCAGCGCGTCGAGGTCGTCGTAGGGGGCTTGCGTCCAGGCCGTGGCGACCTCGGCGGCCGGCGCGCTGCCGGGCTCGAAGATATGGGTCTTGTAGCCGAGGTTCGCCGCCGCCATGGCGAGCATGCGTCCGAGTTGGCCACCGCCAAGAATGCCGATGGTGCTGCCGGAGGGGAGGGGATCAGTCATCGGAGGGCACCTCGGGGATCGACGCGCTGAGATCGGCGCGCCACTGGTCGAGGCGGGCGGCCAGGGCGGGGTCGCCATTGGCGAGGATCGCGGCAGCCATGAGGCCCGCGTTCGCGGCCCCGGCCGCGCCGATTGCCATGGTCGCCACGGGGTAGCCCTTGGGCATCTGGACGATGGAGTAGAGGCTGTCGACGCCGGAAAGGGCTTTTGTCTGCACCGGTACCCCGATCACCGGCACGCGGGTCTTGGAGGCAACCATGCCCGGCAGATGCGCGGCCCCGCCGGCGCCTGCGATGATCGCCTTGAGGCCCGCGTCCGCCGCGCCCTTGCCGAAGTCCCAGAGCCTGTCGGGGGTGCGATGGGCCGAGACGATCCGCGCCTCGTAAGCCACGCCGAGCGCGTCGAGAATATCGGCGGCTTCCCGCATTGTGGGCCAGTCCGATTGAGACCCCATGATGATCGCGACCTGAACCATAATCTCTCCGCCATTCGCCCTCAGGAAGCGCGCACTATAAGGCGCGCGGGCGGGGTCTCAAGCGATGATGTCGGGGGTAAGCTCGTCTTCGACCTGGGCGATGCGGTCTTTGAGCTTCAGTTTCTGGGTTTTCAGCCGTTTCAGGGTCAATTGATCGGGGTTGACCGATTCCTGCAGCGCTTCGATCGCGGCGTCCAGATCGCGATGCTCTCGGCGCAATACCCGCAATTGCACGGCCAGAACATCTTCGTGGTTCATCTCAGACGGCGCGTTCATTGGCGATATTTCCCCGATTCAGGAGATCAACTTAGCGCCAATGTCTGCGGGCTCCAAGCCTCTCGCACTTGAAGGGGCGGCGCGCGCATCCCATATTCAGGTAACGGGGCCTTGCCGAATGCGGGAGGTCGGACCGTACCGCAGATCGCTTGCCTTGAGGATGTGCCTGAGATGACGAAACTGACCCTTGCCTCCCACCCCTATCTTCTGGGGTTTGACCAGCTTGAACGGCTGGTGGAGCGCACCGCCAAATCTGGAAACGAGGGCTATCCGCCCTACAATATCGAACAGCGCGGCGAGAATGCTTACCGCATCACGCTTGCCGTGGCGGGGTTTGCGGATGCTGACCTTTCGATCACGGTCGAGGATCGCCAATTGGTGATCCGCGGCAAGCAGGACGACGCGCAGGCCGACCGGGTGTACCTCCACCGAGGGATCGCGACGCGGCAATTCCAGCGCTCTTTCGTGCTGGCTGACGGCGTCGACGTCGCAGGTGCCGAGATGGAGAACGGGCTTCTCCACGTCGACCTGACCCGCGTGCTGCCCGATAGCGTCGTGCAGACGATCAAGATCCAGACCCGAGGCGCCGAGGCGCGCTCGATGAAAACCGGAGGCGACGAATAATGACACAGGAAGAAGTAACCACGACCGAGCAGAAGATCGTCTATATCCGTGAAGTCGCGGTCGATGACCTGCCGGAGGAAGTGCAAGAGCAGGCCGAGGGTCTGAAGACGCTCTATGCGATTGGCGGCGAAGACGGTGAGCAACTGGCGCTCGCCCGTGACCGCGAGCTTGCCTTCATCGTTGCGCGGCAAAACGGCATGGAGCCGCACAGCGTGCACTGATCAACGGTCCCCTCGACGCGTGTGCGAGGGGTTTGTTCCGAGAGTAATTCAACGCCCCGTCTGGCCGGCACTCCGGCATCAGGCGGGGCGTTTTCCGTTGCGGATCGCCTCCATCTCGGGGGTCATCGTGCTCTCCATCTCTTCGCGCAACTTGGCGACCATGGCGATGTATTCGTCGTTCTCGTGGGCCGCGACGCCGACCTTGTGCACGGCTGCGACGGCGACCATCGCCTTTCGGTCGTGGGCGTTGAACGTATCCACCATTGCCTGCGCATCCTCCTTCGACAGGCCGAGCGCCTGAAACGCGGACCGTCCCATGCGCAGGGTGCTGTCATAGGTCTCGCGGATGATGTCGCGGCAGCCGTGATACCAGAGATCATAGACATGATCGCGATCGATGGCGCGGGCGATGATGTGCAGATCGGGATAGGTCTTGTGCGCGTATTCCACGATTTGCGTGATGCTGTCGCGGTCGTCGATGGCAATGATCAGCACATCGGCATCGGCGATCCCGGCGGCGGCCAGAAGGTCGGGGCGGGTCGCATCGCCGTAGTAATTCTTGACGCCGAACTTCTGCATGATCTCCAGCCGGCGGGCGTTGTAATCGATCACCGTTGAGTGGTGGCCTGCCGCCCGCAGCAATCGGTCAATCAAACCGCCGACGCGGCCGGCGCCGGCGATGATGATCTTGGCATTCTCGGGCATCGGATCAGGGGCTCGGTCTTCGGACACGTTGAAGCGGGGTGCAATGACACGGTCGTAGAGGATGAAGAGCCCCGGCGTCAGCAACATCGACAGCGCGACGACCAGAAGTAGAAGATCCGAGAGCGCGGCCGACAAGACGTTGTTGGCGACGGTGAAGGACAGCAGCACGAACCCGAATTCTCCTGCCTGCGCAAGGCTCAACGCCAGAAGCCAGCGGTCGGCACCGCGGATGCGGAAGACGAGGGAGAGGCCGAAGAGGATCGCCGCCTTCAAGACCATGAGGCCCAGGGTCAGCGCCACGACGGTCGCGAGGTTCTCACCGAGCAGGGTGAAGTTGACGCCCGCGCCGACGGTCATGAAGAACAGCCCGAGCAGCAGGCCGCGGAAGGGGTCGATATCGGATTCCAGCTCGTGGCGATAGGCGGAGTTCGCCAGAACGACCCCTGCGAGGAAGGTCCCAAGCGCGGGCGAAAGCCCCACCAGCGACATCAGAAGCGCAATGCCGATGACCATCATCAGCGCCGTCGCCGTGAAGAGCTCGCGCAGGTTGGCGGCGGCGATGAAGCGGAAGAGCGGACCGGTCAGAAGCGAGCCGCCGACCACCACGAAACCGACGGCGCCGAGGGTCACCAGTGCGGTCTGCCAGCCGTTCAGCCCGGCGGTGAGGCTCATCGAGGTGCCGTGATCATCCCCGGCGCCGTGATGCGCATCGTCACCCGCGAGAGGGTCGGCCCCGTGTGCGGCCTCGGTGCCCAAGTCCGCGAGTTCCGGCATCGCCAGCAGCGGCAGCAACGCCAGCATCGGGATCACGGCAATGTCTTGGGTCAGAAGGACCGAGAAGCTGCCTTGTCCGCCGTCGGACTTGAGAAGCCTTTTCTCGCCAAGGGTTTGCAGGACAATTGCCGTTGAGGACAGGGCGAAGACAAGCCCGATGGCCAAGCCAATCTGCCAGACCTGTCCAAGCGTCATGGCCACAGCCATGACGGCGAGCGTTGTCAGCAGGATCTGACCGCCGCCAAGCCCGATCAGCCGCGCGCGCATCTCCCACAGGGCCTTGGGTTGCAGCTCCAGCCCTACGAGGAACAGCATCATCACGACGCCGAACTCGGCGAAATGCTGGATCGAGATCACGTCGACGCCCAACCAGCCGAGCACCGGAGAAATCACGATGCCGGCGATCAGGTAACCGAGGACGGAGCCGAGGCCCAAGCGGCTGGCGATGGGCACGGCGATGACGCCCGCAATCAGGAAGATGAAGGAGAGGAGGAGGAAGTCGGTCATCGCTGCGGCCCCGCAAAAGTGTTCGGATCAGAGAACGCGAAACGGGGTTGCCAAGGCAAGGGCTTTGCGACGCCTCAGCAGACCGGAACGACGATGGCGTCCAGATCCACGCTCACGCCACGGGCGCGCAACTGCGCCACGACTTGCGCCTGCGTCGGGTCGATGTCCTCGCCGATGCGGCTGAGAGCGACCTCTTGCAGGTTCGGCAGGGTCAGAAGCGGGCGCAGGTCCATGCCGTCGGAGGCGCGTAGATCAAGGGCGCGCAGGCCGGGGTGCCCTGCAAGCGGCGAAAGGTCGAGCCCTTGCACGGAATTGACGACCAGCAGCCGATGCAAGGCAGGCATCTGAGCCACGAAGGAGAGGTCATCGAGGCCCGCCGACCCGACGGCCAATTCGCGCAAACGGGCCAGCCCGGCCACGGGGGCGAAACTTTGCGGCTCGAGGTATTGCGCGTGGAGCACCTCGAGGTTCGGGAAGGCGGCCAGCCCGTCGAGGTCCGTGACCTCGGTCATCCCCATGTGCAATTCGCGCAGCTGCGACATGGCGGCAAGCTCGGACAGGTCCGCGAAATCGGTGTAGCTGACCATCAGCGAGGTCACGTGCGCGAGGCCTGCCACAGCATTGTAATCGCGCATGCCGTAGCCATCGAGATTGAGCGTCGTGCAGGCTTCGGCCACGCAGGCGTCAAGCTGCATCTGTCCGTGATCGCGGCCGTCGGAGGAGGGCTGACACCCGGCAAGGGCGAGCATGCAAAGAGTGTGAATGGTGGCGGTGGTAGCGCGGAACATGACAGGCCCTTGATGTGCAGATCGAGCCATCAATCTGGTGCCTGAAAGGCTGCGGGCGCAATGGAGGAAAGCCTCCGCTTTCGCGACCAGCCTCCCCCACCGCGATATGTCAACGGCCCCGATAGCGCGGCCGTCTACCCTCCGTCGCGCCAGCGGTTTGCGATGGGATAGCGCCGGTCGAGCCAGAACGCCCTTTGTGTCAGTCGCGCACCGGGAGCTGCCTGGAAGCGCTTGTATTCGCTGAGGTAGATCAGCCGCTCGATCTTTCGGACCCACTCGCGGTCGTATCCGGCCGCAACCACGTCGGCGACGCTGAGGTCCTTGTCGATCAGCATCTCCAGCATCACGTCGAGGTCCTCGTAGGGGGGCAGGCTGTCCTCGTCCTTCTGATCCTCGCGCAGCTCGGCGGTGGGCGGCTTGTCGATCACGCGGGGCGGGATCACTTCGCCCTCTGGGGCCAGCATCCAGTCGCGATGCTCGCGGTTGCGCCAGCGGCAGGTCTCGAACACGCGGGTCTTGTAGAGATCCTTGATCGGATTGTAGCCCCCCGCCATGTCGCCGTAGATCGTGGCGTAGCCCACGGCGACCTCGGACTTATTGCCCGTTGTCAGCAACATGGAGCTGAATTTGTTGGAGAGCGCCATCAGCATCACCCCGCGCAGGCGAGACTGGATGTTCTCTTCGGTCACGTCCTCCTCCAGCCCCTCGAAGAGCGGCGCAAGCGAGGCGGTGACAGCTTCGCGCGCCGGCGTGATCGGGATGGTGTCGAGGCGCACGCCCAAGCGCGCAGCCACGTCGCGGGCATCCTCCAGCGAGGTTTCGGAGGTGAAGCGCGAGGGCAGCATCACGCAATGGACATTCTCGGGCCCGATGGCATCGGCGGCAATGCAGGCAACGATGGCGCTGTCGACCCCGCCCGACAGGCCTAGGACGACAGACTTGAAGCCCGTCTTTCGCAGGTAATCCCCAAGCGCCATGACCATCACCCGGTAATCGGCCTCGTATTCTTCCGGCAGATGCGCTTTTTCGCCTTCCTCGGCGATCCATCCCGCGTCCTCGCGGGTGAAATTGACGGTTGTCACGACCTCTTCGAACTGCGGCATCTGCACGGCCAGCGCGCCGCCTTTGTTCAGCACGAAGGAGCCGCCGTCGAAGACCTGGTCATCCTGCCCGCCGACAAGGTTCAGGTAGGCCATCGGCAGCCCGGTTTCGACCACGCGGGACACGATCACCGATTGGCGCAGGCCCATCTTGCCGCGATGGTAGGGGGAGCCGTTGGGGCTGATCAGGATCTCGGCACCGGATTCCTCCAGCGTCTCGCAAACATCCTCGTACCAGGCATCCTCGCAAATCGGGAAGCCCACGCGTACGCCGTTGATGCTGACCGGCCCCTGCGGATCGGCGCTGTGGTAGTAGCGCACTTCATCGAAGACTTTGTAATTGGGCAAATGGTGCTTCAGGATCGTCGCCACCACCTTGCCGCCATCGCAGATGTAATAGGCGTTGAACGGCTTGGTGCCGCCCCACATCGGCCCCCCGATGCCGAAGGCCGGACCGTCGGATAGCTCTTCTGCCAATTGGGTGATCACCCGCTGCACGTCCTCGGCAAAGGCCTGCTTCATGACAAGGTCTAGAAGCTGGTAGCCGGTGATGAACATCTCGGGGAAAGCGAGGAAATCACTGCCCTGCGCCTTGGCCTCGGCAAAAGCGCGGCGGACGAGGTCGGCGTTGCCCTCGAGATCACCGAGAGTAGCGTTGAGCTGTGCCAATGTCAGGCGAAAGGTGTCGGCCATGGTGCCTCCCATACGGATGTTGTGCCCGTCATATCAGGTTGGCGCGCGCGTCCAAGCGCCAAGCGGAGCCTCGGAAGGGTTAAAGAGATTGCGCCAACTGTCATCGTCACCTAGCTTTACGCTTGAAATGAACAACATCTCCGGTTGAGGGGGGCGAGCAATGGCGTCACGGATTTTCGGAAGCCCACAAATTTTGGCAAGCGTCGCCGCGATGATGATCGCCGGCAGCGCCGTGGCGCAGGAAACGGCGACACCCGACGCACCGACGCCGGACGCAAGCAGCGCTGCGGAAACCACGACGGACATCCAGCAGTACGACAATGGCGGCATCTACGAGGGCGAGTTCCGCAACGGCGTCCAGCACGGTACCGGCACCTATCGCCTGCCCAACGGCTATACCTACACCGGCACCTGGGTCGATGGTGAGATCAGGGGCCAAGGCCGCGCCGTCTTCCCCGACCAGTCGATCTACGAGGGTGCCTTCATCGCCGGCCGGCCCCATGGCACCGGCACCATCACCTTCGCCGACGGCTCCACCTATGAGGGCGATTGGGTCGAGGGCCGGATCGAGGGTAACGGGACGGCTGTCTATTCGAACGGCGTGACCTATACCGGCAGCTTCCGCAATGCACTGCACCACGGCACCGGCCTGATGACGGGTCCCGAAGGCTACCGCTATGAGGGCGAATGGGTCGACGGGGTGAAGCAGGGCACCGGCACGATCACCTATCCCGATGGCGCGACGTATACCGGCCAGTTCGACGGCGGCGTCCGCTCGGGCACGGGGCGGCTCGAGATGGCGGACGGCGTGATCTACGAGGGCGAGTGGGCCGAGGGTCAGATCAATGGCCAAGGCACGCTGACGCAGCCCAACGGCGACGTCTACGTCGGTGCGCTGGTGAACGGTCAACGTCAAGGCGCGGGCCGCGTGACCTATGCCAATGGCGATGTCTACGAGGGCGCCTTTGCCGAGGATCGCCGCCACGGCGACGGCACGTTCACCGGGACCGATGGCTACGTCTACACCGGCAACTGGGTCGAGGGCCGGATCGAGGGCGAGGGCACGGTCACCTATCCCGACGGCTCGATCTACGTGGGCCAGTTCCGCAACGATCTCGCCCATGGTCAGGGCACGATCACCTATCCGGACGGCGCCTCCTATACGGGTGCCTGGGTCGACGGCGTGATCCAGGGGGCGGGCGTGGCGACTTACGCCAACGGGCTCGTCTACGACGGTCAGTTCCTCAACGCGCGCCAGCATGGCGAGGGCGTGATGAGCCATCCCGACGGTTACCGCTACGAGGGCCAGTGGGAAGACGGCCTGCGCCACGGTCAGGGTCAGGCAACCTACGCCGACGGCACGGTCTACGAGGGCAGCTTTGCCGCCGGTCAGCGCCAAGGCCAAGGCACGCTCACCATGCCGGACGGGTTCACCTACACAGGCGAGTGGCAAGACGGTGAGATCAACGGCGCCGGCACGGCCACCTATTCCAACGGCGACGTCTATGAGGGCACCTTCGTCAACGGTCGCCGCCAAGGCGCGGGCACGATGACCTATGCCTCTGGCGAGGTGCTGGAAACCCAGTGGGAGAACGGCTTGCCCTCCGGTGAAGCCACGGACGCGCCAACCCCGGCCGAGACGCCGGATACCGGCGAAGTAGAGCCGGGCGCCGAGGATCCGACAGACACCGACGAATGACGCCGCCGCAGCTTTCACCAGGATATGGCGGCTCGCGACGGAAGCTCGGCCAGTTCCCGCCGACGATCCGAAAACGCACATAAAAATCCCGGAACATCATCCGGGGCCATTCGTTTTCCTAGTACCGCAACAGCGAAAGGAGACGAACAATGGCACTTGATAACCACACAGCTGATCCGCTCGTGAGTTCTGCCGATGTCAACGGCACGACTGTTTACGGAAAAGACGGTAACCAGGTCGGCGAGATCGATCACCTGATGATCGACAAGCAGTCCGGCAAGGTATCCTATGCCGTGATGAGCTTCGGCGGCTTTCTGGGCCTCGGCGAGGACCACTACTCGGTCCCATGGGGCAAGCTGAACTATGACACGTCGAAGGGCGGTTTCGTGACCGACATCACGCAGGAGCAGCTAACCGGCGCGCCTGAACGTCCCAACGACTGGTACAACAACCGCGACTGGGAAAAACGCACCCACGATTATTACGCGGCACCCTACTACTGGATCTGACCTGCGGGCAGAGAAAGACCGGCCCTTGGCTTGACCAAGGGCCGGTCGCTTTTTGTCTGGCGCAGCTTACGCGGCGATCAGGCCCATGGATTCCAGCTTCAGCAGAACCTGCTGAGCGCAGTAATCCACATCCATACCCTCGGTATCGACGACAAGCTCGGCATTGGTCGGCTCTTCATAAGGGTCCGAGATGCCGGTGAATTCCTTGATCTTGCCTTCGCGCGCCAGCTTGTAGAGGCCCTTGCGGTCGCGGCGCTCGCATTCCTCGAGCGACGTGGCAACATGGACCTCGATGAAGGCACCGAACTGCTCGATCTCTTCGCGCACAGCCCGGCGGGTCGCGGTGTAGGGCGCGATCGGCGCGCAGATGGCGATGCCGCCGTTCTTGGTGATCTCCGAGGCGACGTAGCCGATGCGGCGGATATTCAGGTCGCGGTGCTCTTTCGAGAATCCGAGTTCCGACGACAGGTTTTTGCGCACCACGTCACCGTCCAGCAGCGTCACCGGACGCCCGCCTTGCTCCATCAGCTTGACCATGATCGCGTTGGCGATGGTCGACTTGCCCGAGCCGGAAAGGCCGGTGAAGAACACCGTGAAGCCCTGCTGCGAGCGCGGCGGCGAGGTGCGGCGCAGCTCTTCCACGACCTGCGGGAAGGAGAACCACTCGGGAATCTCCAGCCCTTCGCGCAGGCGGCGGCGCAGCTCGGTGCCAGAGATGTTCAGGATCGTGACGTCATCCTTGTCGGTGATCTCGTCGGCGGGCTCGTACTGGGCGCGTTCCTGGACGTAGACCATGTGTTTGAAGTCCACCATCTCGATGCCCATTTCCTCCTGATGCTCGCGGAAGAGGTCCTGCGCATCGTAGGGGCCGTAGAAATCCTCGCCGGCGGAGTTCTTGCCGGGGCCCGCGTGGTCGCGGCCGACGATGAAATGGGTGCAGCCGTGGTTCTTGCGGATCAGCCCGTGCCAGACGGCCTCGCGCGGGCCGGCCATGCGCATGGCGAGGTTCAGCAGGCTCATCGACGTGGTCGCGGCGGGGTATTGATCAAGCACCGCCTCGTAGCAACGCACGCGGGTGAAGTGATCGACGTCACCGGGCTTGGTCATGCCCACAACGGGGTGGATCAGCAGGTTGGCCTGCGCTTCCTTGGCGGCGCGGAAGGTCAGCTCCTGATGGGCGCGGTGCAGCGGGTTGCGGGTCTGGAAGGCCACGATCTTGCGCCAGCCAAGCTTGCGGAAATAGGCACGCAGCTCGTTCGGTGTGTCGCGGCGGGCGCGGAAATCATAGTGGACGGGCTGCTGGATGCCGGTGATCGCGCCGCCCAGATAGATCGGGCCCGCGACGTTATGCAGGTAGTTCACCGCCGGATGGGCGAGGTCATCGGCGCCGTAGACCTTCTCGGCCTCGCGCGCCTTGTTCGGCGTCCACTTGTCGCTGATCGACAGGATCGCGAGGATCACGCCTTCGGCGTCCCGCAGCGCGATGTCCTGACCGGGCTCGATCCCTTCGGCGAAGGCCTCGGAGACGTCGAGCGTGATCGGCATCGGCCAGAGCGTGCCGTCGGCCATGCGCATGTTCTCGACCACGTTGTCGTAGTCCTCTTGCCCCATGAACCCCTTCAAAGGGTTGAAACCGCCGTTCATCAACAGTTCCAGATCGCAAACCTGCCGCGCGGTCAGGTCCCAGGAGGGCAGTTCGCCAGCCTCGACCTTCAGTTTCTGGGCGCTGTCATAGGAGACGTAGAGCTCCGGGATCGGAGCGTGGAGAGGGGCTGCCATATTCGTATTCCTGTCTTTCGAGAGCTTGGGAGAAAGCGCGCGGCCGGTCAGTTCGGCATGGAGCGCGTTATATTCATCAAATTTGCGGGCGAGAAACTTGTCGACCAACTGCGATTTCACTGCAGCGCCGCGAGGGGTCAGCGCGTAGCTGACCTTCTGCCGCCGGTCCGGGCTGTTGCGGTCCGACAATTGGACAAGTCCGGCCTCGGTCACCGCGCGTAGCAGCGCATTGAGGCGCCCGAGGCTTATGCCCAGAGCCTGAGCCGTGACGCGCTGCGACCCCTCCGGCGCGAGATCAATCTGGCGCAGGAGGCGGAAGAGAAGATCATCTTCCGGCAGTGTTACAGGGGCTGGCGCAGGCATCTTGGGCGAGTCCGGTATTTGTTCACGAATGAACGCATGCCACAACGCGCGCCAATGTCAAAGAACTTTGTTCATTCGTGAACGTAAAATTTTGTGTAAGTGTGCATAGCCGTCACCCGGCCTCCCGAGGCAGAGGCCGGGTCTCTTTCATTCGAACGTGTGGAGTTGGCGGCGCTCCACTAGAGCGCGCCGCACTTACTCGGCAGCGCCGACGTCCACGGGAGCCGCGTAGACGCCAGCCTCCGCAGTGTCTTCGCCTTCCATTTCAGCCAGGAACTTCTCTGCATCCAGCGCCGCCATGCAACCCATGCCTGCGCTCGTGACCGCCTGGCGATAGACGTGGTCGGTCAAATCACCCGCGGCAAAGACGCCGGGGATCGAAGTCTTCGTCGTGCCGGCCTGCACCTTCACGTAGCCGCCGTTGTGCATCTCGAGCTGGTCCTTCACCAGCTCGGTCGCCGGCGCGTGGCCGATTGCGACGAAGAAGCCCTTGCAGGGGATCTCGGTGATTTCGCCGGTCTCGACATGTTTGGCACGAACGCCCTCCACACCGCGCGGGTCCGACGTGCCGACAACCTCGGCCACTTCGTGATCCCACAGGACCTCTACCTTGGGGTTCTTGAACAGGCGATCCTGCATGATCTTCTCGGCGCGCAGGCTGTCGCGGCGGTGGATAAGCGTGACCTTGGAGGCGAAGTTGGTGAGGAACAGAGCCTCCTCCACCGCCGTGTTGCCGCCGCCGATCACGACGATCTCCTGACCGCGGTAGAAGAAGCCGTCACAGGTGGCGCAGGCGCTGACGCCGAAGCCCTTGAAGTGCTCTTCGCTCGGCAGACCCAACCACTTTGCCTGCGCGCCGGTCGCCAATACGACCGCATCGGCCGTATATGTCGTACCGCTGTCGCCCTGCGCCGTGAAGGGGCGCTTGGAGAGATCGAGAGACTGGATGTGATCGCCGATGATCTCGGTCCCCATCTCCTTGGCGTGGGCTTCCATCCGCACCATCAGGTCAGGCCCCATGACGGAGTTGTCGCCGGGCCAGTTCTCCACGTCGGTGGTGATCGTCAGCTGTCCGCCGGGCTGGATGCCTTGGACCAGAATAGGCTCGAGCATGGCGCGGCTGGCATAGACGCCCGCCGTGTAGCCAGCAGGGCCGGAGCCGATGATCAGAAGGCGGGTGTGGCGGGTCTCGGACATGGGTGTGGCTCTCCAGCGGCGATGTGACCTCAGGGATATATCCCTCCGCGCCCGGTGATTAAAGCCCCGCAAAACCCATGCAATTGCATGTGACCTATTCCAATTCTTGCGCGATCGTGAAATATAATTGCGCAAAGACCAAAGGCTGCGGTTCATTCGAAATCGCACATGCAGGGAAGACGACGAATGCCTCAAACCAAACTGGATGAGATCGACCGGAAGATTCTGGCCGAACTGCAAGCCGATGGTCGGATGACCAATGTAGAACTGGCCAAACGCGTCGGCATTTCCGCCCCGCCATGCCTGCGCCGCGTCCGCACCTTGGAAGAGGCCGGGTTCATCAAGGGCTATCATGCCGAGGTCGATGCGCGGCAATTGGGGTTCGAGGTTCAGGTCTTCGCGATGATCAGCCTCGCCAGTCAGGCGGAATCCGATCTCATGGCGTTCGAGCAGCGCTGCAACGACTGGCCCCTGGTCCGCGAGTGCCACATGTTGAACGGCGAGATCGACTTCATCCTGAAATGCGTGGCGCCCGATCTCTCGTCCTTCCAGAGCTTTCTGACGGGGGAGCTGACCTCAGCCCCGAACGTCGCGTCGGTGCGCACGTCGCTGGTGATCCGAGGGGCAAAGGACACCCCCGGCGTGCCGTTCGACGTGATGGAAGATCGCCTTGCGCAGATCGCCTGAGCCATGGCTGCGCCTGACCTGACGGCCCTCTACAAGGAGGGGCTCGCCGCGCAGCAAGCCGGGAAAACCGACGCGGCACTGGCTATCTTCGACCGTATCCTGTCGCAGCGCGCGGACATTCCCGAGGTGCTCTTCCAACGCGCACGGTGCCTGATGGCGCGTGATCCGAAAGCGGCCGAGAAGGATTTCCGCGCAGCACTTCGGCGCAAGCCGAAAGAGGCCGCGATCTGGCAAGGTCTCCATAGCGTCCTGCGCGGCGGTGCGCGGGTGAAACTGGAGAAAGAGGCGTTCCGCGCGAAGATCACTCTCGGGTCCGAGGCCGATGCACGTCCGATCCTGCAGGCTCTGAAATCGGGCCGCGCCGACCAGGCTGAAATGGCAGCCGTGGCGCTCGGCAAGCGCGCCCCCGCGGCGTTCTGGCCCGCATATCTGTTGGGAGAGGCGCGCCTCGCGCTTTCGAAGCCCGCTGTCGCGCCGTTGGAAACAGCCGTCGCACGGGACCCGGATTATGTTCCCGCCCGACTGGCCTTGGCCCGCGCCTATGCTGGCGCGCAGAGACCTGCTCAGGCCGAGGCCACATTGGGCGATCTCGCGACGCCCGAGGCCACATTGATCCGAGCGCGGCTGTTCCGGGATACCGGCCGTCCGGAAGCCGCCGTCGAGGCCTTGCAATCGCGACCGCTCAAGGACGCGCGCGGAGCGGCTGAGCTGGCGCTGTCCTTGGCGCAACTGGGGAAAGGCGACGCCGCGCTTGACGCTGCGCGTGACGCCATCAAGGCAGGCGCCGCCACCGAACCTCTGCTACGCGCCACGGCCTTCGCACTGGAAGAGGCGGGCAATATCGCCGGCGCCGAGGCTGTCATCGACGAGGCTCTGAAGACGCCAACCGCGACGCTCATGACCCACCGAGCACAGTTGCATCAATCGGCTGGTGAGTTCGCTGCGGCCGAGGCGGGTCTGATCGCTGCAATCGACGCGACCCCGACTCATGGCGAGGCCTACCGCGCCTATATGAACGGCCGCAAAATTACCGAGGACGACCCGATCCTGCCGCGCCTCGACGCCGTGTTGGAGCGCGCGGACATCAAGGCACCCGACCGCGCGGCCTTGCATTTCGCCGCCGCGAAGGCGCGGGGAGACATGGGACAGCATGATGCTGTTTTCCCGCATCTCGATGTCGCTAACCGCTTGATGGGCAAGGCCTATCCCTACAATTTCGAAGCGGATCTGGCCGAAGCGCGGCTTCTGACGGCTGAGTGGAACACCCTCAAGGACGTTCCCGCACAAGGGCCGGTTGACCCGGTGATCTTCGTGACCGGCCTGCCGCGCAGTGGCACGACGCTGATCGAAACCATCCTCGCCGCGCACCCCGATGTTGGCGCCGGTGGCGAGATGCCGTTCCTCTCCCGCGCGCTGATGCCGGTGCTGGAGGCGCTGCGCCACGACACATTGTCACCCGACGCGCTAGCCACGGCGGGTCAGCGGTACCTCAGCGCTGCGCAGCGACGTACGGGAGGAGCTCGGGTCATCGCCGACAAGGCGATTGCCACGTTTTCCCGCATCGGCCATGCCGCCCGCGCGCTGCCGGGGGCGCATTTCGTGTTGGTGAAACGTGACCCTCGCGACACCGGCCTGTCGCTCTACCGCAACATGTTTCCGGAGGGCTTGCACCGCTACGCCTATGATTTGCAGGCCATGGGAAAATACATTCGGCTTCACGACGCCGTGGTGGAATTCTGGCAGAAAGCGCTGCCCGACCGCGTGCATGTGGTGGAATACGAGGCGCTGACCGCTGAGCCGGAACCCCACATCCGGGCGTTGCTCGAGGCGGTGGATCTGCCGTGGAACGATGCGTGCCTTGCGCCAGAGGCGACGGGCCGGCGCATCCAGACGCTCAGCTTCGCGCAAGCGCGGCAGCCGATCGGAACCACGGCTGTGGCCGGGTGGAGGCGTCATGCGGAAGAATTGCAGCCGCTCATCGCGACGCTCGAGGCGGATATGGATCTGACGCTTTGATCCCTGCGCGGAGCCAACGGGTTACCGCGCATCTCGACTGGCACCATTAAACACGAAAGCGAGACCTGCCGTCGGGCGGTCTCGCTTGGTGAAACGTGTGGTGGGTCGCCTTTTAGCGTCCCGGTGTGTCATTGCGCGGGGCGGCCATTCTAGCCGTGTCCGCGCAAGCTAGTTAATGCAGGGGCCTCGGGGTCATAATAGTCCGGGGGTCTGACTGCTTTACTCAGCAGCCGTCAGCAGTTGCGGCTTCTCCGCACGCCGTGCAGCCCGCGCTTTGCGAGACCACGGCAGGTCGATCTGCTCCTTCTTCGCTTCGTTCAAGACCGTTTCCATCCAGCGAGGCGTTTTCATGTTTTTTGCTCCAAATTGCCGAGCGCTCAGAAGTGAGCTGTGTTGTTGCGTTGCAGCCAATCTGGCTCGGGTTTGGGTCAGTCTTGAGGCAAAATCGCTAACAGGCGATGAATCTTCTGGGCAATATTGGGGCAGGAAGACAGGCGAAATTGCGTTGTTTCGTTAGGCTCTTTCGAAAATCTGTCTCAAATTGTGGACATCTGAGGGCGAGGTGCGCCCCGATTGTGTCTGATTCAGAACCAATCGCGAAGTCGTGGGTGTGTTGTCTCGGGGCTAGTGCGGAATCGCGCGGTGCCTACAGACGGATCGCCGCGATCAGGCGGCCGTAGTCGGCCTCCCCGTTGTGGGTCGCCCGGCGGTACGAATAGAAACGCTCCGGGTCGGAATAGGTGCAATGGCCTGTCCACTCGGCTTCTGCCACGCCGGCCGCGCGCAGACGGGCGAGGCCGAAACCCACCAGATCGAACTGGTATTTCCCCTCCGCGCCATTGGCAAAAAAGCGTGCATTGTCGGGGTCTTCATCGAGGAAGCGCTCGAAAAACTCCTCACCCACCTCGTAGGCGCGTTGGCTGATCGAGGGTCCGATGACCGCGCGGGTCTGACCCCGCTTTGCGCCCAGTTCCTCCATCTTGTCCAAGGTCGCCTCCAACACGCCGTCAACGGCGCCCTTCCATCCGGCATGCGCCGCACCGATGACGCCAGCGTCCGTATCGGCAAAGAGCACCGGCTGGCAATCGGCGGTCAGGATCGTCAGGGCCACGCCGCGATCGGCCGTGACCAATGCGTCGGCACGCGGGCGCGCGGAGGTATCCGCGATGACGGCGGTGGCGGAATGGATTTGGTGCACCCCTGCGAGCGCGTCGACCCCCATGACGTCGGCGACACGGGCGCGGTTCATCGCCACGACCTCCGCCTGATCGGAGGAGCCGGTGCCGCAATTCAACCCCCGGTAAATCCCCGTCGACGCGCCGCCCTGGCGGGTGAAGAACCCGTGGGTCACCCCGTCGAGCAGCGGAGAGGTGAGGGGCGAGAGGGTCATCAACGAGGCTCCGGTGGATCGCTTGGGTCTAAGGCAGGGGGCGGGGGCGCGCCCTTTGGGGTCAACGCCAATACCTTGAACAGGGTCCCCATTTCATCGGGGTGCGTCAAGCGTCGGTGCGCGGCGACGTGTGCCTCCAGAGCGCTCCCCTCAAGACGCGCGGCCAACGCCTGCGCACGCGCCGTTATGCCGAGCCGTTCCAGAAAGACCCCCTGCGGGGTCAGGGCCGACGCCTGAACCTGCGCCGCCCGAGCAATCGGCTCGAAGGCCACATGGGCCGTCAGATCGGCGTTTCCGGGGTGGGTCAGGGGATCCGCGAAAGCGTGGTTTTCAAGCGCCTGAAAGGTGTCACCCCGGCTCTGCCAATCACCGTAATCCACGATCAGGGCGGCGCCGCCCTGTGCCACGCGGCGGCCGATTTCTTCCGCGATAGCCTCGGCCGGCGCGCAGGTTTCCACGATCATGCCGGGCTTGAAGCCCTCGCGAACCTCCAACGGCGCGGGAGGGGCGAGGCCCCAGATCAGCGCGCCGTCGGACGCGCCCACCTGCCGCTCCTGCCAATCGCCGGCATCGTTCATCTGAAACTGGCGGATCGGCAGCGCGTCGAAGAATTCGTTGGCGATGAGGAGCATCGGCCCTTCCGGCACATCGCCGAGGCTGTCATGGAACTGCGGATCGTAGCTTGCAAGCGCCTCCGACTGCACCGCGCGCAGGGTCGGAGAGGCCTCGACCAGATGCAGCTCAACGGCGTCGTGGAACCCCGGCACCGCTCGGGTCGCTCGCAGGACGTCGGCCATCAGGGTGCCGCGACCCGGGCCAAGCTCCACCAGCCGGACCGTGCCGCCGCCCTGATCCATCCACACCTGCGCCAACCAGAGGCCGACCAGCTCTCCAAACATCTGCGAGATTTCAGGGGCGGTGATGAAATCGCCCCGGCGCCCCAAAGGATCACGCGTGGCATAGTAGCCATACTGTGGGTCGTGCAGACACTCGGCCATGTAATCGGCAAGGGTCATCGGCCCCATCCGCGCAATGCGGGCGATCATGCGATCCTTGAGAGACATCTTCAGCCCCCGATTTCCGCCGTTCTCCGACGCGTGCGCAGGATCAGCCAAAAGCCCACCAGCACCATCGGGATCGTCAGGATCTGGCCCATGGTCAGACCCACGTCGGGCGACAGCGCAAGGGCGAAGCCCACCGGGTTATCCGGGCTGGTGAAATGCTCATCGGGCTGACGGAAGAATTCGACGAAGAACCGCGAAGAGCCGTAGATCAGCAAGAACATCCCGGTGATTGCGCCCGGACGTTTCAGCCACCCGGCCTTGAAGGCGAGCGTCAGGACAACCGCCAGAAGCAGCGCGCCTTCCAGTGCGGCTTCGTAGAGTTGCGACGGATGGCGGGCGCAGACCGTCGCGCCGAGATAGTCCACCAACCCCTCCGGCCCCGTGCAATTCTGCGCTTCTGCGCCGGGGAATATGACGGCCCATGGCACGTCCGAGGCGCGGCCCCATAGCTCGGCGTTGACGAAGTTTGCCAATCGACCAAACAGCAGGCCGAAGCCCACGACCATCGCCATCGCGTCCGAGACCTGTAGCGGTGGCGCCCTGTTGATCCGGCAGAAGATCAGGGCCGCGATGGTGACGCCGATCAACCCGCCGTGGAATGACATGCCCCCCTGCCAGACTTGCACGATCTGCAGAGGGTTCTCCAAATAATAGCCCGGTCGGTAGAAGAGGACATATCCCAAGCGCCCGCCGATGATCACGCCGAGGACAACTGCCGTCAGCAGCCCTTCGACCTTTTGCGGCGGCATCGGTGGGGTGTTGCCGGGCCATAGCTCGGGCCGGGCGCAGGCGCGGACGATGATCCACCAGCCAATCCCCAACCCCGCCAGATAGGCCAACGCGTACCAGCGCAACGCGAAGGTGAAGCTGCCAAGCTCGATCGAGAACAATTCGGGCGATAGCGGCGGAAAGGGGATAGCAAACATGGCAGAGCCTCGCGGTCACATTTCCCCTTGGGTGCGGGGCTGTTGCGACGTTGTCAACCTTGATACCCTTAGCCTCCGCGCCCATATCAGTCACAACTTAATCAGGAGCCCGCCGATGCAGACCCGTAACAAAGTAATGGATGACCTCAGCAAGCTGATGACCAACGCCATGGGTGTGGCCCAGGGTGCGAAGGACGAAGCTGAAACCGCGATGAACGGCATGATGGACCGCTGGTTGGCAAACCGGAACCTCGTGACCCGCGAAGAGTTCGACGCTGTCCGCGCCATGGCGCAGAAGGCGCGTGAAGAGAACGAGGCGCTCAAGGCCCGTCTGGACGCGCTTGAGAAGTCCGAGCCTAAGACTGATACTAAATAGACAGTCTGCCACCATTATTCCAAGTTTAAGCCCGACCATTGCCATGGCCGGGCTTTTTCATGACGGGACTCAGCACGCGGGGCTCGGCTTAATGCTTTCTTTTTTAGCGCAAGTTTCAACCATCGTATTGATCGGCGCGTATGGGTGCATGATAGCCTTCGTTATTGTCGTAAGCACTGTTGCGATGAAACATAAGGAGAAGCTCGCGGAGGCGGAGCATGCTTTGGCTGAAGAAAAGGCGAAGAATGCCCGGCTGTTCTCCCACGGAGCGGACCTGATTCAACGTGTGGGTTGGCGAAAGCAGCGCCTGATGAACCGTCCGGAGTACCATCTCTTCCGGGAACTCGAACGCCTCGTCGCGCAAAGCTCCCGTGGTTACAGAGTATTTACGCAAGTGTCCTGCGGAGAATTCTTGGAGGTAGCCTATCGGGCCGACCTGAAAGATATCGCGCAAGAAGCCTCGCACTGTCTGAACCGAAAGCGCGTGGATTTTTTGCTGATCGACCGCGTCGGAAATCCCGTATGCGCGATCGAGTACCAAGGTGACGGGCATTATCAGGGTAGCGCGCACGGCCGCGACCACGCGAAACGGGTAGCTTGCCATGCTGCTGGTATTCGCTTTCTCGAAGTCGCAGCAGGCGGCCTTACAGCAGGCCAAAGGCGTGACCTGCGCGACCTCCTCGGTCTGAAGGACGCGATCGCTGCCGAGTAGCAGTAACCATTCTAACTCACACGCCCTCCCGTTATCCACATAAATCTGTGGATATCTCACCCCCTTGTGGATCGTCTTGACGGTTTCACAATATGTTGTGGTTAATCGCACAATTCACGGTTCGGCATGGTTTCCTCAACAAAAATACTTCTTTACAGCGAGTCCTCGAAGGATCACCATATTTCGTAGGGGTTGAGGCAGAGCAGCCAAGCCCTAGGAAAGACACCAAGCCGTCGTGGCAAACTTGGGTGCTTACCACCAAGACACGCGATGGCGGCCAACCTGAAGGGTTTGGGGCTATGTCGCACGCAGAAGAATACGTCGACTTCGATGAGTTGCACCCGATTGATATCGTGGAGACTCTGGCCGCCCACCACGCGTGGGACTTCGACCGGATTGCCGACGATCAAATCGCCATGTCGATCGAAGGGCAATGGCGCAGTTACACGATCACCCTCGCTTGGTCCTCGTATGACGAGACACTGCGGATGATCTGTACCTTCGATATGGAGCCGCCGGAGGGCACGTTGCCCAAGCTTTACGAGACGCTGAACCTCGTGAACGACCGCTGCTGGGCGGGTGCCTTTACTTATTGGGCATCTCAAAAGCTCATGGTCTACCGCTACGGCCTCGTTCTGGCAGGCGAGCAATTGGCCTCGGCCGATCAGATCGCCTGCATGGTGGACGCGGCCGTTGCTGCTTCCGAGCGGTACTATCCGGCCTTCCAACTCGCGCTCTGGTCCGACAGCTCGCCCGAGCAGGCGATGAGCGTCGCGATCTGCGAGACTTTCGGCCGCGCCTGACGGCTAACCTCCGACGACGATCGGCGGCTCAGCGCCCGACCTGTGGCTGTCGGCGCGTAGAAGCAACACTTCCTTTCGCGATGCGCCGCGCCTCTTTTACTGCGTCCTTCACGCTGTCATTCTGTCGCCATTATCGGCACGTTTTCAGAATGCCTTGGGGGCGAATTCAATGGATATGACGCAGATGAACAGCCGCGGGCTGGTCTTGCTTGGCTGTGGCAAAATGGGTTCTGCGATGTTGCAGGGGTGGCTTTCGGGAGGATTGTCGCCGGACGCCGTGCACATCATTGATCCAAACCCGTCGGAATGGCTGCAAGGCACCGGGGTTCATATCAACGAGGATCTGCCTGAAAGCCCTGCGATCCTGATGATCGCGGTCAAGCCGCAGATGATGCAGGAGGCCCTGCCGCAGGTTGAAAGATTTGGCGGCGGCGACACCCTGATCCTATCGGTCGCGGCGGGAACCACGATCCAGATGTACGAGAAGGCCTTTGGCGCGGGCACGCGCATCGTGCGCTCCATGCCCAATACGCCCGCTGCCGTCGGCAAGGGCATTACCGCCATCGTCGGCAATGCGGACGCCACCGATGCGGATCTCGACATGGCCGAGGATCTTCTGAAGGCGATCGGGCAGGTCGTGCGGCTGACCAGCGAAGGTCAGATCGATGCCGTGACCGGCATTTCCGGCTCGGGCCCTGCTTACGTCTTCTACATGATCGACACGCTCGCCGCTGCCGCCCGCGCCGAGGGGCTGCCCGCCGACATGGCGATGCAACTGGCCAAGGCGACTGTCGCAGGCGCCGGGGCGTTGGCCGAACAGGCGGACGAAACACCCGAACAATTGCGCATCAACGTGACTTCCCCGAACGGGACCACGCAGGCTGGACTTGAAGTGCTGATGGGCGAGGGCGGCCTCGCGCCGCTGATGCGCAAGACGGTCGCCGCAGCGACCCATCGTTCGCGAGAGCTGCGCAAATGAGCGAGATCAGTTTCGACGACTTCATGGCGGTCGACATCCGCGTCGGCACCATCACCCGCGCCGAGGACTTCCCCGAGGCACGCAAACCCGCCATCAAGCTATGGGTCGATTTCGGGGACGAGATTGGCGAGAAGAAATCCTCGGCCCAGATCACCGCGCATTACTCGCCCGATGCGCTTGTCGGAAAACAGGTTATCGGCGTCGTGAACTTTCCGCCGCGCCAGATCGGTCCGGTCCGATCCGAGGTCCTGATCCTCGGATTGCACGATGCCGAGGGGGGCGTCGTTCTGGTGCGTCCCGATCATCCCGTCGCCAATGGAGAACGTCTTTGCTGAACATGCTGATTTCGCGCCGCCTGCCGGAAAGTGTCATGGCCGACGCAAAGGCGCGGTTCGATGTGACCTGCCGTGACACGACGGAGCCGATGGACCACGGTGAATGCGTGGCGGCGTTGCGCGCGTATGACCTGATCCTGCCCACGCTCGGCGACGCGTTCACTGCCGAGGCCTTCGCCGAGGTGCCTGAGCCGCGCGCGAAGTTGCTGGCGAATTTCGGCGTCGGCTATAACCACATCGACGTCGCGGCCGCCCGTGCTGCAGGTGTCGAGGTTTCCAACACGCCCGGCGCGGTCACGGACGCCACTGCCGACATTGCGATGACCTTGATCCTCATGGCGACACGCCGCGCGGGCGAGGGTGAAAGGCTGGTGCGACAGGGCGCGTGGGACGGCTGGCACCCGGTCCAGATGCTCGGGATGCATTTCAGCGGCAAGACGGTCTGCGTGATCGGCATGGGGCGGATTGGTCAGGCCATCGCGAAGCGCTGCCACTTCGGCTTCGGATGCCGCATCATCTACGTGAACCGCTCGGAGAAAACGACGGATTTCCCGGCGGAACAACTGCCGATGGAGGCCGCCCTGGCGCAGGCAGATGTCGTCGTGCTGGCAACACCGGGGGGCTCGGAGACCCGTCATTTGATCGGCGCGCCTCAGCTGGCCGCGATGCAGGAACACGCGATCCTGGTCAACATCTCGCGAGGCGACGTGATTGATGAAGCCGCCCTGATCAAGGCCTTGCAAGAGGCGCAGATCGCGGGCGCAGGGCTTGATGTTTACGAACAGGAGCCACATGTCCCCGAAGCCCTGCGCGCGATGGAGAATGTGACGCTGCTGCCGCATCTGGGCACTGCGGCGTTGGAAGTGCGCGAAGACATGGGGCGCATGGCGCTCGACAACGTGATCGCGGTTGCCGAAGGGCGGGCGGCCCCCAACGCGGTCTGAGCATTCCGGTCGGTGGCGAGGTGCCCGGTGCGGGCATTCGGAGAGAGGTTGGAGGAGCTACGGCAGCCACCGAGGCCTAGCTCATCGGTGCGTCGCCCACGGCCTCGCGGAAATGACGCCGGCAGAGGCTGATGTAGCGGTCATTGCCGCCGACCTCGATCTGCGCGCCTTCGGCAACGGCCTCACCCTTTTCATCCACCCGGATCACCATCGTGGCCTTGCGGCCGCAATGGCAGATCGTGCGGACCTCGCGCATCTCATCGGCCAGCGCCAGCAGCGCGGCGGAGCCGGGGAACAACTCACCCCGGAAATCCACCCGCAGCCCGTAGGCCATGACCGGCACGCCAAGGTCATCCACCGCACGCGCGAGTTGCCAGACCTGATCGCGGGTCATCCATTGCGCCTCGTCCACCAGCACGCAAGCACAGGGGCCCGCATCGAGCCGCGCCTTGATCTTGGCGAAGAGATCATCCGATTGCGTATAGGTATCCGCCTCCGCCTCGATCCCGATGCGCGAGCCGATCCGGCCCATTCCCGCGCGGTCGTCGAAATTCGCGGTCAGCAGATAGGTCTGCATCCCCCGTTCAATGTAGTTATACGACGCCTGCAGCAGCAGGGTCGATTTGCCCGCGTTCATGGTGGAGTAGTTGAAGTAAAGCTTGGCCATGACCTTCATTTGGCTCAAGTCAAACCCGCTGGCAAGACGTTGACGGGTGCCGGGAAAGCGGGTTGTGTATGCCGGAGACAAGGGATGACGAGATGAGTGACACCGACAGGATCGCCGACAACATCACGGCGCGCGGATACCTGAAGCGCCATACGGAGCGGTTGATCAAGGATGTGGGCTATGCCGGGGCCTGCGAGCTGACGGGGCGCTCCAAGGCGACCCTCGGGCGATACTTCTCGGAAGCCGAAGAGCATGCGGACCGGTTCATGCCGGTCGATGCCGTAGCTGCGCTGGAGGCTGCGTCGAGTTTTCCCCACGTGACCGCCGCCTTGGCAGAGCTGAACGGTGGGCAGATGTCCTACGGCTCGGATCGCCGCAACGCGGTGCGGGGCGAGAACAAGGGCAGCGTGAACAACAACGTCATCGCCCTCAGCCAGCGCTTCGCGATCCTGATGGCGGAATACCATCAATCGATCGAGGACGGCGTGATCTCGGTCAATGAGACCCGGCGCCTGCTGGAAGAAACGCTGGAATTGCAGAAGGTTCTGGTGGACATGAAGCTGCGGCTGGAGGCTGACAGCCGAAGGTAGACGCTACGCCGACACTGGTGCCTGCAACGTCCGGGACCAATGTTTGTCGAGGGAGAAGGCCCATTCTTCCGGATAGGCCTCCAAGAGACGCTCCAACTCGCTCACCCAGGCCTGCGTGGCCTCCTGCAAGTCCCCCTCCGGCACGGCGCCGTGACCGAGGATCAGACTGATGCCGTTGCCCTCCTGCGCCACGACCGCGGGCACCAGGGGCGCGCCAGCCTTGGCGGCGAAGCGGGTGGGCCAGCCACCGAACCCCACGGGCTGACCAAACGCCTCGACCCGCACCACGTCACGGGCGCGGTCGACCGGCGCTTCAGGCGCTTTCTGGATCCGGTCCACGGTGCCCACGACGATCTTGCCCGACTTCAAAGCCTTGAGGATCTGCCGCGCGACGGCTGCGGGCTCTTCATTGCGCGCATCAAGAAAATCGCCATCCACCTGAGAATAGAGCGCTTTCTGCGCGGCGGCCCGGTTCTCATTCCGCGTCAGGCTGACCACCGCCAGAACGTCATAGGACTGCGCAAGGCAGCGTGTCATGGCGAGCGTGGCATGCAGATGCGGCAGGGCGAGGAAAAGCCCGCCCTGTGCGAGGTAGCTGTCGAGCCTCGCCTTGTCGGGAATCGTCAAGGAGCCGTCGATACTGGCCCCGAAGCCATGGCGGACCTGCTCTGTCCCGTCCGTCCCGGCGATGAATTTGCGCACGAAGCCGCGAAAGAGCCGGGTGGGCGAGGGGTGATCCGCATGGCGCGCGAGGGCCTGCATCGTTGGCCGCACGAGGTTGCCCGGCAACACGTAAGCCGTCCACAGGGCTGCGCCGAAGATGCCGTAGGCGGCGCGGCGGACCGGGGCAGGACGGCGCGCGATCCAGCCTGAAACCTTCTCGTAGGCGGCGAAAGTGCGATCCTTGGTGGCGGCGAACCCCATTCTGCCCCCTCAGGCCGCAGCCACTTTCTGCAAGATCACCGATCCGACGGAATATCCCGCCCCGAACGAGCAGATCAGCCCGGTATCACCGGGCTCCATGTCGTCGGAATATTGCGCGAAAGCGATGATCGAGCCGGCGGAAGAGGTGTTGGCGTAATCCTGAAGGATATTGGGCTGTTCCCCCTCTTCCGGAGCGCGTCCCAGGACCTTCTTGCCGATATAGTCGTTCATCGTCTTGTTGGCCTGATGCAGCCAGAGCCGCTTGAGGTCGTCGGCGGCGACGCCTTCTTCCTCCATATGCTCGGCGATATGCCGGGAGACGAGCGGCAGCACTTCCTTGAACACCTTGCGCCCGTTCTGCATGAACTGCATGTCGCGCCGGTCCTCCATCTGCCCCTCACGGGTGCGGCGCAGGAAGCCGTTGTTGTTGCGGATGTTGTTCGAAAATTGCGTGGCACAGCGCGTCGACTTGATGGCGAAATGCGCACCTTTGGCGAGGTCGACCCGTTCGATGAGAACGGCCGTGGCCACATCGCCGAAGATGAAGTGGCAGTCGCGGTCACGCCATTCAAGATGCGCCGAGCAAATCTCGGGGTTCACCACGAGCGCCCGCTTGATCGAGCCGGAGCGCACCATGTCCGCCGCCGCCTGAATGCCGAAAGTGGCGGAGGAACAGGCGACGTTCATGTCGAAGGCGAAACCGCCGGTGCCGAGAAGCTGTTGGATTTCAATGGCGATTGCGGGATAGGCGCGTTCGTGGTTCGACGCGGCGCAGATCACCAGATCGACGTCTGCGGCATCGACGCCGGCCATATCCAGCGCCTTCCGACAGGCATCGACACCCATCTCGGCCATGACGCCCGGCGCGTCGTCGGGCCGCTCGGGCAACCACGGGTGCATGACCTCGGGGTCCAGAAGCCCGGACTTGTCGAGCACGTAGCGGCTTTCGATGCCGGAGGCCGCCACGATGAATTCGGAGGAGGAATGGGCCATGGGCTGCGCCTCACCCGCGGCGATGGCATCGGCGTGCTCCGCGTTCCAACGGTCGGCATAGGCATTGAAGGCTACGACGAGTTCATCGTTGGAAATGCTTTGCTCCGGCGTGAAGACCCCGGATCCGGTGATGGCTGGCTCGAACATTGCACTCTCCCGCTGCGGTCTGTTTTCTTGGCCCTGAAGCTGCCTTGACGTCAAGGTTTACGCGGGGGCGTGGCGGACGGCTTCATGCAAGGCCTAGCGATGCTGATCGATCAAGATCACATTACCGTCGGGATCGCGGGTGATGAAACTGCCGGGGCCCGTGTCGTCCCCCTGTTCCTGCTCAACCGGATATCCAGCGGCCGCCACGGCCTCCTTGATCTCGCGCACGTCGTCGAAGTCGTCGAGCGGTTTGGCGTCCTGATCCCAACCGGGATTGAAGGTCAGCATCTGACCCTCGAACATGCCGTGGAAGAGCCCCACCAGCGCGTCGCCGTTCTTCATGATCAGGTAGCCGTGTTTCGGATCGCCTCCCATGGCGCTGAAGCCGAGGTTTTCGTAGAACGCTCGCGAGGCGGCCAGATCCTTGACCGCAAGCGATACGGAAAAAGCGCCGATCTTCATCGCAAGTCTCCTCCTGATAGGGCTCTAGCTTAGGGGAAAAGACCGCTCACACAAAGCGGAACCCCGGTCATCGGCGCGGGCTGCGGTTGACTTGGGGGCCGGAATAGCCACCTTGAGCGCCAAATACGTAAAGGTTGAGCAGCATGGCCTCCCCCCCCAAGTCTCCCGGTCCATTTGCCGGGTTCGAGTTCCTGATCGCGTGGCGCTACCTGCGCGCGCGGCGCACCGACGGCGGTGTGTCGGCGATGACGTGGATCAGCTTCATCGGCATTGCACTCGCCGTCATGGCGCTGATTGCGACCCTATCCGTCCGCGCCGGGTTTCGACACGAATTCGTCGGCACGATCCTCGGCGCAAATCCCCATGTCGCGGTCTACGACATCGCGCAGGTGAATGACGCGGGTCAGGTGGAACGCACGCTTGAGAATTTCGACGAAGTCGCAGAGGCCTTGCGCGGTGTCGATGGCGTGACCCATGCCGCAGCGGTGGTGCGCGGGCAGGTGTTGTCGAGCTATCGCGGGCGGAACTCCGCCGTGGAAGTCATCGGTATCGCGCCGGAAGACCTGTCGCTGATCCCCTTGGTTGCAGAACCGGAATGGCGCCAAGGCATGTTGAGCGCCTTCGGGGAAGAGACCTCCATCACGCCGGATGTCGAAGGCGCCTTGCCGGTGCCGGGCGGTCCGGGGATCGCCATCGGCTCGGGCGTGGCAAGGGAGTTGGGGGCCAGCGTGGGTGATCGCATTCGCCTGATCTCGCCCGACGGCGCGCGCACGCCCTTCGGCACCTCGCCACGGGTCTCGACCTACGAGGTCGTCTATATCTTCCAAGTCGGTCGGTGGGACATCGACCGGACCCGTGTCTATCTGCCGTTCACCGAGGCGCAGACCTACTTCAACCGCGACGGGGTCGCTGACGAAGTTCAGGTGAGCGTCAGTGAGCCCGAGCAGATCTCGCAATACGTCCTGCCGCTGCTTCAGGCAGGCGGCGACGTGCAGATCTGGACGTGGGAGGACAGCTCCGGCGCGTTCCTGCGGGCGTTGCAGATGGAGGATAACATCATGTTCATCATCCTCTCGATCCTCGTTTTGATTGCCACGATGAACATCGTCTCGGGCCTCATCATGCTGGTGAAAAACAAGTCACGCGATATCGGTATCCTGCGGACCATTGGCTTGAGCGAGGGCAGCATCCTGCGGGTCTTCGTCATCTGCGGCTCGGCCATCGGCGTTGCCGGAACGCTCGCCGGGGTGATCCTCGGCTGCGCCTTCGCGATCTGGATCGACCCGATCTTCAGCTTCGTGAACTACGTGGCAGGCGGCGGGGTCTGGGACCCCTCGGTGCGCATGATCTCGGCCTTGCCCGCGCGGTTGGAGGCAGGCGACGTGGTGACCGCCATGGCGTTGTCCCTCGGGCTGAGTTTCGTGGTGACGATTTTCCCGGCGCGCCGTGCCGCGCGGATGAACCCGGTGGAGGCTCTTCGGTATGAATGATGCTGTGAATACGCCTGAAGCGACGGCCGAGCCTGCCTTGATCCTCGAGGGGATCGAGAAGTCCTACAACCACGGCAAACCGAACGAGATTAACGTGCTGCGCGGGGCCTCTGCGCGGATCGAACGTGGAGAGATCGTGGGCCTGATCGCGCCCTCGGGGGCGGGGAAATCGACGCTGTTGCAGATCGCAGGCCTGCTGGACACGGCGGATGCCGGGCAGGTCGAGATCGGTGGGCGGCTGGTGACGGGTGCGTCGGACCGCGCGCGCACCGCGGCGCGACGGGGTCAGGTCGGTTTCGTGTACCAGTTCCATCACCTGCTGCCCGAATTCTCGGCGGTGGAAAACATCGTGCTGCCGCAATTGGCCCACGGGGTGTCCAGCGCCGAGGCTGAAGCGCGCGCCCTCGATTTGCTTGGCCGCGTCGGCATGGAAGCGCGCGCCGCACATCGGCCCGGTGAATTATCCGGAGGCGAGCAGCAGCGTGTTGCCTTCTGCCGATCCCTAGCCAATTCGCCGACCCTGATGCTGGCGGACGAGCCGACGGGCAACCTCGATCCGACGACTTCGGACACCGTGTTCGACGTATTGATGGAGCTGGTGCGCAGTACCGGCCTTTCAGCCTTGATCGCGACCCACAACCACGAATTGGCACGGCGCATGGACCGGGTGCTGAAGCTGGAAGAGGGGGTCTTGATCCCGGCTTGAGGTTTTATGCGTGTTTGAGGGTGTCTTTCGGGTCGTCGTAGCGCCTTGAACGTCCGGTTTGGGGGCGCTGCCCCCGCGCTCATTTGCGGGCAAAAGAGCGCTCCCCCGGGATATTTAAAGAACGGGGAAGGGTGGGGTGTCGTATTGGGGACCCGTTGGGGTCAGGATGCGGCTTTGTCGAAATGCTCGAGGATTGCCGTGAGTGTGGGCGCGCGTTTGTCCTCGGCTTCCATGAGAACCTCGTGCTCGCCGCCCTCGATGCAGAGGTAGCGCCCCTTGGGCCAGCTTGCCATGCGGTTCTCGACGGCGGGGATGTCCACGACGCGCTCGTTCGAGCCGACGATGGAGAGGGTCGGCAGATCGAGCGGCGCCATCTCCATCAAGGCGCGCGTCTCCTGTATCGCGGCTTTGACCCAGGTCAGCGAGGGGCCGCCCAGGGCGAGATCGGGATGGTTGTCGGTCTGCCGCGACATGTACTCGAACTGCTCGCGGTCGGTCGTGAGCGTGTTGTTCTCGAACTCCAGCGGCGCCCAGGGACCCGTTGTCGGTGCGAAGCTCTTGCCGAAGCCCAAGGGGCCGGCGAGCGCCATGATCGCGGGTGACACGCTGCGTAACAGGGGCGACATCTGCAGCCCCCACATCGGGCCCGTGAAGACGGCGGCCTTGACGGGCAGGCCGTCGTAGAGGGCGCGCAGTCCGATGCATCCGCCCATTGAATGCCCGATCAGAAACCAAGGTTTCGGCAGGTCCAGCGGCGCGAGGGCGGCGAGGAAGGCTGCCACATCCTGGCGATATTCGTCGAAGGACGTGACATGGCCCATGTCGCGGCGGTGCGCCGGACGGTCGGCAAGGCCCTGTCCGCGCCAGTCAAAGGCCACCATGCCGTAGCCTTCTCCGGCGAGGTCACCGGCGAGGCGGCCATATTTCTCGACGTATTCGGTGCGTCCCGGAAACATCAGGATCGTGCCGCGCGATCCTTCTGGCCAGACCGCCATGCGCAAGCGGGTGCCATCGAGCGCCGTGACCCAATGGGCCTGCACATTGGCAGGCCCTTCGGCCACCGCATCGAAAAAGGGCGCGTCAGTCACGTCGTCAACCGGGCTCGCTTCGTCGCGCATCAGCCGAGGGCGGAGGCGAGTTTCATCGCGGTGCCCATGTCGCCGTCAAGCGTCAGCTTGCCGGACATGAACGCGGATGTGGGGTTCATTTCGCCCGACATGATCTCCTGGAAGACCTCGGACTCGGCGGAGAGGGTCACGTCGGCGCTGTCGCTGTCAGCGGCCTCGCGCACGTCGTTGCCGTCCACGATGACGGTGCCTTCGCCCCGGATTTCGAACTTGGCGGTGCCGTCGAAATCAGCGCCGGCCATCTTCTCGTTCAATGCCGCGACAGCGGCGTCAATCGTTGCGTTGCTCATGGAATGTTCCCCTCTTCCCTTTCCCTGCACGATACTGTCATCTTGATCTAGTATTGCCGGCAAGGAATGCTACCTTTTGACCATGACGAGTCCCGGATCCATCATCAACGTTATCGTAGCGGCATTTTTGTGCGGGTTTTCCGTAGTTGCGTTTGCCGCCGCGCCTGCCGTGGCACAGACGACCGTCGACGAGTACCTCGATCGGCTGGCCGACCCGGAGTTGCGCAACTGGGATGTCGTGGAGGCCGACGTTTACCAGCGGTGGCAGATCTCGGGCTCGGCGAGTGCGGATTACCTGCTGCGCCGTGGCTTGGACGCGATGGAGGCGGAAGATTACACGGCCGCTTACGATCACCTTACTGCCCTCACGGACCACGCGCCGGAGTTTGCGGAGGGCTGGAATGCGCGGGCGACGATGTTCTTCGAACAGCAGATGTTCGGCCCTGCCATTGCCGATATCCAGCGCGTCTTGGCCTTGGAGCCGCGTCACTTCGGAGCGCTTGCGGGATTGGGTGTCATGCTGGAGGATATGGGCGATACCGATGGCGCCCTTGAAGCCTATGAGGCCGCCCATGCGATCCATCCCAATCAACCGGATATCCAGCGGCTGCTCGACGATTTGCGGGTCCAGCTTGAGGGTGAGGCGCTTTAGAAGGCGCTTGGCGGGAGACGTCTTTTCCATGTGCGAATTCCGGATCAGCCGCGCGGCCTGCGTGGGCGCCTTTGCACCGATTGCCTCTGTCGGGGAGCCGTGATGAGAAGTTCGTCCAACGCCCGCATTGCCGCCATTCTCGGCCCCACCAACACCGGCAAGACGCATTACGCGATTGAACGTATGCTGGCGCACCGCACCGGCGTCATCGGGCTGCCGCTCAGGCTGCTCGCGCGGGAGGTCTATGACAAGATCGTCGCGCTGAAAGGCCCCTCCGTCGTTGCTCTGGTCACGGGAGAGGAGCGGATCGTGCCACCGCGCGCGGCCTACTGGGTCTGTACGGTGGAGGCGATGCCGACGAACCAGGGCGCGGATTTTCTGGCGATTGACGAAATCCAGCTTTGCGCGGATCCGGAACGGGGCCATGTTTTCACTGACCGGCTTCTTCACGCGCGTGGCTTGCACGAGACGCTCTTCATGGGTGCGGGCACGATGCGCAATGCGATTGCGGAGCTGATCCCCCACTGCGAATTCATGCATCGGGAGCGATTTTCACAACTTGTGTATGCGGGTTCGAAAAAGTTAAGCCGTATGCCCGGTCGTTCCGCGATCGTTGGTTTTTCGGTTGAGAATCTATATGCCATCGCCGAACTGCTCCGTCGTCAGAGGGGCGGGGCGGCGGTTGTCATGGGGGCGTTATCCCCAAGGACGCGCAATGCGCAGGTCGAGCTTTATCAGAACGGCGACGTCGATGTGCTGGTCGCAACGGACGCGATCGGGATGGGGCTGAACCTCGACATCAAGCACGTGGCCTTCAGCGGGTTGCGGAAGTTCGACGGGCTCAAGATGCGCGACCTCTGGCCGAACGAGTTGGCTCAGATCGCCGGGCGCGCGGGGCGCCATACGCAGGACGGCAGCTTTGGCGTGACCGGCGAGGCGCCGCCGCTGGACGAGGGGTTGGCAGAGGCGATCATGGATCACCGCTTTGCCCCGGTGCGCAAGCTGATGTGGCGCAACTCGGCGCTGGAGTTCGGCAGCGCCGAGCGGCTCATTGCCAGCCTCGAGGAACGCACCGACGACGAGTGGCTGACCCGTGCGCGCGAGGCCGACGACCTGCGCGCGCTCAAGACACTGACCGCGCGCCCTGACATCGCGCAGCGTCTGGGTGACGCGCGCGCCGTGCGACTGCTTTGGGATGTCTGCAACATCCCCGACTTCCGCGGCATCAGCCATGCCGAACATGCCGACCTTCTGGGGCGCATATTCGAGTTCCTGCACGAGACCCGGCGCGTCCCCGACGACTGGCTGGCACGGCAGGTCAAGCGGATCGACAAGCCGGACGGGGACATCGACACGCTGTCGAAGCGATTGGCATATATCCGCACATGGACCTACGTCGCGCAGCGCACGGGATGGGTGGACGATGAAAGCCATTGGCGCGGGGCGACTCGTGCCGTAGAAGACCGTCTGTCGGATGCGTTGCACAACGCGCTGACACTCAGATTTGTCGACCGGCGGACGAGCGTGCTCCTCCGGCGGTTGAAGCAGAGGGAGAGCCTTGTGGCCGAAGTGAACGAGAATGGTGAAGTCAGCGTCGAGGGCCAGGTGCTCGGACGGATAGAGGGCTTTCGCTTCCGTATGGATGAATCAGCCACGGCGGACGAGGCCAAGACGCTGCAGAGCGCCGCGATGGCGGCGCTGCGGCCCGAGTTTCATCTGCGCGCGGACCGTATGTACAACGCACCGGATACCGAGTTCGACCTGACCGAGCAGGGCGGCCTGATGTGGGGCGATATGGCGGTCGGCAAGCTGGTAAAGGGGCAGGAGCCTCTCAAGCCCGTGGCCGAGGCCTTCGTCGATGACGAGGCCGGCGCCGAGGTGGTCCAGAAGGTTCAGCGCCGTCTGCAGCACTTCATTGATCGCAGGATCGCCGCCCAGTTCGAGCCGCTTCTGGCCATGTCCCGCGACGAGGCGATCACCGGCCTCGCGCGCGGTGTTGCGTTTCAGCTTCTGGAAGGGTTCGGCATCGTTCCGCGCGCCCAGATTGCGGATGACATCAAGGCGCTGGATCAGGAATCCCGCAGCCTCCTGCGCAAGCATGGTGTGCGCTTCGGGCAATATACCATTTTCCTGCCGCTTCTGCTGAAGCCCGCGCCGACGCGTCTGCGCCTCGTGCTCTGGGGGCTCGCGCAGGACTTCGATACCTTCCCCGACAGCCCGCCGCCGGGTCTCGTTACCATTCCTTCCGTGGCCGACGCGCCCGAAGGTCATGCCATCATGACCGGCTACCGCGAGGCGGGATCGCGCGCGATCCGCGTCGATATGCTGGAGCGTCTGGCCGACATGCTGCGCGGCGAGGACAGCCGGGGCGGTTTCGAGGCCAACCCCGACATGCTTTCGATCACCGGTCTGACGCTGGAGCAGTTTGCGGACCTGATGGGCGGCCTCGGCTACAAGGGCGAACGCGGCGAACGCGCCAAGGTCAAGGCAACGCCGCCTGCTGCGGCCGAACCGGAAAAGACCGCTGAAGAGGCTTCTGAAGCGCCGAGCGAGGCTGAGGCACCGAACGAGGCTGAGGCCGCGTCCGAGCCGAGCGAAGGCACCGAGCCCGCGGCGACCGAAGCGCCCGAGACAATGGACGAGGATCTCGTCGGTCTCGACGTGCCGACAGGCCTCGAAAACGCCGAGGCGCCAGAGGCTGCGTCTGAAGCGGCAAACGAAGAGCCAGCGGCCGAAGCGCCGGCCGAAATGGAAGTCTACTACACCTTCACATGGGCGCCGCGCGGTCGAGGCAATGCGCGTCCGCGACGTGACGGGGATCACGGCAAGGGCCGTGCCGACGGTGGCCAAGGCAAGCGGGCCGATGGTGGACAGGGTAAGGGCGGCAAACGCCCCTCGGGCAAGGGCGCGCCGGGCAAGCATCGCGGTCAAGGGAAGGGCGGCAACCGTCCGCCGCGCGATGACAAGCCCAAGACCTATTCCGCCCGTCCCGAGAAGTCGAAGAAGGTCGATCCCGACAACCCCTTCGCAGTTCTCGCCGCCTTGAAAGACAAGTCATAGCGGACGCTGCTGACACTCCGGCGGCCCCGAAAGGCCGCCTCGACAAATGGCTGTGGCAAGCGCGGTTCTTCAAGTCCCGCAGCATTGCCGCAGCCCAGGTCTCGTCCGGCCATGTCCGGGTGAATGCGGCCAAGGCAACCAAGACCTCGACCCAGATCACCCCCGGAGATGTGCTGACGTTCCCCCAAGGCCGGCAAATCCGCGTCGTCCGCATCGAGGCGCTGGCCAAGCGCCGTGGTCCGGCGGCGGAAGCTCAAACCCTCTACACCGATCTGACCCCCGAGCCGGAGCCCGTCGCCCCCCGCGTGGGACCACGTCCGACCAAGAAGGATCGCCGCGACATGCAGGCTCTCCGCGACGACGAGCCATAGGGCGCCCCGCGCCAAACGCAGATTTTACCGGCCAAGGCGTCGCATCCCCGCCAAGAGGCACGCCGCCACGTTGCATCCACCTCTGTGCTGCTTTAGCAGACCCGCAGTTAACGCTGCTTGAATCGTCGAAAGCCCCCTCCCATGACCTACATCGTCAATGATGCCTGCATCGCCTGCAAATACACTGATTGCGTCGAAGTCTGCCCGGTGGATTGCTTCTACGAGGGTGAGAACATGCTGGTGATTCATCCCGACGAATGCATCGATTGCGGCGTGTGCGAACCCGAATGCCCCGCCGACGCCATTCGCCCGGACACGGAGCCGGACATGGACAAATGGGTGGAATTCAACCGCAAGTATTCCGAGATGTGGCCGGTCATCATCACCAAGAAAGACCCTCTGCCCAATGCCGAAGAGATGGACGGCAAGGACGGCAAGATGGAGCTCTTCTCGGAGAAGCCCGGCGAGGGCGGCTGAGACCCCGATTCGCGGCTCTGAACAAAGGGTGAGAGGCGCTGACCTTGCCCGAAGTGCCCGATTCTCAAGGGCTTTTGAAGTGCTGCACCGCGGCGCGCTTTAAATCACGCGTGATTCGTGCTATATTCCCTTCAAGGAAGAGACGTGAATGACTGCCGGCGTGGGTAAATCAGCCCCGCGCGGTTCACAGCGACATAACGCAACTCTGACGGAAAGCGCCGACTTTGGATAGTGGGGCGTTCCGCCAGATTTTTTGACGACTACCCTCGCCTGATCTGGCGTAGGTCCATGGCCCGAGAGGGCGTTGAGTAAGGAATATCGCATGACCAAAGCCCGTAAAACGCTCGACTTCAGCCCCAACGATTACGTCGTCTACCCCGCCCATGGCGTCGGGCGGATCATCAAGATCGAAGAGCAGGAAGTCGCCGGGCTTAATCTGGAGCTCTTCGTGATCTCGTTCGAGAAGGACAAGATGACGCTGCGCGTTCCGACCGCGAAGGCAACCGAGGTGGGCATGCGCCCGCTGTCCGATCCGACCGTCGTTTCGCAGGCGCTGGAGACGCTGAAAGGCAAGGCCCGCGTGAAACGCGCGATGTGGTCGCGCCGCGCGCAGGAGTATGAGCAGAAGATCAACTCCGGTGATCTGATCGCCATCGCCGAGGTCGTGCGCGACCTGCACCGCGCCGACGATCAGCGCGAGCAAAGCTACTCCGAGCGTCAGCTCTATGAAGCCGCATTGGAGCGCCTCACGCGGGAGCTGGCTGTCGTGAAGGGCATCGACGAAGCCGGTGCGGGTGCACAGCTCCTTGAAGTGCTCTCTCAGCGGGTCGCCGCCGCCTGACACAGACATCCCTTTGGGATACGGGCGAAATCTCGCCCATTTTCCCGATGTACGGAATACCCGACCCGCCGCAACCTCGCGGCGGGTTTTTCTTTGTGATAGATGGAACCTATCTCGAACGCTTGCGTTCTCAAAGGGCAATGGACCACTCTCGGGACAAGCCCACTGTCAAAAAGGAAGACCCCTCATGAAAAAGATCATCGCACCCATGCTCTTGGTTTCCGCCACCGCAATCACGGCCTGCCAGCCGCTTTCGCCGCAGGACCGCTCCAACCTCGGTCTCGTAGGCGGCGCTGGCGCCGGTCTTCTGCTGGCAGATGCGTTTGACGCAAACCCCGCATGGACCGTGCTGGCAACGGTCGGTGGCGCAGCCATCGGTACGCAGGTCGCACGCAACACCCAGACCGGTCAGTGCGCGTATTCCAACGGCGACGGCACCTACTACGTCGCGGCGTGCTAATCAGCTAAGGACAGCAACGCAGGCGGTCAGGGCCGCAAGTTCGGACATCACCTGCGTTGCTCCCAAAACATCTCCGGTCTGCCCGCCGATCTTTGCCCGGGCGACCGCTGCGACGCCCCAAGTTGCACAGATCGCCGACACCACTGCGATCAACCCCGCGCCGAAACCAGCGAAGATGACCGCACCCAAAATTGCACAGATCGCGCCAAGCCACACCGCCGCCATGGGCGGTCGGCCGACCTGCGCGGCAAGCCCGCCGTCCCGCGCGAAGGGCAGCTGCGCCATCACGGCGGCCATCGCACTCCGTCCGAGCATCGCGCCAGCCACGAGCGCCAAGGGCGCGTGCAAGAGCAAGCTCGCCATCAACGCCCACCGCATTCCCATCGCCACGATCAGTGCCAATACGCCGTAAGCGCCAATGCGACTGTCCTTCAGGATGTCGAGCCGCCGCGCCCGATCCATCCCGCCCCAGAACCCGTCTGCACAATCGGCCAGACCGTCCTCATGCAGGCCACCGGTCAGCAACAGCCCCACGGCGATTGCCAAACCTGCAGCCACGCTCGCCGGCAACCCGATCGACAGTGCGATGACGCCGGCAAAGGCCTGAACCAATCCGACGCTCAAGCCGACCACGGGCCACGCCCATGCGGCCTCCGCGCCGCGGGTCCCGTCGCCTCCGGAAATCGGCACCCGCGTCAGCAATTGAGCCGCCCGGATCACGTCACGCGGCTCAGGCGCGAGCCTTCTGAAGTCAGTGTCGGTTTCAGCCATGAATTGGACCTTTCTGCCGCAGGGCGCAGGCGGCGTAATCCGCTACATATCAATCCAACTTTTTGCCACGCAAGAGAACTGATTTATGACCACCCCCACGACACTTGCCGAATTCCATACAGCCCTCGCGGGAGCCACGGGTCCTGACGAAGCAGCCCGCGCAGGCGCGCAAGAGCGCAATGGCCAGTTGACCAAGCCGCCGGGCGCCTTGGGTCGGCTCGAGGATCTGGCGATCTGGTACGCCGCGTGGCGCGGCGACGCGCGCCCACGCATCAATTCGCCCCAGGTTCTGATTTTCGCTGGAAACCACGGCGTTGCGTCCCGCGGTGTCAGCGCCTTCCCGCCAGAGGTCACCGTTCAGATGGTCGCCAATTTCGCCCATGGCGGTGCCGCGATCAACCAACTCAGCGCGCTCGCTGGCGCGAAGATGTCGGTGCACCCCATCGACCTCGAGACGCCCACGGCGGATTTCACCCAAGGCCCCGCCATGTCCGAGGCCGAGGTCATGGCTGCGATCGCGGTGGGGTGGGAAGCGGTCGATCCCGATGCGGATCTTCTGGTTGTCGGAGAGATGGGCATCGGCAACACGACCTCCGCCGCCGCCGTCGCCCACGCGCTTCTCAGTGGCGAACCAAGCGACTGGACCGGACGGGGCACCGGCGTCGACGATGCCGGCATCGCTCTGAAAACGCAGGTCGTCTCCGACGGCCTGAAGGCCAACCCCGGCGCGGCGAACGACCCCCTGCAAGCCCTGCGCTGCCTTGGCGGACGCGAACTCGCAGCCATGGCGGGCGCAATCGCCCGCGCGCGCCTGCGTCACATCCCGGTGATCCTCGATGGCTTCATCTGCACCGCCGCCGCCGCCACGCTCGAGAGCGCGGTCCCCGGCGCCCTGGATCATGCCGTGGCAGGTCACGGCTCCGCCGAACAGGCGCACCGACGGCTGTTGGAGCACCTCGACAAGGAGCCGCTCTTGCAACTGGGTCTCCGCCTCGGCGAGGGGTCTGGCGCGGCCCTCGCGATCCAGATCCTGCGCGGTGCGATCGCCTGCCACTCCGACATGGCCACTTTCGCCGAGGCCGGCGTCGCGGGCGGCTGACCCACGCCGCCACCTGTCCCGAACCTGAGAGGTGAGCCACAGGGCTCCCTCTTCATCTTGGCCAATACAACTCAATCCCGACGGTGCCGCACGTGCATCGGACAGCAGAGGCTCGCCGTCCGCCCGCCGGGATCTCTCCAACGACTCAGGACGTTACCGATCCGCCCCTCCGGGACCACAATTTATCGCGCCCCTCCGGGATCCCTTTAACGCGCCCCTCCGGGGCGACGCGGCGTCCGAGAAACCCCCGAGAGAGCGCCCACATCCCCACGGGTGCGCGGCGGCGGGCTGTCGGTTTGCGATTCATCATGCATCTGGTCGAGCTGCGTCAGCATGGCGCTCTCCAGATTGTCCGTCATCTTCCGGGTCAGCTCCATATATTCCTCGTTCTCCGAGATGGGCACACCGGGCTTCCACACCTCCGCCAGCGCGCGCAGGTTCTGTCGGTCGTGGCGGTAGAACGCCAGTTCCATCGCGTGAGCCTCGTAGTCGGTGAGACCCATGTCCTCCAGCACGTAACGGCCCGCGCGCAGCGAGCTGTCAAAGACCTCGCGGACGATGTGATCCGCGCCGGCCTCGTAGAGCTCATAGACGTGGAGCAGATCATGGGCGCGCGCCACGACCGAGATGTCGGGCCGCAGGCGTTTGGCATAGCGCACGAGGTTCACGGCGGTGTCCTTGCCATCGACGCAGATCACGAAGACCCGCGCCGTCTCCAACCCTGCGGCTTTCAGAAGCTCGGGCCGCGACGGGTCACCGTAGAAACTCTTGAATCCGAAACGGCGCATCAGGCGGATGGTCTCGAGGTTCGAATCCAGGACGACAGTCTTGAACCCCGACGCGCGCACCATGCGGTTGACCGATTGTCCGAACCGACCGATGCCCGCGATGATGATCTCGGCCTCATCGTCAATCTCATCGGCCTCGGGTGCCGTCTCGCCGCCCTCTGCCACCCGGGCACTGATCTGCTCGTATAGGATAAAACTCAGCGGTGTCAGCAGCATGGAAAGCGCGACGATCAGCAAGAGGATCTCGGCTATCGGGTCGGAGAACACCGCTTGCGACACCCCGAAAGCGACGAGGACGAAACCGAATTCGCCCGCCTGCGCCAACCCAAGCGTGAACAGCCAGCGGTCGCGTCCATCCATCTTTGCCGCGCGCGCAAGGCCGTAGAGGATCAGTCCCTTCACCAGCATCAGCCCAAGGGTCAGGCCGACGATCAGGATCGGATTGCCGAACAGCGTGGCAAAGTTGATGCCCGCCCCGACGGTGATGAAGAAAAGCCCCAGAAGGAGGCCTTTGAACGGCTCGAGGTCCGCCTCCAACTCATGCTTGAACTCGGAGTTGGCGAGCACGACGCCCGCCAGAAACGCGCCGAGGGCGGGCGACAGGCCGACGAGGATCATCAGGACGGCAATGCCCACCACGAAGGCCAGCGCGGCCACGGTATAAAGCTCTCGCAGGCGCGCGTTATGGATCACCCGGAACACCAGCGGGGAGAGGTAGCGCCCCGCGAGTATCACCGCCGCAACAGCCCCGAGCGTCACCAAGGTCACGCCCCAGGCGGGCAACCCGTCGACCAGTGACAGCGAAGGATGCGCTTCCTCCGCCAGACGTGCGATCGACCCGTCTTCGGTGAAAGCGACGGGGGCGCTGGTTGCGAGCAGCGGGAGGACGGCAAGCGCCGGGACCACGGCGATATCCTGCGTCAGCAGAACGGAGAAGGCGCCGCGCCCGCCCGAGGTGCGCAGCAAGCCTTTCTCGGTCAGCGTGGTCAGTACGATCGCGGTGGAGCTGAGGGCCAGCGTGATGCCGATTGCCAGCGCCGTCGGTGCCGCGACCCCGAAAACCAAGGCGCCGCCGGACAGGACCGCGATGGACAACAGGATCTGACTGCCACCGAGGCCCAACAACCGCTTGCGCATGTCCCAAAGCGCGCGGGGTTGAAGCTCCAGCCCGATCAGGAAAAGCATCAGGACGACGCCGAATTCTGCATAATGCTGCAGATCCTCGGTCTCGGAGCCCACCAACCCGAGGACGGGTCCGATGGCCACGCCTGCCAAGAGGTAGCCCAAAACGGACCCAAGTCCGAACCGAATGGATATCGGGACCGCGATAAGCATGGCCCCGAGATAGATGGTGATCTGAAGGAGGGTTGCTTCCATGGGCCTGTCGCGGTTCGGGGCGTTTGGTTGACCTTAACGAGGCCATGCCCCCTCTGCGAGACAGCATGATCTCCGACACGCAACTTTCGGCCGTCATTGGCCATATTGCGGGATCTGTCGCCGATTTCACCGAGCAGACCGGAGATTTTCTGCGAAACCACCGAAACTGATGTCAGATGCGGGTACTGGGGCTTGTCTTGAGGGCACGGTTTGGCCCATTTGAACGCAACAAATGTGGAGGTCCCGATGAAACGTTCCGAAGTTAACGAGATTATGGCCGAGGCCGACGCGTTCATGCGCTCTTTCGGCTTCGCGCTGCCTCCATTTGCCTATTGGACCCCGGACGAGATGCGCGCCAACAAGGACGTCGCCCGCGCCGTGATTGAGGGTCGCCTTGGGTGGGACATCACCGACTACGGACAAGGGAAATATGACGAACTGGGCCTCTTCCTGTTCACCCTGCGCAACGGCCGCCTGAGCGATCTGCAGGCAGGCACCGGCATGTGCTACGCCGAGAAGCTGTTGATTTCAAAGCAGGATCAGATCAGCCCGATGCACCGCCACTACCTCAAGGCGGAAGATATCATCAACCGCGGCGGGGCGACGATGGCCATCGAGCTGAACGGCTCCGCGCCCGACGGCTCCTTCGACCCCGACGCGGGCGGCACCGTCATGTGCGACGGGATCGAGCGCAAGTTCAAAGCCGGAGAGGTTTTGCTGTTCGCGCCCGGTGAGAGCGTCACCTTGATGCCGGGCGACTGGCACAAGTTCTGGGGCGAGGGCGGTGACGTTCTGATCGGTGAGGTCTCGACCGTGAACAATGACGACACCGACAATTGGTTCCGCGAACCCATCGGTCGCTTCTCGGCGATCGAAGAGGACGTCGCGCCGACCCATCTGCTCGTGTCGGACTATGGAGAGTGGCTCAAGTAGGCTGTCGCGCAGCTGTTCTACAGCGCGCGCCAGCCGATATCCTTGCGGTAGAAGCCCTCGGGCCAATCGATCCGTTCAGCCATGGCATAGGCCTGATCCCGCGCGGCCTTCAGGCTCTTCCCCCGCGCCGTGACGTTCAGGACGCGTCCGCCCGTGGCAGTGATCTTGCCGTCCTGCCGCGTCGTGCCGGCGTGAAAAACCATCTCGGATGACGTCTCCGGCATCTCGCGCAGGCCCTTGATTTCGCTGCCCTTGTTGTAGCTGCCGGGATAGCCTTGAGCCGCCAGCACCACCGTCACGGCGTGATCATCGGCCCATTGCACCTGTGCCTCGGCAAGACGCTCTTCGGCGCAGGCCAGCATCAGGTCGAGCGCCTGACCGCCGAGCCGCATCATCAGGACCTGACATTCCGGGTCGCCGAAACGGGCGTTGTACTCCACCAAACGCGGCGCGCCGTTTTCGATCATCAGGCCGGCATATAACACGCCGGTGTAAGGCGTGCCGCGCCGTGTCATCTCGGCCATGGTCGGCTCGATGATCTGTTCCAGCGCCGCCTTGGCGATCTCGTCGGTCAGGACCGGGGCAGGGGAATAGGCCCCCATGCCGCCCGTGTTCGGGCCTTCGTCGCCGTCAAACGCGCGTTTGTGGTCCTGCGCGGTGCCGATGGGCAGGCAGGTCTTGCCATCGCAGAGCACGAAGTAGGAGGCCTCCTCGCCACCCATGAACTCCTCGATCACGACCTCGGCACCGGCCTCTCCGAAAGCGCCGTCGAACATGTGGTCGATGGCGGAAATCGCCTCGGGCACCGTCATCGCGACGACGACCCCTTTGCCGGCCGCCAGACCATCGGCCTTCACCACGATTGGCGCGCCACGTTCGCGGACGTACTCGCGCGCGGGAGCAGCTTCGGTGAAGCGCGCCCAGGCGGCCGTCGGCGCATTGGCGGCGTCGCAGATTTCCTTCGTGAAGGTCTTGGACGCCTCAAGTTTCGCAGCCGCAGCTGTAGGCCCGAATGCCAAAATTCCGGCATTCCTCAACATATCCACAACCCCTGCGGCCAATGGCGCCTCGGGCCCGACGATCACGAAATCAATGGAGTTCTCGACCGCGAAGTCGGTTACGGCGCTTGGGTCATCCACATCCAGACTTGCACAATCGGCAATCTGCGCGATCCCCGCATTGCCGGGTGCCACAATCAGGCGATCACACTTCGGGTTCTGTAGGACGGCCCATGCAAGGCTGTGCTCGCGGCCCCCGGAGCCAAGGATAAGGATGTTCAACGTCGCGCCCCTTCTGCTAGCTTGCGCCAAGGCATAAAGAGGGGCGGGGCGCGGCACAACCTCGACAGGTTTCACCGGCCGGTCAGCTGTGCGCGGCACGGCGCATGCGCCTCGAAAGTTACGGAATAGCAGGTTTGAGCGATGAATGATCTGATCGACGACGACGGCGCGACGGGAAATGCGCCAGAGTTTACCGTCACAGAGATTTCCGGCGCCGTGAAGCGCACGGTGGAGGGCGCGTTTTCCCACGTCCGGGTGCGCGGCGAGATCGGGCGGCTTTCCTTGCCGCGCTCGGGTCATATCTATCTCGACCTCAAGGATGATCGCAGCGTGTTGGCCTCGGTCGTCTGGAAAGGCGTCGCAGGGCGCCTGACCCATCGCCCGGAGGAGGGGATGGAGGTCATCGCCACGGGTCGGCTGACGACCTTCCCCGGCCAGTCGAAATACCAACTGGTGATCGAGGATCTGCAACCGGCGGGCGCAGGCGCGCTGATGGCGATGCTGGAGAAGCGCCGCGCCGCGCTCGCGGCCGAGGGGCTGTTCGATGCCGGGCGCAAGAAGCCGTTGCCGTTCCTGCCCGAGGTCATCGGCGTCGTCACGTCCCCTTCCGGCGCGGTGATCCGCGACATTCTCCACCGCCTGCGCGACCGCTTCCCGCGCAAGGTGCTGATCTGGCCTGTCGCGGTGCAGGGGCCGAAATGCGCGCCCGAGGTGGCCAACGCGATCCGAGGCTTCAACACGCTGACCCCCGGCGGCGCGCTGCCGCGGCCTGACCTGCTGATCGTGGCTCGGGGCGGCGGCTCGCTCGAGGATCTCTGGGGCTTCAACGAAGAGGCCGTGGTCCGCGCCGCCGCCGAAAGCAACATCCCCCTGATCTCCGCCGTGGGCCATGAGACCGACACGACGCTGATCGACCACGCCTCCGACTACCGCGCGCCTACGCCCACTGGAGCCGCCGAGAAGGCGGTGCCGGTGCGTCTCGACATGCTGAACTGGTTGCGTCAGCAGGAGGGCATTCTGAGCCGGGGCATCACCGGCGCGCTGACCGCGCGGCGGCAGCGCCTGACTGACCTCGGCCGCGCTCTGCCGCGTCCTGAGGCACTGATGGACCAAGCCCGCCAGCGGCTCGATCTCGCGGGCCTGCGGCTGGCGCCGGCGCTGACCAACCGCACGCGGGACGCCCGGGCCGAGTTGGAGCGTCTGGCAGCGCGGCTGGACCCGGCGCTCGACCGCGCGGTGGCGCGCAAGCGGCTGGCGTTGGGCGAGCGGGCAGCGGGGCTGACGCCTTCGCGGCTGGCCCATGTCGCGCGGCAAGGGCGGCGGGACCTCGACCGATTGGCCGCACGGCTCGATCCTGAAAGGCTGGCGGCGCGGACGTCGCAGATGAAGGAGCGGCTCAGCGCGGCCCGTATGCGCTTCGCTCAGACGGCGGTGCTCTCCGTGCAGCGCCGCCGCGAGACGCTCGACGGGTTGGAGCGCATGCGCCGGACCCTCGGCTACAAGGAGACCCTCGGGCGCGGCTATGCCGTGATCCGGGCGGGCGACGAAGTGCTGACCACCCGCGAACGCGCCGCTGGTCACGCAGCGATGGAGATCGAGTTTGTCGATGGTCGGCTCGGCGTCACCCCGACCGGGGCCACGCCGAAAGCCGCGCCCAAAAAGGCGACCTCCGGCAAGGCATCCGACGGGAAGAAGCCCGGCGACAACCAGGGCAGCCTTTTCTAGCGGCCCCGGATGCGGGGATCGAGCGCGTCGCGCAGGCCGTCGCCGATGTAGTTTACCGACAGCACGGTGAGCGAGATGAACAGGCCCGGCCAGATCACCCGCTCGGGGTTCTGGCTCAGCCAATCGGTAGCATCGAACAGCAGCCGGCCCCATGTCGGGAAGTCCGACGGGAAGCCGAGGCCCAGGAACGACAGCGCCGACTCCGTGATGATCGCATTGGCGATCCCGAGGGTGGCCGAGACCATGATCGAGGACATGACGTTCGGCAGCACGTGGCGCAGGATCAGCCGCCATGGCGGTGTCCCGATGGAACGGGCGGCGAGGACGAACTCGCGCTCCTTCAGCGCCAGCACGTCGCCGCGCACGACGCGCGCGGTCTGCATCCACGAGGTCAGGCCGATGACCACGACGATGAGGACGAAGATGCCGCCTTCAGGCCCGAAGGCGCTGCGCAACGTGTCGCGGAACAGCATGATGATGACCAGCAGCAGCGGCAACAGCGGCATGGCGAGGAACAGGTCGGTGAAGCGCATCAGCGGCCCGTCGACCTTGCGGAAATAGCCCGCCAGCACGCCCACCAATGTCCCGAAGAACAGCGCCAGCAGCATCGCGGTGAGACCCACGGCGATCGAGGTCTGCCCGCCGAGCATCATCCGCGCCAGCGTATCGCGGCCCAATTGGTCGGCGCCAAGCGGATGCGCCCAGGAGACCTTCAGCCCATAGATCGGATTGGCGCGGCTGAACTCCTCGGGCGACATGAAACAGGCGGGCATGTCGCGGAACCAGCTTGTCCAGCCCTCGAGCGAGAACCAGCCCCCGCCGACACCCAGGCACGAGATGATATGGTTCGTGTTGCGCGCGCGGATGTCGATGTAGGTGCTCTCCAGCGTCCAGAACAGCGGCCCGAGGTAGACGAACAGCAGCGCGAAGATGAAGAAGCCCAGGCCAAAGAGCGCGCCTTTGTGGGTGCGGAACTGGTCCCAGACGTCCCACCACTGGTTGCGCGGGGCGCGGGTAATCTGGACGTCGGCTGTGGTCTCAGTCATAGCGAATCCTCGGATCCAGAACGCCGTAGAGGATATCGGCGATAAGGTTGAAGAGCACGATCAGGACGGCAAAGATGAAGCTGACGGTCTGCACCACCGGCACGTCGCCCGCCTGAATGGCAATGATCAGCAGCTGGCCAATGCCGTTCACCTTGAACACCTGCTCGGTGATGATGGCACCGCCGAAGACGGCGGGCACGTTCAGCGCGATCACCGTGACCACGGGGATCATCGAGTTGCGCAGCACGTGCACCAGCACCACGACGCTTTCACCAAGGCCTTTGGCGCGCGCTGTGCGCACGTAATCCTGGTTCAGGTTGTCGAGCATCGAGGCCCGCATGTAGCGCGAGATCTGCGAGGCGTTGAACAGCCCGAGCACCATCACCGGCATGATCATCTGGCGGAACTGCTGCGTGAAGCTCTCCCAATCCGTGACCTCCAGCGTGGTGTCGTAGACCGAGGGGAACCAGCCGAGGTTCACCGCGAAGATCACGATGAACAGGACACCGGTGAAGAACGTCGGGACCGAGAAGCCGATCATCGAGACGAAGGTACCGACCTGGTCGAACCACGAATACTGCTTGTAGGCCGAGACCACCCCGAGCGGCACCGCGATCAGGATGCCGACGATGTAGGAGGTGCCGACAACCCAGAGGGTCTGGGGCATCCGCTGCATGATCAGGTCCATCACCGGAGAGCGGGTCTGGTAGGAGATGATACGCGGCCCATCCGGCGCCATGGAGGTGCCGAACCAGCCATCGAATAGGTGCAGCGGCTCGTCCCAGAGCATCAGCTTGAGCCACTTGAAGTATTGCACAAAGACCGGGTCGTTGACGCCCAGGCTCTCGCGGATCGCCTCGCGCACTTCTGGCGGGATCGTCAGCGGCAGTCCGGCGGTGGGGTCCGAGGGGGACAGTTTCACGATCAGGAAGATCACGAAGCTGATGAAGATCAGCGTCGGGATCGCAAGGATCAGGCGGCGGATGGTGAAGGTCAGCATGTCAGGGCGGCCTCTCGCGCGGCGCTAAACTCGGTTCCGATACGGTCCGTCTGCCCTGTCATTTGCGTCAGCCTGCCCGGATGGGCGATGGCGCGACGGGATGCAGGAAGGGGGTGGGGCCGCATGGGAAGGGGGTTCAACCTATTCTGAGGGGAAGGGCAGGGCGGTACAGGAGACGGCCCGCCCCCGATGGGGGAGCGGGCCTTGGCTCAGGTCACATCATTCGGGGATGCGGTGCCATTCAGCGATGTTCCACAGCTCCGAATCCCAGTCGGACATGCGGATGCCGCCGAGCGAGTTTGCGTGAGCGGAAACACCACCACGGTGAACGAGCGGAATGATCGAGTAGGACTGCATGATCATGTCGTTCATTGCCATGGCCAGTTCGCCACGTGCCTCGAGGTCCGCGGTGCGGGCCATTTCAGCCACCAGCGCATCGTACTCGGGGTCACAGTAACGCTGGATATTGGCACCCTGCCACTGGGTATCCGGGCCCGGGATGTCCGAGCACAGCCAGTTGGCCATGTAGGCCTGCGGGTCAACGCCTGCGAAGTTGTTGGTGTACATCTCGACGTCCGCGTAGAACTTCTGGAACGTGTCCGGGGATGCCGGATCGCCACCGAAGAAGACGGATGCGTCGATGTTGCGCAGCTCGGCGTCGATGCCGATCTCGGCCCACCACTGCTTCACCAGAGCCTGCGTGTCCTGACGGACGGCGTTGGTGGAGGTCTGGTAGAGCACGGAAAGCGGCACACCATCCAGCTCGCGGATGCCGTCGCCGTCGGTGTCGACGATGCCGGCTTCATCAAGCAGGGCGTTGGCGCCGTCGATGTCCTGCACGAGGCAGCCATCGTTGGCGGTCGAGGCATAGGCCTCGGGCGCGGGCAGAACGTTACAGGTCGGCTGACCGCCTGCGCCGTAACCCACTTCAACCAGCAGCGCGCGGTCGATGGCCATGGACATGGCCTGACCCACGATCGGGTTGGTCAGGAACGGGTGGGGTCCGCCTTCCACGGTGGAGCGCAGGTCACCCAGTGCCGGATCGGGGTTGGTCTGGTTCAGGTGCAGACGCTCGACCGAGGTGCCGAAGGCCGTCACGACCGTACCGTTACCCTGGGCTTCCATCTGAGCCAGGATCGTCGGGTCGATCTGCAGGTTCCATGCGTAGTCGAACTCGCCGGTTTCAAGCACGGAACGCGCTGCAGCCGTCGCATCGCCACCACCTTTGAAGGTCACGGTCGCGAAGTGAGGCTGATCCGGCACGCGGTAGTTGTCGTTCGCTGCCAGCTCGATCACGTCGTTCGGACGGAAATCGGTGACCACGAAGGGACCGGTGCCGATGGGGCCGAAGTTGGCCTCGGTGCACTCGGGCGCGCGGGCGCCGAGGCAGTCTGCGAACTGAGCCGCCTGGATGATCGGGCTCTCGGAGCCGACCAGCGCCGTGTAGGGGAACGGCGTGGGTTCGGCGAAGGTCACCTCGATGGTCGTGTCATCCACGGCCACGATGCTCTCGACACCGTCGAAGTAGGAGGCCTGTGCACAGCCGCCTTCGGGATGGGTGCAATATTCCCAGGTGAAGACCGCGTCGTTTGCCGTCAGCGGTGAGCCGTCGGACCAGGTGACACCTTCCTGCAGCGTCCATGTGATCTGGGTCAGATCCTCGGAAACACCGCCGTTTTCAACCGTCGGGATTTCCGCAGCAAGCCACGGCACCATTTCGCCGGTGTCGTCAAAGCGGGCGAGGCTTTCGAGAACCAGCGAGGCCGCTTCCACTTCCTTGGTGCCGCCGGACAGGTAGGGGTTCAGCGTGGAGGGTGCTTGCCAATAGATGATGTTGAGGTGGCCCGAGCCACCGCGGGCAAGGTGCCCGTCGGCCAGCGCGGCCAGTGGAGCACAGGCGAAGGCCGCCGCCGCTCCGAGAAGGATGGATGTATGTTTCATCTTCGTTTCTCTCTCTCCTTGTTGGTTTCGTAACCTTTTCAGGCATTTCTTACGCCGTCTTGCTGACGGTCTTCTTGGTATCAGTCGTAGAGGTGGCAGGCGACAAAGCGGCCCGGGCGCACTTCTTTCATCTCGGGGTCATTCACCCGGCAGATGTCCATCACGGCGGGACAACGGGTGCAGAAGTTGCACCCCACGGGCGGGTTCGAGGGCGAGGGCACATCGCCTTGCAGGATCACCCGCTCGGCCACGTCATGGGAGGCGGGATCGGGCTCCGGCACGGCGCTCAGAAGCGCCTTGGTGTAGGGGTGCAGCGGATCGGCGAAAAGCGCGTCGCGCGGGCCGAGTTCGGCGATCTTTCCGAGGTACATCACGGCCACGCGGTCGGCGATATGGCGCACCATCGACAGGTCGTGGGAGATGAACAGGTAGGTGAGGCCGAGCTTTTCCTGCAGGTCCTCCAGCAGGTTGACCACTTGCGCCTGGATCGACACGTCGAGCGCCGCGATCGGCTCGTCGCAGACGATGAACTTGGGGTTCAGGGCCAGCGCGCGGGCGATGCCGATGCGCTGCCGCTGGCCGCCGGAAAACTCATGCGGATAGCGGTTCGCGAAGTCACGGTTGAGGCCGACGGCGTCGAGCAGCTCGTAGATGCGCGCGTCGCGTTCGGACTTCGACATCTTGGTGTGCTCTGAAAGCGGCTCTCCGATGATTGCGGCCACGGTCATGCGCGGGTTGAGCGAGGCCTGCGGATCTTGGAAGACCATCTGCATGGTGGGGCGCAGGCGGCGCAGGTCGTTTTCGGACGGGGCGAAATCATCCTCAGAAATTCCCGCGGCCTGCGCGCGGGCACTGCGCACCCGGTCCCGGGTCACGAAATATCCGCCGATGGTCAGCCCGATCAGCACGGCCGCTTGCAGTGCCACGGCCCAACCCTGGGCGAAGGCTTCAAACTGGATCGCCAGAAGCGCCATCAGCACGATACCGACGCCGAAAATGGCAAAGCTCACGTTGCGCGCGATCTTTGAGGCTGCGGCATCGATCTTGCGGGCCTTGTCGTTGGCCCAGGCGAGCTCCGTCCCGTCGATCTTGATCGAGGCGCTGGTGGGATCATAGAGCCGGATCACCGCACGCCCACAGGTGGACTTGCCGCAACCGGATTCTCCCACGAGGCCAAGGGTTTCGCCCTCGTAGATGTCGAAATTCACGCCATCGACGGCCTTCACGTCGCCGGTGTGCTTGCGCAGCAACCCGGTATGGATCGGGAAGTACATCCGCAGGTTGCGCACTTCGACGAGCTTGCGGCCCGGAACAGGTTCGGCAACCGGCTTGGGGATGGCATCCAGCATCAGACGCTCTCCTCGTTCAAGAAGCACGCGGCCCGGTGGCCCGGAGCCACGCCGACCGGTTCAAGCAGGGGGTTCTCTTGCGCGCAACGCGCGAAAGCATGGGGGCACCGGTCGCGGAACGCGCAGGCGGAAGGGTCGGCGCCAAGCATCGGCGGCTGCCCCTGGATCACTTGCAGGCGGTCGGCCCGGTCTCCGGTAATGCTCGGGATCGTTTCAAGAAGCATCTTCGTGTAGGGATGGCTCGGGCGGTCGAACAACTCGCGCACCGGGCCTTCCTCCACCACCTGGCCGCCGTACATCACCATCACGCGGTCCGCGATGCCCGCGATCACGCCAAGATCATGGGTGATCCAGACAATCGCCATGCCAAGCTTCTGGCGCAGCTCTTTCACCAACTCGAGGATCTGGGCCTGGATCGTCACGTCGAGCGCCGTGGTCGGCTCGTCCGCGATCAGAACCTCGGGGTCGCAAGCCAGTGCAATCGCGATCATCACGCGCTGACGCATGCCGCCGGAAAACTGGTGCGGATAATCCTTGAGGCGCCGTTCCGCGTCGGGGATGCCCACGAGCTCCAGCAATTCGATGGAGCGGCGACGCGCGGCCTTCTTGTCCAGCCCCATGTGCTTGCGCAGAGGCTCCATCAACTGGAAGCCCACGTTGAACACCGGGTTGAGCGAGGTCATCGGATCCTGAAACACCATCCCGATCCGGGCGCCACGAATGGCGCGCAGCTCGTCTTCGCTGATCTGCATCAGGTCGCGGTCGCCGAAGAGAACCTCGCCCTTGCGGATCTCGGCAGGGGGCATCGGCAGCAGCCGGATCAGTGACATCATGGTGACGGATTTGCCCGAACCGGACTCCCCCACAACACCTAGCAACTCCCCGGCTTTCAACCGGAAGCTGACGTCGTTGACGGCATGGACCTCGCCCCGGCGGGTGCGGAACACTGTCTTTAGATCACGCACGTCCAATACGTACGAGTCTACCCCTGCGGGCATCTGAGAATCGGCCCCATCGGGCATATGCGGAGGTCTCCCTGACCTGTCGGATTTGCCGCCTCTTTGCTTTCGACGGGGTCGAAACGGGCGATCTGTTCGGTGACGCTATCAGGAAAATTTGATCCCGCAAGGGTCAACGTTCTCCTGATCAAGCGTGACGTAAGGTGTCGGACGGCGCTGAACCCTTCGCGCAGCAGAGCCAAAATGACGCCCAGACGCGGCCCCCGGGGGGTGGCCTTGACGACAACGCGGCAGAGGCACAGGGTTGCACCGCGCTCATCTCACCAGTCAGCACGGGATCCTCCATGACACACGTCCTCTCTCCGCGAGACCTCCTCTCGAAACTCGTCAGCTTTCCGACCGTCAGCCGGGACAGCAATCTGGAACTGGTGGATTGGGTGGCGGATTATCTGGCGAGCCACGGCATCGACAGCGCCCGTGACCATGACGAGACGGGAAAGAAAGCATCGCTGTTCGCCCATGTGGGACCCGAGGAGGACGGTGGCATCGTCCTGTCCGGTCACACCGACGTGGTCCCCGTCGACGGTCAGAAGTGGGACACCGACCCGTTTTTCGTCACCGAGAAGGACGGAAAGCTCTTCGGTCGCGGCACTTGCGACATGAAGGGCTTTGACGCCCTCGCGATCTGGAGCGTGGTGGAGGCGAAGCGCCGGGGGATATCGCGCCCGATGCAACTCGCGCTCTCGCGGGACGAGGAAATCGGCTGCGTCGGTGCGCCACCGATGATCGAGGCGATGGCTGGCCTGCCGCGCGCCTCCATGGCGATCATCGGCGAGCCGACCGAGATGGGCATCATCAATGGCCACAAGGGTGGCACCGGCTTCGATCTGCATTTCCGCGGGTTCGAGGTCCATTCCTCGCTACAGGATCGCGGCGTCTCGGCGGTCATGGAAGGCGCGCGCCTGATCCAGTGGTGCAACGAACAGAACGAGGCATCGGTGGCGGCGGCGGACCCGAACTCGCCCTTCGACCCGCCTTTCTCGACGCTCCACGTCGGCATGATCGAGGGCGGCACCGCTCATAACATTACGGCCAAGGACTGCTTCTTCGTCCTCTCGCTCCGCGCCCTGCCGAACGAATCGGTGCAGGAATGGCGCGAGAAGATCCTCGCCGAGATCTCGCGGATCGAAGCCGGGATGAAAGCTGTCCACCCTGACGCGGAAATCCGCGTGAACCCGCGGTGGGATGTGCCCGGCCTGCGCAAGGAAGACGGCGGCGAGGCCGAGACCATGGTGCGCAAGCTCACCGGCCTGAATTCCTCGGGCGTTGTCAGCTTCGGCACCGAGGCCGGACAGTTTCAGGCGGCGGGCTATTCCGCCGTGGTATGCGGGCCCGGCTCCATCGAGCAGGCGCATCAGGCGAACGAATTCATCACCCTCGACCAGTTCCAGCAGGGACAGGCCTTCATGGAAAAGCTGTTGTCCGAGGTTGCATGACGTTTCCCTTCCACGCGAGCCTGCTCCAGTCGGGCAAGCCTGTCTCCTTCGGGGCTGACCTGCCCGAAAAGGTTGATCTGGCCATCATCGGCGGCGGGGTGCTTGGCGTCTGCACCGCGCTCTTTGCTGCGCGGGCCGGGCTCTCGGTGTTACTGCTGGAAAAGGGCCGCGTTGCGGCCGAACAATCGAGCCGCAACTGGGGATGGGTGCGCGTGCAGGGACGCGACGTGGCCGAGATCCCCATCGCGCTCGAATCGCAGACCCATTGGCAAGCGCTCGACGCCGAGCTTCAGGGCCGCCTTGGCCTGCGCCAGATCGGCGTCACCTACCTTGCGCGCAGCGACAAGGATATGGCCGGTTACGAGGACTGGATCGCGCGGGCGCAGCCCCATGGCGTCTCCTCCACCACGATGGGTCGCGCCGCCGTGCAGGAGCTTCTTGGCCAGCCCGAGGGCAATTGGGTCGGTGGGCTGCATACGCCGACCGACCTCAAGGCCGAGCCATGGGTCGCGGTGCCGGAACTGGCGCGGCTCGCGCAGGAGGCCGGCGCGCTGATCCGCGAAGGTTGCGCCGTGCGCGCGCTCGACTTCGAGGCCGGACGCGTCACCGGGGTTGTGACCGAAGCCGGCCGGGTGCAGGCGGGGAAGGTGGTGCTCGCCGGCGGGTCGTGGTCGTCTCTGTTCCTGCGCCGCCACGGTGTCACCATCCCGCAGCTCTCGGTGCGCTCGACAGTGGTGGCCACGCAGCCCCTGCCACAGGTTCTCGCGACGGCGGCCGTCGATGACCGGCTTGCCATGCGGCCCCGCGCTGATGGCGGCTATACGCTCGCGCCCGCCGCCTTCGGAGAGCTTTTCGCCGGCCCCGACCTGATGCGTCACATCCACCGGTACCTGCCCCTCGCTCTCACCGGGGAATTCGACGTGCACCTGCGCCCGCCGGCTCCGAAACACTACCCCGACGCCTTTGGCACCAAGCGAAACTGGGCCGAAGACGCACGTTCCCCGTTCGAGGATCTGCGCATCCTCGACCCCAAGCCGAACGCCCGGAAAGTCGCCGAGATCACGCGCCGTTTCGCTGAGATCTATCCTCAGGTCGGCGCGGTCGAGCCCCACGCCGCATGGGCCGGGATGATCGACGTGCTGCCCGACGTGGTGCCTGTGGTCGATCATGTGAAGCAACTGCCCGGGCTGATCGTGGCCACCGGCATGTGCGGCCACGGCTTCGGGATCGGGCCTGCATTCGGCCGCATCCTTGCCGACATGGCGCAGGGAAAGCCCGTTGGCCACGATCTCAGCCGCTTCTCCATGGGACGTTTCAGTGATGGCTCGCGCCTGCGCCCCGGACCAAATCTTTAACCGCTTGTCGGCCCGCGCGCGCGGTGTCACCTTCAAGCAAAATTCGACATGGGAGACGACCAGATGCCAGTTAAGAACCGCTTTGCAGAATTGCTGCCCGAGATCACCGAGTGGCGCCGCGACCTGCACGAAAACCCCGAGATCCTCTTCGACACGCACCGGACCTCGGGCATCGTGGCCGAGAAGCTGAAGGAATTCGGCTGTGACGAGGTGGTGACGGGCCTGGGCCGCACCGGCGTCGTGGGCGTCATCAAGGGCAAGACCAACAGCTCGGGCAAGACCCTTGGCCTGCGCGCCGACATGGACGCGCTGCCGATCTTCGAGGACACCGGGTTGGAATATGCCTCCAAAACCCCCGGCGCGATGCATGCCTGTGGCCACGACGGCCACACCGCGATGCTGCTCGGCGCGGCCAAATATCTGGCCGAGACCCGCAATTTCGACGGCACCGTGGCGGTAATCTTCCAGCCTGCCGAGGAAGGCGGCGGCGGCGGCAAGGAGATGTGTGACGACGGCATGATGGAGCGGTTCGGCATCGACGAGGTCTATGGCATGCACAACTGGCCGGGCCGCCCCGTGGGCTCCTTCGGCATCCGCTCGGGCGCCTTTTTCGCGGCTACCGATACGTTCGAGGTCCAGTTCAAGGGCAAGGGCGGTCACGCCGCCAAGCCGCATGAGACCATCGACACCACTGTCATGGCAGCCCACGCGGTCATCGCGCTGCAGACGATCGCCGCGCGCAATGCCGACCCGGTGAGCCAGATCGTCGTCTCCGTCACCTCGCTGGAGACCGAGTCGAAGGCCTTCAACGTGATCCCCGAGACCGTCACCATGCGCGGCACCGTGCGCACCATGTCGACCGAGAACCGCGACCTCGCCAACGAACGCGTGCCGGAAATCTGCGAAGGCGTCGCCGCGATGATGGGCGGCCGCGCCGAAGTGAACTACATCCGCGGCTACCCGGTGATGGTGAACTCCGAAGAACAGACCGAATTCGCCGCCGAGGTCGCCCGCAGCGTCTCGGGCGATTGCGATGACGTGCCCTTGGTCATGGGCGGCGAGGACTTCGCCTTCATGCTCGAGGAACGCCCCGGCGCCTACATCCTCGTCGGCAACGGCGACACGGCCATGGTCCACCACCCGAAATACAATTTCAACGACGAGGCGATCCCTGCGGGTTGCAGCTGGTGGGCGGAGATTGTCGAGAAGCGGATGCCGGCGGCGTGAACTGAATGTGTTAAGAGAGCCGGCCGATATAGGCCGGCTCAATTTCTCTCTGCCTCAATTTTCCCCCAATTCCGGTTCAGGCTTCATCCCATTGAGTCGGAGGAATTGAGATGAATGAATTGGGCTCCCATAATGCCGTTTGGCTTGGGGACGGAGAATGGATCCATTTTGATAAATTTGGCGAATGCCATGACTACGACCCCGACGAGGAACACGACGCGCTCCTTCCCGTTTTAGAAGCAGAAGACAAGCTTAGTCGGCGCTTTCCCTTGGCGGGTATCTGTGTGATCCGGCAGGTTCTGCGTCTAACGAAGGCAAGCACGGAATATTTCGAGCAAACCGGCAAACACCTGAATATCTACGGCGCACTAGGGGAGTTATATGGCTCGATGGTCTGGGGCGTGAGGCTTCATAACAAGCCGAATGCCCAAGGCTCGGATGGAAAACTCGATAATGATTTTGTCGAGATCAAAACCATCGCACCGAATAGTACAACGAACAAGGTGAAGGTTAAACTCTCAGGCCATTTCAATAAATTGCTTATCGTCAAGATCCAGGGACAAATGGAACACGGTCATGGTGACGTATTGCGAATGTCCTCCCGGATGATCGACCGTAGGGCGTTGACCCGTGCTACCTCGGGCGGGACCGTGGTGCCATGGAGCCGCGCTTGTGAATTAGGAGTAGCGCCACCAGAGTGAAGAGGGGCTCACCCCCCCCCGTATGGCTCATGTGACGTGACATCTGACCATCGGCGACCTGTCGCGAATAGTCGAAATCATAGCCCTTGGGCTTGAGGTTGCTTGCTTTGCGGATCGCGTCCTCCAGCGTCATGTCACGGTCGCCGGCCCGCAGGGGGGAGCGCGCGGGGCGATCATCTCTCTCCGTCATCCAACCATCATGCACCACCACGATACTGTTGCCAGCCGCCCAAGGCACAGCGCATAAAAAGTTAAGGCAATTTTTGGCCTTGGTTCCAGGGAGTGTATTTGCATGAGAATTGATTTGAAAACAGCGTTGATCGCAGCATTGGCTGTAGGAGGGGCATCTGCGGCCTCTGCCCAAGGGTTTCCGAGCGGGTACTTCGAGATGACATCCCAGTTCCGCGAAGGCGCGAACGAGTGTCTGGAAAGCCGCAGCGCGGGGGGAGGTCCGGCATTTATGGATCGTTGCCAGAACGTGAGCGGGCAACAATGGCGCGCCATTCCAGCGGGCGGCGGCTATTTCCGTCTGACAACGCAGTTCCGCGAAGGGGCTAATGAGTGCCTCGAAAGCAACCGATCCGGCGGCGGGCCTGCGTTCATGGATATTTGCCAGAATGTGTCGGGCCAGCTTTGGCGCGCGATCCCGGCGGGCGGCGGCTACGTGCGGCTTACCAGTCAATTCCGCGAAGGATCGAACGAGTGCCTGGAAAGCAGTAGCCGCGCCGATGGACCGATCCGTATGGATCCCTGTGGCAACTTCTCGGGCCAGTTGTGGCGGTTTAACTAGGGCGCCCAAAAACGTAACGTACCTTGGCCCATTCGCGGGCTCACACTGCTGCGAATGGGTGACCTGACCGGGGCAATGCGTGGCAATCCGGGGCTCCGCCCGTGAATTTCCCAAAAGGTCCACTGGACCTTTTGCCCGGCCAAGGGCCGGGTGCGGAAATTCACCCTCCCGTGTGGCTCATATGCCGTGACATCTGACCATCGGCGACCTGTCGGGAATAGTCGAAATCGTGGCCTTTGGGCTTCTGCCCGATGGCCGCGCGGATGCGTTCTTCCAGTAGCGCGTCGTCCTCGCTGGCGCGCAGCGGCGCGCGCAGGTCGACCATGTCTTCCTGCCCAAGGCACATGTAAAGTTGCCCGGTGCAGGTCAGCCGCACCCGGTTGCAGCTTTCGCAGAAGTTATGGGACAGCGGCGTGATGAAGCCGATCTTCTGGCCGGTCTCGTTCAGCTGCACGTAGCGGGCAGGGCCGCCGGTGCGCTCGGCCAGATCGGTCAGGGTGAACCGCTCGGCCAGACGCGCGCGCAGGTCCTTGAGGGACCAATATTGGTCCAACCGGTCCTCGTTGCCGAGATCGCCCATCGGCATGACCTCGATGAAGGTCAGGTCCATTCCGCGATCGAGGCACCATTCCTGCAGGGTGAACAGCTCGTCCTCGTTGAAATTCTTCAGGGCGACCGCGTTGATCTTCACTTTCAGACCGGCGGCCAGCGCCGCGTCGATGCCGTCCATCACCTGCTTCAGGCGGCCCCACCGGGTGATCTCGGCGAATTTCTTCTCATCGATCGTGTCGAGCGAGATGTTGATCCGCTTCACCCCGGCCGCCGCGAGCGGCTCGGCAAACCGCGCCAGCTGGCTGCCGTTGGTGGTCAGCGTCAATTCCTGCAGGTCGCCGCTCTCCAGATGACGCGTCATGCCCTGGAAGAAGGTCATGATATCGCGCCGCACCAGCGGCTCTCCGCCGGTGATCCGCAGCTTGCGCACGCCCATACGAATGAAGGTGGAGCACATGCGGTCGAGCTCCTCCAGCGTCAGAAGCTCCTTCTTCGGCAGGAACTGCATGTTCTCGGACATGCAGTAAACGCAGCGAAAATCGCAACGGTCCGTGACCGAGACCCGCAGGTAGGTGATGGCGCGGGCGAAGGGATCGATGAGGGGGGCAGCCTGTGTCATGGGCGGACCCTATGCCTGCGCGCGCAGTCACACAAGGACCGGTTGATCACGGTCCGGTGCGGGCCTAATCTGGCCTGAACGCTGTTGAGAGGTATAGAATGACACGCGCAATTTCCCTTCTGGCCGTGCTTGCATTGGCAGGCTGTGCCAACGGCGGCCTTGGCGGTCTCCTCGGCGGCACCGGCCCCGCGACCGACACCGCGCCTGCTGCCGCACCAAGCGGCGAAGTGATCACCGAACCCGTCGTGGGAGAGGCAACCGCCGCAGATATCGCTCCCGCCGACAGCAGCACCCGTGCCGCCGCCGTGGCAGCTGGCGACACCGCGTCCGGCGACAGCGTGCGCGGCTTCACCGTCGCGAGCCTCGGCGACGCGACACGCCCCGGCCTCTGGATCGAGACGCCGCTGGTCGACCGGGAGCGCACCGCCACCGTCGTGGCCCCTGACGGCACCACCGTCGTGGTCACGGCCAGCCCGTCCGGGGGCGCCCGAGGCTCTGGCTCGCGCCTGTCTCTTGCCGCGTTTCAGGCCCTTGGGCTGAACCTCGCGTCGCTGCCCACCGTCACGGTGATCGCCGATTGACCGGCTGATCCCCACGCGCGCATCCTGGCCCGAAATGCGCCGGGCCTTCGCGTGGGATATCCCCGTGCAACTCAACCTAGCCCACGTCTGCTGCGAGCGATGGGCGCGGGCCGAGCCCGACCGCATCGCCGTGCGCCACATCGGCCCGCCGGACGAAGTCTGGACCTACGGTCAGTTGAAGGCCGCCTCCGATGGCCTTGCCGCGACACTGGCCGCGCGCGGGGTCACCCGTGGCGACCGGGTCGCGATCCTGATGGCGCAGAACCCGCGGGTGCTCGTCGCCCATCTGGCGGCCTTCAAGCTCGGCGCGATCTCGCTGCCGCTCTTCACGCTCTTCGGCGAGGATGCGCTGCGCTATCGCCTCGCGGACAGCGGTGCCAAGGCGGTGATCGTCGACGGCGACGTCGAAGACAAGCTGCGCGCCGTCTGTGACGCGCCGGTCGTTCTCTCCAGCGGATTCAGCCATGCGCGCGGAGGTGAGAGCCCGCTCGACACGGCCATGTCCGCCGCACCCCTGCGACGAGCCGTTGAAACCACCGCCGAGGACCCCGCGGTAATGATCTACACCTCCGGTACCACGGGCGATCCCAAGGGCGTGCTGCACGCCCATCGGTTTCTCTATGGCCATCTGCCCTGCATGGAGCTGGCGCAGGCGGGCTTCCCGCAACCGGGAGACGTCGGTTGGACACCGGCCGATTGGGCCTGGATCGGCGGGCTGATGGACATGGCGATGCCCTGCCTCTTCTACGGCATTCCCCTGATCTCGCACAGATTTCCCAAGTTCGACCCGGAGGAGGCCTTCGCGCTACTCGCCCGGGAAAAGGTCACCAACAGCTTCCTGCCGCCCACCGCTCTGCGCCTGATGCGGCAGGCGAAACCGCCCGCGGATCTCTCCCTCCGAGCGATTGGCTCGGGCGGCGAGGCCCTCGGCGCCGATCTCCTCGATTGGAGCCGCGAAAGCCTCGGCTGTCCGATCAACGAGTTTTACGGGCAAACGGAAGCGAACCTCGTCATCGCCGCTTGCGACGGTCCGATGCCCCGTCACCCCGGTGCGATGGGCCTCCCCGTGCCGGGCCACGAGGTCGCACTTCTGGGCCCGGACGACACTCCGACAAGCCCGGGCGAGGTCGGTGAAATCTGCGTCCGCGCCCCTGATCCCGTGATGATGCTGCGCTACTGGAACAAGCCCGAGGCGACCGCCGAAAAGATCGTCAACGGCTGGCTGCGCACCGGCGATCTCGCCATCCAGACCCCGGGTGGTCAGTTCATCTTCCATGCCCGCAACGACGATGTCATCACCTCCGCCGGCTACCGTATCGGCCCGGTCGAGATCGAGCAGGCCCTCTGCACCCATCCCGACGTGACCCTCGCAGCCGTCGTGGGCGTTCCCGATCCGATCCGAACCGAAGCCGTCGTCGCCCATGTCGTCCTGCGTGCCGGCGCCGATACCTCGGATATCGAAGCAACCCTTCAAAACCTCGTCCGCAGCAAGGTCTCCGCCCACATGGTGCCGCGTCAGATCGTGCTTGCCGATAGCCTGCCGATGACGACGACCGGCAAGATCCTCCGACGCGCGCTCCGCTAAACGCCGCGCCCCTTCATCTTTTCATAAATACGGCGGGGGTGCGGGGGCTGGCCCCCGCCACTCGGCGACGCAGTCGGCGACAGCACCCGGTTCACCCCGGCGCCCCCGCAGCTTTCTGCCGCAACCCCGACCTCAAGTCACATGCCCGCCCGAGATCTGGATCGCCTGCCCATTGACGCTCCGCGCGGCATGAGAGCAGAGCCAGAGCGCGGTTGCCGTGACTTCGTCGGTCGACAGCAGACGCTTGTGCCGATTGCCCCGCGCCAGAAGATCGCGGGCCTCTTCCTCGGACATGCCGCGACTCTCGGCGATCTGGGCGGCATTGCGCTCGACGACCGGCGTGTCGACATAGCCCGGGCAGATCGCGTTGAAGGTGATGTTGGAGCCCATGTACTCCTCCGACAGCCCCCGGATCAGCCCGATCACGCCGTGTTTCGAGGCGGTGTAGGCGATCGCGCCGGAGAGGCCGCGCAGCCCGGCGATGGAGGAAATCGCGATCATCCGCCCCCACTCGTCGCGGTCCAGCGTCGCCAGCGCCGCCTGAAAGGTCAGAAAGGTGCCATCAAGGTTCGTGGTCATCGTTTGGCGCCAATGATCCAGCGTTTCATGGCGGAACGGCGCGGGCTCGGCGATGCCCGCATTCGCCACGCAGACCGTGACCGGGCCGCGCAGACTGGCGGCGGACTTGAAGCCATCGCGCACCGACGCCTCTTGGGTGACATCCATCTCCAAGGCGTGCAGGCGCGGATGCATTGCCGCGACCTTGTCGAGCCGGTCCGCATCGCGGCCGGTGATCGTGACTTCCTGTCCCAGACCAGCCAACCCAAGTGCGATTCCAAGGCCGATGCCCGTGCTGCCGCCGGTGACCACCGCGTGCTGTCCCGTGTGCTTCATCTCGCATGACCCTCCGTTTGAACTCTCAGCCTGCCGCAAAGGTGCGGCACTGTATACGGGTGAAATGGCCATAAAAATGGGGGCTTGCCGTTGTCCCTCGCATCGCGTCTTGATAGTTGCCAATCGAGCGGCCCTTGGGCCTTGGGGGTAATCAACGGGGGGAAGAGCGATGAAAATCGGGGCTCCGAAAGAGATCGAAGCAGGTGAAGCGCGGGTGGCAATGACGCCGGACTCGGCGCGTCAGCTGCAAAAGCTTGGATTTGACTGTGTGATCGAGACCGGGGCGGGCAGCGCCGCGGGGTTCTCGGACGCCGCCTACAAGGCCGCGGGCGTCGAGGTCGTGAAGACCGGCGCGGCGCTGTGGAAAGCCGCCGACATCGTCGCCAAAGTGCGCCCGCCCACCACGACCGAGACCAAGCGCCTGCGCGAAGGGCAGCTTCTGATCTCGTTCTTCTACCCCGGTCAGAACGAAGACGGCATGGAGGCCGCGCGCAAGCAGGGCGCCAGTGTCATCGCCATGGACATGGTGCCGCGCATCAGCCGCGCCCAGAAGATGGACGCCCTGTCCTCCATGGCCAATATCGCGGGCTACCGCGCGGTGATCGAAGCGGGCAACAACTTCGGCCGCTTCTTCACCGGCCAGATCACGGCCGCGGGCAAGGTGCCCCCGGCCAAGGTTCTCGTCGTCGGCGCAGGCGTTGCGGGCCTCGCGGCCATCGGCACGTCCACCTCGCTTGGCGCCGTCACCTATGCCTTCGACGTACGCCCCGAAGTGGCCGAGCAGGTCGAGAGCATGGGCGCCGAGTTCGTCTATCTCGACTTCGAGGAGGAGCAACAGGACGGCGCGGCGACGGGTGGCTATGCCTCCGTCTCCTCGCCCGAGTTCCGCGAAGCGCAGCTGGCGAAGTTCCGCGAGCTGGCGCCTGAGATGGACATCGTCATCACCACGGCCCTGATCCCGGGCCGCGAGGCGCCCGAGCTCTGGACCGAGGACATGGTCGCGGCGATGAAACCCGGCTCGGTCATCGTCGACCTTGCCGCCGAGCGCGGCGGCAACTGCAAGCTGACCGTCAAGGACGAGAAGATCGTCACCGACAACGGCGTGACCATCATCGGCTACACCGACTTCCCCTCGCGCATGGCCGCGCAATCCTCGACGCTCTATGCCACCAACATCCGCCACATGATGACGGACCTGACGCCCGAGAAGGACGGCACGGTCGTACATGACATGGAGGACGACGTGATCCGCGGCGCGACCGTGGTCCATGCCGACGAAATCACCTTCCCGCCCCCACCGCCCAAGGTGGCCGCCATCGCGGCCAAGCCCAAGGCACCGGCGGCGAAAGAGCTGACGGCAGAGGAGAAGCGCGCGCAGGAGATCACGGCCTTCAAGGAGCAGACCAAGACGCAGGTGGGCCTCATCGCCATCGGCGCGGCACTGGTTCTGGCCGTGGGCCTGATCGCGCCGGCCAGCTTCATGCAGCACTTCATCGTCTTCATCCTGTCGGTCTTCATCGGCTTCCAGGTGATCTGGAACGTCGCCCATTCGCTGCATACGCCGCTGATGGCGGTGACCAACGCGATCTCCTCGATCGTGATCCTGGGCGCGCTGATCCAGGTGGGTTCCAGCTCGTTCCTCATCACCATCCTTGCCGCGGCGGGGATCTTCATGGCGGCCGTCAACATCTTCGGCGGCTTCCTCGTGACACGGCGCATGCTCGCCATGTTCCAGAAATCTTAAGGGGCCGGGGTCATGGATTTTGGATTCACCATTGCAGCCTACGCGGTTGCTGCCGTTCTTTTCATCCTCTCGCTCGGCGGCCTGTCGGGACAGGAAAGCGCCAAGAGGGCCGTCTGGTACGGCATCGCGGGCATGGCGATTGCCGTGCTGGCGACGCTCATCGGACCGGGGGCGGGGCTCTGGCTCCTGTCGCTGATCCTGATCGCGGGCGGCGCGGCGGTGGGCTACCAGCTCGCCACCAAGGTGCAGATGACGCAGATGCCCGAGCTTGTCGCGATCATGCACTCGCTCGTGGGTCTCGCCGCCGTCGTCGTGGGCTTCAACGCCCATATCGAACTGGCGCGTGTTGCGGGCATCTTCGCCGACGCCGGTCTGCCCTATCCGCAGCCCGAAGGCCCGTTGAGTGACGCGGCCTACCTGTTGTCCGGCTCGCTGGCGAGCTTCGGAGAGCTTCTGGCCAAGAAGACAGCCGTTGAGGTCGGTATCCTGCGGGTCGAACTGGCGCTCGGCATCTGGATCGGTGCAGTCACCTTCACCGGCTCTGTCGTGGCCTATGGCAAGCTCTCGGGCGGCTCCTCCATGCTGCCGTTCAAGATCGACACTTCGGCCAAGCAGCTGCCCGGCGGCCACATGCTGAACGCGGGCGCCGCGGCGCTTTCGGTGCTGCTGCTGATCCTCTACCTCTCGGGCGCGGGTGGCTGGACGCTGATCCTGCTGGCGGCGCTGGCACTCTTCATCGGCTACCACCTGATCATGGGCATCGGCGGCGCCGACATGCCTGTCGTGGTCTCGATGCTGAACTCCTACTCCGGTTGGGCGGCCGCGGCGATCGGCTTCTCGCTTGGCAACGACCTGCTGATCGTGGTCGGCGCGTTGGTCGGCTCTTCGGGTGCGATCCTCTCCTACATCATGTGCAAGGCGATGAACCGCAGCTTCGTGAGCGTCATCCTCGGCGGCTTCGGCGGCGCCAAGGGCGAGCAGATGGCGGTGGAAGGCGAGCAGGTCGCCATCGACGCGGACGGCGTGGCCAACGCGTTGAACGAGGCCGACAGCGTCATCATCATCCCCGGCTACGGCATGGCGGTGGCCCAGGCGCAGCAGGCGGTCAGTGAGTTGACCAAGAAGCTGCGGGCCAAGGGCAAGAACGTGCGTTTCGCCATTCACCCGGTCGCCGGGCGTCTGCCGGGGCACATGAACGTGCTGCTGGCCGAGGCCAAGGTGCCCTATGACATCGTGATGGAAATGGACGAGATCAACGATGATTTCCCCGATACGGACGTCGCCATCGTCATCGGCTCCAACGACATCGTGAATCCCGCCGCGCAAGACGATCCCAACAGCCCGATTGCCGGCATGCCGGTGCTCGAGGTGTGGAAGGCCAAGCAGGTCTTCGTCTCCAAGCGCGGGCAGGGCACGGGCTACTCCGGCATCGAGAACCCGCTGTTCTTCAAGGACAACACCCGGATGTTCTACGGCGACGCCAAGGCCTCGCTCGACGCGTTGCTGCCGAAGATCGACTGATACGATCCTTAAGTTTGCAGAGAGCCCCGCCCGATCCGGCGGGGCTTTTTCGTTTCTGTCCCGCTCGGGACCTCACGCAAATTCACTTTGGGACAACGCCCGGCCGATGTATCCTGCCGCCATTCCAGTTGTCATTTTTCATGAGGCCTCCCATGTTTCGAGCCCTTTTCAGCGCCACGCTCATCGTCCTTTCCGGTGCCGCAGCAAGCCTTGCGCCCCTGCAGGCACAGGCGACCGGCCACGGCTGCCTGCAAGTTCAATTCCCGCGCGGGGCCTATGCCCATACGGTCCACGGTCACGCCAACGCCCATCGATCGCAATGCTATTACCTGTCGGTGCGCCCCGGACAGCTTGCGCGGGTGCAGGTCACCTACGGGCCGGTCTTCTTCTCGACCACCCACACCCACGGCAATTACACCAACGTGGAGTTCCGGACGGTCAACGGGGATCTCTACGTCTACGTGCATACCGATTACGCCGGAAGCCAGCCCTACGGGATCGAGTTCGTGTTTGTCTGAATGCCACGTCCGAGATCAGGTCTGCGGGCTGGTCACGACGCGTCAGATGGCTATTGATGGGCGTGAAGGCTCACGCTGCCCCTGAAGGTTGATCCCGTTTGAACACCCCTGCGCATTTGATTTTCGGCGCCGCGGCCTTTGGTCAGCCTCACCACCGCTGGACAATCGCCGCCGCGCTGGCGGGCGGCTTGGCCCCGGACCTGTCGCTCTACCTGATGGTGGGATGGCATCTGGCCATTGCCGGGACCGAGGCCCGGGTGGTCTTCGGAGAGCTCTATTACTCCGACGCCTGGCAGGCCGTCTTCGCGGTCGACAATTCGATCCTGCTGTGGGGCGCGCTGCTGATCGTGGCGCTTGCGGCGGGTTGGCGTGTCCTCACGGCCTTTACGGGCGCGGCGCTGCTCCATATCGCCTTCGATCTGCCGCTCCATGCCGGGGACGGGCGGGCGCATTTCTGGCCGGTGAGCCGGTGGATCTACGACAGTCCCGTCAGCTATTGGGACCGGAGCCACTACGCGGGATGGGTCGGCCCGGCTGAATTGGCGATATGCATCCTACTGACGGCGCTGTTGTGGTGGCGCGTCTCGGATTGGCGCTGGCGCGCGGGCTTCGCGCTGCTGCTCCTCGCCGAGTTCATGTCCAACAACATCTGGCGCTTCATATTCTGACCCGAGCCACAGGCCTATTTCGTGAGGATCAACTTGCCCGCCCGGGTGATGCGAAGCGTATAGGTCTTGTCGTCGAGCACGATCATCGCGGTACCCTCGTCGCCGACAAGTCGCTGCGCATCATAGACAGGGTTGCTCGGCGGACGCATTGCCGGCGGCGTGCGGTCGGGATCGGAGAGGCGGGTTTGCAGGGTCATGGGAGGGGGCTCCTTTGCATCGGGTTGGTTGAGGCAATCCTTACTAAATGAGTCGGACTTGTCAATCCTGACAAAAACAATCGGATGTTGGCTTGGGCCACAGGGGGCGCTCTCGGGATTCAGGCAGCAACGCAACGGTCGCAAAGCCTTCTTGAGCGGGGGAATTGAACCGGCGTGACGTGCGTGACATCACGAGGGTCATGAGTGACACGACGCACCCTGACCCGGACGCCAACCCGCAACGGCCATTGCGGATAAGGGCGGAGTCCAAACGCGATCCCCGAACACAGTTCGCGGGTTTGCCGTTTCGCGTGGTCAAGGGCGACAAGGGCAAGAAGATACAGATCCTGCTGGTGACCTCGCGAGAGACGAAGCGGTGGATCATTCCCAAGGGCTGGCCGATGGATGGCCTGACCCCCGGCGAGGCTGCCGCGCAGGAAGTCTGGGAAGAAGCGGGCGCGATCGGCAAGCCCTATGACGTGTGCCTCGGCCTATACTCCTACCGAAAGTGGATGAATGAGGACACGGCGCTGCCGGTCATCGTTGCCGTGTTCCCGGTGAAGGTGCGACGGCTGGAAAAGGAGTATCCGGAGGTTGCCGAGCGCCGCCGGAAATGGTTCAGCCTGAAGAAAGCGGCGCAGAAGGTGGAAGAGAAAGACTTGCAGCAGCTGATCGCGACCTTCTCGCTGGATCGGCTAAAATGACGGTTGCGCTTGAAGCGCGGTAAAATTCGCATAGATTCCAAGTGTTATGATCAGATACGCGTTGAAATGTGGCGAAGGCCATCAGTTCGAGAGCTGGTTCCAATCGGCGGAGGCCTTTGAGGGACTGGCCGCGCGCAGCCTGCTGAGCTGCGCGATCTGTGGCGGGGCTGACGTATCGAAAGCGATGATGGCACCCCGCGTGACGTCCGAACCGGACGCCCCGGCGGCTGCATCCGGTGCTGTGGCTGAGACAAAGCGGCCCCTCTCCGCGCCCGCCCACCCCGCCGAGGCCGCGTTGCGCGCCTTGCGGAGCTTCGTGGAAAAGAACTCGACCAATGTTGGCAGCAACTTCGCACGCGAGGCACGGGCGATGCATCTTGGTGATATCCCGGAGAAGCCGATCTACGGACAGGCAGCCCCGGACGAGGCCAAGTCGCTGATCGAAGACGGCGTGCCGATCCTCCCGCTTCCCGGCGTGCCGGGTGACAAGGCCAACTAGGGCTTGAAGCGTCATCGCTCGGTGCCTGGGTTTCGCGCCAGATCGAGCGAGGTGCGGAGGCAGCGGGGGATTTCCGTATTTAAGAAAAGATGAAGGGGGCGGTCAGCGCCACGTGCCGTAATCGGGGGTGACGCCTTTGGCGAGGAGCTCTTGGGCGTCCTCGGCGTCCCGCATATGTTCCATGCGGCGCACGGATTGGGCGACTGCGCGGGCGATCTCCCTGTCCGGGACACCCTGCGCCTGCATTTGGGCAACGGTCTCTTTGCCTTGCGGTGCCAGTGGTTGCGGGAAGAGGACCGCGTCCAGCGCGTCGAAAGGGGTTTGCGATGCCTCTTCAAGGGCAGCCATGCGGCGGGCGTAATCGGGAGAGGCGCGCAGGGCGTCGCGCGCGCGCGCGTGCCATGCGAGCGCGGTTTCGTAGAGGTCCGAGAGGGTCGGGTCGGCAAGGTAGCCTGCGACGTGGGCGCGCGTTGGCTCGGCGTAGCGGAGAAGCTGGCGCTGCTCTGTCTCGTTTCGGTTGAAGATGCCGTAGTAGGTCGCGTCGTATTTGTCGGGCTTGGCGTTGACGTTGCCGCGCGCGGCGCGGCGCAGAAAGGCCTCGGCGCTTTGGGTGGCGAAATGGGCGATTTCGGCATGGGCATAGCCGAGCGTCGCGAGGGACGACCGCCACATGCCCTCCATGAAGCCGTGTGTCATCGGCTTGGCGGAGCCGTTGACCCATTCCCGCGCGTGCAAGGCGGACTTGTCGCTTCCCTTGATCGTCGGGCGATGGATGCCGAGTTTCATGTTGTCGAAGGGCTGGAACAGCGTTTTCACGCCCCATCCCTTGCGGAAGAGATCCGGGGCGCCGCGGGTGTAGGCCTCGGTCACGGGCATGTCCGTCCAGTCGCTATGTCCGTTGGCGCCCATCATGCGCCAGGTCAGCGCGAAGCCATCGGCTTGGGGCGCCGTCGCGAGGAGATCATCGAGTTGCCCCGCGCCGGTCCTGATCGAAAGGTATTCGTCGACGTCCAGCGCGATGAGCCACTCGCTATCCGTCACCTCGGGCAGCTTCATGGCGCGGCGCAGCGCGAGGGGCTGCGCCTTTCCGCCGTCGGGCACCTTGTTGCGGTGGTGGGTCACTTCGCCCATCTGTTCGAGCCGGTCGAGCAGCGCATCGGTGCCATCGCTGCAATCGTTGGTGAAAACGACGATGCGATCGAAACCGATGATACGGTGATGGGCGATCCAATGCAGCAGGAAGGGCGCCTCGTCCTTCATCATCGTGACGATGGTGCGGCCGGGCATCCGCTCAGACCTCCGGGCCGTGGCGGAGCAGCCCGCCCTCGACGTCGAGCGCGCGGGCTTCGCGGTCGGAGAGGGTGTGGAGATCATCGAAGAGGGCGCGGTAGGCGGGCTCCGGATCAGGGCTGGCGGCGATCTCGCCCAGGCGGTCTTTCACCGGTTGTGCGAAACCATGGGCGCCGGCCCGCCAGTCGACCTTGGCCCGCCAACGGTCGTAGTCGGGGGCGGCGTAGTGCAGGAGGTGTGCGCCCTCGGGCGCGCCCCAGACCGGACCGGGCGTGCGCGCGCCCTCGGCGTCAGTGGCCCAATGGAGTTTCATCCGCAGCCCCTGCTGGCCCGCGCGGTGGAAGCTCTTCCCCTCCGGGTGGTAGGTCAGGCCGAAACGGGCGCGCAGGAGGGGCGCCTTGTCGCCGTAGACCCGGTCCACCGCGGCGCGCTCGATGGGGGTGCGAAAGGCCTCGGACCCGTCGGAGAGACGCAGCTGTTCGGCGCTGAGAACCCGCAATGACAGAGCCTCGTCCGGCAGGCTGTCGAGCGCCGCGTTGATGGGCCGATCGCGGAGCCACATCAGCTCGTCTGCGTCGAGAACGAGGAGCCAGCCTTCGCGGAGCTCGCGGTAGGCCAGCGTCAGTACCGCGCGTTGGCGACGGGTGAAACGGGCGTCAGGCTTGACGCCGGCCTGCGCCCAGAGCTCCGGCGTGCAGGGGCGCGCATCGATGCGCGGCTCGCCCGCGAGGCGGGGCAGACAGGGGTCGTTCGGGTCGTCAAGAAAGAGGATGATCCGCGCGGCGCCCTGGCCCAGATGCCAACGCAGGAAACGTTCGAGGATCGGCCAAGGCTCACGCGCGATGGTGGCGACGGTGAAGGTCATGGCTCGGCGGGGGCTTCGGCCATGCGTTCCAGCAATTGCGCGAAGTCGTCTCGTTCGCGCAGTTTCGCGGCGCTGTCGCGGTGGAACGCGAGCGAGGCCTCGTGCCATTCGCGCAGCGTCGGGTCGGACATCAACTCGGCGCGAATTTCAGCGTACTTTGGATGGCCCGCTACGGCCCGGGTGTCGACGGTTCCCGGCGCGTTGTAATCGCGCCAGTATCGCACGGCACGCTCATCATCGAGGCGCGGGGCACCCACGACATCGCCGCGTGACACCTTCATCAGGTAGCCGTCTTCGGAGCGGATTGCGTAATGGTTGAACTGCGCCAGATCGTTCGAGCCGATCGGTTCCACCGCCTTGGCCTTGCCATTCACCCAGTCGTCGGAGAACACGCGGCCCGATCCATCGATCCAGCGGTATCCCGTGTCCGAAAAATCATGGCGTCGGGGGCGATGGTTGCGTCGCACCGAGAACTTGATCTTGTTGTGGAACATCGTCTTGATCGCGTTCGAGAGCCTCTTGCCCGTCTCGGCCGCGTGTTCGTAATCCTTCGATTGTACGGTGAACTGACGCGTCGCCGGAAGATCCTCGATCCGCGAGACACCGGAAGACCCGAACGGCATGGAGGTGAAAGAGACCACGTCGAAGCCGCCCGCAGCGTCGTGGAGGGCCTGCAAGGTGCCGTCTCCGGTCCAGACCTGAAGAAACTCGTCCACATCGGTGAAATAGATCCAACCGGCATCCTTGTAGATGGTGAACAAGGTGGCGTAGCGCACCGCCATGACCTGCCAGTTGGTCTTCTCCGGGAACAATGACTTGGGGTTGGCCACGTGCTTGAGGTTTATCAGCTTCTCAAGGCGATCAAGGATGCGGTCGGTGTGGTCGTTGCAATCATTTGTGACCACCATGAAGCTGTCGAAACCCACGGCCATGTGATGGGCGACCCAATCGATGATATAGGGGCCCTCGTTTTTCATCGCGGTGACGATCAAGGCGGGTTGGTTTTCCAGCATCAGCGCAGATCCCGATAAAGAAGTTCTGCGTCGAAGGAGGCGGAAAGCGCCTGAAGGGCCTCCGTCAGGTCCGCGTCTGCAGGATCGGCCCAGACGTCGGGGTTGGTGATGAAGCCCGCTTCGGCGAGTTGCCCGGCGGCCGTGGGGAAATCCAGATGCGCCTGCACTTCGCGTTTCACGAAGCGTGTGCCGGCCGGGTGCCAGCAGCCCTTGATGGCCTCGATCCGCGTTGGGTCGATCTGCGCGAAGGCGCGGAACTGCCGGATGTAATCTTCGACGTTGGCGGACGGGCCACGGTTGATGATGGCGATCTTCGTGTCCGGCGCCGCCACCATGGCGGTCAGATGCAGGGCAGAGCCATCGAGGGCGACGATCCGGCGTGCCGCACGATACTGGGCGACCTGCTCTGCGAGGCTGTGTTCCTGCGGATGGAAAATGCGGTAGCCCTCTGCCTCCAGCAGTCGCTCGAGATGCTGCTCCAGTACGATCCGTCCTCGGCGAGAGGTGAGGCCGGACCGCGAGACGTAGACGTCGCGGGCGCCGTTGGGCGGGGTGTCGCGGGTCAACCGGTCGCGCATGAAGTCGCGGTACTCAGGACGGCCCGCTGACATCTCACCGATCCCGAAGGCCGGAGGGGGGAAGGCAATCTGTTCAATCTGAACGGGACGTTGCGGCAGGCGGACCGGCAGGTCGCCCAAGCCCAGATGCTCGAAAACGGACTTAAGGGCCCGGTAGGGTTTGTGTTCGTGGGTCAGGTGCATCTTGGGATAAAAGAAGATGCCGTCCGCCCCTGTATCCTGCGCGAGAGCGTAGAGCCTTTGCGTGGTCTCAACGAGGAAGTGGCCGAAGTGGGCATAGAACATGCCCGCGAATAACCATTTGCCTTTGACCAGTTCGAAGGGCGCGTCGGTGTCATCGCGCTCGGGGATGAGCGTCATGGGCTCGTCCGCATAGCGCCAACAGTGACTGCCGGGAAGGTGAAGCCCGTTTTCGTCGAACATGCCGGCGGCGCGGCGGTACCCGCGTGGTTCGTTCTCGGCCCAAGGGTAGGAGGTCACGTTGCGATGCCACGTGGGCGTCCAGTCGATGGGCCGATCCGGGTCGAAATCAAGGCTCGGTGGCACCAGGGTGTCGCCGTCGCTCTCGGTCATTCCAGCGCGTCCTCCGGCGTGATGCCGACCTCCTGGCACATCCGCCAGGCGTAGGAGTTCTCCAGCGGGGCGTTCTTGCGCCACCAGGGCTTGGTGCCGTTGGTGTAGAGGTGGACCGAGACGGTATCCTCGGTGAACCAGCCTTCGACGCGGCCATGGGGGTCGTAGAAGATGTCGTTGAGCTGGAATGGCACCGGGTAGAGGACGTCCGAGGTCATTGCCTTCTCGATGTCGCCGGTCTGGCGGGCGAAATGGGTGAAAGCCTGCGGGCCGAAGGCGGTCCGCTCGGTCTTGTAGATCTTGACCGCGTGGGGGAGCTTGTCATCCAGACGCTCGATCTTGCGGCGCTGGTTCTTGTTCCACCAGGGCGGCACGTCGGGCAGGTTGTCGTAGTAGTCCAGCAGCTGGTCCATCAGCTCGCATTCTCGCGGCAGACCCACGACGCCGCAATTGAGCGCGCCGCGCATGCCGTGACCCGCGAAGATGTATTCCCATTCGTCGGGGAAGGGCTTGTGGCAGAAGGCATCGCAATCGATCCAGATTTCGCCGGTCTTCTGGATCATCTTGTAGCGAAAGACGTTGGAGAGGAACGAGGCCGAGGTGGACTCGACGATGTCCATGGGGATGTCCATGATATCGGTGGCGGGTTTGACCACCACGCCCTCGGGGGCGTTGGTGACTTTGTCCGTGCAGTAAAGCGTGACCGGGTGCCCGTGGCGCAGGTGCGATTTCAGGCAGAGCTGGTTGAGGTATTGCAGGCTCTCGCCGATCCAGAGGGAGGCGACGGGGCGTCTGTTGAGGTCCATCTTGCTGGCCTTTGTGCTGCTCGTGGGGTGGCGGATTTATCCGCGCTTGGCTTTGGCACTTTGTCGGTCATTTGTCCTGCGATGGCAAAGGGTTTCGGGCAAGACGCCCATGTCATGTTGCACATTTGCGGAGGGCATGGCGGATGTCGCCCCATGCGGGGCGTCCAGCGGGGAAGGGCTTTGCCCCTCCCCGGACCCCACCCCAGGGATATTTATGGAACGGGGAAGCAGGGGTGTCGGATCAGTCTTTGACCTGCGCCTTGATGTCGGCGCCGGCTGGGGAGCCGTGGATGTCGAGGATGGTGAGGCCGCAGCGCAGGCGGTGACCCTTGTCCGTGCGGCTGATCGCGGGCGGTTTCGGCCAGGCCGAGAGGTCGTAGGTCTGTTCGGGGTGCCACTGCGCGATGATCGTGACGCCGCCGTAGGCCGGTTTGAAGACCTTCGCGCCTTCCTCTGGGAAAACGCGGTTGAGGCCGGCACCGGTGGCGATTTCATGATCGCCGGGGCCGATGTGCAGGCTGTTCTGGCCGGGGCCCGCGTCGATGGTGGAGGCGCCTTCGCCGTCGTGGATCACGTCGTTGCCGTGGCCGCCGTAGATGTGGTTGCGGCCGGTGTTGCCGTGGATCTCGTCGTCGCCGGTGCCGCCGTCGAGCGTGTCGCGGCCGGGGCCGCCGTAGAGGGTGTCGTTGCCTTCCTCACCGTAGAAACCATGGCGGCGGTTGGCCTGTTTGGCCCGCGCGATCATCGTGTCGTTGCCGCGGCCGCCGTAGAAGGTGGCGGAGCCGTGTTTCGGGCCGATCATCACGTCGTCGCCGGTGGAGCCGGTGACATCGACCTCGACACGCTCGGAGGTCTCGAAATCGATCGGGCTGTCGGGGTGGGCGACGATCCGCAGGCGTTTGCCCTCGGGCTGCGGGCCGGTGCCTGCGCCCTCCTCCTTGCGGGAGACGACGGTGGCGATGCGGATCTTCTCGATGTTTGCGGGGCAGTGCAGCACGTAGTCGTCGGGACCGGCCATGTACCACAGCGTATCGGTGCCGCCATCCTTCTCCTCCACGATCTTCTCGGCATCCTTGCCGTAGGCCCAGTAGTCGTTGTCGGCCCGTCCGCCTGCCAGCACCACGGAGCCATCGACGGCCATCATGGCGTTGACGCCTTCTGCCGGGTTCTCGAAGCCGCGCAGGTCGAGGCCGAGGTCCAGCGCGCCGCGCACCAGCTCGTCTCGGAGCGCGTCCAACGGCGCGCTGTCGGCGAGGTTGGTCGTCTCGCCCGGGTCGGCCACGAGGTCGTAGACGTGCTCCTCGCCGTTGGGATAGCGGAAGTAGCGGTATTGGCTGAGGCCCTCGACAGAGGGGCGGACCGAGAGGGTGCCGAAGACGCAGGTGACAGGGGATTTCGTGGTGTCGAAGTGTCCGAACCCCGCGTCCAGCAGCGGCAGGAGCGATTGGCCCGAGGGCCAGTCGGGGCGCGGCGGCAGGCCGGCCAGCTCCATGATCGTCTTGGGAATGTTGTGCAGCGAGACCGGCAGATCCACCACGTCCGGCTCCAGTTGCGCGTTCCAGATGCCGAGGGGGATGTGCGCGGCGCTGTCCCACTGGCTCATCTTGTGGAAGCTGTCGTGGTTGCCGAGGTTGAAGCCGTTGTCCGACAGGAAGATCACCGTGGTGTTCTCGGCCAGCGGCGAGGCGCGCAGCGCGTCCATGAAGCGGCCGATCTCGTGATCGACGTGGGAGACGCAGGCGAAATAGGCGCGCACGACCTGGCGCCAGGCCTCGTCGCCGGCCTTCTCGGGCGTCCATTGACCGTTGGCGATATAGGCGGCCTCGTAGACGGCGAAGCCCGGTTGCGGGCCGAAGTAGTCCTCGGGCGCGGCGATGGAGGGCCAGGTGATCTCGGCCGGGTCGTATTGGGCGTAGAAGCGGTCCGGCGCCACGAGGTTGTAGTGTGGATGCTTGAAGCCGAGCTGGATCAGATGCCGGCGCGCCGGATTGGCGTGGCCGAGGAAGTCGATCGCGTTCTGGGCTACCTGGTAGTCGTAGAAGGTATGGTCGTAGCTGCCGTCGTCGTCGGGGTGGTTCACCCCCTTAATGCCCGGTCCGCGGTCCAGATAGGCATGCACGCCGCGGCGGCGGCCTCGGTCCTCGGCCAGCGCGTCCTCGTGGAACAGGAGGCGGCGGTATTCCTCGGGCATCGGCTTGTAGTTGGCGTCGACCTTGCCGGTGGTGAAGTTGTGAAAGCCCGCGCGGCGCAGGTCGTAGGCCCAGGCCTTCTCGGGCGGGTAGACGTCGCGCCAGAAGCGGTTGAGGTCGACGAGGCCGGAGCGGAAGGGCGAGATGCCGGTGGCAAGCTCCGCCCGGCAAGGCGCGCAGAGGGGCACGGTGGCATAGGCGTTGGAGAAGCGCACGCCCTCGGCCATCAGCCGGTCGAGGTTGGGGGTCTTGATCTCCAGCCCGAAGGTCTTGCGCCAGGTGAAGACGTCGATCATGTCGTCGACCCAGATGACGCAGATGTTGCCGTCGCGGATGCTGTCGGGGGTGAAGCTCATGCCGAGGCCCAGAGGTGGTGGCGCTGTAGCGCCTTGCGGGCGCGGATGTCGGCAGGGGCGTCGGAGTGCAGCAGGGCGCGGCCCGGAAACAGCCAGACGTCAAGGATCAGCGCGGACCCGAGGGTCTTGAGCAGGCGCGGGCGCTGGTTGCGGCAGCCGATGTAGAGGTTCGCCGCCCCGCTCAGGATGCCCGTCGCAGCCTTCGCATCGGCGCGCGCCGGCCCGAGGCTGAGCGCCAGCCGGTCACCGAAGAGCGAGACGATGGCGAGGCGCGGGGCGTCCTCGGCCGGGCAGGTGAGCGTGGCCTCACCGTGGCCCGCGTCGTCCTTGGCGGTGAGCATCCCCTCGGCCTCGGAGAGGAACAGGTAATTGCCCGCCTCCTCGGCGTTGAGCGCGAAGAGAGTGCGGGCCTCGGCGCCGGGGGGCGTGTAGTAGCGGATCGCCACGGTAGCGGTGGCGGCGTCGGGGGCGGCATTTTCACCCACAACGCCACAATGGACGCCGGGGCGGCATTGCAGGCCATAGAGGTCATCGACCGTGCCGGTCTGGCCGTTGCCGTCGTTGGGATCGGTGGGCCGGGCGGCAGGACCGTCATTGCAGGTCCGCCAACGGGTGACAGCGCCGGTGGTGGTATCCTGGTCCAGATACGGCTCCGCCCCGTGCCACCAATGGGCCGGTCCGAGCGCGGCAAGCAAAGGCTCGGGGGTCGCGGCGCAAAGCGCGCCGGGGGGCAGGTTCGCGTCGAGTTCAAGCATCGCGGCCCCCGGTGATCGGCAGATGCGCGGGCAGTGCCCACCGATGAAGCGTCGCACCCGTGGCGCTGTCGAGTTGCCAGGTATCGCGCAGGGCGCCGGGGCCGTGGGTGGTATAGGCGAGGCGAAGATCCGGACCCTCGGGCGCCTTGCTCAGCGAAATCTGCAGGCTTTGCGGATCGTCTTCGGCGATGGACACGGCGGTGATCTCGGCATCGTTGGTGCAGCCGGTGAGGGAGAAGCCCATGGCAGGCCCCGCGCCGAGCGGATCATCGGTATCGAGCACCAGTGCGCCGGCCGCGCGGGCGGGGACGCGCAGCGTGGTGCCTTCCAACTCGGCCAGATGCAGCGTGGGGCATTTCCACGTCTCGGCCTCGGCAATGGCGGAGGCGGTCATCTCGGCCTGTTGCAGGCGGGCCGTCTCGGTCGGGCGGTCGTAGGCGTCGCGAGCAAACATGTAGGCGGGGGCGGAGTGGAGCAGGCGGTGCTCGTCATGGTTCCAGCTCAGCTCCCACTGACCCTCCAGCGCCGGGGTGGGGGCGAGCTCGGGCAGGGCGCTTTCGAACCGCGCGACGAAGAGGGGGCGATCGAAGCCTTCCGCCCAGAGCCCGTCGCTCACCGCTTCCATCACCGCGAGCATCCCGTCGCGGTAGGCATGCGCGCTGTCGGAATGATCCTCGAGCGCGAAATCGAGGGTCACCGCCAGCACCTTGGCCTTCTTGCCCATCAGGGCGGCGGCCTCGCGGAGGTTGCGCGCGGCGACGAGAAGGTTCTCTACCGCGCGGCCTGTCGCCAGTTCGGCGGCGGTGGGGGAGGCGTCGGTTTCCACCCGGGTCATGAAAAGCGGCAGGGGGCCGAAATCTGCCATGCGCCAGTCGAGGATGGTCCGGGCGGTCAGCGCCTCGTGGGTCATCTCGCGCAGGTGCTCGAGCCGGTTGAGCGGCTTGGCCGTCTCGATCCCGGCGTGACCGACCGCGCCGATATCATCGGCAGGCGCCACGATGTGATGCGGGTAGCGGGCCGGTTCGCGGGTGGCGAGTGCCGCGCGGGCGCCACCGATCCCGAGGAGGCCGAGGAGCGGGCCGTTGGCCTCGGCGATGATGTCGCCGCCCTCGCGATGCTGTCGGAAGCCGCGCACGCCCTGATCGCCCGCGAGCCGCGCGGTGAAGGTGATCCATTCGCCCTCGGCGCGGGCATCCCAGGCGTCGATGCCCTCGGGCGGGGCCACGGCGTCGCCGCGTGCGGTCACGGTCGCGGTCTCCTGCGCAGGTAGGCGCAGCGCGAGGTCCTCCACCACGCGATCGGAGAGCCGCAGGACCAGCCCCGTTGGATCGTAGCGGATCACGTCGTCGTTCTTCGCCCGCAGCACGACACCGTGGCTGGCGATCAGATCATCGTCGTCGGAAGATTGCGTCACTGCAGGCCCCTTTTGCCGGACACTAGGCCAGGGCGGCCCCTCGCGCCAAGTCCCAACGGGTCACGGCGCACGATTGAATTGCAACGAACCCGAGGCCGCGCGCTCGGGGTCTTCTTCGAAGCCGTTTCCGGAGAGGATCGGAGTATATTCCGCCCGGTACTGCGCCGCTTGCTCATCCGAGACGACGGGGATGATGATGCGTTTCAGGCCGTCCAGGTCCTGTCCGGCGAGCCGGGCGGCGGGCAGATCCGTGGCCCGCCCGATGCGCAGGGCATCGGGGCGGAAATCCGCGAGGGTGGCGGCGAGCCCGCTGGCCTCGTCCGGACCGTCATCGTCGAAGACCATCGGGCCGTCGGTGAACTTCAGCCGGTCGCTCGCGATCCCGGCGCGCGCGGCGAGATCGCGAGCGTATTTCACCAGCGCGGCGCGGCTCTCCTGCGCCATGTAGGTCAGCCCTTCGCTGATCTTCACGGTGCGCATCCCGATGAAGCCTATGCCCGCGCCGACCTCCAGAACCCGGGGGCAATCCTCCAGATAGCCCGCGATGTTGCGCGCATGGCGACGCTCGAACCGGCCCGCGAGAATCACGTCGAGGCTTTCGGGCGCGAAAACGCGGGGGTCGGCGGGGAGATCGATATCGTGGTTGGGCACCCATTCGAGGCCGATCTCGCCGCTCAGGTCGATCTCGCCCTGAACGTAGGGGTCACCGTCGGAAGCCGCCCAACCGGCGACGTTGTCGTGGCGGCGCTCTTCGACAGGCTTGGCGTTGGCTTCCTTCTCCACCCGGCTCATCAACGCGGCGATCTTGGCGGGGTCGCGGGCCTGAGGCGGCTTGGCCTCGATCTTCGTGATCGGCACCTTGCCCGCCTCGATCAACCCGTCGCGCAGCGCGGCATAGGCCTCGGTCTTGCGGTATTCGTCGAGCCGCGCTTCCACCCCGTCGAGCGCCTTGTGATGCAATTCGTTCAGCACCGGGTCGGTCAGCAACTCGGCCATGATCGCGGCGCGCTTCTCGGCGTGGATCAGCGCGGTGCGGTCCTCCACCTCGTTGCGGTCCTGAAGCGACCAGTAGTCGTTGTTATACTTGTCTTTCTTGTTGTTCACGTTGCCGCGGAACTTGCGCACGGCGTAGCTGTCGACCGACTTCACGGCGTAGTGGTTCATCTGCGCCCAGTCGTAGCCCACCGTCCGCCGGATCGAGCGCCAGCCACGGAACTTGAAGTAATCCTCCATCGGGCGGCCCGAGCCGTTGAGCCACTTCACGCTGTCGGGGAAATCCGTCTCCAGCCACTTGTTCTTGATCGAGGGGCGGTGGATGCCGAGCTTCCAGTATTTCGGGTCGAACTTGAACAGCGTCTTCACGCCCCAACCCTTGTTCCAGAGCGGCGGCGCGGCGCGGGTATATTGCTCGGTCACCGGCGCGCGGGACCATTCCACGACCCCGCCCGAGCCGTAGATCCGCCAGGTGATGACGATGCCATTGGCCCCCTGCGCCACGGCGTCGTCGATCATCCCTTCGACGGAGTGGGAAGGATGGCGGATGCAGAGGAATTCGTCGGCGTCGAAGTTCAGCACCCAGTCGGCCTGCTGCACGATCGGCTCGGCCTGGGCGTGCTTCAGCGCCGAGGGCTGTGGCTTTATGCCTTCCGGGATGACGTTGTCACGGTGGTGGCCGAGGCCCAGTTCCTCCAGCCGTTTCAGCATCGTGTCGGTGCCGTCACTGCAATCGTTGGTGTAGACGAGGATATCGGTGAAGCCGACGGCGAGGTGATGCGCGAACCATTCCAGCAGGAAGGGCGCCTCGTCCTTCATCATCGACACGGCCAGGATCTCGCCGTGTTTGGAGGTGTTTTTCAGGTGCTGCAACCGCCCGTATCCCCGGTTTGCCGGTGTGATTTGGGGCAGGCTACCACGGCCCTCGCGGTGTTGGAACCGCGGGGGCGAGGCTGGTTCAGAGTGGCACGGTGATGGCCGAGCCGTTGTTCTTCGCCACCTCGACGATGGCTGCGGACACGGCGAGGTCTTGCAGGCCGACCCCCGTGCCGTCGAAGAGCGTGATCTCGGCGTCCGACGTACGGCCCGCGTGGCTTTTGTTGATCACCGCGCCCAGTTGCACGACGTCCGCTTCCGCCAGCAGCCCCTCGGCGACCGCGTGCTGCGCCTCGCCGATGGAGACGGACTGCGCGACCTCGTCGCAGAACACCGTCGCGCGGGCCAGAAGGGCGGCCTCGACCTCCTGCTTGCCCTTGGTGTCGGTGCCCATGCAGGCCACGTGGGTGCCGGGGCTGACATGCTCGGCCAGCAGGCTCGGCGCGAAGCTGGAGGTGATGGTGATGATCACATCGGCCTCGGTCATGCCGGTCAGTTCCACCGCCTCGAACGCCAGGCCCGCCTCTTCGGCTACCTTCGCGAGGTTCGGCAGCATCTCGGGGTGGAGGTTCCAGCCGATGACCTTCTCGAACGCATGGGTCTCCAGCGCTGCACGCAATTGGAACGTCGCCTGATGACCCGCGCCGATCATCCCGAGCACCTTGGCGTCCTTGCGGGCGAGGTGCCGGATCGAAACGGAGGAGGCCGCCGCCGTGCGCAGGGCCGTCAGGTAGTTGCCGCCGACCATCGCCTTAACCCGACCGCTGTCGGGGTCGAACAGAAACACCGTGGATTGGTGGTTGATGACGCCCTGCTTCTCGAGATTATGCGGCCAGTAGCCCCCGGCCTTGAGGCCGAGGACCTGTCCGGTCCGGTCAAAACCACCCTTGAAGCCATAAAGCGCATCCTCGTGCCCGATGGCCTCGCGCACGACCGGGAAGTTGTAGGCCTCCCCCGCCGCCATGGCCGCGAAAACCTTCTCGACCGCCTCGAAAGAGGCCTCGCGGGTCAGCAGATCGGGGATCAGCCCCTCGGGCACGATCGTCAGTTCATGGGGCGCTGTCATCAGTAGGCACGCCCGCGGGCCGAGACGGGCCAGACGGTCTCGACCACGCCATCGCGCAGGCCGACGTACCAATCGTGGACGTTGCAGGTGGGATCGCAATGGCCGGGCACGAGGCGCAGCTTGTCGTTCACCTTCAACGCGCCTTCCGGGTCCGCCACGACGCCGTGCTCGTCCGAGCATTTCACGTATTCCACGTCCGTTCGGCCAAAGATCACCGGTAAGCCGGAGTCGACCGATTGCGCCTTCAGCCCGGCATCCACGATCGCCTTGTCGGCCTTGGCGTGGGACATCACCGAGGTGAGGATGAACAGCGCATTCTCCCATTCGCCCTCGTCGATGCGATTGCCGTTCTCATCAAGGATGCGGCCATAATCGGCATCCATGAAGGCGTAAGAGCCGCACTGCAGCTCGTTGAAGACGTTGGATTTGCTCTCGAAATAATAGGAGCCGGTGCCGCCGCCGCCGACGATGTCGCACTCCAGCCCCACGGCCTTGAGCGCCTCTACGGCGTCGACGACCATTTCGATGGCGATCTGCGTCTTCTCCTGCCGCTCGGCGTAGGCATCGAGGTGCTGCATCGCGCCCTGATAGGCTTGAATGCCCGCGAATTTCAGGCCCGGCGCGGCGTCGATGGCCTTGGCGATCTCCACCACGGCGGGCGTCGTCGTCACGCCGCAGCGGCCCGCGCCGCAGTCGATCTCCACCAGGCATTCGATCTCGGTGCCATGGGTCTCGGCCGCCTTCGACAGCTCCGAGACGTTCGCGAGATCATCGACGCAGCAGATGGTCCGCGCGCCGAGCTTGGGCATCCGCGCCAGCCGGTCGATCTTGAGCGGGTCGCGCACCTGGTTGGACACGAGCACGTCCGTGATCCCGCCCCGTGCGAAAACCTCTGCTTCCGAGACCTTCTGGCAGCAGACGCCGCAGGCACCGCCAAGCTCCATCTGCAATTTCGCCACGTCGACGGACTTGTGCATCTTGCCGTGGACGCGGTGGCGCATCCCATGGGCCTTGGCGTAATCACCCATCTTCTTGATGTTCCGCTCGAGCGCGTCGAGGTCGAGCACAAGCGCCGGCGTCTGCACCTCGTCGGCCTTCATGCCGGGCTTTGCGGGAATGTCGAAGCCGACCTCGTAGTCGGCGAATTCTGTCATATCTTTCATGGTCTTGTCTCCCTAAGGGTCAGAGGGCGTGCGGGCCGAAGCCCGAGTATTCAGCGGTCACTGCATCCACGGCAGCCGGGCGAGATCGACGTTGCCACCGGTGATGATCACGCCGACACGGCGGCCACGGAACACGTCGGGGTTCTTCAGGATCGTGGCGAGCGACACGGCGCTGCTGGGTTCCATCACGATCTTCATCCGCGCCCAGATCAGCTTCATCGCATCAATGATCTCCTGCTCGGAGGCGGTGAGGATGTCGGTCACATGGTTGCTGACGAAATGCCAGGTGTTCTCCTTCAGAGGCACTTTCAGACCGTCCGCCACCGTCACCGGCGCGTCGTCGGCGATGATGTGGCCAGCCTTGAAGCTGCGATAGGCATCGTCGGCCTGCTCGGGTTCGGCGGCGAAAATGTCCATCTGGGGGGCGATATGCGAAAGGGTCAGGCAGCAGCCCGAGATCATGCCGCCGCCGCCGATGGGGGCGATCGCGCTGTCGAGCCCTTCGACCTGTTCTGTCAGCTCCAGCGAGCAGGTGCCCTGACCGGCAATCACGCGCGGGTCATTGTAGGGATGGACGAAATCGGCCCCGGTCGCGGCATGCACCTCCGCGAAGACCGCTTCGCGCGATGACGTGGAGGGCTCGCACTCGGTAATGACCCCGCCGTATCCGCGCACCGCGTCCTTCTTGGCCTGCGGCGCGGTCCGGGGCATGACCACGTGGCAGGGAATGCCGCGCCGCCCGGCGGCGTAGGAAAGTGACAGCGCGTGGTTGCCCGAGGAATGGGTCGCCACGCCCTTCGCCGCCTCTGCGTCGGACAGGCCGAAGACCGCGTTGGACGCACCGCGCACCTTGAAAGCCCCGGCCTTCTGGAAGTTCTCGCATTTGAAGAACAGCTCCGCCCCGGTCAGCTCATTCAGGTAGGTCGAGGTCAGGACCGGTGTGCGGTGGATATGCGGGCGGATGCGGTCATGCGCCGCGATCACGTCGTCAAAGGTCGGCAGGTGGGACATGTCTTTCATCGTGTCATTCTCCTGATCGGCGAGGGCCGAAGGTGTCATTCGGCAGCCATCGCGGCGGTGGCGGCGGCCTGGCGGTAAACCTGCTGCGCGGCGGCCACACCGGCGCCGAGCGTGATCGGCAGGCCCAGATCGGCCATTACCATCTCGGCCGTGGCGATGCCGGAGAGGGCCATGACGTCCGTCATCATGCCGAGGTGGCCGATCCGGAAGACCTTGCCGGCGACATCGCCAAGCCCCGCCCCGAAGGCGACGCCGTAGCGGGTGGACGCGTGAGAAACGATGCGGCCCGCGTCAAAGCCATCCGGCGTGCGGATCGCGGTGACGGTGTTGGAATAGAGCTCGGGCGAGGTGGCGCAGAGCTCCATCCCCCAGGCGGCGACAGCGGCGCGGACACCCTCGGCGATGCGGGCGTGGCGGGCAAAGACATTCTCCAGCCCCTCGGCCTCGATCATGTCGCAGGAGGTCTTCAAGCCGTTCAGCAGGCCGACCGACGGCGTATAGGGATAGGCGTTGGCCTCGTAGCCCTTCTTCATGTCGCGAATGTCGAGGAAAGTGCGCGGAAGCTCGGCACCCTCGATCGCGGCCATGGCCTTGGGCGAGACGCCGATGATGGCCAGACCTGCGGGCAGCATGAAGCCCTTCTGGGAGCCGGTCACGGCGATATCCACGCCCCAGGCGTCGAACTCGAAGTTCATCGAGCCTATCGACGACACGCCATCGACGAAGAAAAGCGCCGGGTGGTTTGCGGCATCCAGCGCGCGGCGCACGCCGGCCACGTCCGAGACCACGCCGGTCGCGGTCTCGTTGTGGGTCGCGAGGACGGCCTTGATCTTGAAGTCCGTGTCGGCGGCAAGCGCTTCTGCAAAAGCATCAACCGGCAGGCCGTCGCCCCATGCCACGTCGATCTGCTGCACCTTCAGCCCGTGGCGGTGGCACATGTCGATCCACTTGTGGCTGAACATGCCGTTGCGCGCGGCCAGAACCGTATCGCCGGGGCTGAGCGTGTTGGTGATCGCCGCTTCCCACCCGGCGGTGCCGGTCGCGGGGAAGATGAACACGTCCGCCTCGGTCGATTTCAGCACCCGCTTCACGCCCGCGAGGGCAGGATGCAGGATCTCGGGGAAAGCGGCGGAGCGGTGGTCCATCGTCGGAATGTCACAGGCGCGGCGCAGCGACTCGGGGATATTGGTGGGGCCGGGGATGAACACGGGGTTTTGGCTGGACATGGACGGGCTCCTTTGGGGTTGGGGGTATCCTAGAAGTGCCTGTTATCCGCCGCAATTTTTTTGAAAACGTTTTTCAAACGTGGCAAGGAGCCGTTTTATTTAACCTTTGCAACGGCTTGGTGTTTTTCATATGATGAAAGTGTATTTCATGTCTGAATGGTGGCACCCATGGCTGACCCAGATCCGACCCCCGCCCGCCGGGCCCGAGGCCGCCCCCGCGACTGGGACGACAAGACGGCGCAGAACACCATCAAGTCGCTCGACCGGGCGATGGAAGTGCTCGAACACCTGAGCGAGACGCCCGGTGCGACCCTCTCACGGTTGGCTGACGACTTGGGTCAATCGCCTGCCACGGTCTACCGCATTCTCGTCACCTTGGAGGGGCGCGGGCTGGTGGAATTCGTCCCCGCCGCGCAGCATTGGCATATCGGCGCGCTGGCGTTCGTGATCGGCGCGCGCTACCTGCATCGCACCACGCTGGTGGATCGGGCGCGTCCGGTCCTGCGGCGGCTGATGGAGGAAACGGGCGAGACCGCGAACCTCGGGATTGCGCGGGACACGAGCGTGCTGTTCGTCAGCCAGGTGGAGACGACGGCCACGATCCGCGCCTTCTTCGCGCCGGGTACGCTGTCGCCGATGCACGCCAGCGGGATCGGCAAAGCGCTTCTGGCGCAGATGAGTGACGACCGGCTCTCGCGCCTCATCGCGACCGCGCCCTTGGATCAATTCACCCACCGCACCCTGACCGAGCCCACGACCCTGCGCGCCGACTTGGAAGCGACGCGGGAGAGGGGATACTCCATTGATGATGAAGAGAAAAACGAAGGAATGCGCTGCATCGCCGCCCCGGTTTTCGACCTGAGCGGTGAGGCCGTGGCGGGGATCAGCGTATCCGGCCCCGTCAGTCGGATCAGCACCGGCCAGACGCATATTCTGGCCGATGCGGTCATGCGTGCCGCCGATGAGCTGTCACAAGCAATGGGAGCCGAGCGCCGCGCGACAAGCGGGACGCGGCGGCGGGAAACCTAGCGCATCGGGTAGATCTGTATCGACGGAACCGACACGCGGGCGGGCTGTTCCAGCGCAAACATGACTGCGCCGGCCACGTCTTCCGGACGCAGCGCGTCTGGCTTTTCCTCGTCGAAGAACGGCGTGTCGACCATGCCCGGATTGACGTTCGTCACGCGAATATCATGCTCTCCCAATTCGGCCATCAGGTTCTCGGCATAGCCGCGCACGAACCATTTCGTGGCACCATAGACAGACCCCGGCAAGGTGGCATGGGCCGCGCGAGACCCGGTAAGGAAGAGATGCCCCTTGGTCTCTTTCAGATAGGGGATCGCCAGCTTGCAGGTCACCGTCAGCGCGAAGATGTTCACGTCGATCATGGTGCGGAAGTTGTCGATATCGCCTTCCTCGGTGCCTTTGCCGGTCGCGCCAAGACCTGCGTTGGCGAAGACCGCGTCGATCTGGTCGAACCGCGTGACGGCAGCATCGAAGGCGCTTTCCAGTGCTTCCACGTCTGTCACGTCGCAGGGCAGGGCGAAGGCATTGTCCTCGCCCAACTCGTCGACGAGCTTGTTGAGCTTGTCCTCCGACCGTGCAAGCAAAGCGACCTTGTGGCCCGCCTTGACGGCGGCGCGTGCGGTGGCGGCACCGATGCCGGAAGAGGCGCCGGTGATGAATAGAACTTTGGACATGGGAGAGCTCCTTGGACACTGGGTTCCCTCGGCCAACGCCCGACATGGCACAAGGTTCACCGGATTGTTGCGCCGGGGGGCGGGTATCTGTTACACCTGTAACCGGTTGGGCCGGGAGCCCGACCCCCGCGGGCCGGGATTTTGTTGCTGCGTGAAGGGCACGTTCCACGCAGCGGTCAAAACAGGAGAACCGCCATGGGACCTTTCCCGCATGACGCCCCGAAATCCGTGATCGACGAAACCAACGTGGCCGGCACCGACGGCTTCGAGTTCGTCGAGTTCGCCCATCCCAACCCGGCAGAGTTGGAAAAGCTCTTCACCGCCATGGGCTACGAGGAAGTGGCGCGGCACCGGACCAAGGACATCAGCCTCTATCGGCAAGGCGATATCAACTACATCATCAACCGTGAGCCCGGCACCCATGCCGCGCGCTTCGTCGACGACCACGGCCCCTGCGCGCCCGCGATGGCCTGGCGCGTCGTGGATGCCGCCCATGCGTTGAAATGCGCGGTGGATTACGGGGCCGAGGAATATACCGGCGACGACAAGACGCTCGACGTGCCCGCGGTGGTCGGAATCGGCGGCTCGCTGCTCTACTTCATCGACACCTACGGCGAGCAGAGCCCCTACGAGGCCGAGTTCGAATGGCTCGGCGCACGCGACCCGCGGCCCGAGGGGGCGGGGTTTTTCTACCTCGATCACCTGACCCACAACGTGATGCGCGGCAACATGTCGACCTGGTACGATTTCTACGCCAAGGCTTTCAACTTCAAGGAAATCCGCTTCTTCGACATCAAGGGCAAGCAGACGGGCCTGTTCTCGCGCGCGCTGACGTCTCCTTGCGGCAAGATCCGCATCCCGATCAACGAGAGCGCCGATGATACGTCGCAGATCGAGGAATACCTCAACGAATACAAGGGCGAGGGCATCCAGCACATCGCCGTGGCAACGAACGACATCTACACCAGCGTGGACCAGATTGCCGAGAACGGGATCGAGTTCATGCCGCCCCCGCCCGAGACCTATTACGCGATGAGCCATCGCCGCGTGCATGATCACGAGGAGCCGCTTGATCGGATGAAGAAGCACGGCATCCTGATTGACGGCGAGGGTGTCGTCGACGGTGGCGTGACGCGCGTGCTGCTGCAGATTTTTTCGAAAACGGTGATCGGCCCGATCTTCTTCGAGTTCATCCAGCGCAAGGGCGATGACGGCTTTGGCGAGGGCAACTTCAAGGCGCTGTTCGAGTCGATCGAGGAAGACCAGATTCAGCGCGGCGTGATCTAGGCGTCGGTTCCGTTCTTTAGCGCCCGGTTCACCGATTTCAGCGCCGGGTAGAGTGCGCGGTAGCCTGCGAGCCGGGGCGCCAGAGCCTCGGCGCGGGCCGGGTCGGGGATGAACCAACGGCTGACCTCGGGCTTGGTGGCGACCTCGGCGGGGTCGGCGCCGAGCGCCATCTGCGCCAATCGCGCGGCCCCGAGCGCCGGGCCGACCTCGGCCGCGTCGCTGCGGCCAAGCGGCACGTCGATCACGTCGGCGATCATCTGCAGCAGGAAATCGCTCCGCGTGCCGCCACCGATCGCCAGCAGCCGCTCGGGCCGGGCGCCGCCCGCCGCCATGGCCGCCTGCGCATCGGCGAAGGTGAAGGCAATGGCCTCCACCACCGCGCGCATCATCGCGCCCTGTGTCGTCCGCTCCGACAGCCCCCAGAAGCCCGCGCGAATGTCGTTGTCGCCGTGGGGCGTCCGCTCGCCGCTGAGGTAGGGGAGGAACAGCGGACCGGGCTCGGCCGCCTCGGCCTCGGCCAGCAGGTCCGCGATCGGGCGATCCAGCAGCGCCGCCAGCCAAGCCATGGGCCGCGCGCCGTTGAGCATCGCGGCCATCTGGAACCACAGGTCGGGCAGCGTGTGGGCATAGGCGTGGATTCGGCTCTCGGGGTTGGGCAGGCAGGTGCCCGTGGTCAGGAAAAGCTGCCCTGAGGTGCCGAGCGAGATGAACCCGTCTCCCGGTGCCACCGCGCCAATCCCCACGGCCCCCGCCGCCCCATCGCCCGCGCCCGCCGCCACCGGGATGCCGACGGGAAGGCCAAGCGCTTCGGCTGCTTGCGCGGTCAGCGTGCCGGCGACCTCAAGGCCCGACAGAACCTTCGGTAGCCAGTCAATATCCGTGGCCGAGGCGTCGCAGAGGGCAGGGGACCAGGCGCGCGCGTGCTCATCGAACCATGACGTCCCCGCCGCATCGGACGGGTCGGTCACAAGGTTCCCGTGAAGGTAGAGGCCGAGGTAGTCCTTCGGCAGCAATACGTGGGCGATGCGCCGGTGCACCTTCGGCTCATGTCGGCTCAGCCACAGCAATTTGGGAGCGGTGAAGCCGGGCATCGGAGGCACGCCGGTGATCTGCCCGATCTGGGGCACCGCGGCTTCCAAATCGTCACATTCCGCGACCGCTCGGCCGTCGTTCCACAGGATCGCGGGCCGCAGAGATTTTCGGTCCGCATCCAGCACCACGGCACCGTGCATCTGCCCGGAGAGGCCAATGGCGCGGATATCCTGACGCAGCGCGCCGGGCAGCGCGGTCACGGCCGCGCGGAGAGCGGCGAGCCAGGCATCGGGCGATTGCTCACTGGCACCCGGAAACGGATGTTGTGCGGTCAGCGGCGCGTCGGTGGTGGCAATGACCTGTCCCGCCGCGTCGGTCACGCAGACCTTGACGGCGGAGGTCCCGATATCGATGCCGAGATGTGCCATGAACGTTCTTTCCTTGCTCTCTCTCTCCGTAAATCCGCGCGACGCCGCAGAGTCAATTCGAGCGGTGATGCGGCCGGCGCGCCGGCCCTTCAGATCGACAGATCGTCGTTCAGGAGTGTCGGCTCAAAGGCCTTCTTCGGGAGCAGGGTAAACGACGTCCCGGTCCTTTCTGCCGCGCGGATACGATCACAGCGAAACGTGCGCGGCCCCTCCCTGAGGTGATCGAAGGCGACCACGTACCAGATCGGATATTTCAGAAGCAGATAGTGCGGCGCGATGAGCCGATTGGACCTCACCCCGTCCTCCCGCTGATAGGTGATGTCGAGAAGCTCCTGATCGATGAAGGCCTGGTGCAGAGCCTGCACGACGCGCTTCGGCGGCGCGCTTGCTTTCGCCTGCACATAGGTCGAGGCCGTGACGCCGATCAGGATACGCGCCTTCAACCGCTCCACCTTGGCGCGCTTTTCCGGCGAGAACGACGCCACCAATTGCCGACGCACGGAACCGAGGCTCGCCAGGAACATCGGAGAGTCCATCCGCTCCGCCACCGCGATGCTGATCAGCAGGTCCACCGCTTCGCCATACGCCAGATTGACCCGGCCAACGCCCCACGTCCGGTCCAGCCGCAACCCGCCGCCGCGCCCGCGATCCGCATCGATCTGCATCCCCTGCGCACGCATCAGGGCCAGGTCCCGTGCAATCGTCCGTCGGCTCACGCCGTGGGCCTCGGCAAGATCCTGCACCGTGCAATGGCTGTCTTGCTTCAACTGCACGGCGAGCAGCTCCAGCCGCCGCATTCTGTCCATGGTGTCCGCTCGGCTCATGCAAGAAATGAGACATAAAATGGCATGTTTATCAATATGACGTCTCCAGGGACGCGGATTTGCCGCCGGCCCGCTTCAGTCAAAGAACCCGAGCCGCCCTGCCAGCGGCCGGCATCAACGGAGATGAACCCATGAAAATGAACTATTTTGTCGTCGGCACGAACAACATGGACGCCGCGAAGGCCTTCTACGACGCACTCTTCAAAGACGAGGGCGTGCAGAGCCTCTCGCCCACGGAGAGAATGACCTACTGGCTCGGCGAAGATTTCGCCTTCGCCGCAGCCAAACCCTTTGACGGCGGCCCCGCCACCGTGGGGAATGGCACCATGGTCGGCTTCAGCCTCGGATCGCGCGAAAGCGTCGAGCGCCTGCATCAACGCGCCCTTGAGCTGGGCGGCTCATGCGAAGGCGCCCCAAACCAGCGAGGCCCCCGCTTCTCGGCCTATGTCAGGGACCTCGACGGCAACAAGATCTGCCTCTCGGATTGAGAGGCAATGAAAGACGCAGAGCCACAGGTATTTCTGCGCAGACGGCGACACGGAAAGAGCGCCGTTGCGCATAAAACAATCACTGAATGATTTGATTGTACTTGGAGGCGAGTACCGGAATCGAACCGGTGTACACGGATTTGCAATCCGCTGCGTAACCACTCCGCCAACTCGCCTCGAAGCGATGTCTGCCTATTGGCTCTCTCGCGGGGCGTCAAGCGGTTCTGCGCAAGGGCCGGGACGCTCCGCGGCAGTTTGGCGCCTACGCTCAAAGGAGCGTTGCGTGCGGCGGAGCGATATGCGACACCAAAACCGACAAAACTAGACGGATTGGTTCAGTTTATGGCCGACTTTACGCAGCGCCGCATCACCATGGTCGACACCCAGGTGCGCCCCTCTGATGTGACCAATTTCCCTGTCCTCGATGCAATGCTGAGCGTTCCGAGGGAAGTCTATGCCCCTGACGACGCGCGGGATGTCGCATATGCCGATGGGCCGATCCCTCTGGGTGGCGGGCGCCAGTTGCTGGATCCACGTGCCACGGCGAAATTGTTGCAGGCGTTGCAGCCCGGCCCCCACGATCTGGTGCTCGAAATCGGGGCCGCGACTGGCTACACGACCGCGCTTCTTGCGCATATGGCGGAGGCTGTCGTGGCGATCGAGGAAGACGAGGATCTTGTTCGCGATGCGCAGGCCGCCTTGAGCGAACAAGGCGTGGACAACGCGGCTTTGAGCCAGGGGGCGTTGGTCGAGGGCAATGCCAAGCACGGCCCCTATGACGCCATCGCGATCATGGGCGGCGTCCAGGAAGTGCCCGCCGCGATCACCGATCAGTTGAAAGAGGGTGGCCATATCGCCGCGATCTTCATGGACGGCCCTCTGGGCGAGGCGCGCGTCGGCGTCAAATCCGGCGGCCGCGTCTCGTGGCGGATGGAGTTCAACGCGACAGCACCGGTTCTGCCCGGCTTTGCGCGCGTGCCGACCTTCGCATTCTAGGGGTGTCGGGCAGGGGCTCGGCATCATCGTATACAGGTAAGGATATCTGGATGGCCTCTCGGTTTATTGCGCGTGTCCGCAAAGCTTTGCTCGTCACAACGCTGGCTGCCGTGGCCGCCGGGCCCGCACAGGCCGACAGCCTGCGACAGGTGATGGTGGACGCCTACCGCCACTCCAATCTTCTGGAACAGAACCGCTACCTGCTGCGCATTCAGGACGAGGGCGTCGCGCAAGCCGTCGCGCAGCTGCGCCCGGTGCTCAGCTTCGTCGCGTCCATGAGCCGCGAGTTGGTCAACAACACTACGACGGCCTCGGCGTCTCTGGTGGCAGAATACCTGATCTATGACGGCGGCGCGCGCCGGTTTGCGGTGGAAGCCGCCGAGGAAACGGTGCTGGCAACGCGCGAGCAGTTGATCTCGCTGGAGCAGCAGGTCCTTCTGGATGCGGTCACTGCTTACATGAATGTGTGGCGCGACATGCAGGTGGTGAACGTACGCCAACGCAACGTGCGCGTGATCACGCAGCAATTGCGCGCAGCGCGCGATCGGTTCGAGGTCGGAGAAGACACACGGACCGATGTGGCCCAGGCCGAGGCGACACTGGCGACGGCGCGGTCGCAACTGGCCGCTGCACACGGCGCGCTCGAGATCAGCCGCGAGCTCTTCAACCTGGCCGTTGGCCGCTATCCTAACGGCTTGAGTGGCCCCGGCGCGATCCCCAATGTCCCGCGCAGCGAGGCCGCAGCCCAAGCGCTGGCGCGTCAGGAGCACCCGGCGATCCGCGCCTTGATGCATGAGGTCACCGCCGCCGAACTGGGTATCGAGCAGGCGCAAGCCGGTTTGCGCCCGCAACTCAGCCTCGAGGGCCGCGCCACGGAGGTACTCGAGAACACAGCCAATCCCTTCGCGGAGGGCGGATCCGCCACCATCGGCCTGACCCTGACGCAGCCGATCTATCGCGGTGGCCAGCTGTTGTCGCTGGAGCGTCAGTCTCGGGCGCAGGCCGCCGCTGTCCGCTTCTCGCTGAACCAGCAGGTTCGGATGAACCTTCAGGCCGTGGGCAATGCCTGGGCGCTGATGGGCATCGCCACCGCTCAGATCCAGGCAGCCGACCAAGGGATCGCGGCAGCCGAGCTGGCCTTTGCCGGGGTTCAGGAAGAGGCATCCCTCGGCGCGCGGACCACGCTGGACGTTCTCGATGCCGAGCAGGACGTGCTCAACGCGCGGATCAGTCGGATCGAGGCGCAGGCGGATCTTTACCTCGCCAGCTACCAGTTGCTTGCTGCCGCAGGTTTGCTGACCGTCGAGGCCCTGCACCTCCCCGTGCCTGAATATGACCCGTCCGCCTACGCCGACATGTTCTCGGGCGCGCCGTCCATCGTGAACAGCCCGCGCGGCCAGCAGCTTGATTCCATGCTGGAGCGCGTGGGCCGCGACTGAGCGTTCCTTGCGCGGCAACGGTTCCGGGTTACCACGGCTCACGCACCGCTTCGGGCCTTTAAGCTAAATGCTTCGCGTGTCGTACACGGGAATTGTTGTGCGATTTACCGCTTTTCGGTATCCTGCCCGAGAACTGATGATCAGAACGGTCCACCAAGGGCCGCAAATGGGGTGCCGTGCACAATCCGTGCATACACCGAGGAGAGCGTGAATGTCCGATCTTGCGAAAACGCCGGGAGAGATTGAAGACGTCCTGGCTTCGGTCCGACGCCTTGTGTCCGACCACGCGCCCGCTCGCGATGACGCGCCGCAACGAGCTGCGGAAGCGCAGTCCGAAGAGGCGTCGTCAGAGGCTCCTGCGTCTGAGCCTGAACAGCCCAACGCCTTGGTTCTGACGCCCTCCTTCCGGGTCACCGATCCGGAGGATCCTTGGGTTCCCGTTCCCGAAACCTCTGACGCGCCCGAGCCGCAAGCGGATGCCGCGTCGGATGCAGAGGATCTCGTCTCCGAGTTGATGAATGCGGATAGCGAGGGCAACGCCGCCGCAGAGCCGCACGCTGACACGTCGGTCGAAAGCGAGCCTGCCCCTGAAGCGCGCGATGACGCGGACTGGCAGCCTGATGATCGGCTTGCGAGCTTCGATGTTGTGGGTTCCGTCGATGGCGACGCGGTGGAAGACGACCGGCCGTTGCCCGAACCGTGGGTTGACGGGCAGGGCGACGCGGAAGCCGCGCCGACGCAGCCCGAAGATGCGGTCACCGAACCGCTGCGCCTTGACGGCGCGCATGCCACGGATGCTGATTTCGAGCCTGAGTCCGACCCCGCTGATTTCGAATCCGAGACCGGCGATGACGATTGGCCCGAGAGCAGCGCGGAGGCCGCTCTGCTGACGCTGGTCGCGCGCCGCGAACCTTTCAGCGAAGCCTCAGACGCCGAGGCTGAACCGTCGAAAGATGATGCAGAGCCGGAAGGCAATGCTGACACTTCCGAGGCGGTTGCAGCTGATGGCGAGGATGCCCCCGCCGACGCAGAACCCGAAGGCGATGCAGAGCAGCCCGACGCTGCAACTGTCGCGCCGACGGAAGCTGCCTTTGCGCCGGTCGAGGATCAACACACGTCCGACGCCACGCCGCATCTTCGTGAGGTCGGGACGCTCGACGTCGACGAAGTCGCGAGGAGCAACGAAGAACCGGCAGCCGATGAACACGCGGCATCCGAGGCTCCGCAGCCCGAGCCGCGCCACCCGGAAGAGCCAGCCGCCGATCCGGTCGAGGACCTCGGCGACGAGCGGTCTCCGTTCACTTTCCCCGAGACCGACGAGGGCATTCTGGACGAGGACACGCTGCGCGAGATCATCGTGGAGGTTGTGCGGGAAGAGTTGCAGGGCGTCTTGGGCCAGCGGATCACCCGCAATGTCCGCAAGATGGTCCGGCGCGAAATCCGTCTCGCCTTGGCAGCCGAAGACCTCGAATAAGTCGCGGTGTCCGAGGGCGGATCTTGATAAGACGAAACAGCCTCGCCCCCCTCGGAGATCCCATTGGTTCTTGACCTGACCGCGCCTGCGCCCACTTTGTGAGCCATGTTTCCGATCCGAGATCATAATCCGTCCGAGCGGACGCCCATCGTTACCTGGGCGCTCATGGCGATCAATATCGTGGTTTTCCTGTCGTATTTCCCGGCTCTTGGTGGAGACGAGGTGCAACTGCTGCGGTTCTACCTGACCTGGGGCATGGTCCCCGAGGGCGTGTCGCAGGGCTACAACTGGCACACCGTCTTCACCTCGATGTTCCTGCACGGCGGCTGGATGCACCTGATCGGCAACATGCTGTTCCTCTATATCTTCGGCGATAACCTCGAGGATATGATGGGCCGTGTGGGCTTCCTGCTCTTCTACCTTGCCAGTGGCGTTGCGGCGGCGGCGGGGCAGGTCTTGGCGGAGCCGTCTTCACTGGTGCCCATGGTCGGCGCCTCGGGCGCGATTGCAGGGGTCATGGGCGGCTACCTCCTGATGTTCCCGCGCGCGCGGATCGATGTTGCCGTAATCCTCGTGATCTTCGTGAAAATCTTCACCATCCCGGCCTGGCTGATGTTGGGCCTGTGGTTTGCCTTGCAGCTGGTCAGCGGCCTGTCGATGGACCTTGTCGGCGGCGGCGTGGCCTATTGGGCCCATGCGGGCGGCTTCGTCGCCGGGGTGGTGCTGGCCATGCCGTTTTTCCTGCGCCGCGGCGGCGCACGTTATTGGCAGACCTGGAACGGGAAGCCGCCCCATGACGAGATGGAATACCGGGTCGTGAAACGCGCGCGGTCGCCGATCCCCTCGGTACAGCGCGCCCGCAGCCCCAAGGGCGTCGATCGCCCCCTGTCGGACCTGGGCCGGGTGCCGCGCGCAGGGACGCGCCGCGTCCAGCGCGGTCCGTGGTCCGGTCGAAATTGAGGGCTGAAAGTCGCGGGGCGGCTTAAGCGCGCTCGGAATATTCCATGGTCTCGGTGTTCACGACGATATCTTCGTCCTGACCCACGAAGGGCGGCACCATGACCTTCACGCCATTGTCGAGGATTGCCGGCTTGAACGAGTTCGCCGCGGTCTGACCCTTCACCACCGGCTCGGTCTCGACGACCTTGCAGGTGACCTTCTGGGGCAGGGTGGCGTTCAACGCCTCGTCCTCGTGGAACTCCACGACGATCGTCATGCCGTCCTGCAGGAAGGGACGACGCTCGCCCAGAAGCTCGGCCGGCAGTTCGATCTGCTCGTAGGTCTCGGCGTCCATGAACACCAGCATCCCGTCGGATTCATAGAGGAATTGCTGATCCTTCTGCTCCAGTCGAACACGCTCTACTTTGTCCGCTGATCTAAACCGTTCGTTCAGTTTTGATCCGTTACGAAGATTGCGTAGCTCGACCTGCGCGAAGGCTCCGCCCTTGCCGGGTTTCACATGGTCAACCTTGACGGCGGCCCAGAGGCCCCCGTTGTGCTCAAGGACGTTGCTTGGACGAATCTCATTTCCGTTAATTTTCGGCATGTGTCAAAACCTTGGCAAAACCTTGAGAATTAGTTGGTCGAACCTATATCTTGGCACTTGAGGGGTGTCCATACACCGGAAACTGTGACCGAGAACAGCGCGCCATGCATAGGTAGCATAGCACCTATGTGATATTTGCATCCCTGTTACGCACAGAATCTGGGCATAACAAGCGGCACGCCGTAAATGCAAGAGCAATAAAAGGAAGCGAAATGCGGGATTTCGTTGACGGAACCGCCTTCAACTTTGAACAAGGCACACGGGCGCGGAAACTTTTCGCAGCCGTCGTCTTGGCAGCGTTGGATGATGCGATCGCCGATGACAAGAAATACGGGAATGGTCCAGAGCAAATCGCTCGCTGGGCTCGCTCGCGTGATGGACGTGAAGTTTTGTCCTGCGCGGGTATTGACCCGAACGAACGCGTTGTGAATGGCCTCATGGCCTTCGTAGCAAACGGTGTTCGCACCTCCGTGGCACTCAGCCGCGAAGAAAGCGAGCGTCGTAACCAGGCCGAAGCAGCCTGAAACTGACGTTACAAGCTGCCACTTCGAAAGCGCGCCCCTCTGCAGGGCGCGTTTTTCGTTTGTGCACTATGGCTTGCAATCGAGGTGCAAGCTGACTTCAGTATCCTAAGCTGACGGAGGGGCGACATGGCGAAGGCGGACATCGGATTGATCGGGCTCGGGACGATGGGCTCTGCCCTCGCTCTCAACATCGCGGAGAAGGGCTTCAAGGTCGCGGTCTGGAACCGCACGACGGCCACGACCCACGAATTCGCTCGGGAAGCGGGCGCTCTGGCCGCCAATATCGTGGCGACAGAGACGCTGGAAGATCTCGTGGCGGCCATAGACGGCCCGCGCGCCATCATCCTGATGGTGCCTGCAGGGGCTCCCGTCGACCAGCAGATCGCGGCGCTTGATCCACACCTCGACCCGGACGACATGGTCATCGACGCGGGCAACGCCAACTTTCGCGACACGATCCGCCGAATGACGGAGCTCTCGCGGCCCTTCCTCGGCATCGGCGTGTCCGGTGGCGAAGACGGCGCACGTCACGGCCCGGCCATCATGGGAGGCGGTGACCCGGCCCATTGGGCGCGGGTGGAGCCGATCCTCATCGCGATTGCCGCGAAGTTCGAAGGCTCGCCCTGCGCCAACCTGATGGGCGAAAACGGTGCGGGGCACTTCGTCAAAGCGGTGCACAACGGTATTGAGTACGCCGACATGCAGTTGATCGCCGAGGTCTACGGGATCATGCGCGACGGGTTGAGCATGGCGGCGCCCGAGATCGGCAAGCGGTTCCTGCAATGGGACGAGGGGCGGCTGAGTTCGTACCTGATCGAAACCTCGGCGGCCGTAGCCTGCGCCCACGACGAAGCCACGGACGGCCCGCTTCTCGACGTGATCGTGGACGCGGCAGGCCAGAAGGGGACCGGGCGCTGGACGGCGATCGAGGCGCAACACCTCGGCACGCCGATCCCGGTGATCGAAGCTGCCGTGGCCGCCCGCAACATGTCCGCGCAGCGCCCGTTGCGTGCGGATCTGGCCGAGCGATTTGGCGGCGTGGACACGCTCGACATATCCGTCGAGACGTTGGAGGCGGCGCTCACCTGCGGCAAGATCCTCTGCTACGCGCAGGGCTTCGACATGCTCCGCGCCGCCGCTGTCGCCTTTGAGTGGTCGCTGAAGCCAGAGGTGATCGCGCGCAATTGGCGGGCTGGCTGCATCATCCGCTCTGCCATGCTCGACGACATGGCCGCCGCTTTCGAAGCCGCGCCCGAGACGACGCTGATGGCCGCGCCCTATTTCGCCGATATCCTGACCGAGACCATCGGTGCTCTGCGCGCCACGGTCATCGCTGCGAATGGTGCCGGCCTGCCGGTGCCCGCCATGTCAGCCGCGCTCGCCTATTTCGACACCATGCGTCAGGCCCGGGGTACGGCGAACATGATCCAGGGGCAGAGGGATTATTTCGGCCTGCACGGGTTTGTGCGTGTGGACAGCGGCGCGATGGATCAGCACGGGCCGTGGGCCGACGATTGACGCCTCGGCCGCGGCATCAGGTTGCCGTGACCGTCGCGGCGAGCGTGAGCGCCCCGTCGAGCGAAGTTCCTTCAGGCGTCCCAATGTTCTCGGCCATCTCAGGCGGCAGGAACGGCGCGTAGGCGGGGGCGAGCCCCCCGATGGGCACGATCTTCTCGCCCGCTTCCCACCCAAGGTGCCGGAGCCGCTGTGCGATCTGTTGTGCGCTGTCGATGACGAGGGCGCGGGCGTTGGGGTCTCCGCCATGGGCCGCCTCGATGATCCGCGGCGCGAAACGCGCGAAGTCGGCCGGAGCGGCCTGTGCCGCAAAGCTGACGATCGCGGCGGTGGAGCCGATCTCGGCCAGAACCTGCTGCGTGAGGTCCGATGGCGGGAACAGGCCATCGGCGCTCTCCAGAATGCGGCTCAACAAGCCTCGCCCGAGGTAAGCGCCCGAAGCCACGTCACCCAAAACCAAGCCCCATCCGCCGATCACGCGCTCAACGCCCGCCGCGCGGCGGCCGATGAAAGAGCCGGTACCGATCCCCAGAACGCATCCGTCCGAGTGCCCCAGGGCGCCTGACATGGCCGTGCGTCTGTCGTCCTCGACCCGCACGCATCGCAGGGGCAGTTGCGCTGCAATCTCTGCGCCCATGGCGGCATCCATGACGCCGGCCAAGCCGATGTGGGCGGGGATGGAGGAGAGATTCTCGATGCTTACACCCGCCTCTTGCGCGAGCGAGGAAAGGCCGTCGCGCAGTGTCGCGATGGTGCCGGCCATATCCGTGGAGGCATTGGCCCCGCCGCGGCGCAGGTCGTACCGCGTGCCATCGAGCACGAGCGCGAAGCGACAGTTGGTGCCGCCGCCGTCGATCCCGATCCGCGATGTGAGTGATTGCTCTGCCATGGGGCACAATTAGGCAATCCGGGCGGGAAAGACCAATCGAAACAGGCGCGCGGATTGATCTGCGTCAAGGCAGGGGGCGCGGGCAATAGTGCAAACCGGTCGGGCCAAGCCGCATGAAGGAGCCGCGTTGATGGACCCCGTGTTACAGAAGTACGCCGCGCGCGCGACGCCGCGCTACACCAGCTATCCCACCGCGCCGCATTTCCAGAAGGACTTCTCCGAAATCCGTTACCGCGACTGGCTGTCCAAACTGGAGCCGCGAGAGCCCGTGTCGCTCTACCTCCACGTGCCGTTCTGCCGCCAGATGTGCTGGTATTGCGGTTGCAACATGAAGCTCGCGGCCAAATATGGTCCCGTCGGCGACTACGCGAGGACGCTGCGCAAGGAGATTGCGCAGCTGGCGGAGGCGCTGCCGGATCGGATGCAGGTCTCTCACCTGCATTGGGGCGGGGGCACGCCCACCGCGCTTTCCCCGGACGATCTGCAGATGCTGATGGACGAGGTCCGCGAGCACTTCGATTTCGCGCCGGAGGCTGAGGTCGCGATCGAGAGCGATCCGCGCACGCTCAGCGCCGACATGGCCGCACGGATCGGCGATCTGGGCTTCACCCGCGCGAGCTTTGGCGTTCAGGAATTTGACCTGAAGGTACAAAAGGCGATCAACCGCGTGCAGCCTCCCGACATGGTGGGCCGCAGCGTGAACCAGTTGCGCAGTCATGGCGTGGAGGGGATCAACTTCGATCTGATCTACGGCCTCCCTTACCAGACCGTCGATAGCCTCGTGGAGACCGTGAGGATTTGCGCGGCTCTGCAGCCAGACCGCGTGGCGCTCTTCGGCTATGCCCATGTGCCTTGGATGGCGAAGAACCAGCGGGTGATCCCGGACGAGGCCCTTCCCGGTGCGGCAGCGCGCCATGCGCAGGCGACGGCGGCAGCGGAGGCTCTGCAGGCGGAGGGCTACGTGGCCATTGGCCTCGATCACTTTGCGCGACCTGACGATGCCCTCGCGGTTGCCGCCCGCGCGGGAACCCTGCGGCGCAACTTTCAGGGCTATACGACTGATCGCGCCAAGACGCTGATCGGCCTTGGCGCGAGCTCCATCGGACGCACGCCCTCGGGTTTCATCCAGAACATCGCAGAGACGGGCGCATGGGCCCGCGCGGTGGAGGCCGGGCATCTGCCCGTCGCCAAGGGGTTGCCGCTCACCGCGGATGACCGGCTCCGCGCCGAGGTGATTGAGCGGCTGATGTGCGACGGCCACGTCGACGCTGCCGCGATTGGCAGGCGCCATGGAGCTGCACCCGGTTGGTGGCGGCAGGCGGAAGCCACGCTGCACGAGATGGCGGCGGACGGGCTTTTGACGATGTCTAAGGGATGCTTTGCCATGACCCCGCGGGGCCGACCCCTTGTGCGCCTCGCGGCCGCCGCGTTCGACGCCTATCTGCAGGAAAGCACGGCCCGTCACTCGGTCGCGGTCTAGGGCGCGCCGAACCAGACAGGGGCGTCGCCTTCTACCCAAGGGGTGTACTTCGGCATGATCTGCGCGAAATGCGCCCCTTCGGTGAAACCGTCCAACCAGCGGATAAGGGCGGGCCAAGGCTGCGCGTCGAACCACGCACGATCGGTGTTGGCGAATTGGCGCACGAACGGCCAGATCGCGTGGTCGGCGAGACTTGCTTGATCGCCGCAAAGCCACTTCTGCGCAGCAAGCCGGGCTTCCAGCGCGTGAAGATAGCCTGCCGCCTTCTGGCGCTCTGCCACCGGGTCGAACTCCGGATGGCGCACGGCATATTTCGTGTGATCGAGCGCGTCCTTGAACGGCCCGTCATTGGACTCGATCAACTGCCATCCCTCATCCGGCATCTCGAGCAGCCCGTCGGGGTCATTCCGCTCCAGCGCCCAGATCATGATGTCGAGGCTTTCGTCGATGACCCTGTCGCCCAGGCGCAGCGCCGGGACGGTTGCGGAGGGAGAGGTGCGCAGAAACGCCTCCGGCTTGTCGCGCAGGACGATCTCTCGCAGCTCAACCCTCTGTCCTGCCAGCAATATCGCCCCTCGTGCGCGCATCGCGTAGGGGCAGCGGCGGAAACTCCAGAGGATCGGGGAGGCTGTCATGGCGAGGGCCTTTGCACGGTGACGCGTTCATCCGCCCAAATGTCGCATAGCCTGCCTGCGCGTGCCAGCAGCGCGCGAGACGCCCATTCATCGGCAGAAACCCTATGGCCACTCGCGGCGCGATCAGGCATTCGTAGGCGTATTAACGAAACGCCACCACGCGCCGACGTTCCTGCCCTTCCATGGGCGTCATTGGCCCGGTGTGGGGCAGATGCTGGGAGACAGAGACATGAGAACCAAAGCCGCCGTTGCCGTTGCCGCCGGACAACCTCTCGAAATCATGGAGGTCAATCTTGAGGGCCCTCGCGCGGGTGAGGTTCTGGTCGAGATCAAGGCCACGGGCCTCTGCCATACCGATGAATTCACCCGCTCGGGCGATGACCCTGAGGGCATCTTCCCGGCCATCCTCGGCCATGAGGGCGCAGGTGTCGTGGTGGAAGTGGGTGAGGGCGTGACCAGCCTTGAAGTCGGCGATCACGTGATCCCGCTCTACACGCCCGAGTGCCGCGAGTGCGAATACTGCCTCAACCCCAAGACCAACCTCTGCCAGTCGATCCGCACGACCCAGGGCGCAGGCCTTCTGCCCGACGGCACGACCCGCTTCTCGATGCTCGACGGCACGCCGATCCACCATTACATGGGCTGCTCGACCTTCGCCAACCATACGGTTGTGCCGGAAATCGCGCTCGCCAAGGTCCGCAAGGACGCGCCCTTCGACAAGATCTGCTACATCGGCTGTGGCGTGACCACGGGCATCGGTGCGGTGATCAACACCGCGAAGGTGGAGATCGGCAGCCGGGCGATTGTCTTCGGCCTCGGCGGTATCGGCCTGAACGTGATCCAGGGCCTGCGCCTTGCCGGTGCGGATCAGATCGTGGGCGTCGACCTCAACGACAGCAAGGTCGAGATGGGCACCCACTTCGGCATGACCGATTTCGTGAACCCCTCGAAGGTCGAGGGCGATCTGGTCGCGCATCTGGTCGAACTGACCGGGGGCGGCGCGGATTACACCTTTGATGCCACCGGCAATGTGCAGGTCATGCGCACCGCGCTGGAAGCCGCGCACAAGGGGTGGGGCGAGAGCATCATCATCGGCGTGGCACCCGCCGGCGCCGAGATCTCCACCCGTCCGTTCCAACTGGTCACCGGCCGCAGCTGGCGCGGTACGGCTTTCGGCGGGGCCTCCGGGCGGACCGACGTGCCGAAGATCGTGGACTGGTACATGGACGGCAAGATCGAGATCGATCCGATGATCACCCACAAGCTCAGCCTGGACGAGATCAACCATGGCTTCGAGCTGATGCACGAGGGCAAGTCGATCCGCGCCGTCGTCGAATACTGATCCCTGAACGACACATGGGTGAAACGAAAAAGGGCCGTCGCGATGACGGCCCTTTTTTCGTGCTGGTTGCGCTGACGGCTCAGCTTGCTTCGGTTGCGTGAACCCTCTGCAGATCCTGCGTCAGCTCGACGATGGCTTCGAACAGCTTCTCGACGGCAGCGGCGTCGATGTCGCCCGCCAGCTCGTTGATCAGTTTCGCCTCGGTGCGCGCGCTTTTCTCGCCCAGTTCCGATAACCCGATGGAGCCGGCAATACCGGCGATCTTGTGCAACTCGCGTTCGATCCCGTGCAGGCAATCCGCAAGGTCTTCGCCGTCCGAAATACGCTCGAACTGGCAGCCGATTTCTTCCAGCCGCTCGGGGATCGATTGAACGAACCGCTGCCGGACCCGCGCCAACGCGTCCGAAAAGCGGCTGTTTGCCGAAGGGTTGGGGTGCGCCGCGGCCATCATCACGCCGCGCTCTTCCAGAGCTGCTTGTAGCGTGCTTCCTGAACTTCGTCGCTGACGCCGCCCAGAGCCTTGGAGATAAGCGATGTGGCCGAGAAGCCATTCAGGATACGGGGCCGGTGGATCGGCCCGATGCGAACCTGCGCGCCTTCTTCCTCGGGCAGGTAGACCGAGGTGTAGAGCGTCTCCAACTCGCCATTGATCAGGTCGCTCAGCTCCTCGGTGTCCAGCCCGATCGCGCGCGGCAGCACGACGATGAAGCGGCCAGAGCCTGCGTAGGAGACCAGTGGACGGTGCCGCTTGGTGTGATCGACGACGATGGCGGCGATGTCGTTGAGCGTGTCAGTGAACTCGTCGATGGGCACTGACGCGAAGCGGTCAGCCGCGCCCACGAGGGACACACTGAAGGCGCAGATGTTCGACATCCGGAGCCGCCCGAGGGTCAGCAGGTAGTTCTCCAACGCGAGGTAGTTGAGGATGCTGTCGCGCGCCTCCAGCGGGATCGCATCGCTGAAGCGCCACGGGTGGGGCGACTGCGCATTGCTGTGCTTGACCTGGTAATCCAGCTCGGCCACGCGCTTCACCATCCCGAGGCGGGCGGAAAGCTCTGCTGCCTGGATCGGCTTCACGACGTAATCGTCGGCGCCGGCGGCATAGGCCTGGTCGATGAATTCGCGCTGTTGCATCTGCGTGATCATGATGATCGGCGTTTGCGCGTGGCGCGCTTGCTGACGGACTTCCTTGGTCAACTCGATACCGTTCTTGACCGGCATCTGGATGTCGAACAGCAGGCAGTCGAAAGGAACGGTCGCCACGGCCAGCTCGTGCAGAGCCTCCATCGCGGATTTCACCGGCGTGATGTCGTCATATCCAATCGCGTTGAGGGTGGAGACGAGTAGATCCAGAAAGATGGGGTCGTCATCAACTGCAAGAAGTTTCACGGCTCAATTCCTATTTGTATTTGTCCACTGGTTCGCCAGCAGTTGTTTCGCGCATCCTCTGCCTGATCTGCCGCTTCCATGGTGCGGGAGCGCCTCGTTGGCTCCCTCGATTCACCACGGCATTAACCAAGCCTTAATCAATTGGTAGGAGCGGATTCGGGCGAAACTTTGTTCGCGAACGGGCGTCAAAATGAATTGAGACGGTTTTTGTTTCCAAACATGGGACTTGCGCAGCCAGGCAGGGTAGGGGGGGCCACGAGCCAGCTCGGATGGCCTAGTCGGGCCGCCACAAGCGCCAGACCTGTCGCCTCAACGCAGAAGGCGGACCAGTGGCCCGCCTCAAAATCTCGATCTATCGCAAAGGCTTACTGTTTTTCCCAAGCCGAGCGAATGTCGGGCCCCAGGCTCATGGGATCGAAAGGCTTGGTGATCACGGCAATCGCGCCCTGTTGCAGAAGCTCTTTTGAGAGGGAGTCTTCCGCCTTGGCGGTCATGAAAATCGTCGGAATTTCCGCGTAGCCTTCGGGGAGGGCTTTGATCTTCGCCCAAAGCTCCGGCCCCGTCATGCCCGGCATCATCACGTCGAGCAGAAGAAGGTCGGGGCGCGTCGTGGCGAGAAAATCCAGAGCCTCGGGCCCGGAACTCGACTGATACAACGTCAGCGAGTCGTCCATGCTCAGCGACATCTGAACGATATCGCGAATGTCGAAATCGTCATCAACGTGCAGGATGGTGCTCAGCTTCGGCATAGATGTTCCCTTTGTCCCCGAGGCTCGGGGATTGCCCGGGAATTGAAGTAGATTGCTCATGCAGCAGCTTCTTTCTCGACTTCCGCGCTGACCAGCTTCTTGAGGTCACAGTAGAAGATTGTGCCACGGTCTATCTCGGTGTTGAAGGAAATTGATCCTCCATGCAACTCCATGATCCGCTTCGAGATCGTCAGGCCAAGGCCGGTACCGGGCCGCGAGTAGCGCGCATCGGCGGTGACCTGGAAGAAGCTGTCGAACAGCGTCTTGCGGGCCGCCTCGGGGATGCCGGGCCCGTGATCTTCGACGCAGATGCGCCATGCATCGCCGGCGTCCTGAATATAAAGGTTCACGGTGCCCTCGGTGGGGGAGAACTTGGCGGCGTTCGACATGAGGTTCGCAAGAACCTGCATCATGCGGTCGGGGTCGGCCTGCACGACGGCCGGCAGATCGGTGGCATGCACCTTGAACTGGATGCTGGATTGCTCCGCATAGGACGCGTGGTTCTCGGCGGCCTCCTCCAGCAGGTCGAGCAGGTTCACTTCCTGCAGCGCGATGGTCATCTCGCCATCCTCGATCTTCTCCAGAACAAGGATGTCGTTGACCAATGCCAGAAGGCGATCGCTGTTGCGGTTGGCGATGGCAATCATGTGCTGCGCCTTGTCGCTCATCGTGCCGACGCCGCCGGATTCCAGCAGGCGGAGCGCGCCCTTGATCGACGTCAGCGGCGTGCGCAGCTCGTGGCTCACCGTGGACACGGAGGTCAGCTTCATCTTGTCGGCTTCCACACGGTCCGAGATGTCGCGCACGACCGAGATCAGGCTGCGGCGTCCGTCGGGACCGGTATCGAAGTGGGTCAGGATCTCGAGCGGGCCGATCTTGTGCTCGACGCGGAGGGTCACCTGCTTGGCCTCACCAATCTTCAGAGGCTCGAGATAGCGGCGGAACATGCCCTGGTCGAAGTCCTGGAAGGTGTCGAAAATGGACTTCTCTGACATGCTCTCGAACGTCCAGCCAAGACGCTCGCGCCCGTTGGCATTGACGTAGATGATCTTGTAGGTCTCGGCGTCATAGACGAAGACGCCGTCGGGCAGGCGCTCGATCAGTGCGTTCCGGCTTTCATCCGCCGCGTGGGATTGCGCCGCGGTCATGTCCGTGCGGATCGACACGCTTTCGGTGTGTACGCCGTTGTGGTCGAAGCGGGGAATGATGGTGGTGGCGACGCAAACGACATTGCCGTCTTTCGTCTTCAGGCGCTGTTCGCCTTTCCAGACCTTGCCCCGCGCCGCGATGGCGAGGACATCCTCGAAGCTCGGCCCCTGATCGTCGTCCACGTAGAGCATCGCGGGCGTCTTGCCCAAAAGCTCGGACGCATCGTAGCCGAAGGTGCGGACGAAATTCTCGTTCACCGATTTCATCCGGCCGTCGGGATGGGTCGTGCTGACGATGGTGTGCTGGTCCAGCGCCCGGTCGCGCAGGCCGATGGCATCGGCGTAGCCGCCAACCAGCGCCGAGGTAGCGCGTCGGTTGCTGGCGTGGGCCGCGCTCAGGCTGACGGCGGCGATCAGGCCGACCACTGCAGTGGAGACCAGGAAATAAGTTGCGAAGTCGGCGCGGCTGTTGATTTCGAGGGCAGGGACAAGCTTGTGCAGGCTAAAGGGCAAAGAGAACGCGATCAGCAGGTTGCCGAGCACCAAGATTGCCAATGTCCGTTTACTAAACCTGCTCATGACTCGCCTCAAAAATACTCAATATACCTAGTCAAAACCGTGGGTTGGATCGTTGTCCGTGCCTCGTTTCGTTAACTGACTTTGGCCAGAGAGTTGGGCTAAATTAAGTCGGGTTGAAAGCATCAACGTGCTACCCTTTAGGCAACATCTTGTTTCGAGTGTCCGTCGCTGTCGGGCTCCTGCGATGGCAGCACGACGCGGAAGGTTGTCCCTTCGCCAAGGGTGCTGTCCACCTCGATGAAGCCGTCGTGCAACTCTGCCAGTTCCTTGGCGATGGAAAGACCCAACCCGATACCACCATGCTTGCGGCTGCTGGTCTCATCGGCCTGCCGGAATCGGTCGAAGATCGTACTGAGAATATCCGGCGCGATGCCGGGGCCTGTGTCTCGAATTTCGACGCAGGAGCGCCCGTTCTCGAGATAGCTGCGGACCTGCACGGCGCCCTCGTCGGTGAACTTGATCGCATTGCCGATGATGTTGAGCAGGATTTGACGCAAACGCACCGGATCGGCCCAAACGTCGCCATTCTCGCTCTCCACCGTAAGCGCAATGCCCTTCTTCTGCGCGACCACCTGCATCTGGCTGACAACCTCGGCCAGGGTCTCGTCCATGTTCAGCGTCTCGGGGTTCAGCTGCAGCGTGCCTTCCTCGATCGCGGCGATGTCGAGCACAGAGGCGATCAGCGCCATCAGATGCTTGCCCGAAGTCTCGATCTGGTCCGAGAACTTCTTGATATCGTTGGAGAATGTCGTCAGACGATTGCCCAGGTCTTCGGTCTTGATGTCATCCTTGAGCCAGCGATAGCTCGGCAGAGCGCTGAGGTTCCGCATGAAGGAGTTGTAGCCCAGGATCACCGAAAGCGGGGTGCGCAACTCGTGGCTGACCGTATTCAGGAAGTCGGTCTTCGCCGCATTTGCCGCCGCAGAGCGGGCCACGGCCTGCTTCAACTGGGTGATGTCCACGAGAACGCCCGCGATGCTGTCAGAGGGCGTGCGGCGCTCTTCCACCCGCAACCAACGGCCATCAGGGGTCTTGAACTCGGTCGGTTCGGTGGGATTGCGATGGGCTTCGATCCGTTCCGCGATCCATTCATCTTCGCGGCCCACCGCGGCTGGATATTGGCCATTCTCGATGCCGCGGCGCAGGATATCCTCGAACGGGGTGCCGGGTTTCAGAAGGTCGGCGGATGTGGGGAAGAAGTTGCGATAGGTCTGGTTGCACATCGTCAACCGGCCCTCGGAATCATAGAGCGCGAAACCATCGCTGAGCGCCTCCACGGCCTCTTCAAGCTGCGTCTCGGCCTCGACCTTGCGGTCGAACGCCCAATGCAGAACGCGGTAAAGCGCCAGAAGCGCCAGCGTCACAAGCGCCACGGCAAGCCAGATGCTCGCCCGGTTCGGAGGCGAGGTGGACCACCCACCGCGTGGCGCGGCTTCCAACACCCAACCGACGCCGGGCGCGGTCACTGGAATGGCGACCGGCTCCATCAAGGAGACATTGGGATCGCCTGCCAAAACACGACCGGTGCCATCACGCACAACGAATTCGTTGGGCAAAAGCGCATCGTCGAGACCCGCAGTTACGAAGAGACCTTCCGCATCGATGACGAGCGACACGATCCCCCAAAGCGCGGAGTCGTCCGTCTCGGCCGATGGCAGGAACACGGCCGCCCGGGTGATGAAGCCCTGACCACCCTGAACGAGCTCCACGGGGCCGGTAAAGATCGTCTGCGCAGTGTCGATGGCTTCGCGCACGGCGCCGGTCAGGTTTGCCTGACGCGCCAGATCGAGACCGAGCGCGGATTCATTCCCGGCGACAGGATAGATATAGTCGATCACCAGATCAGGGGCGGCGGCGACGTTGATCACGTCTTCCGTGGCGGAAAAGAGCTGTGCGGCGGACCGGCTGAAGTCTTCCTGGCTCATCTCGGGTTGCGCGGCAATCGCCGAGACCAAGCCCTCGGTCAGCCAGAGCTTTTCGCTGATTTCCAGCTCCAGCGCGACCTGAAGCTCATAGGTATCTTCGAGAACATCGAATTGCTGTTCCGCGAGATATCGGTTCACATTGGAGCGGTCGAGGATCAGCCCCAAGAAAATCGCCATTGCGACGACGGCAATGTTTGCCGTGTGCGGCACCGCTGTCCAAAAGTATTTCATGGCAATGAACCCCGATCATCACTTACGAGCGCGACATTTACAGTTTTCGATGATCCGGACCTCGTCGCAGGGCCAAGAAATGATCGTTAACAACCTTCTCAAGGTACCTGTGGATAACTGAGCGATCAACTCTGCAAGCGCCATCTGTCTCATTCGAAAGGGAAATGGGCAATACGCGGGCAAAAGTGCGACTCTGATGCAACTACCGGCGCGCCGCTTGCCGCGGATGCGCATTTCCTGGACGCCGGGATAAGGCGAGGCGGCGGCAGGACAGGGCGCAGCAAGAGCCGCGGCTGGCGCGACGCACGTCGGAGCGCGTGGGAGTGATAATACAGGCGAGAGTATAGTGATGGATGGCGGTTCTCAGCGCCGCGCGTGCCAGATCGGCTGCACCACGGATCTCACCGGTTGCCTTGCAGTTTCCCCGCAAAGCCCGCAGGTGGGGTTCTTCATCCTCGCGGGCCGCTTGCCGTCGCGAACAGTTTTAGCGCAAGCCGCCTTGTCCAACTGCACAAACGAAAATTTCGCGCTTTAGGTCGAAAGTACTATTCTCATACCATCGGCGGTTTCCTAGCTTGATGTTACTTTCCACCAGAGTTGCTAGCCACTATGATCGATACAGTGCCAGTTCCGAGTTCGGTCATGTTTCTGCCAAAAGTACGCTTTCGAAGCAGCAGGTTGCTTCGTGCAATTCTTGTTGCATTTTTTTTATTCGTTACCCCCGTTATCGCCCATGATGCCGGGTCCGAGCACGTAGATATTACCGTCGATGAAATTACTGAAAACAGATACCTTGAAGTCATTCGAACGCTTGACCGACAAGGGTATCAGATCCGGTCGGTTTCAAGGACTCTCCTCAACCGGATCAGAATTCTCGCCGTCAACCAGGTGCAACTGCGAGAAATCATTTTCAGTCAAAGTGGCGGACTGGTCCTTCGGGATACAGTGCTCGAGGTAATCAGCCCTTAAAGAGGCAAAATTGAAACGAGCCGATTTTACCAAATGCAAGGCCGAAGCAATCTCCGTTCATCCGCCGGACGGGGAGGGGGAGCGGAAGCCATCGAGGCCGTACAGTTTTGCCACGCCCGTCATGTGGGCGCTCGTGCCACCGTTGGCGATCCAGGTGGCCGGTGCATCGTTCTTCACGTTCCGCACGCTGGCGGACCTCTTCGCGTGGTCTTCCGTCCGGATCCCGTGGGAGTACTTCGAGATCATGGAAGTGCTGGCGAGCCTCGGCATGGTCTTCGGCGTTCTCGCCACCGTGATGCTGCTCATCCCGAACCTGCGCCGGATCAATGGGGTGGAGGAGCGTCTGGAGGCGGCCTCGGGCCAGTTTCAGACCCATGTGGAGGGCCTTTTCTCCACGTGGAACCTGTCGGAGTCCGAGCGCGAGGTGGGCCTGCTCGTGGTCAAGGGGTTCAGCAACGCCGAGATCGCGATTTACCGAAATACCAGCGAATCGACAACCAAGAGCCAGGTCAGCTCGATATTTCGCAAGAGCGGCTTGTCGAACCGTCAGCAACTGGTCTCCTTCGTGGTCGAGGACATGCTGGACGGCGTAAGGGTCTGATCCTGAACGAACTTTACCCACGTCCGCAAAGCCTGCTTTGCCGATCCGCGGCGTCGTCCTTTGTGATGACAGGTTGGTTTTAGGCCGCGAGACCGATAGTCGGCGCGGTTTTGCTCTGTCCATTCTACAAGGGTCGAGAGTGGGCTGGCCGTTCAACTACCCCCCAGTAACTCGTTGAACCGCCCCCCATTCTCGATAACCCGCACGGTGACAGCCACCGGCCAGGACCGGGGCGCCGCGCGCTCCTCTCAGGAGTATCGGCATGCAGAACATATTTTTCCCCACGACACGGTATCCGCGCCTGACACGGCTGCGCGCCGCAGAGAAAGGTCCCGCGGCAAATGAGGGCCGCGCGCCGCGGTCCTTTCTTGAAGAGACCGAATTCCGCCACCATGCGCGGGTTGCAAGAGAGAAGGAAAGCGGGTCGCTGCCTACCCAGATGGCTCGGGACACGGTCATCCTGCTGGTTGCCAATCCGGGATCGCCGCTGCTCGCCCATGCAGATTGGCTCCAGAGAGACTGCCGGTACCTGGGCGCGGTCGGCGATCACGCGCAGGCAGAGGTGCTGCTGGCCGGACAACCTCGGACGGACCGGTTGCTGGTCGTTGACCTAGCGGTCTTCGTCAACATCGCCAGCGATATCGACCGGCTGATCGGCTTCCGGCGGCGCCAGCCGGATGTCCCCGTGGTCATCGCTTCGACGCAGTTCGGATGCCACGACCTCTCCTGTGAACGCGCAGCGATCGCGGATGCGTCTCTCAAGCTGCCGGCAAGCAGGAAATCGACGTGCCTGGCCCTAAATTCCGCATTGGACAATTTTTTTGCAAAGCGCTCATTAATTAGGCTTGGGGGCTGAATTGATCCGCTGGGACATCGATTGAAGAGTTCCATTAGGTCGGAAGTACCATCCACGATCCGAGGTCTTCTCAATCGTACTATCGGCCGATGGTACCCGAGTATAATGGACCGCCCCGCTGCGTAATTCGCACCTTCGAAGAGTGAAAGCGTCGAATGACAACGTTCACACCAATTCGACCTGCGAGAGCTTCGGGCGAGTTTTATGGAAACTCGATTGGGCAACCATTGGACGAATGGGATTGTAGATACCTGTACGCGCTACAGGGAAATACAGGGCAGGTGGGGCAGGCCCTGTTTCTGCAATCTCGTGGACGTGTTCGCTCGGCGCTGAGCTGGCCGAATGAAACCGCGCCAAGGAGGGCGCTATTCGGTTGATCTATTGCAAAGGACACGGAGCATAAAAGTGTTACATTCAGAATTCAGCCGCGAAAACTTCCGGAAATCGCGCAAAAAAATTTACACGGTATTGCTGGCTGGTGGGTTCGGGGCCGTCAGCCTGGGCGGCGCGCTGACGCCGAGCCAGGTGCAAGCGGATCTCCTGGGGGGGCTTGGCGATGTGGTAAGCGGTGTCGGTGACGCCGTGGGCGGCTCCATTGGCAGCGGCGGCGGCGTAGGTGGCGCGGTAAGCGACCTGGGCGATGCTGTCGGGGGCGGCCTTGGGGACGCGGTTGGCAGTGTCGGGGATACGGTTTCCGGTGTCGGCAACGCCCTCAGCGAGGGGTCTCAAGGTGGCAGCGGCGTCGGCGGCCTGGTAGGCGGCAGCGTTTCCGGGGTCGGCAGCATTCTGGGCGGCACCTCGGGAAGCGGTTCCAGCGGCACTTCTGGCACCTCGGGCACGTCCGGCACCTCGGGCACTTCCGGAACGAGCGGCACCTCCGGTACCAGCGGTACATCCGGGACCTCAGGGACCTCCGGCACCAGCGGCACCTCGGGCACGTCCGGTACCAGCGGCACCTCGGGCACATCCGGCACGTCAGGCGGACTCGTCGCCCCGGTCACCCGGGTCGGTGGCAATCCACGCTGCGCCAACGGCGGTAATTCCGACGTCTTCAACGGATACGCGGTCTTCGATGCCAACGGCATTCCCGTGGGCGTCGTCCACGACGCCGTTGTCGCGGGCAGCCTCGAGATCCACAGCATCCGCTTCGAGTCGTCCGCCTCATTGATGTCACGCACCGTCTGCGTGTCCGTCTCCGGGCCGGTGGAAGTGGGGCAGGGGGCGATGCGGATCGCCACGACCCAGTCCGCAATCATCAGCGCTGCCGCGCATTGAACGTGTGAACATGAGCGCCCCGGCCGCCCTGGCGCGGCCGGGGCTTTCCAGTCAGCGGCACCGGGTCACAAGGAAGGATCGACACGATGGCGGATGCGCTCGTGAGGCGGCAAGTGGCGGCGGCTGATGCCGTGTCGGAACGCGATATCCGCAACGCCCAACCTGCTCTTACGGGCTATGTCGGACTGCTGACTCTGATCTCATGTTTCATCCTTGCACGGGGGGAGCACGCATTCACCGGTCGCGATGGCTATCTTATGGCCTGCGCCGTGATCTTTTTCGTCATGGCACTTTGCGATGGGCTGCTGTTTCGAGTGTACCGTCAGCCCGACGTTGGCCCGCTGACCTGCGCGAATGCGTTCACCCGCCGATCATTCGCCCTGCTGGCCTATAAGGGCGCGGGACTGGCAGGAAGTGCTTTGATCCTTTGGGGGGCATACAGTTTCCTGCCACTCTACGCCGACACCTGGTATCGCACTACCTTCGCGGCGCTCCTCGTCTGGCTGCCTGCCGCGGCGCCGGTTGTCCTCCTGTACATCGTGGTGTTCCATTTTCTTGCCGAAGACCGTGACGACGGGCTGGCGGCGTTCGGCCGCGCCTGCCTCACTTTCGGGGCCCAGGGCGACCCCGCGAAGGTGCGTGACCACATGCTCGGTCTCGCCATCAAGGGGTTCTTCGTCCCGATCATGGTGGGTTTCGGGATCGGCGATTGGAATCGTCTGAGCGCCACGCCTTTCAGCATCACGGATTTCCGCGGTTTCTACGAAATCGGCTATCAACTTCTTCTGCTGGTCGATGTCTGTTTCGGCACCATCGGATACCTTTGCGGGTTCCGGCTGTTGAACGCCCATGTCCGCTTCCCCGAGAGAACACCGGGTGGGTGGCTCTTCTGCATCATCTGCTACGTCCCCTTCTGGCAACTGATCAACCGCAACTACCTGAGCTACAGCGATGGCATCGTCTGGGGCACGGTGTTCGCGGAAAACAGCGTGCACTACGTTATTTGGGGGAGCGCGATCTTGCTGCTGATGACGGTTTACGCGCTCAGCACGGTTTCCTTCGGATATCGGTTCTCGAACCTGACCTACCGTGGGCTGGTCTGTAGCGGCCCCTATCGCTTCGCGCGGCACCCGGCCTATCTGTCGAAGAACCTTTCCTACTGGATGATCGAGATCCCGGTTCTGGGCACGAGCCTCGGCAGCGCCGTCGGCGGTACGCTGGCGCTGCTTCTCGTGAACGGCATCTACTACATGCGTGCCCGCTACGAGGAGCGGTGCTGTCTCCAGCACGAGGACTATCGCATCTATCACGCGCGTTTCGACCGCGGAGCACCGACGCTTGGGTAGACCAGTGTGGATCCCCCCCCGCGATCTGCGCGTCGCGACAGCAGGCATGTCGCTGGAAATGTCGATCGTGATTGCCCTTGGGCACGGGTGGCGAGATCGGGTTCATGTCCCGAGTTCATCGGCAGCAATGTACAAGAGCGAAGCGAGTGGTGCGGGCGGCGAGCCTTGAAGGCTAATGTCACAACGTCTCGTGATCGCTCATAATCTATCTATCTCAATTTCTTACGAACATTCGTCAGTTCCACCTTGATGCATGAAGGCCCAGTCTATGCCCCGTATAGGGGTGGATAGAAGGGTGGATAGAATGGGCCGAGAACTGAACAAGCTTACGTCCGCGTTCGTCCGGTCGGCGCCTCCCGGGAAATATCCCGATGTAGGTGGACTGTGGCTCTTCCGACGCGCAGATGGCGGCGCGCAATGGATCCTTCGGGTCGCTTGCCGGCTCAGCAGCCGTCTCCTCCCCTTTCAGGGCTTCCAGCGCGACCTTCGCCTTGAACTCAGGCGCGTGCTGCTCCGTTTCGACATGTCTGATCTCCTTCTCGTCGAGGGTCGGCAGACTGCAGATCTTATGTCAGTGTCCGAATTTCAGGGGGTAGCTCAGAGGCCAATCGCGGCAGTGCGGCTCGTCGCTGGCGCAGTTTCTTTGCGGCAGCGAAATTGAGGTGTAGGCGTAGTGGCGCCACTCGGGGGCGGAGCAAGCTGATCCACTCGGCCCGAAGATCTAGGTAATACGCTGGACTAACGTTGCAATTGGCTTCGGAAAAACGCCACGTTCACGGCCAGACCCGGCAAGAGCCACTGGAACAACCTCACCACTGACAGGACCTCTTCCAACGATGCATCGGATGTGGCCGCGTCGCGCAGTTCGTCCGGGGTTATTCCGGTCATGTTCGGCAGCGAGGCGGCAAGGTCGACCGCCGCGTGGTGGACGCGTTCTACATTATTTGCGTACTGCGCTTCGGACAGTCGAGGACTGAGGTCGTTCCAGGCCATGGTGAAATAGCTGGGCCACCGGGCGAAGGCCCGATAGTCGGTGTTGACGAAGGGCAACCCGAGCGCCGCGCGGAGGTCATCGTAAAGTGCCGCGAGATCGTCTGACGCGTGGTGCGGCTCCATCAGGGCCGGTTTGGGAACGTTCGGTCGGGTAGCCGTTGTGCGGTCGAGGTCCCCACCACCCCGCCACGGGTTTCCTTCCAGAAGATGCCGCGCCAGCGTCGCCATCAGAACGTATGGCATGTTGCCGCTGGAAAAGATTTCGTTGCAGGCTCGGATGTCTTCGATCTCCTGCGCGCCATACCGATGCGCCGATAACTGGGACACCAGGGGCGAGGGCTCCAATGCTTCCGCCTCCCGCTCGGCGACATCCCGCAGGGACCTGCAGGCCTTTTCAAACGCCTTTGTCCCCGTGATTGGCTCCATGGCCGACCAGAGGGTGTCATAGAAACGGGGATAATGCGCAAATGCCATGGCAACCACGCCCATCCAGGGGACGCCAAGGCCGGCCTTGGTGCGCTCGTAGACCGCTGCGCGCGCACCGCTGACGGCGAATTCCGGGACTGGATTGATCGCGGGGATCGGGTCGGGTTTCAGCCGGGGAAGATCAACCATCGGCGTGGATGTCCTGCGGCAACCCCTCGCTCCATTTGCGAAGTTCGTCGAGGAATCCCAATGCGCTGCGCCCGAACTCGGTGATCTCGTATTGCACCGACACCGGCGCAGTATCCATGACCTCGCGTCGGACCAAATTCTGCATTTCAAGCTGGCGCAGGCGTTCGGTGATCATCTTCTTGGAAGCGCCCCCCACCATCCGGGCCAGATCGTTGAACCGCACCGGGCCATCCTTGAGGTGCCACAGGATCGACCCGGTCCATTTCCCACCGATGATCCGCATCCCTTTTTCGATCGAACAGGGCTCGAAACAGGCATCATGGACCTGCCGCCGTCCCCGTGCGTCGCTTTCGACTCTTGCGCGCATGCCAGATCTCCAATCCGAAATTTAAGGTTACTAAAAGTATACTAGTTGATTTTAGCTTCCTGTGCTCGCAATTTCCCCTCGAACGGCCGGCAAGTCAAGCGGGCTCCACAAGGAATGAAGGAGATAAACAATCATGAGCAACATCCTGATTTTGAACGGGGCGCAGCCCTACGAATTCGCCCCCGGTAAGTTGAACGCCACGCTGGTGGACCGCGCCCGCGCCTTTCTCGAAGCGCAGGGCCATAGCGTACGCGTGACCACCGTCGCCGAAGGCTATGACGCGAATGCGGAGGTCGAGAACCATATCTGGGCCGACACGGTCATCATGCAGTTCCCCGTCAACTGGATGGGCGTGCCGTGGTCGTTCAAGAAGTACATGGACGAGGTCTACACCATCGGCATGGACGGTCGCCTGACCAGAGGAGACGGCCGCACCCCAGAGGCGCCCAAGGCGAACTACGGCATGGGCGGGTCGCTGACCGGCACCAAGTACATGTTGTCGGTCACTTTCAATGCCCCGCGCGAGGCTTTCGATGATGCGGCAGAGCCGTTCTTCGAGGGCGGTAGCGTCGACGATCTGCTGCGCCCGATGCACTTGAACGCCCGGTTCTTCGACATGAGCCCGCTCCCGACCTTTGCCGCCTTCGACGTGATGAAGAACCCTCAGATTGACGCCGACTTCGACCGCTTCGATGCCCATCTCGCTGAGGTATTTGCGGAGGCTGAAAATGTCGCAGCCTGATATTGTCCTCTACACCGCGAACACAATGAACGGGTGGAAGCCGCTCATCTTCCTGCACGAGGCCGAGATCGACTATGACCTGGTCAACGTCGATTTCTCGAAGAAGGAGCAGCACGCACCCGACTATGTGAAGATGAACCCCAACGGCAAGATCCCGACGATCTGGGACCGGGCCGAGGGGCGCGCGATCTTCGAAAGCGGCGCGATCCTGTGGCACCTGGCCGAGAAATACGGGCGGTTCCTGTCCTCTGATCCGGTGGAGCGGTCCGAGACACTGCAATGGCTTTTCTTTCAGGTCGGCCATATCGGGCCGATCATGGGGCAGGCCATGTTCTTTCAGCGCATCGCCAAGCCCAATGGCGACGAGGTGCCCTATGCCATCAACCGCTACGTGACCGAAAGCCGCCGGCTGCTTGAGGTGCTGGATACGCGGCTTGAGGGCCGCGATTGGCTGGTGGGCCGCGAGATGTCGATCGCGGACATCGCCACATACCCGTGGGCGCGGAGCTATTTCTGGGCGACGGTAGAAATCGATGGCTTGCCCAACCTTCAAGCCTGGTTCGACCGACTTGATGCGATGCCGAGAGTGCAGGAAGCGCTGCAACTGCCGGAGCCGCGTCCTTCGGCATTCGGCAAGGGCGACATCGAGGCCGCCGCGTCGGCCAATGCCGCCCGGTTCAAGGCTTGAGGCAATGGCTGTTCGTGTGGATATCGTCTCGGATGTTGTCTGTCCCTGGTGCGTGATCGGATATCACCAGCTGGCCAAGGCGGCGCAAGAGACCGGCACTGATCTTGACGTGCATTGGCACCCGTTCGAATTGAACCCGCAGATGGCGGCCGAAGGCGAGAACCTGCGTGACCATCTGGCCGCGAAATACGGCACCACGCTGGAAGGCTCAATCAAGGCGCGGGCGCGCCTGACCGAGATGGGCGCGGCGCTCGGGTTCACATTCAACTATGCCGACGACATGCGGATGGTGAATACCTTCCGCGCCCATCAGCTGATCGACTGGGCCAAAGATCAGGATCGCGCCCATGACATGAAACTGGCGCTGTTCGCTGCCTTCTTCACCCGGCGCGAGGATCTCAACAACGTGGCTGTCCTCGCCGATGTTGCCGCCAGCATCGGACTTGCTCGCGACGCTGCCTTTGCCATGCTGGACAGTGGCGAGCGCGCCGACTCCGTTCGTGAGAACGAGCGGTTCTGGTCGTCGCGCGGCATCACCGGTGTGCCTGCAATGATCTTCAACCGCCAGCATCTCGTGACCGGCGCGCAGGGCGAAGAGACTTACGCCAATATCCTGAACCAGCTGAAAGGATCGGCGGCATGATCGAGATCATCGATCACAGCGACCGGGTCGAAAGACTCCTCGACCCTTATCGCGACACCATTGGTGCGGATTTTCGGGCCTGTCGGGCGCGACCGTGTTGATCCCATGAGGCGTCAGGTATCAACGCTCATACGTCTGCAATCTCGACTGTGCGTTTCAGAATGTCGACGCCCTGTGTCTTCCAGAAATGCAGCAGGTCGATGAAGATCCAATTCTCCGCCAGCTTGTCGCCCTCGCGGCGATAAATGTCGATTACCCGCATCTCTCCGGGCTTGTCCGAGCCAGGCATCCCCATGAAGCCGCCTGTATGCCGGGCAGTGAAATTGGGCCAGCCGAAGAAGCCTCCGTAGTGACCTTCGGCGACGCGGGCGAGGTGGCGGGTCTTGGAACGGTCGCTGAAGGCCGCGCGAAATGGGCCCGAGTGCTGCTTGGCATAGCGCTTGATCGTGTAGGTCGCACCGATCCCTGCGGGGCCCCACCAGATCATGTCGTCGTGCCAGGTCTGGGCGAGTTCCTCTTCAAGCGGTAGGCCCGATTGCCAGGTTCCCAGATCGCCGATCATGGCATTGATCGCGGCGAGCGTGGCCGGACCCTCGGCCTCCGGCGCGTCCCGGAAGAGCAATCCATCATGGGTCAGCGGGCCGGGCTGGACCAGATGCGCAGCGGTTTGCGGCGGGAAAGGATCGAGCCCGGCCTGCATCATCAGGTGGGGAATGTCGAAATACATCGCGGCTTCGACGATGCGGCCATTCTCGACCTTGTTGAATTCGCAGTAACGCAGAAAGGCCATCTTGCCGGTGGGCGGGATACCCAGCCAGGCCCGGTCGAAGAGGCCCATCAAATGGCCCATCGACACCACCCAAGTGCCGGCAAACCCGTCCAATTCGTTGTGCCCGGCAAAGAAGATATCTTGCCGCCGTTGCAGCCGCGTCAGCGAATGGCGCAGGGGTGCCCAGAATTGCTCTGCCACAGCGTCCGGCCCGACCAATTCGCCAAATGGATGGAAGCCGCGCCATAGCGTGTCGGGTGCCATTGCCTCTGAAAGAACCGATCCGATTCGATCCGGGGCAGCACCGTCCAACGCAGCATAAAGGTCTAGAATTGCTCGTTTTTCTTTCTGAAAATTCACAGCTGCACCCTGAGTCTGTCGCCTGTTCACAGCATGCGTACTTGTCAATCTGACACTTGTATGTCCAGCAAATCTCCCGCAGCGAGCTTGGTGAAATCTGTCAAGGTGGCGCCATTTGTCGGGTGCCTGTTGTCATGATCAGGCGGTCGAAAAGGGCCGCTCCGGTCGCAACTCCGAACATCTAGCGGGACACGATGCGACGCAGGTTTTCCAGCAGCCATGAGTGAAGTGGACTGTTGGCATCACGCGCATGTCGAACCGCATGCAACTGAAACTCGCCGACCTTTATTGGCAACGGCTTGTAGGTGATTTCAAAACGTTGCTCGTTTCTTTGGGCGACACGCTCGGGCAGGGTCATGACAAGATCCGAGTTCTCGATGATCGAGAGCGCCGAAAAGAGCGACGGCACAATCGTGCGGATGTTTCTCTTGAAGCCTTGCATTCGGAGTACTTCGTCGACCCGGTTTCGGATCAGACCGTGAGGAGACACAAGCAAGTGGTCTGCCTGCGCCATGTCCTCGAGTGTCGGGTTTGCGGTCAACAGGGGGTGGCCGCGACGGCCAGCCAGAACGTAGTTCTCCGAATAGAGGTCCTCGACGACAAATGTCGCGTCGTTTCGTGGTGGGATATCAAAATATCCAATGGCAAGGTCGAGCCGTCCCTGCACAAGCGCGTCAAGGGCCTCACTATAGACCAGAGGGTAGGCATGGACATCGATGTTCGGGCTGAGAGTGCGCATTTCGATAACAAGCTTCGGTATCACTGTCGTCAGTTCGTAATCGAATGCCCCGATCCTGAGATCGGTCGCCGTGGAACGCGGATCGAATTCTTCCGGATCTTCGAGGGTCTCTGAAAGCAGCCGTACAATTCTGCGAATCCTGGGTTCCAGCTCATGCGCCAGCGATGTTGGTTCCAACCCATGCGCGCGGCGCAGAAAGAGCGGATCGTCATAGAGCGTGCGAAGACGCTTCAGGGCATGGCTGACCGCCGGTTGGGTCAATCCCATCTCGCGGGCAACGTCCGTTGCTTTGCGATGACGCATGAGGCCGAGGAAGATCAACAGGACGGTCGTGTCGATCAATCTCAAATTAATGTTGTTTATATCTGCCATAGATCTTTTTCATTATACTGAATATTTCTTTTCGTCTAGCCTCCTTGCAAGCGCATGCAAAGCGTGAAGAGCCACACTCGGGAGGCGCCGTATGGCTGAGATCAGACTTCGTAATATCTGCAAACGGTGGGGCAGCTTCGTAGGTGTCGACAACTTCGATCTGACGATCGCAGATCGAGAGTTCCTGGTTCTGCTGGGCCCGTCGGGCTGTGGCAAGACGACGACGATGCGGATGATTGCGGGTCTGGAAGACCCCACGGATGGGGAGATCACCATCGACGGAAAGGTCGTCAACAACCTCGAGCCGAAGGATCGAGATGTGGCGATGGTGTTCCAGTCCTATGCGCTCTACCCGAACATGAATGTCTACGAGAACATCCGCTTTCCATTGAAGGTCCGCGGCGTCGATCCTTCGACACATGACGAAAAGGTGCGCCGCGCCAGCGCGATGGTCGAACTTGACGAGTTCCTGCACCGCAAGCCCGCCGAACTGTCGGGCGGTCAGCGGCAGAGGGTGGCGCTGGCCCGGGCAATCGTGCGTCAGCCCAACGTATTCCTGATGGATGAGCCGCTGTCGAACCTGGATGCCAAGCTCCGCGTCTCGACGCGAGCGCAGATCAAGAACCTGTCCCACGAACTTGCGGTTACGACCATCTACGTGACCCACGACCAGATCGAGGCCATGACGCTGGCCGACCGAGTTGTCGTGATGAAAAACGGCATCGTCCAGCAGGTCGGAAGTCCGACCGAGATCTATGACAAACCGGCCAACACCTTCGTCGCCAGTTTCATAGGCAGTCCAGCCATGAACCTGATTGAGGGTCAGGTCCAAGGCGGGACCTTCCGTGCTGACCGCACCGAAATTTCGGGCCTCTCCGTGCCGGATGGCGCGATGTCACTGGGCTTCCGTGCCGAGGATGCCTCGGTTGTCGAGAGCGGCGGGCAGATCAACGCACCAATTTATACGCTGGAATTGCTGGGCGACGCGACCATGGTCACTGTCCGCATCGGCGGCGCGCTGGTCAGTGTCCGGGCCGAAAAGGCCTACCGGGCCGAGATCGACGACATGGTCTCGATCCATGTGCCTCACGAGATTTGCCATCTGTTTGACGGTTCGGACGGAGCGCGAATTGGGGCCTGAGGCCCCGCCAACCATCTGGCCCGATCAAAGGGGCAGTTCCGGGATGCGCACCTGCAATGCACATCTCAACCAATAGAGAAAACAGGGAGACAAGAATGTTCTTCAAGAAGATCGCAATCACCAGCGCGATGGCTTGCTTGATGGGTAGCGCTGCTTTCGCGGATGGCCATGCCGTGAACTGCGGGCCCGAGGGGCAATCGATCCGCATCCTCGCCAGCGACTTCCCGGCAATTCACGCCGTCGCGGGCACCGCCGAGGAAAACTGTGGCGCGGCTGCGGCTGAATTCGTTCGAAACCACACGACCGAGGCGCGCGACATCATGAACGCGGCGCTGACGCCGAACCCCGCGGAGTACACCTCGGTCATCGTCGCAAATTCCACTCTTACCCAGTTGATGAACGACGGACTTGTCCGCCCGCTCAACGATCTGGTCGAGGCCTATGGCGATAACATTCCGTCAAACCTTCAGATCTCGATCGACGGGAACGTGATGGCCATCGCATTCATGGCTAACGCGCAGCATCTGTATTCCCGCACCGACATCCTGGCGGAGGCCGGGATCGACGAGGTTCCGACCACCTATGAAGACGTTCTTGCCGCGGCTGAAGCGATCCGCGCCGCCGGGATCATGGAACATCCGATCGTGATGAACATGCAGGTTGGCTGGAACATCGCCGAGACGTTCAACACAATTTATCTTGCCCATGGCGGCGAGTTCTTTGAGCCGGGGACCGCTAACCCGGCAATCAACAGCGAGGCCGGTATTGCTACGCTGGAAATGATGGCCAGGCTTGCCGAATATGCGCATCCCGATCACCTGAGCCAGGCTTCGAACGAGACCCAGGCCACCTGGGAGGCAGGTCAGGCCGCGCTCGGCATCATGTGGGGATCCCGCGGGGCCGTGATCCTCGATGCAGAAGGTGCTGTTGAAGGCGTGACCGAGAACACTGTTCTCTCCTCGGCCCCCATCGTCGAAGGTATCGGCGTGCCCGGTGCGACGCTCTGGTGGGACGGCTTCACCAATGCGGCCAACGTGCCGGATGCTGAAGCTGAAGCCACCTTCGCGGCCCTGGCAAGTGCCCTCACTCCGGAAATGGTCGAAGCCCACAACGACGATGCCGTCTGGCTTGTGGAGGGGTTCGTTCCCGGTCCGGCTGCATCCGGTGTAGATGAGACCGCGCAGGGTGGGGCACGGCCGTACCCGATGGTGCCGCAGATCAACCTTCTGCACAATGCGCTCGGCGCTGAATTGTCAGACTTCATGCAGGGCAACGAGAGCGCCGAACAGGCGCTGGCCGATGCCGAGGCGGCATATGTCACCACTGCCACCGAAGCAGGCTTCTTGCAGTAGTGCTGGTCTGATGGCGGGGCCGGACATGGCCCCGTCAATCCCAATTAAACCGTGGGGCAACGCCGTGAAACACAAGACATTTTTCTGGTTCATCTTGCCGACCTTATCGGCAATGGTCCTGTTCATCGCTTTGCCGATCGTGTCCGTATTTATCCAATCCCTTCACGTCGAACATGAACAGGTCCTGGTCACCGTGGAGAACTGCGGCCCCTTCGGCTGTACCGAAGGCGTCGCGGTCGATCAGGAGGCGACAGAGGCACTCCGCGAAGAAGCTCCGCTTGGCCGCTTCAACGGATTGGGCACCTACACAAACCGATCCCACCTTGCCTTCGGTGAACTTGCCGAGGCATGGGCCACGACCGATACTATCGGCGAATTCTGGAACCGAGTGATGAGCTTGCCCTTTTACCGGGCACTGACTTTCACGCTTACATATACCTTTGTCGTCACACCCTTCGTCCTGATGCTTGGTCTCGCTATCGCAGTGGGGGTCAACAATTTGCCCCGAATGTTCAAGGGGATGACGATCTTCATGTCACTGCTGCCAATGATGGTGCCGCCGGTCGTGGGCTCGCTCATCCTGCTTTGGATGGTCGATGCCGAGGGGATAATCGGAGCGACGATCCAGAATTTGTTCAACGATCCGTCGCTCAGTATCAGGGCCTCGCGGACGCTGATGTGGATCATGCTGATCGTCTACGGGATTTGGTCTTCGATCCCCTTCAGCTTCATCGTCTTCTACGCCGGGCTTCAAACCGTACCCGAGGACACGCTGGAAGCGGCGCAGATAGACGGCGCTTCCAAATGGCAGCGCATGCGTCACGTGGTCGTGCCGCACCTGATGCCGCTCGTGGTCTTCATCACTCTCATTCAGCTGATGGATAACTTCCGTGTCTTCGAGCCCATCATCAGCTTCCAGGCGGGAGCTTATGCCCAGTCGCTCAGCACGATCATCTACAATGACCTGCGAGAGGCCGGGAACCCGCTCTATGGCTCGGCCGGTGCAACTTCGATCCTGACCATCATCGGTGTCGTGATCCTCCTGTCGCCTGTCCTAGTTCGCACGTACCGCGACTTCACCCGAAAATCGACGCATTGAGGAGGGCCGAAGACATGGCAACCAAAGCACAATCCCGCTTTACCGCGCTCAAGGCCTTTTCGATCACGTTCGTGGTCCTCTGGCTGCTCATAGCCTCGTTCCCGTTTCTCTGGACGCTATGGGGCAGCTTCAAGGTTCAGTCGGACTTCTTCTCACGCGCGGACTGGACCAACGCGCTTTACGGCGTGTTTACCCGGCAGGAAACCGGCGGCGCCTTCACCACACGGGGCTATTACGGTGCATGGGTGCAAGAGGAATTCTGGCGTGCCGTGTTGAACACCGTCATCGTGGTCTTCTTCACGGTGATCATCTCGCTCACCTTCGGCACGTTGGGCGGCTATGCGCTTGCGCGGTCGGGCTTCCGCTATGCGTTCTGGATTCTCATGCTTGCGCTCGTCTTCCGGGCAATGCCGCATATCACGCTGGTTTCCGGTTATCTTCTGCCCTTCTTCGAGTGGAACGTCTGGGGCATTCTACCCACCACGATCATCGTGCTTGTGGCCATCAATCAGCCGTTCACGCTGTGGATGCTGCACTCATTCTTCAAGAATATCCCCAAGGACATGGACGAAAGCGCCATGGTGGATGGTTGCACCCGCTTCCAGGCATTCCGGCACGTCATCATTCCGGTGATGTGGCCCGGAGTGATCACCACGGGGTTGTTCTCGTTCCTGCTCGCCTACAACGACTTCGCCGTGACTGCGATGCTGCTCAGTTCCGAAAACCAGACGATGATCCCCGCGGTTGTCAGCTTCCTTGGCACTACGCAAGAGGCAGGAAACGTCATGTATGCGGTCGCTGCGGTTGTCTCGGCAACGGCGCCTCTCTTCGTGCTGGTCATGTTCTTCCAGCGCCAGATCGTCAGCGGCCTGACCGCCGGCGCGGTGAAGGGCTAGTGCGATGAAAGGTTCCAGACCCGAACAGGCGGTGCTCAGCAAAGACACCGACATGAGCAAGACCGAGGAGACCCGCGCGGTGATCGAAGGCATGGTCGACGGGCTTAATGACCACCGGATCGACGATATCGGCCAGTTCTTTGCCGAAAGCTTCCGCTGGATGGGAAACCAGGGCTGCGGCACCAAAACCGGGCTGAGGGAATTCCAGGATAATTGGCAGCGCCCGTTCCAGGCCGCGTTCTCCGACAAGACCTGCGTCGACGAGGCCCGGCTTTACATGGGCGAATGGGCCGCCGCCTTCGGGCGGCAGGAGGCTACCCATTCCGGCACCTTCATGGGCATCGCGCCCACCGGCAAGCGGGTGCAGATCCGGTACATGGATTTCTGGAAGGTCGAGAACGGCAAGATCACCGACAACTGGGTGATGGTCGATTTCCCGCATGTGCTGGCCCAGTTGGGCCATGACGTTTTCAACGGCGAGGGCTGGGAAGCCTTCGACCGGGGCGAGAAAACTCCGCCCAGACCCGCAAACTGAGGATCACTGAGATGAGCATCGAACGCATCAAGACATCGAAACCTGAAACCGACCGCGCCGAAGACGACACCAAGGTACGCGGCATCGTCGAAGCCGGCCTGAAAGACATCGAGGCTCGCGGCGACGCCGCAGTCCGCGAGATGAGCCAGAAGTTCGACAATTATGCCCCCGAAAGCTTTCGCCTGACACAGGGTGAGATCGAAGGTCTGATGTCCAGGGTGTCGGCACGCGATATGGAAGACATCAAGTTCGCGCAGACCCAGGTGATGAATTTTGCCCGGTCGCAGCGGGACTCGATGAAGGATATCGAGGTCGAAACCCTTCCTGGCGTGATCCTCGGGCACAAGAACATCCCCGTGCAGTCGGTCGGGTGCTATGTGCCCGCCGGAAAATTCCCGATGGTCGCCTCGGCGCATATGTCGGTGGCAACGGCAACGGTCGCGGGTGTGCCCCGTATTGTTGCTGCGACTGCACCCTTCAAGGGTGAGCCGAACCCGGCCGTCATTGCCGCCATGCATCTGGGCGGCGCGCATGAGATCTATGCGCTTGGCGGCATTCAGGCCATCGGTGCCATGGCCATCGGAACGGAATCCATCGACCCGGTGCATATGCTGGTCGGACCCGGCAACGCCTTTGTCGCCGAGGCCAAACGCCAGCTTTACGGGCGCGTCGGCATCGACCTGTTCGCCGGACCGACCGAGACCATGGTCATCGCCGATGACACGGTGGATGCTGAGCTTTGCGCCACCGACCTGCTGGGTCAGGCAGAACACGGTTACAATTCGCCGGCCTGCCTGATCACCAACTCGCGCCAACTGGCCGAGGCGACGATGGCGGAGATAGACCGCCTGCTGGACCTCCTCCCGACAGCTGAAACCGCCTCGGCCAGCTGGCGCGACTATGGCGACGTGATCCTGTGCGACACGCACGAAGAAATGCTGCAGGTCGCCAATGACATGGCTTACGAGCATGTGCAGGTCATGACCGATCGCGACGACTGGTATCTGGAGAACATGCACAGCTACGGTGCCTTGTTCCTCGGCCCGCGTACCAACGTGGCGAACGGCGACAAGGTGATTGGCACCAACCACACGCTGCCGACCAAGAAGGCCGGGCGCTATACGGGCGGGCTCTGGGTGGGCAAGTACCTGAAAACCCACAGCTATCAGAAGATCACGACCGACGAGGCGGCGGCGACGATCGGCGCATACGGCTCGCGGCTCTGCATGCTGGAAGGCTTCGTGGGCCACGCCGAGCAATGCAACATCCGTGTGCGCCGCTACGGCGGCAAGAACGTGGCCTATGGCACGGCGGCCGAGTGACGGACATGCGAGACGACGTGATGGACGTTCACACGAAGAACAAGGCCGTGCTCGCGCCGCTGCGCGCGTCGATGGTGGATTTCGACGCGGACGGCGTCCGCACTGCACTGCGTTCGGTCCTCGCGCCGGACGCGAAGATCCACATGCCGCACCCCTTCGGGGACTTTGAGGGGCCGGACGCCTTCTATGAGACCTGCTATGCGCCGCTCTTCGAGGCCATACCGGACCTCGAACGCCGCGACTGGATCGTCATGGGCGGGCCGGATGAGCATGGCGGCGACTGGGTCGGCTGCGGCGGACATTACTTCGGTACCTTTGTCGCCCCCTGGCTCGACATCCCGCCTACCGGGCACCTGACCCACATGCGCTTCCACGAGTTCTACCGGCTTGAAGGCGGCCGCGTGGTCGAAATCCAGACCCTTTGGGACATTCCCGAGGTGATGATGCAGGCCGACGCCTGGCCGATGGCGCCCAGCCTCGGGCTGGAGTTCTGCATTCCGGGTCCGGCAACACTGGACGGGATCGTGCCGGGACCGTGGGACGCGGAAAAATCCCGCGCATCGCAGCAGCACATCATCGACATGCTGGCCCATCTCAAGAAGCACCCGAGTCAAGGTGGGCCGGAAGTGATGGAGATGGAGCGTTTCTGGCACGAGCGCATGAACTGGTACGGCCCCGCCGGCATCGGCACCGGCCGCGGCATCGCGGGATTTCGCAACTGGCACCAGATCCCCTTCCTGAACGGGATGCCGGACCGCGGGCAATACCTGGACGAAATCACTTATCACTTCTTCGGCGATGGCGATTATGCCGCTGTCACCGGTTGGCCGAACATGATCCAGACGGTCACTCACGACGGTTGGATGGGGATCGCACCCTCGGGTAAGAAAATCACGATGCGGTCGCTGGATTTCTGGCGGTTGGAGAATGGCAAGATCCGCGAGAACTGGGTCATGGTCGACATACTGGACGCCTATCGGCAGCTAGGGGTCGACGTCTTTGCTCGGCTACGCGAATTCAACAAGGTGCGCGTACCGGGCCGAATTCCCTTTCCTGTTGGAGCCGCCTGATGGAGCTTCCGCGCACCCCGTCGTTCCGGTTGGACGGCAAGCGCGCGCTTGTCGCCGGCGCCTCTTCTGGCATCGGGCTGGCCTGTGCCGTGGCACTGGCAGAGGCCGGCGCAGAAGTGGTGTTGGCAGCTCGGTCGGCCAGCAAGCTGTCCGCGTTGGCCGACGCGCTGATCGCTTCTGGCCACGCGGCCACGGTGCTGTCGCTCGACGTCTCTGACATTGCGGAGATGGAACGCGCCGTGGCCGCGCACGGCCCCTTTGACATTCTCATCAATTCCGCCGGGTTGGCACGTCACTCCCCCGCGTTGGAAACGACGGAGTCCGATTTCGACGCGGTGAGCGACCTCAACGTGAAGGGCGCCTATTTCCTGACCCGCACCGTCGCCAAGGGTTTGGCCGACGCGGGCAAGCCCGGCTCGCTGATCAACATATCCAGCCAGATGGCAAAGGTCGGCGGGGTTGACCGCGCCGTCTATGCCGCCACCAAGCACGCCGTCGAGGGCTTCACCAAGTCGATGGCGATCGAGTGGGGGCCCCTCGGTATCCGCGTCAATACGATCTGCCCCACGTTCGTCGTCACGCCATTGACCAAACAGACCTTTGATCGACCCGAGCGCCGCGCCTGGGTCGAGGAAAAGATCAAGCTTGGGCGTATCGGTGAGGTTGAAGATGTCATGGGCGCGGCCGTCTTCCTTGCATCCGACGCGGCGGCGCTGATCACCGGCACGGCGCTGATGGTGGACGGCGGTTGGACGGCGGATTGATGGTGGGTGAGGCATGACCGAAACCAGGATCACTTCGCTCGACGTAGCTCGGCTGGCCGGTGTCAGCCAGTCGGCAGTCAGCCGGGTCTTTACCCCCGGCGCCTCGGCTTCAAAGAAAACCGTAGATAGGGTGCGAAAGGCCGCCAAAGAGCTGGGCTACCGCCCCAACGTCCTCGCCCGGGCAATCGTGTCAGGCAAGAGCCGGATCATCGGTCTGGTGGTCGCGTATCTGGAAAATCAGTTCTATCCGCAAGCGCTGGAAAAGCTGTCGAACGCTCTGCAGCAGGAAGGCTACCATGTCCTGATCTTCCTCACCTCGCAGAAGCACGGCAAGATCGATGACGTAGTTGACGAGATGCTCGACTACCAGGTTGACGGGATCGTCTTTGCTTCGGTTGCGATGTCTTCTGACATCGCACGGCGCTGTCAGAACGCCGGCGTGCCTGTCGTGCAGTTCAATCGCCGTGAAGACCGCAAGGGTATTGCCGCCGTTACATCCGAAAATTTTGCTGGCGGCAAAGCGGTTGCCGAGTTTCTTTTGGCCGGCGATCACAGACGGATTGCCTACATTGCTGGCTGGGAAGGCGCCTCCACGCAACGCGACCGCGAGGCGGGTTTCCTTGAGGGTCTGAAATTGGCGAACCGCGCCCTGTTCGCGCGTGAGGTCGGGAACTTCGATTTCGAACAGGCGAAGGCGGCCACGCGCGCCATGTTCGACGTTCCAGAGGATCGCCGACCAGACGCGCTGTTCGTCGCCAACGACCACATGGCCTTCATCGCGATGGATGTGATCCGGCACCAATTGAGCCTGAGCATTCCCGGTGAGGTATCCGTCGTAGGATTTGACGACGTGCCCTTGGCGGCCTGGCTATCATATAATCTGACCACCGTACGCCAGCGCGCCAAGCAGATGGTCGAGGAAACCGTCAGGGCGCTGCTCGAGCAGATCGAAGCCATCGATACGGCCATAACCCGAAACATCGCTGTCGAGGCTCCGCTGATCGTGCGCGGATCTGCCCGCATTCCAGAAGGATGGACTGACAAATGAACGCTCCGATGAAGGGCTTTGACCCGAAATTCGTCGATTTCCCCGATTACATCATCGGGATCACCAAAGAGATATGGGAAGACCGCGGCATCGCGACCCTGCATGATTATTACGCGCCCGACATCGTGGTGCGGTCGCCTGCCTCCGTTGTGGTCGGCAATCAGGACGTGATCGGCGCAACCATGGCGACGCTGGCCGAGTTTCCCGACCGAACGCTATTTGGCGAAGACGTGATCTGGTCCGGCACGCCCGAGGCGGGAATGCTGTCGTCGCATCGGCTGCATTCGACCGCGACCCATGCCTATCCCGGCGTTTACGGCGCGCCGTCGGGCAAGCAATTGCACTACCGCATCCTGGCCGACTGTCACGCCATCGACAACCAGATCAACGACGAATGGCTGATCCGCGATCAGGGCGCCATCGTGCGGCAACTGGGCTGGGAGCCAAAGGAATTCGCCCGAGACCTGATCGTCCGCGAGGGCGGTCCGGAGGCCTGTGTTGAACCGCTGACGCCCTCCAATGACGTGGAAGGCCCCTACGAGGGCACCGGAAACGACAACGAATGGGGTCAACGTCACGCAGACATCCTGACGCGGATCATGAGCGCGGATTTCACGGTGATCCCGGAAGCCTACGACCGTGGCGCAAACCTTTCCTATCCCGGCGGGCTGGAGACGCTGAGTTTTGACGGCGCCGACCGGTTCTGGATGGGGCTGCGCGCGGCCTTCCCCAATGCCACGTTCACTATCCACCACAAGATTGGACGCGAAGACCCGATGATGCCGCCGCGCTCGGCCATCCGTTGGAGCCTCCATGGCAAGCACGAGGGCTGGGGGACCTTCGGTACGCCGACGGGTGCCGAGGTCTATGTGCTCGGCATCAGCCACGCCGAGTTCGGGGCATTGGTGGGCGGGGAACCGAAGCTGCGCCGCGAATGGACCTTGTTTGACGAAACCGCGATCTGGAAGCAGATCCTTCTGAAGACGGGTGACGTGTGATGCCTTCGCCGTCCGAAGCTCTGCGCCGCATTCACGGCTTTCTCGGCAGCAGGCGCGCACGGCGGCTGAACCTGCGGCCGCCGGGGCAGGGGTCCTTCACCTTCTGACCCCAACCGAAATACAGGAACAGTCTGATGACACCCCAGGAAATCGAACAACGCATCGTCCGCTATGGCGATCTTCAACCCTGCAAAACCGCCTTCATCGATGCCCATACGCCGGGCAGCGACCAGAAGGAGAACTTCACCATCATCGGCGGTGGTGTGTCCGAGTCGCCCGACCAGCACGTGCATATCTCGATCCCGCACGGCTTCAACATCGGCGCCGCGGGACAACCGCCCAAGTGCCGCAACTCGCTGCATGACCACCACACCGCCGAGGCGTTCTTTGTCCTCTCCGGCCGCTGGCGCTTCTTCTGGGGGCGCTGGGGGGATGCCGGAGAGGTCACGCTGGAACCCGGCGACATCTTTAACATCCCGACCGGCATCTTTCGCGGTTTCGAGAACATCGGCACCGATTACGGGATGATCATGGCGGTCCTCGGCGGTGACGATGCCGGGGGCGGCGTGATGTGGGCGCCGCAAGTGATCGAGGATGCAGCCGATCACGGGCTTGTCTTGGGTGAGGACGGCAAGCTTTACGATTCCAAGCGCCAGCAGCGCCTGCCCGAGGGGGTCAAACCGATGCCGGTGATGACGGACGAAGAACTGGCCAAACGCCCGGAGCCCACGACCGCCGATGTGCTGCCCAATCACGTCGCCCGCTACTGGGACATGGTCGCGCTGGCGGACAGGAAGCCCTGCAAGGTGATCGGCGAAACGGGTCTGCTCAAGGACAAACCCGGCTTTGAGGTCGATTTCATCACCCGCGGCTCGGCGACCGAGGCCAAACACAGCCACGATCGCCCTTCCGTCCTGATGCCCGTCAAGGGCCATTGGCGCGTGGACTGGGACGGCGGGGCGACGACGCTTGCGCCCGGCGACACCATGTCGGTGCCCGAGGGGCTTGCCCATTCCGCCGTGCCTTCGATGACCGGCGAAGCGGCGCTTTACCACATTGTCGGCACCGACGATCCGGCGGGGCCAAGCTGGTCGGGACAGTGAAGCGCAAAGGGAGGTCCACACGATGACGCCGCTCGTTCTTCTGCCCGGCATGATGTGCGACGCGCGGCTCTTCGGGCCGCAGACCGCGCATTTCTCGGGAGGGCGTGCCGTGCACCACGCGCCGATCTCGGGCGCGGACAGCGTTGAAGCGCTGGCCGCCTCGGTGCTGGCCGGGGCGCCGGAACGCTTTGCCCTGGCGGGCCTGTCGATGGGCGGGATCGTCGCGATGGAGGTGCTGCGGCAAGCGCCGGGGCGCATCGAACGCATCGCACTGCTTGACACCAACCCTTTGGCCGAGGCCGACGCCGTCAAGGCCCGGCGCGGCCCGCAGATCGACAAGGCCCGCTCGGGCCGCATGGCCGAGGTCATGCGCGACGAGATGATGCCGAATTACCTTGCGGATGGACCGGGCAAGCCGGCGTTGCTCGATCTTTGCATGGAAATGGCGCTGGATCTCGGGCCAGAGGTCTTCATCCGGCAATCCATCGCCCTTCGCGACCGCCCGGATCAGAGCGAGACGCTGCGTGGCTTCGACGGACCGGCTTTGGTCCTTTGCGGTCGGCATGACGTACTCTGCCCCGTAGCGCGGCACGAATTGATGGCCGGTCTGCTGACGGGCGCGACACTCGCGATCGTCGAGGATGCGGGGCACATGCCGACCTTGGAATAGCCGAACGAGACCAATGCGGCGCTTGAGCGCTGGCTGGAGATACCATGACACCCGACCTTCTGGACCTTCTTCGCAAGGTCGACACACCCACTGTCTGCAACGCCATCGAAGTGGTCGAAGGCAAGCGCGGCTTTGATCGCTTCACGCGTGGCACGGTGCTTTGCAGCGACCCCGGTGCAGGCGCAATCATAGGCGTGGCGCGCACCGCCAAGATTGCTGCCGCCGCCCCGCCGGACGAAGCGCCGGAGGTGATCAAGACCAGGCGGATGGACTACTACCGGCATATGGCGACCGGACCCCGGCCCGCTCTGGCGGTGGTCGAGGACCTCGACGGCGCGAATGCCGTCGGCGCCTATTGGGGTGAGATCAACACCAATGTGCACAAGGGTTTCGGCCTTGCCGGGGCGCTCACCAACGGCGTGATGCGCGACCTTGGCGATCTGCCTGTTGGCTTCCCGGTCATCGCCGGCTCGATTGGTCCGAGCCATGCTTCTGTCCATGTGCGCGAGATCGGCACACCGGTCACAGTCTTCGGTTTGACCATCGCTGACGGCGAATTGGTCCACGCCGATCGCCATGGGGTGCTGGTCGTCCCGCAAGACTACGTGGCCGAGCTGGGTGCCGCGATCACAAAGATGCAGGGCACCGAGGCGATCGTGTTGGAGGCCGCACGCGCGCCGGAGTTCGATTTCGATATGTTCGAGGCCGCTTGGGCCGCTTTTGAGAAAGCGCGCACCTGAACGTCCGGCTTTGGGAACGAAACTGGTGTGATCGGACCCGCAGCCAGCAATGTCCTCACTCAGACCAAAACCAACTCGCGAGTGAACATCAACAAAGGAAACTTCATGCCCCGACTACTTCGCTTCGGCCTTCTGGCTTGCGCCGCCTATTTTGTCTGTATGGCGATAGCACATTTCTTCGGGATCAAGGTGCCGATCCTGTTCGTCTATTACGATACTCCCTTCTACGCGTATCAGGACAAGATCATCTCTTTCGCGGTACTCAGCTATGTCGGCCTGTTCTACGCCGCTTCCCGCGACATCAAGGTCGTTCCAATTGCCTTGGCCGTGCTCGGCCTCACTGCGCTTGGACTCGCATCGGTCAACACGTCGGATGCATTGGCATCCGTGCTGACCGAGGGGCAGTCGGTTTGGCCTTACTGGGCACAGACCGGCATGATTGCAGGCCTCTGGGTCATTCTGACCGTCCTCTACCTGAGGCGCTCAGAGACCTGACCGCCGCCTGACAGACCGATGCCGGCCCTGTTCCGCAGATATGCCGTACGTCTTTCTCTTCACTTCAGCCCGGAAGCAACACGGACAGGAGGCTACCAGTCGCGCGGTCGCGTGCGGTCGAGCTCCGGGCTGATTTCGATAAATTCTTCCTCGTCCCCAGGTGGCAGTCTGAAAGGACCGTTCGACCAATCCGCCGCCTTCCAGTCCTGCTTGGCCTGCTCGATCCGGTCCTTCGAGGAGGAGACGAAGTTCCACCAGATGTAGCGTTTCTCGCTCAGCGTTGCGCCTCCCAGTGCCATGAGCCGTGCCCCCTGTTGCCCGGCCTTGACCGAAATACGGTCGCCGGGACGAAAGACCATCATCCGGCCAGCCTCGAAGGTGTCGCCGCTGACCTCGATGCTGCCTTCGGAGACGTAGATGCCGCGATCCTCGTGATTGTCGGGCAGGGGAAAGGAAGCGCCGGGCTGAAGGACGACGTCGAGATAGAAGGTTTCGGATTGCATGGTGACGGGGCTGGCCTTGCCATAGGCCTCGCCAAGGATAAGCCGGGCGTTGGCGCCACCGTCCTGAAACTGCGGCAACGCATCCGCCTTGTGATGCTCGAAATCCGGCGCCATCTCTTCGCGGTCCTCGGGCAGTGCGATCCAGGTCTGGGTGCCGAAGAGCTTGTGCCGCGTCGCGCGGGTCTCATCGCTGGTGCGCTCGGAATGTGTCACGCCGCGGCCTGCGACCATCCAGTTGACCTCCCCGGGGTAGATCATCTGGTGAGTGCCGAGGCTGTCACGATGCTCGAATTCGCCCTGGTAGAGATAGGTCACGGTGCCGAGACCGATATGCGGGTGCGGACGCACATCGATACCGCCATCGGTGATAAACTCGGCCGGACCCATCTGGTCGAAAAAGATGAACGGCCCCACCATTTGCCGAGCAGGCGAGGGCAGGGCGCGCCGCACCTCGAACCCACCCAGATCGCGGGCACGCGGGATGATCAGCGTATCGATTTCGCCGGTTTGTCCCGGGGGGCATTCGGGTTTATGTGTCGGGTTCCAGCTCATTTTCGTCCTTTCTCTCGACGCGGATCCTCTTGTCGAGTGCTTGTGAACGCGTCTCCGGAAGTGTGCCGCAAGACCGGCGCTTTGTTCACCACTGGATTACGTCTTCCACCTCGTCCCGGTGTTTCCGGGCATGGGCCCGAACAAAGGGACAGAGGGGTACGATCCGTTGGCCGCGTTCGCGGGCATCGGCGATCAGTCGATCGGCAAGGAGGCGCGCAACGCCCATACCTCTCATGCTGTCCGGTACGAAGGTATGGTCGGCGATGATCAGTTTCGGCGTTACCTTGGACAGGGTCAATTCCGCCTCTCCCTCCGCCTCCGGTGTGGTTGCCACGTAGCGCCCCTTGGTGTCCGTTTCGGAATAGTCGATCTGCACATTGGTCATGTTGCGGATTCCTTGCTTCATATGAAAACTGGGGCACGGCACGTCGCGCCCGCAATCTCTCATCGCCACGGCGCGGCCGATGAGCGGGTGACATCTTTCTTAAGCATTCCGGCGGCATCATACGGCCGAGAACAGGACTTTGAGGGCCAAAAGCTCAGGTTGGCGCAAGTCGTGCCCACCATCATGGATCTCGGTTGCGACCTCTGCGCCCTGCTTCGCGTACCAGTCGATCAGACCTTCGGTCAGCGGCCAGGGGCAGATCGGGTCGCGTCGGCCAGCCGCGATGAGTACGCGGGTTCCGGCAAGGCCAGGGTTCGGTGTCGGTTTCCAAGGGATGAGCGGGTGCAGCAGCCCGACCCGGTCGAACAGGTCCGGGTGGCCCATGGTGACCGAAGCAAGGATATTTGCCCCGTTGGAATAGCCGAACCCATAGACCGGGCTGCCGAGGTTCCTTGCCTTGTGCTCGGCGACGTAACGCGCCATCGCCTCGGTCCGCCGCGCGAGGTCTTCCATGTCGTAGACGCCTTCGCTTGTCCGGCGGAAAAAGCGTGCGGCGCCCATCTCTGAGACGTCCCCTCTGGGCGAGACGATGCCCGCTCCGGGGAGAAGTTGTCCGGCGAGTTCGAAGAACTGTGTCTCGTCCCCGCCGGTGCCGTGGAAGGCGAAGATCAGCGGTGTGCCCTCTTGCGGGGGCTTGGTCAGGGCCGTGTAGGTATCTGTCCGCATGGAACTGTTCCTTATGCAGCGATCGGGGGCAGCAGCCGCTCGATCTGGGCGCGGTGCGGCTCGTAACGGGTCGGCAACTTCAGTGCTTCACCCAGATGCGCCGTGTCTTCATCGCGGTCGAACCCGGGTTCGTTGGTTGCCACCTCGAAGAGCACACCACCGGGGGTCCGGAAGTAGATCGCCCAGAAGTAGTCCCGGTCGATCACCGGGGTGACCTGGTAACCTGTGTCCATCAGCTTGCGGCGCACCTCCTGCTGTGCCGCCCTGTCTTCTACGGCAAAGGCAATGTGGTGGACCGATCCGGCGCCTTGTCCCGCCGTTCTGGCACCCGGCAATTCCTCGATGTCGATGGTATCCGCCGCGTTGCCGCCTTCGATCCTGTAGCGCGTGATTGCGCCATCTTTTTCATCCTTCTGGTAACCCATGAAGGTTAGAAGCTCGCCAGTCGCGGCTGCATCGCGCAAGCTGAAGCGCGCGCCGTGAAAGCCAAGGATGCCCGCGTCTTGCGGCACATCCGTCCCGGACCAGGGCGTGCGTTCGCGCACATCGCTTTCCACCAGCGCAAAGCCGTCTCCGTCCGGGCCATCAAAGCTGAGGCGTGCTTCCCCCAGGAAGTTGCCTTCGGTCAGGCCGGTCACGCCTTGCGCGGCGAGGCGTTCCCTCCAATAGCTCAACGCGCCTTTTGGCACGGCGAAATCTGTCACACCCACCTCGCCGGTGCCACGACGGCCCTTGGGCATCTTGCCGAAGGGGAAATAGGTCATGACCGAGCCGGGCGTGCCGATCTCGTCGCCGTAGTAGAGGTGATAGACCTCGGGAGCGTCGAAATTTACCGTCTTCTTGACCCGGCGCAGGCCGAGCGTATTGGTGAAGAAGGCATTGTTCTCGCCGGCATCGCTTGCCATCGAGGTGACGTGGTGCAGGCCCTTGATTTGCGTGATCATCTCTTTGCCTTTCTGATCGGCTGCTATTGTCGACACAAATATAGGGCAAGACATCATTTCGAATAATCGAAATTATGTTGCATTAACTATTGTCAGAAATGTAATAATCTGCAGATGCAGGATCTCAAGCCTATCCGGGTATTTCTGACGGTGGTCGAGCTCAACAGCTTTGCCGCCGCTGCCCGCAGCCTCGGAATGACACCGGCCTCGGTCACGCGCATCGTGGCCCGGTTGGAAGAAGACCTCGGCCAGCAGCTTCTGGTACGCACTACGCGGCGGGTCTCCCTGACGACAGCTGGGGCGATGGTCGCCGCGCGCTATCGTCCGGTTGTCGCGGATTTCGACCAGATTACCGAAGAAATTGCCCGGGCAGTTCGTCCGGACCGCGGACGGCTATCGATCAACGCGCCGATGTCACTTGGCTTGCGGCTGATGCCTTCGTTGGTTGACCGGTTTCGGCTGGCCTATCCGAATATCACGTTGGAAGTGCACTTGACCGATGCGCTTGTCGACATCGTCGAGGAGCGCTGCGACCTGGCCGTCCGCATTTCGGGCCCACCAAGCGATAAATCGACCATTTGGCGCAAGGTCTGCGAAGTCCCGCGTCACCTGGTGGCGGCACCCGAATTGTTCAACCGTGTCCCGCGGCCAAAGTCGCCGGAGGATCTCGATCCAGCAGTGTGCATGTCCTATTCATCGACGGGAGGGGCCGAAAGCTGGAAGCTCAGCTATGGCGGACGAAACCGAAACGTGCTCGCCGGGGACTCGGTCGTCAGCAACAATGGCGACTTTCTGTACGAACTGGCAAAGGCCGGGAATGGCATCGCGCTTCTGCCAGACTTCATCACCAGCGAAGGAATCGCCTCTGGCGAGGTCGAGGCCATTCTGGCCGATTGGGCTGCTCCCCCTCTTTGGCTGACTCTGTTCTATCCACCTTACGAGGTGCTTCCGCCGCTGGTAGCGACGTTCTCGGATTTCTTCGAAGCACATCTAAGAGAAGCGACAGGGCTGAACTTTGAAGCAATTACCTGATTGGCCGGTCCGGTGGCTTTCCAGGGGAACAGGTCATGTGTCGTTCATGGACCACATGACACCAGCGTTCGTTCGAGTAATGCCTAAGTTAATGATATTATAAGAAATTTAAGTAATTTTTGGTGCGGGCGGCGGGACTCGAACCCGCACGGGCACAAGGCCCAACAGATTTTAAGTCTGGTATGTCTACCAATTCCATCACGCCCGCATCCGCATAAGCCCTAAAGGGGTGCTGCCGGGATGACAATGGAGGAGGGGCCTTCGCCGTCGTGCGCGCCCCGGATTGGGGGTCGGAGCGCGCAGCTTGTGTGACGTAAAGTACACTTACCCGCCAAGCACACAGCGGATGCGTCAGCTTTGCCAAGAAATTCTTAACGTTTCGTTAAGCGCATTCGCAGAAGAGGGCGGTTTTCGTTTTTCGGGTTAGCTCCCTCGTCGGGCGCTTTAACAGGTCTGCTGTTACAGCCCTTCGTATGAACAGATCGCGTGGACCGGCACACCCATCGCCTCGACCTTGGCGCGACCTCCAAGGTCGGGCAGATCGATCACGAAGGCGCAGCCGATGACCTCGGCGCCAAGGCGCTCGATCAGCTTGATGCCGGCCTCTGCGGTGCCGCCGGTGGCGAGAAGATCGTCCACGATCAACACCTTGTCGCCCGCCTGCACCGCGTCGTCGTGGATTTCGACGACAGCTTCGCCATATTCCAGCTTGTAGGCCTGTTCGATCGTGGCGGCAGGCAGCTTACCCTTCTTGCGCACGGGCACGAACCCCTTCGAGAGCTGGTGCGCGACCGCGCCGCCGAGGATGAAACCGCGCGCCTCTAGCCCCGCGACGGCGTCAATCGTCTCGCCCACGAAGGGCGACAGCAGTTGGTCCACGGCCAGTCGGAAGCCGCGCGGATCCTGGAACAGGGTCGTCACATCGCGAAACAGAATTCCTTCGTGGGGGAAGTCGGGGATGGTGCGGATATAGTCCTGCACGGTTTTCTGGGCGATCATGGGCAGGCTCCGGGGTTAATTGTCGTCAGGCTCTGGCACGCCGGGGCGGGGATAGTGACGGCGCAGCGCGCTCGCGTCCTGTCCCCGCAGGCGGGTCATGGAATTGCCGTTCTCGGCGAAAATGGAAAGCTCGTAGGCGGGCGAGGCCACGTCGGTCACGAGACCCAGGGATTGCACCAGTTCCTCCAGCACGACCGAGGCGATCTCGCGCCGCCGGATGTCCTGGCTGATGGCGATGGTGGCCGCGATGATCTCGCTGCCGCGCGAGCGGATCGCCACCCGCCCGATGGCGATGGAGGAGCCGTCGAGCTCTTCGACCCCGGTGTCGCTGATGGTGCCGCCCTGGGGCGTGTCGACAAGATAGAAGGGGATGTCGATGTCGCCCTCGTAGACCCGCTCGAGATAGAGATGAGCGCCCGCGCCGTTGATCTCGGCTATGGCCGCGTCAATCGCGGCATCGACGATATCGAAACGGTAATCGCGAAAGCTCTCGGCGGTGTCGGCGATGCCCACGCGCAGGGCGAGGCGACGGTCTTCCGGCCAATAGATCAGCGGTTTGTTGCATTCCCCACCCGGCGGCGCGGCGCAGGCGACGAGGCGGTAGAAGGCCTGGTCCGAGATTGCATCGGGAACGGCAATGAACTCCTGCGCCAGGGCCGGGCGCGGGATCGGAAGGGTGATCAGCAGGAGACAAAGCAAAGCGCGCCACATGGCGGATGTCATGGCAATACCGGGGCACCGGATCAAGCGCGCGATGTGCTTTGCGCCGGACCTGTTGCGCGGGCGCATAAGTTTCGTGCAAGCGGCGGGTGGTAGAGGGTTAGGCGGTCCAACGGGTGACGTCACCGCGCACCCCTGACCAGTCGCCCAGTCCCAATACGCGGGCGGGGTTCGTCGGCGGCGGCATTGTCACGTCGGTCAAAAGGCGAAACCCGAACCGCTGGTAATAGGGCGCGTCTCCGACCAGAAGGATGCGCTGCCAGCCGCTCCCCTTTGCGGCGTCGAGGCTGGCGTTCATCAAAAGGCCACCCAGACCCTCGCCCTGACGGGTCGGGTGGACGGCGATGGGGCCGAGCAGCAGGGCTTCGGCAGCCCCCACGCGCACCGGCCAGAACCGCACGGCCCCCGCCACGATGTCGAGATCGTCGCGCGCCACGAGGCAGAGGTCCGCCACGGGGGGCACGTCGTCGCGCAGGCGGTAGCTGCTCAAGGCCTCGCGGCCCGGGGCAAAGCAGGTGTCGTAAAGCGCCTCGATCTCGGCCCGGTCCTCGGGGGTTTCTTGGGAAAGCCTGTACATGCGCGGGCCCGGTATTAGCTGCTACCTCTGGCCTCCCGCGTAGCACGGGGCTAGGTCTTTGCCAAACCACTACAATTCGAGAGAGCCCGCTGATGTTTTATCGCCCCGAGGATGGCCACGGCCTGCCGCACAACCCCTTCAACGCCATCGTGACGCCGCGCCCGATCGGCTGGATCTCGACCCGCGGCGCGGATGGCGGCGAGAACCTCGCGCCCTATTCCTTCTTCAACGCCGTGGCCTATGAGCCGCCACAAGTGATGTTCGCCTCCACCTCTGCCAAGGAGGATCGGGGCGATACGAAGGACAGCGTGGCGAATATTCGCGAGACCGGCGTCTTCTGCGTCAACGTGGTGGAATACGCCGCGCGGGACGCGATGAACGAAACGTCAGGGCCATGGCCGGCGGAAGAAGATGAATTCACCCGCGCCGGGATCGCGCGGGCGGAATGCGCGGAGATCGCCTGCTCCCGGGTGGCCGAGGCGCCGGCAAATCTCGAATGCCGGATGACCCAGATCGTGAAGCTGGAAGGCGCCCACAACTTCGTGGTTTTCGGCGAGGTGGTGGGGGTGCATCTGCGCGAGGATTGCCTGGTGGAGGGGATTTTCGACGTGACCCGCTTCAACCCGCTCTCACGAATGGGGTACCGGGATTACACCGTGGTGCGGGAGGTGTTCTCCCTGAAGCGGCCCGGGGAGAAGTGAGCGACCTTGGGCGGGCGATCCGGGGCTGATCGGCCCTCCGGGGGGAGTTGTATTGGCCAAGATGAAGGGCGGAGCGAGGGGCTGCTTGGCGGAAGGTGGCGGTTTGGGTTCTTGGCGAGGCGTATCTTGGGGTGAGGGATCTTGCCGGTCTTCGGGGCGTGTCGTTCGGGAATGCGTGTCGTCGGATATGCTGCTGGGAAATAGTCAGCCCCACCCGCCGGAACAGCGGATGGGGCTGGATTATGTAATACCGTTAGGCGTCGTGATTATTCGATCACGTGGTCGTCATCGAGGGCTTCGAGCGCGCTTTCGTCGATCTCGGGCATCTCGTTGAGCTGACGCTCGGTGTAGCCGTTGAGGACGAGCGAGTTGTTCTCACCCACGGAGAAGGCGTCAAGCGGGACGGCGACGGTGTGTTCGCCAAGGCCCAGGAAACCGCCAAGACCGATGACCGCGGCGTAGGTGGTGCCGTCGGTGATGACGTAGTCGATTTCGCCCACGTCGTTGTTGCGGCCGCCGTAGACTTCCATGCCGATCAGGTCACCGACCCGGACACCGCGGAGTTGGCCGTCGTTGGCCATCCGGGCTTCTTCAGCCATGCGCTCGGCTTCCATTTCGGCTTCGTCGGTGTCGACGTCAACGTCCATGTCGGCGTCTGCGTCCATGTCAGCGTCTGCGTCCATGTCGGCGTCTGCGTCCATGTCGGCGTCTGCGTCCATATCGGCGTCTGCGTCCATCGCGGCGGCGTCAGTTTCCTCGCCTTCGATTACGTTCACTTCGGCTTCGCCCTGGGCCACGTTGACCTCGGCTTCCTCGGCAGGAACCACGTCGATCTGTGGATCGGCTTCGTCGATGGTCACGTTGGCTTCACCGGACTGCTCGATCTGGACGTCGGCCTCGGCCTGCGAAATCTCGACGCTGGCTTCTTCGGCTTCCTGGACGCGGATCTCGGGCTCGGCGCTGGTGACGTTCACCTGCGGCTCGGCCTCTTCGATCATGATCCGCGGCTCGGGGCGGATGAAGCGCACGACGGGCTCGGGCTGGGCCACGTCCACGCGGGGCTCACCGGTGGCGACGTCAACCTCGGGCTCGGGGATACGTACGGTCACGATCGGCTCGGGGATGCGGACGGTGACGATGGGCTGCGCCTGCTCGATCGTGATGATCGGCGCCTGCTGCTCCACGTTCACGTTGGGCTGGGCCACGGTGACGGTAATTTCCGGCTGCGGCTGCTCGACGGTCACCTCGGGGGTGCGCTGGTCCACGGTGACGGTGGGATCGGGAACGTCTACGTCGACGGTGGCTTCGCCCTGCTCGACGACCAGCTGGCCTCCGGCGGCGGCGTCACCAACGACGATCGGGTTGCCTTCAGCGTCCACTTCAGCCTCGGTCTGGGCCGTGACGGGGAGGGCCAGGGCAAGGACGGCGGCGCTGCTCATCAGCATGGCTTTGATGGGGTTATTCATATTACGTTTCCTTTTTTATGCGACGTTGAATGCGGTGCGTTCGGCGCAGGTATGCATGTCAAGGAAACGTGAACGGGCGGTGCTTGTTCCCACAATTTTTCACATTTTCGGCAATTGGAATTGCGGGTGAATTGGGGGCCTCTGCGTCAACAAACGAGGGCTCCGGAAGTTCCGGATTCAATTCTCGGGGACGCAGGTAAGTAGCGGGAAGCTGGCGGAGCTGCGCGCGGGCGTGAAGGCCGGCTCAGTGATGTTCCGGGGGAGGGACGACCCCGCAGCGGGGGTCGTCCGAGAGGTGCGGCGGGCGGGCCTAGTGGTCGCCCAGAATGCCTGTGCGAACGGAGTAATCGGTGGCGACCTCGTAATCAGGGTCGTCGTCGCTGTCGATCACAAGGTGGCCGGCTTTCTGCAGCAAGGCGTGGCAATCGCGGGTCAGGTGGCGCAGTTCGATCTTCTTGCCAGCGGCCTCGTATTGCGCGGCAACTTTCTCGATGGCCTGCAGGGCGGACTGGTCGGCAACGCGGCTTTCGGCGAAATCGACGACGACGAGGGAGGGGTCGTTTTCGGGATCGAAGAGTTCGTTGAAGCCGGCGGCGGAGCCGAAGAAGAGCGGGCCCTTCACCTGGTAGACGCGGGCGCCCTCCGGGGTCTCGTAGGTCGTGGCGTAGATGCGGGTCGCGTTCTGCCAAGCATAGGCCAGCGCCGAGACGATGACGCCCACAACGACGGCGGTTGCGAGGTCGGTGGCCACGGTCACGACGGTCACCAGCACGATGACGAAGGCATCGGTCAGCGGCACCTTGAAGAGGATCTTGAGCGAGTTCCACGCGAAGGTGCCGATCACCACCATGAACATCACGCCCACGAGGGCGGCCAGCGGGATCTGCTCGATCAGGCTGGAGCCGAAGAGGATGAAGGACAGCAGGAACAGCGCCGCCGCGGTGCCGGCAATGCGGGTGCGCGCGCCGGACTTCACGTTGATCATCGACTGGCCGATCATCGCGCAGCCGCCCATGCCGCCGAAGAAACCGGTGACGGTGTTGGCCACGCCTTGGGCCACGCATTCCTGGCTGGCGCCGCCTTTTTGGCCGGTGATCTCGCCCACGAGGTTGAGGGTCAGCAGGCTCTCGATCAGGCCGATGGCCGAGAGGATCAGCGCGTAGGGGAGGATGATCTGGAACGTTTCCCACGTGAGCGGGACCGCAGGGATGTGGAAGGCGGGCAGGCCGCCCTCGATGGAGGCCAGATCGCCCACGCGCGGCACCTCGATGCCGAAGATCAGCACGATGCCGGCCGTGATCGCGATGCCCGCAAGCGGCGCTGGGATCGCGCTGGTCAGCTTCGGCAGCGCCCAGATGATCGCCATGGTGAGCACGACAAGCGCGAGCATGGTGATCAACTCGGCGCCTTGCAGCCATTCGCCGCTGGCCATGCCGTGGCCCGAGGCCTCGGCCGAGCCCGGCACCTGGAATTGCCCCAGCTGCGCGAGGAAAATCACGATGGCAAGGCCGTTGACGAAGCCCAGCATCACCGGATGCGGCACGAGGCGGATGAACTTGCCCCAGCGCAGCACGCCGACGCCGATCTGGATCAGGCCCATCAGGACCACGGTGGCGAGCAGGTATTCCAGCCCATGCACCGCCACGAGGCTCACCATGACAACGGCGAGCGCCCCGGTGGCGCCCGAGATCATGCCGGGCCGACCGCCGATCAGCGCGGTGATCAACCCCACGATGAAGGCAGCGTAGAGGCCCACCAGCGGGTGCACCCCGGCCACGAAGGCGAAGGCGACTGCTTCGGGCACCAGAGCCAGCGCGACGGTGAGGCCGGCGAGGATCTCGATCCGCAGGCGCGCGGGGCCCCAGCCGTGGCCCATGTTGGACAATTCGGGAGTGAGACGACTTTTGGCGGCAGCCGGAAGGATGCGGGGCATGGGTACCTCTTGGCGGATCGGATGGGAGGCCGGCGGCCCAAGGGGCTACGGCGTGCTGCCGCTCCCCTACGCCCGCAGGCCCGGTAAGTCACGGGCTAGTTGCACTGTTGCGGCAAGGGGCGTTGCGAAAACCCCACGGGGCGGGGGCGGTCGCAGCGCTGCGTTGCAACCGGGCGGGTGGGGTGCGACGCTGCGATGGCGGCAAGAAGGAGCAGCGCATGGACCGGCATTTGGCGATCATCGGCGGATCGGGGCTGTACCAGATCGATGGGATGGAGGAGGCCGCGTGGCGCTCTGTCGAGAGCCCCTTTGGTACGCCCTCCGACGAAATCCTGACCGGACGGCTGGGGGCGGTGCGGCTGTCGTTCCTGCCGCGCCATGGGCGCGGGCATGTGCATAGCCCGACCGACGTGCCCTACCGCGCCAACATCGACGCGCTCAAAAGGATCGGGGTGACGGATGTCGTCTCGGTCTCGGCCTGCGGCTCGTTTCGCGAGGAGATGGCACCGGGCGATTTCGTCATCGTGGATCCATTCATCGACCGGACCTTTGCGCGGGAGAAGAGCTTCTTCGGCTCGGGCTGCGTCGCCCATGTCTCACTGGCGGAGCCTGTCTGTCCGGAGTTGTCCACCACGGCGCGCGCGGCGGCGGAAGCGGCGGGCGTGCGGGTCCATGACTGCGGCACCTACCTCGCGATGGAAGGACCGCAGTTCTCGACGCTGGCCGAGAGCCGGATGTACCGGGCGTGGGGCTGCGACGTAATCGGGATGACCAACATGCCCGAGGCCAAACTCGCGCGGGAAGCCGAGCTTTGCTATGCCTCGGTCGCGATGATCACCGACTATGACAGCTGGCATCCCGAGCACGGGGCGGTGGAGATCACGCAGATCATCGAGACCTTGAAAGGCAATGCGGAAGCCGCGCGCAGCATGGTCACGGGGATTGCGCGGGCGCTGTCGGAGAAGCCCTCCTGCGAGGCAGGATGCGACCGGGCGCTGGAGCACGCGGTGATGACAGCGCCAGAGAAGCGAGACCCACAGGTCGCGGCAAAGCTGGACGCGGTCGCGGGGCGGGTGTTGCAATAATCGTTGACAGGGGCGGCGCGCTGGGGATGGCTCGGCGTGGCGCACCTTCGGAGGATCACGATGCCCTTGGACACCTGGCTCACCTTTGTGGCGGCGACCGCCGTGCTATTGCTGATCCCCGGCCCCACGATCCTCTTGGTGCTGAGTTACGCGATCAGCCAGGGCCGGCGGGTCGCGGTCTCCACCGCGGCGGGCGTGGCGGTGGGTGATCTGGTGGCGATGACGGCCTCGCTGGCCGGGCTGGGCGCGCTGGTGATGGCATCGGCCACCTTGTTCATGGTGCTGAAATGGGTCGGCGCGGTCTATCTTGTCTACCTCGGGGTGAAGATGATCGCGGGGTCGCGCGCGGCGCGGCTCTCGCTTCCCGAAAAACCGACGCGATCTCGACCCGGCGCACGTTCACCCATGCGGCAGCGGTCACGGCGCTGAACCCCAAGTCCATTGCCTTCTTCATCGCTTTCGTACCGCAGTTCATCCGCACCGACGCTCCGCTGCTGCCGCAATTCGCGATCCTCATAGGCACCTTCGTGAGCATGGCGGCGCTCAACGCGCTGGCCTATGCGCTGCTCGCCGGAGGATTGCGCGACCGGCTGGCACGGCCCGGCGTGATTGCATGGCTCACGCGGGCGGGCGGCGCGACGCTGATCGCCATGGGCGTGCTGACGGCCACGTTGCGGCGCGGCTAGAGGTCATCGAGGCGAACCGCCCGCATCGCGCGGGTAAGCGGGGCGAGCGCAGGCGCGGTCAGGCGATTGACGTGCCAGAACAGCGGCGTTGCGAAGGTCAACGTGGGGTCGAGGTCCACCAAGCTGCCGTCCGCCAAGGCCTCGCGCACCAGAGGCGTGGGGTTGAGACCCCAGCCGATGCCAAGCTGCGCGGCCTCCACGAACGCTTGCGTGTTGGCCATGTAGTGGGTGGGCATCGGCACGGTGACACCCAACTTGCGGGTCACCCAGTCGCGTTGCAGCTTGTCCTTCGTGTCGAACGTCAGGACCGGCGCCTGCGAGATGGCCTCGGCACTGACGCCGTCCGGAAAATAGCGGTCGACAAAGGCGGGGCTGGCGCAGGCGATGTAGTGAAGGCTGCCGAGGGGGTAGCAGTCGCAACCTTGCAGCGCCTGCGGTCGCGACGAGATCGCGGCGGAGACCTGACCGCGCTTGAGCCAGACATCGGAGTGATCCTGATCGTCGAGAACCAGATCGTAGAAAAACCCGTCGAGCGGCGCGAGGACCGGGAGCAGCCACGCCGCGAGGCTGTCGGCGTTGGTGGCGATGCGGACCGGCGCACGGGTGTCACTGTCCCGGCCCAGATCGCGGGCGAGCGTCGTCTCGAGCAGGTGCATCTGATCACGGTGGCGCAACAGCTTCTCGGCCGCAGGCGTGGCGCGGCAGGGCTGGCCGCGTTCAACGAGGATCATGCCAAGGCGGTCTTCAAGCTGCTTGATCCGCTGCGAGATCGCCGAGGGCGTTACGGCGAGTTGCGCGGCTGCAGAGTCGAAACTGCCGAGACGCACCACGGCGTAGAGTGCTTCAAGCTGAGGGTGTTCGAACATTAATTTCTCTAATGCAGCGTTAGCTATTGCGATTTGCCTAATGTGTCGTGCCGCCGTAGATCGGGCAAGGTCAATGCACGGAGCTCCCTCATGAACGCTTTTCTGGTCGGATTTGGTGTCAGCATCTCGCTGATCCTTGCCATTGGTGCGCAGAACGCTTTCGTTCTGCGGCAAGGCCTGCAGCGCCAGCATGTGGCTTTGGTCGTGACGATCTGCGCTTTGACCGACGCCTTGCTGATCGGGGTCGGGGTCTTCAGCATCGGCTGGATGACGTCCGAGGCCGCGTGGTTGGGCGACGCGCTCCTCTATGGCGGGGCGGCCTTCCTGATCTTCTATGGCGCCAAGTCATTCCATTCCGCATGGACCGGATCGGGTGCGTTGAAGGCAGCGGGCGAGGTTGTCCAGAGCTGGCAGACGGCGGCACTGACCTGCATCGCCGTGACCTGGCTCAATCCGCATATGTACCTCGACACGGTGGTGCTGGTCGGCTCGGTCTCGGCGCAATATCCCGATGCGAAGCTGACCTTCTGGCTCGGTGCCGTGCTGGCCTCTTTCACCTTCTTCGTGAGCCTCGGCTTCGGCGCGCGGCTGCTTGCGCCGGTCTTCGCCACGCGCCGGGCGTGGATCGTGCTCGACATCTTCGTGGGCGCGCTCATGTGGGCGATTGCCGCGAAACTGCTGCTCAGTTCTGGCGCTTGAGCCAGTCCATCACCGCGCCGCGCACCGATTGCGCGCCGGAGCCGCGCGCCTCGGTGATGACCGAGCGGGCCTCGCGCAGGTCCACCCGTCGCAGAAGCGACTTCACCGGGCCGATGGAAGCGGGCCGCATCGAGAGGTTGCGAAGGCCCATGGCGGCGAAACAGACCGCCTCCACTGGACGACCGGCATCCTCGCCGCAGAAGCTCAGCGACGTGTCAGCTTCTGAGCAACGGTGCACGATCTGCTCCAGAAAGGTAAGGAACGACACGTTGAGCGTGTCGTAGCGCCGGCGCACCCGTTCATTCTCGCGGTCGGCGGCGAAGAAGAACTGCTTCAGATCGTTGCCGCCGATGGAGATGAAATCCGCCATTTCGAAGAACTGATGCGGGGCGAAGGCCAACGAAGGCGTCTCCAGCATCGCACCGACCTCGAGCTTGCAGGGCAGGACGTGGCCGAGCGAGGCCTCGCGGTCCATCTCGCGCATCAGGTGATCGCGCGCGGCGGTGAATTCGTCGAATTGCGCGATGAAGGGGAACATGACCGAGAGCGGACGGCCGTTGGCGGCGCGGATCAGCGCCTGCAGCTGCATCCGCATGACGCCGGGTTTGTCGAGGCCCACGCGGATCGCGCGCCAGCCGAGTGCGGGGTTCGGCTCGTCCTGGGGCTTCATGTAGGGCAGCACCTTGTCGGAGCCGATGTCGAGGGTCCGGAAGACTACTTTCTTGTCGCCCGCCGCATCCATCACCTTGGCGTAGAGCTGCGCCAGCTCGCCCCGGCGCGGCACCCGGGCGCGGGTGAGGAACTGCAACTCGGTGCGGAAAAGGCCCACACCCTCGGCGCCCGAGGAGGGCAGGGAGGGCAGGTCGGCCATCAGGCCCGCGTTCATCTGCAACGACACGGTGGTGCCGCAGAGCGAGGTGGCGGGCTTGTCGCGGATCGAGGCGTAGCGCTCCTGCGCCTCGGCCTGCATCGCCAGCTTGTCGCGGAAGGCGGAAGCGACGGTATCCTCGGGGCGCAGGTGGACGATGCCTTGGTCGCCGTCGACGAGGATCGGGTCGCCGTTCAACGCCTCGGTGGTGATGCGCCGCGCATGGATCACCAGCGGGATCGCCAGCGCGCGGGCCACGATCGCGGCGTGGGAGCCGACGGAGCCTTCCTCCAGCACCACGCCGCGCAGGCTGCGGCCGTAATCCAGAAGTTCGCCGGGGCCGATGTTGCGGGCCACGAGAACCGGATCGTGGGGCATCTCGGCGCCGGTGTCATTGCCCTGTCCGGTCAATTGCCGCAGCAGGCGGTTGGAGAGATCGTCGAGATCGTGCAACCGCTCGCGCAGGTAGGCGTCTGGAACCGTTTCCAGCCGCGCGCGGGCCGAAGATTGCTCCTTCTCGACGGCAGCCTCGGCGGAGAGGCCGCGCTCGATATCCTCTTCCATCCGCCGCATCCAGCCGCGCGAGCGGGCAAACATGCGATAGGCTTCCAGAACCTCGGCCTGATCCTTGTCTCCCTTGCCGACATCGGTCAGCATCTGGTCGATATCGGTCCGCAGTTTCTCGACCGCCTCGTTCAGGCGCTGCTTCTCGACATCGGGATCGTCGGCCACCGGGTTGGTCACCACCACGCGCGGCTCGTGCAGCCAGACATGGCCCATTGCCGCGCCTTCCTGCGCCGTGCCGCCCTTGAACATGACCTGGTTGGTATGTCGCGCCGAAAGCGCAGCACCTTCACCGACGAAGGCACCAAGCTCGGTCATTTCAGCCAGCACCATGGCCACGACTTCGACGGCGTAGACCTCATCCTCGGAGTATTCGCGCTCGTCCTTGGATTGCACGACGAGAACGCCCAGACGCTCTCCCAACCGCTGGATCGGCACGCCGAGGAAGGAGGAATAGGCCTCTTCCCCGGTTTCGGCCATGTAGCGAAAACCACGCTCGGCCGGGGCGTTGGCGGTATTGATCGGGCGCGCGCGCCTTGCGACGCGGCCCACGAGACCCTCGCCGATGCGCATCCGGGTAACGTGGACGGCCTCGGCGGAGAGACCTTGGGTGGCGCAAAGCTCCAACGTCTCGGAATCGCGCAGGAGGTAGATGGAACAGACCTCCGTGCCCATGGAATCGGCGATCAGATGGGTGATCCGGTCAAGACGCTCCTGCCCCTCGGCGGCCTCGGCCATGACGGCCTGCAAACGCGACAGGAGCTTGCGACTTTCTGTTTCTGAGTCTTGCGTCATTCGTCCCCGCATTGGCAGCGTGCTGCCGCCCACCCACAAGATGTAGCGCGTGCAGGGTTTGTTCGGCAATGCTGCTGTGGGCATTGTTTGCGATAACCGCGCAAGCCCCGTGGGAGAAGAGCGGTTACTTCCGTATTTTAGAAAAGGTGAAGCGGGGCGGGGGCGCTGGCCCGCAAGGGTGTGGAGCACCTGCGAAAATCGGTGTAGGGCCGGGTGAGGCAACACGGGGGGCAACGCGATGGCGGTAGAGATGCGGGCAGCGGACGCGGTAGCGGCGCGATTGTACGAGGCCGGGTGCCGGCATGCTTTCGGAATGCCCGGCGGCGAGGTGCTGACGCTGGTCGACGCGCTGGAGAAGGCGGGGATCGCGGTCCATCTGGTGAAACACGAGAATGCGGGCGGCTTTATTGGCGAAGGCGTGCATCACGTGGACGGCGCGCCGGTGATCCTGCTGGCCACGGTGGGACCGGGTTTGCTGAACGCGGTCAATGTCGTGGCCAATGCGGAGCAGGACCGGGTGCCGATGGTGGTGCTGACCGGCTGCCTCGATCCCGACGAGGCGCTGACCTACACCCATCAGGTGCTCGACCACCGCGCGGTGCTGGAGCCTGTGACCAAGGCCACCTTCACCCTGACCGCCGCCGAGGCCGACACGATTGCCGACAAGGCGGTGGCCATCGCAACCGAGCGCCGCGCCGGGCCGGTGTTGATCGATGTGCCGATCTCGGTCGCGGATGCGCCCTGCGCGCAGAAGGGGCGGCGGCGGGCGGAAGCGGCGAAGGTAGCGCCCTTCGGGAGCGATCTGGCGCGCGCCGTCACGTGGTTGGAAGAGGCCGCGCGGCCGGTGATCATCGCGGGGCTCGACGTGCTGGCCGATGATGCCGCGGCGGCGTTGCGGGCCTTCGCAGAGGCGCGCGGCATTCCGGTGATCACGACATACAAGGCCAAGGGCGTGCTGCCCGAGGATCACCCGCTGGCCATGGGCGGGGCGGGGTTGTCTCCGCTGGCCGATATCCACCTGCTGCCGCTGGTGCGGCAGGCGGACCTAATCCTGTGCCTAGGCTATGATCCGATCGAGATGCGGCCCGGCTGGCGTGAGGTCTGGGATCCGGCAAAGCAGCGGGTCATCGACATTCAAGCCGTTCCGAACCGGCACTACATGCATCAGGCGGGCTTGAGCTTCACCTGCGACATCGGCGCGGGCATCGGCGCGCTCACGGCGGCCCGCCCGCGCGAGGTTTGGGCCGATGGCGAACCGGGCGCCACCAAGGCGGCGCTGGGGCGTGCCTTCCCGCAGGATGACGCCTGGGGTCCCGCGGGGGTGATCGCTGGAGCCCGCGCCGCGCTGCCCGCCAACACGCGCGTGGCCGTGGACAGCGGCGCGCACCGGATCCTGTTGAGCCAGATGTGGCAGTGCCCGATGCCGCGCACCTTGATCCAGTCGACCGGGCTTTGCACCATGGGCTGCGCCGTGCCGATGGCCATGGGGTTGGCGCTGGCGGACCCGGACAGTCCGGCCGTCGGCTTTGCCGGCGATGGCGGTTTCCTCATGGTTGCCGGAGAGTTGACGACGGCCGCCGACATGGGTTTGAAACCGATCATCATCGTGCTGGTGGACGCCTCCCTTTCGCTCATCGAGTTGAAGCAGCGGCAGCGCCAGCTGAAGAACGCGGCGGTGGATTACCCGGCTCGACACGACGTGGCAGCCATGGCGCGGGCCATGGGCGGGGCGGGCACGCAGGTGCGCAACCGGGCGGAATTGCGCGCGGCCATCGAGGCGGCCTTGCAGGCAGACACTTTCACCGTCATCGCCGCTGAAATCGACCGAGGAGGATATGATGACCGCATCTGAGCAATCGCAGGCAGCAAGCGCCGGCAAGGGGCCCCTCGACGGGGTGGTGGTGCTCGACCTCTCGCGCATTCTGGCGGGGCCGACCTGCACGCAGGTTCTGGGAGATCTCGGCGCCACGATCATCAAGATCGAGCACCCGGAGCGGGGCGATGATACGCGAACCTGGGGGCCGCCCTTTGCCTTGGGCGAGGACGGCGAGGCCACGGATCTGTCGAGCTATTTCATGTGCGCCAACCGCAACAAGCTCTCGGTCGCCGTGGACATCGCGACACCCGAGGGGCAGGAGACGATCCAACAGATCGCGGCGCGGGCGGATATCCTGATCGAGAATTTCAAACCCGGCGGGTTGGAGAAATACGGGCTCGATCACCGCACCGTGCTCGCGACGTACCAACAGCTTATCTATTGCTCGATCTCAGGCTTCGGGCACACCGGGCCGAACCGGGAGAAGCCGGGCTATGACCTGATGGCGCAGGGCTATTCCGGCATCATGTCCCTGACCGGGGAGGCGGACGGCGCGCCGGTGAAAGTCGCCGTGGGCATCGCCGACGTGATGACCGGCATGTATGCCAGCGTCGGCATCCTCGCGGCGCTGCGGCACCGCGACCAAACCGGGGAGGGGCAGCACGTGGACCTCTCGCTCGTGGATGCGTCGCTGGCGTGGATGATCAACGAAGGCGTGGCTCATCTGACCACTGGCAAACCGCGTCCGCGCCGGGGCCACCAGCACGCGACGATCGTGCCGTATCAGACATTCGCCTGCGCCGACGGCTTCGTGCTCGTCGCGGTAGGCAACGACCTGCAATACACACGCTTCTGCGACTTCCTCGGTCGCCCGGACCTCGCCGACGATCCGCGTTTCGCCACCAACTCGGCGCGCGTGGTGAACCGAGAGGTGCTGATCCCGATGTTGGAAGCGCTGATGACGGAGCACAGTCAGGCCGAGATCGTGGCAGGGCTTGAAGCGCGCAAGGTGCCCGTCGGGCCGGTCAACACGGTCGAGCAGGCCTTCGCCTCGGACCAGGCGAAAGCGCGCGAGATGCGGATCGACATGGCGAAAGAGGGGATCGACCGCGGCGCGGTGGAGTTGATCGGCAATCCGCTGAAGTTTTCCGCAACGCCCGTCACCTACCGCCGCCCGCCGCCGCATCTGGGAGAGGACACCCAGGCGGTTCTGGAATGGCTGGAAGGCAAGCGCGCCGCGCCGGAAGGGTGAAGGTCGTCTTGTAAGGTCTTGAGTTTGGATGAGTTTTCGCGTTCTTCGGGACGGGTTTGACACTCGATTGCGCGCCGCGTCGGCGACCCTCACAGGCTCCTCGCTGCCTCTCACATGTCCGTCATATGACTGCAAAGTACCTTCGCGCAGGGCCGCCGTTCGGCTACCCCGAGACAGGGACACCAGCAGGATCGGACACGGCATGGCGCAGATTGACTGTTTCGGCCAACCCATCACCATCGCGACGGCGGCAGGGGTTGAGGCTTGGAATGGCACGCAGATGGCGTTTCTCGCCCATGGCGCCGCAACCCCGGACCGGTTGGCAGAGACGCTGACCGCGGACTCGGCCTTTGCCCTCGGGCACGCCGTAAAGGGCTTGTTCATGATATTGCTCGGGCGGGGCGAGTTGCTGCCCACGGCGCGCGAGGCCTTGGAGGCCGCGAAGACCTCGATCCGGGAACGGCCGGTATCCGAGCGCGAGACGGCCTTCGTGGCCGCCCTGGAGATCTGGCTCGCAGGGTATCCGTCGAAAGCGGTCGCGATCCTTGACGATATTTTAACGAAATCGCCGGAAGATGCGCTCGCGATGAAACTTGCCCACGCGGTCCGCTTCGTGTTGGGCGATGCACAGGGAATGCGCCGCTCGGTCGAAGCGGTGATGTCTGCCTATGGTCTCGACCACCCCGGGCGCGGCTATCTGATGGGCTGTCACGCTTTCGCGCTGGAAGAAACCGGCGACTATGCGCGCGCCGCCACGGCGGGCCGCGCGGCTCTGGAAGTCGCCCCCGACGACGCTTGGGGGCTGCACGCGGTGGCCCATGTCTATGACATGACGGGCGCATCGGAAGGTGGTTTGGGCTGGCTCACGGGACGCGAGGCGGCGTGGGAGAACTGTAATAATTTTCGCTACCACGTGTGGTGGCACAAGGCGCTGCTGCATCTCGATCTCCGGCAGACGGAGGAGGTGCTCGACCTCTACGACCGACTGATCCGCGCGGACAAGACCGACGACTACCGTGATATCGCCAATGCGACCTCGCTCCTGATGCGGTTGGAGTTGGAGGGCGTGGACGTGGGCGACCGGTGGGACGAGCTGGCAGATACATCTGCGGCGCGCGCGGAAGACGGGCAGCTCGTCTTCGCAGATCTCCACTATCTTCTCGCGCTGATCGGCGGGCGCCGTTCGGAGGCGGTGGACCGTCTGGTGGGGCGCATCGCCGCCGACGGCGCGCGGGCCGAGACCGAGGCGGAGCTGCGCATGGCGGCCCCCGGCATCGCGGCGGCGCAAGGGTTGGAGGCTTTCGGCGAGGGCAACTACAGCGCCGCGTTTCGCGGGCTCAGGACGGCGCGGCGGCACATTCAGTTGGCCGGCGGCTCACATGCCCAGCGCGACGTCTTCGAGCGGCTGACGATCGACGCAGGCATCCGCGCCGGTGCCATGGACGGTGCCCTCGAGATCCTTGATGCGCGCACCCAGCGGCGCGCGGGCCGCGATGATACATATGCGGCCACCCGGCGCGAAATGATTGCCACGGCAACCGCTGCCGCGGCCGCCGCATCGGCTCGATAGGACGCGCGGTCTTGTCTCTGGTTACGTCATCCACCACCGATTTCGTCTCTCCCCGGTCCGCCCCCGCCCCTGCGGCTGCGTCCGCGACGACCCGCGATCCGCGGCTGGATTTCTTCCGTGGCATCGCCATGATCATCATCCTTTTCGCCCATACGCCGGGCAATTTCTTCACCTCGTGGATCCCCGCGCGCTGGGGCTTTTCGGACGCGACGGAGATGTTCGTCTTCTGCTCCGGCATGGCCTCGGCCATTGCCTTCGGGCGGACCTTCGAGAGGGCCGGATGGGGATTGGGCGCCGCGCGGGTCGGCTTTCGCTGTTGGCAGGTCTACTGGGCGCATATCGGCATGTTCTTCGCCATCGCCGCGCTGATGGTGGCGCTCAACGCCTTCGGGCCGTTCGAGCGTGATTACGTGGGACAGCTGAACCTCTATCCGTTCTTCAACGGGATCACGCGCGGCGAGGTGCTGGCATCCTCGACGATGGATCAAATGCTGGGGCTGCTGACCCTGACCTACGTGCCGAATTATTTCGACATCCTGCCGATGTACCTCGTGATTCTGGCGATGATGCCCCTTGTCATGGCGCTCAGCCGGGTGAGCCTCTGGCTGACCGGGGCAGTGGTGCTGACGGTATGGCTCTTCGCCCAGACGCAACTTCTGGAAGCCCTCGGCGTGGCGCATCTGGCACTGTCACTGCCGGCCGAGCCGTGGAGCGATCGGCAGTGGTTCTTCAACCCGTTCGGCTGGCAACTGGTCTTCTTCACGGGCTTTGCGCTGATGATGGGCTGGCTGCCCAAGCCGCCGGTGAACAAGTGGTTGATCGCGGCTGCAGCCGTTGTCGTTCTGGCAAACATTCCGCTCTCCAACATCGGGGTGCGGGCGGTGAACCGGGAGTGGTTGGGTCTCGCCTTCGAAGGCAACCCGGTAATCGATTGGCGCGTCGCGAACCGGATCTGGATCACCAAAACCGACTTCGGTGTGTTGCGCTATGTCCAGTTCCTGTCGCTCGCCTATCTGGCTTGGGTCATGGTGGGCGAGCAGGGTAAACACCTGATCGCAAAGGGCTCCAGCCTGACTGCGCGGGTGTGGGACAGGCTGGTGCGAACCTTGATGAAGATCGGGCAGCAGAGCCTTGCGGTCTTCGTCTTCTCGATGATCCTCGCGCGGTTGAACGGCTTCTGGCTCGACCAATGGGGGCGCGATGCCGCGTGGCACACGGTCTTCGTGAACCTTCTCGGCGTGGCGCTGCTGGTCGCCGTGGCCTACGGCGTGGGTTGGGTAAAGACGCAACCCTGGCGGGTGCGGCGATGACGGGAGGGCGCGAGCAAGCAGCGGGACTGTCACGACGCGCGTCGCTGGCGCTTCTCGGCGCCGCTATGGCCGCGCCCGCGATGGCGATGCCGATGGTGCGTGCGGGCTCGGCTCATCGGTTCGACCGCGCGTGGCTGGAAGCCGAGGCGCAACGGCTGTCACAAGCGCCCTACACGCCGATGCCGGAGGTGCCCGAGGCCTGGCGTGACCTCAGCTACGACGAATACCGGATGATGTGGTTCAACCCTCAGCGCAGCCTCTGGAGCGACGAGGACCGGCCCTTCAAGGTCGATTTCTTCCACCCCGGCCTCTATTTCCCGCGGCCCGTCGAGGTAAACGTCGTCGAAAACGGAGAGGCGCAAACCCTCGCCTTCGACATGTCGCTCTTCGATCGCACGGACGGCTTTCCCGACCTGCCGGTGGATGACACCATGGGATATACCGGCCTGCGGTTGCGGGGCGAGCTGGAACACCCCGAGATCTATACGGAATTCGCAGTCTTCCAGGGCGCGAGCTATTTTCGGGCGATCGGGGCAGGGATGACTTACGGGCTGTCGGCACGGGGTCTCACGATCAACACCGCAGCACCCGAGGGAGAGGAATTTCCCGAGTTCACGCGCTTCTGGCTCGAGGCGCCGGCGCCGGGGGACACGGTGCAAGTGGTCCACGCGCTGCTCGATGGCGAAAGCTGCACTGGCGTCTTCACCTTCCGCATCACGCCGGGCGCGGCGACGCGGATGTCGGTGGAGGTCACGCTGTTTCCGCGCGTCGATCTCGCCCATGTGGGCTTTGCCCCGCTCACCTCGATGTTCCTGTTCGATCAGACCAACCGGGCGGGCCACGATGACTTTCGTCCGGCGGTGCATGACAGCGATGGGCTGATGATCCACAACGGCGCGGGAGAGCTGCTCTTTCGGCCGTTGAAGAACCCTGCCCAGCTTGAGGTCTCCTCTTTCGTGGACGACAGCCCTCGCGGCTTCGGCCTGATGCAGCGCGCCCGGGACCTGTCCGATTTCGAGGACTTCGAGGCGCGCTACGACCGCCGCCCGTCCCTGTGGATAACGCCGGGGGAAAGCTGGGGAGAAGGTTCTGTTCAGCTGGTGGAAATCCCTTCTGAACTGGAGGTTTACGACAATATCGTCGCCTACTGGCGACCCCGCGCGGGTTTACGCGCGGGAGAGGTCTATCGCTACAGCTACGATATGGAGTGGAGCGCCGAGCCGCCGCGTCCGCGTGACGTCGCCCCGGTACTCAACACCGCGATCGGCGGCAATTGGGACCGCTCGCGCACGCTCGTGTCGATCGATTTCGCGGACCACCCGGCGCTGGCGGATGAACCGGAGGCCTATACGTCGGTGATCCGGGCCAATCGCGGCGTGGTGTCGGATGGCGTGCTGGAGCGCAATCCGCGCACGAATGGCCTGCGCCTGACGTTCTCGCCGGACCCGGAGGCGCACCCCTCGATGGAGTTGCGCGCGCAGTTGCTGCGTGAGGGGGAACCTGCCACGGAGGTCTGGCTTTACCGGTGGTCTCCATGACCAACATCCTGCGCGCAGAGCCCAATATGCCGCCGGAGATGCCTCTGCGGCGCCCGATCCAGAACCTGCGCGCCGATTACCGTGACGCCAGCGCGCCGGGCCTGTCCCGAAGCCGCGCGTGGCGCTGGCGGTTGGCCACGTTCCTGCCCGCCTTCGCGACGACCTTCGCACTGGTTGCAGCCTTTACCGACTGGTTCGCGATGGGCGGCCTGACGGGCTTCGAGACGGCTCTCATCGCCCTGATCGCCATCACTTTTTTCTGGATATCACTCTCCGTCGCTACGGTGACGGTCGGAATCGTGCGGATGCTGCTGACCCGCGAGACGGCATCGGTTAGCGCGGGTCCCGCGCTTGATGTCGCGCTGCTCGTGCCCTGCTACAACGAGGTCCCGTGGGACGTTTTCGGCAACGCCTGCGCGATGGTGGAGGCGCTGGAGAGGCATCCAACACCGCACCGCTTCACGCTCTTCATCCTGTCCGACACGCGCGACGCGCGGATCGCCGAACAGGAGCTCCGCGCCTTTGCCTGCCTGCGCACACGGCTCCCGATCCATTACCGCCGCCGCAGTGACAACGTGGATCGCAAGGTCGGCAACATCGCCGAATGGGTGGAGCGTTGGGGGGGCGGATATGGCGCGATGATGGTGCTCGACGCCGATAGCCTGATGTCGGGCGATGCCATCGTCGCGCTGACTGACGAGCTGGCTCGCGATCCGTCCGCCGGCCTGATCCAGACCTTCCCGCAACTCTACGGCGCCGAGACCGTCTTCGCGCGGGTGCAGCAATTCGCCTCCGCCATCTACGGCGCGGTGCTGGCGGAGGGGCTGGCAACCTGGAGCGACCGCGAAGGGAATTACTGGGGCCATAACGCGATCATCCGGACCGCCGCCTTTGCGGCCTGCGCCGGATTGCCCCGCGTGCGGACCTTCTCGGGCAAGGGCGCGATGATCCTCTCCCATGATTTCGTCGAGGCCGGCCTATTGCGGCGCGCGGGATGGGGCGTGCGTTTTTCGCCGCGCATCAAGGGCAGCTACGAGGAGGTCCCGGCAACGCTGATCGACTACGTGATCCGCGATCAGCGCTGGTGTCAGGGGAACCTGCAACACCTCAAGCTGTTGGCGGCAAAGGGGTTTCACGGTGTCAGCCGCTTCCACCTGCTGCACGGCGCCGTCAGCTACCTGCTGAGCCCCGCATGGTTCGCCCTGCTGACGGTCTGGGCGCTGATCGGCACCGGCGCGGAGCAAAACGTGATCCGCTATTTCGCCGGCGTGAACCCGCAGGTGCAATGGCCGGAAATGACGGCCATCCACGCCACCGCGCTTCTGGTGTTCATGTACGCGATGTTGCTTGCCCCCAAGGCCTTGGGCGCGGCGGCATTGGGCGGGATCGGTCTGCGAATTGCGGACCTAGGAGGGGTCTGGCGCTTTCTGGCATCCTTCGTGACCGAGTTGTTCCTGTCGATCCTCTACGCGCCGATCCTGATGGTGCAACAAACGGTGGCAGTGGTGAAGTCGCTGCTCGGCATTCGTGTCGAGTGGGGCGCACAGGCGCGACGGGGCGGGCGTCACGGGTTCTGGACGATGGTCCGGTTCCATTGGTTGGAGAGCGTCGCGGGAATCGGATTACTGGCCGGTATGGGGGCGGGCATCGTCTCGATCTGGCTCTTGCCCATCGCGATTTCACTGGCCTTCGCCGTACCGCTCTCGGCTCTCTCGGGCCTGCGGCTGACCCGCTTCCGCGCCACCGAGCGCGCGCTTGGCACGCCTGAGGTCTACGCCGCACCGGCGATCATCCGCGCGGCCATGGCGCACCGCGCGACCCTGCGGGACGTGCTGAACCAAGTGCCTGACGCCGCTGAATAATACCCTAGCCGCGCGTGATCGGCAGGCCTTCGTTGATCCACCCCGGACCGGCGCCCGAGCCGAGCATACCCTCCGGCACATCGATGACCTGCGTGAACCCCGCCTCTGTCAGGCGATTTGTCAGGCGCGACGACCGCACGCCGCGCATGCAGATCAGCGCAATGGGCACGTCCCGCGCGCCCTCGGTCAGCTCCAGCAAGGCTTGAGTGAAATCGTCCCGCCGCATGTCGAGCCTTCGCGCCGACGCCGGGCTGCCCGTGGCGGCCCATTCATCAGGGCGCCGGATATCCACCAACAGGATCTCGCCACGGGTGGCCAACTCATGAGCAGTTGCCACGTCGATCTGTTCCGAAACCGTCTCGGACAAAGCCGTGTAATAGAGATTGCGCCCCTCGGTTGCCGCGAAGATCGCGCCCACCAGCGCCACGGCACCACCCCCGATCAGCACCCTGCGGCGGTCCATCCTAGCTGGCCTCCATGTAGCCGGTCACGATCTCGGCCATCATCTCGGGCCCGAGGACGGGCGGCAGCAGGGTCAGCACCTCTCCCGCGCCATCAAGCAGGTAAATGAACGAGCCGTGAGAGAAGACGGTGCCATGAAACGGGTCAATGAAGAGCTCCTCGAACTCGACGGAATAGCCATCGTACGCCTCCTGCAAAGCGGCCTCGCTGCCCGTCAGGCCGACGAAGTCCGGGTGAAAGACAGGCAAGGCGCGGGCCATGGCCTCGGGGGTGTCGCGTGTCGGGTCCACAGTGATCATGACCGGACGCAGCGCGCCGCCGCGGGCGCGGACCTCCTCCACGGTCGAGGCCATGAGGGGCAGCGCGGCTGAGCAGATTTCCTGACAGTTCGCATAGCCAAAGAACACCAGCTGATGCCAATTTTCCGGGTCTGCCTGCGTGCGCTCGGCGCCGGTCTGATCGATCAGCGTGAAGGCGCCGCCGAGATTGTCGGTCAGGCTCTGGGCCGTGGCCGTGCCGGTGGCGAGGGCCAGAACCAGCACAAGGCGGATCATCGGGTGGCCTCCCAGGCCTCTTGCCAGGTTTCCCCGGTGCCGAGGTAGCCATCCGCCTCGATCAGCGCCAGGATCCGAGGGTCATTGCGATACCAGCGGCCCTCCTGCGCTGCCGCCTCCGGGAAAGCCTCGGCCCAGGCGTCGGTCCATCCGTCTGCGGTGGTCCAGTCATCCTCACCCACCCGACGGATCATCTGGACGAGATAGACGTTGGTCGCGCCCACGTATTCATCCTCGATCAGCAGCCCGTCGACCTCCACCAACTCGCCACAGAAGGGCGCCAGATCGACGGCCGCTCCGGTAAAAATGCCCTGGTTGTTCTTGTTGGGATAGGTCAGCACCCCGTCGAGGCTGCGCAGCAAGCCCACCTGGCGTCCGTCGGTGCAGGCATTGCCGCAATCGCCTGCCACCTCGCAGAGCAGGTCGACGACGGTGGCCTCGAACCGAGCGGGTTCTTCCCACGCGAGGTTCCAGGATCGCGCCTCGGACCCGGCCGAGAACGGGCCCTCCTGCGCCGAGACGGGCACGCCGACTGATGACAGCGCAACGAACAAGCCGAGATGTTTGAACGGAATATTCATCATTAACCCTCCGGGTTCGGGATCGCGAAGCCCGGAACCGCGCCGAAATCATCGTGGTTGATGTTCGTAATCCCGTGATCTTCAAGCACCGCCTCCACCACGAGGTAATTCAACCCGTCACGCGCGAAGAGGTTGCCTTCGACGGTGACCTCGTGGGACGCCAACTCAAGCTGCCGCTGTCCGGAAGCGCTTTGATCGTCTCCGGCAATCGCAAGTATCATGTAAACGGTGCCGTCTTCTCCGAGCAGACCCACGGGGATCCCCCCGGCCGAACACCAGATCGCACAGGTGTGGTGCGCCGTGCCGCGCACTGCATCCGGCCCGCCCATGACGCCCGAGAAGTAGCACCAGGTATCGATGATCTCACCCCGGAGGGTGACGGCCTCCCCCTCGGCCCAAACCGGTCCGGCGGCCAGAACGGCCGCCGCTGTCAACAAACGTTGCATGTGTCAGGCTCCCCTTGCATCCCTGCAAGCAGCCTAACAGTCCTGACGCGCAACCGAGGTCACATTTTAGAGCGCCCCGCGCGAGCCTCCGTGAACCGGCGAATTTGCACCGCCCGTCGCGCAGCTCGAAAGCGCCGGACACTCCAGCCTGACTTCATCTTTTCACAAATACGGCGGGGGGAGGCGCTCTTCCTGAAGAGCGCCGGGGGGCAGCGCCCCCGACAAGGCCCTCAGCACGCAGGAAGCACGCCGACAGGAAACCCGAACGAACGCGCCGTTCAGGCCGCTTTCTCGAGCTCAAAGGCGTCGTGCAACGCCTGCACGGCAAGTTCCATGTACTTGCGGTCGATCAGCACCGAGACCTTGATCTCGGAGGTGGTGATCACCTTGATGTTCACGCCCTCGTCGCGGAGCGTCTGGAACATCTTCGCCGCCACGCCCGCGTGGGACCGCATGCCGATGCCGACGATGGAGACCTTCGCCACATCGGTGTCGGCGATCAGGGAGGCGAAGTTGATGTCGCCCGCGTCCTTGGCGTCCGCCATGGCCTTTTCCGCGCGCGCGACCTCGCCCACGGGGCAGGAGAAGGTCATGTCGGTGATGCCGCCGTCCGAGATGTTCTGGACGATCATGTCGACGTTGACGCCCGCTTGCGACAGCGGGCCGAAGATCGCGGCGGCGATGCCGGGGCGGTCCTCGACGCTTTGCAGCGTCATCTTCGCTTCATCGCGGGAATAGGCGACACCGGCTACAACGTTGGATTCCATGATTTCTTCCTCCGGGCAGACGAGGGTGCCGGCGTCGTCGGACGGCTCCTCAAACGATGACAGGACGCGCAGGCGTACATTGTAGCGCATGGCCAGTTCGACCGAGCGGGTTTGCAGGACCTTGGCCCCGAGAGAGGCCAGCTCCAGCATCTCCTCGAACGCGATGCGGTCGAGCTTGCGGGCCTTGGTGGTGATGCGCGGATCGGTTGTGTAGACGCCGTCGACGTCAGTGTAGATGTCGCACCGCTCGGCGCCGAAGGCGGCGGCGAAGGCCACGGCGGTGGTGTCCGAGCCACCGCGTCCGAGCGTAGTGATCCGACCCTCGGGCGAGATTCCCTGGAAGCCTGCGACCACGGCGACGCGCATGCCCTCGTCGAACTTGGTGTTCAAATTGGTGGTCGGGATCTCTTCGATCCGGGCAGAGGCATGAGCGTCGGTTGTCAGAAGCGGCACCTGCCAGCCTTGCCAGGAGCGCGCGGGCACGTCCATTTCCTGCAGGGTCAGCGCCATCAGGCCCGCGGTCACGTTTTCACCCGAGGAGACGACGGCGTCGTATTCGCGCGCGTCGTAGAATTGCCCCGTTTCCTCGACATAGCCCACCAGCTTGTTGGTCTCGCCGGACATGGCCGAGACGATGACGATCACGTCATAGCCGTTGGCAACTTCGCGCCCCACGCGCTTGGCGGCGCGGCGGATGCGATCGAGGGTGGCGACGGAGGTGCCGCCGAATTTCATAACCAGAAGGGGCATATCAGGTCCCGTTGTTCAATCGCGGACGGGCTTACCCCCGCGACAGGCTGGGGGCAAGTGGTGCCGGGAGACCGGGGGCGCGGCCTTCGGGCGCGGGAGCCGGAAGGGGTTCTCACGCTGCGGTGCCTAAGGAGGCGGCCGGGTGCGGAAAAAGGGGGCTCTGCCCCCGACCGCGCGGGGCGCGCGGCCTCCCCCGGAATTGTATTTGCCAAGATGAAGGGAGCGTTGCGGGTCAGGGCAGGTGGCGGGCGGCTTCCTTGAAGGCGAAGGGTTTGAGGCGGTCTCCGTGGGTGTCGAGCCAGGCGCGGGTGGTGTCGGGCGCGTGTTTCGAGAGATCGCGCAGCCACCAGGCGATGGCCTTCTGGATGAACCATGCGTGGTCATCGGCAAGGCGCGCGGCCCAGTCGAGGACGCGGGCGCGGGCGGCCTGTTCGACGGCGGAGGGGTGGCGGGATTTGACGAAGGGCAGGGTGAAGGTGAAGGCGGCGCGGCGAGTCCAGAGGTGCTCGGCGTTGGTCCAGCCTTCGAGCGTGTCGAGGCGCGTGGGATGCTGGACGAGGCGTTTCTGCCCGCCTTGCGCGACAGCATCGGCGATGGCCCAGGAATCGAACTGGGGCACGGTCTGGTTGATCCATTCCCAAGCGAGATGATCGTCGGGGCGCATGCGGGCCTGGATGAAGAGCTTTCCGGCCGCGATGCGGGCCTCGAAGATGTCACTCTCCCAGAGACCTTGCGCGAGCGCGGTGAGGTGGGCGTGATCGGGAGAGGCCTTGCGCCACTCGGTCGCCAGCGCGCCGGTGATCTCGTTGGAGAGGCCGAGGTAGGAGCGGGCGGCCTTGTGGTAGGCGGCCATGGCGGCGGCTTTTTCCGGGTCGGCGTGGGCTTGGAGGGCGGCGAGGGCCTCTTCAGGGGTGATCGGCGTGCTCATCGGGGCCTCGCGATCAACCAGTCGAGGTGGGTGCGGGTCACGGGCCAATCGGCGGCGGTGACGGAGTAGACGGCGGTGTCGCGGATCGTGCCGTCGGGGCTGCGCATGTGGGCGCGCAGGATGCCGTCAAGCTGCGCGCCGAGGCGTTCGATCGCGCGGCGGCTTTGCTGGTTCAGGCGGTGGGTGCGGAACTCGACGGCGAGGCAGCCCCAGACCTCGAAGGCATGGGTGAGCAAAAGGCGCTTGGCCTCGGTGTTGAGGGGGCCGCGTTGGGCCGCGGGGGTGATCCAGGTGGAGCCGATCTCGACCCTCGGGGTGTCGTGGTCGATGTTCATATAGGTGGTCATGCCGACGGGCGTGCCTTGGGCGTCGAGCTGTGTGAAGGGGATTATCCGGCCCGCGTCCCGGAGCGCGAGGCGGCGCTCCATCTCGGCGCCCATGTCGGCGGCAGAGGGCACGGCGGTGTACCAGAGCTCATGCAGCCGCCCCGCCTCGCTCGCCTCGGCCAGCGCGTCGCAATGCGCGGGATCGAGCGGCACGAGGCTGACGTGCTGCCCGGTGAGCGTCAGATCGGCGGGGCCTAGCGTCATTCCACCGTGACCGACTTGGCGAGGTTGCGCGGCTGGTCCACGTCGGTGCCCTTGTGCAGTGCCGTGTGGTAGGCGATCAGCTGCGCCGCCACGGCGTAGAGCATCGGCGCGAGGATCGGGTCGACCTTGGGCATCACAAGGGTCGACCAGGTGCCCTCTCCGGCCTGCGCGGCGCCCTCGGCGTCGGTCACCAGCCAGACCTTGCCGTCGCGTGCCATGACTTCCTGCATGTTGGAAATCGTCTTCTCGAACAGCGCGTCCTTGGGGGCGAAAACGATCACCGGGACCGATTTGTCGATCAACGCGATGGGGCCGTGCTTCAACTCACCACTGGCATAGCCTTCGGCGTGGATGTAGCTGATTTCCTTCAGTTTCAGCGCGCCTTCCAGCGCCAGCGGGAACATCGCGCCGCGGCCGAGGAAAAGGACCGAGGCGGCCTCTGACAATTCGGCGGTCTGGGCCGCGATCTTGCTTTCCAGCGCCAGCGCTTGGTTGATCAGGCCGGGCATGCCGCGGAGGGTCTCGTGCAGCTCGGCAGCGCGCGCCTCGTCGATGTGGCCGCGCTGGCGGCCGGCGAGGATGGCGAGGTTCGCCAGCGCGCCGAGCTGGTTCATGAAGGCCTTGGTGGAGGCGACGCCGACCTCGACGCCCGCCAGGATCGGCAGTGCCAAATCGGATTCGCGCGCGATGGAGGAGCCTGCGACATTCACCACCGAGACCACGCGGGCGACCCTGTCCTTCACGTAGCGCAGGGCGGCGAGGGTGTCGGCGGTCTCGCCCGATTGGCTGACGAAGAGCGCGACGGAGCGGTCGGAGACGGGCGGCTGGCGGTAGCGGAATTCCGAAGCGATATCGACGTCGCAGGGAATGCCGGCGATCTGCTCGAACCAGTATTTCGCCACCGCGCAGGCGTAATAGGCGGTGCCGCAGGCGACGAAGATCATCCGGTCGGTGCAGGTGAAATCAAGCTGCTCCGAAAGCCGCGCCGTCTCGCTCTCTGCGTAGTGGCCGAGGCAGTCGGAGAGCACCACGGGCTGCTCGAAGATCTCCTTCGCCATGAAGTGCCGGTGGCCGCCCTTGTCGAGCTGCATCGACTGGGCGGGGACGGTCTGCATCTCGCGATCGGCGAGCTGGCCCGCGGCGTCGCGGATCTCCACCCCGGCGCGGGTGACGAAGGCGTGGTCGCCCTCTTCCAGATAGGTGATGCGATTGGTCATCGGCCCGAGCGCGATGGCGTCGGAGCCCACGAACATCTCGCCCTCGCCGTGCCCAATGGCCAGCGGAGAGCCCATGCGCGCGGCGACGATCAGGTCCTCCTCGCCCTCGAATAGGAAGGCCAGCGCATAGGCGCCGTCGAGGTGGCGCAGGGTCTCCACCGCCGCGTCGCGGGGGGACATGCCCTGATCGAGGAAATCCTCGCAGAGTTGGGCGACGGTTTCGGTGTCGGTCTCGCTGACGAATTCACGATGCGGGAGCTTGTCGCGCAGTTCCTTGAAATTCTCGATGATGCCGTTGTGCACCACCGCCACGCGGCCCGCCTGATGGGGATGGGCATTGGCGACCGAGGGGCCGCCATGGGTCGCCCAACGGGTATGGCCGATGCCGGATTTTCCCGACAGCGGATCATGGACCAGCGCGTCGGAGAGGTTCACCAGCTTGCCGACAGCGCGGCGCCGGTCCAGCACGCCGTCACGCACGGTGGCGATCCCGGCGCTGTCATAGCCGCGATATTCCAGACGCTTGAGCGCCTCGACCAGGATCGGGGCAACCTCGTGGTTGCCCAGGACGCCGACGATACCACACATGGGTTAATCCTTTGTCTTCGCGGCCTTGATGGCCTTCAGGCGGTCGCGCAGCTTGACGGCGAGGCCGGGCTTGGTGACCTGTTTGGCGCGGCTGATGGCCAGCGCGGCCTCGGGCACGTCCTCGGTGATGGTCGATCCGCTGGCGGTCATGGCCCGGTCGCCGACTTTGACGGGCGCGACAAGCATGGTGTCGGAGCCGATGAAGGCATCCGCCCCGATCTCGGTGCGATGCTTCATCACGCCGTCGTAGTTGCAGGTGACGGTGCCGGCGCCGACATTGGCGCGCGCGCCCACCGTGGCGTCGCCGATGTAGCTGAGGTGGTTGACCTTCGCGCCCTCGGCAATCTCGGCGGCCTTCACCTCGACGAAGTTGCCGATCTTCGCGTCGTTGCCGATCTCGGCGCCGGGGCGCAGGCGCGCATAGGGGCCGACCACGGCACCAGAGGAGACGTGACAACCCTCGAGGTGCGAGAACGCGCGGATCTGCGCGCCGGATTCGACCGTCACATCGGGGCCGAAGACGACATAAGGCTCGATCACCGCGTCGCGGCCGATATGGGTGTCGAGCGCGAAATGCACGGTGTCCGGAGCCTGCATCGTCACCCCCGCCTCGATCAGCTCCGCGCGGCGTTGCGACTGGAACTGCGCCTCGGCGCGGGCCAGCTCGGCGCGGGAGTTGATGCCGATTGTCTCGGCCTCATCGCAGGCGATGGCGGTGGCCGAAAGCCCTTCGGCAATGCCGAGTTCCGGGATGTCGGTCAGGTAATATTCCCCCGCCGCATTGTCGTTGGTGACCTTGGACAGCAGCCCCATCAGCGTCGCGGCATCGGCGCAGAGCACGCCGGAGTTGCAGAAGGTGATCGCCCGTTCCGCCTCGGTGGCGTCCTTGTATTCGACGATCCGCTGCAGCTTGTCGTCCTGCATCACCAGCCGCCCGTAGCGGCCCGGATCGGCGGGGTGGAAGCCCAACATCACCACGTCATGGGCGCTGCGCGCGATGCGCATGGCCTGCAACGTCTCGGGCGTGAAGAAAGGGCTGTCGCCGTAGAGCACCATGGCGTCGCCGTCGAAATCCGCCAGCGCCTCCGCCGCCTGCAGGACCGCGTGGCCGGTGCCCAGTTGCGGCGATTGCCGGACCGTCACGGCTTCGGGGGCGATCTCGGCCAGCGCCTGCTCGACCTGTTCCGCGCCATGACCCGTCACCACGATCAGCCGCGCGGGCTCCAACGCGCCGCCGGCGGCGATCGTATGGGCCACGATGGGCGCGTTCCCCAGGGGATGCAGCGGCTTGGGCAGATCGGAATTCATCCGTGTCCCGGCGCCAGCCGCAAGGACGATGAGGGCTAGGGGGCGGTGTGTGGCCTGCATGAAACGTCTTTCCTTCGCGTTTGCAGCCTATTAACCCTGCAACGATGCGGGGCATAGCCCCGATGCGTTCAATTTGGCCGACAAGCTGTAATAGGCATGGGCGGAAAAGTGCCGAGGAAGCAATGATGCGAACAGTGGTTTTCGATCTCGACGGCACGCTGGCGGACACGGCGGGCGACCTGATCGCCTCGGCCAACGCGGCGCTGGCCGAGATGGGGCACCCGCCGCAACTGGTCATGGGCTCGGACGATGCCACCGCCTTCGCAGGCGGCCGCGCGATGCTGCGGCTGGCGGCCGAACGCATGGGTCACGCCGATGGCGAGGCGCTGGCCGACGCGGGCTATCAGGCGCTGCTCGATGCCTATGGCCGCGACATCAACGTGCATACGACGCTCTATGACGGGGCCGTGGCGGCGGTGGACCGGCTCCGCGCGCGCGGTGATCTGGTGGGCATTTGCACCAACAAACCCGAGGGTCTCGCGGTTGAGTTGATCGCGCGACTGGGGCTGACCGAGCATTTTCCCGCGCTGATCGGCGCTGACACGCTTTCCACCCGCAAGCCCTTCGCCGAGCCCCTGTTGGAAACCATCACGCGCCTCGGCGGAAGCCGCGACAACGCGGTGCTGGTGGGCGACACCATCACCGACCGCAAGACGGCAGCGGCGGCGGGCATTCCGTGCATTCTGGTGACCTTCGGCCCCACGGGGCGCGCCGTCGAAGACCTTAACCCCGAAGGGTTACTGGACCATTACGATGATCTGGAGCGGGTAATCGCGGAGGTTCTGGCCTGATCGCCCTCGCGCGTTTGGCCCATTGACGCGGACGGGCGAGCGTCTGATCTTGGCGCCATGAGCAAAACAATCTTTACCGGCAATTTCACGCAGCAAGAACCGATCCCCGAGGCCGCGATTGAGGCGGCTGTCGCGGTCATGCGGTCGGGCCGTCTGCACCGCTACAACACCGCTCCCGGCGATGATGGCGAGGTCGCCAAGCTGGAACAGGATTTCGCGGATCTCGTGGGCGCGAAATACTGTCTCGCCGTGGCGTCAGGCGGCTACGCCATGGGCGCCGCCCTGCGCGCGGTGGGCGTGGCTCCCGGCGACGAGGTGCTGACCAACGGCTTCACCCTTGCCCCCGTGCCCGGCGCAATCGCTGCCGTGAACGCCGTTCCAGTCTTCGTCGAAGTGACCGAGGCGCTGACCATAGACCTCGAAGATTTGTCCGCGAAAATAGACACTTCGCGTGCCAAAGTGCTGCTCCTGAGCCACATGCGGGGTCACCTTTGCGACATGGATCGCTTGATGGAAATCTGTGACTCGGCAGGTGTCATTGTGATCGAGGATTGCGCCCACACGATGGGTGGCGCCTGGAACGGCGTGCCCTCGGGACGCCACGGGCTGTTCGGGTGTTATTCGACGCAGACCTACAAGCACATCAACTCGGGCGAGGGGGGGCTGCTTGTCACCGACGATGCCGAGATGATGGCGCGCGCGACCATGCTCTCGGGCTCCTACATGCTTTTCGAGCGGCACCGCGCCGCGCCGCCGCCCGAGGTCTTTGCCGAGATCAAATACGTTACGCCCAATGTCTCCGGCCGGATGGACAATCTGCGCGCCGCGATCCTGCGGCCGCAACTGGCCGATCTGCCGGCGCAGGTCGCCAGATGGAACGCGCTTTACCGGACGGTGGAGGAGGGGCTGCGCAATACGCCCGGCCTGCAAGTCATTGAAAGGCCAGAGAAAGAAAGCATCGTCGGCTCCTCCATCCAAGTGCTTCTGCCCGGCATCTCCGCGGCCAATATCGAAGCCGTGGTCGCGGGCTGCAAGGCGCGCGGGGTTGAGTTGAAATGGTTCGGCGCACCGGAACCCTCGGCCTTCACCTCTCGCTATGACAGTTGGCGCTATGCGCCGGCGCAGAGCCTGCCCGAGACGGATCGCATCCTGACGGGGCTCTTGGACATGCGGCTGCCGCTGACCTTCTCGACCGAGGACGCCGCGATCATCGCCGAGATCATCCGCGACGAGGTGCTGTCGATCCGCACCGCCGCCTGAAGCATCGAATAGAAACAAAAAAGCCCGCGTCTTTCGATGCGGGCTTTCGATTGTCTGATGTCTTGGCGCCTCAGAAGTGTAGCGCGACACCCAGACCTACGGCGTTGGCGTCGATCTGCTCGCCAGAGGAGCCGCCATCGATCGTGCCGGCGTCGGGGTTCATATGGGTGGAGGTGTAGTCCATCCGCACCGAGACTTGTTCGTTCAGCAGCATTTCCAGACCGATACCGTAAACGAGGCCATCGGCGGAGCCTTCCGACGAGACGCCGGTTGCGGCGGAATAGTTCACCATCTGGTAGCCGAGAGAGCCGTAAACCAGCGCGTTTCCAAGGGCATAGCCGCCCCGGACGCGGGCATTCAGGACGTTGTCGAACTCGAAATCCGGCGTCGTGTTGGTCGTCTGGAAAGCGACAGGACCGCTGTAGCCAACCTCTGCACCGACGACGAAGTTGTCGCCGACCGCGTAGTTGTAACCGCCGTAGGCGCCGAAGCTGGTGCCTTCCTGAAGCGGGGTCGGTGCCGTCGAGTTATCGAACTCGGGCGAGATGATGTTGGTCGCGAAACCTGCATAGAAACCCGTCCACTGGCTGGCATCCTGGGCCATGGCGCCAGTCGCCGATACGGCGGCGGTGAGGGCGATTGCAGAAATGGTGAGACGCATAATGTGTCCTTCTGAGACCATATTGGGTTGGCGGCGCTCGAATCCGCTGTTGAGTAACATATAGCGCGCCGCCCGCCCCCGGAAAAGGCACGCCACCGTGTGCGGCGCGTTTCAGGCGACCTGTGGCACATTCACGTCACTATGCACGCGACGTGTTGAGACAACGTTAACGGAGAGCGAAAAATCGGCCCTCAGACCAGACGCGAATTGTCTTTGGCCGCCCGCACGAAGTCACGGAATAGCGGGTGCGGCGCGAAGGGTTTCGACTTCAACTCGGGATGAAATTGCACGCCGATGAACCACGGGTGATCCTTCACCTCGACGATCTCCGGCAAGGCGCCGTCGGGGGACATGCCGGAGAAGATCAGCCCTTCTTTTTCCAGCGCCTCACGGTACTGGATATCGACCTCGTAGCGGTGACGGTGGCGTTCCTCGATCGCTGTCGTGCCGTAGGCCTGCGCCACGCGCGAGCCCTCTTTCAGCACGGCGTCATAGGCGCCAAGGCGCATGGTGCCGCCCTTGTCGTCACCAACCTTGCGCTCCACCTTGTGGTTGCCTTGAACCCATTCCTTCAGGTGATAAACCACGGGCGTGAAACGCTTTTTACCAGCTTCGTGATCGAATTCCTCGGAGCCTGCATCACCCAGATGAGCGAGATTCCGGGCGGCTTCGATAACCGCCATCTGCATGCCGAGACAAATGCCGAGGTAGGGGATTTTCCGTGTCCGGGCGAACTCGGCCGCCTTGATCTTCCCCTCGGTGCCGCGCTCGCCGAAGCCACCAGGCACAAGGATCGCGTGGAAGCCTTCGAGATGCGGCGCCGGGTCCTCACGCTCGAAGATTTCGGCATCCACCCACTCGACGCTGACCTTCACGCGGTTCGCCATGCCACCATGGGTCAGCGCCTCGGCGATGGACTTATAGGCGTCCTCAAGCTGCGTGTATTTACCGACGATCGCGACCTTAACTTCCCCTTCAGGATTGTTAATGCGATCGGCCACGTCCTCCCAGACGCTGAGGTCCGGCTTGGGGGCAGGGCTGATGCCGAAGGCGTCCAGAACAGCCTGATCCAGCCCCTCGCGGTGGTAGGCCAGCGGTGCGGTATAGATCGAGCTGAGGTCCTGTGCCGCGATCACGGAATCGGGGCGCACGTTACAGAAAAGCGCCAGTTTCTCGCGCTCTTTCTCGGGGATCGGACCCTCGGAGCGACACACGAGAATATCGGGCGCGAGGCCGATGGAGCGGAGTTCCTTGACCGAGTGCTGCGTCGGCTTGGTCTTCAGCTCGCCCGAGGCCTTGATGTAGGGCAGCAGCGTGAGATGCATGAAGATGCACTGTCCGCGCGCCTTGTCCTGGCTGAACTGGCGGATCGCCTCGAAGAAGGGGAGGCCCTCGATATCGCCGACCGTCCCGCCGATCTCGCAGAGCATGAAGTCTACGTCGTCTTCACCGATATTGATGAAGTCTTTGATTTCATTGGTGACATGGGGGATCACCTGGATCGTCTTGCCGAGGTAGTCACCGCGCCGCTCTTTCTCCAGCACGTTGGTGTAGATTCGCCCGGAAGAGATGGAATCGGTCTTGGACGCCGGCACGCCGGTGAAGCGCTCGTAATGGCCGAGGTCGAGGTCCGTCTCGGCGCCATCGTCGGTCACGAAGACCTCACCATGTTCGAACGGCGACATCGTGCCCGGATCGACGTTCAGGTAGGGGTCAAGCTTGCGCAACCGTACCGAGAAGCCCCGCGCCTGAAGCAATGCGCCCAGTGCCGCCGATGCCAGACCCTTGCCAAGCGAAGAGACCACACCCCCGGTGATGAAAATAAAACGCGCCATGCTTGTTCAGTCCCCCGTGCGGATGGTGCGGGCGACTTCGGCCGGCCCATCGTTGCTAGTATCACGGGATTTGAGAGTACCCGGATTCGGGGCCGTCATACAAGGACAGTCCCCCATTGCAACGCAATATCATGTGGAAAACCCCGCCACCCACGCGAAATCGAGTGGTGTGAAGGGGTTAGGTGCTTTTATTCGGATACGGGTGGAAGCGCCGGGCCATCGGTCCCGACAGGCGGCAGCATGGAGTCGATGGGGGGAAGCTCACTCTCGGCCTCACCCTCGGTCGCGGGCAGCCCGCCCAGGTCGTCCAGCAGGGAAGACCCGGCAGAATTCTGGGCCGCGATGATCGTCAGGGTGATGGAGGTCACGAGGAACGCTATGGCGAAGAACCACGTCAGCTTGCCGAGCGCCGTTGCCGCTTGGCGTCCCGTCATCACGCCGCCAGCACCGCCGCCGCCGCCCATGCCAAGCCCGCCCCCTTCGGAGCGCTGCAACAACACGACACCGATCAGGCAGATTGCCAGGATCAAGTGAATGACGAGGATGACGTTTTCCATGTACCGGCCCTATCTCATCGACCAAATCTCTGGCCCGCGCCTCACATATGAGATGCGACAGGGGGCCGCAAGGGCGTCCCGCACGGGTAAAGACATGATTCCTGTTTTCGTGTCGTCCACCGATGGTTCCACATGCAGCCACATGACGCAATGAAGGAGAGATTGTCGCAGAATACTTAACGAAAGGTGAATCTGCTGAAGGTTGCCGCTCGTATCTTTGGTTAATTGTCGCGCCGGGTCGGAATCAGGTTTCCTCCCTCCGCCCCGCCCGCTATGCCGCTGGCGGGTTTTGCAAACTACCTGAGGGAAAAGCATATGGCCAATGTTGTAGTTGTCGGCGCTCAATGGGGTGACGAGGGCAAGGGCAAGATCGTTGACTGGCTCAGCGAGCGCGCCGATGTCATCGCGCGGTTCCAGGGGGGGCACAACGCGGGCCATACGCTGGTGATCGACGGCAAGGTCTACAAGCTGAACGCGCTGCCTTCGGGCGTGGTGCGCGGCGGCAAGCTCTCGGTGATCGGCAACGGGGTCGTGCTTGACCCCTGGCATCTGGTCAAGGAAATCGAGACCATCCGCGAGCAGGGGGTGGAGATCACGCCCGAGACGCTGATGGTCGCCGAGAACACGCCGTTGATCCTGCCCATCCACGGTGAGCTTGACCGTGCCCGCGAGGAGGCCGCCTCCTCCGGCACCAAGATCGGCACGACGGGCCGCGGCATCGGCCCGGCCTACGAAGATAAAGTCGGCCGCCGCTCGGTGCGGGTCGCGGACCTCGCCGACCGTGCCACGCTGGAGGCGCGGGTGGACCGGGCGCTGCAGCACCACAACCCGTTGCGCAAGGGTCTTGGCATCGAGGCCATCGACCGCGACGCGCTGATCGAGGCCTTGGCCGAGATCGCGCCGCAGATCCTTCAGTATGCCGCCCCCGTCTGGAAGGTGCTGAACGAGAAGCGCAAATCCGGAAAGCGGATCCTCTTCGAAGGCGCCCAAGGCGCGCTGCTCGACATTGATTTCGGCACCTATCCCTTTGTCACCTCCTCCAACGTGATCGCGGGGCAGGCGTCGACGGGCGTGGGCCTTGGCCCCAACGCGATCGATTACGTTCTGGGCATCGTGAAGGCCTATACGACCCGCGTCGGCGAAGGTCCGTTCCCGACCGAGCTCGATGACGCGGACGGCCAGCGCCTTGGCGAACGCGGCCGCGAGTTCGGAACGGTCACGGGCCGCAAGCGTCGCTGCGGCTGGTTCGACGCGGCCTTGGTCCGCCAGACCTGCGCGACCTCCGGCGTTACCGGGATTTCGCTGACCAAGCTGGATGTGCTGGACGGCTTCGAGACCCTGAAGATCTGTGTCGGCTACGAGCTTGACGGCGAGAAGCTGGACTACCTGCCCACCGCCGCCGAACAGCAGGCGCGCTGCACGCCGATCTACGAGGAGATGCCGGGCTGGTCCGACAGCACGGAGGGCGCGCGGTCCTGGGCCGATCTTCCCGCCGAGGCGATCAAATACGTGCGTCGCGTCGAGGAACTGATCCAGTGTCCGGTGGCGCTTCTCTCGACGTCGCCGGAACGGGAAGACACGATCCTCGTCACGGACCCTTTCGCGGACTAGATCAAGCCTTGGGACGCGCCGCTCGCGTCCCCTCGCTCGATATTGGAGGCACGCATGGCACTCAGCTACAAAGCCCGAAAGCGCTGGTCGCTCTTCATCCTGTTGGTGGGGCTTCCGCTCTACATCGCGGCGGTCTGGTTCGTCCTGAGCCTTCTGGAAGGCTGGAACATCTGGCTGCAGCTGCTCATCTGCCTCGTGCTGAGCTTCGCTTGGGCGTTCCCGCTGAAAGCCGTGTTCCTCGGGGTCGGCAAGGCGGACCCGGACGCGCCACCCGAAGATTGAGGCGAGATCAATGCACGACGCAAAAAGGGCGACCCTCGGGCCGCCCTTTTTGGTTGGTTGTCAGGTGGGCTCAGACGCCGCGGCGCATCTTGAACATGCTACCGCCGAGGTCTTCCAACACCCTGTCTTCGGTCAACTTTTCCACCGCGGCGATGGCTTCCTTGCGGGAAATCGAGCCGTCCGTGGCAATGCGCACCAGACGCAGCAGTTGCATCCGCTTGAACTCCTTCAGGCCGGCTTCCTCGGTCAGGTACTCGGCCCCCATCTCGAGCACTTCCTCGATCTCGGTGGCCGGGGATTCGTCCAGCAGTTCGGCGAAGCGGGCGAAGTGGTCGACTTCTTCCTCGGCCTTAGTGGGCTTTTCAGGTGCCGGGGCGGCGGCCTCTTCATCGATTTCACGGGCCAGCTGTGCTTCCAGGGCGGCAATCGGGTCCTGGTCGTCGATTGCAGGCTCGGACGGTGCGGCGGTTACCTCCGCCTCGGCTTGCACCTCGGGCTCAGGTTCTGGCCCGGCGTCCGGTGCCTCTTCGAGCGCGGTATCATCCGAAGGCGTAACGACCTCTTCGTCGCGCGCCTCTTCGGCGTGGTCTTCGTCGGCCATATCTGACGCTCCTTCCGCCGTCTCTTCGGCAGGCTCTTCGACCTGCTGCGGCGCGGGGCGGTTGAGGCCGATGGCGATCTGGCCGGCGCGTTGCGCAAGGTTGGCGAGGGTTGCCGCCATCTTGCGTGGGGCAGGGCGGGCCTGTTCGATTTCTTCGACGTCGATCTCGTCGGCCTGCACCTCTGCGACGGGGGGCTCCACGGTCACATCGGTCGCTTCAGCTTCCGGCTCTGGCGCTTCAACTTCAATGTTGCCGACATCGAGATCCGCTTCGTCTTCGGGCAGCGGCGTGTCCAGCACCAGCGGTGCGAGTTGCGCCACGCTTGCGGCAGCTGTGCCACTGCCGGGGCGCAGCGACGTGCTGGCGTCGGCTTGGACCGGGACGACCCGGCGCGGCATGATGGCAGCCGTGTCAGACCCGGCTTGGCCCGCCTCGGCGTCGACCCGTTGCTCGGAGACGAGCACGAGGGGCGTCGGACGCGCATCCTCGGCGGCCCGGCGGCGGGTCACGTCGACACGGACGCGGCGCGGGCGCATGACCCGGGCAAGATCGTCGCGATATTCGGCGGCGCTGTCGGTCTCACCACCATAATCCGCAGCCGTGGCGCCATCTGCGGCAAGCTGTGTATCCGCCACGCGGGCGGCGACGGCGGCCTTCAGATGTTCGATATTGGCACGGCGGCGCGTGGTTTCATCCGTCGACAGACGGCCCTCGGTGGCGGTGAACAGACGGTCCATGTCGGTGTCGGAGTCATCTGTCGGCGCGTCGTCAGGTGCCGCGACATCGTCGTGCAAAACAGTGTCGGTATCCGCCTCGGCGGTATCCTGCGCGTCCAGATCAGCTTGGGCGTCTTCATCGTCCGAGACCGTGGCGGCGGCAATGGCAGCCAGCGTGGCGTCCTCGTCTGCGTCGTCTGCGACGGATTCTTCAGTGGCGTCCGGCCCTTCTGCAGGAGTCTCGTCTTCCGCCTCGTCGGACTGCGGCGTGGCAGCCTCAGCACCCTTGTTCGCGAAGGCGGCGGCGAGGGCGGCAACGGCGTCATCATCTTCCTCGGCCTCTGCCACATCCGTCACCTCAGCCGTCGGCTCAAGGTCGGCGTCCGACGTGTCGGGCTGAACGTCCACGGGCTGAACCGTGACCGGACGTTCACCATTCTCGGCCAATGTCGCGCGGCGAATCCGGGCCAGGCGCGCGGCGACGGAGGCGCCGTCAAAGGCGTCGTCGGCTTCCGGCTCATTGGCGAAGATCGAGTCGATATCCTCATCCGCGACGTCAGAGCCATCGTCGTCGAGGTCGCTGAGGTCTGTCGCGTCGAAATCGTCGATGGCGGCATCGTCGTCGGCTTGCGTCCCACCGCCGGCGGCAAGGGCAGCGGCCACGGCGATCAGCGTGTCGGCACCCCCTTCGCCATCTTCATCGGTGTCGCGGCGGGCAATCGTATCGGCGCCGGACAGGGCATTCTCCTCGGCGCGCGCGGGGGCAGCATCCGCTTCCGGCTCGGCCACGGCAGCGGCAATACCGGCCAAGGTGTCTTCGTCGCCGGCGTCGTCCTGCGCCGGTGCGTCCGTCTCGTCAGGCTGCTCGGATGTGGCTTCCGGCGCGTCGTCGGCAGGCGCGGTCACGGTGTCAGTCGTCGCGGCTTCCGGCGAGACGCTTTCGACCGCGTCTTCAATGTCTTGCTTGGTGTCAAAACCGGAGCTGAGGAAGGCAGGCGTTTCCTCGGAGGGGGCGCCTTCGGGGCGCATGATCATGCCCGATTCCAACACGCGCGCTTCGACCCGCCGCTCGATCGCGGCCTCGGTGATGCGGTGCAATGTGTCGGCATCGGGGGTCGGAGGCTCAGCGCCGAAATAGCGATCCTCCGCCGCAAGATCGCGGAAATATTCTGCAATTGCTTTCATCGCCTCGAACGGGCGATCAAATCCCTCTAGGGTACAGGAAAACGTGCCGTAGGAGACCGTTAGGATCTTGTTTTCGTCACTCATTGCTCTGCCACTCTGCTCAGCCGGTTCGTCACCGGCAATCGTCGCTCATCGGGTCGATCCCGAAATTATCATCCTCACAAAAGGTGTAACAAACTGTTTCCCGTAAAAAGCGACGCGAATTTGACCTTTCCATGGTGTTTGCCCCAGATCGTGGCGTCATTGTGCCCGGTGACCCAAGGACAAGATATCTATGCCTCTGATATATAAAGATTCGGTTGTTCTGGTCGGGGGCGCGCCGGTGACCGGGGCGGTTTTTGATCTTGTGCGGAAGCGCGCCGACATTTTCTTCGCAGCCGATGGCGGGGCGGACGCCCTGCTGCAGTTCGGCGTGATTCCGGACGCCGTGATCGGCGATCTGGATTCGCTGTCAGAGGCGGGTCGCGGGGCCATTCCAGCGGAGCGGATCATCGAGGTGTCCGAGCAGGACAGCACCGATTTCGAGAAGGCCTTGCGCGGTATCAAAGCGCCGCTGGTCTATGCGGTGGGGTTCACCGGAGCGCGTCTGGATCACGGACTGGCGGCGCTCCACGTCCTGTCGCGGTTCAGCGATCGCCCCGTCCTGTTGGTGGGAGAGGAGGATGTGACCGTGCATCTGCCCGCCCGCATCGTGCTGGATCTTGATCCCGGTCTGCGCCTGTCCCTGTTTCCGCTGGATGCGGTCACCGTGGGCATGTCCGGGCTGCGCTGGTCCTTCGAGGCGCTGGCGCTGCATCCGTTGCACAAGATCGGCACCTCCAACGAGGTCAGCGCGCCGCAGGTGGTGCTGACCAGCGATGCGCCGGGCGTCATGCTGATCGTGCCCCGCGCGGCACTTGGCGCGGTGGAGGATGCCCTGCTGCGCGCGGATTTGCACTCGCCGCAGACGTAAGTGTCCGTTAAGACAATGGCCAACTGCTGCCCCTAATAGAAGAGATCCCGCCCATGACGGCCGAGCTTTCCCCGATCGACAAAGCAAAATACGTCGCCGCACGGCGCGCCGTTGAATTCGTGGAAGACGGCATGCGCGTGGGGCTCGGAACCGGCTCGACCGCCGCCTGGATGGTGCGCTGCCTTGGCGAATTGGTCCGCGAAGAGGGGATGATGATCACGGGCGTCGCCACTTCCACCCGCACGGCGGATCTGGCGCGCGAGGTCGGGGTGACGGTCAAGACCCTCGACGAGGTGCGCTGGTTGGACCTGACGATCGATGGAACCGACGAGTACGACCCGAACCTGAACCTGATCAAGGGTGGCGGCGGGGCCTTGCTGCACGAGAAGGTCGTGGCCACTGCGAGCGACCAGATGATTGTCATCGCCGACCCGACCAAGCAGGTCGATACCCTCGGCGCGTTCCCCCTGCCGGTGGAGATCATCCCCTTCGGCTGGCAGACCACCAAGGCGCTGATCGAGGAAATGCTGTCGAACCTCGACGTTCTGGGGCGCTCGGCGTCCCTGCGGCTGTCGGGCTCCGAGCCGTTCCGCACCGACGAGGGCAATTTCATCCTCGACCTGCACCTGCGCCGCATCGCGCAGCCGGCGCAGTTGAGCCTCGTGCTCAACCAGATCCCCGGCGTCGTGGAGAACGGCTTGTTCCTCGACATCTGCGACGTGTTGGTAATTGGCAATGCCGACGGCACGGTCGAGGTGCGCGACATCAACAATGGCACGATCGAACATGAGCGCGTGGACGTGATCGACACTGACAATCTGTTCGTCGAAATCCGCGACTGAGGGCTAGAGGGGCTCTGCCTGATACTATCGTTCAGGGGGCTCTGCCCCCCGGGCCCCCCGGAGTTGTAAAGCCAAGATGAAGCTCGGAGCAGGGTCGGCTCACGCAGGCGTGCGGGGCAGGTGGCGGCGCGCTACTGGCCTTGCGGCGGGGGGTGTGAAATACCTGCGCGCAATCAATTCGCTGGAGGGAGCGCGCGATGTCCGAGTTTGACTATGATCTGTTCGTTATCGGAGGCGGCTCCGGCGGTGTGAGAGCGGCGCGGGTCGCCGCGGGTGGCGGGGCGAAGGTCGCGCTGGCGGAAGAGAGCCGCATGGGCGGCACCTGCGTGATCCGGGGCTGTGTGCCCAAGAAGCTGATGGTTTTCGCGTCGAGCTACCGCGAGGGCTTCTCGGAGGCGCGCGCCTATGGCTGGGAGGTCGAGGACGGCGAGTTCAAGTGGCCGGTGTTCCGCGAGCGTCTGCATGAGGAGTTGGACCGGCTCGAAGGCGTGTATCGCAAGATGCTGGACAACTCCGGCGTCGAGGTCTTCGACGGTCGCGCCGTGGTCACGGGCGCGCATTCGGTCAAGGTCGGCGGCAAGGAGAAGACCGCCAAGCATATCCTCGTTGCCACCGGCGGGCGCCCGGTGCGGCCGGACAAGGAGAATGCGGAGTTGGGGATCGTCTCGGACGATCTGTTTGACCTCGACGAACTGCCCGAGACGATGCTGATCATCGGCGGCGGCTATATCGCCTGCGAATTTGCCTGCATCATGGCGGGCCTCGGCGTGGAGGTGACGCAATACTACCGCGGCGCGCAAATCTTGCGGGGCTTCGATGACGAGGCGCGCGGCTTGATCTCGGACATGATGATGGAGCAGGGCATCCACCTGCACCTTGGCTCGGACATCCACGAGATGAACGAGACCGATGATGGGCGCATCAAGGTAAGCTCGACCGCCGGTCAGGACGAGACCTTCGACAAGGTCCTGTTTGCTACCGGGCGCGCGCCCAATACCAAGGACATGGGTCTGGAGGAGGCGGGCGTGAAGTTGGGCGAGGGCGGCGAGATCGTCGTCGACGACTACAGCCAGACCGATGTGCCGTCGATCTACGCCATCGGTGACGTGACCAATCGGGTCAACCTGACGCCTGTGGCGATCCGCGAGGGGATGGCCTTTGTCGAGACCGTGTTCAACGGCAACCCGACACCGGTGGATCACGACCTGATCCCCTCGGCGATCTTTACCACGCCGGAATACGGCACCATCGGGCTGACGGAAGAGGCGGCGCGCGAGCAGGAGGCGATCGAGGTCTACACGACGGCCTTCCGCCCGATGCAGACCGCTTTCGCGCAGAAGCCCTGGCGGGTGATGATGAAACTGGTGGTCAGCCAGGAGAGCCGCAAGATCCTCGGGTGTCACATCGTGGCGCCGAACGCGGGCGAGATGATACAGCTGGCGGGGATCGCGGTTAAGATGGGCGCGACCAAAGAGGATTTCGACCGTACGGTTGCAGTTCACCCGACGATGTCGGAAGAGATTGTAACGATGCGCGAGCCGATCCGGACGTCCTGACCGGGGGATTTGGCGCGTGACGCGCGAATGTATAGGTGCAAATCGGATTTTTCGCCCCATATAGGGCGGTAGAAACGCGACCTTTGTGAGAGGTAAGAAGACACATGGCGGGCAACAGCGGCGGACCTTGGGGTGGCGGCAGTAACAACGGCGGCAGTGGCGGCGGTGGAAACCGTGGCACCGGCGGCGGCAATGGCAACAACACCGGGCCCCGGCGGCCCGGCGGCGAGGGGCAGAACATCCCCGAGCTCGACGACATCATGCGCAAGGGGCAGGAACAGCTCCGTGTTCTCATGGGTGGCCGCGGCGGCGGCACCGGCGGCACGGGGTCCGGCAAGGAACCGATCAACCCGCGCGCGATGTGGATCGGTGGCATTCTGCTCGTCGCGTTGGCGTGGCTCTACGCGTCCTTCTACTCGGTCCAGCCGGGCGAGCAGGGGGTGGAGCTGTTCCTCGGCTCCGAATACCGCATCACCGGCGACGGCCCGCACCTTGCACCCTGGCCGCTGGTCACCGCCGAGGTCATCAGCACCGAGCAGGAGCGCACCGAAGCAATCGGCAACAACCGCTCGGGCGCGTCGGACACCGGGCTGATGCTGACCACGGACGAGAACATCGTCGACATCGACTTCGACGTGGTCTGGAACATCAGCAACCCCGCCGACTACCTGTTCAACCTGCGCGACCCGGAAGCCACGATCCGCGCGGTGGCGGAATCGGCCATGCGCGAGATCATCGCCCAGTCCGAGTTGGCACCGATCCTCAACCGTGACCGTCAACTGATCGGTGACCAGGCGCTCGCCCTGATCCAGTCCACGATGGACAGCTACGAATCCGGCGTGAACATCATCCGTATCAACCTCGACCGCGCCGACCCGCCGGTGGAGGTGATCGACGCCTTCCGCGAGGTGCAGGCCGCCGAGCAGGAGCGTGACCGTCTCGAGCGGACTGCCGATGCCTACTCCAACCGCGTCACCGCCGGTGCCCGTGGTGAGGCCGCACAGGTGCTGGAAGAAGCCGAGGGTTACCGTGCCCGCGTCGTCAACGAAGCCCTGGGTGAGGCCAGCCGCTTCCTCGCGATCCTTCAGGAATACGAAGTGGCGCCGGAAGTGACCCGTCGTCGCCTCTATCTCGAAACGCTGGAGCGGGTTCTTTCCGATACCGATCTGGTGATCATCGACGGCGAAACCGGCGGCGCCTCGGGCGTGGTGCCCTACCTGCCGCTGAACGAATTGCGTCGCCCGAGTGGCGATACCGAAACAGGGGGCTCGAACTGATATGCGCCGTATTACCTTTCTCATCCCCGCGGTCGTGGTCGTCTTCGGCTTGTTGTCCTCGGCCATTTTCGTAGTCGACGAACGCGAGCGCGCGCTCGTGCTGCAGTTCGGCCAGATCCGGCAGGTGATCAACGAGCCGGGCCTGAACTTCCGCATCCCGATCATCCAGGAGGTGATCTACTACGAGGACCGGATCCTCTCGCTCGACACCGCTGCCACCGAGGTCACGCCCTCCGATGACCGGCGCCTCGTCGTGGACGCCTTCGCGCGTTACCGGATCACCGACACGCGGGTCTTCAACGAGCGTGTGGGCTCGGGCGGCATCCGCCGCGCCGATGACCTGATCGAGGACATTCTCAACGACCGTATCCGCGCGGTTCTGGGTGCCGACGGCGTCACCTCCAATACGATCCTCTCGGAGGAGCGTGCCCGGCTGATGACCCAGATCACGGCGCAGGCGCGGGCACGTGCGGCCTCCCTCGGGGTGCAGATCCTCGACGTGCGCCTGAAGCAGACCAACCTGCCGGCGCAGAACCTCGACGCCACCTTCGCCCGGATGCGGGCCGAGCGTGAACGCGAAGCCGCGGACGAGATCGCTCGCGGTGAAGAAGCCGCACAGCGTATCCGCGCGACGGCCGACCGTACCGTGGTGGAGCTTGTCTCGGACGCGCGCCGCGAGGCCGAGATCACCCGCGGTGAGGCCGATGCGGAACGGACCCGGATCTTCGCCGAAGCCTTCGGTCAGGACACCGAGTTCTTCGACTTCACCCGTTCGCTCACCGCCTACGAGCGCGCGCTGGGGGCAAATTCCAGCTTCGTGATCAGCCCTGACAGCGAGTTCTTCGAGTACTTCGATGGCTCGGCGCTTGGGGGCGGCAACTCGCTTTCGCCTGACCCGGCAGAGTGATCCGCCCATGTGGCTGGCAATATTGATGGGCCTTGGCATGGTCCTCGTGATCGAGGGGCTGGTGTTCGCACTGGCCCCTTCGCGTTTGGAAGACCTGCTGCGCGCGATGCAGGCGATCCCACCCGAGACCCGGCGGCTGATCGGGCTGGGCGCCGTGGCCGCCGGCGCGGTGCTGACCTCATGGGCGATCAGCCTGCTCTGACCGCGCCCCTGCATCGGGGTTGGTTTGCGGCCGCGCCCATGCAAACCTGCCCCCGATATTTCCAGTTTTCACAGCGATGTGACGCGCCGCGAGGCAAGGGGCGGGATTTCCGAACTTGAATCCCCGCGCGCGCGCCCAAAGTATGATTGAAGCAAAAAGTACCCGTCCGACGGTTTATCGAGGAGGCCATTCACCGTGACATTCCATTCAAGACACCCCATCGAAGCCCCAAACCTGCCCCGCGCACGCGCCGTTGCGGCAGAGCGGTCGCGCGCGGTGGGCGATCTCCATCTCGGCATCAGCGCACTGATCGCCCTGTTGACGATGGTCGCCGTGGCTCTGTCTGCCTTGCCCGCCCGCGCCCAGAACGCGACCCTGCCGGGGTTCGCGGACCTCGTCGATCAGGTCGGCGACGCGGTGGTCAACATCACCACGTCTTCGGTCGTCGCAGGCCGCGCCGGACCCGCGCCGGTGGTGCCGGAAGGCTCGCCGCTGGAAGATTTCTTCAACGACTTTCTCGGACCCGACGGCGGCAACGGCCCCGCGCCACGCCGGAGCCAGGCTCTGGGGTCCGGCTTCGTGATTTCGGAAGACGGCTACCTTGTGACGAACAACCACGTCATCGAGGGCGCCGATGAGATCATGATCGAATTCCGCAGCGGCGTTGAACTGCCCGCCGAACTGGTGGGCACCGACCCCAACACCGACATCGCCCTGCTGCGCGTGCAAAGCGATGAGCCGCTGCCCTTCGTGCCCTTCGGCCTCGCCTCCGATCACCGCGTGGGCGATTGGGTGATGGTCATGGGCAACCCGCTGGGGCAGGGCTTCTCTGTCTCGGTCGGCGTGGTGTCGGCCTTCGGGCGCTCGCTCTCGGGCACCTATGACGACTTCATCCAGACCGATGCGGCGATCAACCAGGGTAACTCCGGCGGTCCGCTCTTCAACCTCGACGGCGAGGTGATCGGCGTGAACACCGCGATCCTGTCGCCGACCGGCGGCTCCATCGGTATCGGCTTCGCCATGTCCTCGGACGTGGTGATCAACGTGGTCGACCAGCTGCGTGAATTCGGCGAGACCCGCCGTGGCTGGCTTGGCGTGCGCATCCAGGACGTGACGCCCGAGATGGCCGGCGCCCTCGGTCTTGAAGAAGCACGCGGTGCCATGGTCACCGATGTGCCGGACGGCCCCGCCCTTGAAGGCGGTATCGAGGTCGGCGACGTGATCCTGACCTTCGACGGCACCGACGTGGAGGATACCCGCGGGTTGGTCCGCGTGGTGGGCGACAGCACGGTGGGCGAAACCGTCCGCGTGATGGTCTTCCGGGACGGCGGCACGGAAACGCTCCGCATCACCCTGGGTCGGCGTGAGACGGCGGAATCCGCCAGCGCGCCGCAGGCCCCCGGCGAAACGCCCGAGGCGCCCACGGCCGAGGTTCTGGGCATGACCCTCACCCCGCTGACCGATGAGCTGCGCTCGGAGTTGAACGCCGGCAACGTGACCAATGGCCTGGTCATCACCCAGATCGACCCGATCTCCGACGCGGCCGAGATGGGCCTGCAGGTGGGTGACATCATCACCGAGGTGACCCAGATGCCCGTGACCACCGTGGCGGAGTTCCAGCTGCGCATCGACGCCGCTGACGAGGCGGGACAGGAGACGATCCTCCTGCTGATCCGCCGCGACGGCAACCCGCGGTTCATGGCGCTCGGCATCAAGGACTGACGCGCGCGGCCTGAAACAACAAATAAAGCCCCCGGTGCCTCGATCAGGTGCCGGGGGCTTTTTCTTTGTTGCAAAGAAGAGGACGCGCGGCCTAGTTGCGCGCCAGTTCCGGATCCCAAACCGAGAGCCCCAACTGCCGCGCGGCGGCGAGGGACAGGACCCCGCTGTCGAGGCCTTGGGGTTGCTGGTAGGCGCGGATCGCGGCCACGGTCGCGCGGTTCATGACACCGCTCGCCGCGCCGGTGTAATGCCCGCGAACAGCCAGCGCGCGCTGCAGGTTGGCGATATACTCGGCGTTGCCCTCCATCGCGCAGGGGGTCTCGAACCACGTCTCGGTCCGGTCCTCGACGATTCGCTGCTCGGTGGCGGTGACGAAGACGGCGGGGCGGCGCACGTTGCCGTCGCGGTCCAGCTGTTCGGGCTCGGCCATGATCTGCTCGGTCACCGTCTCGATCACCGCCGGCTGGATCTCCCGGCCATAGCAGCTCTGCGGATCGGCGCCCGGCGGCCCGACCCCGCGAGAGACCTGCACGCCGCCCGAGCCGGAGTTCGTGGAGGGCGTGATGACCGATGTGAAACTGTCCTCGTCCCCCGGCGCGGTCGGCTGACACGCGGCAAGGCCGAGGGCGCCGGCGAGGGCGACCAGAATGAGAGATCTGTGCATGGGACTGCTCAACGTCCTGATTTTGTTTTGCCCGATGGTAACGGAAAACGCCGCTTCGGGGAAGCTTTACGGCCGGCGGCGGGCGTCAGGCGGTTTTTTCCGACGGCGCGTGTTGTGCAAGCAACTCATCAAGCATGGGCGAGATATCCTCGATATGCTCGGCCACCACATGGGTCACATCCCCCTCGCGCTGGATCCGGCCCGTGACCCGCAACAAGCGACCGGCGATCACGGCCCGGCGGTATTTCTCGAACAGTTTCTTCCAGACCACGACGTTGCAGACGCCATATTCGTCTTCCAGCGTGATGAAGATCACACCCTTGGCGGTGCCGGGCCGCTGGCGCACCAGAACGAGACCCGCCACCGTGATCCGCGCGCCATTGGACGGCAGATGCAACAGATGATGCGGCAGGCAGCACGGGGGGCGTGGCCAATCCGGGGGGCGGGTTGCGGGCTCCATGGGTGAACAAATACAGAACATATGTACGGTGGCGCAAGGGGCGTATTCGCACTGGAAAGGCACGCGCGCCCGTACTACCTAGGGGCGATCAAGAATTCAGGGACGCACCATGGCTAAGATTACTTATATCGAACACAATGGCACGAAGCATGAAGTAGAGGTCGCAACCGGCATGACCGTGATGGAAGGCGCCCGCGACAACGCCATTCCCGGCATCGAAGCCGACTGCGGCGGGGCCTGCGCCTGCTCTACCTGCCATGTCTACGTCGACCCCTCCTGGGTCGGGAAGCTCCCCGAGATCGATCCGATGGAAGAGGACATGCTGGAGTTCGCGTACGAGCCCGACGCCGAGCGGTCGCGCCTGACCTGCCAGTTGAAGGTGACCGACGATCTGGACGGCCTCGTGGTGCAAATGCCCGAAAAGCAGATCTGAGTTCATGGCGCCGCGTCGGCTGATCCGCAAGGTGAGAGCACGCGCACGCGGCGCATGGATGGGCCTGTGTCTGGGGCTGGCGGGGGCAGGGGCAGGGGCAGCGCTTGGCTGCACCGCGCCGCCCCATGAGACCACGCAAATGCCTGAAACGCTCAGCGCGCCGTGGCCGGGCCCCGGCGGGCTTTTGGCGTGGTACGATGTCCCCACGACGCGCTATCCCCATGGCGTCCTGGGCGATGCAGTGGAAGCCACGCAGCTTCACGCCTATGCCTCGGATCCGGCGCCACTCTGCGCGACACAGTCATTCGAGCTGCCGCCCGAGCTGGTTTTCGAGGACACCGCGCCTCGGCTCGCGGACCTCGACGGGGACGGCACGCCCGAGATCATCGTGGTGCAAAGCCACCAACGCCTCGGCGCGCAGCTTGCCGTCTATGGCGTCTCGCCCGACGGCGAAAACCTCCGGCAGATCGCCGCGACACCCTTCATCGGCCGCCGCAATCGTTGGCTGGCGCCCATTGGCGCGGCGGATCTTGACGGCGACGGGCGCATGGAAATCGCCTACATCGACCGCCCGCACCTCGCACGCGTGCTTCGCGTCTGGCGGTTCGAGGGGGGCGCGCTGAGTGAAGTGGCCGCGATCGAAGGCCTCACCAACCACCGCATTGGCGAGCCCTTCATCACCGGCGGGCTGCGCGACTGCGGCGCCGGCCCCGAGCTGATCACCGCCAACGCCGATTGGAGCCGCGTGATCGCCACGACCTTGGAGGCAGGCACCCTTACCACCCGCAGCCTCGGACCCTTCAGCCAGGACGCCGTGACCCGCGCCATGGCCTGCCAAGACTGACCACCATGGGTGCCGCGCCCGCCTGACCCCCGCCTGCGCCCCGACAATTCCGCCGCCAGCCCCTTTGCCTGACGGCCCACCCTTGACTTCACCGGCCTCGGACGGTCTATCCGGAGCCGCAAAAACACCCGGAGAGACCCGATGCACGCATATCGCACCCACACCTGTGCCGACCTGACCGCCGCCAATGTCGGCGAGGAGATCCGCCTTTCCGGTTGGGTGCATCGTCGCCGAGATCATGGCGGGGTAATCTTCATCGACCTGCGCGACCATTTCGGCATCACCCAGGTCCTCTGCGACCCCGACAGCCCCGTGTTCTCGAAGGTCGAGAAGCTGCGCGCCGAATATTGTGTGCGCATCGACGGCGTGGTGAAGGCGCGCGCGCCCGAACTGGTGAACGAGAAGCTGCCCACCGGCGAGATCGAGGTCTATATCCGCGACATGGAGGTGCTCGGCGCCGCCGCGGAACTGCCGCTGCAGGTCTTCGGTGATCAGGAATACCCCGAGGAAACGCGCCTGAAATATCGTTACCTCGACCTGCGCCGCGAGAAGATGCAGAACAACATGATGCTGCGCTCCGACGTTGTGGCGAGCATCCGCAAGCGCATGTGGGATAAGGAATTCCGCGAGTTCCAGACGCCGATCATCACCGCCTCCTCCCCCGAGGGGGCGCGTGACTTCCTCGTGCCCTCGCGCCAGCACCCGGGCAAGTTCTACGCGCTCCCGCAGGCCCCGCAGCAGTTCAAGCAGCTGCTCATGGTCTCGGGCTTTGACAAATACTTCCAGATCGCGCCCTGCTTCCGCGACGAGGACCCGCGTGCCGACCGCTCTCCGACCGATTTCTATCAGCTCGACATGGAGATGTCCTTCGTCGAGCAGCAGGACGTCTTCGACACGATCGAGCCGGTCATTCGCGGCGTCTTCGAGGAGTTTGGCGAGGGCGCGTCGGTCGATCAGGACTGGCCGCTGATCAGCTACAAGGACGCGGCACTCTGGTATGGCACCGACAAACCGGACCTGCGCAACCCGATCAAGATGCAGGTGGTCTCGGACCACTTCCGCGGTTCGGGCTTCGCGATCTTCGCCAAACTGCTGGAACAGGAAGGCACGGAAGTGCGCGCCATCCCCGCCCCCACGGGCGGCTCGCGCAAGTTTTGCGACCGGATGAACAAGTTCGCGCAGGAGCAGGGGCTGCCCGGCATGGGCTATATCTTCTGGCGCGATCAAGGCGAGGGCTTGGAAGCGGCCGGCCCGCTGGCCAAGAACATAGGCCCCGAGCGGACCGAGGCGATCCGCGAGCAGTTGGGTCTGGGGATTGGCGACGCGGCCTTCTTCCTCGCCGGCAAGCCGTCGCAGTTCGAGGCCGTCGCGGGCCGCGCCCGCACGGTGATCGGCGACGAGCTCGGCCTGACCGAGCAGGATCGCTTTGCCTTCGCGTGGATCGTGGACTTCCCGATGTACGAGGCCGACGAGGAAACCGGGAAGATCGACTTCTCCCACAACCCCTTCTCGATGCCGCAAGGTGGGCTGGAGGCGCTGAACGGCGACCCGCTGGACGTTCTGGGCTACCAGTATGACCTTGCCTGCAACGGCTACGAGCTGGTCTCCGGCGCGATCCGGAACCACCAGCCCGAGATCATGTTCAAGGCCTTCGAGCTGGCAGGCTATGACGAGGCCGAGGTGCGAAAGCGTTTCGGGGGCATGGTCAACGCGTTCCAATACGGTGCGCCCCCTCACGGCGGTTGCGCGGCGGGTATCGACCGGATCGTGATGCTGCTGGCGGACACTGCGAACATCCGCGAGGTGATCCTGTTCCCGATGAACCAGCGCGCGGAAGATCTTATGATGAACGCGCCGTCCGATCCGACGTCGGATCAGTTGATGGAGCTTGGCCTGCGGGTCATCCCGCAGGACTAGACGACGGCACCGACGGCTTGGATGCGTCCCGAGAGGATCGCGCGGAGAGCCGCGCGGTCCGGCGCGCCGAGGGTCTCGGACATGCGCGCGGCGTGGTCCTCCAGGCTGCTGTCCTTGACCCCGCGCGCCACCCCGATCAGGAAACGCCGCAGGTAGCCCACGGGCGGCCGTTCGAGCGCCAGAAGATCCATGGCGTGGCTCAGGTCTTCGCGAAGCGCGAGGGGATCCGGGTCCACGTTCACCGTGGTGACGACGCGCGGGCCATTGGGCTGCTGCGCATGGGGCAGGTGGGCCAGGATCGCCTCCTGATATGCAGCCACGCTCGACACCGGCTTGGGAATGAAGCCATCGGCGCCGCTGGCCAGAACCGCGGCCTCTGCCGCTTCACGCTCCGCGCCCGAGGTGCCGAGGATCACCTGTACGCGCTGTTTGGTGGCCGCCATGGATGCGATCAGGTCCAACCCCGATCCGTCAGGCAAGCCGAGGTCGATGATCGCGACGGTTGGCGAATAAACGTTGAGGTGCCGCTCGGCGGAGGCGAGGCAATCGGCGCGGCGCAAGCGCGCCCCCGAGCGCAGGCTCATCAGTCTGATCGCTTCCGAGGCGTAGCGGCTGTCTTCCACCACAAGGATCGTGACCCCGAGCAGGGGGCGTTCCGCGGTGGGCTGAGGGCGTAGGTCGAATTCTGCTAATCGGTCATCCATCACTGTTTCCCGTTATGAGGCACGATTCCTTCGCGCTCCCTCACTGTTGCACAGACGAGGTTTACGACCGGTAAACGCGCGCCGATGCGACATCGGCAAACCTTGCCCCCGATGACCCTCCGCTCCATATCAGGAGCAACCATTCAAAGCGGGAAGACCCTGATGATCGGACGCCTCAATCACGTAGCCATCGCCGTGCCGGACCTCGACGCTGCCGCCGCCCTTTATCGCGACACGCTCGGGGCCAAGGTGGGCCCGCCCCAGGATGAGCCCGACCATGGCGTGACGGTGATTTTCATCACTCTTCCAAACACCAAGATCGAGCTTCTCTACCCTCTTGGGGATAACTCTCCCATAGGTTCGTTTCTGGAAAAGAATCCGGCTGGAGGCATCCATCACATCTGTTATGAGGTTGAGAATATCCTAGAGGCTCGGGACAAATTGAAGGCCGACGGCGCCCGCGTTCTCGGCACCGGAGAACCCAAGATCGGTGCTCACGGCAAGCCGGTCCTGTTCCTCCACCCCAAGGATTTCAGCGGCACGCTGGTCGAGCTGGAGCAGGTCTGATGGGCGTCGTCACAGGCATCGTTCTCTATGCCGTCATTTGGTTCATGACGCTCCTGATCGCGCTTCAGGTGCGGGTCACCAGTCAGGACGAAGCCGGAGAGCGGGTCGCAGGCACCCATGGCTCCGCTCCCGCCAATGCGCAGATGAAGAAGCGGGTGATCTGGACCAGCATCGTGGCCGTCGGGATCTGGGCGATCCTCGCGGCAATCATCATCTTCGAGTTGATCTCATTGGAAGATATCGATCTTTTCACCCGCTTCGGGATGGGCGCGCCCGCGTCCCGTTAAGCATGTGGTAAAGGTGGGTGAAGGTCGCGGCGCCAAGGATCGGGACCAGCAGGTTCACCACCGGGATCGTGAGCGGCACCGTCATCAACACGCCCGCCGCGAAGAGCGTCGGGCGATGGCGCTTTCGAAACGCCGCGGCCCCGGCTGCACTCTCGTGGCGGAGCGCGACCATCTGCCCATACTCGCGGCCCAACAGCACGCCGTTCACCACCCAGAACAACAGCGGCGCCAGCGGCGCGAAGAGCAGGTAGAGGATCAGCGCCACGAGGTTCACGCCGACCAGCACGGCGAGGAATTTTGCAACGTCCACAAGGGCTTCGCCGATGGAAAGCCCGCGCGCAGGGGGTAGGCCGGGGTAGTGGCGATCCTCCACCGCGCCGGCGACGCGGTCGATGAAGATGCCCATAAAGGCCGAGGCGACGGGAACCATCAGGAAGATCGACAACAGCAGCATCAGCGGAATGCCCGCGACGGCCAGCGCATTGTCGACCCAGGTGATTTCTCCGATCCAGGGAAGGGCGAAACTCTCGGGCAGCATCCAGCCGATGAAGAGGACAAAGGCCGCGTAAAAGGCGATCAGAAGGCCAATCGTCAGACCCACGCCGAGGCCGAGCACACCGAGGAAGCGGCTGTCGGTCAATTGTCCAAGAGCCTTCAGAAAAGCGTTTATGATCATGTGTCTATCCAGGTCGTGAGCGCATCAATATCGGGCCGGGGCCGGTCGGGCGGCACCCGTGTCTCGTTGCCAATGTGGATATAACCCGCGACCGTTTCATGGGGGAAAAGCCGCAGGCCTTGCGTCAGAAAGAGCCGGTCCGTCGCGCGCCAACCGGTGAGCCACACGGCCCCCCACCCGGACGCGAGCGCCGCGTTCAACAACGACAGGCAGACCGCGGCGGCAGAGGCCAATTGCTCTGATTCCGGCACCTTGGGATGCGCCTTGGGCGCTGCGATCACGGCCACGATGAGGGGGCTCATGCGAAACCCTTCCACGTCCTTTGCGATCCGCGCGGGCTCGAGCCCAAGCGCCTCACCGCGGGTTTGCGACAGCTCCGCGAGCCGTTCACACGCCGCAGCCTCAAGCACCACGAAGCGCCACGGCTCCAGCTTGCCATGATCGGGAACCCGACTGGCGGCCTCCAGCATCGTGGTTAACGCGGCGCGATCCGGGGCGCGGTCACCCAACATCCGCGGCGGCCGCGAGCGCCGGGTGAGCAGGAATTCGAGCGCTTCGGCATTCGGCGCGAGGGGCGGAGGCGTATCAGACATAGGAAGCATTTCGGGCGCTGCCGCGGGAAGATCAAGCCTCAACGGCCCAAAACCCTCCCGCGCGCCGCTTCACTCGGCGTCTTTCGCGGCCGCCTTCTCCTTGGGTGCGGCCTTCTTTGCCGCGGGCTTCTTTTTCGCCGCCGCCTTCTTCTTCGGCGCGGCTTTTTTCTTCGCGGCAGGCTTCTTCTTGCCGGATTTCGCCGCCCGCTCGTCGATCAGGTGCAGGGCCTGGTCCATGGAAATCTCTTCCGGATCAATCTCTTCCGGGATCGTCGCGTTGATCTTTTCCCATTTCACGTAAGGCCCATACTTGCCCTTCATCACGTTCACCGGGCCGCCCGCATCGGGGTGTTCACCCAACTCCCGCAACGGCTTGGCCGCCTGACCGCGCCCGCCGCGCGAGGCGACCTTTTCGGCCAGAAGCTGCACCGCCCGGTTCATGCCGACGGTGAAGACCTCGTCGATGCTCTCGAGGTTGGCGTTGGTGCCGCCCCGGTCCGAGGTGCTTTCGGCGTGCTTGAGGTAGGGGCCGTAGCGCCCGATGTTCGACCAAACCATCACGCCGTCCTCGGGGTGCGGTCCGATCTTGCGCGGCAGCGACAGGAGCATCACGGCCCGCTCGATGTCCAGCTCCTCCGGCGGCCAATCCTTGGGGATCGACTGGCGCGGTGGCTTCTTGTTGTCGTCGGTCACCGCGCCGCGCTGCACGTAGGGGCCGAAACGGCCCTTGAAGACGCGGATTTCGTCGCCCTGATCCTCGCCCAACAGCTTGCCTTCCGGCGGAATGGCAGAGGCCTCGGCCTCGGGGTTCGGGGGGCCGAAGGGCCGGGTGTAGCGGCACTCCGGATAGGCCGAGCAGCCGATGAACGCGCCGCCGGCGCGCGCCGTGCGCATCGACAGGCGTCCAATGCCGCAGTTCGGGCAGAGGCGCGGATCGGTGCCGTCGCCGGGATCGGGGAAGAGATGCGGTTCCAGCACCTCGTTGATCTTCTCCAGCACCTCGGTGATGCGCAGTTCCGAGGTTTCCTCGATCGCGGCGTGAAAATCGCGCCAGAAGCGGTCGAGCACATCCTTGTAATGCCGGTCGCCCGCGCTCACTTCGTCAAGCTGCTGCTCGAGGTCGGCGGTGAAGTCATATTGTACGTAGCGATTGAAATAATTGGACAAAAAAACGGTAACGAGCCGGCCCTTGTCCTCGGGGATCAGGCGGCCCTTGTCCTTCAGCACGTAGCCGCGGTTCTGGATCGTGTCCATGATCGAGGCGTAGGTGGAGGGGCGGCCGATGCCGAGTTCTTCCATCCGCTTGACGAGCGTGGCCTCCGTGTAGCGGGGCGGCGGCGAGGTGTGGTGCTGCTGGCCCAGAACCGCGCCCGAGGCGGCCAGGATCGCGCCTTTCGAGCGGCGAAGATCGCCGCTGTCGTCTTCCACGACATCCTCGCCCGAGAATTTCGCGTAGTCAGCGGCCAGCGCGTTGCTGCTTGGAGCGAGCGCGTCGCCCTTGTGGACCTGCGGCAGACGTTTGCTGTCCTCGTCGTCACCCGCGTCGTCGCGGCCTTCCTCGTAGACCTTCAGGAATCCGTCGAAAAGCATGACCTGCCCGGTCGCGCGCAGCTCCACATCGCGGTCGTCTGAGGCGATGGTCACCGTGGTGCGCTCCAGCCGCGCGGCTTCCATCTGGCTTGCAATGGTGCGCTTCCAGATCAGGTCGTAGAGCTTGCGCTGGTCGTCCTCCGAGAGCTTCAGATCCTCCGCCGCCTTCGACATATCGGTGGGCCGCACGCATTCGTGGGCCTCCTGCGCGTTCTTGGCTTTGTTCTTGTAAATCCGGGGCTTGTCAGGAACGTAGCTGTCCCCGTAGCGGGCGGTGATGGCGCCGCGGGCCTGCTCGACCGCCTCGGGGGCCATGTCGATGCCGTCGGTCCGCATGTAGGTGATGTGCCCCGCCTCGTAGAGCCGTTGCGCCGTGCTCATCGCCTGTTTCGCGCCCATGCCGAGCTTGCGCGAGGCTTCCTGCTGCAGCGTCGAGGTCATGAAGGGCGGCGAGGGGTTGCGGTTGGCGGGCTTGGCCTCGACCTCCGCGACGCTCAGCTTGCGCGAGGAGACGGCCTGCACGGCAAGGCCTGCCTCGGCGGCGGAGGGCAGGTCGTAGCGGTCGAGCTTCTTGCCGCCGAGAACCGTCAGCCGGGCCTCGATCGGCTGGCCGCGGGGGGTGTCGAGAACGGCACGGACGGACCAGTATTCACGCGGGCGGAACGCCTCGATCTCCATCTCGCGCTCGACCACGAGGCGCAGGCAGACCGATTGCACCCGGCCCGCCGACTTCGCGCCGGGCAGCTTGCGCCAGAGCACCGGCGAAAGGTTGAAGCCCACGAGATAATCCAGCGCGCGGCGGGCGAGGTAGGCCTCGACCAACTCCATATCCACTTGCCGCGGCTCGGCCATCGCCTTGGTCACCGCATCCTTGGTGATCGCGTTGAAGGTCACGCGGCTGACCGGCGTGTCCTTCTTGATCGCCTTGCGCGAGGTCAGTGCCTCCTGCAGGTGCCATGAGATCGCCTCACCCTCGCGGTCGGGGTCGGTCGCGAGGATCAGGGCGTTGTCCTGCTTCAGCGCGTCGACGATGGCTTTGACGTGCTTCTTGGAGTCGCTGCCGATCTCCCATTTCATCTCGAAACCGTCGTCCGTATCGACCGATCCGTCCTTCGAGGGCAGATCGCGGACGTGGCCGTAGGATGCGAGGACCGTATAATCATCGCCCAGATATTTGTTAATTGTCTTGGCCTTAGCCGGGGATTCGACAACAACGACGGGCATGATTTAATCACTTTCAAACGGAATAGGACTGGCGGCGGAACATGTGTGCGCTTTGCGTGGGATGTCAATGCGCGACGCTGAATGCAAGGCTTTGTCGGCTGGTAAGGCACCCATCCGGTGCTTTTCCGAAGGATAAATAAGCGGCCTCGGCGAGAGTGCAGTGCGCGTGTTTCAGGCCGGCGTGGTGACGCTGATCATCCCGCCCGACGACCGGATCACGCGGCCCGACATCTCCAGCACGGCGAGGGCCTGAGCCATGTCGCGGGGGGAGGCGGAGAGATCGCGGATGAGCTGATCCTCGGCCACCGGTGCCGCGCCTGCGTGGGACAGGATCCGTCCTTCCAGCCCGCCATCGCGGGCGGAGGGGACGGGGGGCGGCGACTGGTAATCCCGGACCATGGCCGACGCGCTGCCCGGCGGAGGCTTGGGCGCGCCGAGGGCTTCGATCACATCCTCCACGCCGCGGACCAGCGTGGCCCCGTCGCGCAACAGGATGTTGGCCCCCGAGGCGCGGCTGTCCAACGGATGTCCGGGGACCGCCATGACGTCGCGCCCCTGTTCGGCGGCGCATCGCGCGGTGATCAAGGAACCCGAGCGCGCCGCCGCCTCCACCACGATCACCCCGCGCGCAAGGCCCGAGACGATTCGGTTGCGGCGCGGGAAGTGGCGCGCTTGCGGTTGCAGGCCGAGGGGCTGCTCGGACAGGCGCAGGCCCACCTCGGCGATCTGCGCCGCGATCTCGGCGTTTTCCGTCGGGTAGACGACATCGACACCGCCAGCGAGTACCGCCACGGTTCCGGTCTCCAGACTGCTCTTGTGTGCGATGGCATCAATGCCCCGCGCAAGGCCCGAGACGATCGTGAAGCCCGCCTCGCCAAGGGTTGCGGCCAGTTTGCGCGCCATTCGTGTCCCGAGGCTCGATGCATTCCGCGTCCCGACGAGCGCCACGCAGGGGCGCGCCATCAGGGCAGGGCGGCCGATCGCCCAGAGCACCGGCGGCGCGTCGCCGATTTCAGCAAGACACGCCGGATAGGCGGCATCGCCAAGGCAGATCATCCGCGCCCCGACCCGCTCGGCCGCGCGCAGCTCTGCCATGACGACCGCTTCGGGGCAGATTTCATACTCCCGCACCCCGGCGGCGGCGGCGACCTCCGGCAGAGCCTCCAGCGCGGCGGCGGCGGTGCCGTGTTCTGCGAGCAGCCGCAGATACGTCGCCGGCCCCACCCGGCGCGAGCGGATCAGCCGCAGCCGCAGCAACCGGTCGTCATCGCCCGCCGCGGGGGGCGGCCTGTAGGCAACCGGCGCCTCGAAGAACGCCGCATCCAACCAATCGCTCGGTTGCTGCGTGTCGGCCCATTGGCCAGCCAAGGGAGAATCGGGTGCGGTCCACATGCCTTCAGGCTTGCTGGAACTGGTTAACGAAACCTTAACCGGCCACGCCCGTGCCGCGGGTATTTATCGCCAATTTGAACGGATTCGTTAACCGGCACCGCCCCCCGCGTCAGTGCGCAGCAAGGCGTTCGAGCATAAAACCCACGCCGCAGCCCCCCTCACGGCGGCATCGAACCGCGGGCTTACGCGGCAGAGCCGCCCACGGTCAGCCCGCCGATCAGCAGCGTCGGTTGGCCCACGCCCACCGGCACCCATTGGCCTTGCTTGCCGCAATTGCCCATGCCGGGATCGAGCGCCATGTCATTGCCGATGGCGCGGATCTGCTTCAAGGCGGTGGCCCCGTCTCCGATCAGCGTCGCGCCCTTCACCGGCGCGCCGACAACGCCGTTCTTCACCCGGTAGGCCTCGGTGCAGGAGAAGACGAACTTGCCGTTGGTGATGTCCACCTGGCCGCCGCCGAAACCGACCGCGTAGATCCCGTCCTTCACGTCGGCCACGATGTCGCCGGGCGCCACGTCGCTGCCAAGCATGTAGGTGTTGGTCATCCGCGTCATCGGGGCATGCGCGTAGCTCTCGCGGCGGCCGTTGCCGGTGGGGGCGACCCCCATCAGGCGGGCCGACTGGCGATCCTGCATGTAACCCACCAGCACGCCGTCCTCGATCAGCGTGGTGGCCTCCGACGGCGTGCCCTCGTCATCGACCGAGATCGAGCCGCGCCGGTCCGGAATCGTGCCGTCATCCAGCACCGTCACGCCCTTCGACGCGATCTGCTGGCCCATCAGCCCGGCAAAGGCGCTCTGCTTCTTGCGGTTGAAATCGCCCTCCAGCCCGTGGCCAATGGCCTCGTGCAGCAGGATGCCCGGCCAGCCCGGCCCAAGCGCCACATCCATGACCCCGGCAGGCGCGGGCTCGGCGGAGAGGTTGACCACCGCCACCCGCAGCGCCTCGCGCGCGGTGGCTTCCCAATGCGCGCGGGTGATCAGCCCGGTCAGCCCGACCCGTCCGCCGCCGCCCGCTGAGCCGGATTCGCGGCGGCCGTTTTCCTCGACGATGATCGACACGTTCAGCCGCACCATCGGGCGCACGTCGCTGACACTGCCGCCCTCGGGGCGCAGGATCACCACCTCCTGATGCGAGGCCGCCATCGAGGCGCTGACCTGCACCACGCGCTTGTCCAGTCCGCGGGCGAAGGCGTCGATCTCGGCCAGCGTCTCCAGCTTCACGCCGAATTCCGCGCCCGCCATCGGGTCCTCGTCGGTGTAGAGCTTCTCGTTCGTGCCGCGCGGCGCATCGGCCAAGGTGCCGCCGCCGTCACCCACCGCAAGGCGCGCCGTCTCGGCGGCGCGGCGCAGGGCGGCCTCCGAGATCTCGGTGGAATGGGCGTAGCCCGCCACTTCGCCTTTCACCGCGCGCAGGCCGAAGCCCTGTACCGCGTCGTAGGAGGCGTTCTTGACCCGCCCGTCGTCGAAGACCAGAACCTCCGAGCGGCACCGCTCCAGAAACAGCTCTCCGTCGTCGGCCCCCTCGGTGGCGGCGCGCAGCACCCGCAGGGCGGCGGCTTCATCGAGGTGGGTCTCGAACGGACGGAAGGGGGTGGTGTCAGACATGGGGGAGGCTCCTTGAGATCGGCGTATATATAGTGTGTTTCGCGTCAGGTGCGACACCCCGTCTCAACCATAAGGTGAGACAATTTAGGCCCATGCCTTGTGTGACGCGGCGCTATATGGTCTGGCACAGCGTGAATAGATGATGGCACCGCCCGAGGGGGGATTGCCTCCTTCGATCACCGGACCGGACGGACAACAGGACAGACCACATGGCAAATCGCAAGACGCTCAGCGGCGTTATGGCCGCACTTGGCGCAACCTTCACCTCCACCATGGTGGCCGCGCAGACCACCGGAATGCGTGACGGACTCGAGATCATCGGCGCACCGATTCCCGGCGGCATCGATTTCCAGCCCGGCGTCACCGGCGGCGCATTGGACATCCGTGCCCTGGACGAGCTGCTGTTGTGGGTCGCCGGCCTGATCACGCTCTTCGTGCTGGCCCTGATGGTCTATGCCGCGATCAAGCATAACGCCCGCGCCAACCCGGTGCCGGCCTCCTTCACCCACAACACCCGGATCGAGGTCGCCTGGACCATCGTGCCGCTGATCATCCTCGTCGTCATCGGCGCGTTTTCCCTGCCGGTCCTGTTCCGTCAGCAGACGATCCCCGAGGCTGATGTTGTCGTGAAGGCCACCGGCTACCAGTGGTACTGGGGCTATGAATATCCCGAAGAGGGCATCTCCTACGACAGCTTCATGCTGGCCGAGGACGAGCTTGCCGATTACGGCTACTCCGAGGACGAATACCTGCTGGCCACCGACACGGCCGTCGTCGTGCCCACCGGCCAGCGCGTCGTGGTGCAGGTCACCGCGGCTGACGTGATCCACTCCTGGACGATCCCGGCCTTCGGCGTGAAGCAGGACGGCGTGCCCGGTCGTCTGGCCGAGCTGCACTTCGAGGTGATCCCCGGTGAGGAAGGCGTCTACTTCGGCCAGTGCTCCGAGCTTTGCGGTGCCTCCCACGCCTACATGCCGATCACCGTCTTCGCTGTCACCGAAGAGGAATACGCGGCATGGCTGGCCGGTGAAGCGGCCGAGTTTGCCTCGCTCGACGGGGCCCGCGCACCGCGCTACCTTGAACTGGCCGCGGCGGAGTAAGCCTGCATCATGAGCGATTTCACCGCACAATCCACACCCGAGCCCCGCGAGTATGACGCGGGGTTTGGCGATTATTTCGCGCTGCTCAAGCCGCGCGTCATGTCGCTGGTGGTGTTCACGGCGCTGGTCGGCATTCTCGTCGCGCCGGGTGGGATCTCTCCGATGGTGGGCTTCACCGCGATCTTGTTCATCGCGCTGGGGGCAGGGGCTTCGGGCGCGCTGAACATGTGGTACGACGCCGACATCGACGCGGTGATGAAGCGCACCGCCAAGCGGCCGGTGCCCTCGGGCCGCGTCCCGGCGGGCGAGGCGCTGACCCTCGGGCTCTGGCTCTCGGCGCTGTCGGTCGTGATGCTCGGGCTGGCGACAAACTGGGTCGCTGCGGCGCTCCTGGCCTTCACGATCTTCTTCTACGCCGTGGTCTATTCCATGTGGCTCAAGCGCTCGACGCCCTGGAACATCGTGATCGGCGGCGCCGCGGGCTCCTTCCCGCCGATGATCGGCTGGGCGGCTGTCACCGGCGATGTCTCTCTCGCGTCGGTGCTGATGTTCGGCCTGATCTTCATGTGGACGCCGCCCCATTTCTGGGCGCTGGCGCTGTTCATGAAGGGTGATTACCACAAGGCCGAGGTGCCGATGCTGACGGTTACCCATGGCCGTCGGGAGACCCGTCGCCAGATCCTGATCTACACGGTCCTGCTGGTGCCAGTCGCCCTTGGCCTCGTGCTGACCGAGGTGGCCGGTCCGGTCTACCTTGTCACGGCTGTGGTGATGAACGCGCTCTTCCTCAAGGGCGCCTACGACATCTGGAAGCGCGAGGAGGCCGCGGCCGAGGCCGACAATTACGCAGTTGAGCGTCGCGTGTTCAAATTCTCGCTGCTCTACCTGTTCCTGCACTTCGGGGCGCTGCTCCTCGATGCGGTCTGGAGGTTGATCTGATGGCCGAAGGTAAAGGGCTCACCGAAACCCATGAAATCCACAAGCGCCGTCTGGGCCGCAACGTGGGCACGGCGCTCTGCCTGTTGGGCTTTTGCGCGATTGTCTTCGGCCTGACGGTGGCCAAGGTCCGCGAAGGCGGCCTCTTGGAAGCCAACGACCATGTGCCGCGCGCCTCTGTCCTGCCGATCACGGAGGACACGCAGTGAGCCAGACGCCGAAGACACCCGCAGGCGAGACCGTCCGCAAGCGGATGGATCCGAAGTCCCGCACGGTGCTGCAACTCTGCGGCGTCGTGGTGGTCATGGCCGGCCTGACCGCCGCCGCGGTGCCTTTCTACGACTGGTTCTGCCGCGTCACCGGCTTCGGCGGCGCAACGGTCACGGCCGATGCCGGCAGCGACGCCGTGCTCGACGACGTGATCCGCATCCGCTTCGACGCCTCGACCGCAAGCGATATGCCCTGGGAGTTCCGCCCGATGGAGCCCCACATGGACATCCGCATCGGCGAGACCGGTTTGGCCTTCTACGAGGCCTACAACCCGACCGACGCGCCGATCGCAGGCACCGCCAGCTACAATGTTGCCCCTTTCGTGACCGGCGGCTACTTTGTGAAAATCGCCTGCTTCTGTTTCGAGATGCAGGTGTTGCAGCCCGGTGAACGGGTTGAAATGCCTGTCACATTCTTTGTCGATCCCGAGATCCGCAACGATCCCGAGACCGTCGACACGCCCGCTATCACCCTGTCGTATACGTTCCACGTAACCGACATGCCCGAAGACTACGCCGCCCTCGAGGCGGAGAACTAAGATCAGTCCGGAGATCCCCATGGCCCACGTTAAACGCCACGATTATCACATCCTGCCGCCGTCGATTTGGCCGCTCATGGGCGCCGCCGGCGCATTCGCCATGCTCTTTGGTGCCGTGAACTGGATGCACTCGGGCTCGCCCTGGCTGTTCCTCGCGGGCTTTGTCGCCGTGCTCTACGTCATGTTCGCCTGGTGGTCGGATGTCGTGACCGAAAGCGGCGAGGGCGATCACACGCCGGTCGTGCGCATCGGCCTGCGTTACGGCTTCATCATGTTCATCATGTCCGAGGTGATGTTCTTCGTGGCCTGGTTCTGGGCGTTCTTCAAGCACACCATCTACTCGATGGACACCTATGAAGCCTCGACCTACCTGCCGCCGGAGATCCACCAGGTCGACCCGTTCCACCTGCCGCTGATCAACACGCTGGTCCTGCTGCTGTCGGGCTGCCTCGTGACCTGGGCGCACCACGTGCTGGTCCACGGCGGGCCGCGCAAGGACATCGAGTATGGCCTTCTGGGTGCGGTGATCCTCGGCCTCGCCTTCACCGGCTTGCAGGCCTTCGAATATTGGGAGCTGATCGTTCACGACGGCTGGCAGTTCGGCGGCCCCGATGGCGACCGCTTCTACTCCACCTTCTTCATGGCCACGGGCTTCCACGGCTTCCACGTGATCATCGGCACGATCTTCCTGTTCATCTGCTACCTGCGGGTGCGCAAGGGTCACTTCACCGCCGAGCAGCACATCGGCTTCGAGGCCGCCGCCTGGTACTGGCACTTCGTCGACGTGGTGTGGCTGTTCCTCTTCGTGGCGGTCTACATCTGGGGCCAGTAACCTCGGGTGTGTTGGACGGGGCCGGACGGGGGAGGCGACGGAGCCCACCCGCCCACCCCTCCGCCGCCTCCCCCTCTCACCCATGCACGTTGCGGGTGTGGTGAGGTCGGGGATCCGTACTTGGAAAAAGGTGAAGACAAGGCCTGCCGCATGGTGGGCCTTTTGAATGAGAGGGGACGCCATGTCGCGTCGGGTAATTTCAGTCCTGATTTTCGGATTGGTGGGCGCGGGTCTGCTGGTGGCGCTTGGCCTGTGGCAGCTGCAACGCCTCGCGTGGAAAGAGGCCGTGCTGGCCGAAATCTCGGCGCGGATCGAGGCGGCACCCGTGGGTCTTCCCGATGTCTTCGACCGCGACGCCGACCGCTATCTGCCGGTGCGCGTCGAGGGGCGCTTCGCGGGCGATCCGGTGCGGGTGTTGGTCAGCATGCAGGGGGCGGGGCCGGGCTACCGGGTGATTACCCCGTTCGAGAGTGCGGGCCAGCGCATCATGGTCGACCGGGGGTTTCTGGCGGAAGGTGTCGCCATGCCCGATGCGCCGGACGGAGAGATCACCCTTGTGGGCAACCTGCATTGGCCCGACGAGGTGGACGGATTCACGCCGGCGCCGGACCTGGGCCGCAACATCTGGTACGCGCGGGACGTGGACGCCTTGGCGGCGCACCTGTCGGCCGAGCCGGTCTTGGTCATCGCGCGGGAATTGTCGGTTTCAGATGCCCCGCTGACGCCCTTGCCGGTGACGATCGAGGGCATCCCGAACAATCATCTGGGCTATGCGATCCAGTGGTTCGGCCTCGCCCTCGTATGGTTGGGGATGACAGCGTTCCTGCTCTGGCGTATCACGCGACGAAGTGTTTGAGGGAGCCTGAAGTGCAATATGTTTCGACCCGGGGGCGGGCGCCCGTCCTCTCTTTTGAAGAGGCCATGCTGACAGGTCTTGCGCGTGATGGCGGGCTCTACGTGCCGGCGGAAATTCCGCAGATGTCCCAAGGCGACATCGCCGCGCTGGCGGGGCTCTCCTACGAGGAGATCGCCTTCCGCGTGATGCGGCCCTTCGTGGGCGATACCTTCGGGGATGACGAATTCGCCGAGCTGATCGAGAAGGCCTACGCGGGCTTTGGCCATGCCGCGCGCGCGCCACTCAAGCAATTGCAGGACAACCATTTCCTGCTGGAGCTGTTCCACGGGCCGACGCTGGCCTTCAAGGACTTCGCCATGCAGTTGATCGGGCAGATGTTCCAGGCGGCGCTGAGCCGGCGCGGCGAGCGGGTGACCATCGTGGGGGCGACCTCGGGCGATACCGGCTCGGCCGCGATGGAGGCATTTCGCGGCCTCGACGCGGTCGACGTCTTCATTCTTTTCCCCCATGGCCGGGTCTCGGACGTGCAGCGCCGCCAGATGACCACCGTGTCCGAGGCCAACGCCCATGCGCTGGCGCTGACCGGCGATTTCGACGATTGTCAGGCGCGGCTGAAGGACATGTTCAACCATTTCGACTTCCGCGACCGAGTGCGGCTGGCGGGGGTGAACTCGATCAACTGGGCGCGGGTGCTGGCGCAGGTCGTCTATTACTTCTCCTCCGCCGTGTCGCTCGGGGCGCCGCATCGGCCCGTCTCCTTCTGCGTGCCGACGGGCAATTTCGGCGACATTTTTGCGGGCTACATCGCCAAGCGCATGGGGCTGCCGATCGACAAGCTGGTGATCGCGACGAACCAGAATGACATCCTGCACCGGGCGATGGTGTCGGGCGGTTACACGACCGAAGGGGTGACGCCCTCGATCAGCCCGTCGATGGATATCCAGGTCTCCTCCAACTTTGAACGCGCGCTTTTCGATGCCTACGATCGCGATGGAGAGGCCGTGGCGCAGCTCATGGAGGAGCTGAAATCCGGCGGCGGCTTCAAGATCAGCCAAGGCGCCATCGGACGCCTGCGCGAGACCTTCGCCTCGGGCCGCGTTTCAGAGGAAGAGACCTCGGCCATGATCGCGCGCGCGCTGCCCGAGATGGGTGAACTGCTCTGCCCCCATTCGGCGATTGGTGTCGATGTGGCGCAGGATTTCCTCGGGAAAGTGCCGATGGTCACGCTCGCCACGGCGCATCCGGCGAAATTCCCCGACGCGGTCGAAGCGGCCTCGGGCATCCGGCCCGGACTGCCCCCGCGCATGGCCGATCTGTTCGACAAACCCGAACGCGTGCAGCGGGTGGAGAACGACCTCGCCGCGCTGGAGCAAGTGATCGAAGGAGGCATCCGCCCGTGACAGTGGAACTTCATACGCTCGACAACGGGTTGCGCATCGTGACCGAACATATGCCGGGGCTGGAATCCACCGCCCTCGGGATCTGGGTGAGCGCCGGGGGGCGCCACGAGCGCGTGGAGCAAAACGGAATCGCGCATTTCCTCGAGCACATGGCGTTCAAGGGCACGGCCCGCCGGTCCGCCCTGCAGATCGCCGAAGAGATCGAGGACGTGGGCGGCTACATCAACGCCTATACCTCGCGTGAGGTGACAGCCTATTACGCGCGCGTCCTGAAGGACGATGTGGCGCTGGCGCTGGACCTGATCGGCGATATCGTCCTCAACCCGATCTTCGACCCGCGCGAGATCGAGGTGGAGCGCGGCGTGATCCTGCAGGAGATCGGGCAGGCCGCCGATACCCCCGACGACGTGATCTTCGACTGGTTGCAGGCCGCTGCCTATCCCGAGCAGCCCCTCGGCCGCACCATCCTCGGCCCGGCCGAGCGGGTGCAGGCCTTTGGCCGCAAGGATTTCGATACCTTCGTGGCGGAAAACTATGGCCCCGGTCAGTTGATCGTCTCGGCGGCCGGCGCCGTCGACCATGACGAGATCGTGCGGCTGGCCGAGAAGGCGTTCGGCCATCTCAAGCCGGTGCCCCAAGCGCTGCCGCAGCCCGGCACGTTTCAGGGGGGCGAGCACCGCGTCGTCAAGGCGCTGGAGCAGGCGCATTTCACGCTCGCGCTCGAGGCGCCGGGCTACCGCTCCGACGATATCTACACGGCGCAGATCTACGCGACTGCGCTCGGCGGCGGCATGTCCTCGCGCCTGTTTCAGGAGATCCGCGAGAAACGGGGCCTTTGCTATACGATTTATTCACAAGTCGGCAGCTACGATGACACCGGCCTGCTGACGATCTACGCGGGCACCTCGGGGGAGGATCTGCCGGAGCTTGTCGGTCTCACGATTGATGAGCTGAAGCGCTCTGCCGACACGATGACAGAGGCTGAGCTGGCACGCGCGCGCGCGCAGATGAAGGCGGGCCTGTTGATGGGGCTGGAAAGCCCCTCCGCACGGGCCGAGCGATTGGCGCGGCTGGTGGCGATCTGGAACCGTGTCCCGCCGCTCGAGGAATCCGTGGCGCGGATTGATGCGGTCACGCTCGACGGGTTGAAGGAACATGCGGGTGCGATGGGGCAGGCGGGCTCGGCCATGGCGCTTTACGGACCGGTCGACAGCGCCCCTGATCTCGCCACGGTGAGGGAGCGTCTGGCTGCCTGATGCTCGCGCTCAAACGCAACCTGCGCCTGGAAACGGAGCGTTTGACGCTACGCCTTCCGCGCCATGCGGACTTCCGGCCGTGGGCGGCGTTGCGGCATCAGTCGCGGGATTTCCTCGTCCCGTGGGAGCCGGTCTGGGCTGACGATCACCTGACCCGCAAGAGCTTCACGGCCCGCGTCTACTGGGCGCAGCGCTCGGTCAACCAAGGCTCTGCCGTGCCACTCTTCATCACGCGCCGCGCCGATGATGCGCTTCTGGGGGCCATCACCCTCGACAACGTGCGCCGTGGCCCGGCGCAATCGGCAACCCTCGGCTATTGGATCGGCCTGCCGTTCATCCGCCAGGGCTACATGCGCGAAGCCATCGGCGCGATGTCCCACTACGCCTTCCGCTCGCTCGATCTCAGCCGGCTCGAAGCCGCCTGCTTGCCGGAAAACGCCGCCTCGCGCGGGGTGCTGGAGAAATCCGGCTTCAAATACGAGGGCGTCGCCCAAAGCTATCTCCAGATCAACGGCCGCTGGCGCAACCACGTGCTCTACGCCAATCTGCGCCACGACCGACGCGGACGCACCGAAGTCGGGTGACGCCGCGAAAGGGCTGCGTTAAGTCTATGCCATGACATGTCTTTCCCGTTTGACCGCTGAAATGCCTCACGTCCTGCGCGACGTGGAGGATCGGTATCTTGAAGAGCCGCGCGGACATTGGCGCGGGCAGGCGCTCGCCGTCGCGGCCCCGACGACGACGCAGGAGGTCGCGCAGATCCTGCGCATCGCGAACGACACGCAGACCCCGATCATCCCGTATTCCGGCGGCACCGGATTGGTGGGCGGGCAGGTCATGGAGACCGGTAACCCCCCGATTCTATTGACGATGGAGCGGATGACAGCCGTGCGCGCCATGGATGCTCAGGCCGGTACCATGGTGGTCGAGGCCGGCGCGATTCTCGAGAATGTCCATGGCGTGGCCGAAGCCGAGGGCTGGATCTTCCCGCTTGCCCTGGCCTCCCAGGGCTCGGCCCGGATCGGCGGGCTGCTCGCCACCAACGCGGGCGGCGTCAACGTGATCCGCTATGGCAACGCCCGCGATCTCGTATTGGGGATCGAGGCGGTTCTGGCTGATGGCACTGTGATCAACGGCCTTTCGGCGCTCCGCAAGAACAACATGGGCTATGATCTGCGCCATCTGCTGATCGGCTCCGAAGGCACGCTCGGCGTCATCACCGCCGCAACTTTGCGATTGTTTCCAACGCCTTCCGCCACCGGAGCGGGCCTGATGACCGTCCCCTCGCCGCAGGCCGCGCTGGATCTCCTGCGTCTGGCCCAGTCCCGGATCGGAGAGGGGGTCTCGGCCTTTGAATTGATCAACAAGACCGGTTTCGACTTTCTGGCAGAGGTCGGCCCCGACCTGCGCATTCCCTTCGACGAGCCGCCGGAATGGAGTTGCCTGATCGACCTCGGGCTGTCCCATGGGACGCCGGCGGACGCCTTGGAGAGCCTGTTCGAAGAAGCTTTCGAGGCTGGCATCGTGACCGACGGCGTCGTCGCGCAATCCGAGGCGCAGCGCAAGGAGATGTGGGCGGTCCGCGAAAACATCCCCGAGGCAAACCGCCGGATCGGCTCTGTCTCGTCCCACGACATCGCGGTGCCGGTGGCCCGTTTGCCGGCGTTCATCGCCGAGGCACCGAAGCGGCTGGCCGAAATAAATGACTTCAGGATCAACTGCTTCGGCCATCTGGGCGACGGCAACCTGCACTACAACGTGTTCCGGCCGAAGGGCGAGGCGCGCGACGCCTTCGCGGGCTATCGCTCAGCGGTCAAGACCTGCGTGCACGAGTTGGTGCACGAGTTCGGCGGCTCGGTTTCCGCCGAGCACGGCATCGGTCGCATGAAAGTCGCCGATCTGGAGCGGTTCGGCGATCCCGGCAAGTTGAGCGCGATGCGCCTGATCAAGCGCGCGCTCGACCCGCAGAACATCCTCAACCCCGGCGCGGTGCTGCGGGCCGACCCCTGAGGCTCGGCCCTGGCCCTCGCGTCAGTCGCGTTGGCCCGAGAAACGCTCCGCCCATTCCTCGCGCTGCTCGTCCGCGATCTTCGCAAACAGCACCTCCGGCACCGTGAAGGCGTGACCCGCGGGCAGGGCGGACAGCGCCGCTTCCGCGCTGTCCGGCCAAGCGACGTCGACGTTCATGCCCTCCGCCATGGCGCGCGCGGCGTTCGGGATGAAGGGCGAGGACAGGCCGGCGTAGAAGGGGATGAGGTTCAGCGCGAAACGGGTCACCGCCGCGGCGCGCTCCGGGTCTGTCTTGAAGGCGGTCCAGGGCGCCGCGGACTGCAGGTACTCGTTTCCGGCAACCCAGATCGCCCGCAATTCAGCCGCCGCCTTGCGCACGTCGATGGCGTCCATGTTGCTTTGGTAGGCGGTAAGGCGCTTTTCCAGATCGGCGATCAGCGCCAATTCCTGCGCGCCATATTCGCCGCCTTCCGGCACCGTCTCGCCGAACTTGGAGCGGCAGAACTTGGTGATCCGGCTGACAAAATTGCCGAGCACGTCCGCAAGGTCCTTGTTCACGTCTTGCTGGAAGGTCTCCCAGGTGAACTCCGCATCGGAGGTCTCGGGGGCATGGGACAGAAGCCACCAGCGCCAGTAGTCCGACGGCAGGATCTCGAGCGCCTGATCCATGAAGACGCCGCGCCCCTGCGAGGTGCTGAATTGGCCACCGTCGTAGTTCAGGTAGTTGAAGGATTTGATGTAATCGACCAGCTTCCACGGCTCGCCCGACCCGAGGATCGTCGCCGGGAAGGAGAGCGTGTGAAACGGCACATTGTCCTTGCCCATGAATTGCACATATCGAACATCATCGGCGCCTTTATCCACACGCCACCAACGTTCCCAATCAGAAATCTTGCCTTCCTCCACAGCCTCGGCGGCGCAGGCGATATACTCGATCGGCGCGTCGAACCAGACGTAGAAGACCTTGCCTTCCATGCCCGGCCATTCGTCGTCACCCCGCTTGACCGGCACGCCCCAATCGAGGTCGCGAGTGATGCCACGGTCTTGCAACCCGTCGCCGTCGTTTAACCATTTCTTCGCAATCGACGTGGTAAGAACGGGCCAGTCGGTTTTTGAAGAAATCCAATCGCTCAGCTGTCCGCGCAGCTCCGATTGGCGTAGGTAGAGGTGTTTGGTCTCGCGGACCTCCAGATCGGTGGAGCCTGAAACGGCGGACCGGGGCTCGATCAGGTCGGTCGGGTCTAGCTGCTTGGTGCAGTTCTCGCACTGATCACCCCGCGCTTTGTCGTAGCCGCAGTTGGGGCAGGTGCCCTCGATATAGCGGTCGGGTAGGAAGCGTCCGTCGGCGTGGGAATAGACCTGTTTCTCTTCCACCTCGGCGATCAGGCCGGCATCCGCCAGCTTGCCGGCGAAATGCTGCGTCAACGCGTGGTTCTGGGGAGAGGACGATCGGCCAAAGTGATCGAAGGACAGGCCGAAGCCCTCCGCGATCCGGGATTGCACCGCATGCATCTCGGCGCAGAACTCGGCAACCGGCTTGCCCGCCTTGGCTGCGGCAAGCTCTGCCGGCGTGCCGTGCTCATCGGTGGCGCAGAGGAACAGAACCTCCTGACCCCGCGCGCGCAGGTAGCGGGCGTAGAGGTCGGCGGGTAACTGCGAGCCCACGAGATTGCCCAGGTGCTTGATCCCGTTGATATAGGGAATGGCACTGGTGATGAGCGTACGGGAGGAGGTGGTGCTGGACATCGGGGAAGGGGCCTTCGGAACATGCGTTTGGCGCAGCTTTACCCCCGCGCCGCGGCCATGGCCAGTGGCGGCGTGAATTGGACGCGCCCCGGCGCCGCGACGTCCGGGCTGCGGGGATCAGGCGGGGGCGGCCAGATGCCCTCTATTTGTCGCTGTTGCGCCGGAAGATGCGCCCGACCTGGAACGAGGTGCGCGGGATCCAGACGTAAGGCTTGCGGACCTCCGACGCGCCGCGCCGCGCCACCCGGATCAGGCCGAAGACGATCAACCCCGCATGGGCGGCCGAGATGAAGTAGAACAACGCCGCCGGGCCGTAGGCGGTAATCAGGCCAGAGGTCGCCAGGGGCGCCACGATCGCGCCAGTGGCAAAGAAGAACATCAGCGCGGCCGAGAGCTCGATGCGTTGGCTGTCGTCGGCCCAGTCATGGGCGTGGGCGGCCGAAAGCGAATAGATTGGGAAGGTCGTGGCTCCGAACAGCAGGGCCGCGCCGAAGATTCCCACCGGCCCGAGCCCCGGCACCGCGATGGTCACGGCGCAAGCCAGGATAGACGCGGCCGAGAAGCCGATCAGGACCCATCGGCGGTCATAGCGGTCCGCCAGAAGCCCCGCCGGCCATTGCGCCAAGGCGCCGCCCAGAACGAAGGCCGCGAGGAAAAGGCCGATATCGCCCGCGACCAGCCCGACCTGCTGGCCGTAAAGCGGGCCGGTCATCCGCAACGAGGCCGAGGAGACCCCCGCCACCACCACGCCGCTGACCGCCAGCGGCGAGAGGGACCACGCCAGGGAGGGTCGCAGGCGCGAGGTGCCGTGGCTCACGGGCTGCTTCAACCGCGTCATGGTCAACGGCAGGAGGGCCGCACAGCACAGGATCGCCAACAGGTTGTAGGAGACATAGGACGCCGGCGCGAGCACCCCGATCATGAATTGCGCCACCAGCTGCCCCGTGGTGTCGACCATCCGGTAGATCGCCATCGTGCGGCCCCGGTTCTCGTTCGTGGCCTTGGCCTGCAACCACGCCTCGATCACCGTGAAACAGCCGGCGATGCACAGCCCGATCGCCACCCGCATCATCGCCCAGGCGTAGGGGTTCAGGATCATCATATGCGCCATCAGGCCGATCGCGCCCATGGCGGTGAAAACGGCGAAGGCGCGCGAATGGCCGACCGCGCCCATCAGGCGGGGCGACCACCAGCAGCCGATGAAGAACCCCAGAAAATGCGCCGAGCCCAACAGGCCGATATGGCCGTTGGTGAAGCCGAGCGCGGTGCCGGACAGCACGTCCAAGGGGCCCACGCCGCTCGAGGAAAATTGTAGAAGAATGACCGAAAGGAATAGGGCTGCGAAGGAAATCAGGAGGCGCATGGAAAGACCCGTGGGCTGTGCTCGCCTTTGTGTGAGCCTGTCCGCCTGTGGGTGCAAGGCGATAGTGCCCGCGCGCGCCGGTGTCAGGGCAGGGCGCGCCGCACCGGGGCAGGGCGCGCGGCTTGCGTCACGCGGGTTCCAGCCCGGGTTCCGGCGCGGGCATCTGCACCACGGGGCGGCCGCGCCCGGCTCGGGTCACCGCCCATTCGGCCACCGGCGCGGTACGCGCGCGCAGGCGGCAGAGGCGCCAGCTGTCGGTCTCTGCCCCGTGGGCGGGGCTCAGTTGCCAACGGCTTTCCACCCCCGCCGCGCCGCCGTCTCCCGGTGTCAGGATCACCCCAAGGGGCGCGCGGCCCGTCTTCTCGAACCCCGCCTCGGCCGCCAGATGCAGGCGCCGGACCGGGGTCAGCCCGGGCGGTTCGGGCAGGTCCAGCACCACAAGGCGCGTCAGCCCGCTGCGCAGCGCCTCTTCCATGCACCACAGCAGATCACCGGGGCGACAGCATTCCACGAACATCAGCCGACCGGGGTCGATCTCGTGGCGCACCCCCGCCATATGCAGGCGATCGGGGTGCCACTCGGGCCTGATCCACAGGATCTGGCTCGCCATATCTGTCTGCTTGTCGGCCGCCGCAAGCCACAGGGCCAGCCGCCGGCGCCCGTGGCCACAGAACTCATGGGCCCGCCCGCCGGGCAGGTCAAAATGGTTCAGAAGGCGCAGACCGGGCCGGTCATGGCGATGAGATTGACGAGAGAGCTTGGTGATATCCATGGAGAGACAGTATAGATGTTCTCGCTTCGTTCTCAAGCCTTGCGTGTGGCTCAAAGCTGGCTAGGTTGGCCGCACCTCCGGCACCAAAAGGACCTTCCCCCACATGCGCACGATCCCCTTAGGCTCGACTGACGAGACCATTACCGATTTCTGCCTCGGCACCATGACATGGAGCACCCAGACCCCTGAATCCGACGCTCATCGGCAGATCGACATGGCGCTGGAGGCGGGAATCGACATCATCGACACCGCCGAGATGTACCCGGTCAACCCGGTCCGGGCCGAGACGGTCGGCAACACCGAAAAGACCATCGGCAAGTGGATCGCCGCCAATCCGGGCCGCCGGGCGGAATTCAAGCTCGCCACCAAGCACTCCGGCCTGAACGAGAGCTTCGTGCGTCCCGGCCAGTCAATCACCGCCGAGACCTTCTCCAAGACGCTGGACAAGTCGCTGGCGCGGCTGCAGACCGATTACGTCGACATCTACCAACTCCACTGGCCCAACCGCGGCAGCTACATGTTCCGGCAGAACTGGACTTACGAACCGAAGGGCGACCGGGACGAGATCATCGCCGATATGCATGCGATCCTCGAGGCTGCCGAGGCAGCGCGAAAAGCCGGCAAGATCAAGCATTTCGCGCTGTCGAACGAGACGGCATGGGGCACGGCCCAATGGCTGCGGCTGGCCGAGGACCACGGCTTGCCGAGGGTCCAGACAGTGCAGAACGAATACTCGCTGCTCTGCCGCGCCTATGACACCGACATGGCCGAGCTGGCCTACCACGAGAAGGTGACGCTTCTGGCGTTCTCGCCGCTGGCCACCGGGCTTCTCACCGGCAAATACAGCGGCGGCGCGGTGCCCGAGGGCTCTCGCCAGACGTTGTCGCCGGGTCTGGGCGGGCGCATGACCGACCGCGCGCTGATCGCGGCGGATGCCTATGTGGCGGTCGCGCAGAAGCACGGCCTCGACCCCGTCCACATGGCGCTGGCCTTCACCGTGCAGCGGCCGTTCTCCGTCTCGACGATCTTCGGCGCCACGACCTCCGAGCAGCTCGCCCATATTCTCGCGGGCAAGGACGTTGTGCTTTCGCAAGAGGTCATGGATGATCTGAACGAGACCCATCGCCAGCATCCCATGCCTTATTGAGCGCCCATGCCCCGCATCCTGATTTTCGGTGACAGCAATTCCCACGGCACTGTGCCGATCTCCTGGCTCGGGCAGTCCGACCGTTTTGCGTCGGGCGTGCCTTGGCCCGATGTGCTGGCGGACCGGACCGGGATGACGGTCATTGCCGAAGGGTTGCCGGGCCGCACCACGGTCCATGACGATCCGATCGACGGCGGGGCACGTAACGGGGCGGCGGTCCTGCCGGCGCTCTTGCTCAGCCACACGCCGCTGGACGCGGTGGTGATCATGTTGGGCACCAATGACCTCAAGCCGCGCTTCGCCACCTCCGCCTTCGATATCGCCAAGTCGGTGGAGCGTCTGGTCACGATCACCCGTTCCCTGACGCCCGCGGCCAAGGTGCTGATCGTCGCCCCCGCGCCGGTCTCCGAGACCGGCGTTCTGGCCGATGCCTTTGCCGGGGCCGAGGCGCGGCAGCGCGGGCTGGCGGCGCATCTCGCCGCCGCGGCCACGCGCGTCGGCGCGGCCTTCGCGGAAGCGGGCGATTACGCGCAGGTCTCTCCCATCGACGGCGTGCATCTGGACGAAGCCAACCACCGCGCCTTGGGCGAGGGGCTGGCCGCCCACGTCACCGCGCTCCTCTCCGCACCGCCCAAGGCCCGCGCCGACAGGCCCGCCCCCGATCCGACCGCGCCCACCGCGCCCAAGACCCTCGCCCGCGCCGTGCCGCCGGAGTGGGTCGACTACAACAACCACATGAACGAGGCCTTCTACCTCACCGCCTTCTCCGACGCCGCTGACCAACTGCTGGACTGGGCCGGAATGGACGCCGGCTGCGTGCAGGCCGGCGCCTCGGTCTTCACCGTGGAAACCCACATCCGCCATCTGGGCGAGGTCAACATCGGCGATCCGCTCCGCGTCACCACGCGGGTCATCGAGGGCGGCGGCCCCAAGCTGCATCTCTGGCACGAACTGCACGTTGAAAGCCGCCTCTGCGCCACCGCCGAGCAGCTCCTTTTGCACATGGATCTCAGCACCCGCCGCCCCGCGCCGCCGCCCGAGGCCGTCGGCACATGGCTCGCTCAGGCGAAAGCCGCTCACGCCCCGATGCCGCTGCCCGAAGGCTTCCAGCGCCACGTGGGCCAGGCGCGGACCTAGCCGCGCAGCGCGTTCAGCGTCTCGAGAAACTGATGCGAGGGCACCACCGCCTCGCGCACCAACCCGTCGAAATGCTGCGTCATCGCCCGCACCCGGTCCCGGTCGCGGAAGGCGAGGTAATGCCGCCCCATGTAGATCACCGCCATCTTAGGCCCGAAGACCGTCACCGGCGCCGAAAACGTCGTGCGCGCGTCGAAGAGGACAATCCGTAGCGCCGGGTAGAGCCGGTCGTAGATCTCTGCCATCCAGTCCAGCTGCGCCGCCCGGATCTCGGCGCTCAAGCCACTGTAATACCCCTCGGCCTTCGCGAAGCTCTCCAGCTCGTGGGCCGGCATCGCCATTTCGTAATCGCTCAAGGTCAGGGCCAGCCAATCCAGCCGCGCCGCCGCCGCATCGATCGCCTGGTCCGGCCGCCGGTGGGTCAGCGGCGCATATTCCCACTGCAACACGGCTTCCGTCTTCAGGATGTCGGGAAGCGTCGCGGGCACGTGGCGGATCTTGTAGCCCTCCGCCTCGCGCTGCCACGCGAAGATCTGGTCGTCCAACGTCGTCGCTCGCCCGGTCTCGGAGATCGAGAGGCTCGTGGCCAGCAACTTCCCCGCCTGCTCGGGCCGGTCCGAGAGGCCGAGAAGCCAATCGGCCGAGACATCCAGCGCCTGCGCGCAGCCCGCCACGATATGCCCCCCCGGTATCCGCGCGTCCTCTTCGGCCAACATCTGCGTCACCGTCGAGCGGTCCACCCCCACCGCGCGCGCCAGCGCCGCCCGGCTCATTCCTGCCGTGGTCAGCGCGGCAATCAGGCGCTCCCGAAAGGCGGCCGCGCGGCCCAATCTGCTGGCAGTATTCTGCATTGTTTGATTTTCTCAACACTGTTGGGGTCGCGTAGATAAAACCCTGACTGCTCCTGACAATCAAGCTGCAGTATCTCTCGTCAAAAGAAACGACCGGAGGCTCCATGCAGACACGTTGGCCCACATTTGCCCTGATTTCAGCCTGTTACGCGACATGGCTCGCCGTCTTGTTCCTCGTGCCATGGGTCGGGGCGGCGATCCTCCTGCTGATCCCGCTCATCGCATTGCAATCCTCGCTCCAGCACGAGGTGATGCACGGCCATCCCTTCGCCAGCCGCCGCGCGTCCGAGGCGCTGGTCATCGGCTCCCTCAACCTCGCCATCCCCTACCTGCGCTTCCGCGACACGCACCTGGCCCATCACCGCGACGCGAGCCTGACCGACCCCTATGACGACCCCGAAAGCAATTATCTGGACCCACGCCGCTTCGCCCGACTGCCGCGCGCGCTGCAAGGGATCCTGCGCGCCAACAACACGCTGGCAGGCCGGATGCTGCTGGGCCCGCTCCTCGGACAGGTCAGCTTCATGCTGTCGGACGCGCGCGCCTTCCGCACGGGCCAGCCCGGCGTCGCCCGCGCCTGGGCCATCCACGCCCTTGTCAGTGCTGCAATCGTGGCGCTGGTCATCGCGTCACCCACGCCCCTCTGGGCCTATGCCATCGCCTGCTACGGCGCGCTCTCGCTTTTGAAGATCCGCACCTTTCTTGAACATCAGGCCCATGCCCGCGCGCGCGGCCGCACCGTCATCATCGAGGATCGTGGCCCCCTCGCTTTTCTCTTTCTCAACAACAACTTCCACGTCGTCCACCACATGCACCCGCGCGTGCCCTGGTACCGCCTGCCACGCCTCTACGCGGCCAACCGGCAGAAATATCTGCGCTGCAACGACGGCTACCGTTACGCCAATTACGCGCAGATTTTCCGCCAACACCTCTGGCGCGCCAAAGATCCGGTGACCCACCCGCTCTACCCGCAGGAATAAGCCCGGCGCAGAATTCGCTTGGCAGCGCGCGTCCCGCGGCCCATTCAAGTCACCATGCCGCTCTGGATCATCGCCTCCGTCTTCGCCGCTTTCATGCAGAACCTGCGCTTCGTGCTGCAGCGCCACCTGAAGGTCACCAGCCTCTCGACCGGCGGCGCCACTTGGGCGCGCTTCGCCTTCGCCGCGCCCTTCGTGGCCGTAGTGCTCCTGCTCTACCAACAGATCACCGCGCAGCCCTGGCCCGAGATCGGCGCGGGCTACTGGGCCTATGTCATCATCGGCGCGCTGGCGCAGATGTCGGCCACCGCCTGCGTCGTTGCGCTGTTTGCGCGGCGCAATTTCTACGTCGGCATCACCCTGAAGAAATCCGAGGTCATTCTCACCGCGCTCGTGGGCCTCGTGGTACTGGGAGAGGCCGTCTCGCCACCCGTCCTCCTCGCCATCGCCGTGGGTTTCGCAGGGGTCCTCGTCCTCTCCGACCCGCCGCGCGAAAGTGGCCTGCCGTGGCGCGCGCGAATCTTCAACGCGGCCTCGGGCTTCGGCCTCGCCTCGGGGCTGCTCTTCGGCGTCTCGGCTGTCTGCTACCGCGGCGCGATCCTCGCGCTCGACGGCGGCGACGCGGCCCTGCGCGCGGCCTTGGCCCTGCTCACCGCCACTTTGGTGCAGACCGCCACCCTCGGCCTCTGGCTCGCCCTGCGCGAGCGCGGCCAGATCACCGCCGTCCTTGCCGCGTGGAAAGTCTCGTCGCTCACCGGCCTCACCTCGATGCTCGGCTCGATGGGCTGGTTCATCGCCTTCGCCCTGCAGACCGCGGCTTATGTGAAAGCGCTGGGTCAGGTCGAGCTGCTCTTCACCTTCCTCTTTTCCGCCTTCTGGCTGCGCGAAAAGACAACCCGCAACGAGCTTCTCGGCGTGGCCCTCATCCTCGCCTCGCTGGCCCTCATCCTGCGCGCCGGCCTGCAGGGCTGAGGCCCGCCTTCATCTTTTCGTAAATACGGCGGGGGTCCGGGGGCTGGCCCCCGGCGCGTCACAGCCGCAGATCACAACCGCCGGAACCGGCTTTCCTCGGTGGAATTGTCGAAGAACGGCACGCCCGGCGCCGCGCGGCCTTCGACCTTCGCAGCCAGCTCCGCCAGCACGACTTCCGTGATGAAGGGCATGTCAAACTTGCGCACTTCGTCGAGTGGGATCCACTGCAGATGGCTCAATTCATCCTCGGCGCCCGAGAAATCGTCAGGGTCCGAGCCGAGGGCCTCTGCATCGGCAAGGAAGAACCGCGCGTCAAAACGGCGCGAGCGGCCCGGCGGCGTGATCGCGCGGAAGATATACTCCAACGCGCCCCCGTCCGGCAGATGCCCCGTCGCAAGGTAGCCGCGCCAGCCCTTGGGCGCCTCGATCTCGCCGGCGCGTGGATCTTTCGTGCCAAGCAGCAAACCGGTCTCTTCCCAGATCTCCCGCACCGCCGCCGCCATGAGAGGTTCCGGCTGTCCCCCGTCAACCGCGAGCCGGGTGGCGCAATCGGGGGCAGGGGGCCGCGCGAAAGGAATGGTTGCGTCCACCGCATCCACCGCGCCGCCCGGAAAGACGAACTTCGAGGGCATGAACGCCGCATCCTTGCCCCGCTGGCCCATCAGCACGCGCGGCCGCGTCGCCCGGTCGCGCAGCACGATCCCCGTGGCCGCGTGACGGATAGCGGATTTGTCGATCAAAAGCCGTGCATCCGCTTGGCCCATTGCACGCCGACAATCAGCCCCTTGAAGCGCGGCAAGAGCGCCAGCGCCATGATCACGACGCCGATGCTGAAACTCACCGCCATGAACCAGGCCGAGGGCTGGTACAGCTCGTAGATCAGCAGTTGCAACGTGCCCATCACATGGGCGGTGACGAGGATCGACATGTAGGCCGGCCCGTCATCGGCCCGCGCGCGGCTGAGGTCCTCGCCGCAGACCGAGCAGCTCGTGTTCAGCTTGAGGTACTTCTCATAGAGCGCCCCCTCACCACAATTCGGGCAACGGTGGCGCATGCCCTTGCGGATCGCGGGCCAGGCGGGGCGCTCCGCCGGCGCGGCAAGCGCGGCGTCGGGGGCGAGGATCGGATCAACGTTCTGTGTCATGGCCGCAAAATGGCCCCTCTCCCCGCGCGCGTAAAGAGCCCGTGCCCGCGACTTGAAGGCGCGGGCGCAAGCGGGCGCAGGTGGGCCACGCAAACTTTTTGCGACGGAACCGCCGCGCCCCCCCGTGAGACTAGGCAGACGAGCAAAACAAAGGAGATACTCGTATGTCACTTATCAAAGCAGGCACGCTGGCCCTTCTGATCCCCCTTTCCGCAGCGGCTCCGGCCTTTGCGCAGGCCACCGACGCCCAGGGCCCGACCCGGATGATCTTTTCCGAGCTCGATACCGACGGCAACGGCGCGGTCACCCTCGAAGAGCTGCAGGCCGTGGGATCCAACCGCTTCTCCGATGCCGATACCGACGGCAGCGGCGCTCTCTCCCGCGCCGAGCTGCTGGCCCAGTCGCAGGAACGCGCCGAGACCCGCGTTGACCGCCTGCTGGAACGCGCGGATGCCGACGGCAACGGCGAGCTGACGGCGGAAGAACTGGAAACCGCCCGCGAAGAAGGCCGCCGAGGCGGTCGCGGCCATGGGCGCGGCCACGGCGCCCGGGGCGAGCACCGCGGCCCCGGCGTCGAGCGCTTCTTCGAGCGCATGGACGCGGACAACAACGGCTCGGTGAGCGAGGCGGAGTTCAACGAGGCCATCGCCAACATGGTGGAGCGGATGGGCCGTCGCCACGGCGGCCGCGGCAACTAAGCGCCAGAAACACGGGGGGAGGGGCCTGTCGCGACGACCGGCCCTTCTCCACACCACGCCCCATTCCCCGAAGGCAAGCGGCAGGATAGACAGGCAGGATGAGCACGGCCGAGACAGAGCTAGGCGCGTTGGACGACGGGGCCTTGATGGTCCTTTTCGCCAATGGCGATCCGCAGGCCGCGCGGCTGTTGAGCGAGCGCCTGTTGCCGCGCGCCTTCCGCCATGCGCAACGGGTGCTGGGCAACGCCTCGGACGCCGAAGACGTGGCGCAGGACGCGATGTTGCGGCTCTGGCGCGCGGCGGCGGACTGGCGCGCCGATGGCCCCGCCCGGCCCGCGACATGGCTGCACAAGGTTGTCGCCAACCTCTGCGTCGACCGCCTGCGCCGCTCCGGCCGCTCGGTCGAACTCGGCGATGATGACTTCGCCGACGACGGCCCCGGCCCCGAGGCGCAACTGCAGGACAGGGGCCGTTTCGCGGCCCTCGACGCGGCCCTCGCCACCTTGCCCGAGCGGCAACGGCAGGCCGTTGTGCTGCGCCATATCGAGGGTCTGGCGAACCCGGAAATAGCCGAGGCCCTCGGCATCGGCGTGGAGGCGGTCGAGAGCTTGACCGCCCGTGGCAAAAGGGCGCTGAAGGCGGCGCTGGAAGATCAAAAGGAGGCTTTGGGATATGACACGTGAACCCCTGAAAGACCCGCTGGATGCGCTCTTGGCGCAGGCCGGATCGGACGGCCCGAGCCCTGATCTGATGGCCCGCGTTCTGGCCGATGCCGAGGCGGTACAGGCCGCCCGCGCGGCGGCCCAGGCGGTCCCGAGCGCGGCCACGGACCCCGCGCCGGCCAACCGCTCGTGGCTGGAGATCCTTCTCGGGGCGCTCGGCGGGTGGAGCGCCATTTCCGGCATCACCGCCGCCGGCGTCATGGGGCTGGCGGTCGGCCTTTATTCGCCCGATACCATCTCGGGCCTGATCAGCGGCGCGGGCTTGAGCTATGACGCGGAAGCCTATGCCGTGACGCCGGATATGGCGGCATTGTGGACGGAGGACGGTGATGTCTGAAAGCGTGAAACCCCGCAGCCCGCGTTGGCTGAAGATCCTGCTGGCGCTGTCGCTGGCGCTGAACCTCGCGGTCGCGGGGATGGTCGCGGGCGCATACCTGCGCGCCGACCCGGCGGGCAATCGCGGCGGCAACGGCATCGCGCTGCGGACCCTGGGGCTCGGCCCCTTTGCGCAGGCCCTGTCGTCGGAAGATCGCGAGGAACTCAGCCAGCGCGTTCAGGCAGCGGGTATCGAAGTCCGCGAGGAGCGCCGCGCCGTGGGCCATGCCCTGCGCCGGATCGAGCAGGCCCTGCGCGCCGATCCCTTCGACCGGGCAGGGGCCGAGGCCGCCTTGGAAAGCTCGCGGGAGCTGGTGATCGCGCTGCAGGCCTCCGGCCACGCGGCCCTGTTGGATCAGATCGATACCATGGATGCGGCAGAGCGGGCGGAACTGGCCGACAGCTTCGCCCGCGTCATGCGCCGCCACGGGCCGCGCCGGTAAAAGCTGTCGCTTACGCGGCGGCGCCCTGGGTGTAGCTGACCTGATCGCGCCCGTGGGCCTTGGCCCCGTAGAGCGCCCGGTCCGCTTGCCGGATCAGCGCCTCCGCGGTGACGGGGACGCCGTCGCCAAGCCCGCCCGGCAGGGTCAGCCCGACGCTCGCGGTCACCCGGATCGGGAACGACCCATCGCCCAGGTCGAAGCTCGCCGCGCCGATGCAGCCACGCAATTGCTCGGCGCACGCCGATGCCGCCTCGCGGTCCGCACCCGACAGCACCACAAGGAATTCCTCGCCACCGATGCGCGCCAGAAGGTCGCTCGGCTTCAACTGCCCGCGCAGGCGGAAGGCGACCTCGCGCAGCACCGCATCGCCCGCGTGATGGCCATAGGTGTCGTTGATGTTCTTGAAGAAATCGAGGTCGATCATCATCACCGAGAGATCGGCGGCGGGCGGGGCCAGCATCTGCTCCATCCGGTGCAGGGCGAATCGGCGATTGTAGAGCCCGGTGAGCGGATCGGTGATCGCGGCCTCCAGCCCGGCGCGGACGCCGGCACGCATCCGGTCCGATTGCCGCTTGCGCCCCAGTTGCGCCGAGATGCGGATCGCCAGTTCCTGCGCGTCGAATGGGTCGTGCAACACGTCACTCGCGCCAAGGTCCAGCGCAATCGCCGCGCGTTCGGTATCGCCCTCGGGCAGGATCATCACGCTGGCCGAATGGCGCGTGCCGGGGCGCGAGCGCAGGTCCGACAGCAGCCGCAGCCCCTCGTTGCGCTGCCCGAGGTCGACCGAGATGACGAAGACATCCGGCGCTTCCGCCTCGGCGGCGGAGGCAAGCGCCAGCTCCTTCGGCATGATCTGGACGGTGCCGCCCACACGTTCCTCGATGGCGGCCTTCCACAACACCGCGCCGCGCGGGCCGGGCGCCACCAGCGCCACCCGTCCGGGCTGCACCTTGGGCTCGAAGCCCAGTGCCGCCTCCGCGAAACCGTAAGCCGAGACGCCTTCGTCGCGACCGCGCAGCTCCCGCACCGAGTCGCTTGCCCGCAGGAGCGATCGCACCCGCGCCAGCAGCGTGACTTCTTCTACAGGTTTGCACAGGAAATCATCCGCCCCGGCCTCCAGCCCCTCCATCTTCGCGGCGCGGTCGCAGAGCGCGGTAATCAGGACGATGGGAATATCCGCCGTCTCCGGCTCTGCCTTGAGCGCGCGGCACACCTCCAGCCCGCTCATGTCGGGCATCATCAGGTCCAGTAGAATAAGGTCCGGTTTGGTTTCACGGGCGAGGCGCAGCGCGTCCGTCCCGTTCTCGGCCTGCTCGACGGTGTAGCACGCGGCGGTGAGCTTGACCTTCATCACGATGCGATTGGTCGCCACATCATCGACGACAAGAATCCGTCCCGCCATGTGCACCTAACCTCGCGTCTCAATCACCGGTCGATTCCCCGGATCTGCTCCTGTAAATGGAGCCTGACGGCGAATAGTTAACAAACTCTTTAATTATAGTTGGATAAATAATCATGCAGCAAGAAATCGCCGAGACACAGGCCTTGGCGCTCCTCGCGTGGCTGGCGGGAGAGGAAGACATCCTGCCCGTATTCATGGGCGCCACGGGCGTCGGGCAGGACGATCTCCGCGCGCGGGCGGCTGATCCGGAATTCCTCGCCTCGATGATGGACTTCCTGCTGATGGACGACGCCTGGGTGCTCAAGGGCGCCGAGGCAACGGGTATCCCCGCCGAGAATTTCGCCCTCATCCGCGCGGGCCTGCCCGGCGGCAACCTTCCGAACTGGACCTGACATGACGCTGTCTTCTTCCGACAAATCCACCGCCGCGGCGGCGCCGTCCGCAGCCAGTGATCGTCCCGTTCCGGCCGGCCCGATCAAGGGCATCGTCTTCGACAAGGACGGCGTCCTCTTCGATTTTCAGGGCACCTGGGGGGCCTGGGCCCACCGGATGATCGGCGCATTGGCCGAGGGCGATGACGCGCTCGCCCAGACCCTTGCCGACGCGCTGGCTTACGACCGTCCGACCCGCAGCTTCCGCCCCGAAAGCTTCGTGATCGCCGGCCCCGCGCACCACATATCCGAGGCGCTCGCCGTTCATCTGCCCCACCGCAGCCTGACGGACATCCATGAATATCTGGTTACCGAGGCCGCCAACACGCCGCTCGCCCCCGCCGTGCCGCTCCGCACCACGCTCTCGGCGCTCAAGGCCAAGGGGTTCCGCCTCGGCGTTGCCACCAATGACGCCGAACGCGCCGCCCGCGCGCAGCTGGCCTCTCAGGACGCCCTCGACCTCTTCGACATGGTCAACGGTTTCGACAGCGGCTACGGCGCCAAGCCCGATCCCGGCATGTGTCTCGCCTTCGCCGAGGCCACCGGCCTCGCGCCCGAGACGTTGGTGATGGTCGGCGACAGCACCCATGACATCGACGCCGGCCGCGCGGCGGGCTTCACCTGTGTCGCGGTCCTGACCGGCGTGGCGACCGAGGCCGATCTCGCCCCCCATGCCGATATCGTTCTGCCCGACATCGCCGCGCTGGAGGACTGGCTCGAAAGCCTCTGAGGCACCGATGGCCCAAATACGACGCTCCTCCGTCGCAATCCGCCAAACGCGGGCGGGGGGGCATGGGCGAAGGTCGGGGCAGATCTCACGAGGAAGCCGCACCCCATGACCGATGCCTCTCCCCCCCGTCGCCGCCGCGCCGGTGGCCGTGCCGCCAACACCGCCCGCGCCAGCGCCCATGCCATCGACCAGCAGCCCTGGCGGCTGCCCCGCAACAACGACCGCCCGACCGAGCCGCTCCCGCCCGAGGGCGTCGAGGCGATCCACCGCGGCGCCATGCGGATCCTCTCCGAGATCGGCATCGAGTTCCTCAACAACGAGGCCGTCAGCCACCTGCGCGAGGCCGGATGCAAGACCGAGGGGCAGACCGTCTTCTTCGATCCCGAGTTCGTCGAGGAGATGATCGCCCGCGCCCCCGAAACCTTCACCGTCACGCCCCGCAACCTCGACCGGAAGCTCGTCATGGGTGGCGATTACATGGTCTTCGGCAACGTCTCCAGCCCGCCCAACGCCTGGGATCTCGAGCGCGGCAAACGCCCCGGCGACATGGAGAGCTACGTCGAATTCATCAAGCTCACGCAGTACTTCAACTGCATCCACTTCGCCGGCGGCTACCCGGTGGAACCCATCGACGTGCACGCCTCCGTCCGCCACCTCGACTGCCTGTTCGAGAAGCTGACCCTCACCGACAAGGTCGCCCACGCCTATTCCCTCGGGGCCGAGCGCGTCGACGACGTGATGGAGATGGTGCGCATCGCCGGCGGCCTCACCGATGCGGAGTTCGAGGCGACGCCGCGGATGTATACCAACATCAACTCCGTCTCGCCGCTCAAGCACGATTTCCCCATGCTCGACGGCGCCATGCGGCTTGCGCGGCGCGGCCAGCCTGTCGTCGTGACGCCCTTCACGCTGGCCGGTGCGATGGCGCCCGTGACGCTCTCCGGCGCGGTCTCGCTTTCTATCGCCGAGGGGCTCGCGGCCATCGCGCTGTTGCAATGGATCGCGCCGGGCTGCCCGGTGGCGATCGGCACCTTCACCTCCAACGTCGACATGAAGTCCGGCGCGCCCGCTTTCGGGACGCCCGAATACATGCGCGCCACCCAGATGACCGGACAGATGGCCCGCTACTACAAGCTGCCGATGCGCGCCTCGGGGGTCTGCGCCGCCAACGTGCCCGATGGGCAGGCGATGTGGGAGACGTCCAATTCGCTCTGGGCCGGGGTGCAGGCGGGCGCCAACATGATCTATCACGCCGCCGGCTGGCTGGAGGGCGGCCTCATCGCCTCGCCCGAGAAATTCGTGATGGATTGCGAGGTATTGCAACAGATCCAGCGCTATTTCGAGCCCGAGATGCTGGGCACCTCGGAAGACGATCTCGCCTTCGATGCCATCCGCGAGGTCGGCCCCGGCGGCCATTACTTCGGCTGTCAGCACACGCAGGACCGCTATCAGGATGCCTTCTACGGCCCCTTCATGTCGGACTGGCGCAATTTCGAGGCCTGGCGGCTGGATGGCGCCGTCTGGACGGCCGAGCGGGCCCACAAGACCTACAAGGCGATCCTCGATGAATTCGAGCCACCGCCGATGGACATCGCGATCCGCGACGAATTGGCCGATTTCGTCGCCCGCCGCAAATCCGAGGGCGGCGCGCCGACGGATTTCTGACCGGCGGCGGCAAGCAAATATTTACTCTTGTCCCGTAAGGTCCCGCAGACGGCACCTGCGAAAGGACGCGGCAAGAGATGCACGGGATGATCAACCGCGCCCTGCAAGGGTTCGTCATCGAGACCTATGGAAAGGACGTCTGGGACGAAGTGCGCAGCGTTGCGGACCTGCGGTTCGATGAATTCGAAGCGATGCTGCGCTACGAGGATGCGCTGACGCTCTCGTGCTTCAACGCCGTCACGCAAGTCATGAGCCTGCCCGAGATTTCGGTGCTCGAAGATCTCGGCATCTACCTGATCACCCATCCACCGCTCGACCCGCTCCGCCGCCTGCTGCGCTTTGGCGGCGCAAGCTTCACCGAATTTATCCTGTCGCTGGACGAACTGGCCGAGCGCGGCCGCATGGCGATCCCCGATATCGAACTGCCGGAGTTCTCGGTGCGCCAGATCGGCCCCGATGAATTCGAGGTTACGGCCCATTGGTCGATGCCGGGGATTGGCGGCATCCTTCTGGGTGCATTGCGGGCCATGGCCGATGATTACGGCGCGCTCGCGATCCTCAATCTCGAACCGTTCGACGGCCGGGCAGAGCGTTTGACCATCACCATCCACGACACCCATCACGCGGCCGGGCGGCAATTCCTGCTGGCCGAGGCAGGGCCATGAACGTCGCTGCGCCGCCGCCCGCCATATCGCTGAGCCATGAGGTGCTCGATAGCCTGATGCCGATGCACATTGTCCTCGACGGGGCGGGGCAGATCCGCCACGTCGGCCCGACGATGGCGAAGCTGCTGGGGGACACATCTGCGACAGGGCAGGCACTGTTGGATGTCTTCGACCTCCGCCGCCCTGCCGACGTCTTCGATTTCGCGGGCCTTCGGAAACGGGCGGGCCAGCGGCTCAGCCTTTCGCCCAGATCGGCCGACCACCTGTCCCTGCGGGCCGTGATCATGCCGCTGGCGGAGGAGGACGGGATGATCCTCGATGTCTCCCTCGGGCTCTCCTTCGCGCGGGCCGTGGCAGATCATGCGCTCACCTTGCACGATTTCTCCCCCTGCGATCAGACGACGGAATTGCTCTATCTGCACGAGGCGAATTCCTCGACCTCGCGGCTGTCCCGCCACCTTTCCGAACGCCTGCAAGCCGCCCACGCCGCGGCCGAGCAGCAGGCCCGCACCGATGTGCTCACCGGCCTCAGCAACCGCCGCGCGATGGATGATGAGTTGGAGCATCTGCTCAACAGCCGCAGTCAGGATTTCTGCCTGCTGCACCTCGATCTCGACCTCTTCAAACACGTCAACGACACCTACGGCCATGCCGCCGGCGATGCGGTGCTGGTCGAGGTTGGCCGCATCCTGACGCAGGAGCTGCGCGGCTCCGATCTTCCCGCGCGCGTCGGCGGCGACGAGTTTCTGGTGCTTCTGCGCCCGGCGGTGTCAAACGAGATCGCGGGACGCATCGCCACCCGCCTGATCGAACGGATCGAGCGACCCATTCGTATAGAAGAACACCTCTGTCAGGTTTCGGCCAGCATCGGCGTCGTCTCCACCTGTCACTATGACAGGCGCCCCTCCATCGAAAAGGTCCTCGCCGACGTCGATGGCGCGCTCTATCAGGCCAAGAACGCCGGCCGGGGCCGCTTCGTGATCTCCAACCTTGGCGGCCGTGTCCCCGGCGATGAACCTCCCCGCGCGCCGTGACGGTTTGGCGGGCGGACAGGCGAGGGTCACGCGTGAATTAGGGCAAGATTTCGCAGTGCAGATCGGGAAATTTTCGCCGTCTGATCTTTCAGTATGCAACTTTGAGGCGGCACCCGCAGCCACGTCCGCCTCACGCCAGTCCTGAGCAAAGCACCCCTTTTGCTTCAAATAGGCGCAAGCGGTTTCTTGTTATATATCAGAAGCTTAAGATGATGTGCACGCTTGAGCACGCCCGGCTTCACAGCAAGCTCCGCGCGCCCCATACCTCGTCCATATACCCCCGGATCGTCCGATCCGACGAGAAATGTCCCGCCCCCGCGATGTTGCGAAGCGCCAGCCGATGCCAGTGATCCTGATCCTTGAACGCTGCATCGACCTGCGCCTGTGCCGCCAGATAGGCATCGAAATCAGAGGCCACCAGAAACGGATCGTGGTTCCAGGTCGCATCCACGATCCCATGGTAGCGCCCCGGCTCCTCAGGCGAGAACCGCCCGTCCGCGATGATCTGCAAGACTTCCGCCAGCACCGGGCTTTCGAGGATCGCCTTTCGGCCATGGTCAGCCACGAGATAGCGCGCCTGCACCGCGTCCGCGTCCATGCCGAAGAGGAAGAAGTTCTCCGCCCCCACGCGCTCCCGGATTTCCACGTTCGCGCCGTCCAGCGTCCCGATCGTCAGCGCGCCGTTCATGGTGAACTTCATGTTCCCCGTGCCCGACGCCTCCTTGCCTGCGGTCGAGATCTGCTCCGACAAATCCGCCGCGGGGATCAACCGCTCGGCCATGGAGACGTTGTAGTTGGCCGGGTAAATCACCTTCAGCCGGTCGCGCATCAGCGGATCGTTGTTCACCACGGCGGCGACGTCGTTGATCAGTCGGATGATGTCCTTGGCGACCCAATAACCGGGTGCGGCCTTGCCGCCGAAGATCTTCACCCGCGGCGTCCAGTCAGCCTCCGGATCCTGCCGAATCGCCTGCCAGCGCGCGATGGTCTCGAAGATGTTAAGAAGCTGGCGCTTGTACTCGTGGATACGCTTGATCTGCACGTCGAACATGGCGTCGGGGTCGAGCGTGACGCCCAGTCTCTCACGAACCCACTCCGCCAGCGCGACCTTGTTGGCGCGCTTGGCGGCGCGCAGACGGGCGATGACCTCTGCGTCGTCCTCAAACGCCGCAAGCTCGGAGAGGCGGCCGAGGTCGTCTTCCCACCCCGCGCCGATCATGTCGGTGATCAGCCCGCTCAACGCCGGGTTCGCCAGCCGCATCCAGCGCCGTGGCGTCACACCGTTGGTCTGGTTCAAAATACGGTTCGGATAGGCCGCATCGAGCCCGGCGAAGACGGTGTTCTGCATCAGGTCCGAGTGCAACGCCGAGACGCCGTTGACGTGGGAGGCCATGACGAAGGCCAGCGTGCCCATATGGACCTGATCGTTGTGGACGATCCCGAGCTCGGGCGCGCAATCCGTGGCGGCACGATGCTCGGCGTCGATACGCTCGATGATCTGCATGTGACGCGGCAGGACGCGGCCCATGAGCCAGGTCGACCAGCTCTCCAACGCCTCGGGCAGGAGCGTGTGGTTGGTGTAGTTCAGGCAGCCTTGCGCGATGCGCTTGGCGGCGTCCCATTCCACGCCGTGATCGCTCATCAGCAGGCGGATCATTTCCGGCCCGGCCAGCGCGGGATGGGTGTCGTTCATCTGGATCGCCACCTTCTCGGGCAGCAGGTTGAGGTCATCATACTCGCGGCGGAACCGGCGCAGCAGGTCCTGCAGGGCGGCGGAGACGAGGAAGAACTCCTGTTTCAGGCGCAGCTCCTTGCCGCCGTCGGTCGCATCCTCGGGGTAGAGCACGCGGCTGAGGGTGCGGGCGAGCGCCTCGGGGTGGGCGGCGGCGGTGTGATCGCCGGAATTGAACCGGTCGAGGTCGAAGAGCTCGGTCGGATGCGCGCCCCAAAGGCGCAGCGTGTTGGCCCATTCGCCCTTCCAGCCAACGACGGGCGTGTCATAGGCGCGCGCGAGGACCGTCTCGGCCGGGGTCCAGACGCCGTCGTGGACATGGCCTTTGAAGGGGATCGTGTAGGCCGCCTCGGGCCGCTCGAATTCCCAGGGGTGGGGCTGGTTGAGCCAATCTTCGGGCGTCTCCACCTGCCGGCCGCCCTCGAAGCGCTGGCGGAACAGGCCGTGTTCGTAGCGGATGCCGTAGCCGAAGGCGGGGCAACCGATGGTGGACATGGATTCCATGAAGCAGGCCGCCAGCCTGCCGAGGCCGCCATTGCCGAGCGCGGCGTCGGGCTCATCCTCGATCACGTCGGAGAGCGCGATGCCGTCCTCGGCCAGAACCGCCTCGATCTGCTGGCGCAGGCCGAGGTTGATCATCGCGTCCTCGAGGATGCGGCCGATCAGGAATTCCATCGAGAGGTAGTAGACGCGCTTGCCCTGCGCCTCGTAGGTGCGGCGGGTCGCGGCGAACCATGGCTCCACGATCAGGTCGCGGACCGTGTGGCTCACGGCCATCCGCCAGTCGTAGAGGCTGGCGCGGGCCTTGTCCTTGCCGAGCGTGTAGGTCAGATGCTGCGCGATCCGCGCGCGCATCGCCTCGGAGGAGAAATCAGACATCGCGTTCATGGGGCCGTCCCTTGTTCTTCCGGGACGGAGTGCCACGTTTTGACGCGAGGTAACAGATGCCGCGGCGGCCTTTGTGCGCGCGGCTCAGGTTATGACGTCAGGTTCTTTCCGTCCGGTCAACTCTTTTAGCTCGGAAATCGTTAATGCCGCCTCAACTACCGGGCGCAGAGCCTCCTGCGGGGCTTGCGCCAGCGCGTCGGGCGCGGTCTCCAACCGCTCCAGGTAGAGCCGGATCGTGGCCCCTTGCGTGCCGGTCCCCGAGAGGCGGAAGACGGCGCGGGCGCCCCCTTCGAAACCGATGCGGATGCCCTGGCCCGTGGCGCGCGCGCCGTCCACCGGATCGTCGTAGGCGAATTCGTCGGCGAAATTCACGGTCAGATCGCCCACCTCGGTGCCCGGCAACGTATCGAGCCGCGCGCGCAGGCCATCCATGACGGCATGGGCCTTCTCCGTCTCGACGTCCTCATAATCGTAGCGCGAGTAGTAGCAGCGCCCGTAATCACGCCAGAGCGCCTCCATGATCTCGGCCACGGACTGGCCGCTTTCGGCGAGGATGTTGAGCCAGAGCAGCACCGCCCAGAGCCCGTCCTTCTCGCGCACGTGGTCCGAGCCGGTGCCGGCACTCTCCTCGCCACAGAGCGTCACGCGGCCCGCGTCCAGCAGGTTGCCGAAGAATTTCCAGCCGGTGGGCGTCTCGAAACATTCGATGCCCTGCGCGGCGGCGACCCGGTCCACGGCGGCAGAGGTCGGCATCGAGCGCGCGACCCCGGCGAGGCCCTTGGCATAGGCCGGCGCGCGGTGGGCGTGGGCGGCGAGCACCGCGAGGCTGTCGGAGGGGGTGACGTATTGATGCGGGCCGACGATCATGTTGCGGTCGCCGTCGCCGTCCGAAGCGGCGCCGAAATCGGGGGCGTTGTCGCCGTACATCTCGTCCATCAGCTCCTTCGCCCAGACCGGGTTCGGGTCCGGGTGGCCGCCGCCGAAATCAGGGGAGGGGGTGCCGTTGATGACCGTGCCCTCAGCCGCACCGAGGCGGTCTTCGAGGATGGCCTTGGCGTAGGGGCCGGTGACGGCGTGCATCGCGTCGAAACGCATCCGGAAGCCCGAGGCGAAGAGCGTGCGGATCTTGTCGAAGTCGAAAAGCTCCTCCATCAGCGCGGCGTAATCGCTGACCGGATCAACGATCTCGACAGACATCTCGCCGAGCGACGATGTGCCGATGGTTCCGAGGTCCGCATCCTCGGCCGTCACGATCTTGTAGGCGCTGATGGTCTTCGTGGCCTCGACGATCTTCGCGTTCACGGCCTCAGAGGCCGGGCCGCCGTTGGGGCCGTTGAACTTCAGGCCGAAGTCCGCGTCGATGCCGCCGGGGTTGTGGCTGGCCGAGAGGATGAAGCCCCCCGCCGTGCCGCGCTTGCGGATCAGGTGCGAGGCGGCGGGGGTCGAGAGAACGCCGCCCTGGCCCACGATTGCCCCGGACGCGCCGTTGGCGGCCAGCATCCGCAGGATCACCTGGATCGCACGGTCGTTGAAATAGCGCCCGTCACCGCCGACGACGAGGGTCTTGCCGGCGACGCCGCCGATCCCGTCGATGATCGACTGGACGTAGTTCTCCAGATAGTGCGGCTCCATGAACACCCGGGTCTTCTTGCGCAATCCGCTGGTGCCGGGCTGCTGACCCGCGATGGGCTGTGTGGCGACAGTGTCATGCTGCATGGGATGTTCCTTCCGGGTGGGGGTGGAGCTCGAACACAACGACGCTTTGGGCGACGATGTGGGTGTCGGATTTGCACACGATAACCTCGTCCTGCGCGGTATCGAAACAGCGCATCCAGGTCAGACCTTCCGGGGCCGGCGGCAGCGTGAGGTCCGTGGCATCCCCGACGTTGAGTACGATCAGCAGGGCGGGTTCGCGCGAGATATAGGCCGGAGAGCCCGAGGCCATGCGCATCTCGGCGGTGATGATCTTGAGGTCGGGATTGTCCCAATCCTCCTGCGTCATCGGCGCGCCGTCGACGCGACGCCAGAACAGGTCCGGTTCGCCATCGATGTGGCGCGCCTTGGAGTGCAGGAAGCGACGCTGGCGCAGCACCGGGTGCGCCTTGCGAAAAGCGATGGCGGCCTTGCAGAAGGCGAAGAGATCATCGTCTCGGTTGGCCCAATCGATCCAGCCGATCTCGCTGTCCTGACAATAGGTGTTGTTGTTGCCGCCCTGCGTATTGCCGATCTCGTCTCCCGCCAGCATCAGCGGCGTGCCTTGCGACAGCATCAGCGTGGCAAGCAGGTTACGCATCCGGCGGCTGCGTTTGGCGCGGATCTCGGGGTCGTCCGTCTCCCCCTCCACGCCGAAGTTGTCGGAGTGGTTGTTGGAGTGGCCATCGCGGTTTTCTTCGCCGTTGGCCTCGTTGTGCTTCTCGCGGTAGCTGACAAGATCGCGCAGGGTGAAGCCGTCATGGGCGGTGATGAAATTGACCGAGGCCGTGGGCGCGCGTCCGTCGTGGTCGAAGAACATCGCAGAGCCTGTCAGGCGGGCGGCCATGGCCGACACCATGCCATCATCGCCGCGCCAGAACTGGCGGGTATCGTCGCGAAACTTGTCGTTCCATTCGCCGAAGGGCGCCTGATAAGCGCCGAGCTGGTAGCCGTCCGGCCCGAGGTCCCAAGGCTCCGCGATCAGCTTCACGCGGTTCAGGACAGGATCCTGCCGGATCGCGCGGAAGAATGGCCCGTCGCGCTTGAAGACCCCGTCGGTGCGCCCAAGCGAGCTGCACAAATCGAACCGGAAGCCGTCGACGTGCATCACCTCAACCCAGTAACGCAGGGAATCCATGACCATGCGCAGCGTGAAGGGGTTGTCGAAATTCAACGAATTGCCGCAACCCGCGTCGTTGATGTAATACCGTTTGTCCTCGGCCAGCCGGTAGTAGCTTGCGTTGTCGAGACCGCGGAAATTGAGGGTCGGGCCCAGTTCCGACCCCTCGGCGGTGTGGTTGTAGACCACGTCGAGGATCACCTCGATGCCGGCAGAGTGGTAGCGGGCGACCATCTGCTGGAACTCGGCAATCGATCCGTTCGACATGTAACGCGGCTCGGGCGCGAAGAAGCCGTAGGTCATGTAGCCCCAGTAGTTCCGCAGGCCCCGCTCCACGAGAAACGGATCGTCGATGAAGGCCTGGACCGGCAGCAATTCCACCGAGGTCACGCCCAGATCGGTCAGATGGTCGAGCATCGCGGGCGAGGCCATGGCGCTGTAGGTGCCGGGACGCTCCACCTTCGGATGGGTCGCGGTGAGGCCTTTGACGTGCGCCTCGTAGAAGACCGCCTTGTGCATCGGGATGCGCGGGGCGGCATCCTCGCCCCAACTGAAGGTCGGGTCCGTCACGATAGAGCGCGGCATGAAGGGTGCGCTGTCGCGGGTGTCGAAGGTCAGGTCATCTTCGCCCTGAATGTAGCCATAGAGCGCGTCATTCCACTTCGGCTGCCCCGTAAGCCGCTTGGCGTAGGGGTCCATCAACAGCTTGAACGGGTTGAAACGGTGGCCCTCTTCGGGCTCGTACGGGCCGTGGACGCGGTAGCCGTACTGCTGGCCCGGTCCCATGCCGGGGATGTAGCCGTGCCAGACATGGCCGTCGCGCTCGGGCATGGCGATGAGGTGCGTTTCATGGCCGGCCTCGTCGAACAGGCACAGGGTGACCTGCGTGGCATGGCGGGAGAAGACGGCGAAGTTCACACCGTTTCCGTCGAAGGTCGCCCCCAAGGGATTGGGAGCGCCTGCCTCGATCGCGTAATTTTCAAGCATTGCTTGCGGTTGCCTCGTAGAGCTTGTGATAAGCGAGGGCAGAGGTATCCCACCCGACTGGCTGCTTCATGGCGTTGCGCTGAAGGGCGGTCCAGACCTTTCGGTCGGCATAAAGGTCGCAAAGGCGGCCGAAAGCATTGGCCAGCGCCTCGGCGGTGATCGGAGAGAATTGCACGCCCGTGGCTACCTTCCGCGCCAGCGCGGCGGGGGAGGCGTTGATGACGGTGTCCGCAAGCCCCCCGGTCAGCGCGACGAGGGGGATCGTGCCGTAACGCAGGCCGTAGAGCTGCGTCAGCCCGCAAGGCTCGAACCGGGAAGGCACGAGGATGCTGTCGCCCCCCGCCATCATCCGGTGAGACAGCGCCTCGTCATAGCCGATCTTCACCGCAAGGTTCGGCTCACGATCGGCACGTTCCAGCAGGGCGACCTCGAGCGACGGGTCACCAGAGCCGAGGACGGCCAGCTGTCCGCCGCGCTCCAGCAACACGTGCAGCGAGTCGAGCAGGAGGTCGATGCCCTTCTGATCGGTAAGCCGCGAGACCAGCACCCCGAGCGGGCCGGGGGCCTTGGGAAGCTCGAACTCCGCCTGCAGCGCGGCCTTGTTGGCGGCCTTGCCCTTGAGGGTCGTGTAGGGCTTGATCTCGGGGTCGGTGGCGGGATCCCAGACCTCGGTGTCGATGCCGTTCACGATGCCGGTCAGGTCATGCCGCCGGTGACGCAGCACGCCATCCATGCCCATGCCGAAATGCGGCGTCATCAGTTCTTCCGCGTAGGTCTGAGACACGGTGGTGATCTGCGCGGCACCCATCAGTCCGGCCTTCAGCGCCGAGATTTGTCCCCAGAATTCATAGTGATGCGCATGGAAACGCGCCGGATCGAGGCGGAGGGACTCCATCGCTTCGGCGTCGGTATTGCCGTGAAAAGCCACGTTGTGAACGGTCAGGATGAAGGGCGTGTCGCAGCCCATCTGGGCCAGATATTCCGGCACAAGGCCCGCTTGCCAATCGTGCCCATGGATTAGGTCTGGCTGCCAGTCGCCAAGGCCGTTGGCCGCGATGTGGGCGGCGGCATAGGAGAGCGCCGCGAAGCGTTGCGGGTTGTCGGGCCAGTCCGCGCCGAAGGCATCGATGTAGAGCCCGCCGGACCTATCGAAAAGATGCTCGGCCCGCAGGATCAGCAGGTCCAGCCCGGCGTGATCCATCGCCTCCACCGTGGCCGGGCCGCCGAAGAGATCGTCGAACTTGGCCACGACGCGGCCGCCGATCGGCACCGCGCTGTAGCCGGGGATCAGGGTGCGCAACTCGTCCCCGAGCGCCGCCATGGCGCCGGGCAACGCCCCCACAACATCCGCCAGACCGCCGGTTTTCACCAGCGGCGCGCACTCCGATGCGACGGAAAGAACCCGTGTCACTTGACGGCTCCCCCGGCTTCGGCCCGCTTGTCGAGCATCTCCTGCGTGATCAGCGTGATGCCCCGTTCGGTGACGCGGAACCACTTGGAATCCTCGGCGTGATCTTCGCCGACGACAAGGCCTTCGGGGATTTCCACACCGGAATCGATGACCACATGGCTCAACCGCGCGGAGCGGTTCACCACCACGTTGGGCAGCACAACGGCGTGGTCGAGCACGGCGTAGGAGTTGGTGTGCACATTGGTGAAGAGGCAGGAGTTGCGGACCTCGGTGCCCGAGATGATGCAGCCGCCCGCAACCATGGAGGACACCGCGAGGCCACGCCGGTCGCGTTCATCGTGGATGAACTTGGCGGGTGGGACACTCTCGGAATAGGTCCAGATCGGCCAGTTCCGGTCCCAGAGATCAAGGTCAGGGGTGAAATTGGTCAGGTCGATGTGCGCCTCCCAGAAGGCATCGACGGTGCCGACGTCCTTCCAGTAGACCGGCGCGCCTTCGGCCCGGACGCAGCTGCGGTCGTAACGGTGCGACATGGCCTTGCCGTTCTCCACGATACCGGGGATCAGGTCGTGCCCGAAGTCGTGGCTCGAGTCGGCATCCAGCGCGTCGACCTCCAGCAGGTTGCGCAGGAAGGACCACTTGAAGACGTAGATCCCCATGGAGGCCAGGGCGCTGTCGGGGTCGTCGGGCATGGCGGGAGGATCGGCGGGCTTCTCGAGGAAAGAGGTGATGCGCCCGGTGTCGTCGGTGGCCATGACCCCGAAGGCCGAGGCTTCTTCGCGCGGCACGGTCAGGCAGCCCACGGTGACATCGGCGCCGCTTTCGACATGCTCGCGCAGCATGATCTCGTAGTCCATCTTGTAGATGTGATCGCCGGCAAGAATGATCACGTAGTCCACATCGTAACTGTCAACGATATCAATGTTTTGCGTCACGGCATCGGCTGTGCCCGCGTACCATGCATCGGTGCCGGTGCGCTGCGAGGCGGGCAGGATGTCGAGGAATTCGTTGCGCTCGGCGCGGAAGAAGTTCCAGCCCCGCTGCAGGTGCCGGATCAGGCTGTGCGCCTTGTACTGCGTGGCGATGGCCATCTTCCGAATGCCGGAATTGAGGGCATTCGACAGGGCGAAGTCGATGATCCGCGCCTTGCCGCCGAAGGGCACGGCGGGCTTCACCCGTCGGTCCGTCAGCTCCTTCAGGCGGCTTCCCCGTCCCCCCGCGAGCACGAAGACCATCGAGCGTTGTGTCAGTCGTTTGGTTTCCATCTAAGTTCCTCCCCGAACTTGTCAGTTAGCCTTTAGCCGCAGAACGACCGTTGAAAGTGGTGGCAGGGTCAGGGTGACCGACTGGTCGTGCCCGTCGCAGGCCGTGGGTTGCGCGGTCACGGCGCCGAGGTTGCCCCGGTTGCCGCCCCCGTAGAGCTCGGAATCGGTGTTGAGCACCTCTTCCCAGACGCCCTCCGCCGGGACGCCAATACGGAAATCCGTGCGTTCGACCGGCGTGAAATTGCACATGACAACGACAGGCGCGTCGCCCGCGTCGCCGTAGCGCACGAAGCCGAGGGTCGATTGTGCCGGGTCGTTGCAGATCCATGCGAAACCCTCCGGCACGCAATCGCCCACGTGCAGGGCGGGGGTCTCGCGGTAGAGCTTGTTGAGGTCGCGGACCAACGTCTGCACCCCGCCATGGGCCGGCTGGCTGGCGGCGTCCCAGTTCAGGTCGCCATCGTGGCTCCATTCCTCGGGCTGCGCGAACTCGCAGCCCATGAACATCAGCTTCTTGCCCGGATGCATCCACATGTAGCCGTAGTAGGCGCGCAGGTTGGCGAATTTCTCGTCCAACGAACCCGGCATCTTCTCGAGCATCGACCCCTTTCCGTGCACCACTTCGTCATGGCTGATCGGCAGGATGAAATTCTCGGTGAACTGCCACATGATCGGGCGGGTCATCTCGTCGTGGTGGTGTTGGCGATAGATCGGGTCCATCTCCATGTAGGAGAGGGTGTCGTTCATCCAGCCCATGTTCCACTTGTAGCCGAAGCCGAGCCCGCCGGTGTGGACCGGCTGCGAGACGCCGGGAAAGGACGTGCTTTCCTCGGCCACGGTCATGACGCTGGCATCGGCCCCGTAGACGGCGATGTTCATCTCTTTCAGGAAGGAGATCGCCTCGTAATTCTCGCGGCCGCCGTCCTGGTTCGGGATCCACTCCCCCTCGTTGCGCGAGTAATCGCGGTAGAGCATCGAGGCCACCGCATCCACGCGCAGCCCGTCGAGGTGATATTCCTCCATCCAGTAGAGCGCATTGGCGACGAGGTAATTGCGCACCTCGGTGCGGCCGTAGTTGTAGATCAGGGTGTTCCAGTCCTGATGGAAACCCTCCTTCGGGTCGGCGTGCTCGTAAAGATGGGTGCCATCGAAGGTCGCCAGCCCGTGCTCGTCGGTCGGAAAATGGCCCGGCACCCAGTCGAGCAGCACGCCAAGGCCTTCGGCATGGGCCGCGTCGATGAAATCGCGAAACTCGTGGGGCGGGCCGAAGCGGATCGTCGGCGCATAGAGGCCGACGGGTTGGTAGCCCCAAGAGCCATCGAAGGGATATTCGGACACCGGCATCAACTCGATATGGGTGAAGCCCATGTATTTGACGTAGCCCACGAGGTCTTGCGCCAGTTCCTTGTAGGAGAGGGGGCGGCCGCCATCGTCGTACTTGCGCCGCCATGAGCCGAGGTGAACCTCGTAGATCGACACCGGCGCGCGGCGATCCGCGGCCTCTGCCCGGGTCTCCATCCACGCGCTGTCGCGCCAACCGTAGCCATCGATGTCGCGCACGATCGAGGCCTGCTCCGGCGGATGCTGAGAGCCGAAGCCGACCGGGTCCGCCTTCAGGCGGGTCGCGCCCTGCGCGTCGATCAGATGGTATTTGTAAAGCGCGCCCTCGCCGACGCCATCGATCGTCACTTCCCAGATGCCGTTGCTGCCCACCTGAGCCATGGGGGCGCGGGACGGATCCCAATCGTTGAAGTCGCCAATCACGGAGACGGCGCGGGCATTCGGCGCCCAGACCGCGAAATGCGTGCCCTCAGCGCTGACATGCGCGCCCAATACGCGCCACAACTGGCGGTGGGTGCCTTCGCCGAGCAGATACTTGTCAAAGTCCGTAATCGCGGGACGTCGCCCTGCGCTGTCATCCGCTTGCACCTCGGGCGCAGCCTTGCCGGACTTTTTCGCGGTTGGCCTTGAAGAGCCAGAGGATGTCTTTTTCGCCACGGTTTTCGCCTCGTTTACGGTGTCTGCGCCGAATTTTGGTAGCGCTAACATTGCCGCTCTGTCATTCCGTTAAACGAACCACAAGCGACTTTGTTCGCTGCCTGTGTAACTTGTGCAACGTGTTCAGCTTGGGCCGACATCACGCTTCACACCAGAAAAAACTTCGCCTTAGGGGGGCGGCCGATGTCTGAATGGTGGCGCGACGCCGTAATTTATCAAATTTACCCAAGATCTTATCAGGACAGCACCGGCGATGGTGTGGGCGATCTTGCAGGTATCACGCGGCGTCTGCCGCATGTGGCCGAGCTCGGCGCGGACTGCATCTGGCTGTCCCCGATCTTCCAGAGCCCGCAGGCCGACATGGGCTATGACGTGTCCGATTATCTGGCCGTCGATCCTCTTTTCGGCACGCTGGAGGATTTCGACCGCCTGATTCTCACCGCCCACGACCTCGGTCTGAAGGTCATCACCGATCAGGTTCTGTCCCATACCTCCGATCAGCACGCGTGGTTCAAAGCCTCGCGCAAGGATCGCACCAATGATTTCGCCGATTGGTATGTCTGGGCTGACCCGCTGCCCGATGGCTCTCCCCCGACCAACTGGCACAGCCATTTCGGCGGCCCGGCCTGGGAGTTCGACCCGCAGCGGGGGCAGTATTACCTGCACAACTTCCTCGCCTCGCAGCCGGATCTGAACTTCCACAATCCGGCCGTGCAGGATGCGATCCTCGAGACGGCGAAATTCTGGCTGGACCGGGGGCTGGACGGGTTCCGGCTCGATACGGTGAACTACTACGTCCACGACAAGCAGCTCCGCTCGAACCCGCCCGCCCAGACCCGGCCGCAGGTCATGGCGACCGATCTCTACGGGATGCAGGACAATATCTACAACAAGACCCGCCCCGAGAACGTCGCCTTCCTCGAGCGCCTGCGCGCTCTGACCGATCAATATGATGACATCATGATGGTCGGCGAAGTGGGAGAGATGGGCCGCCGCTCGATCGAGATCATGGGCGAATACACCAAGGGCAGCGACCGTCTGCACATGGCCTACAGCTTCGCCATGCTTGGTCCCGATTTCACCGCCGAACATTTCCGCGATTGTATCGAGGGTTTCCAGCAGGGGGCGCCGGACGGGCATCCCTATTGGTCCTTCTCCAACCATGATGTGCCCCGTCACGTCAGCCGCTGGGAGGAATATGCAACCAGCCACGACGCCATGGCGCGCATGACCTGCGCCATGCTGATGGCCTTCGAGGGCACCATCGGCATCTATCAGGGCGAGGAATTGGGCCAGTTGGAAACGGTCATGGAGTACCATGAGCTGACCGACCCGCCCGCCATCCGCTTCTGGCCCGGCGTGAAGGGCCGCGACGGCTGCCGCACGCCAATGGTGTGGGAGGCCGATGCGCCGAACGCAGGTTTCACCGACGGTGTGCCCTGGTTACCGGTGAAGCCGCCGCAGATCTCGCGGGCCGTCGATCAACAGGGGGAGGGCAGTATCCTCGCCTTCTACAAGGACGCCATCGCCTTCCGCAAAGCCAGCCCGGCGCTGCGCCATGGGGCGACCGAGTTCCTCAACCTGCCCGAGCCGCTTCTGGCGTTCCGCCGGGGGACGGACGAGGCCCTGACCTGCGTGTTCAACCTCTCGCCCGAGCCGATGACGCTGACGGTGGAAGTCAACGCGCGCATGACCGGCGCGGCGGCTGCGACGCTGGAAGGCGGCGTGCTTTCGCTGCCCGGCAACGGCTTTGCCTATCTCGAAGAGGCCGGGGCACTGAGCCTTCGCACCGCGTGATTTCGCGATGGGGCGGGGCGTCTGACCGGCGCGCCCCGCAATCCGCCTGAGCGATTGGGCGGATAAGGAAATACGATTTTGTTGATGAACCGGGGTGTCCTAGCCTTTGGCTGCGACACTGTCGCTTCCTGCCCGCGTGCAGAGCGTGCGGTGTTCAACCTGTCGGGCCGGGCCGCCTTTCTCGAAGGGTGCAGGCAGACGCCACGCCCCGTCCGACACGTTGCACTGCGCATCGGAATTACGCGCCGGGCCAAGAAATTGGAGACGAGACATTGAGAAACCTTCCAAAGATGTTCTTCGCAGTCGGAGCGATATTTGCACTCATCGGGATGGCCTGGGGCGTCCAGATGTCGGCCACCCATGACCACACCCTGTCACCCGCCCATGGTCACCTCAATCTGATCGGCTTCGTCGCCATGTCGGTCTTCGGCGCCTATTACGCGCTGACGCCCGCCGCGGCGGTCAGCCGGATCGGTGGCATACATTTCGCGCTGACAGTGGTGACGGTTCTGGTTCTCACGCCGGGAATTGCCATGGCGATTACGGAGCAGGGCGAGGGCCTGGCCCAGATCGGGTCCCTACTGGCGATCCTGACCATGGCGATCTTCGTCTACACCGTGCTGCGGCATGGCGTGGGTCCGGTCGGGGTCACGCATCCCGCCGAATAGCCGGCCGACCGCGCAACAGATTTTCATAGCTTCCAACAGCGCAGGTGCCTCGGCCCTGCGCTGTTTTTTCTATGTCCCTCCCATTGCCGTCTACAAATTCCGTCCACCACGCCGCTTGATTTCTCCAGCAAGATGCAGAACCAAAAAACCTCTTGCCGAAACCGGTTTCGGTACTCAGCTTGGTGCTCGGGAGGCGACTTTGAACTTGGATGCTACGACTATTCCAGAGAGGTCCGACACGCGTCGCGTGACAATTCGGGACGTGGCTGACGCGCTTGGCTTGACGAAGTCCACCGTGTCGCGGGCGCTCAACGGTTATCCCGACATCTCCGAGACAACGCGTCTGCGGGTAAAGCGGATCGCAGCCGAAATGAATTATCAGCCGCTGAGTTATGCGCAGGCCGTCAAGACGGGTCGCACGCGTTCCCTGGGGCTGGTGCTCCAACTTTCCGATCACGACGCCCATCGCCCGTTTCTGGCCGAATTCCTCGCCGGGGTCTCTGTCGCCGCCAGCGTCGAGGGCTACACGCTTACCGTCGCTTCGGCCGATACCGACCGAGACGTCATCGAAAGCTTCAAAGCGCTTCTGCGCGACGGGAAGGCCGATGGCTTCATCCTGCCGCGCGCCATGGTCAAGGACCCTCGCGCGGCGTTTCTGGCGCAGGAAGGCGTGCCTTTCGTGCTCTACGGCCGGCAGGATAACTCGCCGGCGAGTTGCTGGTTCGATATCCGGGGCGAGGACGCGATGGCACAAGCGGTGGCTCATCTCGCGGCGCTCGGGCACCGGCGGATCGGCTTTGTCGGCGGCGGAGCGATCTATAATTATGCGCGGTTGCGGCTCGAGGGTTTTCGGAAGGGCCTCAGCGACGTGGGCTTGCCCGAAGCGCCCGATTTGATCGGCGCCGATGCGGTCACCCTGCGCGAGGGCGAAGCCTCTGCTGCAGTGCTTCTCGATCTGGACGCGCCGCCGACCGCGATCGTCTGCGCCGTCGACCAAGCCGCTTTGGGTGCTTACCGCGCGGCCGAGAAGCGCGGGCTGCGGGTTGGCCATGATCTGTCGATCATCGGCTATGACGGCATTCAGGAGGGTGCCCACGCAGAACCGCCGTTGACGACTTTTGCCGTCGACAACGGGGCGGCGGGGCAAAAGCTCGCCGCTTTGCTGATCCGACGTATGCGCGGAGAAGACCCGTCGGCCCTGCGCCAGACGGAACTGGCAACCTTTCTGGATCGCGGCTCCACCGGGCCACGGGCGGAAAGATGAGACCACCTATCAAAGAAATTCTAAAAGGGAGGAAGATGATGAAACTGTCATTAAGAACTACACTGAAGGCCGGCGCCGCAATGGCGCTCGCCCTGGGCGCGAGCGCGGTTCAGGCCGAGGAACTGCGCTTCTGGACGACGGAAGAGCAGCCCGAACGCCTTGCGCGTCAGGAAGCCATGGCTGCGGATTTCGAGGCGGCAACCGGCCACAGCGTCGAAGTCATTCCGGTCACCGAGAGTGATCTTGGCACACGGGCTACCGCAGCTTTCGCGGCTGGCGATTTGCCGGACGTGATCTATCACACGCTGCAATACGCGGCCCCATGGACCGAAGCCGGCATTCTCGACACCGATGCCGCGACCGACGTGATTGAAGCACTCGGCGAGGATACCTTTGCGTCTGGCGCTCTGGAAATGGCAGCGGTGGACGGCGGCTACGCCTCGGTCCCGGTCGATGGCTGGACGCAGATGCTCGTCTACCGTGCGGACCTGTTCGAGGAGAACGGGCTGGAGCCGCCGACCTCCTATGCCAACGTGCTGGCCGCCGTCGAAGCCCTGCACAATCCGCCCGAGATGTACGGCTTTGTTGCCGCCACCAAGGTGGACGAGAACTTCATGAGCCAGGTGCTGGAGCATGTGTTCCTGGCCAACGGCGTCTCACCTGTCGGTCCCGATGGCGTGCAGCCGCTTGATGAAGCTGCAACCATCGAGGTGTTGGAATTCTACCGTGCCATCGCGGAGGCCTCGCCTCCCGGCGATCTCTACTGGGACCAGTCGCGCACGCTTTATTTCTCGGGCAACGCCGCGATGATCATCTGGTCGCCTTTCATCCTTGATGAGCTTGCCGGCCTGCGTGACAGCGCCCCGCCCACCATCAACGACGATCCGACCACCCGCGATCTGGCGGCGGCCACCGGCATCGTGACCAACTTCTCGGGTCCCTCCAATCCTGACGGCGCGGCCTGGGGTGACGTTCGCTACTTTGGCATCACGGCCGACGCGGCGACCGATGCGGCGATGGAGTTTGTCGAATACTCCATGGGTGAGGGCTACGGCGCCACGCTCGCCATCGCGCCTGAGGGCAAATTCCCCGTGCGTCGTGGCACGGCCGAGAACCCGACCGAGTATGTCGACCTCTGGGCCACCCTTGACGTGGGCATCGACCGCCGCGCGCCCCTTGGCGATCTCTACGAGGCGTCGATGATTGACGAGATCGTGGGGGGGCTGGACGTCGCGCAACGGTGGGGCGTGGCCGAGGGCCAGCTTTCCGCGGCCTCTGCGATCATCAACAGCCAGGTGATCAACCGCCTCGTGCGCGAATACCTCGACGGTGAGCGCGACGCGGCCGAGACCGTGGCCGCCCTGAACGAAGCAATCGCGTCGGTTCAGTAAGCGAAGACCAAACGGGGTGCCCCTTGGGGCGCCCCGACCCTCCGCACGTATTTTCCCCGTTTTTCAACCTGTTGGATCGCTCTCCATGGCGCAGGCTTCCCCCCCCACCGGAACCGGACCGCTCGCCCGGCGCGAGGCGCGCCTGGCGTGGCAACTCTTGCTGCCCACGATCACCGCGGTCGCGCTTGTCGTGATCCTGCCGCTCCTCGCGATCTTCTGGATTTCCGTCAAACCTGTCGGCCTCAGCGATCTGCGCGCACCTGAAGTCATCGCCCGTGAGGATATCCGCGGTGATACCGAGGCCGTCGGGGACGCGGCCAATATTCGTTATCGGCTGCGCAACTCCAGTCAGGATCGACCTATTTCCGGCGTGTCGCTCACCGACACGATCCCCGAGGGGCTTGCGGTGCAGGAGCTTGATCCCCGTTGCGCCCTCGATGGCCGCGCACTGAGCTGCACCTTCGGCGAGTGGGAGGCGGGCTTTCGTGACACGCTCCTGATCCCCGTCACCATCGAGCAGGCCTATCTGGACAATGACCTGCGGCCGCAAGACAGCCCGGTCGAGACCACCGGAAGCGCCTCGAGCGTGTTGACCGACGCGACGTTCACCTTCGAGAACTTCACTCGCATCTTTTCTGGCGAGGAGTTTTTCGAAGTGCTCTGGGTGACGCTTTTCTACACCGTTTTCGGCACTGTCGGAGCGCTTCTCGTGGGACTGTTCGCGGCGCTGCTTCTGAACAAATCCTTCAAGGGGCAGGGTATCCTGCGTGGGCTCTACCTCTTTCCCTACGTCGCCCCCGTCATCGCCGTGGCCTTCGCCTGGCTTATCCTTTTCGATCCGTTCTCGGGCTCGGCCAATGCGCTGTTGATCCAGATGGGCATTACCGACCAGTCGATCAATTTCTTCGGCGAGCGTCCGCTTGCGCTGATCATGGTGACGATTTTCGAGGTCTGGCGCTATTTCCCGCTGTCGTTCCTTTTCATTCTCGCGCGGATGCAGAGCATCGATTCCGACATGTACGAGGCCGCCGACATGGATGGCGCCTCGCCGTTCCAGCAATTCTGGTACCTCTCGGTGCCGCAACTTCTGGGCATCCTCAGCGTGTTGTTCCTGCTGCGCTTCATCTGGACGTTCAACAAGTTCGACGACATCTTCCTGCTGACCGGCGGTAACGCCGGCACCCGGACACTGACGGTGAACGTCTACGAGCAGGCCTTTGCGATTTCCAACATCGGGGCAGGGGCCGCCGTGGCGGTCGTGATCTTCTGTTGCCTGCTGCTCTTCTCGATCCTGTTCCTCAAGTACATCAGCCAGGAGGAAGGGCTATGAAGATGCTGCGCCACAACGCCGTGACGAGCGCGATTCTCGGTGCGCTCTGGATGGTCGTCCTTTCGACCACCATCGCCATCGTGATGAGCTTTGCCACCGGAGACCCGTTCCGTCCCCATATCCTCCTGTCGCTTATCTGGGGCGGCAGCGCCGGGGTCATTCTGGGTCGCGACCTCGGCGGTCGTATTGGCGCCGTGTTGGTGGCCGTCGCAATCGCTGCGGCCTGTCTGCTCGGGCTCGGGCCGCTTTTGGTAGGTGTCGAGGCCTCTGCCTTCTCCGCCAGCGTCGCGGCAATTCTTCTTGCGCTGTCCTTCGTCTGGTCCAGCGTCCTCATCTTGAACGATCTGCCCACGGGCGGGCTGACACGGCACGAATTCGAAGGCGCCGTGATCCGCTTTCTGACCGGTTTCGGCTACATCTTCTTCACCGCCATCGTCCTCATCCCCTTCTACGTCATGGTGATGACCAGCCTGAAAAATCAGGCCGAGTTGATGCAGAACCCGCTCGATTTCTCCATCGATCTCTCGCAGGGATGGGCGCTGTTTCGTTCCTATGACGAGCTGTTTACCCAGTTCAACTTCGGCACCTACCTGTTCAACTCCTTCACCATCTCGGTTCTGACGGTGTTCATCACCCTCGCCTTCGCCATTCCCGGTGCCTACGCGGTCGCGCGCTTGCGGTTCCGGGGGCGGGCCGCCTTTTCGCGGTCGATCCTGCTGATCTACATGGTGCCGATGATCGTTCTGGCGCTTCCGATCTACATCGGCTTCTCGATGACGGGGTTGCGGAATTCCCTCTGGGGTATCGTGATGATCTACCCGGTCACGACGATCCCCGTGGCGCTCTACATGTTGCAGGGCTACTTCCGGGGCCTGCCCGCCGAGATCGAGGAGGCGGGTCTGATGGACGGGCTGTCGCGGCTTGCGGTGATCTGGAAGATCACCCTGCCGCTGTCGCTGCCGGCGCTGGCATCGGTGTCGCTCTACATTTTCATGATCGCATGGAACGAGTTCCTGCTCGCCTTCATGCTGCTGGATGACCCCTCGCGGTTCACCCTGACGCGGGGGATCGCCTCGCTCAACTCATCAGAAATTCCGCGCCAACACCTGATGGCCGGGTCGGTCGTTGCCACGGTGCCGATCATGGCCCTGTTCCTTGGGTTGGAGCGGTTCATGACAAAAGGACTGACCGCGGGGTCAGTGAAGGGATGACTATGGAACTGGATGAACAGGCACGCGCGATCCTGCGGCTGAACGACATGGGCGGCTATACGCTGCCGACCCATGGTCTCTACCCCTATCAATGGAACTGGGACAGCGCCTTCGCCGCCTGGGGCTTTGCCACCTTCGATCCCGACCGCGCGTGGACCGAGATGGAAACGCTGATGTCCGGCCAGTGGGAGGACGGCATGGTGCCGCACATCCTGTTCCACCGCCCGGACGCCGGTTATTTTCCCGGGCCAGATGTGTGGCAGGGGCGGGGGCCGATCCCGTCGTCAGGAATTTCGCAGCCCCCCGTTGCCGCGAGCTTCATGGCCAAGATGCTGGACCTTGACCCGAGCGGAGAACCCCGCGCCCGCGCGCTGTGGAGCAAGCTGAAGAAATGGCACGCGTGGTTCATGGAATGGCGGCTCGATAAGGGCGCGGTCTGCATCACCCACCCTTGGGAAGCTGGTCGGGACAATGCACCGGACTGGGACGTTGCGATGATGGCGATCGACGCCAGTGACGTGGGCGAATACACCCGCCGTGACACCTCCCACGTCGATCCGGCAATGCGCCCCACGAAGTTCGACTACGACCGTTACCTGAAGCTGGTGCAGATCGGCGTCTCGGTCGGGTGGGATCACGAAAAGCTGCGCGAGATCAATCCGTTCCGCGTGGCCGACCCGACAATGACGTTCACCCTCCTGCGTGCGCAGCGGGACCTTCTGGCGATGGGGCGTCGGTTCGGCGAGGATGTCTCGGAGATCTCGGAGTGGATCACGACGCTCGAGATCGGCGCCGAGACCCTCTGGAATCCCGAACTCGGCGCCTACGACAGCCGTGACGCGCTCACCGGTATGTTCAACAACGTGCGCTCCAATGCCTCCGCGCTATGTTGGTACGCCGGCATCAACGATCCGCGCGCGGTGCCGGCCACCAAGCGCATGCTCGATGCCGCTGAATACGCCATCGCCAGCTTTGATCCCGAGGCCGAAGGTTTCGAGCCCTTGCGCTATTGGCGCGGGCCGGTTTGGCCGATCATGAATTACCTCGTGGGTTCCGGCATGGAAGAGCAGGGACAGATCGAGATGGCGGCCCGCATCCGGCAGGACACGGCCCGCCTGATGGAGCTCAACGGCTTTGCGGAATACTATGATCCCAACGAGGGCACGCCGGCAGGCGGCGGCAGTTTCACCTGGACGGCCGCCGTGTGGTTGGGGTGGGCCGGACGCCCCTCGGAACGTCAGAGAGGAGCGGCCTGATGTCATCCATTACGTTGAAATCAGTGGAGAAATGGTTCGGCACCGCGCAGGTCATCAAGGGTGTCGACCTCGAGATTGCCGAGGGCGAGTTCGTGATCTTCGTCGGGCCTTCCGGCTGCGGCAAGTCCACCCTCCTGCGGATGATCGCCGGTCTGGAAGAAACCTCGCGCGGGCAGATCCTGATCGGCGACCGTGACGCCACCTCCGAGCCGCCGAACAAGCGCGGGCTGGCGATGGTGTTCCAGAGCTACGCGCTCTACCCACATATGTCGGTGCGCGACAACGTTGGCTTCCCGCTGAAATCGGCGGGCCTCCCGAAGGCCGAGATCGAGGCGAAGGTGAACGAGGCCGCCGAGGTCCTGAAGCTCGACAGCTACCTCGACCGTCGCCCCAAGGATCTTTCCGGCGGGCAACGGCAGCGGGTGGCCATTGGTCGCTCCATCGTGCGTGATCCCACCGCCTTCCTCTTCGACGAGCCGCTCTCGAATCTCGACGCGGCCTTGCGGGTGGAGATGCGCTACGAGATCGCCAAGCTGCACCAGACCCTGAAATCCACGATGATCTACGTGACTCACGACCAGATCGAGGCGATGACCCTGGCGGACCGGATCGTGGTCCTGGAATTCGGCAAGATCGCTCAGGTCGGCACCCCGCGTGAGCTTTACGAGCGGCCTGCCAACCTCTTCGTGGCGCAGTTCATCGGCTCGCCTCGGATGAACGTGATGCCCATTGGTGCCGTGACAGGGGGCGAGACGCCGCCCGGCGGCGTTTCACTGGGCATTCGTCCCGAACATATCACCCTGACCGAGCCCGGCGCGGGCAACGTGGACGGGACGGTCGACATCCTCGAATACCTCGGCGCGGATACCTATGTGATCTTGTCATGCAACGAGGCCGGGCAGATCACCATGCGCGTCAACGGCGCGGCGCCCTGCAAGCCGGGAGACCGGGTTGGTCTGGCCTTTTCCGAGACCGACCGGCACGTCTTCGACAGCGACGGGCAGGCCGTCCGTTAAGGCTGGCTGGCGTGTGAAAACGTCGGCTGAGTAGCTGAGATCTATGAATATTTGCAAAGGTGAATGGTTGCGACCGTTCGCTTCGCATCGCGCACGTCTGTACGTGCGCTGCGTTCGGTTGAGCGCGGAATTGCCGCGGTGGTGAAAGCCGTGAAGGTTCTCAGAAAGAGCCAGTCATTCGGACCCTAGGATCGGATCCGTATAGATCGCGAGTTAGCCACCGACACTAGCGGGTTAGCCGGTAATTGCGGCGCGAATACAGAGGGTTGGGAGAAGTGGCAGCCCGTAGGGCTATCACTCTAACTTCTCAAGCAAAATCATAGCCTCTCTCATTATACTGTTTCTAAAATAAAAATTTCTACAACGCTACTCATACCCGTTCAGGGAACGTTATGAAATCTCAGTTCTTGTGTGGGAGCAAATGTGGGAGTAAACTGCGTTTGGCAATGAGGGAGCAGATTGACAGATGCCTTCACTTACTGTCCGAAAAGTTGCCAGTCTTCAACTGCCGGGACGGTATGGCGATGGTAACGGTCTGTATCTATTAATCGGACCGACTGGTGCGAAATCTTGGGTGCTGCGAACTGTTGTGCATGGTAGGCGGCGAGACCTTGGGCTTGGCTCGGCTGCATTGGTCTCACTCGCTGAGGCGAGGCAAGAGGCTCAAAATCTGCGCAAGATTGCGCGTAGTGGCGGCAATCCCGATACGGTGCGAAAACAAGAAAGCCTTACCTTCAAAGAAGCGACGCTGAGAGTTCACAAGAGTCTCATTCCAACGTGGCGTAGCGGCAAGCATGGGCAACTTTGGCTGAACTCAATGGAAAATCATGTTTTCCCCATCATTGGCGACCGACCGATTGATAGCGTTGAAACTGCGGATGTAATGGCCATCTTAGCTCCGGTTTGGACAACGACACCTGACACCGCGCGCCGTCTTAAACAACGTATCGCGCTGGTATTTGACTGGGCTAAGGGTGCTGGACACTACCATTCCGAAAACCCTGTAAACGGCGTGAAGAAAGCTCTGCCCAAAGTTAAACGCCTGGTCTCACACAGGTTGGCATTGCCGTGGCAGAAGCTGCCTGATTTCATGCTTGAGTTGCACACTCGAGATAGCATGTCTGCACGGGCTTTAGAGTTCTTGATATTGACCGCTACCCGTTCGAAGGAGTGCCGTTTCGCATGCTGGAGGGAGCTCACATCTGAGGATTGGAAGATACCCGCGGAGCGGATGAAACGAGAGGTTGAACACCGTATTCCATTGTCGGCCGCCGCTCGCGCTGTTCTGGAGCGTGTGAGGGGGATAGAATCTGAGTTAGTCTTTCCATACTTTTCACAACAGGGCGCCGAAGGCGGCAAGCCCCAGTCCGAGAATGCATTCCTCGCGCTTTTGAAGCGGATGCAACGTGACGACTTCACCCCACACGGCTTTCGTTCAACCTTTCGCGATTGGTGTAGTGAGTGCACGGACGTCAGCGACAAAGTTGCTGAAGCGGCGCTGTCTCATTCCACCGGCAATGAGACCGAGCAGGCCTATGCTCGCTCAGATCTCTTCGGCCGCCGCGTCGAGCTTATGGAAAAGTGGGGCGCGTTCGCGACTAGTAAGCTGCCTTTCGCGTAAATTATTCCCGAAGGATGCTTCTGCATCTCATAGCCGTTAAAGATACCTAGCTAATAATGTTCTTGCCCAAACGATGCGCGCGATACTACCATATTGGTACTGATAGGATAATTTTCTGGGGAAGGAATAGTGATATGGGATGGTTGGTGGTAGGATTGATTGTGATGGCAGCTGCATTGGTCAACGCCGGAGGGGTTGCGCCACCTGGTATGTTTTTGCTTGGGCTGGTGCTAGCGGCGTTCGGAGCGTACCGATTGTACAAAAAACACTTCGCAAAATTCTAGTACCGCTCTAGAGTGACGATCCCTGGGATTATTCTCACGGGCATCGCGATGCTCCCAATACGGAGTGTAGTGATGAAACTTCTTACCAAGAAGCAGGTGCGCGAAAAAGTCGGATTTAGCTTTGCTCATATCGACCGCATGGAGAACGCCAAGCGGTTCCCTCAACGGGTCAAAATTGGTTTCCGAGTGTTTTGGTCAGACGAGGAAATCGAGGTCTGGATAACCTCGCACTTGAATGCGCGCTCTTGACGGAGCCGGGGGAGGGGTGGTGCCTTCCCCCATTTACTTCGGTCTTCTGCTACCATCTGCTGCTGGCGATGGTATACCGCCTTTGTGCCCAAGGGGGACGTGTTTGCGTCATGGTGCACGTCGACGGTTAACTGGAAGATAATTATGTCCGTATTTGAAGAACTGGCTGCGCTTGAAAAGCGCAAGCAAGTCCTGCTGCAGAAGGCCAAGACAGATGCATTGGCGCGGGCCGAGGCCGCGGTGACCGAGCTAAATCAGCTCGGTTTCGGGTACCGATTACTCGCGCCGGGCTCAGAGACGCGGGCAACGCGTAAGACAGGGATTCGCGAGGCTGTGCGCGCGTTGATAGCTGCTTCTCCTACCGGTATCGCTCGAACTGCCATTATGGAAGCGATGAATGCGAGCGACAAGCGGACCCAACAGTCGGTAGCAAACGCTCTCGCGGCTCTTAAGAAAGCCGGTCTGGTTGAGAGCGATCGAGGGACGTACAAACCTGTTTCCCAGTGAACGACCGAGTTAGTTACCGCAACTAAGTTTAGAGCGTTCGAAAAGTGTCCTCATAGTACCTCAAAGCGTGACCTACCTTCTCCTGCCCGGTAGTTGTTTTCTCGTGACTCATCTCCTTTTCAGTAGATGATTGGGTCTGCGGAGCCAGCAAAGGTCAGCTCCGTGCCCTGGTGCTAAAGATTGATGTTAGTAGTATTTGACTCAGTGCTCGACTTCCGCATTACTACTTTTATGGAAGTAGGAGAGTGTGATGCGTGTGAACTTCACTCATTCCGAGGTAACCAAAGGGATACTTCGAAAGACAGCACATCCGGTGGTAATAGTTTCTGTTACTTTCTCAGAAGAGGAACGCGCGCTTATCGAACGCGAGAAATATGGTGGATACGTCCTGCTGGAATGTGTCCCGTACAACGCCCGCGCAGACCGCGATGAACGCATCTACTATCTCTACGTACGAAACTTATTGAACGGGTCATACGAGTTCATGGCTGAGAACAATGTCGATGCAAAAAACTTCGAAGAAGCGGTGGTTGATAAGCTCAAGCTGTTGAAGGTTCATCTCGAAGAAGGCAGCTCGGCGGCGACGAGCAAGACCGTTGAAATCTGACATTGAAGGCATCGTCGGGCTGGTAATTATCTGCGGCTTGTTGGCGGTGACTTTTACGTTGGCGCTCTATCTCACACCTTACGTTCTGCTAATAGGCGGGGCAGGGCTCTTGGGCTATGCGTGGTTCCATCACCCGGCGCGCCGTGAGAAAGAAAGCCGGGAGATGACGCTCTCGCTTTACGAGGACGTTTTGCGCCAATCCAAGTCTGTTTCAGTAGGTCATGAGTTGGACCGTGCTTTAGCGCGGTATTCAGAAGCGATACGGGTACAATGTGCGCCGATTGCCCATTCGCTCTTGGCGTCAGAACTTCTGACCCCCGATGTGCCGGAGCCGCCTGCGGTGTGTAATTCGATTGAGGGCGCACGGTACCGCGATAGCTTGGCTAAGATTGCTCAGAACAAATCAGACAGTCGCAAGGTGCGGTTGGCCGTCGACATGGTTTTGGACGCGATCGATGCAGTAGCGGGGCAGGTTCCGGAAATTGAGGGCGATGTCACGGCTGACGTTGCCTTCTGCCTGCGAGATATCCCTGAAGCGGTGACCGAGGCGATTGTCCCCTTCTACCGCGAGAATGACTACAATCTGTTCGCCGGATTGCGCGGCACGCTGGACCTCAATTTCAACCGGGCTCGCTGTGTCTACCCAGTCGAATACACTAAACCGGATGTGGTTCATGCCTACCTCCAAAACACGGCGTTGGAGCGGCTCTTTAAATTGAAGGTGCCGTTTGGTGTGCCAGAGCCACTTAGGTACGAGCACACATTCATGGTGGCGGGCACTGGCCACGGTAAGACCCAAACCATCCAACATCACATTGCCCATGACTTAGCCGGTTTGGGTCAGAAATCGGTGATTGTGATTGATAGCCAGCGGGAGCTTATCGATAACATCTTACGGCTGAATATCCCGAAAGAGCAAATTGTCCTTATCGACCCGGAAGACATCGAATTCCCAGTGGCCATCAATCTCTTTTCGGCCGGAGGAGACCGACTGGTGGGTTATTCGACGCTCGAGCGCGAGCAGTTGCGTAACTCTATCGTGGAGCTCTACGAGTTTGTGCTGGCTTCCATTATGGATACCAGCCTGACTGGACAGCAATCCGTTATCTTTCGTTATGTGACGCGACTCATGTTGGAAATCCCAGGCGCGACCCTGCACACCTTCCTTGATATCCTGGAGGGCGGCGACTACCGCCAATACATCGAGAAATTGGAGGGCGTGTCTCGGTCCTTCTTCGACAACCAGTTCAAGGACCCTGGCTTCAAACGCATGCGCGAAGCGGTCATACGACGCCTCTACCTCATCCTGGAAAATCGAATATTTGATCGGATGTTTTCCAACCCGGAAAGCAAGTTTGACCTGTTTGCTGAGATGAACACGGGCAAACTCATCCTTATCAACACGTCAAAGGCCACGTTGAAGGAAACCGGCACCAAAGCCTTTGGGCGGTTCTTCATTGCTATGATTGCCCAAGCGGCAGCAGAACGCGCCCTAATACCCAAAGACGAGCGTGTTCCCTGCATCGTGTATCTGGATGAGGCGCAAGAATACCTTGATGCGAATGTGAGCGTGATCCTGTCTCAAGCACGCAAGCAAAACATCGGCCTGTTCATGGCCACGCAAGATCTCGAGAAAATTCCCCGGTCTGTGCTGAGCTCGATCCAAGCCAATACGTCTGTCCGGATGGCGGGTGGAACTTCGGCAACAGATGCCCGAGCCATGGCTTCAGAAATGAATGTGACAGTTGATGCAATTAAAGAGTTACCGAAGCTGACGTTCGCCACTTATGTGAAGGGCTTTGTCTCCCGTGCCATCCCAGTGACGTTCCCGGTGGGCACGATGGAGGCGTTGCCGAAACGGAACGATATGGACGAGTTGAAAGCCTATCAGCGAGAGAAATACGCGGTGGCTCCTTATGTGGACGGCGAAGGGTTCACGATGAGCGATTCGGGTCCCGACAAATCGGCTGAGGAGCCGTTCGAAGATACATGGTAGGTCAGCCCTACTCATCCTGACCGTCCTTCTCAGGATGGGCTCACACCGCTAGAATTGACCTATGCCGCGTCGCCACCGCCTCACTCCAGAGAAGGGCCTCAAACATGCTCCCTGGCGCTTTACGGCGACCGACGAGGCTGTCCTGACCCGACTGACTCAGTATCGATATCTTAAGAGTGTTACGCTTCAAAAATTGACAGGACGTCCAATAGCGACTGTGAATTACTCGCTGAGGAAACTGTTCGACCGCCGTCTCATCGACAAACCCCATCGTCAGGTAGAGGGATTTAACCACCTCAACGCGCCAGACATTTATGAAATCAATGCGCGGGGCAGACGATGGTTAGCTGAGGATGTGCCAGAAGTGACGACCTTAAGCCGTACCCACTCTGAGGGGCCACCCAAGCATTTCGCGCACAGCGTGGGGATTTGTGATGCCTTGGCTGAGATAGAACTTGAGGTGACGGCAGCCGGCAATGAGTTCATCCCTGCGGAAACCATCTTGGCCAATGTGACCGTGCCTAATCCGCTCAAGATGTCCTGTACGATTGAGCACACGTTTCCTAATGGGAAGCATGAACGGCTGGAGACGTTCATCATACCGGACGGAGTGTGTGGGATCCGCCAAGCTGGCGGTAAGTCCGAGTTGATTTTTTTGGAGGTCGAGCGGTGCAATCCAGTTCGGCCTCTGACTCTTGGTCGCGCGTCTATGCTGCGCAAGACACTTTGTTACGAAGACATACGGTCAACTGGCCTAACAAAACGCTTGGGAAAGAAGGATTTCTCTGTGCGGTATTTCCACATTCTCTGAGCGTTGCACAACCTTGCTTTACTGCTCCCATGGTTGTTCGAGCTGTCGCCCAACTACCCGAAAGCCATCGCCCTAATAATGCAACAGCTACAAATGTAAATATTTGCGATTCGGATTTTCGAATGGAGGTCTGAGACCCTTTGAATTCCTACACAGAAAAGCTGAGCAGTTCAAAACGAGAGCCTAGCCTCAACCTGACATGCCCTGGATGCGAATGTAATGTCTCATAGTGAGCGTTATGGGGCCGAAGTATGCGCCGGAAAGGACAAGGCCGAAAAGGAGTTTTGAGGTCTGGTAAGGCGATTGTATATTTTAGCCAATTTTTTAATGTTCACGGTGGCAAAAAATGCGTCATTAGAGACTGAGAACATATATTCAAGTTGGGCGATGCCGAGCACTCAACGCTTTTTCGTTGTCTTTCGATTGATTGGATAGCCGCCTGCCGGCCTATGACCGGCTGAACGAGCATCCGGTCGAGTCAGAGGTCCCGTCTTGTCCGGAGCTGCTCGATCCAGATTGTCATCCTTCGTGCCCCGCTGCCGGCTGCGCCTTGTGGGTGCCGAACCAACTGTCCCACCAGGAAGGTTGAAGCCGAAGTTGCTATTCGTCTCCTCCGGTCGGATCGAGTGATGGACGCGGTAAATGTCTGGCGTGACCACGATCAAGCGGAAGAAGCGGTCCACAAACCTCGGTAGCCGAATGTTGGAGTGATTGAACATCGCCGTCGCATTCAACAGAACCTCGAAAATCAACGCGGCAACGGCGGGAGGGCCCAAAGCCAATGCGACCGCGAGTTTGATCCCCATCGACAGCAGAATTTCCAAAGGATGGAAGCGCAAGCTCGTGGTCAAATCAATCGCGAGGTCATTTCTAGGCGCGTCACTGGTGTCTGGCCTTGAGCTGACGCCAGCCGGGCAAACGATTGGGACAGGGCGCCCGCGATCGCAAGTGCTGCGGAGGTCGAAGTCAGGAACTTACTTCGTCCCTTCAGTGCCCGGATAGTGTTTTTTGCAATTGGAGATCCCGAAGCGTCCTTCGCTTGTGGAATTAGTGCGGGCCGATTGGTCGGCCTGAGTCCACGTATTAGGATTGCCGCAACGGCCTCAAGTCTGGGGCCATTACGAGGTCACGGACGCCGAGCGAGGCGCGCCTTACTCGGCAAGCAATTTCTTACGTTCGACAAATTCCTCGGAATCGATCTCGCCCTTGGCGTATCGTTCCTTGAGAAACGCCAAGGCTCGGTCGTGCGCGACATGACCATTGCTGCTAGGTCCAGCCACGCCGAAAAAACGCAAGAGATAAATAATCCCTGCCACGTTCGCGACCAAGATCAGGATCATGAATATCGGGCCAAGGACCATACCGACACCCCACATCGTGCCCATGCGCGTAGGAGCCGTAGCGATCCGGGATTTCCCCAACCTGCGCAATCGCAGACGTCGCCGACACCGCGACAAAGCCGCCTACGATCACAATGCCAGAGACAATTGCAGTTTTCCTTAGGTCCATTCCATATCTCCATTTGCATAGCATCTAGTCGCGCCACTTGTCCCCTAGTGAGAAAACGGCGCGAAGTCGCTGATGTGGGTCAATACGACAAGGCCTAGTTACGATAACCTGCACGCGAGATACCAAATCGGGGACCTAGCCACGAGGCGCACAAAATAGTCGCGAACGAGCAGTCGTCGCGCGGTGTCGCTTAGTCAGCGTCTCAGGGCGCAAAGTCGAGGAACGCATTTCAGTGAAATATACTATCAATCGCCATTTCATCGACGCCTCATTCGACGAGATCGACACGCGTACCCGCGCCGCGCTTGCGGACAACGGCTTTCGAGTGCTGACAGAAACCGACGTTAAGGCGACAATGAAAAAGAATCCGGATGCCGTGATGCGACCCTATCGCATTGCAAAATTGTCTGACACCACTGTCAGTTGGCATGACTCGCAATACGTTGCTTTTCGATCCTCATACTTATAGCAATGATCCAGAGCAGCATTAGTCCAAAGCTGCCGATGGCATTCCAACTTGCCATCGATATGGACAGAAACTCCCAAGCGACCTGGTTGCACATGACCAACGTCGGCCCCGCATCTGTCGAAAGAAGATCTACGACGTCCATGCTCGACAAACTTTGCCCAGAGCCAGTGCAACTTGTAGGGCCTTCCCACCAATCTCGCTCAACTCCCGTGTGGTAAATTGCTATCGTTCCAGTCGTGGCGGCGGCGGCGGCACCGAGCAGATAAATGATCGGATGGCGCAGGCCCATAAGGACCAATATGCCTACCGAGACTGCCGCGACATGCGGATATCTTTGCAGTATGCACATTGAACATGGGGCATAGCCAAAGGCCTGAAAGGTCCAAGCAGTTGCTAGCAGAAGGCCTGACCCGGCGGCGGCGGCAACCCCCGTTTTCCTGTCATCGAATGTCACCGTGTTTTGTCCTTTGTCGTGGCAATGCGAACAACTCCGCAACGTTTGCCGTGATACTTCGACTTACGTAGGCAACCGGATCCCAGATGACAAAATCAGATGTGTAACCAAATGTAATATCAGCATGAGTATTGGTCAGATGTCTGGCTATGCAGAGACCTGCGGCTCGCGGCATCATGTCATTCGCACCACGGTTAAGCCTCTGGAACTGCCGAATACAGTAGCGAGGAGGTTCCACAACTCGCTTCGGGCGGTTCTTGACGTAGCCTTCAGGGTGCTGGCGGATATCCAAAACTCAAAGCGCGGCATCCAGCAACGCCAAAATATTTAATGGCCAACCAGTGGATTGATCTTCGGTCGTCAAGGGCGCTTTGTTCCACTCGCCTTGAGGTCCCTAAACGGCGACACTGCATCACCATGGATCGCTTTTTCTCACTCGACTTACCGTTCTCACGGTTTGCAGCGAATACGCTGATCCTGAGCTGTGTCAGTCTAGTTCCACTATTGCTGTTCTATGTTGCGCTCACACCGGGTTTTGGCTCCATGCTTCTGGAAAATGGTCCAGCATTGCGGCGCTTCTTAAGACAAGTTCTTACAAATGGCATCCCCGTGGTGTTCGCGGTCAACTACTTGAGCCTCTTCCTTTATGCTGTCTCGGCCAAGAGACAGGGAACTCACTCGTCATCCATTCTCATCCTCATAGTAGACCTGCCAGCCAGGATCTTTGTTTTTGTCGCGTTGCATGCTTTCATCTATTTTGTGTCTGCCGATTGGTTCGGTTCATTTGGTGGTAATCGATGGCAAGCGTTGCGCGTGGTCGGCCCGACCCTCGCACGATCAGCGATGTTCGAGAACATTTCAGGAGTTTACCTCTACGCAACAATGATCAGCGCGGTACCGCTGTATCTAAACGTGATCTCAGTGCTTCTTGCGGGGGAAGGACAAGTGAGCCAAAGAATCCAGTGCAAGCTAACTTGGCTGGGAAAGGGCTGTATAGCAACATTGAGTGCGCTGAGCGCGTTTGTCTATTTTGGGCTCTTTACGCTGCTATTGACGGCGTTGGCCAGCTTGATCGCTGCCCTACAAATACCTTGATCGGCAAAGGCCCGTGGTTGAGCCCTCACCATGTTTTTCGCACAAACCAATTACTGCCCGTCAAGCTCGGATGTTGCAGCCGGCCCGCCCTGCAAGTCAGTGATCAGAGCGCGCATTTCGTCGATTTCAAGACGCTGCGCCTCAATGATATCGTTCGCAAGCGACTGCACGCGAGGATCCGAGAAGGTAGCTCGCTCACTCGTCAGGATCGCGATGGAGTGGTGCGGAATCATGGCACGCATCCAGCTGACGTCTTCCACCGTTGACTGGCTTCGAACTAGCCAAAGCGCCCCCGCAAACACGATGATCGAGCCGATGAATATCGCCGAGTTCGCCGTTTTGTTACGGTACATTCCCAGCATGAACAGTAGCATCACGGTGGCCATCACAGCCCCCATGACTAACGTCATGTAGAACCGCGTCTCGCTAAAGAACACGTGATCAAGTGCGTAGGTGTTGAGTTACATCAGGCCGAACATGATGGCTGTTGCTGTGCCGACCATCGCAAAAAATCGACCGTATGATCCATGGTCTTGGTTACTTGCAGAGGTGTTTCGCGAATTATGGCCGGTTTGGTTGGTCGTATTCAAAACTGACATTCGATCCTCCAAGATTAGTTCAATAATTGAGAAACGACATTCCAGCGTGGGAGGGTTCCAGCATCTCGGGTAATCTTGGCTTGGGGGTACGACAGGGCCGATATCGCGGTCTATTTTCTTGTGGGAAGGCCCTTGAGGTTCCAGCGCAGGAAGGGGGCATGGTTGATCCATGTCAACAACTTTGCACACAGCACCTCGACGAGATTTCCTTTTTTATTCGACAGGGGCCGTCGGCGCTGTTGCGACAGGTGCGGCAGGGTGGCCGCTGATCGACTCGATGAACCCGAGTGCAGATGTGATCGCTCTTTCCAGTATTCAAGTGGACATCTCCGGTCTCACCGTCGGAAGCCAGTTGACGGTCGAATGGCGAGGAAAGCCGGTTTTCATCCGCTTTCGGACTGAGAGCGAGATTGCCGAAGCCCAAGCAGAGGACGTCAGTGCCCTGCCTGACACCATAGCGCGCAACCTAAATGTTTCAGATGCAAGTGTCGCCATTGATGCAAACCGAGCAGTAGCAGACCGGCCAGAGTTTCTAGTTATGATCGGCGTCTGCACTCATCTTGGATGTGTTCCGATTGGTGACGGAGCTGGCGATTTTGGTGGGTGGTACTGCCCGTGTCATGGGTCCCACTATGATACGTCCGGCCGTATTCGCAGGGGACCGGCGCCTGAGAACCTTCATATACCCAAGTTGGAACTGTCTGATGACTCGATTTTAACATTGGGTTGAGGCGCGTAACTTCGTACGTGCTAGATTGTGTGTCTGAAACAACCAGCTCCGCGTTGTCGCCGCTCTTACGCCACTCATGTTGGCTGTGCTCCTGCAACATCTCGCACACAGACTTCTCGTTAAGGGTTCATATGTTACCTGCGTCGCCGAGCGAAGACAAGATTGGACAATCTGGCCTATGGTCGCCTGCACACGCCGCGATCAGGGATGCCAAGGTTCCGCGCATGTCGTCTAGATCGCGGATCTTTTGCTCGATCTCTCTCATGTGTTCTTGTGCAATTTTCTTCACCTCAGCACTGTTCCGGCTGTCATCTTCATAAAGCTGCAACAAGTTGCGGCAATCCGCGATGGAAAATCCAAGCGCCCGCGCGCGGCCTAAAAACGCAAGTTTGTGGGCGTCCGTTTTCTGGAACGATCGGTAGCCGTTTCTACTGCGAGACGGCTTTATCAGCCCGATATCCTCGTAGTAGCGGATAGTCTTTGCAGGTACGCCTGCCATCTTGGATACATCACCGATGTTCATGACTGTCTCTCCTGTGCGTTTGCGGCGGGGATCATTCTGCTGCCACGGGTTGTAGGTTGGGGGCAGGCGTGGCTTTCGGCCCATTGCCGCCTTCGCTCATCGCGAGTTGGATGCGTCGCAAACGAAGCGCATTGGCCAAAACCGAGACCGACGACAGGGCCATCGCGCCAGCGGCAAAGACCGGCGACAAGAGCACGCCAAAAATCGGGAACAGGACGCCAGCTGCAACGGGGATTAGGGCGGTGTTGTAAGCAAAGGCCCAGATCAGGTTCTGCCGGATATTTCGCATGGTTCGCCGTGATACTTCGAAGGCGTTTACGACGCCCGCCAAGTCGCCAGACATCAGAACGACATCAGCGGACTCAATCGCCACGTCGGTGCCGGTGCCAATGGCGATACCAACATCGGCGTGCGCAAGGGCAGGGGCATCGTTGATGCCATCACCAACAAACGCGACCTTGCGCCCGTCTCCCCGTAATTCATCCAACGCGCGGACTTTGCCATCGGGAAGGACCCCGGCCACGATCTCATCAATGCCGATTTCAGCCGCGATGGCTTCAGCGGTTTCGCGTTTGTCGCCGGTGATCATGGCAACCCGTAGGCCGAGATTGTGTAACGCCCGAATAGCGGCTGCACTGGCAGGTTTGACCGGGTCGGAGACGGCGATGACAGCTGCAACCCGCCCATCGATGGCGGCAAAAAGGGCCGTTCGGCCTTTGGTTGCGAGCTCGGTTTCGGCTTCTTTCAGGCCGCCCAATTGGATATCCTCACGGTCCAGCAAGCGATCGGCCCCGACTAGTACGTCATGCCCGGCCACACGGGCACGCACCCCGTAACCGGGGATCGCTTCAAAGCTGGTAACGTCCGCACGGGCGACGTTTTCTTGACGGGCCATGCGAACAATCGCTTCCGCGATCGGATGCTCGGATTGTTCCTCAACCGCCGCGACAAGCGAAAGAAGATCCGCGCGCGTGAACCCGTCGGCAAGCATCAACTCGGTCAATTCCGGGCGGCCCGCTGTGATCGTCCCGGTCTTGTCGAGGGCCACGACGCTCACGCCGACCAAATGCTGCAAGGCATCACCCTTGCGGAACAGAACGCCCATCTCGGCCGCACGTCCTGTGCCGACCATGATCGAAGTCGGCGTCGCCAGTCCCATCGCGCAGGGGCACGCGATGATCAGGACCGACACACCGGCCACCAACGCAAAGGTGATTGCCGGATCGGGACCTACGACCAGCCAGACAGCGACGGTTAAGGCAGCGAACGCCATCACGGCAGGCACGAACCACATGGTCACGCGGTCCACCAAAGCCTGGATCGGAAGTTTCGCGCCTTGGGCGTCCTGCACCATGCGGATGATCTGCGACAGTGTCGTATCGGCACCCACCCGGGTTGCGCGAAAGCGGAAGCTGCCTGCGCCGTTGACCGTGCCACCAGTCACCGCATCGCCAACGGTCTTGCCCGCTGGAATGGGCTCACCGGTGATCATGCTTTCATCCACGTGGCTGCTGCCCTCGACGATCTCTCCATCAACGGCAATCCGCTCGCCCGGACGGACAATCAACACGTCGGCTTCCACGATATCCTCTAGTGCCACATCAACTGGTTCACCGTCGCGCAGCACACGGGCTGTTCTGACTTGCAGACCAAGCAGCTTTTGGATGGCGGCCCCTGTTCGCCCCTTTGCCCGTGCTTCAAGGAACCGACCAAGCAGGATCAATGTCACGATGACGGCGGCGGCTTCAAAGTAAACGGCGCGCGCAACATCGGGCAGAAGCGATGGCGCGAAGATCGCCACAAGGGAATAGCTGTAGGCGGCGGATGTTCCGACCGCTACCAAGGAATTCATATCCGGGGCACCCTTCAGCAGTGCCGGAAACCCTTTGAGATAGAAGCCTCGACCGGGCCCAATCAGCACAATTGTCGTTAGTACGAACTGGATCAGCCAACTTGTCTGGTGGCCGATGGTTGCCCCAATGAACGCGTGGGCGCCCGGTATGACGTGGGTTCCCATCTCGAGGACGAAGACAGGCAGCGACAGAGCAGCTGCAAACAGCGTTCGGCGCAAGGCAAGCTGCGCTTCCTGTTCCTTCTCAGCAGACCTATCTACAGGAGCGTCCGCCTCTATCACGCTCGCTGGGTACCCCGCGTCTGTCGATGCAGCCGCAAGGTCGTTTGGCGCGATAACGCCCTCCAGAAAGGTGATCACTGCCGTTTCAGTCGCCAAATTGACCGAGACGTCCAAGACACCGGGCACCTTCGCAAGCGCCTTGTCCACGCGACCGACACACGACGCGCAGGTCATGCTTGCAATGTTCAGCGTGACGCGCGCAGTTCGCGCTGGATAGCCCAGATTATCCAAAGTGGCCGCTGCTTGCTTCAAGCCTTGGGCGCCTTCAGCGACCAAGTTGGCGCTTTCGGTGGCGAGGTTCACTTTCACGTCGCTGACGCCCTCAATTGCAGTCAACGCGCGATCAACGCGGCCGACGCAAGAGGCGCAGCTCATGCCGTCAATACTTATTGATTTGGACGTCGATGTCGGCAGCATTGCAGCTCTCCTGAATATTGTTCAGTTGGACATATAGGGCTTCCAGTAACTGGAAGGTCAAGGGTGGATACAATTTAATTGAGGGATTGACCTTCCAGCGGGGCAACCTTGCACATGGTTTCTTGAAGAACCTGGCGAGTTAAGGAATAGACATGCGTTTCAACGTACCAGAGATGAGCTGTGGCCACTGCAAGTCAGCAATCGAAACCGCCGTAAGGGGCGCTGATCCGGCCGCGACGCTTAACTTCGATATGCCCAAGCGAGCTATCGAAATTGAAAGTAGCCTGGATGGCTCGCAACTTCAGTCCGTGATTAAAGGTGCCGGCTACGACTCCGCAGTTACTTAGAAGGTGACACCGGCAGCCAAGCGCAAAGCCTGCTAGGGCAACTCTAGGCGGTAGTCACTTTCGGATAGAGGTAGACCCGCGCGCCAACGTCGACGCGTGGATACAAATCAGTTACGTGTTCGTTAGTGAGGCGGGCACAGCCATTTGATACCGCAGAACCGATTGTGCGTGGTGCATTGGTCCCATGGATACGCAAATACGTGTCGTGGCCATCATCGTCATAAAGATACAACGCTCTCGCACCGAGGGGATTGTTGGGTCCGCCTGGCATGCCATCGGCAAACCTCGCATATTGTTCTGGATTGCGTCGGATCATTGCATTTGTCGGGCGCCACCAAGGCCACTCCGCTTTTCGCGCAACGGTGAAAACGCCGGACTCATAGAGACCTGTGCGCCCCACACCCACACCGTAACGAATGGCTCGACCATTCTCTAACATGAAATAAAGATGAAATTCGTCGGGTACGACGTGCACGTCACCAGGCAGCCAGTCGCGCTGTCTGGTGTTCACCAATTGCGGCAAGAAGTGCTCAGGCAACGTAAATGGATGTGCCGAAACCGAAGAGGCTCCAAGTATTCCCACCGCACCCACGCCGAATGAAAACTTTCTGCGGCTTACTTCGGGCAGCATCGGTATTACTCCTTTAGATAGTCTTCCGTATAGGCAACGATCAAAAAAATTCAGAGACCAGTCTATTCACGCCTTCGTGAATTCGGCATTCAGAATTAAGCTGTTGCTAGAACCCACATTATTCGGCGGCTACGGCTCGCACTTCATCAACGTAGTCTTGAAGCAAAGACTGTTCGACGGCGCCCGGAACGAGGTTGTCGCCGATGATGAAAGCTGGCGTACCAGTGACACCCAGAAGCTCAGCAAGCCTCATGGACGTCTCGATATGCTCATCGACCTCGAGAGCTTCCATATCGATCTGCAATTGCTCGATGTCGAGGCCGACCTCTCGGGCGATCATCAAGACTGATCGCTCTTCGGCACGACCATCCATGCCCATCAATGCCCAGTGGAAATCTTCATAAAGATCCTGTTCGCGCGACGCGAGCGCTGCGCGGGCTGCAAAAACGGACCCTTCCCCAAGAATGGGCCATTCCCGATAGACGAACCGGACACCGGGGTCTGCTTCAATCAGGGCCTCAACAGCAGGCTTCACACGGCGGCAGTATGGGCAGTTGTAATCGAAGAATTCAACAATTGTGACGTCACCGTCTGGGTTGGCCAGAACCGGCGCGTTTGGATCCTGTTCCAGCAAGAGCCGCTGTTGTGCGATAACGTCGGCGCGCGAGGCCGTTTCGGCCTCTGCGGCCCTCTGATCGAGGATCGCAAAGACCTCGATAAGGATATCAGGGTTCTCCAAGAGAGTTTCGCGCACCAGTTCACGTACTCGGTCCTCGGTTACTGTGTCCTGCGCCGATGCTGCTAGAGGCAAAACCGCCAGCATTGCGGCGAAAAGAATTGTCCCAATATTTCGCATCTAATTCTCTCCCTGTGCGGAAAGTTCCGCTTGTGTTCGCTCGGCTTGCCCCACTCGCTGGCGCTCGGGCCACGTCGATTGGATGAAAGCGAGAATATCCCAGATTTCTTGTTCGGATAACGTGTCAGCCATCCCGGGCATGCCGCTGTTAAACTCGACCCCAAGGCGTGCCATCATTTCGCGACCGCCTAAGGCTGTATAGTTAAACAATAGCGCATCTGTATGATGCCAAGTATGGCCAGTGGCGTCGTGCGGCGGCGCGGGTAGGACGCCGTCATCACCCGGAACTTGCCAATCGGGCTGCCCTTCAAGATTGGCCCCATGGCAGGCGGCGCAATTCTCCGCATACAAGACCGCGCCTTGCACAATGTCGACGGTTTCCGGCATCACTGGGATGGGTTCTACGTCGCTTTGCGCTGTCGCGGACCACATACCGAGTGATACTGCGGCGAGCGCTGTGAGTACAAAGGCAGGGGCTATTAGCTTCATGCGACCCGCACCCAAGTCATCATTCCCGATGCAGCATGGGACAGCATATGGCAGTGGAACAACCAATCGCCTGGGTTGTTCGCCACGAAGGCGATCTCTCGCTGCTGGTCGCTGCCAACCAAGAGTGTATCGCGCATCGGACCGAGTGTTTCATCTGCCAAAACTTCGCGAAAATGCATCCCGTGCAGGTGCATTGCGTGGGGAAACGAGGTGTCATTCGAAATGCCAAGACGCACTGTTTGCCCGCGATCAAATGCGGCCAAGGGCTCCTCAGTCATCCCGACGGTTCCATTAAAGGCCCAGAATTGATTGGCACGGGCTAGTTCGCGGAAACTCATTATTTCACCATTGTAGGTGGCTTGCCGCATACCACCCATCGCGCCGCCCGACATTTCAAGCGCTACGCGAGCGACGTCGCCGGATAGTTCAATCATGTGACCGGGGTTCGGAGGCAGCGCCTGAGGTGCCGGTCGACGGGCAAGGCTTGCCTGCCCGCGCACCTGAAATGTGACTTGCGGTGTGCCGCGCCCGTCCTCGGCGCGAACCAGATACGCTGAGGTTCCGTCTTCGGCCACGACGTCCACGAAAAGGTCCGCACGTTGACCAGGGCCAAGCACGAGGGTGTTCGTGAAGGGCTCAGGCGTTGGCAGTGGCATTCCGTCCAATGCGACGATCCAACCTTCAAATCCTTCTAGCCCGAGACCAAATATCCTTGCGTTGGCAGCATTAATCAACCGCAGACGAAGCCGCTCATGGCGTTGCACTGTCATCATGCGATCATAGGTGCCGTTCGTGGTGGTCAGGTTTCCATTTCGGCCGCCATGGCTGCGTTCATGAGAATTTTCGAACTCCGGGAAAATCTGGGCGGTTTCGGGGTCAATCAGCCAATCATCCAGTACCATGACCTCGTCGCGATCCACATCGATCGCGTCAGGCTCGTCCACGATCAAAGCACCATGCAGGCCGCGCGCAACCTGCTCGGTGGATTGATTGTGAGAATGATACCAATAGGTCCCGGCATCCGGCACTTCAAAGTCGTAGTCAAAGCTATCCCCGGGCATGACAACGTCCTGCGTTAAGCCCGGCACGCCGTCCATGGCGTTATCTATGCGGATGCCGTGCCAATGCACTGCACTGGCTTGCGGAAGGCTGTTCACAAACTGACGTTGAAGCCGCGCCCCTTGGGCCAAGCGCAGAACAGGGCCGGGTGCAGTGCCGCCATACCCCCAGATATCCGTCAGCGGATACCCGTCGGGTGCAAGTTGAACCGAGGCGGGCATCGCCTCCAAGCTCTCAAAAGGTATGTTCGCGCGCGCGGCGCGTGGTAAGCCAGCGCCGAACAGGCCGATCGCAGCGGCGGATGTCGCCATGAATTTTCGTCTGTCTTGCATGATCGTTCGTGTCCTTTGACATGCAGGTGACCCGGGCAGACCGGTCCGCCCGGGTACTGTTATTCATTCAGGATCAGGCAGGTCGTCACCCGGATCCATTATATATGTCGCGATGGCCAATCGGTCCTCTGGCGTCAGGAAGCTGGTGCCATACTGGACTACCTCCCCCATTCCGCCGCCGAACACGTCGCCCGAGGGCGTGATCCCCGTCTCGAGCGCATAAACGATCGAGTCGACCGTCCATCCCTGTTCAACCAGATGTTCAATCTGAATAGATGGCGCGTGGTCACCGCCGGGCAGATCATCATTGCCGGCATAGAAGGCCGTCTCGAGACGTGCGCCCGCAATGTTGCGGCCTGTGTGGCATGCGCCGCAATGGGCCGCACCACGAGCCAACTCGCGCCCCCGGTTCCAGACGTCATCGCGCCCCTCAACCGATTCTGTTTCGGGATCTCTCAGGAACGCGGCCCGCCACAGTTTCAGGCCCCACCGCATGTTAAAGGGGAAGCCGACCTCGTGATCTGGCGGTACTTCCGCCACCGGTGGCACGGTTTGAAATGCAGCCCAAAGGTCCGCGATATCTTGGTCCGAGAAATCACCATAAAACGGGTAAGTGAAGCTCGGATAGTAGGGTTCTCCTTCCGGGCTTACACCTTGGCGCACGGCCATCGCGAAGTCTTCGATGCTCCACCGTCCTATGCCATTCTCGGGATCAGTGGTCAGGTTCGGGGAATAAAAGGTTCCAAACGGCGTCGCCAACTCGACGCCCCCGGCAAGGGGCGCGCCTCCTCTTTCAAAGTTTGTGTGACAGGCGATGCAACCACTTGCGCGCGCCAAATAGGCTCCGCGTCCCGCATCGCCTGAAAGCTCAATTGGCTCTGGTGCGACGCCAACAGGCCACAGGAACACTGCTCCCGCAGTCCCAGCGACGGCTAAAGCCAATACGCTTCCGAGCATCCAAACCCGCACGGGTCAATCCTCCTGCTCGACGCGATAGGATGTATGACAAGACGAACAAGTCTGTGCTGCTAAGGCAAAAACGCGGTCGACGGGCATCTGCGCCATCATTTCAGCGTCCGGTTCCACACTGTCGCCCATCATGGAACTTGCACCACCCATCATGGCACCGGCATCTGCTTGCATGCTGCCTTCCGGCATTGCGGATCCTGGAGCGTTCACCGCCGCCTGACCGAGTGCTTCAGCAACTGTTTCAAGGCGCATGGCGATGGCCGCGAAGGCCTCCCAATCTTCCCAGACGGCGGGCGTTGCCGCTGACGGAGGTCCACCGGTCCCCTCCTCAAACAGCGTTGTCATTGTCTCTCCAGCATGACTTTCAATAATGGCTGCTGCGGCGACAACGGCTTGGCTATCGTATTCGGCTTGACCTTGCATCATCGGGGTCAGAGCACGCACGGCATCCCGCATCGCCATCATGCCGTCCATCCGTTCACGTACGACGCCGGTGGCGCCTGTATGAGCCGTCGCGACGGCTACGGCCACCACACTAATTACGGTTGCGGAGATCAGTATCTTTTTCATTGGGTCTGTCCTTAGCTTTGAGTGAAATGAGTTAGGTCAAAGCGAACAGTCGAGGTGGTGGAGGGTCGTGGCAAGGCGACGTGGAGGGATATCGAGTTGTCATCCGGATCGCAGGCGATCTCGTAATGGGACGATGGCGATCGGTGTGCTGGTGTTCAGCCATAACGGCGATTAACGAGCACTCCAGGCCGGGATGGCAATGACCTCCCACCGCAATATGCTCTTGGTCTGCATGAGCGCTGGATTCTTTCTGAATTTGCTCAGACTGCTGTGAGGCAGCGACCAAGGAGGCCGATGTCAATTCTTCAGGCGTATGCGCAGCGGCCTCGCTACCAAGAAGCGCTCCCCCGACACTGATCAGCAGCGCAAGTAGCAAGATGGATTTTTGCAGGAGTGCTAGACCCCAACTTGTTATATCGCGCGGGCGCATCAGAAAATTCCGTTCTCGCGCTGCAGTTCGCGGATGTACTGCGTGATCGCCCGGACATCTGCATTGGTCAGGCCATCAATCACAGGCATATTTCCAAAGCTCCAGTGATGTGATTGCACGCCATTACGAACAGCTGAGAGAAATGAACCGTCACCGTGATGGTTTGGTTCATAGGTTATGTGGACCAAAGGTGGAGCAACGCCATTCTGCCCGGCTGCATTGATACCGTGGCAGTCTGCGCACACAGCCTCAAAAGCGACCCGTCCCAATCGCGCTTCAGACGTCAGCTCTGCTGGCAACGCGACCTCAACGATAGGTCCGTTGTCGGCAACATCGGATAAATCCGGAGGCTCCATTGAATGGCCAGCTGCAGCCGTAACATCGTTGTTTTTCCAAAGATTTGCGAGCGCCAGTCCTACTCCAATGATGACGAAAGTTGCAATTCCTAGACCTACTTTTGACATTGCTGACCTTCAGAAACAGGAGAAGAGGAGGAGAGTAAAATGACGCAAGGGTCACTTTCGCGTCTGGGCGAAGCCTTCGGGAAGTTCCGCCACGATGCGCCCGAAACCAATGGAGGCTCCATCCCCGTGTGGACCGTCAGTATTCGGCGGCGCAGCATTAAAGTTGGGTGATTGGTACTGTTCATACTGGCATCCAATGCGCGACGGAGAAACACTATCAGGTGTGCAATTTCCCACTGTGGAACGTCAATCCGTCGGCAGGTTACGTATGCGTGCTTTTTGTATCCATATGTAACGTTGACCTTCTAGTGCAGGAAGCTGTTTCGTGGACGCTATAGGTTAGTCAAACGAGGGTTCAGAATTGAGTGACGCATCTCAAGGGCGAAAGTCCAGAAACCGGTTCGCCAAGCTTGGTATGGCAGCGTGCTGCATCGTCATGATGGTTCCAATAGCACTTGTTCTTGTGAATGGTGCTGGCATCGGAGCGATTTTTTCCAACGTCGGTTTGATACTGCCTCTAGTGCTCTGTTTGGGAATGCACTTCGTAGTGCACCGTTTGATGGGGCGCTCGTGTCATGGCGACAAGGCGAAGGATCCCGCATCAACGCGGGAGCCTGAATATTATGAAGCAGATCCGCTCCCGGTCCGCGTCGACCCCTAAAGTTGGCCCGTCAGCGGATCGCTCGTTTCTGTACACCCATGCTACTGTTCTTCGTGGGCGGTTGCGGTGCCGCGTTGCAACAGTGCGACTTTCTCGATGTCACGCAAAGCACATCACGTTTACTGCAGCCAGAAAGCGCTATGGAGCAATGCGTAACTGTACAAGACCTTGGTGGCGGTGTGACCCGTATCGAGTGTGAAGACGGTCGCGAAGGGTTTGTGTTTCAGTGACATTGCCGAAGATCTATCGTGAAAGCCTATGATCGTGACCGCACGCGCCTTTCTCACGACACTCGGCCTCTCCACAATGGTGATCTTCGGGTCGTCTTTTGGAGCACTGTCGGCGACGTCTGGCGTCGAAACCAATCCGGCGGTAGATGTCACGCTTATTACTGCGGAAAACTGGATTGCCCCGGGCGCGTCTTCAATTTCTGGCGGACTGGACTTGTCCTTGGCGGAAGGCTGGAAGACCTATTGGCGCAGTCCAGGCGAGGTAGGGCTACCGCCCGAAGTGGACTTTGCAGGCTCCGACAACGTCGCTGACGTGGAGATGCTCTGGCCCGCACCCGATCGGTTCACGGCGTTCGGGATTCAGAATTTCGGCTACTCCGGTGATGTCGTTCTGCCACTCCGTATCCGGTTGGAGACCCCCGGCGAAGCCACGACCCTTGTGGCGAATGTGAGCCTTCTGGTCTGCTCCGATGTATGTGTACCGCTTGATTTTGATCTCAACATCGACTTGCCGGCCAATGATGTCGGAGGTGCGGACGCCATCGACCTCGCCTCGGCAGACCAGATCGCGCGGTTTGTCGCGCAGGTGCCAATCGAGGGACCGTCCCAGTTTGTGTCAGAAATCGACGCCTTTGTCGACGGTTCAGGAGAAACGCTGACAGTCACGGTTCAAGGCGCCGATGTATTCGAGGACCCAGATCTGTTCCCTGAAATGGCCGGCTACACGGCGTTTGGTGTCCCCGATATCCGCCTTGGTGACGGCGGAAGCTTAATCTGGGCACAGTTCCCGATCTTGACGCTGGACCCGGAGGCGCGTGATGTAACGATCACGCTAACGGACGGTGATAGGGCCGCCACGCTGGCCGCAACGCTACTAGACGCGCCGATCCCGGCACCGTTCGACCTACGGGTCGAGCAGACATCCTATGCAGCGCTGGCATGGATTGGATTGTTCGCAATTCTTGGCGGTCTGATCCTGAATGTGATGCCATGCGTCTTGCCCGTACTCTCGATCAAACTGGCATCTGTCGTAGCTGGAAAGAGCAAAACAATCGGCGAAATTCGCGCGAGCTTTGTGGCCTCGGCCGTCGGTGTCATGGCGTTCATGTGGTTCTTGGCGGCCGTGACTTTCGGGCTGCAACAGATCGGCTTCACCGTGGGTTGGGGGCTTCAGTTCCAGAACCCGGGTTTCTTGGCCTTGATGGTCGTAATCCTCGCTGTTTTTGCCGCCAACATGTTGGGTCTGTTTGAGATATCGTTTCCGTCACGCCTTCAAACGCGAATGGCGGCTCGTGGTTCGCGTGGCGATTACGCGGGCGATTTCGCTACCGGCGCCTTTGCCGCCGTATTGGCCACGCCATGTTCCGCACCCTTTCTTGGGACCGCCATTGCATTTGCGCTGACCGGGCGGGCGATTGATATCGCCGTGGTTTTCACCGGCTTGGGCTTGGGTCTCGCGCTGCCCTATTTCATTGTTGCCGCCTATCCGCGCCTTGCGCAGATGATGCCGAAGCCCGGGCGCTGGATGGTTCTTGTGAAGGTAGTTTTGGGTGCGCTCTTACTGGTGACGGCGGCATGGCTGATTTGGGTCTTGTCCGGTGTGGCTGGGTCCACCGCGACCCTTGTGACCGTGGGTCTGACACTTGCCTTGATCGCAACGATCACCGTGAAGCGGATCCCGGATTTGCCCAAGTGGGCCGCAATCTTGGTCCTGGCCATCGCGCCCATCGTGGCGGCGAGCCAGTTTGCGGATCGTAACCCGGCAGACCTCGCTGCTATTGAAACTGAGTGGGCGGTCTTTGACCGCGCGGCGATCGCGCGCCACGTCTCCCAAGGCGATGTGGTCTTTGTCGACGTCACGGCCGATTGGTGCCTGACATGTCAGGCTAACAAACTTCTTGTGCTGGACCGTGACCCTGTGGCCAGCGAGTTGGCCGCTGACAGTGTGATGACCATGCGCGCCGATTGGACCCGTCCGAGCGATGACATTTCGCGCTATCTGGCGTCGTTTGGCCGTTACGGCATTCCATTCAACGCGGTTTACGGTCCGGGCGCACCGGACGGCATCGTCCTGTCAGAGCTGCTGAGCGCCGAGGCCGTCTTTCAGGCGTTGAGCGACGCTGCCTCGCGCGACGTGGCGACCGGCAACTGAGCGCTAGCACCGCGCGCCTACTGGTTCAGCGCTTCCGAAAGATCCTGATAAGCCTGACGTTGCGGGCCGGTCTCTGGAACAAGGGGTTCAGCTCGTGACAATGCGGTGCGCGCTGCATCGAGGTCGCCCAGAACGTTGTACGCATTGGTCAAACGCAGCCATCCCTCAAGATCATCCGGCTCGTCTTCCAAACGCGTGGCGAGGCGCGCAACCATAGATTGTATCATTTCTGCCCGGTCTTCTGCGCTCATCTCCGCTGCGGCCTCGACATCGTCCGCATTTGGTCCAGGAACGCCGTCTTGCGACAAAAGCATCATTGGTCCAACAGGTTGGCGGCCCAGACGTTCACCGATCCTGTTCATCTGCCCGATCAACGCCTCCATCCATGGTGCAATCTCGGACTCCATCGCAATTCGTTGAGCCAGGACATCATAGGCAGATGCGCTGCGACCCGTCTGGTCAAGCGCCAAAGCCTGATAGAAGACGGCTGCGGGATTGCGGGGGGCCAGAGCGACGGCCTGCTCGATTGCGGCCTCTATCGGCGGTGTGACTATGCCACTTTCGACAGCAAGCATGGCCTCGGCCAGTTGAGAATAGGTGGCCGAGCTGGCCTCCGGACGCTCCACGCCGATCGCAAAGGCATCCACGGCACCGGCGTAGTCGTTCATGCGCATGTAGGTCTGGCCCAGTAACATCCAGCCCTCATATGGCCCGCCATTTTCGTCGGCTTCCAGACGCGAGCGCAACTCGGCGGCCAGACCTGCGATTTCGCTGGCAGCAGCCCGTTCTTCACTGCGCGCGGCAAAGGGAACGCTTTGCGTGCCGGGGCTTCCCAACGTCCCGTAAAGACCGATGCCGCTTACGCTGACGACGACAACCGCGCTGTACATGGCCCAACTGCCGCGCCCTCTTGATACGTTCGGCGCCTCGTGCGTTTTCGAAAGGGCAAGAAGCCGCCGTTTAACCTCGATCCCGGCATCCTTTGCCTCGACCTCGCTGATGAGACCGCGCGCCTGATCGCGCTCGATCTCTGACAATTGATCCCGCAAGATTGCGATGGCACCTGAATCGCGGACGTCGTTTTGGGCATCTTGCCGCAAGAGTGGCAGAAGCAGGAATGAGGCTCCAAGGAGCGCCATAGCTCCGAAAATTAAGGGCAGGATCATTTGTTTTTCTCGATGTCTGAAGATGTTTCGAGAACCGCTTGAAGCGCGGCTTCCTCATCAGTGGTCAGATCGGCGGGCCGGATCGTTTTGTGGCGTGCTTGACGCATCACGGTGTAACCAATGCCACCCGCGAACAGCGCAAGCACCAAAGGCGCAAACCACAGCGCATAGGTTTGCGCGTTGAATGGCGGGCGTAACAGCACATAATTGCCGTAACGCGCGACCATGAATTCCAGAATGTCCGCGTTGGTGTCGCCTGCCATCAAACGTTCGCGGACAAGTATCCGCATTTCCCGCGCGATGCCGGCATTTGAACTGTCGATGTCCTGGTTCTGACAGACAACGCAGCGCAACTCCCGCGATACTTCGCGCGCGCGTTCCTCAAGCACCGGGTCCGACAGGATTTCATCGGGCTCAACGGCCAGCGCAGTGGTCACAGGCACCAAGGTCAGCGTGATGATAAGAAGTAGGCGTGCGATCATGATGATCCCTCTTGCCGGGCTTGCTCCAGCGCCGTGGTAAACGCGCTGATGGCGTCATTGCCAAGTATCGGCCCGACATGCTTGTAGAGAACGGTTCCGTCCGCGCCGACGATGAAGGTTTCCGGCACACCGGTCAGGCCCCAATCGATTGCGGCACGTCCGTTCAGGTCGGATCCGATCCGCTCGTACGGATTGCCAAGCTCATTCAGCCAGCGCAGCGCATCTTCGGGCTGATCCTGATAATTGATGCCGAACAGGCGCACGCCATCTTGGTTCACCATTCGTGTCAGCACCGCATGTTCAGCGCGGCATGGCACACACCAAGAGGCGAAGATGTTGACCACGACAGGTCCCCCGTCGCCTACAAGATCAGCGTGGGAAAAACCGGGCACGCCCGTTCCCGCCACCTCAGGCAATGTAACCTCGGGCGCGGGGCTTGAGATTAGGACCGAGGGAATGGCGTTGGGGTCCCGTTCCGGGTTAAGTCCCCAGAGGAAAAATCCGCCAAAGATCATGGCGATCAGAACTGGACTGGCGTAGAGCATGCGTTTCATGGGCTCACTCCGCCGGAGTTGCTGCAGGAATGGAGCGGGATGCCCGTTTGGGTGCCCCGACACGCAAGCGCCGATCCGATAGCGACAGCCCACCGCCCAACACGAGCATCGCGGAGCCGATCCAGATGAAATTCACCAATGGCTCGTAGAGAATGCGCAGCGTCCAAGCGCCTCGGGCCTCGGCCTGCGCATTTGCGGCCTCGGCCAGCGACGCATAAAGATCGCCCGCCATGTTTGACCGGATAGCGGACTCTGTCGTGCTGTATTGTGAGACCGGGTAACTGCGCCGTTCTGGATTGAGGGTGGTGACGTACTCACCGTCCAGCTCGACAGTCAAGGTGCCGCGGTTTGCCACATAGTTTGGCCCCACGACACGCTCAACGCCCTCGAAACGCACGTCGAATCCGGCGATTGCCACCTCGGTGCCGGGTGTCACGAACACGATCTGCTCCGATTTCCATGCGCTGGAGCCGACAAATCCGAGAATCGCAATGGCAAGGCCTGCATGGGCCAACGTCATGCCATGTGAGGCGCGCGGTAGATTTCTGGCTCGACGAAACGACTCCCGGAAAGTGACGTCACCAAGCCGGATGCGACCAGCCCATTCCTGCAAAGTGGCCAGCAACATCCAGATCGCAATCGCGATGCTAAGATAGGCGAGAGCCGGTCCGCCTTCGGTCAAATACCATATCGTCAGCGTGGCAAGACCCGACAGGATCGCGACGAACTTTAGTCGTTGCAGAACTCCGGCCAGATCGGCGCGTTTCCATGACAAGAATGGCCCGAGTGCCATAGCGAAGACCAAAGGCAACATCATGGGGATGAAGGCCGCATTGAAGAAGGGCGGCCCGACTGAAAGCCTCTCACCTGAGATCGCCTCGACGAATAGCGGATAGAGCGTGCCAAACAGCACCGTCCCTGTTGCTGTTGCCAGCAGCAGATTGTTCAGAAGCAATCCGGCCTCTCGGCTCACCGGGCGGAAAAGCCCTCCGGCGTCCAAGGCGGGAGCGCGCCATGCATAAAGTGTGAGTGATCCGCCAATGCTGATCCCCAATAGCCAAAGAATGTAGACGCCGCGCTCGGGGTCTACGGCGAACGCATGAACCGACGTCAGTAAGCCTGAGCGCACGATGAAGGTGCCCAGAAGCGATAGCGAAAAGGTCAGGATCGCCAGAAGGATCGTCCAGCTTTTGAACGCTCCGCGTTTTTCGGTCACGATGGCTGAATGCAAAAGCGCCGTGCCTAGAAGCCAAGGCATGAAGCTGACGTTTTCGACAGGGTCCCAGAACCACCAGCCGCCCCAGCCAAGCTCGTAGTAAGCCCACCACGACCCAAGCGCGATCCCGGCCGTTAGGCTCATCCAAGCTGCAAGCGTCCAGGGGCGGACCCACCGCGCCCATGCAGCATCCACTCGCCCTTCGATCAACGCAGCAACCGCGAAAGAAAACACAATCGAGAAGCCGACATAGCCGATGTAGAGAAGCGGTGGATGGATTGCGAGCCCGACGTCTTGCAGCAGCGGGTTCAGATCCTGCCCGTCTGTGGGTGGAGGAAACACGCGCTCAAAGGGGTTTGAGGTGAACAGCATGAAGCTGAAGAAGCCGACACTGATCCAAGCTTGAACAGACAAGGTCCGCGCCCGGAGGCCAGCGGAAATGTTCGTGCCGAAGACCGAGACACCAGCCCCGAAAACCGTGAGGATAAGGACCCAAAGCAACAGCGAGCCTTCATGGCTGCCCCAGGTTCCCGCGATCTTGAACAGAAGCGGTTTGAGAGAATGGGAGTTCTCGACAACGTTCAGAACCGTGAAGTCGCTGACCACAAATGACCGCATGAGTGCTGCAAATGCGATCATCGTGAAGACAACCTGCGCCAGTGACGTGGCATAAGCCGACCGCATCCAGAGACTGTTGCCACGAGCGGACCCAAGTATCGGCAAAATGCTTTGAACCAACGCAAAGCCTAAAGCCAGCGTCAGGGCGAATTGTCCGATTTCTGGGATCATGTCGGCCTCATGGATTGGTGTTTCTTGTGATCTGATCGCTGCCCAACTGATCCTTGCCGTCGCGGGACACATTTGTCTCGTCTTCGCGGGTATCGTCGGTCGGCAGTGTAATGGTGGCTGTCAGCCCGCCTTGGGGCGCGTTGGACAGCACGACATCACCGCCATGGGCGCGAAGAATGCTGCGCGCAATCGAGAGGCCCAAACCATGGCCCCCTGTGTCGAGCGAACGCGAATGCTCCAGCCGCTGAAACGGAGCGAAGACGTCTTCTAGGAATTCTTCTGGAATACCCTCGCCATCATCGTCAATTTTGATTGAGACGACCCCGTCGCTTGCGCCAAAACTAACGCGCGCGTTGCCGCCGTATCGTTGTGCGTTCTCGATGAGGTTTCGAAGCGCGCGCCTGAATGCGAATGGACGAACAGACACAAATTCCTCATGCCTTGGAAGGATTAGGAATTGAGATGGCATCGACTGATTGATGTCCGACAGGACGCGTCCAACTTCCATGCGTTCTGATGGCTCAGATGCGCTGACACCGCGTGCGTAGGACAGCGTCGCATCCAGCATTCCCTGCATCTCTTCGATGCTAGCTGTCAGCCGTTCACGCGTCTCTTCATCTTCCACCATTTCCGTTCGGACCCTTAGCGCGGTCAAAGGGGAGCGCAGATCATGACCAATCGCGGCGAGCATGCGTGTTCGATCTTCCACGAACCTCTTGAGGCGTTGTTGCATGATCCCAAACGCCGCCGTCAGTTCCCGCACTTCTGTCGGTCCTGTAGGGTTGACAGGGGCCATATCTTCTCCCCGACCAAGTCGCTCGCTGGCCACGGCCAAGCGCCGGAGCGGGCCCGTGATGCGCGCCATAAGGAACCAAAACCCCGCGGCTAGAAGTACTGACGCCGTTACGACGAAGGTAAGCGTCGATCCCCATGCCCATTGCAACGGTGGGCGCTCGAACCGCGTCTCAACGTTCAGCCATTCGCCACCCGCTAGCGAAATTGATACACTCATCTCGATCGCAGAGAGATCGCCACGCATCATCGCCACATGCATTTCCGCCATCTCGGGAGATAGGTGTGGCAGTGGGAGGATGTTGCCTTCGACGGCGTGGACATCCACGCGGATTTCACGTGTGAATTGGTCACCAAGTAAAATACGGATCCTGCTCTCGACCGGACCGCCATCCGGGTGGCTGTGCCGCGCAACTTGTGGCTCTTCGGTCATCTCAAACCGAACGAGCGGTGAGTTTGCGGCGCGAAGAATGGCGTCATGCAAATCTGCGGGTGCCTCCTCCAACAAGCGCGCGACACTCGCGGCGCGGCCTGCGGCCTCAAAGCCAAGTGCCGCTCGGACTGCCAAACTGCGTTCGTCGACAAAGAAGAACAGGCTGACGATCTGGGCTGCCAGCAAAACACCCAAAAGGAGTAGGATGAGCTGTCCCCGAAGGCTAAAAAGAACGCGCCCAATCATGACGTAATCTCCACGTCACATGCGAGACTGTAGCCACCATTGCGGACCGTTGTGATGATCTTGGGCCGCATCGGATCAACCTCAATTTTGCGCCGTAAGCGGCTGACTTGGTTGTCTATCGTGCGATCAAGGGGACCGGCGGCCCTGCCTGCCGTAAGATCCAACAGTTGGTCTCGGTTCAGAACGAGGCGCGGTCTTTCAAGGAGCGTGACAAGCAGCCGAAACTCAGAATTCGAAAGGGTATCTTGAACCCCTGTTTCGGACACGAGCGAACGCCGATCAACATCAAGGCTCCAATGCGCAAACCGAACGGTTTTCCCTGCCAATGCTCCGGCTAATGTTTCTGGCCGCTCGGTGCGTCTTAGAACCGCCTTTATGCGCGCCAGGAGTTCCCGAGGATTGAATGGCTTTGGTAGGTAATCGTCTGCGCCGACCTCTAGGCCGATGATGCGATCGGTGTCATCTCCCAAAGCCGTCAACATTATTATTGGACAAGATCCGGGCGCTGCAAGCCTGCGACAAACCGATAACCCGTCTTCGCCGGGCATCATCACATCCAGCACGATGAGATCGAAGCTGCCGAGGCTTAGCTTCTGATCCATCTCGACGGCATCTGCGGCAGATGTTGCGCGCAGTCCGTTCTTCTCCAGAAACCGCGTGACTGCATCACGGATGTCACGGTGGTCATCTACGACCAAGATGTGTGGGCTTTCGGTTTTCATTGGATCTTCCCTACGCCACCGTTCGCGGCAATTCCGCATCGTAATTGTCACGGATTGTAACAGTCGGCGGACGTGTGACGAACCGATACACACCCGCTCTGAGAGGTCTCTAGCATCTATGATCCGCCCGCATCACGTAGTTGAGGTAACTGAACATTGGAGGTTCCTCATGAAAACGCTTTTGCTTGCCACGCTAGTGGCCGCCGCACCCACGGCAATCCTCGCCGATAGCAACCACGGTCACGGTGGTTCTGATTTCACGGAAATGGGACAATCCGGGGCAGGGGGGACAGCACAGCACCCCATGATGGCTCAAATGATGGAGATGATGATGCAGATGCATGGCGGTATGATGTCGGGTGGCGCAGGCCCGGACATGGGTATGACGGGCGGCTCAATGGGCCCCATGATGCAAATGCATGATGCGGATGGCGACGGTACGGTGACGCCGGAAGAATTGCAGGAGGGTTTGCTGTCCCAATTGGCGGACTATGACGAGAACGGTGATGGCACGCTCGTTCTGTCCGAGTTTGAAGCGCTGTTTTTGGCGATGGTTCGTGAACGGATGGTTGATCGGTTCCAGCACCTCGACGCAGATGGCGACGGGGCAATCACGACCGACGAAATGACCGCGCCAGCCCGTATGAGGAACCGTCCCTCTATGGGTATGATGGGTGGCATGCCGGCGTCAGGTGAGATGCCCGGTATGGGCGGATCGAGTATGACCAGTGACAACTAGGCAGTTATCGACCACCCGGTGTCTACCGGTTCGGGCCGCCGATTACATCCGCGAAGAATGAAGCGGTTGGTGCCGGAAGGCGCGACGGCTGCATCCCAAGAATGCAGCCGTCTCGTCTGGAGAACATTGCGCGTTTGTTTCAATCAGACAGTTGACCTTCCAGTGGCTGGAGGGGTTAAGCGTAGCGCTGAGACGAAAAAGGATGGATCAGCATGACCTCAACTTTATCCCGTCAGAGCGACTTTTTGAGGCGGCATCCTATGGGGTTGGCAGCAGTCCTCTTTGCGCTGTTTATTCCCTTCCATATCGTCCTGCCGGTGGATCAATCAATCATATTGGCGGGCGTTACGCTTGCATTAATAGGCGGCGCATACATCGGATTTGCCGCGCGGGCGGACTCTGCGAATGTCTTCTGGATGGAATTGGCTGTGGCGATGCTTTTTGGCCTGACGGCGGTTCTTGGCATCACCGTGCACTGGGCATTCCTTCCCGCCGGTTTGGCATTTCATGCGGTGTGGGACCTTTTGCACCACAATCGTGAGTTCGGTGCTGCGGTTCCAAATTGGTTCTTACCGATGCGAACGGTATTTAATGGTTTGACAGTACAATTTTTGCTGCTGCTCTACGGCGCAGAGTTGTTTGGGGCATGATCCAAACGGTTCAAATCAAGCGATTGTTCTCCGTCATTCTGGCACTGGGAGTTATCGCGACGTTGGTGGTGTTCTGGGATCAGATGAATTCATTCCTCAACGGGATTGATCCCGAACGTGTGCGGGCAATCGTTGCGTTCGCCGGATCGCTAGGACCGCTGGTGATCATCGGGCTGATGACACTTGCCATCGTGGCAAGTCCAGTCCCTAGCGCACCTATCGCAATGGCCGCAGGGTTGGTCTATGGTCACTTGTGGGGCACGGTTCTGGTTGTGATCGGCGCGGAGTTGGGAGCGATTGTTGCCTTCGTGATCGCGCGCTATCTTGGCCGAGATACGGTGCAACGCTGGCTTGGCGATAGCATGAAGAATCGGTTCTTTGGCTCTCAAAATGCATTGATGGCGACGGTGTTCTTGAGCCGCCTTCTGCCTTTCATCTCATTTGACGCAATAAGCTATGCCGCTGGGTTGAGTCATATCAAGTTCTGGCGCTTCGGACTGGCGACACTCGCAGGCATCGTGCCCGCAAGCTTCGTACTGGCTCATCTGGGTGCCAGTGCGTTTGAGGGACAAGGCAATGCGGGCTTCTGGATCTCACTGGCGCTTGGCGCGTCGGGTCTTTTGACGGTCGCCATTTGGCGGAACCGAATAACATCAACTTCAGACGCGGCACCTGTAGTTTCTGGAAGGAAGACGAAATGAAAACCGACGCGACACATCACAATGGACATTCTCATCAAAGTGCAGACGATGCCACCGAGACCGACCCGGTGTGCGGCATGCACGTCACGGTGAATGACGCCACTCCGTCGGCGAAATTTGACGGGACGACCTATCATTTCTGCTCTGATAATTGCCACAAGACGTTTGGAACGGATCCATGGTTTTACGCTTCGGGTCGGGGGGCTGGTCACAAAACCGCCGCCCCGAAGGACACACAATACACCTGTCCGATGCACCCTGAAATCGTGCGCAATGAGCCGGGTGCTTGCCCGGTCTGCGGTATGGCGTTGGAGCCAATCATGCCGAGCGACGAGCCAAGCGAAGAACTCGTTGATTTCACCCGCCGGATGTGGATCAGCGTCGCGGCTGCAGTGCCGTTGGTAGTGCTTACGATGGGTGAGTTGGTGGGATTGCCGCTGCGCGAAATGCTTGGCCACCAACTGTCTGTCTACATCGAATTCGTTCTTGCCACGCCGATCATCCTTTGGGCCGCCGCCCCGTTCTACAACCGTGGTTGGGACTCGATCAAGACACGCTCGCCGAACATGTGGACGCTGATTTCACTCGGCGTGGGCGCGGCCTATCTCTATTCTCTCGCTGCTACATTCACGCCTGGCATCTTTCCCGCCGAATACCGAATGGGCGACGGGGTCGGCACCTACTTCGAGGCTGCGGTGGTCATCGTCGCATTGGTTTTTCTGGGACAGGTCCTGGAATTGCGTGCCCGCGAGCGCACGGGCGACGCCATCCGCGCCCTTCTTGATCTGGCCCCCAAGACCGCCCGTCGGATCCTTCCGGACGGGCAGGAAAACGATGTGCCGCTTGAAAACGTCATGGAAGGAGATCTTCTCCGGATCCGTCCCGGCGACAGTATTCCGGTTGATGGAGAGGTGGTGGAGGGTCGTTCTTCCATCGACGAAAGCATGCTAACAGGGGAACCTGTGCCGATCGAAAAGACCACAGGCGACCGTGTGACTGGCGGCACGCTGAACAAGAACGGCACTTTGGCTATTCGCGCAACCCAGGTGGGAAGCGACACGGTTCTGGCGCAGATTGTGGATATGGTGGCGGGAGCACGTCGATCCCGCGCGCCGATCCAGGGACTGGCTGACCGCGTGTCGTCGATCTTTGTGCCGACGGTGGTGCTGATCGCTGTGGTCGCCTTCTTTGCTTGGCTCACCTTCGGCCCGACACCGCCGCTTGTCTTCGCCGTCGCGTCGGCTGTGTCGGTGCTGATCATCGCATGCCCCTGTGCGCTTGGACTTGCGACACCGATCTCGATCACTACAGCAGCAGGACGCGGGGCGCAGGCTGGCGTTCTGATCAAGGATGCAGAGGCGCTAGAACGTATGGCCCGCATCGATGTGGTGATTGTCGACAAGACCGGCACATTGACGCTTGGCAAGCCGACGTTGACGGACGTTGTCACCGTCGAAGGCGTGGATGATGCAGAATTCCTAACCCTTGCATCCGCGCTGGAACGTGGATCTGAGCACCCGCTCGCCGAGGCCATCGTCGAGGGTGCGGAAGCGCGTGGTGCGACGCGCGCAGACGTAGAGGATTTTGAGGCTGTCACGGGCAAAGGTGTGCAAGGCCGCATCAATGGTCGGATGATCGCCCTTGGCAACCCGGCGATGATGCAAGCACTGGATATTGACACTTCTGAAATAGACGCCGCAGCTGATGAGCTGCGTAATGCGGGCAAGACCGCGATGTATGTCGCGCTGGACGGCACGCTGGCAGGTTTGTTGGCCGTCGCTGATCCGATCAAGGGTGCAGCCGCGCAAGCCATCGATGATCTGCACAAGCTTGGTCTGACCGTCATCATGGCCACGGGCGACAATCAGCGCACCGCAGACGCCGTTGCACGCATGCTTGGGATCGATGAAGTGCGCGCGGGCGTTCTTCCAGAGGATAAAAAAGACCTCGTAGAAGAGCTCCGTCGTGCCGGCAAAAGCTCTGCTATGGCCGGTGATGGCGTGAATGACGCGCCTGCCTTGGCTGCCGCCGACGTGGGGATCGCAATGGGGACGGGCGCTGATGTCGCCGTAGAAAGCGCCGGCATCACGCTGTTGGGTGGCGATCTTACGGGCATTGTGCGTGCGCGGAAGCTGGCACGCGCCACGCTTAGGAACATCAAGCAGAATCTGTTCTTCGCATTTGCGTACAACGCGCTCGGCGTGCCCGTGGCCGCAGGGGTGCTCTATCCTGTATTTGGGTTGCTGCTGTCGCCGATGATAGCGGCGGCCGCGATGAGCCTTTCTTCCGTTTCTGTTATCACAAATGCCTTGCGCCTCCGGCGCGTGGACCTCTGAATGCGAAAGGCACACACAATGGCAACCGGACATTCAGGCCATCTGCCCACCGGCGGTTGGGGTCTTGCGATCTCAGCTTGGTTGACCGGCATATACTTCTTCGTGGAGCTTGGGATCGGCCTTTGGACCGGATCCGTCGCTGTCATGTCGGATGCATTCCACACGTTTTCCGCAGTTGGCGGTGTGTTTGTTGCCATCGTGGCCCGCCGTTTCGCCGAACGGCCTGCGGATGACTCAATGAGCTTTGGATGGTACCGCGCCGAGGTCATCGGGGCACTGGTGAACGGCGGCTTTCTCCTCGCCATGGCCGTTGTCGTCATCGCCATGGCCGCCATGCGACTATCAGATCCAATTGATTTGCCCACGACGCCTTTGTTGATAGCGGCGGCCGGTGGACTATTCACGGAGTTCATATCCTTGGCCCTTTTATGGAAGCAGAGCAAAGACGACCTGAACACAAGGGGGGCGCTATGGCACATCATTCAGACTTTTGTGGGCAGCTTGTTGATCATCGTGACCGCGCTTGTGATAAAAATCACCGGGTTTCTATTGATCGACCCGATCCTTGGTATGGCATTCGGGGTTGTCCTCGTTTGGGCCAGCTGGGGTATCCTGCGTGATGCGATGCGATTGTTGATGGAGGGCACGCCTGACGGGATATACTTGCCCGACGTCGACAAAGCGTTGGAGCTGATCCCGGGGGTCCAAAACGTCCATCATTTACATGCTTGGGCCCTGACCAGTGGTCGCAATGTCGTTTCGGCACACATGCGAATTGAAGACGGGTCGGACGCCACGAAGATCCTGGAAACAGCGCACGCGCGCCTCAAATCCCAGTTCGGTTTCTTCTTCGCAACGCTTCAGATTGAGACGACCTGCCTCGACGAGCGCGATGCGCGTGGTGTCGACCTGAAATTCATCTCGGACGCGCCCCATGACACGCATTCGTGATTTGCCGATCAATGCGCAACCTTCGTTGTCTCCCTGCTTCCATCCTATGGTTTGAATAACAAACCAAATTCATGAAGCTCAAACGATTTCGACATTCAAAGGACTACCAAACATGAACCGACGCACACTTCTTCTTTCAGCCATCGCACTACCGCTTATGTCGCGCGTAGCATTGGCTACTCCCACCAGAATGACCGTGTATCTCTCACCCACATGTGGGTGCTGCAGTGCTTGGGTGGAACATGCTCGGACTGCCGGCTACGATCTAACAGTAATCGAATCTGATCAGGAAGAACTTATGCGCCAAAAAAGTGAGCGCGGTGTCGATGATGCCCTTGCCGGGTGCCATACGGTTGAGGTGGACGGTTACACCATAGAAGGCCATGTGCCGATGGAAGACATCGCTCGCCTTCTGTCTGACCGGCCTGACGCGATTGGCCTTGCTGTGCCGGGTATGCCATCCGGATCGGCGGGGATGGATATGGACGGACGCGTCGACCCCTTTGACGTCATTTTGTTCTCAGCGATTGGTGAACGCAGCGTCTTTGCGAGCTATAGTTAGAATGCCTCGGTTCACCCAGCGGAAGCGCCTTCTTTCCGCTATCGCTTTGATTGCCCTCTCTGGGGCTGATCTTGCCTTGGCATCGGGTCATGGCGGAGCGGTATTTTCAAACATCGTCGAGGTTCCCGTTCCCGTTGGCTCCGGAGCACAAGATCCATCGCTTTTTGCAACTGAGTCTGGCAAAATCTTGATGAGCTGGACGGAGCCTTCAGAGGATGGTCATGCCGTCCGCATAGCGGGCTGGATTGACGAGCGATGGACCGCGCCAATGACGGTGACGGCATCGGACCAGCTTTTCGTTAACTGGGCCGATATCCCATCGGTCGCAGCGTTCTCCGACAGCACCTTGGCCGTGCACTGGCTGCAAGACAACGGGCGCACGGCGTATGCTTACGACTTCACCGTGGCGCTCTCGGACGATGGTGGTGAGACGTGGGGCGACGCGCAAACTCCACATCGCGACGGGCGTTCCGTGCAACACGGCTTTGCGACGTTGTTGCCTGTCGCCGCAGATCAACTGATGGCCATCTGGTTGGACGGACGACAGTACGGATTGGCTGATTTCGACGACGAGAGCGGCGGAAATCCCGATGAGATGCAGCTGCGCGCGGCGATGATTGGATCAGACGGAGTCATTGGCGAGGAAATGCTGATCGACCCCCGCGCTTGCACTTGCTGTCAAACCTCTGCTGCGGTAGCCGGTGATGGTTCGATTTTGCTAGTTTATCGTGATCGAACCGCAGAGGAAATTCGCGATATCTCTATCGTACGGTATGACGAAGGTGAATGGTCAGCCCCCATGAATGTCCATGAAGATGGCTGGCAAATCTCTGGTTGCCCGGTAAACGGGCCGGCCATTGATGCCGAGGGTGAGCTTGTAGTCGTGGCCTGGTTCACAGCGCCCGATGACAGTCCCGCCGTCTACGTTTCTTTCTCTGAAGATACAGGTGTCAGCTTTGGAGACGCCTTTTCTATTGGCGGAGAGGATGTCGCTGGTCGGGTTGACGTGTTGATGCTGGATGACGGCGCGGCACTGGTGTCTTGGGTTGAGTGGACGGGCGACGGCGAGGCGCTCATCGTTTGCTTGGCGGAAAGCGGTCAAGGGTGCGGCGCAACGCAACAGGTGCACTTGAACAGCACGACCGGATCCATAAATTTCCCGCGCATGGTTTCTGGTCCGTCTGGCGTATATTTTGCATGGACGCAGCCCGGTGAACGCGGAGCAGATGGCCAGATGCAGGCTGATACGATCATGATGGTTCTGGCACAGCGCTGACATTTTGCCTGCTTCTGCGGAACGATCCGGGGCGATCACCCTGCTGTGGTCGTGATAGCCTATTTAAGGTTGTGTGCAGGCAGTAGAAACTGCGCAACCTGCCGAAGGCTTGCCAAGTAATGGGCATGTCGCGCGACACGCGCTATCGCTAGAAATCGCCGGTCGAGGACGGCGGCGTTGAGGCGTGTTTGAGCGTACCAAGCGCCAGCGCAATCTCGCGAGCAGGGTGGACCGAGCGACCGAGGATGTGATGATCAAATCCGCCACCAACTTCCGTGCCTATGGCCAAGTCCGAATGTCAAATGAGTTGCACAAGCTGGGCGTCTTTAGAACGCCGTTCGGTGTGTTAGGAAGGTTTCTAATTGTACGCTAGCGCCAGACGCTCGGATCGTGATTAGTCAACAATCGTTGTTCAAGTAGGTACGCCGCAGTGAATAAGCTGATGCTTAATGCCCAACCATGGCCTTCCGCGCGCCATTGGGCCCTTCGTATTGGCGGACTACTGCAAGCATTGAATTTGGCCGCAAACTACGGACGAAGAAGTCTCATATGGGTACGGAGACGGAAGCGGATACGCCCTCGTCTGTCGTACCGTGAAGTGTATAGGCGGCCAATGTGATCACTTTCTAGTTAAGTGCTTAAATACTGTACTCTGTTCCCATCCCGTCTCTTGAAGCTCCAGTTGCTAGAGACGTAGGGCTCTTTGGAGTCCCGGTTGCGACACCATTGGAAACTTAAACTTAGTTCAGGAGAACAAGATGCCAACGAGACGACACTTCATCCAAACGACCACCGCGCTTTTTTCAGCTGCATTGTCTGGACCGTCGCTTGCAAGTAGTTGGCCAACAGAATCGGAAATGGCGGCGTGGGACGCGCAGGTCACGCCTCCAGGGTTTGACCTAGCGACGACCAATCCGTGGGGCCTGAACCCGCGTCTGCTGCCCCAGAGGGTCGCGGCGAGCGACCGGGTTACGCCGGGCGACATTCACGTCGATGCCACGGCGCGATACCTTTACCACATCGAAGCCGGTGGAACGGCCATGCGATACGGCGTCGCCATCGGTCGGGACGGATTGTACGAACCGGGGACCTATTCGATCCGGCGCAAAGTCGAATGGCCGCACTGGACGCCCACTCAGAACATGATCGCGCGGGAGCCGGAGGTGTACTCGCAGTATGCAAATGGGCAGGAGCCTGGTCCGACCAACGCACTCGGCTCCCGAGCGCTGTACCTTTATGTGGGCGGGCGTGACACGTTTCTTAGGATCCACGGTACGCCACAGCCTTGGTCGATCGGAAGTCGTGCGAGTTCCGGATGCGTGCGCATGGTTATGCCACATATCAACGCGCTCTTCCCCAATGTTGAAATCGGATCTACGGCGCGTCTTTATCCAGCTTAGAAAAGAAGAGTTGGAAGTCGCGTTTGGCAGATGGACCATATCGATCCTTACGCCTTCCAGACCGACATTGAATTTCCGTTGCTTGGCGCGCCATGCCGGGCGAGGGCTTTCCGCATCTGCGTGTCCCGGATATGCGGGAAGTGTCTTTCGGGGACATCTGGGGTTGAACCAAAAATAGCCACTTGAAGCTCTAGTGGCTGCAGGTGCTATCTAAAATGCATCATATCGATTCCCGAGGTTTTTGATGCCGTCCGACCCACACTCTCACGATCATTCTCAGACTGGCCACACGCACGGCGAAAGCTGTTGCGGAAGTGACAAGCCCGTTAACACGTCGCTTGCGCCAGCTCCGTCGTCGGGACGCAGCTTTCAGGTGTCTGGTCTCGACTGCGCTGAGGAAGTCTCAATCCTCCACAAGGTAGTTGGCCCAAAAGTGGGCGGGGCCGAGCATCTAGCCTTCGATGTCATCAATGGGCGAATGACCGTTTTGGACAGTGCCAAGACGATATCGGACTCGTATGTCGCAGAGTTGGTCGCAAGTACCGGCATGACAGCCAAACCGTGGGATGCCGAAAGCGCATCGGTCGATCAGGCTGAACACCTTGCCCGCCAAAGACTGTTCACGTTCCTCAGCGGAGGCTTCTGGGCCGCAGGCTTTATCTGGCACGTGGTTGAAACCGGTTTGGGCGGAGCTGTCGGGCTCTTTTCCGGCCATGGCGAAGCGCCGATGCCGTTGATCGAGGTTGCGTTCTTTGCAATCGCGATCCTATGCGGCGTCTGGCTCGTAGCGCCGAAGGCGTGGTCCTCGGCGCGGCGGTTCTCGCCCGACATGAACCTGCTGATGGTCGTCGCAGTTGCAGGTGCCATTGGACTTGGTGAGTTCTTCGAGGCGGCGACAGTCGCGTTCTTCTTCTCGCTATCTCTCTTCCTTGAGAGTTGGAGCGTCGGACGAGCAAGGAATGCGGTCTCCGCACTTCTTGATCTCGCGCCGCCAACCGCGCGGGTGATCCGCGATGACGGCACCGAATTGGACATGTCTGCCGCAGAAGTGGTCGTGGGCGACCGCTTCATAGTGCGCGGCGGCGACCGTATTCCGCTTGATGGAGAGGTCACATCCGGGATGGGAGCCGTCGATCAGGCGCCAATCACCGGTGAAAGCGCGCTGGTGCCGAAGGAAACCGGGGATGACGTCTATGCTGGCACGATCAACGGTGAAGGCACACTGACGGTGCGCGCCACCAAGTTGGCATCTGACACGGTGCTGGCCAAGATCACGCGCATGGTTGGCGATGCCCATGCGCGCCGCGCGCCGGTAGAACAATGGGCCACGAAATTCGCACGCATCTACACGCCCATCGTGATGGTGTTGGCGATCGCGATTGCAGTTCTGCCGCCGCTCATCGCAGGCGGGGCGTGGGACTACTGGTTCTACAACGCGCTTGTCCTTCTGGTCATTGCCTGCCCCTGCGCGTTGGTGATCTCGACGCCTGTGTCCATTGTCGCGGCACTTGCCGCATCGGCTCGGGCTGGGGTGCTCATCAAGGGTGGGGCTTATGTCGAAGCGCCCGGCCGAACGACGGCGCTGGCGATGGACAAGACTGGAACGATCACCATGGGCGAGCCTGAGGTGGCGTCCGTGCATCCGTTGGGCACCGCGACCGTCAAGGATCTGATCGAGATGGCCGCAGGTCTTGAGGCGCGATCCTCGCACCCATTGGCGCGTGCCATTCTGGCGCGGGCCGAGGTCGACGGTGTCACGGTGTCCGCCGCTGAAGATACCCGCACGGTGCCAGGTCGCGGGCTTGAAGGGCGCGCAGCTGGCCGTTCGATCTGGCTAGGCTCTGACCGCTTCGCGGAGGAGAAGGGGTTCGGCAGTTCTATCCCAAAAGACATCCGCGACCGGATTGAAGGCGCCGGAAGCACGCTTGTCGCCGTGGGTGATGAAAAGGGTGTGATTGGACTTTTGGAGCTGCGAGACCGTATCCGTCCCGACGCAAAAGGCATCGTGGCGCAGCTTCACGCGCAGGGCGTGAAGACCATCGTCATGCTGACGGGGGACAACGAGCGCACCGCGCGCGCCGTCGCCGCCGAGGTGGGCATCGACGAGGTTCGTGCCGAGCTTTTGCCCGAAGACAAAGTGAAAGCCATCGAAGAGCTGGTCGAAACCCACGGCATGGTGGCCATGATCGGCGACGGCGTGAACGACGCACCCGCCATGGCGCGGGCGCATTACGCGATTGCCATGGGTGCTGTCGGCTCGGACGCAGCGATCGAGACGGCGGATATCGCTCTAATGACCGACGATATCGGCAAGGTGCCTTGGCTTATCGGCCATTCGCGCCGGGCGATGTCGATCATCCGCCAGAACATAGCGATTTCGCTGGCAACCAAGGCGCTGTTTGTCGGGCTGACGGCCTTCGGGATGGCGTCCATGTGGGGAGCTATCGCAGCGGATGTCGGTGTGTCGCTGGTCGTCGTTGCCAATGCCCTGCGGCTTCTGAATGCCGGGGAACACAAGCAGCCCCCTGCCGGTGGAAAGCGGGTCGGCGCGCAGATGGCTAAGGGGGCTTTGGCGCCCGGACAATAAGGTGGCCCGGGAGGGCGGCGAAGGTGGGGGCAGAATGCGCATATTCGACGTGCTGGAAAAGATCATCCATTCGATAGGTGTGGGGACCGCTTGGCTGACAGTGGTCCCCATCGCATTTTTTACCTGCCTGCAAATGCTTGATCGCAAGCTACACCTTGGGGTGTCGTCATACCTTCCGGATTTTTCGACCTCCCTTCTATTCATCCTGATCTTCATGACATTCGGGTTCACCTATCTGCGGGACGGCCATGTGCGCGTGGACGTATTTCGAAGGAATTTGCCGCCACGCCGCCTGGCCTGGATTGAACTTGGTGGCTGCCTCCTCGTGCTCTTACCCCTCGCGGCCATCCTCACCTACTACGGCTGGGATGGGCTGATGCGGACAACGCAATTCGCGGACACCGACATTTGGGCACGGCGCGTCGCCGCTGTGATCGGCCCGGTGGTTCTTGGATTGGCCGGGCTAATCGTCAGCGCGCGGAACGTCGCGTTCCTGCGCGGCAATCGCGACAACCCCTCCCCACTCTCTCAGGAAGACCTTCCCCATGGAGACTGAATTCCTGGCCATCGTCATGCTGGGTATTCTGGCGCTAGGCGTGTTCAGCGGCTTCCCCGTGGCTTTGGTTCTGACGGCGACCGGGTTTCTTGCCTTTGTCGGCGCGGTCTGGATGGGTGTCACCGATTTCAATCACCTTGGTCTGATCTATCTTCGTGTGCGTGGCATCCTGACGAACGAAGGGGTGCAATTCACCACCGTGCCGCTCCTGATCTTTCTGGGGCTGGTTTTGAACGCCAGCGGCATTTCATCAACCCTGTTTCGAACACTGGGGCAAGCGCTAAGGTGGCTCCCCGGTCACTACGCCATTGCCACCTTGTTGATTGGCTTGATCCTGGCCCCTGCCGCGGGTGTCATCGGAGCTTCCGTCGTGACCGTGGCGCTGGTGGCCTACGCCCCCATGTTGCGTGCAGGGTATTCCGCGTCAGTGGCGGGATCGGCCGTGGCGGCGTCCGGCGCGTTGGGCGTCGTCTTCCCTCCGGCGGTCTTGCTGTTCTTCGTGGCCAATGTCTTTCAGCTTCGCATCTCGTTGATGTACTTGGCGTTGGTCATCCCAGTCCTTATCTTGGTTTACTTCTTTTCCGTCTATTTTGCCGTCACGCTGAAAGGGCGCATCGACATCTCACTTTCGGACGACGTAAAGCCGACCCTGCGGGATGTGGTGTCCTCGATCATGGCGATTGCGGTGATCGCCGCCATTCCCCTCAGTATCATGGGCGGGATTGCGACCCTGTCCGAGGCTGCCGGTGTTGGGGTTTTTGGTGCGCTGTTGGTCATGGTGGTTCGCGGTCGCATGACGTTTAATCGTCTGAACAAGACGATTGTGCAGGCGGCGTCCATGACCGCGATGGTGTTCTTCATCGTCGTGGGCGCATCGATTTTTTCACTCAGCTTCAACCTGCTGGAAGGTGGCCAGCTTCTGCTTGCGTGGATCAATGGATTTGACCTTGGACGTTGGGCGACCCTTGGCATGTTGTTGGGCGTCATTCTTGTGCTGGGGTTTGTGTTCGACTGGATCGAGATTCTGCTCGTGTTCCTACCGATCTTCCTTCCTTTGTTCGCACAGCTGGATTTCTCCGATCATGTTGGGTCAGAGTATTTCTCGCAGGTCTGGTTGGCTGGTCTGATCGCATTGGCGCTTCAGACCTCATTTCTCACACCGCCGTTCGGATATGCGCTGTTCTTCGCCAAGATGGCGGCGCCACCAAGCGTTAATCTGGCCGATATCTATCGCGGCGCGGGACCACTCGTGGTCATCGAAGTCGCACTGATCGCTTTGCTGGCATGGCGACCTGAATTAATCACATGGCTGCCGCAACTTGTTCTTTTGCGATCAAACTCGCCTTTGATCAACTAGATTTGGCATGCTAACTATCGTCACGAGGCATAATTTTAAAATCGAGCTTTCTCCATGAAACGCCGCATCTTCCTTTTGGGTACGATAACCGCATTTCTGTCCGGCTGCGCCAGCAGGTTCCGGGACTACAATGGACCGCAGGTTACGCGGCTGAGAATGTATAAAGATGAGCGGCTGCTGATCCTTGATGGCGTTGAAGGCGAACTGCGGAGGTTCCCGATCGGGCTTGGTTTCGCGCCCGTGGGTCATAAGCAGTTCGAAGGCGATGGCCGAACGCCCGAGGGGGCGTACATTATCGACCGCCGCAATCCGAATAGCGAATTTCATCTATCCATCGGGATATCCTACCCGAACGAGGCGGACGTTGCGTTTGCGGAGTCGCATGGCCGTTCGCCCGGAGGAGATATCTTCATCCATGGCGGCCCGCGTCGCGGAATTGACCCGATGAATGTCCGCGATTGGACGGCGGGCTGCCCCTCAGTCACAGACCGGCAGATCGAGCGGATCTATGCCATGGTGCAGGACGGAACGCCTATTGATATTTATCCCTGATGGATGCGCCAGTTTGGTGCGTACCGCGTTGTTTCGCGTTCATCCAAACCAGACACCTAGGATCCGCATGAGAACTAGGCCGACCACCGGCTCAGATCTTGATCAGTGCCGCCGTCGCGTACATGAAGGCGGTCCCGCCCAGAAACCCACCAAGGACGGCCGGTGACATCAGCGCGGCCTGCCGGTCGGCGTTCTGACGTAAAAGATAGGCGGTGACTTCGACCATGACTTGCAGAATGGCACCCGCTCCGACGGCGAGTGCTAATGCCGACCATTGGGGCGCGTAGGCAAGGCTGCCCGCCCACATTCCAAGGATGGCCGGGCCACCGGCGAGCAGGATCAGCGCTGCGAACGTCCAGAGAGTGGGCCGGGCCCGAAGCATCGGAGCGGCGATGCCGATGCCCTCGGTGACATTGTGCAGGGCAAAGCCGAGGACAAGAAAGGTTCCAAGCCCAGCCGACCCGGCGGCGAATGCACCGCCGATTGCCAGTCCTTCGCCGAAGTTGTGAAGCCCGATCCCGAGCGCGATGTAGAACGCAAGCGCTATGCCTTCCGGGTTGCCGCGCCAGCGCCCGAGCGCCATCAGCAGGAGAAAGCTTGCCAGCGCCGCCAGCCAAACCATGGCGGAGCCCTGGAATATCGCGGCCGCTTCTGTCGATAGCTCCAGTGCCTCGGATATGGTGTCGATCAGCAGGAAGGCCAGCAACCCGACCGTCAGTGCCAGCAGAAAGTTCATCCCGCTTCGACTGACGCCCTTCATGGCCGGATAGAACATCAGGCCAAGCGCCACCGGCAATAGGCCGACGATCGCCCCGATCACCGCCTGGAACCGGAGTTGCCCCCAGGCGGCCCTTGGCGTCGAAACTGCGACCCCGATCTCGTGCCCGAAGGTCGCGCCCGTGTTGGACAGCAGGTTGACATTATGGGCTTCGCCAAGAACCCACGGATAGGGAATTCGCAGCCAGACCGCATCGCCCCGGGCAATCGGCCCCGCCGGTTCCTGCGTGAAGGTCCAGTAGGCATCATCCACTGCGACCTGCGCGACTACCATCGCTTCCGAACCGCCGGCGCGTACCCTGAGCGATATCCCCGACCTATCGAGGATCGTCCGTTCGACGGTTAGTGCCTCGACCGGGGGAGCGCCGTTATTGAAGCCGCGCAGCGGATCGAGGGAGGCAATCCAGACAAAGGCACCCAGCATGGCGGCCAGCGGCACGAGAACCAGAAGTAGCCGGGTCATCGGCGAGCGGCGGGGTTGGCTCTGGTCTGTCATGCCCCAGATTCCTGGACGTCAAAAAAGGCCATCCAGCCAAGTTCGGTGAACTCGGCCTGATGGGCATGGAACATGTACAGCCCGTCTTCGTGATCGGCAAAGCTGAACTCGAGGATGCCGCGCTGCGCCTGACATTGCATGATCACATCGACTGTGCGCAGGGTTGGCGTAAGCTGGGTGCCAGTGTCGTAGTAGTCGAAGAAATTCCCGTGCAGGTGGAACGAGTTGATCGGATCGAACTCGGTCGCGTTCATGAGGTAGATACGCACCGGGCGCGACTTGTCGATCCGGATCGGCTCGTTCATGTAAACTTGGCCGACCGTATTGACGGCATAGACCTCGTTCTCGCCGTCGAAATTGGTATCGAATCCGTTCATCACCATTGCCAGTTCCTGCCATTCGGCGTTTTCCGGGCTGCCGAGAACGCGCGAGGCTGCAACAGCCGCGTGTTCGGGGTGGCGTGCCGGATCGGGATCGACGACGAAGAGGCCGTACATGCCTTTGTGCATGTGCCGTTTCAGCGGCAGTGCATGGCAATGATAGAGATGACAGCCGAAGGGTCTGGCATCGAACTCGTAGACGAACTCTTCGCCGGGTCCGATCAATCCGGCACCCGTAATGCCATCCATCCGCGCCGAATGGATGCCGTGGAAGTGCATGGAATGCGGGTGCGAACCGAGGTTGCGAAAGATTATACGGAGTCGTTCGCCCTCCTTTGCGCGCAGCGCGGGGCCTGGGACGCGGCCGTTGAACGTCCAAGCGGGAAAGAACACCCCGGGAGCGACCTCGATTTCCATATCGATGGCGTCGACCTCGAAAGTGCGCAATGTGCGGCCATCCGTCAGGACTTCGGTCTGGCCGGTCTCCCAATCGGTCAGCATGGCCGTCGGGTCAAACCCGTTCCGGGAGTGGTCGACGCGGCCGACCATCGTCATGTTGCCATGCGCCATGCCGCTGTCATCGGCCAAATACGGATCGACCGCGCCGCCGGACATGTCATGCCCCACCGTCAGGTCCTGCGTCGCCTGTGATTGTGCACGGCTCGCGACGACGGCCGCCCCGCTGGCAGCCACCAGACCGCCGACCAACAGCGCGCGTCGCGACGCCAAAACGGGACCCGTTTCAACGGCATGTGGCTCTATGGGTCGCGATGTCTCCACATTGGCGGACACATCGCGCCCTCGCTTTCCGGCATCGGCAGGCATGGACACGGTCCCTTCAGTTGACACGCAGGCCAAAGTCCCGGCGCAAAAAGTTAGCTTCGGCTAACAATCATCGCTTGGGCTTTACGAGTCAATCCCGATCATGCGAGGATGATCGCATGACAAATGTTGAGAACCTTGAATCAACGGAGGTCGAGGCGCGTGCGGTCGAAACCCGCACTGAGGCCTTTATCGGCGTACGCGAGGCGCGTCGCAGTGAAGTGGCGGAGGACTATGTCGAACTAATCGCCGAACTGATCCACGCGAACGGTGAGGCTCGGCCGGTTGATATCGCCATCCGAATGGGCGTGACCGCGCCGACAGTCGCGAAAACTCTTGACCGTCTGTCCCGGGACGGTCTGATCACCCGCGTCAAATATCGCTCGGTCTTCCTGACCGAGGAAGGCCGGGCACTAGCCAAGGAATGCAGGCACCGCCACGAGATCGTATTGCAGTTTCTCCTGAGCCTCGGGCTCGATCCCGAGACGGCAGAGCGCGACGCGGAAGGCATCGAGCATCATGTGAGCGAACGGACGCTCGCCCTGTTCGCGGCGTTTGCCCAGCGGTCATAGGCAGGTGGCTGACGCCATAAATAGCCAATTGGCTGCAGACTTGTGGCCCGAAACGCGTACGCGGGCCTGTGCCAACTAGATAATTCTCCCTGATCCAATTCGACGCCAGAGTCGTCGTTGGCCAGATCAAGGCAGAAGACAACATGGGGCATTGTCAGAGCGACCGAGGACGAATTGATGGGCCTCGCCCGTTCGAATAACCGATGATGGGCGAACTGCATACCGTTCTAAGAACCACAAGACGCTCCTTTGGGCACATGTGAACTTCAGTGCCTACAATACGGCTTTCGACGAATTAACCGCCGAGAGTGTGTTTGCGGCAGGAAGCCATGCATTGGTCCATTCAAGATAAACCGTGGCTGCCTTCGCGGACCGCATCAGAGCCTTTCCGTTGCCGGAGTGGCAATCTCGCTACCCAAGGCTCTCTACCAGACGTGCGCGTGCCTCAGTGAGGCGTGCCAACGCTTCGGCGTTATCCACTTCGGGGTCAGCCGCGTCCGCCAGCCGATCGTCGACAAGAGGATCCGTTGGAAGGCCGTTTACGAGCACTTCGTAATGAAGGTTCGGTGCCGTGGTGGTGCCGGTCTCTCCGACGCGCCCAATCATTTCTCCGGCGGCGACGCGCTGACCCTCTGCGATGCTTTCAGGCACAGTGCTGAGATGCGCGTAGCGAGTCATGATGTCGGGACCGTGGGCTATCTCGACCACACGGCCATAGCCGTTTCGCCATCCGATGAAGCTTACGCGTCCCGGCGCGGTCGATTGCACAGGCGTTCCGTGCGCCGCGGCAAAGTCCACGCCCGTATGCATCCTTACGTTGCCAAAGACCGGATGCGTGCGACGCCCGAAGACAGAGCTCAACCGTGCGCCCACGACGGGCTGCGCGAAAACGCGCAGCGCATCGCCATCGACATAGATTGTTGCCTGTCCGCTGGCATCATCTGGCCAGACAACCTCATAGAGGCTCCCGGCGATTTCCAACGCAGCGAAGGTAAGGTCCGGCTGGCCGATCCGATCTTCGCCAACACGCGCCTCGCGCCACAGCAGGCGGAGCCTTTCTCCACCAGCCATCTCTCGGCGAAAATCCACGGTGCCGCCCAACATCTGAGCGAGGTCAACTGCAAAACGGGCGGGAATGCCAGCTTCGTCGAGCGCGGCGAACATTGAGGTCGAAATGATCGCTTCACCGGCTACCGTCACAACTTCCGTCTCCGGGGCCATGACTTGCGTGATCATCTCAGTTCCAAAAACTGCTTCGATCCTCACACCGTCCTCAACGGCCAGGGTCACCGTCCGCGGGCCGCCGTCCACGGTTGAGACGACCGTGAGCGAATGGCCGGGCCGAAGCCGTCGCAGATCGTATTCAGCGCCGATTGCCAAGGCGACTGATGCCCGGTCGGACGCCGCCATCCCTGAGTCGGCCAGTACGACATCAAGCGTTTCGCCGGGTGCGATGTCACGGGACCAAGTCGACAGAGGAGGTTGGATTACTGGCGGCTGCGCGTCGATGGTTGGGGCCTGCAAAAGGGGCAGGGGGCGTTGATCGCGCGCACTCTCGGATTGCACCGTCGCGAAACGAACTGCTCCACCACCTAAAGTGTTAGGCAGCGTGGGAGGCTCGGGTAGCCACAGGGAGGCATCGTCCAGACCAGTTGGAACTGGTTCCCTTGATAAGGCACCAGTAGCGAGTATCCCGCCCCCTGAGACTGCAACCGTAATTACCAAGCCAGCCGCTACAACTCTCAGCTTCATGTCGTGTCTTCCATTTCTTGTTGCAGTGCGCGGCGGATCTTCGGCAGCGCAAAGTCTCTTGCCTCGTGATAGTCGATCGTCGTGACGAAATGCCCCTCCGCATCGAATAGAAAGACGCTGGTGGTATGGTCCATCGTGTAGTCTCCGCGATCGGTCGGCACTCTCTCAAAGACTGCACGGAAACCCTCTACCGCTCGTGCGATCTGCTCTTCCGGACCTGTCCAGCCGCGGATTGCCGGGTGGAAATAGCTGACGTACTCCGCCATTGCGGCGACGGTATCCCGCTCGGGGTCGACCGTGATGAAGATCACGTTCAGCGACGCGGCCTCATCGCCCAACGCGTCAAGCCAGCCCGAGATATCGGAAAGCGTGGTCGGGCAGACATCTGGGCAATAGGTGAAGCCGAAAAAGGCCATGGTGGGATTGCCGAGAAGGGCCTCCGGCCCAACTGCGTTGCCTTCGTGGTCGGTTAGGCTGAAAGCCATCTCGGTCAATGGCACGGGGCGTTGCTCTATCGGGCCCGGTGCGCCGGGGCCGTCGACTTGCCACCATCCCACGAGAAGCATCATGCCAACAGCCGCAGCAGCCACTGCGCCATAGCCCAAAGCGCGCGTTCGCTGCATCAGTCTTCCAGTCTGCGCGCCGCGAAGCCAAGGATCGAAACATCGACCGTCGCTTCACCGCCATCTTCGAAGATCAGAGTTAATGGAAGCGTCTCCCCTTCGACCATGGGCTCCTGCAATTGCAGTAACATGGCGTGCAGGCCACCGGGTTCCAGTGCCATGCTTTCACCCGGTGCTATGGTGATCTCGTCGGTGGGTGTCATGCTACTGACGCCCTCGGCGCTCGTTCTCGTTTCATGAATGGCTGGCATCATGGCCAGTGAGGTCGAAAGGCCGGTCAGCGTCACCGGCTCTGCACCGGTGTTGCGGATCGTCATATAGGCGGCACCGGGGCGGTTCATTCCGATGGACGCCCGTGCCCAAGCGCCGTCGATGACGATATCATCTGCATCGGCCAGCGCAGGCGTCGTAACGCCCGCGAATGAAAAAAGCACTGCCAACGCGCCTGTGGATACGATCTTCTTCATGCGTCTACTTCCCAATCAACAAATTCAGCTCTGCGCCGCAGCGACTTGCGCCGCAACCAACCGTCGCAATTCCGCCTCACCGAATGGATCAAGCGAAATGCCGTTCACGAAAAAGGTTGGCGTCTGACGAATACCGACGGTTTCAACGTCGGCACGATCTTGGTTCAGGATGGCCACGACACCGGGCGACAGCATTTGTGTGCGCGCGGCCTCGGCATCGAGCCCGACCGTCGCGGCAATCTGTAGGAGGCGACCCGGCGTTGGTGCGCCGTGGGACGCCCAGTTGGGTTGTTCGCGCAAGACAGCTTCGAGAACCGGCTCAAAAACACCCTGCATGCGTGCCGCTTCAAGCACGCGGATCGCTTCCTCGGACGCCTCTCCATGAAACGGAGTGTACCGAATTACGACACGGACGGCGTTACCATGCTCGGCCATGATGTCTTTCACGATTGGATGAAAGGCGCGGCATGCCTCGCAGGCGGGATCGAAGAATTCCACGATCGTGACAGGAGCCTCTTCGGGTCCAAGGATGGGTGAGTAGGGGCGGATCATGGCCTCCGCCAGTTCCGGTGCCAAAGGCTCTGCCTCGACCATGGGACCGGGCCTTGTTGCAAACCAGGTCGCACCGCCGAAACCGGCAACGCTTACGGCGAGAACGGACAGGATTAGGCTGCGTCGCTTCATGTTCGTGTTTCCTTCAGTGAAAGGGTCGACAGCAGTCCGATCAGGACGAAAGCCGCGAGGGCCATCAGCGGGATGGGAATGCCAAAAACCAATTGGTTGTCGTCAGTGCACGAGGGGCCGGTGGCCGTGCAGGGTTGGATGCGCTCGGGGATCAGCCCGGCGTAGAGCCCCATATGCCAAAGTGCGATTGCACCGCCTCCAATGGCCAGTGCGATGCCGTATCGGCCGACCCGCGTGTCCCGCCACCAGAGGCCCAAGCCAAGGATGATAGCCAGTGGGAACATGAAGGCGCGCTGGAACCAGCACAGCAGGCACGGTGTTTGCCCCAACACTTCACCAATGAAAAGTACGGCAAGCGAGGCAACGGCGGCAATGATCCAAGCCAGCCCGAGGGCGGTTTCTCCGGTCAGACGTTTCATCTGACCTCCATTATGTTTTGCAGATCGGCGAGGATTTCGTCGGCGGGCGTGCCATAGGGCCAAGAGATCGCGAAGCCAGCCTCGGGGTCGAACAGGAACAAATTTGACGTGTGCCCCATCGTGTAGCCGTCAGGTGCGGCCGCTTCTTCGATGCGCTCAAAGAAGATCGGGAAGGTCTCCGATGTCGCAGCGATCTGATCCGGCGTGCCTGTAAGACCGATGATGTTAGCGTCGAACGGCGGGACAAATTCGGAGAGCGCGGTCGTCGTATCCCGCGCAGGGTCGATCGTAATGAATATCGGCTGCACGTCTGCGGCGTCGTCACCTAGGTTTTCCATCACATATGCGACTTCGGACAGCGTCGTCGGGCAGATGTCTGGACAGTTGATGAAGCCGAAAAAGACCAACATCCAGCGTCCCTCAAAGTACTCATCTTGCTGCACCATCCCGCGGTGATCTGTCAGCTCAAAATCGGCGTAGAACGCAGGCCCAGACGCAGTCTGTGCGCGATCATCCCGAAGATCTGGCCAGAGCATCAGCCATGCCGTTGCGATCGCCGACACGGCCACCAATCCCCATAGGGTTCTTCTGACAGAAAGGAGAGACAACAAGGTTTACCTGCGGTTGGTTCTTATTAGTCCCGGCGCATACCTCCTCTAGCAACTGGAGGTTCAAGCACGAAATTCATAGCGCCGCACGTGATCACGCGGACGTGATTCCAACCCTTGTCACCGGACATGTCAAAACCTACACAAACTATACATATTGTAGGGAGTTGAGCATGCTCACGATCGGAACCTTGGCGAAGAAAACCGGCACGAAGGTGCAGACCATCCGCTATTACGAACAGATCGGGCTGATGCCGGAGCCGGGCCGGACAGAAGGTGGGCAGCGGCGCTACAGCGAGGCAGAGCTTGACCGTCTGTCGTTCATCCGCCATTCGCGGCAACTCGGGTTTTCGCTCGACGCGATCCGTGAGTTGCTCGATCTCAGCGACGACCCCAACAGGTCTTGCGAGGACGCTGATGCCATCGCACGCCGCCAGCTTAAGCAGGTGGAGCAGCGCATGGCACGCCTGAAGGCGTTGCGTGCCGAACTCAAACGCATGGTGCACGAATGCAGCGGTGGGCGAAGTGCCGATTGCCGCGTGCTGGAGGTGCTGCGCGATCACTCCGAATGCCTGACCGAACATAATGAAATTGGTGCCTAGAATGCCCGCCGCGTTGGTCTATCCGCTGGCCGCCTTGGCCGAAATCGCGGGGTGTTTCGCCATCTGGAGCTGGTGGCGGTTGGGCGCGTCTCCGGCATTGCTTTTGCCTGGTATTGGAGCGCTGGTGGTTTTCGGTTGGCTTCTGGCGCAAGTCGAAACGGTCGCCGCGGGCCGCGCCTACGCAGCGTATGGCGGGGTCTACATTGCAGCGTCGGTGTTGTGGATGTGGTTGGCAGAGGGTCAGAGGCCCGACAGATGGGACGTTCTTGGCACTGTTATTTGCCTGATGGGTGCCGCGATCATTCTTGGTGCCCTGCGGAGCGGTTGAAATTAGGCCTTGAAGCTATAGTAACTGTAGCAACTAGGTAGGGTCCAGTTAGATTCTGGGAGTCCAACCTTGGCCGACGAACATACCCACCTTGCCGCAACCCGACTGCTTGATTTCGACGGGCTCGCAATTGCCGGCCTGATCTGTGCTCGCCGCTGGAAGGTTCTTTCCCGACATAACCAGATCGGCGCCGCCTACGACTTTGTGCGCAACGAGATTAGCTTCGGATACAATCGGGCAGATGATATCCCGGCGTCCGAGGTCCTAGCCAACGGTTACGGCCAATGCAACACGAAGGGCACGCTTTTGATGGCGCTGCTGCGCGGTCTTGGTGTTGCGTGCAGACTGCACGGCTTCACCATTCACAAAGCGCTGCAGCGTGGGGTGGTTCCTGAGTTGGTCTATCCGCTGGCGCCAAGAGAAATCTTGCACTCCTGGGTTGAAGTGAAGACCGAGAATGGCTGGATCAATCTTGAAGGCTTTATCCTTGACGCAACCTTCCTTGCATCTTTGCAGCACGAATTTAGCGCAACCGATGACTTGTGCGGCTACGGGGCCGGAACAGGGTGTTTAAGCGCCCCGCCGGTTGAGTGGGTGGGTCAAGATACGTTTATCCAGAAGAGTGGTATCGCCAAAGATTTTGGAATCTTCGATACACCTGACGCATTCTACCTAAGCCACAGTCAAGACTTTGGAACCGTTCGCAATTGGCTGTATCGCCACTTGATCCGCCATTGGATGAACGCACGGGTGCGCGCGATCCGGCGCGGGGATGTGCCTCGAATGCCGGGCGGCGCCCTGCCAAACCACAGCCATCGGGATACGAACCATGCCGCATGACCACGGCCACGTACATATTGACCCGAACTCCGGCGACCGTCGCGTCTCAATCGCTATCTGGGCGAACGGTCTTCTAACGGTCGCGCAGATCGTGGGTGGGGTGCTCTCGGGCAGCCTCGCACTAATTGCGGATGCACTACACAACTTCTCGGACATGGCATCTTTGGTCATCGCGTTTGCGGCGCGCAAGATCGGTCGCCGTTCTGCTGACGAGAATATGACCTTCGGCTATGGCCGGATCGAGATCGTGGCTGCGCTAATCAATTACACGACGCTCATCCTTGTCGGGGTCTACCTGATCTATGAGGGCGGAATGCGCATGATCGATCCACCGGAAGTGCAGGGCTGGACGGTCGTGATCATTGGGGGTGTTGCGCTGGTTGTCGATACGTTGACGGCGCTGCTGACCTATTCGATGCAGAAAAGCAGCGTGAATATCCGCGCTCTGTTTCTTCACAACTTGTCTGATGCGCTTGCTTCGGTGGCGGTCATCGTGGGCGGATCGCTGATCATCCTCTACGACATGCGGTGGGTTGATCCGGCCACCACCATCGGCATCGCGCTCTACATTCTGTACTTGGCGGTTACGGAAATTGGAGGTCCGATCCGAACCCTGATGCTCGGCAGTCCGCCTGATATGGATAACGCCGCGGTCGTCGACGCGATGCGCGGTGTAGACGGTGTCGCAGACGTTCATCACGTCCACCTTTGGCAGATGCAGGAACATGAAGTGGCGCTGGATTGCCACGTCGTTCTGACAGCCGATGCTTGGTCACAGAGCGAGTCCGTAAAAGGCGTGATCAAGGATCGGTTGAAGGATGACTTCGGCATCACCCATTCCTGTTTGGAATTTGAACACGAGGACCGTGCCCATAAAAACGTCGACCTTTATGGTCACGGCGATACAAGCGAAAGGGAGGCAAATGGTCACTGACAGGCTGACCATGCGTAGCCGCTCGAAGTGGTAGGAAACAGTTGTGCCGTTCAAACGTCGCGGACGGCGACCCGGCCGGTGCCATCGGTCATGTGTCGTTTGCCCACTTATGCCCACCTAAGCTATTGATAAAAAATGGCGTTGAACATCGCGTTGATCGCTTCACTGGCATTCACGCCGAACTCATCCAGGGGCGAACCCCATGACCACCGCAACCGCCGACGCTTCTGCATCTCGGCCTCGGATCTTCGTTCTCGACATCGCGCGGGTCGCGGCGCTTTTGGCGATGGCGGTGTTTCACTTCGTGTTCGATTTGGAAATTTTCGGCTATGTCGAACCCGGCACGACCGGCGCCGGCTTTTGGCGTGGTCTTGCCGTAGCTTCCGCAGGATCCTTCGTTTTTCTTGCGGGCGTTGGCCTTTGGCTTTCCCACGCGAACGGCATCCGATTAGGCGCCTTTGGCAAGCGTTTGGCGATCATCGTGTCGGCGGCCGCGTTGGTGTCCGTTGCGACCTACATCGCGTTTCCCGACGCCTTTGTCTTTTTCGGTATCCTGCACTCGATTGCGCTGTGCAGCGTTTTGGGCCTTGCCGCCCTGCGCCTGCCGATCTTGATCATCGCGATCCTCGCCGTTGCAGTATTCTTCGCGCCGGACTTCGCGGCATCCCCGGTCTTCAATGCGCCGTGGCTATGGTGGACAGGCCTGCAGACGATCCAACTGAGCACCGTGGACTATGAGCCTATCTTCCCATGGTTTGCGGCCTTCTTGGCGGGCATGGCCGTGGCGAAATTGGCATCGCGTTCAGGATATTGGGAGCAGCTCTCCACAACCAAGTCGTCGCGCACGATGCGCGTGTTCGGGTTCTTCGGACGGCACACGCTCGTGGTCTATTTGATCCACCAACCCATATTGATATCCATCGTTTGGGCGGCCACACAGGTCCTGCGATAGAGCCGTTTCGAAATGCACTGAGGTGCCCCTAGTTTCCTAGACACCTGCCTCTCTCAGTTTCTGCTGTCTTCTTTCGAAGTCAACGGGCGACAGCATGCCGTTGTTCGTGTGCTTGCGCTTTGGGTTGTAGAACATCTCGATGTACTCGAACACGTCCTTCCGCCCGGCCTCTCGGGTCACATAGGTCTGTCTTCTGATCCGTTCCCGTTTGAGCAGCTGGAAGAAGCTCTCCGCCACTGCGTTGTCATGGCAGTTTCCACGTCGGCTCATGCTGGCTTCCAGATCATGCTGCGACAGGAATGTACGCCATTCGCGACTCGAGAACTGGCTGCCCTGATCCGAGTGAACCAGGACGGTGTCCTTCGGATTCCTACGCCAGACGGCCATGAGCAACGCCTGTAGGGTCAACTCCGTCGTCATGCGGGGCTGCATCGACCAGCCGACAACCCGTCGAGAGAACAGGTCGATGACGACGGACAGATACGACCAGCCTTCGTGCGTTCGGATGTAGGTAATGTCCACTGCCCGGCAGGCGCATGCACAGCATGCTGCCGAGAGGGGGCACCCAAGTCTGATCGGGCGCATCAACTTTGAACTGACGGTCCAGCCTGTTCTCAGCAACGATCGCGGGCTTGCCACCATACCGTCCGGGACGGCGCCGATAGCCGATCTGGGCCGCGATCCCAGCAAGGCTCGCCAGTCGCGCCACCCGGTTCGGCGAGCACGTCTCGCCTTGATCACGCAGGTCGTCGTGCAGCTTGCGGTAACCGTAGACCTTACCGCTGTCCGACCAAGCATCGCGGATCAGCGTGGTCTGCCTGGCGTCCTCCTTCGCCCGTGCGCTCACCGGCTCTCTCAGCCAAGCGTAGAACCCACTTACATGGATCCGCAGCATCCGACACATGGCCCGGACGCCGAACTCCTCGCGGTGCGCCCGGATGAAGGCGTACTTCATCGGGACTCTCGCGAGAAGTACGCCGTTGTCTTTCTTAAGATGTCGCGCTCCTCGGTGACTCGAGCCAAATCGCGCCTCAGTCGCCGGTTCTCGGCTTCATGATCAACCCCGCCGCGCCTGGGCGCAGGCGCGCCGTAGAGCTTCAGCCACTCGTACAGAGAATACGCGCTGACGCCCAAACGCTTCGAGACCTCTCGAACCGGATACCCTCGCTCAGTGATCTGCGCGACCGCGTCCCGCTTGAAATCATCGCTGTAGTTGTTTGTCCCCATGTCGGCCTCCTAGCCTCAAAATTAGGGGGCAAAGCGTCTACAAATCTAGGGGCACCTCACCGGCACCTGAAAACCTTCATATACTCAAGTTGATCTGTCTGATGACTTAATCTTAACGTTGGGTTGAGGCGCATAAGTTCGTACGTGCTAGCTTATGCGTTGTTTACAACCAGATCCGTGTTGTCGCCGCTTTTACGCGGAGCAAGTCAAAAGGCTTAACACGCACTCCGAAAACTCGACGCGGCTACGGTGTGCGAATTTAGGGCGCTCCTGCTTCAAACGATATAGCGATCCCAACTTCCATAGTGTTCCGCACTGAGTTTTCCATGGGGCGGATGCGGGGGCGAACTGCGGTCCAACCCGACAACGCGGTATGTCACGTGCAACCGCTTGACGACCGCCACGCCAAGATAACCGCTCGCTCCGGTGACGACGATGATTGGCTTATCGGACGAGTCCATGCCCCACCTCCCGTATTACTTGCGCAGATATTTAACCAAAGCAGCAATCGCCAGAACCAAGAGCACAATGACCAGGAGCCAGCCGACCCCCATGCCAAACATCATGCCGCCGCCCATCATACCACCGTCCATCATTGCTTTCCTCCTAGCTGTCGCCCATTTCGACTTAGGCCCATAAGGATAGAACAACCTTCCCCCGCTGGAAGGTTCCGACATTGGTTCACCCGACTATCCCCAGCATTAAGAAGAACCCGTGATTTTCATTCGGGAAGATTGGGCAAGCCGCGCCGCTTACGATCTGCGGAGCGACAATCTAAACCGTTGGTGGAACAATGGGCGAGGTCTGCCGGATCGGCTGGATTGAGTGAACGGCGGAAACGTCCCGCATTGCAGTCATCCACTCGCTCAAAATGCTGCAAATTGCCGCCGATGGCCGCTTCGGGGGAGCTGCGCGCGATGAAGAATGGCTTCTATCCCATTACTTAGGATTTTTCCTAAGTATCTTGATCAAGTGCCCTCGAAACCTTACAAAGGGACATGTCTAAGTATTATTCGAACCTCGATCTCTGCTTCTCCGCGCTCGGTGATCCAACACGGCGTATGATCCTCCAACGCCTTGCAAGGGGTGAAGCGACGGTGAGCGAACTCGCGGAACCCCATGAAATGGCGCTGCCGTCATTCATGGAGCATCTCAAGAAACTGGAAGCAGCCAACCTCGTCAAATCGAGAAAGGAGGGGCGGACGCGGATTTGCCAATTGGCTCCTGATGCCTTCACGCCCGCGAAAGACTGGCTGAATGAACAAAATGAGATCTGGGAGGGAAGGCTCGACCGCTTTGACGACTACATCAAAAACCTCATGCAGGAGCGCAACAAATGAAACTGTACTCAGAAACTGACCTGACCTTCACGCGCATAATCAATGCTCCGCGTGCCCTGGTGTGGGAGTGCTGGACTACACCCGAGCATATCAAGCACTTCTTCGTGCCAAAACCGCATGGGATCGACGCTTGCGAGATTGAGCTTCGTGTCGGCGGCAAGTTCAACACGACGATGAACGTCTGGCGTGCCCCCATCGGGTGGTCCGTTGTAATTGTTAGTGCATCGTTGGTCTCTGGTCCATTGGAGCGATGCTTTCCGGCGCTGGCGGTCGATATCCCAGTGCGCTGTGCGGCCTGACGGTGTTGTAGTGGATACGCCTTTGCTCAATCAGGATTTGAGCCTCCCTTAGGCTGTAGAAGATCTCGCCGTTCAACAACTCGTCGCGGAATCGGGCGTTAAAGCTTTCGCTGTATCCGTTCTCCCAAGGCGATCCTGGTTCGATGTAGGCCGTCTTTGCTCCGACGGCAGCGATCCAGTCTCGTACCTTTTGGGCGATAAATTCGGGGCCATTGTCGGATCTTATGTATTCCGGCGGGCCGCGCAGGATGAACAGGTCCGTCAGAGCGTCCAGCACGTCCGTGGAGTTGAGCTTGCGATCGACGCGGATCATGAGCGCCTCCCTGGTGTATTCGTCGATGATGTTGAGTGTCCGGTAGACCCGACCGTCAGCGGTGCGATCCTGCACGAAGTCGTATGACCAAACGTGGTTGGGGCGTTCTGGCCGGAGTCGTACGCAGGAGCCATCGTTCAGCCAAAGCCGCCCTTTCTTCTTCTGTTTTTGCGGGACCTTCAGCCCTTCACGCCGCCAGATACGCTCGACCCACTTGTGGTTCACGTGCCAGCCCGCGTTGTTCAGCAACCCGGTCACCATCCGATATCCGTAGCGTCCGTACTGATCTGCCAGCTCGATGATATCGTCGGTCAGGCGATCTTCATCGGCATGGCCTTGCGGGACCTTACGCTGTGTGGATCGATGCTGACCCAAAGTACGGCAGGCGCGGCGTTCAGACACGCCAAGTTCCTGCCGCACATGGTCAATGCATTTGCGACGCCGTGAAGGGCTTAGAAGTTTCCCTTTGCAGCCTCGCTCAGAATGAGCTTGTCCAGTGTCAGGTCCGACACAGCGCGCCGCAGCCGCAGGTTCTCTTTCTCCAGCTCTTTCAGACGGACCAACTGTGACCGCTGCATCCCGCCATACAGCTTCCGCCACCGATAGAATGTCTGCTGCGTTATACCGATCTGACGCACCGCCTCTGCAATCGTCGCGCCCTGTCCTTGCAGGACTTCTACCTGCCGAAGCTTCGATACAATCTCTTCGGGTTCCTCTCTTTTCCCAGCCATCGCTGATCCTCCAATTTAAGGGACAATCTATCCCAGTTGGTGGACCACTTTCAGGGGGCTACTCCACGTCATGCGCAAGGCAGACACTTGGCGTGCCGCGGCCTTCATGTGCTTCAAATGTCATCGCGCACAGGTTCTCAAATAACTCAAGCAGAGTTCGATCTCTGTCCCGCTCTGGGACACCACCCAGGAGGGCTGGATCATTTCCGCCTTTCCTCACCCAAGAATATGGCTCTAGCTTTAGGTTTTTCTGCTGCACCGTGCGGTTCGACCAGACGTTTTCGATGAGTATTCGTTTTTCAGCTCGATTTGCGATTTCGTAAAGTAAAACAAGGTTTTTTCGGAGTTCGACCAATTTGGCTTGGTACACGCGCGCGGCCTCCGGATAAGGGATGCGAGCGAGTCGATCTCTTAGTTCAACGAGGTGTACTTGCTGTTCGTTCTTCTTTCGGGCGAAGGCTGCAGAGTCGATCACTCCGTCGATCAGGAGGTCTTCCAGGCGACTTAGTCGCTGCTCTGTGTCGCCTATTTGCAGGTCGAGGGCAGTGCGTTGCTCTTGGAGCGAAACGATGGTGACCTGATCATCCTCACGCTCCGCTCGGGTTTGGGCCTTGGCGTTAAGCTGGAGCCGAGTAAGTCCACGACGTATTTGTTGCGAGATCACGTCTTCCCGCACCGACGTCGTCGTGCAGCCCCTGCGGTGGCAGCGATAGTAGGTTTGGCCTTTCTGTATCTCTGGAACCATCGGCTTCCCGCATTCACCACAACGGAACAGCCCTTGGAACAGGTGGTTGTGACGCGTGGTCTTCGGCCCCGACCTTTCTTGGCGCACATCCTGCACCCGCTGCCACATGGCGGCTGAAACGATGGGCTCGTGGATGCCGTCGTAGGTTTGACCGGTACTGCGGACAAAAATGATACCAATGTAGAAGGGGTTCTGGAGGATGTTTCCGAGGCCGCACAAAGTGAGCTTACCACCGCGGCGATTGCGCAGGCCCTGACGATGGAGCTCGTTGAGGAGCGTCGCATATGAGTATTGGCGCGTGGCATAAAGCTCAAAGGCCAGCTTTATAAGCGGCGCAGTTTTCGGGCACGGAACCTTTGGTTTTCCGCCACCTTGGTCAAGATATCCCGGCGGGGCGGCCCAAGGGAACAACCCCTGCTTCAACCGTCCGTTCATGCCCTTGATGGTCTCTTCACGTAGGTTGAAGATGTAGTCCTCGGCAATGACGGCTTGGAGATTTGCTGAAAGACGTCCGCCTCGGGTTTCGAAGTCCATTCCGTCAGCGGCGAAATATGGTTTTACGCCGTACTTGGGCAATTCAGAGATCAGGGCCCAGTCGCGGAGATTGCGAGCCGAACGGTCGATTTTGTGCATAACGAGCCCCTCTGCCTTACCCTGCTTCAGCTGCTTGAGCATCTGGTTGAAGACGGGCCGCCCGCTCTTGGCAGCGGTTTCCTTTTCTTCAAACCACTGGGTCACGGTGAGATTGTGCTGACTCGCAAAAGCACGGATTGCATCCTTTTGGGCTTCGAGTGAGACGCCTTCGCCTTGCTTCTGCGTGGACACTCGGATGTATCCAAAACATGGTTTCATAAGTCTGTTTGGGTATCCTTGGACTCTACCAGATCTTCAGGATTTTGCGAATCCGCCCACGGCCAGGTGCCGTCCGCCAGAAGGCGTTCGAAAATGCGCTGGCACAGCTCCAGATGGCGCTCGATGTGGTCGTTATCTTTCATGGCTTTAGTCTACAAAGTCACGTTCATCGGGCACGTTTGGTGCATGGGACCAGTCAGCGCCCGGAGTCAGGGTGTCCAGCGTGAAGGGTACCCGCGGCATGCCGCTGACCAAGAGCCGCGCAAAGGCGCGGTAGTTCGGCTGGTAGATCAGGTCTCGGGGTGGAATGTCGGTCAGCTGGCGGCTGAGGAGCGCTGTGTCGAGAGGGCCCACCCGGAACGCCAACACGCTACCGACATTCCCCATAATGGCGGCAAACACCGCTTCTTCGCTCTGCCCCAGATATTGCTGCGCCAAGGTGACGGCGATGCCGTATTTGCGGATCTCCGACAGGAGATCGGCAAAGGCCTCAGTGGTAAAACTATGGAACTCGTCGACATAGAGCATGAAGGGGCAGCGGGCGGTTTCGGCGAGAACCTGACGAGAGAGGCCTGCATGCATGGCGCTGGCGAGGATCAATCCGCCAAGCACCGTCGCGGAATCGATGCCCAGGCGGCCTTTCCCGAGATTGATGATCAGGGTCTCGCCACGGTCCATCACCTGCCGGAGCCGCAGCGGTTGATCCGGTTCGCAGACCGAGCGACGCACCAGAGGATGGGCCAGGAAGGCCCCGAGTTTGTTGGCGATCGGTGCGACGCCGTCCACTGCATTGGTGTAGTTCATTGCCCGGAATTCTCCGCGCCAAAAGCTGAGTACTTGGAGATCAGTGACGCAGGACAGAACCTGCTCCCGAAAATCCTTTTCGAGATAGAGGCGCATGATGTCGCGCAGGTCCGGGGCAGGGCTCTCGAGCAGCGCCAGCACCGCATAGCGTAAAAGGTGCTCCATGCGGGCGCCCCAGGCATCGGCCCATTGCTTCTTGAGCGCATCAATAAGGCCGCCGGTGATCAGGGGCCGGATGGCCGGTCCGGCTGGCGTGAGGGGGTTGTAGCCGAGGCGACAGCCCGGATCAGCGGGATCCCAGTAGTGATGGGACCGCTGCAGCGAGTGGTGCAGGGCAAGCGCGAGATCGCCATGGGGATCGATGAGCATCACGCCCCGACCGGCTGCAACGTCTTGCTCGATCAAGACGCGAAGCAGGGTCGATTTGCCTGTGCCCGTCTGGCCGATGGCAAAGAGATGCTGGAGGCGGTCTTGCACGGACTGCGCCACCGGCAAGGTCCGGTAACGGCCCGACGCCATGCCCAAGATAGTAAACTGAGACGAGACAGAACGCATCGGTCCATCATGCGGGACCCGGTCTGGTTTGACAGGGCTGCAGTATGGGACCGGATTGCACGCCGGTGACCCGTGCCAGGATAGGCAGACGCCGTATCCTGGTGGCAGACGTCGAGGTCGCCTTTCGCGGGGTGCGTCGGACATGGGGTCCGGCGGCCACCCAACGGAAGGAGACTACGATGGGTGATCTTCTGGGAAGTGCAATCGAAGATGTCGGCACTGTGCCGATCTGCGGGAGATGTGGATCCGAACGTGTTGTGCTACAGGCCTTCGCCTGCTGGAACCGCGAATTTGGCCTTTGGGAGCTGGAAACGACCGGAGATGCAGCGCGCTGCCACGCCTGCGAGGGTCGGACTGACCTTGTCTGGCAACCGTCAGATGCCAACAAGCCGGTTAAGCGAGTTACTGAGCTCAATGATCTGTTCAGGACCACCCTGGAGGGGCACGGTACCGTGCTGATCACGCGCGGCATCGAGGCTTTGGGACCGGACGCTATGCGGTCGATCGCGGCAACGGTGCGGGGCTTCTCGGACTTTCCGCCGGAAAGTGATCCGTGGGGGGAACATGATTTCGGAGCGTTTGATGTCGGGAATGATCGGATCTTCTGGAAGATCGATTGCTACAATCTCGACCAGACGGCGGGTTCGCCCAACCCGGCCAACCCGGCGGTCACCTACCGGGTCCTGACCATCATGCTCGCGAGCGAGTATTGAGCCACCGCTCAGCCTTCGAGCTGAGCGGCTTTCTTCTACCGATCTGTAAGAAACGGGCCCCTCGAACGTCACCGACTATATGTCCCACCGAATGGCCGTCCGCGCCGCTTGGTGTGGACTAGCATTGAGGTAGCAGCGACTGCTATCCTGCCTGACAGACTAACCGAAAGGGTCGGGGTGCAGTTCACCACGAGGATCGGTTTCCGCAGCTCCGGAAGGGCTTCACCCTTCCGGCGATGAGCTGGCGAGAAAGACCGGTCCTGGTTGTGACTTGCGCGCATAGCCGACCTGAAGCGACAGACTGGGGACATTGCGTCTCCTAGAAAGACCGATCCCCACAACATACCATGATGCGGCATTAGCCAATAAGACCATCATTTTATGTTCACTCAATTTGCAATGGACCTGCGTCTGGCGCGGAAGATCGCCGGGCTGACTCAAGACGATTGCGCCACTCTTATGAACCGCAGCCGGAAATACATCCTCCGGCTTGAGAAAGGCGCTCGACAGCCCGCGCTTGACGATCTGTTGATGCTGTCAGTCATCTACAACCGGACGTTCGAAACCTTTTTCGCAGAACGCCTCGCCGCAGCGCGGGCAACCGTGCGGGCGGGCCTGCCGCAACTCCCCGACAAGGTCAGCGATCAAGTCAATTTCCAGAAACGGCGCTACACACTGGAGCGGATCGAGGACGATTTACTAAATGACGCCGGGACCTATGACGATTAGACTCCTGTCACTGTCCGTGATGAGCGGGCGGGTCGGTTATGCGGTCTTTGACGGGGATGTCTTGGTCGACTGGGCGATTTCGCGCAAGGCTGCACGGTCTGAGGGTGCCGTCAAAGAGGTTCTGGGCAAATGGCTTGAGGATCTTGGCCCCCATGCGGTTGTGACGGAAGCGTTGACGCCGCAGTCCAAGAAACGCGGGCGGACGCCGCTGTTGCTGGATGCAATCGAAAACTTTCTGGCGGTACAGGGCATCTTGCAGGTGCGGGTCATTCGGGAGCGCCCTCACCGGACAAAATACGTCGAAGCAGAACACTTGATTGGGCGCTTTCCGATCCTCGAGCCGTGGCGGCCGGAACGCCCGCATTTTTATGACAACGAGCCGAATTCAGTCGCGATTTTTGAGGCGGTGGCATTGGCCACGCAGGTTCTGAGGGATCCGATGAGACATCTGGCCGGGGCGCTAGGTTGAAACAGAAAAGCAGCGGCCATTTGACCGTTGCTCCCTTTTTGCTCAGAAAGAGCCCTAGGCGTATTTGTCAGGCAACAAAGTCGCCAGAACCGCTGGGAAGCGTCTGGCCAAGCAGTGACCGTCTTGCGCTCCGTCGATGCCATAAGGTCCTTTAGTTTTGCGGTCTTCTCGCGTTTCTTGTGCCGTTTGAACGTGGTCAGGGTTGCCGCGCGCCATCATCTTTGAGGCGATGGCGATCGCCAGATTTCTCTTTGCAGTTCCAGTTTCCGCGACGGCGAGCGCTATGGGATGGGTTATTCAGGAAATAGAGAGCTGCGGCATACTGTTCGAGGCCTTTTCCCGCCAGAACCAATGCGCGAACTCATGTGGGAAGAAATGTGGGAGCGGTAGTTTGGATTTGCAAGATAATCTTTAAATTTCAGATCTCTACGCGAATGAAGTGGCAGCCCGTAGGGGAATCGAACCCCTCTTTCCAGGTTGAAAACCTGGCGTCCTAACCGATAGACGAACGGGCCGCGCTTGGCGGTAGCGCGTCTTTAGAAAATGCGCGCGGGGGGATCAAGGGGATTCTTCAGGTATTTTGCCGGAGATTCAATTTTCTGCCCAGGCGGCGTCGTCGAGGCGGAGCTGGACGCGGGTTCGGCCCTGCCAATGGTTGAGTTCGACGCGTCCCGCCACGTGGACGGCGCGGCCGTTGTGTGCCTGCAAGGCGTCGAGGCCGGAGCGCACGGCGTCGAAGCAGATCGCGTCGAGGGTGACCGGGCCACCATCACCGAGGGTGAGTTTGAGGTGGTTCTCGCCCACCGGCCGTGTGTGGCGGATGCGCAGGGCAGGCAGGGCGAATCGCGGGGCGGGGGCGCCGGCGCCGTAGGGGCCTGCGGCCTCGATCTTCTCGATCAGCTCAGGCGTGGCGGCGGAGGGCATCAGCGTGCCGTCGAGGCGCAGGTCGCCGGCGCCGCCGGTGCCCGCGCCCTGCTTGGCGAGAAGCTCGGTGAGCCGGGCCATGGCGGGCTCGAGCTGCGCACGGCTGAGCGAGAGGCCCGCGGCCATCTTGTGCCCGCCGCCTTTCTGGATCAGCCCCTCGGCTGCGAGTTTCTGGATCGAGGCACCGAGGTCGACGCCCGCGACGGAACGGCCCGAGCCCTTGCCCTCGTCGCCGTCGAAGCCGATGACCATGGCGGGCCTGCGGCTGTGGTCTTTCAGGCGCGAGGCGACGATGCCGACGACGCCGGGGTGCCAGCCGTCTTCGGCGGCCCAGATCAGCGGCGCGTCAAGGCCGCGGGTCTCGCATTGGGCGAGGGCCGCTTCGCGGACCCGCTGCTCAATGTCGCGGCGGTCGGTGTTGAGACTGTCGAGCTGCGCGGCGAGCTTGCCGGCCTCGCCCGCGTTATCGGTGGAGAGGCAGCGCGCGCCGAGGTCGGCCGCGCCGATGCGCCCGCCCGCGTTGACGCGCGGCCCGAGCACGAAGCCGAGGTGATAGGAGGTCGGCGCCCGGTCGAGCCGGCCCACGTCGCAGAGCGCCACGAGGCCGGGGCGCTGGCGCCGCGCCATGACTTTCAGTCCCTGAACCACCAGCGCGCGGTTCACGCCCACCAGCGGGGCCACGTCGGCCACGGTGGCCAGTGCCACGAGGTCGAGGAACCCCATCAGGTCCGGCCCGCTCTCACCCGCGGCCCGCATCCGGCGGTTGGCCTCCACCAGCACGAGAAAGACGACGCCGGCGGCGCAGAGGTGGCCGCAGCTGCCATCCTCGTCCTGCCGGTTGGGGTTCACCACGGCCACGCACTCGGGCAGCTCGGCCAAGGCGAGGTGGTGATCCAGCACCATCACGTCGGCACCCTTGGCGGCGGCGATCGGACCGTGGGAAAGCGTGCCGCAATCGACGCAGATGATCAGGTCATGGTCACGGGCCAGCATCGCCATGGCCTCTTCGTTGGGGCCGTAACCCTCGTCGATGCGGTCGGGAATGTAGAGCGTGGCCTCGCGGCCCAAGGCGCGCAGCCAGCAGATCAGCAGAGCGGCAGAAGCGCCACCGTCGACGTCGTAGTCGGCGAATATGGCGATGCGCTCACCCTTTCGCGCGGCGGCGACAAGGCGGGTGGCGGCAGGCTCCATGTCCTTGAGGGTCATCGGGTCAGGCAGCAGGTCGCGTAGGGCAGGGGCGAGAAAGCCCACCACCTCCTCCGGCTGCACGCCCCGGCGCGCGAGAATGGCGGCGACGGCAGGCTCCACCTCGGCGCGTTGCATCAGGGTCTGGGCCAGCCGCTCGACCTCGTCGGACGGGCCGATCCAGCGCCGTCCGGTCAGGGAGGTCTCCACCCCGAGGTAACTCATGGACCCTCCGAGAGGATCGCCTCGGTGCTCATCGCCCGGGCAAATTCGCCGTGGAGTTGGCTGATCGCGGTGTCGTGGATCACCTGCGGCGACAGCGGCGCCATGCCCTCGGCCCAGGTGGTGTCGGCGTTCGTAGCGAAGGCCGCGCAGGCGTCATGGGCGAGGCGCACGCCGAAGCCGAGGTTAGCGGCCATGCGGGTGGTGGTGGAGATGCAATGGGGCGTGGTCAGCCCGCAGATCACCAGATCGGCGATGGAGGAATGGGTCAGGTGCTGTTCGAGGTCGGTGCCGATGAAGGCGGAGTTGACCGACTTCTCGAAAACCGGCTCGCCGTCTAGCGGGGCGACCTTGGGCTGGATTTCGGCGCCTTCGCCCACCAGGGGGCTGCCGGGCGTGGTGCTGAGGTGGCGCACGTGGACGACCGGTGCCGAGGCGCGGCGCCAGGCGGCAAGCAGGCGCGCGGCGTTGTCCTCGGCATCGGGGTTGTTGCGCGCGCCCCAATAGGGGCTGTCGAAGCCTTGCTGGATGTCGATCAGAAGGAGGGCTGAGGCCATGTCAGTGCTTCGGGTTGCGGTAGCTCATGCGCCGCACGGAGCCGGTCTTGGAGCGCATCAGGATGGTCTCGGTGGTCAGGTGGCCCGGCTCGCGCTTGATGCCCGGCAGGATCGAGCCATCGGTCACGCCGGTGGCGGCGAAGATCACGTCCTCCGTCACCATGTCGTCGCGGGAATAGATCCGGTCGAGGTCCTTGATGCCAGCCTTTGCGGCGCGGCCCTTCTCGTCGTCGTTGCGGAAGGTCAGGCGGCCCCACATCTGCCCGCCCATGCATTTCAGCGCGGCGGCGGCCAGTACCCCTTCGGGCGCCCCGCCGAGGCCCATGTACATGTCGATGCCGGTCTGCTCGGCCTCGGCGCAATGGATCACGCCGGCCACGTCGCCGTCGGTGATCAGCCGGATCGCCGCGCCGGTGTCGCGCAGCTCGGCGATCATCGCCTCGTGGCGCGGACGGTCGAGGACGCAGACGGTGATGTCGGCGGTGGTGCATTGCTTGGCGGCTGCCAGCAGGCGCACGCGCTCGGCCGGGGTCTGGTCGAGGGAGACGATGCCCTCGGGGTAGCCCGGCCCGATGGCGAGCTTCTCCATGTAGACGTCGGGGGCATGCAGCATCGAGCCGCGCGGGCCCATGGCGATCACGGTGAGCGCGTTGGGCATGTCCTTGGCGGTCAGCGTCGTGCCCTCCAGCGGGTCGAGCGCGATGTCGACCTCGGGGCCGGAGCCGTTGCCGACTTCCTCGCCGATATAAAGCATCGGAGCCTCGTCCCGCTCCCCCTCGCCAATCACCACGACGCCCTTGATGTCGAGCTTGTTGAGCTGCTCGCGCATGGCGTTGACGGCGGCCTGATCGGCGGCCTTCTCGTCGCCGCGACCGATCCAGAGCGCCGAGGCAATGGCCGCCGCCTCGGACACACGGGCGAGACCCAAGGAGAGCATGCGGTCGTTGAAATCGGTCTTGGGCATGAGGATGGTCCCTACGAGAAATATGATGCGATGCCTTCGCCTTACCGGGCGCGGGACGAGGCGACAAGTCTGGGGGCGCTAACGGGCGGTATGGCCCGCGCGCGAGATACCTGCGCCATCAGCCTCCCGGAGGGCAGGCCGAGGCGTGGAAAACACGGCCCTTGAAGGCATCTTGCGGCCGGGGCCACCAACCGGCGCGCGTCACACGTCTTCGATGCGCAGCGCCACCGGCGTGCCCGCGACAACGCCCGTGGACGGAAGCGCGGCGAGCGCGGCATCCAGATCGGGGCGGGCGCTCTTGTGGGTGACGATCAGGACCGGCGCGTTGGTGCTCTCGTGGTCGTACTGGCGCATCCGGTCGATGGAGATCCCGTTCTCGCCCAGGGCCGTGGCCACCTTGGCCAATGCGCCGGGTTTGTCGATCAGTTCCATGCGCAGGTAGAAGCGCGCCGGGCTTTCCGCATTGGCAGGCGGCGCGGTGGAGAGGCTGGCGGCGGGTTGGCCAAAGATCGGCAGGCGCAGGCCGCGGGCAATGTCGCAGACGTCGCCCATCACGGCACTGGCCGTCGGACCTTCGCCCGCACCGGGGCCACGCAGCACGATCTGCTCGACCGCGTCGCCTTCGATCACCACCATGTTGGTGCCACCCACAAGCTGCCCGAGCGGCGAGGTCGCCGGCACGAGGCAGGGTGTCATCCGCTGTTCCAGCCCCCGGCCGGTCATCTGGGCCACGCCCAGAAGCTTGATCTTGTAGCCAAGATCGGCCGCGCGGTGGATATCGTCGATGGAGACCGCGCCGATGCCCTCGAGCCGCATGTCATCGAAGGCCACGCGGGTGCCGAAGGCGATGGACGCCAGAAGGGCCAGCTTGTGGCCCGCGTCGATGCCGCCGACGTCGAGGTTCGGGTCGGCTTCAAGATAGCCCAGCCCATCGGCCTCATCGAAGGCCTCCTGATAGGAGAGCCCGGCCTCGTCCATCCGCGTGAGGATGTAGTTGCAGGTGCCGTTCATCACGCCCATGACACGGGTGATGCGGTTGCCCGCCAGCCCCTCGGTCAGGCTCTTGATGACCGGGATGCCGCCCGCAACGGCGGCCTCGTAGCGCAGGACCGCGCCTTTTTCCTCGGCCAGTTCGGCCAGCGCCTGTCCGTGATGGGCCAACAGGGCCTTGTTGGCGGAAACCACGTCCTTGCCCGCCGCCAGCGCGGCCTCGGTCGCGTCTTTGGCCGGGCCTTCGTCACCGCCCATCAGCTCCAGAAACACATCGACATCATCGCGTTTGGCCAGTGCCACCGGGTCGTCTTCCCAAGCGTAGGCCGAGAGATCCGCGCCGCGATCCTTGTCGCGCGAGCGCGCGGAAACGGCGGAAATCGTGATCTCTTTCCCGGTTCGCGCTTCCAGCAAAGCCGCCTGTCGCTGGATGATCTTCACGACGCCAATGCCGACAGTGCCAAGCCCTGCGATGCCAAGTCTGAGAGTGTCGGTCATGGGGGCCTCCGGGCGCGTGAAATCAGTCGCGCCGGGTGTAGCGGCTTCGCGGCAGGGCTGCAATGCGGGGTGGTGGTCAGAGAGCCATTGCCCGCAGCCACGCGGCGCGGCGGCGCAGATCGGCGGCGCGTGCTTCGAGCGAGCTGCCTTCGACGGCCGCGCTGCGGCGCAGGGGAGCATCGGCGCGGGCGAGAAGCGGATCCAGCGGGACTAGCTGCGGATAGTCGGCCGCACGCGCCTCGGCGCTCAACTCCTGCTCGAGATCCGGCAGGCCAGGGCCACAGGCCACGGGGAGCAACAGGACGCAGAGAGTTAGCAGGGCAAATCGCATGTCCCACAGCTAACGGATCAACGGGGGGCAAGTCCAGCGGCGCAATGCGCGACGCTAGTGGGTAGGGGCCCGCCGAACCGGGCCGCAATTCGCTTGAATTGAACGAGCGTTCAGATAGATTTTCGGCATGGCACGTACCCAAGGCTCTCACGCAGGCACCACCGGCCCCAAAGTCCGCGAGGTTGCGTTGCGCCTCTTCGCGCAGCACGGGTTCGCGGCCGTCTCGATGCGCCAGATCGCCCGCGAAGTCGGCGTGCAGGCGGGCGCCCTCTACCTCTATACGCCCGACAAGCAGGCGCTGCTGTTCGAACTGATGCGCGGCCACATGGAGGAGCTTCTGGCGGCCTGGACGCCGCCCGGCGGCGGCCCGATGGCGCAGCTGGAGGATTTCGCGCGCCATCACATCCGCTTTCACCTCGATAGGCCGGACCTTGTGTTCATCGCCTACATGGAGCTGCGCAACCTCTCACCCGAGAATTTCGCGGTGATCGAGGGCCTGCGCGGTGCGTATGAGGCAAGGTTGGAAAATATCCTGCGCGCCGGCATGGCCGAGGGCGTCTTCGACGTGGCGGACCTGCGGCTGGCGACGATGGGGCTGATCTCGATGCTGACGGGAGTGACCACGTGGTTTCGCGACGACGGACGTCTGACGCGCGCTGATGTGGAGGCGATTTACTGGGACATGGTGCGCCGTGCGGTGAGCGCCGAGGGCGCGGGCGCGCCGGCTCGGGCCTCCTGACGGAAGCCTCTCGCCGACCCGCGTTGCCACGGTATGGGCGGCACCGAAGGCTTGCTACTCCGCCGGGATCGCGGAGGAGGGCGCGCGTTGGGTCTTGGGGAAGGGCACCAGCCGCTCCTGATCCTCGTCCCAGAGCTTCAGCGTGAAAGAGCGGAACGCCTCGACCCAACCGATGGTCTGCACCTCGTAGCGCTCGCGGAGCGCTTGGTGACACACGCGCAGACGGTAGCTCGGGATATTGGCGTTGAAGTGGTGAATATCGTGGTAGGTGATGTTGGCGACCGCCAGATCGAACCACCAGCCGAGATCGAGCGCGGAGGAGCCCTGCAGCGCGGCGCGGGCGGGGTTGAGATCGGGTTTGCGATCCCACCATGTATCCTCGAAATTATGCTGCAGATAGACGAGGAAGACCCCGATGCAGCCGGCGGTGAAGACGGTGCCCGCATAGATGTAAAGCGCGGGCGGGCCTGCGATGAACCACAGGATCGCGACCCATCCGATCAGCGCCAGGTTGTGCAGGATCACCTGAACCGGCGCGATGCGCGCGGTGTTCTTCGGCCAGCGGTAAGCCAACGCGTAGGTGAAGACGCCGCCGAGGGGGATCATCAGGAAAGGGTTGCGGTAGAGCCGGTACCAAAGCCGCGTCCAGAAACTCGCGGCCTCCCATTCGCGGAGCGTCATGGTGAAAATTTCGGTCGTATCGCGCTCTTCCAGATTACCGAGGTGGCTGTGATGGGCGTTGTGGTTGTGCTGCATCACGGCGAAGGGCGTTAACGTGAACACGCTCAAGGCGTGGCCCGCGATGGCGTTCAACCGTGCTGTGGTAAACAAAGAGTTGTGGCCCATATCGTGTTGCAACACGTAGAGCCGGACCCCTGCGAAGGCGTTGATCACGATGAGAGGGACCACCAGCCAAGGCGATGGCCAGGCGAGGATGGCAAGGGTTAACGTGATGAGGTAGACCGCAAGCGTGGCGAAATAGCTGAGCGCGGCCAGACGGTTATCGCGCTTCGTCCAATCGCGGGTAAAGCGACGAATCTCTCGCTCTGCCTCCTGCCGGTAGGTTGGGGTGATCTCGGGAAGGGACGATGTGGTGTGCATGGGTCCGGTCCAGGTCTCGAAGGGTCTGCGTGAATTGAATTTATTCAGTTATTTAATCAACACGGGCGCTGCGAGAAGGTTTCTTAACCCACCGCTTTTTATACAAATATGCTCGGTGCAAGCCGTTTCAAACTGTCATGGTTAAGGGTTTCTCGCAACTCTCGCGCGATCCCTCCGCCGCCTGCGCAGATTCCGGCCTAGCTCCGGCGGCGCGGCGCGATGAAGTCGAAACGGCCGCCGCGAGGGTCTCGCGACGGCCGTTTGCAGTCATGCGTTAACCGTTCCTCAACCCGGTGCCGGGTAAAAGACCTCAGAGGTTCGGGTAGATCGGGAAGCGGTCGCAGAGCGCCTGCACTTCGCCGCGAACCTTCTCCTCGACCGCCTCGTTTCCGTCCTCGCCGTTGGCTGCAAGGCCGTCGACGACCTCGACGATCCAGTCGGCGATCTGGCGGAACTCGGCCTCACCGAAGCCGCGCGTGGTGCCGGCGGGGGAGCCGAGGCGCAGACCGGAGGTGACCATCGGCTTCTCGGTGTCAAACGGGATGCCGTTCTTGTTGCAGGTGATATGCGCGCGACCGAGCGCCTTCTCGGTGGCGTTGCCCTTCACGCCCTTGGCGCGCAGGTCGACCAGCATCAGGTGCGTGTCGGTGCCGCCGGTGACGATGTCGAGCCCGCCTTCGATCAGCTGTGCGGCAAGGGCTTGAGCGTTCGCGATGACCTGGGCCTGGTAGTCCTTGAACTCGGGGCGCAGCGCCTCGCCGAAGGCCACGGCCTTGCCGGCGATCACATGCATCAGCGGTCCGCCCTGGATGCCGGGGAAGATCGCGGAGTTGACCTTCTTGGCGATCGCCTCGTCGTTGGTGACGATCATGCCGCCGCGCGGACCGCGCAGGGTCTTGTGGGTGGTCGTCGTGGCGACATGGGCGTGGGGGAAGGGGGAGGGGTAGTGGCCCGAGGCCACGAGACCCGCGAAGTGCGCCATGTCGACCAGCAGGTAGGCCCCGACCTTGTCGGCAATCTCGCGCATCCGCTTGAAGTCGATGACGCGCGGAATGGCGGAGCCGCCGGCGATGATCATCTTCGGCTTGTGCTCTTCGGCGAGGGTCGCGATCTGGTCGTAATCGATGTCCAGCGTATCCTCGCGCACGCCATATTGCACGGCGTTGAACCATTTGCCCGACTGGTTGGGTCGCGCGCCGTGGGTCAGGTGACCGCCCGCGTCGAGGCTCATGCCGAGGATCGTGTCGCCGGGCTGCAGCAGCGCCGTGAAGACACCTTGGTTGGCCTGCGAACCGGAGTTGGGCTGCACGTTGGCAAATTCACAACCAAACAGCTGCTTGGCCCGGTCGATCGCCAGTTCCTCAGCGATATCAACGTACTGGCAACCGCCATAGTAGCGGCGTCCGGGGTAGCCCTCGGCATACTTGTTGGTCATCACACCGCCCTGGGCTTCCATCACCGCGGCCGAGACGATGTTCTCGGAGGCGATCAGCTCGATCTCGTCGCGCTGGCGACCCAGTTCCTTGCGGGTTGCGGCGAAGATCTCGGGGTCACGGGACTCGAGGCTTTCGGTGAAAAAGCCCGCGTCGGTGTGGGAGGCGGTCATGGCGGAAGCTCCTGCATGGCAGTGGATGTCTCGCAGCGATGTATTGGAGTTCCGCAAGTCGGGAAAGCCCGGATTGCGGCGCTCAACCGTGGAATTGCGGCATTTCAGGCGCCAATGGGTGCGGGATGAGGATTGTGTTTCCTATAGGCGCGCGCGATGGTCGGGAAAAATCACCGAAGGAAAGGGGTGTCGATGCCCTCTGCGCGCAACATTGCGTTCTTGGCGTCCGAGACGCCCCTGGCTCAGACAGCGAAGGTCGCGCTGGCTGATCGCTACGGGGATTATCCGCCGGAAGAGGCCGATGTGATCGTCGCCCTCGGCGGTGACGGCTTCATGTTGTCGACCCTGCACGAGACCCAGTCCCTGCCCGCGCCGGTTTACGGGATGAACCGCGGCACGGTCGGCTTCCTGATGAACAGCTATTCGGACGAGCATCTGATCGCGCGCCTTGAAGAGGCGGAAGAGGCGGTCATCAACCCGCTGCACATGCGCGCGGAATGCGTCGACGGGACGGTGGTTGAAGCGCTCGCGATCAACGAGGTGAGCCTGTTGCGGGAAGGACCGCAGGCCGCGAAGCTGCGCATCATCGTGGATGGCAAGCTGCGGATGGACGAATTGGTTTGCGACGGCGCTCTGCTGAGTACGCCGGCCGGATCGACCGCCTATAACTACTCGGCGCACGGGCCGATCCTGCCGATCGGATCGGAGGTTTTGGCGATCACGGCGGTGGCGGCCTTCCGACCCCGACGCTGGCGCGGCGCGTTGCTGCCGAAGTCGGCCGTGGTGCGGATCGAAGTGGTCGAGGCGGCAAAGCGCCCGGTGATGGCGGACGCGGACAGCCGCTCGGTCAAGAGCGTTTCCGCAGTGGAGATCAGGTCCGAGCCGGCAGTGGAACATCGCATCCTGTTCGACCCCGGACACGGATTGGAAGAGAGGCTCTTGAGGGAACAGTTTCAGTAAACGGAGCAATCAGACCCGGCGCGCAGGTGTCGCAGTGCCAAGGTCTCACGTCGCTGCTAGAAACTGTTTAACGTTAAACTATATCCTGGGAGGGGCGGCATGAGCGACGAGAAAAAGGACGGCCTCAGAGAGGCGGCGCTGGCGTATCACGAGTATCCGCACCCCGGTAAGCTGGAAATCCGCGCCACCAAGCCTCTGGCTAACGGTCGCGATTTGGCGCGCGCCTACAGCCCCGGCGTGGCCGAGGCGAGCCTTGAGATCAAGGCTGATCCTGCGAACGCCGCCCGTTACACCGCGCGCGGAAACCTTGTTGCTGTCGTCTCGAACGGGACGGCGGTGCTGGGGTTGGGCGACATCGGTGCGCTGGCCTCAAAGCCGGTGATGGAAGGCAAGGCGGTTCTGTTCAAGAAGTTTGCCAACATCGATTGCTTCGATATCGAGGTGAACGAATCCGATCCCGAGAAGCTCGCCGATATCGTTTGTGCGCTGGAGCCGACCTTCGGTGCGATCAATCTCGAAGACATCAAGGCGCCGGATTGTTTCATCGTTGAACAATTGTGCCGAGAGCGGATGGGCATCCCGGTTTTCCATGACGATCAACACGGCACGGCCATCGTCGTGGGAGCTGCGGCAACGAATGCCATGCGGGTCACGGGGAAGTCGTTCGAGGACATCAAGGTCGTCTCGACCGGCGGTGGCGCGGCGGGGATCGCCTGCCTCAACATGCTGCTGAAGCTGGGCGTGCGGCGCGAGAACGTGTTCCTCTGCGACATCGACGGGCTGGTCCATGTGGGGCGCGGCAACTCGACCCCGCAGAAGGATGCGTTCGCTCAAGGGAGCGAGCCCAAGGATCTGGGCGACGTGATCCACGACGCCGACCTCTTCCTTGGCCTGTCCGGTCCGGGTGTCCTCACCGCTGAGATGGTGTCGAAAATGGCGCCCGCGCCGATCATCTTCGCCTTGGCCAATCCCACGCCCGAGATCCTGCCGGAGGTCGCGCGCGAGGTTGCGCCGGATGCGATCATTGCCACGGGTCGCAGCGATTTTCCCAATCAGGTCAACAACGTACTCTGCTTTCCCTTCATCTTCCGAGGCGCGCTAGATGTGGGCGCGACCGAGATCAACGACGCGATGAAGATCGCCTGCATCGAGGGCATCGCCGCCATGGCGCGCGCGACCACCAGCGCCGAGGCGGCGGCGGCCTATCAGGGCGAGCAGCTGACCTTCGGACCCGATTACCTGATCCCGAAACCCTTCGATCCGCGCCTTTCTTCCGTGGTGGCGAGCGCGGTGGCGGAGGCGGCAATGGCCTCGGGCGTGGCGACGCGACCAATCGACGATCTGGACGCTTACCGCGCGAAGCTCAACCAGTCGGTCTTCAAGTCGGCCCTCGTCATGCGCCCGGTGTTCGAGGCGGCGGCGACGGGCAAGCGGCAGATCGTCTTCGCCGAGGGCGAGGACGAGCGCGTTCTGCGCGCGGCACAGGCGATGATCGAGGAATCGACCGACATGCCGATCCTGATCGGCCGCCCCGAGGTGATCAACGCCCGGATCGAGCGGGCCGGTCTGGTCATTCGACCGGAGCGCGACTTCGAGCTGGTGAACCCCGAAAACGACCCGCGCTACCGCGATTATTGGGAGACCTATCACAACATCATGGCGCGTCGCGGCGTCTCGCCCGATCTGGCGCGGGCCATCATGCGGACGAACACGACGGCCATCGGCGCGGTCATGGTGCATCGCGGAGAGGCTGACAGCCTGATCTGCGGCACCTTCGGACAGTACCTCTGGCACCTCAACTACGTGTCGCAAATCCTTGGCACCGACATTCATAAACCGGTCGGGGCGCTGAGCCTTGTGATCCTTGAGGACGGGCCGTTGTTCATCGCGGACTCGCAAGTGCATCCGGTGCCCACGCCGGCCCAGATCGCCGAATCCACCATCGGCTGCGCGCGCCACATCCGGCGCTTCGGGATCGAGCCGAAAATCGCGCTCTGCTCGGGCAGCCAATTCGGCAACCTCGACAGCAATTCGGGTCGCGTGATGCGCGAGGCGCTGTCGATCCTCGACAGCGAGCCGCGGGACTTCATCTACGAGGGCGAGATGCATGTCGACAGCGCGTTGAGCGCCGAGCTGCGGGCGCGGGTCTTCCCGAACTGCCGTCTGGAAGGCGCGGCGAATGCGCTGATCTTCGTCTCGACCGACGCCGCCGGTGCGACGCGTAACATCCTGAAAGCCAAGGCAAACGGGTTGGAGGTCGGGCCAATCCTGATGGGGATGGGCAACAAGGCGCATATCGTGACGCCCTCCATCACGGCGCGCGGCCTGCTGAACATCTCGGCCTTGGCGGGCACCCCGGTGAGCCATTACGGCTAGGGGGCGATGGGCATGGAGACTGCCGGGATCAAGAAGCGTCTTATCACACGCCCAGTGACCGATGGCTGAGGGCCGGCCTCCGATCCCGTCGGAGGAGCGCCGCGCCGCGGAGCAGCGCTCGTCTGAGGCGTTGCAGCGTCTGTCTCACGATATCCGATCTGCCATGTCCGACGTTCTGGGCGGGATCAGGCTGGTGGATACGGCCCGGCTCGACCCGCAAACCCAAACCCAGATCGACCGTGTGCGCGCGGCGTCAGACACGCTGGCGGCGCTGGTGGATGACGCCCTCATGGTGGCTTCCGGAGAGACCCAGATCAGGGCGCAGCATTTCGATGTGGACGTGGACCTGTGGCTGCGTGCGCTGGAGGGCCGATGGGCCGGGCGTGCGGCAGAGCGGGGGAGCCGCTTCGTGCTGGATCGACAGGGTGCGCTGCCGAAAAGGCTGCTTGTCTCGCCGATCGAACTGGCGCGGGTCGTGGGAAACCTCGTCGGAAACGCGCTGATCCATGCGGGCGGCGGTGATGTGGCGATCGAGGTGAGCTGCGAGCGGTCCCGCGGGTTCTGGATCTGCATCAAGGATCAGGGTTCGGGCTTCCCCGAGCATGTCCTGCAGGCCGACGACGGCCTCGTCCCGAGCGACAGGGGGAGCGGCTTGGGCCTGTCGATCGCGCGGGAGTTGAGCGCCGGCATGCCCGCAAACCTATGGCTCCGCAACGAGCCCGATACCGGCCACGGTTGCGCCTGTCTGCTGATCCCCAAGGAGAAAGTCGTCTGGACGGTGGAGGCCAAGCCCGACGCTGTGATCCCGGACCTGTCCGATCTGCGCATTCTGATGGCGGAGGACAATCTGACGAACCAGACGATCCTGCGGCAGATGCTGGAAGGGATGGGCGCGCAGACGGTTATCGTCGCCGATGGTCAGGCCGCGATGGGCGCGCTCGGGCGCGAGCGGTTCGACATCGCGTTGCTCGATATCGAGATGCCGCGCATGTCCGGGCTCGAGGTGATGGAACAGGTGCGCGCAGCGTCGGGAGAGCTCGCGACGATGCCGCTGGTCGCCGTCACGGCCTATGTTCTGCGCGACAACCGCGAGGCGATCTACGCAGCGGGCGCCGATGGGATCATCGGCAAGCCTATTGCGTCGCCCGCCGAATTCGGGCGCGCGATCCTGCGCTACGTGGGTCGCGCCACCGGCGAGACGATCCCGACGGACGTGCTGAGCGGGGGCGGATTGGAGCCGAAGATGGACATCGGCCGCCTCGACCGTTTGCTGGAGGCCGCGGGCGCGGAGGGAAGCGTCGAGTTGCTGGCGCGCATGACCGAGGATCTGCAAGCCGTGGGCCATGCGCTCGGCATTGGTGTGGCCGCAGCCGACGCCGAGGAGGTGCGGGCGCAGACCCATATCCTGATCGCGATTTCCGGTGCCGCGGGGGCCGAGCGTCTGTGCCAGTTTGCCGAGGTCCTCAACATCGCGGCGAAGCGGTCGAACCTTGACCAGATGCCGCTGATCCACGGACATTTGCAGGCCGATCTGGACGACCTGATCACCGTCATCCGCGCCCGCCACGCGAGCCTGTCATAGGAGCGCTTGCACTGGCGCGAGCAAGGCCGCACACTCCGGGATCAACGACCCCCAAGGAGGCGCGCCAGATGGCAGAGACGACCCTGACAGAACATGCCGCGCGTGTGCGCCTGAACGCCCATGCCCCTTATTCGAACTTCAAGGTCGGCTGCGCGATCCGCTCGGTCGAGGGGAACCTGCATGTCGGCTGCAATGTCGAGAATGTCGCCTATCCCGAGGGCACCTGCGCCGAAGCCGGGGCGATTGCCGCGATGATCGCGGCGGGAGACACGCGGATTGCCGAGATTGCCGTGATCGCCGACAGCCCCACTCCGGTGCCGCCCTGCGGTGGCTGCCGTCAGAAGCTTGCCGAATTTGCCGAGGCGGATGTGAACATCACCATGGCGACGACCGAGGGTGGCGCGCAGGAAACACAGGTTGGCGCACTGCTGCCGGGGCAGTTCTCGGCTGCCCATATGGCGAAATGAGGGACCGCGATGAGTGACGCCCGCAAGATCCTCACCAAGTTGCGAGAGGGCGAGCGCCTGTCGGAGGACGAGATTGCGTGGTTCGCGGCCGGGCTCTCGTCGGGCGCGGTGACTGACGCGCAGGCGGGCGCCTTTGCCATGGCGGTTTGCCAGAACGGTCTGGGAGACGAGGGGCGGGCGCATCTGACGCGGGCCATGTGCGCCTCGGGTCGGGTGCTGGAATGGCGGCTGGACGGGCCGGTGATCGACAAGCATTCCACGGGCGGCGTGGGCGACTGCGTCTCGCTGTTGCTGGCGCCCGCGCTGGCGGCTTGCGGGGCCTTCGTGCCGATGATTTCGGGGCGCGGGTTGGGCCACACCGGCGGGACCCTCGACAAGCTGGAAGCCATCCCCGGATACAATTGCGACGTGTCGCCCGATGACCTGCAGGAGATCGTGGCCGATGTGGGCTGCGCCATCGTGGGCGCAACGGCAGATATCGCGCCAGCCGACAAGCGGCTCTACGCGGTGCGCGACGTGACCGGGACTGTCGCCTCGGTCGATCTGATCACGGCCTCGATCCTGTCGAAGAAACTCGCCGCCGGGTTGGAGGCATTGGTGCTGGACGTGAAGGTCGGCACTGGCGCGTTCATGGGCGCGGAAGCCGAGGCGGTGGGGCTGGCGCAGGCGCTGGTCGCGACCGGGCAGGGCGCCGGCTGCATGACCTCGGCGCTGGTCTCGGACATGAACCAGCCACTGGCCCACAGCGCGGGCAACGCCTTGGAGATCATCGAGGTGATGGAGGTTCTGACCGGTTCGGCCAGCGACAACGCCCTGACGCGGTTGACCGTCGCTTTGGGCGGAGAGGTCTTGGCGCTTGGCGGATTGGCGGCTGACGCAGCAGATGGCGAGGGGCGGATCAGGGGCGCGCTGACGGGCGGTGCCGCAGCGGACGTCTTCGGCGAGATGGTCGCCGAACTGGGCGGCCCGGTGGATTTCGTGGAGCGTTGGCCCGACCGGCTGCCGGCCGCGCCCGTCATGATGGACATTCACCCCGGCGAGGCCGGTCATGTCACCGCCATCGACACCCGCGCCTTGGGCGAGATCGTGGTGAGCCTTGGCGGCGGGCGGATGCGCGAGGACGACCGGATCGATCTGGCCGTCGGCCTGTCGACCATCGCGCGGCTCGGAGACCTCGTGGATCACGAAACCCCGCTGGCGCGCATCCATGCCGCCAACGAAGACGCCGGCCGTGCCGTGGCCGCCCGGCTGCGCCGCGCCTTTACCCTCTCGGAGAAGCCCATCGACACGCCCCCCCTCATCCATGAAAGGATCGCCTGAATGGCCGCACCCAATGGACGCGCGTTTCTTGTCGTGATGGACTCGGTCGGGGTCGGCCATGCCCCCGATGCAGACGAGTTCTTCAACGGCGACCTGCCCGACACCGGCGCCAACACGCTCGGCCACATCAAGGAGGCCTGCGCCGCGGGCCGCGCGGAAGAAGGCCGAAGCGGGCCGCTGCAGGTGCCGAACCTCGACGCGCTCGGTCTCAGCGCGACGCTGGCACCGGGAGGAGAGGGGCTTTGGGGCGTGGCGGAGGAAGTCAGCGCGGGCAAGGACACGCCCTCGGGCCATTGGGAGCTGGCGGGTCTGCCGGTGCCCTTCGAATGGGCCTACTTTCCCGACAAGACCAACAGCTTCCCGCAAGAGATCCTGAACGAAGTCCAGCGGCTCTGCGGCACCGACGGGACGCTCGGCAACCAGCACGCCAGCGGCACCGAGATCATCGCGCGTTTGGGCGAGCAGCACGAGCAGTCCGGCTGGCCGATCTGCTACACCTCCGCCGACAGCGTGTTCCAGATCGCGGCCCATGAAGAGACCTTCGGGCTGGAGCGCCTGCTGCGGCTCTGCGAGGGCCTTGCCCCGATGCTGCACGCGCGCCGCATCGGCCGGGTCATCGCGCGGCCCTTCACCGGGGCGCCGGGGACCTATCGCCGCACGGGCAATCGCCGCGACTACGCGTTGGAGCCGCCCGAGAAGACCCTGCTCGATTGGGCGACCGAGGCAGGCCGCCCGGTCATCACCATCGGCAAGATCAGCGACATTTTCGCAGGCCGGAACACCGGAGAGGTCCGCAAGGGACCCGACGCAGAGCTGATGGATCATCTGCTCGACACGGTAGAGACCGCGCCGGAGGGCGCGCTGGTCTTCGCCAATTTCGTGGAGTTCGACAGCCTCTACGGCCACCGCCGCGATGTTTCCGGCTACGCGCGGCATCTGGAGTGGTTCGACACGGCCATTGCGCCGGTGCTCGATGCGATGCGGCCCGACGATTTGATGATCCTCACGGCCGATCACGGAAATGACCCTACGTGGCCCGGCACGGATCACACCCGGGAACGGGTTCCGGTGCTTGCCAAGGGGCCGTATTCCGGGCATCTGGGCCTGCGCAAGTTTGCCGATGTCGGCGCTTCCGTGGCGGCTCATCTGGGGCTGTCCGAGCGCGGAGCAGGAGAGAGTTTTTTATGAGAGATCTTCCCAAGGTCGAATTGCACCTGCACATCGAAGGTGCGGCCCCTCCGGCGTTCATCCGCGGGTTGGCGCAGGAGAAGCGTGTCGATCTGAGCGGCATCTTCACCGAAGACGGCGGCTATGCCTACCGTGATTTCCACCACTTCCTCGAAGTCTACGAGGCGGCCTGTTCGGTCCTGACCGGACCCGAGGAATTCGCCCGGCTGACCCGTGCGGTGCTGGAAGAAAGTGCTTCCCACGGCGTGGTTTACACCGAGATGTTCATCTCGCCCGACTTCTGCGGCGGTGGCGACAAAGCCGCATGGCGCGAGTATCTCGCCGCGATCGAAGAGGCCGCCGCAGGCGTGCCCGATATCACCATGCGCGGCATTGCCACCTGCATCCGCCATTTCGGCCCCGAGAAGGCCAAGCAGGCAGCCGCCTGCGCCGCCGACACGGCGGGCGACTTCCTGACCGGCTTCGGCATGGGCGGGGCCGAGGATGCCTTCACCCCCGCCGATTTCGCCTGGGCCTTCGACTGCGCCCGCGAGGCGGGGCTCGGGATCACCACCCATGCCGGCGAATGGGGTGGGGCCAAGTCGGTGCGCGACAGCATCGAGGCGCTGAACCCCTCGCGCATCGGCCACGGGGTGCAGGCCATCGACGACCCGGCGCTCTGCGATTTGCTGGTGGAACGCGACATCACGCTGGAGGTCTGCCCGGGCTCCAACGTCTTCCTCGCCTCCAACGTCTTCAACGGTGCGGTGCCGAAACTGGCGAACCACCCGATCGAGCGGCTGCGCGAGCGCGGCGTGAAGGTCACCGTCTCCACCGACGACCCGCCGTTCTTCCACACCACGATGACCCAGGAATACGAGAACCTCGCCCATACCTTCGGCTATGACGAGGCGGTATTCACCGAATTGAACCAGAACGCGATGGACGCCGCTTTTTGCGACGAGACGACGCGAGAGACGATCCGAAAAAGGCTGACCCAATGACCGAGACCCAAGCAACCGAGCACCTCACCGTCGTCGACCACCCGCTGGTGCAGCACAAGCTGACCCTGATGCGCGACGTGGAATGCTCGACCAAGTCGTTCCGCCAGCTCCTGCGCGAGATCAGCCACCTGCTGGCCTACGAGGTCACGCGCAACCTGCCGATGACCACGGTGACGGTGAACACGCCCCTGCAGCCGATGGAGGCCCCGGCGATCAAGGGAAAGAAGCTGGCGCTGGTCTCGATCCTGCGGGCGGGCAACGGGCTTCTGGACGGCATCCTCGAGCTGGTGCCCAACGCGCGCGTGGGCTTCGTGGGCCTTTACCGTGACCCCGAGACGCTGCAGCCGGTGGAGTATTACTACAAGGTGCCCGAGGCGATGGAGGACCGTCTGACCATCGTCGTCGACCCGATGCTGGCCACGGGCAATTCCACGGTCGCCGCCGTCAACCGCCTGAAGGAAGGCGGGGCGCGCAACATCCGTTTCCTGTGCCTGCTGGCCTCTCCGGAAGGGGTCGCGCGGATGAAAGAGGCGCATCCCGATGTGCCCATCGTCACCGCCGCGCTGGACGACCATCTGAACGATCACGGCTACATCGTGCCGGGTCTGGGCGATGCCGGCGACCGGATGTTCGGTACCAAATAACCCTGTGATCCCCTTTACTTGGCGGCAATTTTCGCCCTAGATATCCACAAGCGTTTATCTGGGGGATATCGCATGTCTATCAAACATTGGCGCAGTGTCGCCGCTTTAAGCCTGTCTTTGGGATTGGTCCTGCCCGTTGCCTCTGCCGCACAGGGCGTACCTGCCGAGATACCATCCTCGTCCTATTCGGGGGATCAATATATCGACAGCCGAGGCTGCGTTTTCGTCCGCGTGGGCTTTGGTGCCGCCACCGAATGGGTGCCGCGCGTGGGCCGCGACCGCAACCAGGTCTGCGGCCAGACGCCGAGCAGCGGTGTTGCCCGCACGCAGCCTGATCTGACCGCCGACAGCGGCGTGACCGTGATCGGCGGCGCAGCGCCCGTAGCGGCGGCGCCCGCACCGGCCCCGGCACCCACGGCACCGCCCGTTGTCGTCGCGGCGCCCGTTGTCGCAGCACCCCAGGTGCAGGTGGCGACCCCGGCGCCGGTCACGATCCAGGCCCCGCAGGCCACGACCGGTTGCCCCAACCTTCCCGCGGCCCACCAGCCCTACTTCACGGGCGAGGGCGTGCGGTGCGGACCGCAGGCGCATTTCCCCGGCACGGTCGGCCCCCAGTCCAGCCTTGGGGGCGCGGCGGCAGAGCCACGCACCGGCACGCCGCGCAGCTTCGCGTTGAGCGCGCCGCCTCCGGGCTACGAGGTCGCCTGGGATGACGGCCGCCTGAACCCCTACCGCGGTCTCGGCACCCCGGCGGGGCAGGCGCAGATGGAACAGGTCTGGACCAACACGGTGCCGCGTCGTCTGGCCTCCGTCCCGATCACGCGGGGCACGCAGGTGCTGACCCGTCGACAGGCCGCCGCCGCGGCACTGGCAGCCCGCACCGCCGCCGAGACCCCTGCCACGGGGGCGCTGGTGTCTGCCGGAACACGCACCACGCGGTCCCGTGTCCCGCTTGCCGGAGAGCCCACGGCCCCCGCCACCAACGAGGTGCGCGTCGGCGCAGGCCATCGCCACGTTCTGGCCGGCACCTTCCGGGGCGAGGGCGACGCGTCGAGCGCGTATCAGCGCCTCGCAGCATCGGGCCTGCCTGCCCGGATCGGGCGCGTGCAGCGGCAGGGTCAGACCCTCTTCGTGGTCATGGCCGGGCCGTACAACGATCCGCAATCCCTCGGCCGCGCGCTGCTTCAGACCCGCAGTGCCGGCTTTTCCGGAGCGATCACCCGGAACTGATTGGACGGTGTCGCGTCTTCTTAATGCGGGTCGCCCGGCGCGGCCCGCATTTTTCTATGTCTGAGACGATCGCGGGAGAAGTCGATGGGACAGGGTCATGATCACGGCGACGGGCACCACCACGGGCCGACCCTCTCCCCCGACGCGCCCGAGAGCGAGCGTCGTTCCAAGGAGCGCGCGATTGCCATTGCGGCCGGTCTGACCGGCGCTTTCATGGGCGCGGAGGTCATCGGCGGGTTGGTCTCGAGCAGCCTCGCCCTGCTGGCAGATGCGGGCCACATGCTGACCGACTTCGCCTCGCTCCTCCTCGCGTGGCTGGCGTTTCGCCTGTCGCGTCGCCCGGCGGATTGGAAGCGCAACTATGGGTTCGACCGCTTCTCGGTGCTCGCCGCTTTCGTGAACGGGTTGAGCCTCTTCGCCATCGCGATATGGATCCTCGTGGAAGCCGTGCAGCGGCTGCGTGAGCCGTCGGAGGTTCTGGGCGGGCTGATGCTCTGGGTCGCGGTCGCGGGGCTGCTGGTGAACATCGCGGCCTTCTGGGTGCTGTCGCGCGCCGAGGGCGACAACCTCAACGTCCGCGCGGCGGCGCTTCATGTCATGGGCGACCTTTTAGGCTCGGTCGCCGCCATCGTCGCCTCCCTCGTGATCATCTGGACGGGCTGGACGCCGATTGACCCGATCCTCTCGGTGCTTGTCGTCCTGTTGATCCTGCGGTCCGCTTGGTCGGTGCTGAAAGAGAGCGGGCACATCCTGCTGGAAGGCGCGCCCAAGGGCTTCGACCGGCGGGCCATTTCCGAGGATCTTGCGGCCAACGTCGACGGGGTCGCACGGGCCCATCATCTCCACGCCTGGTCGATCACGCAGGAGCGTCCCATGGCTTCGCTGGAAGTCGATCTCGAACCCGGCGCCGATCATGAGGTCGTGCGGCGCGCTGTGAAAGAACGGGTGCAGCACCTGTCCGGTGTACGCCATGTGACCGTGGAGATCACGGGCGAGATGCCGTCCAAGGCATAGGGTCAGGTCGTGCAGATTTCCTGCAAGCTGACCCAATCGGCATCGCTGAGAACCGGCTCCCCCCCGCCGCCCCGCATCGGGTCGGCCTCGATCAGCCCCAGAACCTGCTCACCCGAAACATCCCGCGCGAAGGCATAGGGCTGCGAGGAGATCCGCGCTGCCTCGAACCGTTCGAGAAGGGCGGCGTCATCGACCATCGCCCCATCGCGCGACAGCAGGCGCGCGGCATGGGCGTGGATGGCCTCGTCCGAGATCTCTCCGGTGGTCAGCAGGCGGAAGGTGACGCCGAGACCGGCCTCGGACAGGAAGGTTTCGACCGGATCCTGCGCCGCGACACGGACCGCTTCCGCCAACAGGTAGCCTGCGAAGACCTCGGGCGTCTCGAAATCCTCGGCCAGGGCGGCCGAGGCCGCGACGATGTTGCCGGGCAGGCCGAGGGTGTCTGGGATCGTGGCGGGAAAGATCACCAGTTGCGGGGCGTTCTCCTGTCCGAAGGTCCGCACGGCGAGGCGAAGAAGCGCCGTGCGCCCGCCGCGCCCGGTGCAGGGGCGGCCCGCGATATGGGTCATTTGGGCAAGCAATTGCTGGCCGATCTCTACCCGTTTGGCCTCGGGCAGCAGCGTTACCGTCTGCCGCGTCAGCGCGCCGGGCAGCCAGAAGACTGCCAGCGCTGCGGCGAGGGCGACGGACCCGAGACCGAGCACCAGGCGCAGCCGGCCGGGACGGGGGCGCGTTCTGGCGATGGCGGTGCGAATGCGCTCGATCGCCTCGACCATCTCGGCGTCGGCGATCTCCAATTCCTCGTCACTGTCCCGCGCGGGCGCGTAAAGAGCCGGCGCCTTGCCGGGATTGAGCCTTTCAATGGCAGGCAGGGACCAATGGCCAAGCGCCGCGCCGGAGGAGGACGACATCACGAGCGTGGCCTCGCCCAAGGTGACGACAACCTCGCGGCGCTGCTCGTCAGCGCTCTCGCGCCACAGGCCCAAGGCCTCGAGCCGCGCGTATTTCTTGAGTGCTGTCATCTTTCGGTCATGTGTCCCGTGAACCGCCCGCGTCAGGGCGGCAGCTTAGGGGAGGGGCGGGGTCCTCTCAACGGTAAAGCGTTGATTCCAACGGCTCCTGCGCGGGATCAAGGCCGCAGGCCGCCGCGCATCGCCGGGCCGCCCCCCGGCACGGCGATTTTGCTGCGGTTGGCACAAGGTCTGCGACGAGCGCCTGTGTTTCTGCCATAAAGTGCCAGTCATTGCGATTGGATCGCCGCACCGCGGCCCGGCGATGCGCGGCTCAGGGAGGCTACAGGGTGCGGGCGCGGGCGCGGAGTTCGAACTTCTGGATCTTTCCGGTGGAAGTCTTGGGTAGCTCGGTGAAAAAGACCGCCTTGGGGGTCTTGAACCCGGCTAGCCGTTCGCGGGCGAAGGCGATGATATCGGGCTCGGTCGCCTGTGCCCCCTCCTTCAGCTCGACGAAGGCGCAGGGCACCTCGCCCCATTTCTCGTCAGGCCGCGCCACCACGGCGCAGAGCGAGACGGCGGGGTGGTGCATCAGCACGCCCTCGACCTCGACCGACGAGATGTTCTCACCACCCGAGATGATGATGTCCTTGGCGCGGTCGGCGATCTGGATGTAGCTGTCGGGGTGCTGCACGGCGATATCGCCGGTGTGGAAATAGCCCCCCGCGAAGGCCTCGGCGGTCGCCTCGGGGTTCTTGTAGTAGCCCTTCATCGTGACATTGCCGCGCATCATGATCTCGCCCGTGGCGGTGCCGTCCATCGGGATTTGCGCCATGGTCTCGGGGTCCATGACGGTGATGTGGTCCATGTTGGGCAGCGCCACGCCCTGGCGTGCCTTGATCCCGGCGCGGGCCGCCGCGTCCAGATCGGACCAATCGTCGTCCTGCCAGACGCATTCGGTGGCATGGCCGTAGCTCTCGGTCAGCCCGTAGACCTGGGTGACGTGGAAGCCCATCGTCTCGATCGCGGCGAGGGTGGCCGCGGCGGGCGGGGCGCCGGCGGTAAAGACCTCGACCCGGTGATCAAAGGCGCGTCGGTCCTCGTCCTTCGCGTTCACCAGCATGTTCAGCACGATCGGCGCGCCGCCCATGTGGGTCACGCCTTCATCGGCGATGGCATCGTAGATCGCGGTGGCGGTGATCTCGCGGCAGCAGACGAGGGTGCCGCCCACGGCGGGCATCATCCAGGTGTGGCACCAGTTGTTGCAGTGGAACATCGGCACGATGGTCAGGTAGATCGGGTAGAGCGTCATCCGCCAGGAGATCGGCGTGCCCATGGTGATCAGGTAGGCGCCGCGGTGGTGGTAGACGACCCCCTTGGGTCGTCCGGTGGTGCCGGAGGTGTAGTTGAGCGCGATGCTCTCCCATTCATCTTCGGGCATCTGCCAGGGGGCTTCGGGGTCGCCCTCCTCCAGCAGTGCCTCGTAGGTGGTGTAGCGCCCGGTGGCGGGGTGGCCCGCGTCGGCGTCGGGCACCTCGATGATCTGCGGCGCGGGGCCTTCCATTGCCTCGAGGGCCTTCTCGACCAGCGGCAGGAATTGCGTGTCGGCGAGGATCAGCGCCGTCTCGGCGTGGTCGAAGATATAGGCGACGGTGGCGACATCGAGGCGGATGTTGATCGCGTTCAGCACCGCGCCGGAGGCCGGCACGCCGAAATGCGCCTCGGCATGGGCGTAGGTGTTGGGCAGCACGGTGGAGACGACATCGCCGGGCTTGATCCCGCGCGCGGCGAGCGCCGAGGCAAGGCGGGAGACGCGAGCGTGATATTCGGCGTAGGTCTTGCGGTGGGCGCCATCGACCACGGCGGTGCGCCGCGGAAACACGCGGGCGGCGCGCGCGAGGTGGCTGAGCGGTGTCAGGGGCACAAAATTGGCGGGTGTCTTGTCGAGCCCGGTTTCGTCTTTCATCCAACCCATTGCCGGTTCTCCCTCCCGCCTGTCGCTTGTCCGTGGCGAAAATCTTTGCCCAAGCGCGCGATAAAAGGGAAGCGGAAAGGCCCGCCTGCCCCGGGGGAGTGAGAGAGAGGGGGGCAGGCGGGTCGCGACGGGGGCAAGTCCCCGCCGCGGGGGGACATAAGAAACACGTGGCAGGCCGGTGTTTCCGTCGGAGAATGGTCTCGGGAAGGTCGTTGGATGGTTTGGTGGTGGGGCTTGGTGTGCCGATTTCGGGTGATTGTGCGGGCTGATAGCGCGGGATTTGAGTTGTATTGGCCAAGATGAAGGGGGAGCGCGGTGGGTGACTTCAGGCCGGGCGCGAGGTGGCTGACGGGGGCAGGCAACGGGGCGGGGCGATGTTGCTTGAAAACAAAGGGTGCGAACTAATCGGCGCTGTCATGGGCAATTGTGTTGCGCGAGAGGTTGGTGCAAACTTATCCCCAATCAAAACAAAACAAATCACATGAGGCAGATATGCAGTTCTTTCGCACTTTCGCGTGCGTGACCTTGTTGGGCGTTGCTGCCCCAGTCACCGCACAAACCGCCGACTGGTCGGGCTTCTACGCCGGTGGGCAGATCGAGACCGCCAGCGTCACGATGGAAACCTCGGGCGGATCGGAGACCCATGACGGCAACGGTCTGATGATCGGCGTCACCGGCGGTTACCGCTTCGATCTGGGCAATGTCGTGATGGGCGCCACCGGCGGCGCGCAATTCGGCAGCGTCGACGTGTCTCCGACATCGCCGTCGGTTCTGCCTGATCCGACGCTCAACACCTTGCTGCGTGCGGGTATCGAGTTGGGGTACGACCTGGGGCCGGTTCTGGTGACCGGCGGCGTCGGGCAGACCTTCGCGATCATGACCGACGAGACCGATGAGCGGGAGTCCGAGTTCGGGTCCTACTTCGCGCTCGGGGCCGATTACATGTTGAACGAGGATATCATGGTGGGCGCCGAGGTGACGCGGACGATCCTGAACAACTTCGGAAGCTCCGACGTGCGGGCGACTTCCGTGGGGATCGGGGCGGCCTATCGGTTCTGATCGACTGGCTCGTTTGAATAAATGGGGCGCCCCGTTGCCGGAGCGCCCCTTTCTTGTTTCAAGCCGGTCGCATCAGGCGGCCTTGCTGTCCACGCCTTCGCCGAAGCGGCCGTAGAAGCTCTGCCCCTTGTCGGCCATCTCGCGCAGGAGCGGTGGGCAGGCGAAGCGGGGGCCGAACTCGGCTTCCAGCTCGTCGCAGCGGTCCGCCGCATAGGGCGTGCCGAGGATGTCGAGCCAGGAGAACGGGCCGCCCGACCAGGGCGCGAAGCCCCAACCGAGGATGGCGCCCACGTCGCCTTCGCGGATGTCCATGAGCACGCCCGCTTCCAGCGCGCGGACGGCTTCGAGCACCTGCGCGAAAAGGAGGCGGTGCTGGACGTCCACCAGCTCGGGCTGCTCGTCACGCACGTCGTAGCGCTCGCGCAGACCGTCCCAGAGGCCGGTACGCTTGCCCTTCTCGTCGTATTCGTAGAAGCCCGCGTTGGCCTTGCGACCCAGGCGGCCTTCCTCCTCCATCCAGAAGATCAGCTCGTCCGTCGTGTCGTCGTAGTCGGGGTCGCCCGCCTTGGTGGCGCGGGCGATCTTGGCGCCGAGATCGATCGAGGTCTCGTCGGTCAGCTGCAAGGGCCCCAGGGGCATGCCCACCAGCTTGGCGGCATTCTCAATCAGCGCGGGCTCCACGCCTTCCTGCAGCATCCGCACGCCTTCGTTGACGTAAGGCAGGATACAGCGGTTGGCGTAGAAGAAGCGCTCGTCGTTGACCACGATGGGCGTCTTGCGGATCTGGCGCACGAAGTCGAGCGCCTTGGCGACGGCCACGTCACCGGTCTGCTTGCCCTTGATGATCTCCACCAGCGCCATCTTGTCGACCGGCGAGAAGAAGTGGATGCCGATGAACTGCTCGGGCCGGGAGGAGGCCTTGGCGAGCATGGTGATGGGCAGGGTGGAGGTGTTGGTGGCGAAGATGCCGTCCCCGTTCATCACCGCCTCGGCCTTCGCGGTCACCTCGGCCTTCACCTTCGGGTCCTCGAAGACGGCCTCGACGATCAGGTCGCAGCCCTTGAGCGCATCGTAATCGGTGGTGGCAGTGATCTGGCCCAGAACCTTGGCCTTCTTCTCCTCGCTCACCTTGCCGCGCTTCATGCCCTTGTCGAGCAGGCCCTCGGAGTAAGCCTTGCCCTTGTCCGCGCTTTCCTGCGCGGCGTCGATCAGAACCACCTCGATCCCGGCCAGCGCCGAGACATAGGCGATGCCCGCGCCCATCATGCCGGCGCCGAGGATGCCGACCTTCTGCACCGTCTGGTCCGGCACGTCGGGACGGTTAGCCCCCTTCTCCAGCGCTTCCTTGTTGATGAACAGCGAGCGGATCATCGCGGAGGAGGAGGGATGCATGAGGATCTGCGTGAAGTAACGCGCCTCGATCTTCAGGGCGGTGTCGAAATCGACCAGCGCGCCCTCGTAGATCGCCGAGAGCAGGGCCTTGGCGGCCGGGTAGACGCCCTTGGTCTTGCCGTGGATCATCGCCGAGGCGCCCACGAAGGTCATGAAGCCCGCGGGGTGGTAAGGGGCGCCGCCGGGCATCTTGTAGCCCTTCGCGTCCCAGGGCTTCACGATGTCGGCGGGCGCGGCGTTCAGCACCCATTCCTTGGCGCGCGCGATCAACTCGTCGGCCGGGACGACCTCGTCCACGAGGCTCGCGCCCTTGGCCTTCTTCGGGTCCAGCATCTTGCCTTCCAGCAGCACCGGGGCCGCGGCCATGGCACCGACCATGCGGGAATAGCGGGTGGTGCCGCCCGCGCCGGGGAAGAGGCCCACGAGGATCTCGGGCAGGCCGATCTTGGCCTTCGGGTTGTCGGCCATGAAGCGGCGGTGGCAGGCGAGCGCGATCTCCGTGCCGATGCCCGCCGAGGTGCCGGGCAGGGCGCAGGCGATCGGCTTGCCGCCCTTGTTGGTCTTGGGCTCCATGCCCGCGCGCTCGATCTTGCGCAGGATCCGGTGGCCGTTCATCGTGAAGTTGAACAGGCCCTCGGCGGCGTTCTCGCCGCTTTCCTCGCGGATCGAGGCCAGCACGTTGAGGTCCATGCCGCCGGCGAAGGTGGACTTGCCGGAGGTGATGATGATGCCCTTGACGTCGTCATTGCCGAGCGCCTCGTCGAGGAGGTCCTCGCAGACGGAAAAGGCCTCGCGCGAGAGCACGTTCATCGACTTGCCGGGCACGTCCCAGGTGATGATGGCGACGCCATCGTCGTCGACCTGCATCGTGAAATCGGTCATATTTTCATCCTTTCGGGTAAATTCGGAGCTGACGGGTCACACCCGCTCGAGGATCGTGGCAGAGCCCATGCCCGCCGCGACGCAGAGCGTGGCGAGGCCGGTTTCCTTGTCGGCGCGCTCCATCTCGTCGAGCAGCGTGCCGAGGATCATCGCGCCGGTGGCGCCGAGGGGGTGGCCCATGGCGATGGCGCCGCCGTTCACGTTGACCTTTGCATGATCCACGTCGAAGGCCTGCAGGAAGCGCAGCACGACGGCGGCGAAAGCCTCGTTCACCTCGAAGAGGTCGATGTCGCTGATCGCCATGTTGTTCTCGGTCAGGATCTTCTCGGTCACCGGGACGGGGCCGGTCAGGTTGATCGTCGGATCGGTGCCGATCTTGGCATTGGCGCGGATGCGCGCACGGGGCTTGAGGCCCCATTTCTCGCCGAACTCCTTGTCGCCGATCAGCACGGCGGCGGCGCCGTCCACGATGCCCGAGGAGTTGCCCGCGTGGTGGACGTGGTTGATCCGCTCCAGATGCGGATATTTCATCAGCGCCACGGCGTCGAAGCCGGGCATCTGCTCGCCCATGTCCTTGAAGGCGGGCTTGAGCGCGCCGAGCGACTGCATGTCGGTCTCGGGGCGCAGGTATTCGTCGCGGTCGAGGATCGTCAGGCCGTTCTGGTCCTTCACGGTGATGACGGAGCGGGCGAAGCGCTCGGCCTCCCAAGCGGCGGCGGCGCGCTTCTGGGACTCGACGGAATAGGCGTCGACCTCGTCACGGGTGAAACCGTATTCGGTGGCGATGATGTCGGCCGAAATGCCCTGTGGCACGAAGTAGCTGTCCATGGCGAGCTGCGGGTCCACGGCCATCGCCGCCCCGTCGCTCCCCATGGCCACGCGGCCCATCATCTCGACGCCGCCGGCGATGTAGCCGTTGCCGGCCCCGCCGCGCACCTGGTTGGCGGCGAGGTTCACCGCCTCCAGCCCGCTGGCGCAGAAGCGGTTGATGGCGAGGCCAGGGATGCTTTCGTCGAGGTCCGAGGCCAGCACCGCGGCGCGTGCGAGGCAGCCGCCCTGTTCCATCACCTGGGTGACGTTGCCCCAGATCACGTCTTCCACGGCATGGCCTTCGAAGCCGTTGCGCTCCTTGAGGGTGTTCAGGGTGAAGGCGGACAGCCGCGCCGAGGTGACCTCGTGCAGCGCCCCGTCGCGGCGGCCCTTGCCGCGCGGGGTGCGGATGGCGTCGTAGATATAGGCATCGGTCATATGTGGTCTCCTGAGCTCTGGCGCTGTCGGGTCTGGCCTTTAGCGCGCGAGGATATGTCTAGATATGGGAACGCCGGGCAGGGGTCTGCAACGGGTGCCGGTGAGAGGATTGTGACGGGAACGGTCATGCGGGGAATGCGCGTGCCATCAGGTCGTAAGGATGCTTCCAGCCGGGTGTCTCGCTGATCCGCGTCAGCCAGGCGTCGATGGCCGGGTACTCGGCGCGCTGGAAGGTGAAGGGCTCCTCGTAGAACAGGTAGCCCGCGCAGCTGATGTCGGCGCAGCTCATCGCCTCACCGGCCAGCCAGTCACGCTGCGAGAGTTCGCCCTCGAGCACCTGTAGCGAGGCTTTCAGGCGGCCGGCGTGGAAGGCGATGACATCGGCGTTGCGTTTCTCCTCGGGAAGGAAATTCATCAAAAACCGCAGCGGGCCCGCGACGCCCGAGACCTTCTGGTTGTCGAAAATCGTCCAGCGCAGTACGTTGCGCGGCGTGTCGCCGGTCAGCTTGCCGGTCGTCTCCATCACCCAATGCTGGATCACGCCGGATTGAGTCATGACCTCGTCACCGGTATCCAGCACCGGCACCTCGCCCATCGGATTGACCGCGCGGAACTCCGGACTGCGTGCCTCGCCTTTGAAGAAATCGACGTGACGCGGCTCCCACGGGACCCCCGCCAATTCGAGCGCCAAAGCTGCCTTGTAGGCGTTCCCACTTTCGCCGAAGCAATAGAGCGTATTGGTCATTTGCGTCTCCCCCCAAAGTGCTGCACGTCGTTGCGCGCGTGGAGCGGTGGGGGTTTCACACCCCCACACCCCCGTGCCGGTATTTATGAAAAGATGAAGGCTCATAACGCTTCGTTAAGGTTAACGTGCCATCGTCGAGTCGCGGTACAGGCTGCCGAGCCGATGACCGTAAAAGGTGAAGGCGCCCGTGTCGTTCAGTGCAGCGCCCCTCTGGCTATAGACGGCTGGGGAACACTCGGTTCGACATGGGCGTACTTCCGCCCTCGCTTCATCTTTTCAAAAATACGGACTCCTTGTCTTGCATCCCGCGCCGTCGTCTACCGTTTGCGCTCTTCCAGTTCCGAGTTGAAAATCCGGATGCGGGCGATGAATTTCTCTTCGTTCATGACGCTGCCCCAGTGCTCGAAGACGAAGGACAGGAACTCTCCCTCGTCCAGACCTGCCTCTTTCGAGAGGGCGCGCAGCTTGCGGTAGCCGTCTTCCGTCATCGCGATGTTGGTGCGGCGTGTCAGGCGAAGGCGCTTTGGCATAGTGTCCCTTTCGTTTCCGTGGCGCGACCGGTGGGCCGCGCCACGACTATGCCGTTCAGAAGTTGGCCGCGTCCAGCGCCATGACCGCGTCGCCGCCCGCCTGGATACGGGTCAGGTGCACGGCAGTCATCGGCAGGGTGCGGGTCATGTAGAAGCGGCCGGTGGCCAGTTTTGTCTCGTGGAACTCGGGGTCCGAGGTGCCCTCTGCCAGAGCCTTCAGCGAGGCTTTCGCCATCATGCCCCACATCAGGCCGAGGCAGGTGTGGCCAAAGAGGTGCATGAAGTCATTCGAGCCCGACAGCGCGTTGTTGGGGTTCTTCATGCCTTCCTGCATGAAATACATTCCCGCCGCCTGCAGATCCTTGGACGCGGCCTTCAGCGGGGCGATGAATTCCTCCATCCCCACGATCTCGGCGTTGTCCTTGCAGAAGCTTTTCACGAGGTCGAAGAAGGCCATGACGTGCTTGCCGCCGTCCTGCGCCAGCTTACGGCCCACGAGGTCGAGCGCCTGGACGCCATTGGCGCCCTCGTAGATCATCGCGATGCGGGCGTCGCGGGCGAATTGGGACATGCCCCATTCTTCGATGTAGCCATGCCCGCCGTAGACCTGCTGCGCCTGCACGGTCATGTCGAAGCCCTTGTCGGTGAGGAAGCCCTTGATCACCGGGGTGAGGAGCGACACGAGGCCATCGGCCTCCTTGTCCTGCGAGCGATGCGCGGCGTCGATCAGGGTCGAGCCCCAGAGCAGGAATGCGCGGCCCGCTTCGGCGAAGCTTTTTTGCTCCATCAAGTTGCGGCGGATGTCGGGGTGCACGATCAGCGGATCGGCAGGCCCATCGGGGTTCTCAGCCCCGGTCACGGCGCGGCCCTGAAGGCGGTCCTTTGCGTATTCAAGCGCGTTCTGGTAGGCGACCTCGGTCTGCGCCAGACCTTGCATGCCGACGCCCAAGCGCGCCTCGTTCATCATGGTGAACATGGCGCGCATGCCCTTGTGCTCTTCACCCAGGAGGTAGCCGGTCGCGCCGTCGTAGTTCATCACGCAGGTGGAGTTGCCGTGGATGCCCATCTTCTCTTCGATCTTCCCGCAGGAGACGCCATTGCGCTCCCCGAGCGAGCCATCCTCGTTCACGAGGAACTTCGGCACGATGAAGAGAGAGACACCCTTGATCCCCTCGGGCCCACCGGTGATCTTGCCGAGCACCAGGTGGATGATGTTGTCGGACATGTCGTGTTCGCCGGCCGAGATGAAGATCTTCTGACCGGTGATCTTGTAGCTGCCGTCGTCTTGAGGCTCGGCCTTGGTGCGCATCAGGCCCAGGTCGGTGCCGCAATGGGGCTCCGTCAGGTTCATCGTGCCGGTCCACTCGCAGGTGACCATCTTCGGCAGGTAGGTCTCTTTCTGCGCGTCGGTGCCGTGGGCCAGTATCGCCGAGGCGGCGCCGTGGGTCAGGCCCTGATACATGGTGAAGGCCATGTTTGCGGCCGAGAACATTTCGCCCACCGCGGTATTCATCACGTAAGGCAGGCCCATGCCGCCGAATTCCTCGGGCATGTCGATGCCGGGCCAGCCGCCTTCGGCCATCTGGTCGAACGCCGCCTTGAAGCCCTCGGGCGTGCGCACCACGCCGTTTTCCATGACACAGCCCTGGGTATCGCCGACGGTATTGAGGGGAGAGAGCACCTCGGACGAGATCTTGCCCGCCTCTTCAAGGATCGCGCCGGTGAACTCCCGCTCCAGATCGCCATAGCCGGGCGTTTCCAACGACGAGATATTGAGCACGTCGTGCAGGATGAACTGCGTATCTTTGGTCGGAGCGGTGTAGCTCGGCATCATGTCTCTCCCTAGACAGAAATTCGGATCAGGCGGCGGAAACCTTGCCAGTCAGCATTTCCGACACCATGGTCATCTGGTTGCGCAGCTCGTCGATGGCCTCATCAAGCTCGGCGCGTTGTTTTTCCATGTCGCTCAGCCGCGCGCGGGCCACGGACAGCGTGCTGACCAGCTGCGTCTCCTGGCCGTCGCCGACGTAATAGAGGTCCAGCAACTGCCGGATTTCCTCGAGCGAGAAGCCGAAGCGCTTGCCGCGCAGGATCAGCTTCAGGCGCGCGCGATCGCGGCGGGTGAACAGGCGGCGCTGACCTTCCCGGATCGGGTAGAGCAGCTCCTTGGATTCATAAAAGCGCAAGGTGCGGGGCGTTACATCGTAGGCGTCGCACATCTCGCGAATGGTCATGGTATCGGTTGTCATTGCTTGGGTCTCACTAAGGTCAAACATCAAACTCGTCCCGGTCCATGTGTGGTCACAGGTCCTGTCTACAAGCTTGGATGACGTTTACGTAACTTGAACGTTGCGTCACTCTGGGAGTGACGAAAGGTTAACCAACTCGTGGTATGAGAATGCGGAATCTTTGCAAAGCAGATATCGGGTCTTGACGGCTGTTTTTGGCCAAACTTTCCCGCTTTGCCCGAGCGTCACACCAAGAAGGCGCGGGGTGGAGCCAGCTTATTTCGCGCTGGCGTCACGCAGATCTTCCAACTCGGTGATGATCTCGTCGAGTTCGGCACGCCGGGCGCGAAGCTCTTCCAACTGCTCGTTGGCTTTCGCGATCCACACGTCACGCTGGCCCTCCCATCCATCGCCTTGGTCATAGATCTCCAGCCATTGGCGAATTTCCTCGAGCGAGAAGCCGAACCGGCGTCCACGCAGGATAAGGGTCATGCGGGCCACGTCGCGGGGGCGGTAGAACCGTGCCCGTCCTTCGCGGTCCGGAGAGAGCAGCTCGATATATTCATAATGACGCAACGTTCGTGGCGTTACGTCGAAGCGCGCGCACATCTGCTTAAATGTGAGACGGTCCTCGGCCATCTTCGGGTGTCCTTTCCTCAATGCGCCTCCACTATGGCGCGGGGCGGCAGCGTTGTTAAGTAAAACCCCTTGCGTCGGGACCGGCCCGGCGCGACACCTGTAAGACGCAGCCGTACGAGGAGCCGATGGAGATCAACCTGACCGAGGAAAACAAGGCGCGAATGGTGCGCCAATTCATCGAGGCCCTCCCTTTCGCGAAGGCATTGCAGATGGAAATGGAGGAAATGGGCGACGGGCGCGCTGTCATCTCCATGCCCTATGCCCGCGAAATCGTGGGTGATCCGGCGACCGGGGTGATCCACGGCGGCGCGGTCTCCGCCTTGATGGATACCTGCGGCGGGGCGGCGGTGATGAGCCATCCGCAAACGAAATCGGCGACGGCGACGCTGGATCTGCGGATCGACTACATGCGGCCCGCCACGCCCGGCGAGAAGATCACGGCGCGGGCCGAATGTTACCATGTCACGCGATCCGTGGCCTTCATCCGGGCCGAAGCCTTCGATGCCGATGCGGATCGCCCCGTGGCCTCGGCCACCGGCGCGTTTTCCATCGCGGAGGGCGGGGCATGAGCCGCGCGCGTCCCGAACCCGTTGATGTGGTCAAGAACCGCCGCGACCGGGCGCTTGCCGCGCTGGTCTCCGGCGTGCCCTATATCGCCACCATGGGGATCACCTTCGACCGTCGCGGCGATGAGCTAACAGCGGTCTTGAACTATCAGGACAAACTTATCGGCAACCCGCTTCTCCCGGCGATCCATGGCGGTGCGACGGCCTCGTTTCTGGAAGTGACGGCGATCATGGAACTGAGCTTCCACCTTCTGTGGGACGAGATCGAGAGCGGCCGCATGGACGCCGACACGCTGACGCCCGAGACGCTGCCCCGTATGCCGAAGACGATTGATTTCACGGTGGACTACCTGCGCTCCGGCCTGCCGCGCGACGCTTACGCGCGGGCGCGGGTCAACCGCTCGGGTCGGCGCTATGCCAGCGTCCATGTGGAGGCATGGCAGGACAACCGGCAAAAGCTGTTTGCGCAGGCCACGGGTCATTTCCTGATGCCCGCGCCCGCCAGTTCAGGTCAGGGCTAGGCCCGAATGGACACGCCAGCCGACGTCGCCAGCACCCCGCCACAGCCCCTGACCCATCGCCGGGTCTTGAAGATCGCCGTGCCCATCGTGGTCTCCAATGCCACGGTGCCGCTTCTGGGGATCGTCGACGTGGGTGTCGTGGGGCAGATGGGCGATGCGGCGCCGATCGGCGCGGTCGGCATCGGCGCGATCATCCTGTCGAGCGTGTTCTGGATCTTCGGCTTCCTGCGCATGGGCACCGTCGGCCTCGTGGGGCAGGCGGAAGGGGCAGGGGACATGGCCGAGGTCTCGGCCATCCTGACGCGCGCGTTGATCGTCGCTGGGGTGGGTGGCCTGTTGCTGATCGCGGCCTATCCGCTGATCGTCTTCGCCGCGTTCTCGTGGGAATCCACCACGGCAGATGTAGAGGCCTTGGCGCGGCGATACCTCTTCATCCGGATCTGGACCGCACCTTTCGCGATTTCCGTCTACGCGCTGACCGGCTGGCTGGTCGCGCAGGAGCGCACGGGGGCGGTCTTTGCGGTCCAGCTGATCATGAACAGCATCAATATCGGGTTGAACTTCCTCTTCGTGCTCGGCTTCGGCTGGGGGGTGGAGGGCGTCGCGCTCTCGACCGCGATTGCCGAGATCATCGGAGCGGGCATCGGCCTCTGGTTCTGTCGCAACGCTTTCGCGCGGCCCGCGTGGCGCGACTGGCCCCGCGTCTTCGAGCGCGCGCGGCTGGTCAGGATGATGCTGCTTAACGCCGACATCCTGATCCGCTCGGCACTTCTGGTGGCGATGTTCACCTCGTTCACCTTCCTGGGCGCTCAATTCGGAGAGGTGACGCTGGCGGCAAACGAGGTGTTGATCCAGTTCCTCTACCTCACGGCCTACGCGATGGACGGCTTTGCCTTCGCCGCCGAGACGCTGATCGCGCGCGCGTTCGGGCGGCGAGACCCGGCGCGGCTGCGCCGCTCGGCCGTGATGACATCCATGTGGGGTGCGGGGATCTGCGTCGCCATGGGCCTGGGGTTCTGGTTGGGAGGGCCGTGGCTCATTGATCTGCTTGCGAAGGATGCAGAGGTGCAGCAGACGGCGCGGGTGTTCCTGCCCTACATGGTCTTTGCGCCGGCCATCGGCTGTGCCGCCTGGATGCTCGACGGTATCTTCATCGGTGCGGCCCGAGGGCGCGATATGCGCAACATGATGATCCTGAGCGCCGGTCTCTACGTGGTGGCCGCCGTGGTGCTGATCCCATGGCTCGGCAATCACGGGGTCTGGGCTGCTTTGCTGGTGTCCTTCGCGGCGCGTGGGGCAAGTCTGGGCACCCGCTACCCGGCGCTGGAGCGTGCGGCGGCGTGAGGAATTCCGTATTTGAAAAAAGGTGAAGGGGTGGCGTTGGGGGTTACAGCAACGCGGCGATGGCTTCGGTGGGGCGCCCGATGACCGCCGCGGACTCGGTGATCAGGATCGGGCGTTCGATCAGGATCGGATGTGTCGCCATGGCGACGATCAGCGCGGCGTCATCGGCGTCCTTCAGGCTCAGGTCCCTGTAGAGCTTTTCGCCCCGGCGGATCAGGTCGCGCGGAGAGAGTGAGAGCTTGCCGAGCAGGGCCGTGAGCTCGGCCTCGGAGGGTGGTGTCTGCAGGTAGAGGCGGACGTCGGGCGCGCGGCCTGCGTCTTCCAGCAGGGCCAGCGCGGCGCGTGATTTCGAGCAGCGCGGAGTGTGCCAGAGGGTGAGGGTGTTGTTCATGTCCATTCCGAAACTCCGGTGCCGGTGGCTTGGGCGACGTTGGCGAAGCCGTCGCGCTGCAAGCGGGCGTCGACCCCCTTGGCGATCTTCGTGACCATGCCGAGGCCGCCGTAGACGAGGCCGGTATAGAGCTGCACGGCCGAAGCGCCGGCGCGGATCTTGGTGTAGGCCTGTTCTGCCGACGCGACACCGCCCACGCCGATCAGGGGCAGCTTGCCCTCGGTCAGCTGGTAGAGGCGTGCGAGGGTGCGGGTGGATTTTTCAAACAGAGGCTGGCCGGAGAGGCCGCCTTGCTCGCCCGCGTGACGGCTCTGCAGGCCTATGCGGTCCAGCGTCGTGTTGGTGGCGATGATCCCCTGCAGGCGGCCGCTGTCGATCGCCACATCGGCGATATCGGCCAGTTCCGCTTCGGTCAGGTCCGGGGCGATCTTGAGGAAGAGCGCGACAGTGCTCTCGGCCCGTGCGGCATCCACCTGCTCGATGATCGCGCGCAGGGCGGCCTTGCCCTGCAGGTCGCGCAGCTTCTCGGTGTTGGGGGACGAGACGTTGATCGTGGCGAAATCGATATGGGGCGCGCAAGTGTGGAACACCTGCGCGAAATCGGCGACCCGGTCGGCGCTGTCCTTGTTGGCGCCGAGGTTGAGGCCGATGGGGATCTCGTGGGGGAGGCCATCGAGCCGGGCTGCAATGGCCTCGGCGCCGTCGTTGTTGAAGCCGAAACGGTTGATCGCAGCGCGGTCCTCGGCGAGCCGGAAAAGACGCGGGCGCGGGTTGCCGGGCTGTGGGCGCGGGGTGGCGGCGCCCAGTTCGATGAAGCCGAAGCCCGCGCGCTGCAGGGGTCCCGCGACGGTGGCGTTCTTGTCAAATCCCGCGGCGAGGCCGATCGGGTTGGGCATGTCCAAGCCCGCGATGCGTGTGGGCAGGCGCGCCGAGGTGAAGGGGCCTTCGACCGGGCCGAAGCCGGCTTTCAGCGCCGCGATGGCGAGGCCATGGGCGCGCTCGGGATCGATCCGGCGCAGGAGCGGCAGGGCCAGTTTTTCGAGCATTTCAGAGCCCCTCGGGGAAGACATGGGCGCCGTCGCGGACGGGCAGGGACCGGTGCCAGAGGATATCGCTCAGGCGGAGCGGTCCGTATAGATGCGGGAACAGAGCGCCACCGCGCGACGGCTCCCATTTCAAGGCATCGCCCAAGGCGTCTGACTCCAACGCGGCTAGCACGAGGCCTTCGGTTCCCGCGAAATGTTTTGCCGCCGTCTCGACGACCTGTTCGGCGGTAGAGAAGTGGATATAGCCATCGGCCACGTCAATCGGCGCACCGGGGGTCTGCCCGGCGGCCTCAAGCGCGGCCCATTCGTCCGCGCGCAATATCTTGTAAATCCGCATGGGCGTCGTTTCCCCCGCAGGCTCCGCCACGTCAAGTGTCACGGGTCCGTCATCAAGCGTCTTTACTTGGACACGGCACGCGGCCAAGCTGCGATCAGTTCAACAATAACTTGGGGAGAATTCCATGCTTTCTCGTATTCTAGGCTCCACAGCGATGCTGGCGGGTCTTGCTGTGGCTGCACCTGCCGCCGCGGACACGACGTTGCACCTTCTGCACATCAACGATCTGCACAGCCGGATCCAGCCGATCAACCGTTTCGATTCGACCTGTAGCGCCGAAGATGACGCGGCGGGGGAGTGCTTTGGCGGCGTCGCTCGCGTGGCCACCGCGATCAACACCCTGCGCGGCGAGTTGGAAGAGGCCGGCGAGAACGTGCTGGTGCTCGACGCGGGCGACCAGTTCCAGGGCTCGCTGATGTACACGACCTACAAGGGTGACGTGGAAGCGGAGTTCATGGAGGCGATCGGCTTCGACGTCATGGCCGTGGGCAACCACGAATTCGACGACGGCCCCGAGAACCTCGCGCGGTTCGTGGAGATGACGAGCTTCCCGATCATCTCGGGCAACCTCGACCTGTCGCAGTCCAACGTGCTGACCGACGAGATGATCCCCGATCATGTGGTGCTCGACGTGAACGGCACGCAGGTGGGCATCGTCTCGGCGCTGGCGGTGGATACGGCGGAAACCTCCTCCCCCGGGCCGAGCATCATCTTCCAGGATGAGATCGAGGCGCTGCAGGCCGATGTCGATGCGCTGACCGAGCAGGGTGTGAACATCATCATCGCGCTGACCCATGTGGGTCTGCCGCAGGATATCCGCATCGCCGAGGGCGTTTCGGGGATCGATGTGATCGTGGGCGGCCACTCGCACACCTACCTGTCGTCTTCCGACCCCGACCGCGCAGGCGCCTATCCGACGATGGCCACCAACCCCGACGGCGCCTTCGTGCCGATCGTGCAGGCCTACGCCTACTCCAAGTACCTGGGCCACCTCGAGGTGACCTTCGACGACGATGGCAACGTGGTCTACGCCTCGGGCGACACCATGGTGCTCGACGCCTCCGTCACGCCGGACCCGGAGATCGCGGCGCGGGTGGCCGAGCTGGGCGGCCCGATCGAAGAGGCCATGTCGGTCGTGATCGGCGAATCCTCGGACATCATCGACGGCTCGCGCGAGACCTGCCGGGCGATGGAATGCCCGATGGGCAACCTGGTGGCCGACGCCATGCTCGAGCGTGTGCGTGATCAGGGCATCGACGTGGCGATCCAGAACGGCGGCGGTCTGCGGGCCACCATCGATGCAGGCGAGATCACCATGGGCGAGGTCTTCACGGTGCTGCCTTTCCAGAACACGCTGGCGACCTTCCAGCTGACCGGCGCGGGCATCATCGAAGCGCTGGAGAATGGTGTGAGCGCCGTGGAAGAGGGCGCGGGCCGCTTCCCGCAGGTCTCGGGCATGTCCTACACCTATGATCCCTCCGCCGAGCCGGGCTCGCGTATCGTCTCGGTCGAGATCGCCGGCGAGCCGCTGGACCCGGAAGCCACCTACGGCGTCGTGTCCAACAACTACATGCGCGGCGGCGGCGACGGCTATGCCAGCTTCACCACGGCCGAGAATGCCTATGACTTTGGTCCGGGTCTGGAGCAGGTGGTTGCGGATTACATCTCGGAGGCAGGCACCTACGAGCCTTACACCGACGGACGCATCACTGCGGCCGAGTAATCCTCGGATCGTCTGAAATTTAAGCGATTTGAACCGGCGTGGGGAAACCCGCGCCGGTTTTCGTTTGGCCATGCGTGGGGCGCAAGGCGGGTCTGTCGATACGGCCTCTGGTCGATCCTGTTAGCGCTATCACATTGGGAGCACGAACCTGAAACACCTGGCTCAAAAGGAGCTGCCCCAATGGCAAATCTGTTCAAAGACCTTCGCAACGCCGCCCGAAAACGGGCTGCCTACAACCGTACCGTCGCCGAGATTTCGGCTCTTCCCGTGGAATTCGCCGTGGAAGATCTGGGCATGCACCCGGAAGACGCTCACAAGATCGCGCTGCGCAGCGTTTATGGCCGCTAAGACGCGCCGTTTACCTGCGTCACATTTCAGGGTCTATTAAGCCCATGTGTGGCCGTATGACGATGACCCATCCCCATGATGCCATGGCGCGGCTGTTTCAGGCCGCGCCGGCAAACGACCTGCCCCCGGTCCCCAATTACAATGTCTGCCCGACCAACGCTGTCGCCGCGGTCACCGCCAGTGCGGAGGGCGACGACGCCCCGCAGCGCGCGCTCAGGCCGATGCGGTGGGGCTTCATTCCCCATTGGTACAAGAAGCCGAACGACGGCCCCCTGCTGATCAACGCGCGCGCCGAGACCATTGCAGAGAAACCCGCCTTTCGCTCGGCCGTGCGGTCGCGGCGCTGCCTGATCCCTGCCACAGGCTTCTATGAATGGACGAAAGGCGAGGATGACGCCCGCCTGCCGTGGTACTTCTCGCGCCTGGACGGGAGCCCGATGGTCTTCGCCGGCATCTGGCAGGTCTGGGACAAGGGCGACGCGCCGCTCACCACCTGCGCGGTGGTGACGACGGGCGCATCGGACTGGATGGCCGAGACCCATCACCGCGAACCCGTGGTCGTGGCAGAGGACGATTGGGCGACGTGGTTGGGCGAGAACGACGAAAAAGCCGCCCCGCTGATGCGCCCGGCGCCGACCGACACGTTCCAGCGCTGGCGCGTGGACCGCGCCGTCAACTCCAACCGCGCCGACGGGCCCGAGTTGATCGAGCCTCTGGTTGCCTAATCGGGCTGGAACACGGCGCCGCTGACGATTGCGCGCGCGGTGTGGACGGTCAGCACAGCCAGCACGATCGCCAGAACAGCCAGCAATCCGTAGCCCATCACCAGATGCACGAGCGATCCGGTCAATTCGGCGAACCGGAAGCTGGCGATGGTAATTGCGGCCAAGGGAAACGACAGCGCCCAGAACGAAAGCGCGAATGGCAGCCGCAGGATCGCGGGCATCTGCAATGCCACGAGGGCGGTGAAGAAATAGCCCAGGTTGATCAGCACCCGCGCGGCGGCGTCGATGCTGCCGTTGTGAAACTGCACCCAGGTGAGGAACGCCAGGGCCGGTGGCGCGATCAGGATGACGATGGTGGGCCGCAGTTTGCCCGGCATCGGATCGTGGAAGATCAGGCGGTTGAAGACCAGCGTCAGCAGCACCAGCCAGAACAGGATGCCGACCGCGAAGAAGTACCAGCTGAACTCGATGTATCCCAAGGGAATGCCGCCAAAGGGCGCCATGACGTTGCCCACCGCGGGGATGAACCACGCCGGCGACAATTGCCCCGGCCCGAAGGCGCGGTGGCTGATCCAGGCGGAGATGACCACCACCGTCAGCACGCCCTGAAGTGCTGCGCCAAGAAGCCAGACGGGCCGCGCCGCCTCTGGCGCGATGGGATGCAGGAACGACGCCATCAGAAGCAGCGAAATGCTCGCGGCGGGAAAGAACGCGAGTTTGACCGGATGGCTCCACTCGGCCACCACGGCCGCGCGGTGACGCAGGAACTTGAGCGCGAAGACGGCGAACAGGATCACCAGCAACGCCGTCGCGACGGCTCCAACTACCGAGGAGGCCACCTCGAACCCGCCCGCGCGCGCGGCCAGCGACAGGCCGAAGGCGCCCATGGCGGTGGTGAAAAAGCTGATCGGCGTGTGCTCAAGCTTGCTGTGGACGCCTGCGGTCATTGCGCCGTGGCTTCCAACGGGTCTGCCTGCAGCGATTGGGCGATCTCGTCGTCGATGGGCGTCGAGAACGTGTTCACGATGAAGCCAAGGGTGGAATAGAACCCGACCGTCGCGAACAGGTCGAGGACACCCTTCGAGCCCACAAGATCGGTGAGCGCGGCGAGCGTGCCGGGGGTGAGGCGCGCCAAGGCCAGAACCTCGTCGACGGCGCCGGCGATCACGGCATCCTCGGCGTTCATGTCGGAGGTCGGCCCGCGCAGCGCGGCAATGCGGGCGTCGGAAAACCCGAGGGCGCGCGCGCGATGGACGTGGTGCGACCATTCGTAGTCGGAGTTCAGTGTCACGGCGGCGCGCAGGATCACGACTTCGGAGCGGTCACGCCCAAGGCTGGTATCCAGCACGACATGCTGCCGCAGATTGGCCCACGCCTGCACCAGCGCCGGGTGATGGGCCATGGTGCGATAGACGTTCAGCTGTCCCGCGAATCCGTTTTCGAGGTCGGCCAGAACGTCGGGCCAGGCCGAGGCGGAGAGGGGGGCGAGTTTGGGATCTGACATGTGGCGCTCCTGCGCAGGCTGGCCCGAGCGGGCGAATGGGTGGGCGGCAAGGGCTCTCGGCACATGGATCGATGACACAATTGCCGCGCAGCTCTCGCCTTTTAATTATAGAGTGATAAATAAGAACGGAGGTAAGGTATAGGGGGAGTCAAAATTTGGCGCGAACAGCAGCAGTAATCGGAGGCTCCATCGGCGGTCTGTTTTCGGCGGTGACGCTGCGAAATGCGGGCTGGAACGTCAAGGTCTACGAGCGCGCCCGCGCGCCTTTGTCCGGGCGCGGCGCGGGGATTGTGACCCATCCGCAGCTTCTCGACGCGCTGGACCGCGTCGGCGCGAACACCGCTGATCTGGGCGTGCAGGTCCACGACCGCGTGGTCTTCGATCGCGAAGGCGAGAGGATCCACACGCTGCCCTATCCGCAGGTCGTCACCTCGTGGGACCGCATGCACCAGACACTGCGCCGGATGATCCCAGACGCTGACTACCATCTGGGAGAGACGCTGACAGGCTACGCCGACGATGGGGAAGGGGTCTCTCTCACTTTCGCCAGCGGCACCCGGGACCGTGTCGATCTGCTGGTCGGCGCGGACGGCTTCCGCTCTGCCGTGCGCGCGCAGATGCTGCCCAAGGTTCAGCCCGCCTACGCGGGATATGTCGTCTGGCGCGCGCTGGCGCAGGAGGCAGAGCTGTCTGCCGACATGCGCGCCCGGATCTTCGATGTCTTCGGCATGTTCATGCCCGCCGGCACCCAGATCGTGGGCTATCCGATCGCGGGTGAAAACAACGACCTGCGCCCGGGCCATCGGCGCTACAACTTTGTCTGGTACGTGCCGGTCTCGACGCAGGATCTGGCCGACTTGCTCACCGACGCGGACGGCAAGACCCATGCGATCTCGATCCCGCCGCCCCTTGTGCGCGATGATGTGGTCTCTTGGATCGAAGGTGCCGCCGCGCGGATATTGCCGGACGTTTTCTGCCACATCCTCGACAAGAGCGAGCGCCCCTTCTTCACGCCGATCTATGACCACCTCTCCCCCACCTTCGCGCGGGGCCGCGTGGCGCTGGCGGGCGACGCCGCCTGTGTCGCGCGGCCCCACGTGGGGATGGGCGTGACGAAAGCGGCGCAGGATGCCTTGGCTTTGGCAGAGCATGTGGCGGGCGACGTCGCGGCGGGGTTGCAGGCCTATTCCGATGAGCGCGTGCCAGCTTCACAGGCGGCCTATGAGCGCGCGCAGCTGCTCGGGCGCTACATGAAGCAGGTTCCGGAGGCGGGCGATCCGACGGACGGACGAAACAATGCACATATGGAGGAGATCATCCGGCTGACCGCCGTGGCCGATTTCCCCTAGCCGCGAAGTTCCTCGTATGACGTCATCACGATCTCGCGGTAGGCCGCGCGCTCGCACAATTGCCCGTACCAGCGCGCGACTTCCGGGCCGAACGAGACGCCCATATCGTGCGCTCGATACATCATCGCACCTGCCGCGATATCGGCCATGCCGAAGCTTTCCCCGCCAAGCCACGATGTCTTCTCAAGCTGCCATTCCAGAGGGGCGAGCCCGGCTTGAAACGCGGCCTCAAGCTCCGCGGCATTTCCCTGCCGCTTCGCCGGAGGTGTGCGGACACGCTCGTAGAACAGGCGGATGAAGGCGGGCTGCAAACTGGACGTCGCATATTCCATCCATTGATCGGCGAGAGGCGGCACGCCCCCCGCCAGATAGCGCAGGATCGCGTGGCTTTCCCACAGCGCGAGGTCGCCGTCCTGCAGGACCGGCACGCGCGGCACCGGGGTCAGGGCGGCAAATTCCGGCGTATCCGTGCCACCGTATTTGTCGCCGACGATGCGATGCTCGAAGGGGCGCGATAGCTCGGCCAGCGCCCAGAGCACCTTTTGCACGTTGACCGAACTGGGCCGCCCCCACAGGATCATCGCACCACCCCTCTACTTGATCGCCTGCGGGTTGATCGGCGAGCCTGCTGCGCCCGGAATGTGCAGGGGCGGCGCGGTGAAGAGGAACTCGTAGACGCCATCCTCGGCGCAATCCTCACCCAGTTCCTTCAGGTAGAAGATCTCGCCCATGGAGATGCCGATGGCGGGAATGACAACCCAGTGCCACGGCTGGTTCGCCTCGTCCGTCTCGTTCGGGCGCACTTCGCAGCCCCAGGTATCGGCACAGATCGCGGCGATGTCATGGGCCTTGATCCAGCGGGCCGTCTCGAACGACAGCCCTGGCGCGTCGCCTCCGGCGTAGCCGTCCCAATCGCCCTTGGCGAGGCAGCGTTCCTGATGGCCGGTGCGCACGATCACGAAGTCACCCTTGCGGATTTCCACCCCCTGCGCCTCGGCGCAGCCGTCGAGATCGGCGTTGGTGATGCCATACCCGTCGTCGAGACTGTCGACACCCTTCCAGCGCGCGATGTCCAGCAGGACGCCACGGCCCACCATCTTGTCGCGCACGTGCTCGATCCCGAGCCGCTTCGCGCCGTTCACCGTCACATCCGTGGCCGGGTAGCCATTGTACATCTTGTCGTCGAGAAAGATGTGGCAGAGCGCATCCCATTGCGTGCTGCCTTGGCAGGGCAGGTTGATCGCGTCATCGGCGTAGCGCAGGTAGGCCTTGCCGTCGCCGTCCTGCTCGCCCTGCACGGCATCCGTGCCGGTGGCGAGCATCTGGTGGATCATGTTCCAGCGACCCCCGAAAAGGCCCGACTGGATCTGCTCCTTCAGGTCGAGGCCAAGCGCGAAGGTCTTGCCCTTGCGCACCAATCCCGCCGCCGCGACCACGTCTTCGGGCGTCACGTTGTTCAGCGTGCCGATCTGGTCGTCGTCCCCCCAACGCCCCCAGTTGGAAAGCTCTTTCGCGGTGTCGTAAATATCCTGACGGGTCAATTTGGCCATGGTGCTGCCCTCCCAAGCGGCGTGCAAATTTTACTAATGATCGATTGATAAATAGATGCTAGCGTCGAGTTGACGATCTAGCAACAGGGGTAATTCATGGCGGACCAGAGCACAAAAACCTTCGACGTGATCTTCGAGGGAAAGGGCGTCGCTTCGGGCAAGATGCGCAACGACATTTCGGTGGAATGGCCGATGATGAAGGAGAGCTTCGAGCTGGCCACCGATGAAGGCCCGTTCCACGGCGGCGACGGGACAGCACCTCCGCCCCTCGCGCTGTTTACCGCCGCGCTCACCGGCTGCCTGATGACCCAGATCCGCGCCTTCGCCAAACGGCTGAAGATCGATCTGCGCGGGGTCGAGGTCAACGCGCGGCTGCACTGGAAAGGCGAGCAGGAGGGCAACGCGCCCTATGTCACCCATCCCGTTGCATTTACGCTGGATGTGGATCTCGACAGCGATGCCAATGCCGAAGAGCAACGCAACCTATTGAATGCCGCGAAGAAGGGCTGTTTTCTGGAGCAAAGTCTCGCGGAAGGGGTCATAGTGGGGCACCGGCTCAAAATCGACAATGAATGGCATGATGCGTGACCACGAAATCTGATCCCCAAACACCGCCCGAAAATGACGCGCAACCGCGCCGCAGGATGTCATCGGAGGCGCGGCGCAAAGAGTTCATCAGCAAGGCGATCGAGTTCTTCGCGCAGGAGGGGTTCGAATCCTCGACCCGCGAATTGGCCCGGCGTCTCGGGGTGACGCAGCCTCTGCTCTATCGCTACTTTCCCTCGAAGAACGACCTGATCGCCGAGGTCTACGACGCGGTCTACGTCAAGCGGTGGCAGGATGAATGGGGCGTCCTGCTGGCCGACCGCTCGATACCGCTGCGCGAGCGTCTGGTCGACTTTTACGACGCCTATACGGAGGTCGTGTTTCACAACGACTGGATGCGGATCTTCCTGTTTTCCGGCCTGAAGGGCGTCGATATCAACCGCCGGTACATGCAACTGGTCCGGGAGCGCATCCTTGAGCCGATCCTGACGGAAAACCGGTTCGAGGAGGGGTTGGAGGATCTGACGCCCACCGATGAAGAGGTCGAGGCCGCGTGGATCATGCACGGCGGCATCTACTACTACGGCGTGCGCAAGCTGATCTACGAGAACGCAAAGCTGACCAACAAACGCTTCGTGATCGAGACCGCGATCGACGGTTTCCTGGGCCACATCGCGGTAATCCGCGACGCCTCATCCCCTTGATTTATTGGTCGCAAGCACTGCCGGAAGAATGTGCTTGCTTGTTATTTATAGATCGATAAATTAGACCCGACGGTATTGGTTAACCGTTGGGGGAGGATCGATGAAAGCTGCTGATTTCCGCTATGAACGTCCTGCCTCGGTTGCGGATGCTCTGGCACTGCTTGGCGACGAGGATCGTGACGCCGCACCTCTGGCGGGCGGGCAGAGCCTGATGCCGATGATGAACTTCCGCCTCGCTCAACCCGGCACGCTGGTAGACCTCTCGGCGCTTGATGAATTGCGTGGCATCAAGCGGGACGGAGAGGTTTTGCGCATCGGGGCCATGACACGCTACGTGGAGCTTGTGCGCTCGGATCTTGTAGCGGAATGCGTGCCCCTTCTGGCGTTGGCCTTGCCGCATATCGCCCATGCCGCCGTGCGCAATCGCGGCACGATTGGCGGCTCGGTCGCGCTGGCCGATCCCGCGGCCGAGATGCCTGCGCTGCTGCTCGCCCTTGATGCGGAGATCACCGTGCAGTCGCCCACGGGGACCAAGACCCATGCCGCGACGGACTTCTTTCTCGGCATGTATGACACCGCGTTGGAGGAGGGCGAGTTGGTGACCGAAATCGCCATCCCCGTCGCAGCGGAAACCGACCGCTTTTCATTCTATGAGCTCGCCCGCCGCCACGGGGATTACGCCATGGCCGGCGTCGCGGTGGCGCGCCGGGACGGGTCGCACCGCATCGCGTTCTTCTCGATCTCGGACCGCGCCCTGCGCGCCACCGGGGCGGAAGCCGTGCTGGACGCAGGCGGCGGCGTGCAAGAGGCCGTTGCAGCCCTCTCGGAGCTTCCCTTCGCCGGCGATCTGAACGCGGGCGAAGCCACGAAACAGCACCTGTCGGGCGTCGTCCTGACCCGCGCATTGGAGGCGCTGTAGCCATGTCAGACACCGCGAACATCTCGGTTACCGTCAACGGCGAGACCACGGCTGCCGCCGTGCCCGTGCGCCAGAACCTCGTCGATTTCCTGCGCAACACCCTGGGGCTCACCGGAAGCCACGTCGGCTGCGAGCATGGCGTCTGCGGCGCCTGCACGCTGGAGGTCGACGGCGCCATGGTGCGCGGCTGCCTGATGCTGGCGGTCCAAGCCGACGGTGCGCAGATCACTACGGTGGAAGGCTATGGCGACCGGGCCGAAGCCCTGCGCGCGGCCTTCGTTGAGCACAACGCGCTGCAATGCGGCTACTGCACGCCGGGCATGATGGCCTCGGCACTGGAATACGTGGAGGCCGGAGGCCAAGCCGACCGCGCTGCGATCCGCGAACATCTGAGCGGCAACTATTGTCGCTGCACCGGCTATCAATCCATCGTCGACGCCGTCTGCGACGTGATCGAGGGAGAGAGCGCATGAGCGGCCCCCGGACGATCTTCGACAAGCCCAACAGCTATATCGGCAAGCCCGTCGACCGCCCTGATGCCAAGCGCTTGCTGCAGGGACGCGGCAAGTTCGTGGACGACATCCAACTGCCCCGCATGGTGCACGCCGCCTTCGTGCGCTCGCCCGTGGCGCACGGGAAGGTTCTCTCCATCGATCTGGACGAGGCGCGTGAGATGCCCGGCGTCATCGCGCTCTATACCGGCGCTGATCTGGCGGAGCATGTGGAGCCCTACGTGGGCGTCCTCAGTCACCTTGCGGGCCTGCGGTCGGCACCGCAGATGCCGCTGGCCGTGGACGCGGTGCGTTGGACGGGGGAGCCCGTGGTGATGGTCGTCGCCACCTCCCGCGCCTTGGCCGAGGATGCCGCGGCCATGATCTACGTCGATATCGAGGAATTGCCCGCAGCCACGGACATGGAGCGCGCGCTGGAGCCTGACGCGCCGGTGATCCACGCCGACCTTGGCAACAATCTCGCCTGGGATCGGACCGTCGAGGCGGGCGATCCCGACGCGGCCTTCGCCCGTGACGATGTCACGGTGGTCGAGCGGACCTTTCGCTTCGGCCGCCACACCGGCGTGACGCTGGAGACCCGCGCCAGCGTGGTGGAATACGATCCTTCCGAAGACCTGTTGACCTGCCATTACTCCGGTCAGGCGCCGCACATGATGCAGTTCATCTTCGCCAAGCATCTCGGGCTGCCTGAAGAAAACGTGCGCGTGATCTCCAATGATGTTGGCGGCTCCTTCGGGATCAAGATCCACACCTACGGCGACGAGATCGCTACTGCCGCGGCGGCAAAACTGCTTGGGCGACCGGTGAAATTCGTGGCGGATCGGTTGGAAAGCTTCCTCACCGATATCCACGCGCGCGATCACGTCGTCCATGGCCGCATCGCGGTGACGGGCGAGGGGCGGATCGCCGCCCTGGCGTTCGACGATGTGACCGGCATCGGGCCCTATTCCATGTACCCCCGCACCTCCGCGATCGAGGCGAACCAGATCCTCAACCTCACCGGCGCGCCCTATGATTTCGACAACTACCGCGCCAATGCAAAGGTGGTGTTCCAGAACAAGAACCTGATGTGCCAGTACCGCGCCGTGGGTCATCCCATTGCGATGGCGGTTGCCGATGGCCTGCTGGAGGAAGCGGCGCATCAGATCGGCATGGACGTGGTCGAAATCCGTCGCCGCAACCTGATCCGCGACGACGCATATCCCTGCACATCGGCCACCGGCATGAAGCTCGACGATCTGTCCCATCACAAGACCCTCGACACGCTGATCGAGACCATGGGCTACGACGCGCGCCGCGCGGAACAGGCCGAGCTGCGCGCGCAAGGTGTCCACCGAGGCATCGGGCTCGTCTCGATGATCGAAGTGACCAATCCGAGCCCGATGTTCTATGGCATCGGCGGCGCGCCGATTGCCAGTCAGGACGGCTCCACCATCCGGCTCGACGCGGGCGGCGCACTGCATGTGTCCTCCTCGGTGACCGAGCAGGGGCAGGGGACCAACACCATCCTTGCGCAGATCGCGGCGGGCGTTTTCGGCGTCGACATGGCGCGTGTGAAGGTCACCACCGGCGACACGAAAACGACGCCCTACGGGGGCGGGACATGGGCTTCGCGCGGGGCCGGGATCGGCGGCGAGGCGACCTTGCAGGCCGCCCATGCGCTGAAGGAGCAGGTGCTGGCTGTCGCGGGAGTGATCCTGCAGGCCAAACCCGAGGACCTCGATATTCAGGACGGTCACGTGACCGATACCGACGGAACGCAGCGCATCACCCTGAGCGATCTTGCCCGGACGGTCTATTATCGCGGCAACGAGTTGCCCTCGGACCTGACGCCGGAGCTGGTGGCGACGCGCCACTACCGCGTCACCGATTTTCCTTTCGTCTTCACCAATGCCGCCATGGCGGCCGAGGTGGAGCTCGACATCGACACCGGCTTCGTGAAAGTGCTGAATTTCTGGGCCGTGGAGGACTGCGGCCGGGTCATCAACCCCAAGCTGGTCGACGGCCAGATCCGCGGCGGCGTGGTGCAGGGGATCGGCGGCGCTTTCTACGAGGAATGCATCTATTCCGAGGACGGTCAGTTCGAGAATGCAACCATGGCCGATTACCTCGTTCCGATGGCCTTCGAGATGCCCGATATCACCATCGCCCATGTCGAGACGCCGACCAAGACCAGCGTACTCGGCGCCAAAGGCGCGGGCGAGGCGGGGACCGGCGGCGCGCCCGCCGCCCTGATGAACGCCGTCAACGACGCCCTGCGCCCTCTCGGCGCGCAGATCCACCAAATGCCCATGACGCCCGAGCGCATCCTGAAAGCTCTCGGCACCGTTTAATTCATTGAAGGAGACCCCATGACGACCCTTTGCTACGCGAAGAAAACCTGTTCCGTCGGCATCCACGTTCTGATGGAAGAGCTTGGCCTTCCCTATGACCTCAAGATCGTCGATTTCTCCAAGAAAGAGCAGAAGACGCCGGAATACCTGAAGCTGAACCCCAAGGGGAAAGTGGCCGCGCTGGTCCGCGACGATGGCAGCGTCATCACGGAATATGCCGCCATTGCCATGTATCTGGCACTCGAGAACCCCGAGAAGAACCTGATGCCCACCGATACCGAGGGCATGATCCGCACGCTCGAGGCGATGGATTTCGTCATCGGCACCGTCCACATGCTGTCATGGCGGATGTACCGCCGGCCCGATGCCTACTCGGATATTCCCGAGGCGATCGAACAGCTGAAGGAGCGTGGCAAGGATGCGATGCTGGCGGCTTTGGACGTGGTGGACCAGCAGTTGGAGGGCAAGGAATGGATGATGGGCGACACTTTCACCATCGCCGACACCGCGCTTTACTACAACGAATACTGGGCCGCCGATGTGGCCGGGTGGGACCTGCCGCCGAACGTGAAAGCGCATTACGAGCGGATGAAGCAGCGCCCCTCGGTGAAGGCGAACCGCGAGTTGGAAGGCGCAGACTGAGCCGCCAGCTGTTGACAGGAAAGACGCGCCGGGCAGACCATTGCCCGGCGTTTTGCGTTCTGGGGGAGGGATGATGGATCGACATGAAGCCGGCTGCCTCTGCGGCGCGCTCCGCGTCACGGCGACGGGCGCACCGCTGCGGGTCGGGCTGTGCCATTGCCTCGACTGCCGCAAACACCACGGCGCGCTCTTCTACGGCGCGGCGATCTTTTCGGCACAGGCCGTGGTGATCGAGGGGCCGTTCAGCGCCTTTCAGGGACGGTGCTTCTGCCCGACCTGCGGCAGCTCCGTCTTCGCGCGAACGGGCGATGAGGTGGAGGTTCACCTCGGCGCCTTCGACGCGCCGGGCCGCTTCCAGCCCACCTACGAGGTCTGGTGCGAACGGCGGGAAAGCTGGCTCCCGCCGGTCGAAGGGACAACGACGCATCGGCGCAACCGCGAGGCCCCCGAGGCCTGACGCCGCCCGCCACCTAGCCTTCTTCGAGGTCGCCTTCGGTGTTGACCTTCAGGCCGGTGGCGTGGCTCTGCTCGAGGATCGAGGGCGCCCAGGCGACGCGGCCGCCATCACCGGTTGTCTCCTTGGAGCCGATGATCGCCATCAGCATGCCGTGGCTGTCTCCGATATTGCGAAAACCGCGGTAGATGCCGGGCGGAAACGAGATGACATCGAAGGGATCAAGCTCGATCTCCTTGTCGCCATCCTCGCCCCAGACAGCCGCCCAACGGCCCACCAGCGGGATGAACACCTCGATGGTTTCATGGGCGTGGAGCGCGGCGCCCTTGCCGGGCTCGGCGCCCACGTAGGTGATGCTGAAATACCGCGAGTCGGTGATGGAGGGGGCAAGGCCCGCGTCCTCGGTCACGCCGCGCCCGATGACGTTGTAGATGTCGCGCTCGTATTCGGGGATGCGGGTGTCGACGAAAGCCTGGGGTGAGGCTTTCAGTTCGCGGTAGCGGGCCACGCGTTCCTGCATCTCTGCAATGCTCAGGTCTTTGATCTCCATGGTCATTCCCTTTCTATCTGCTGCATTTCCTGACGGTACCAATCGCCAATCTGGCTTGCGGTCATCCATTCGGTGCCCTCATGACCGCCGATGTAGTCGAGCAATTCTTCGAGGTATCTGATCCGGTGCGGCACCCCGGTGATGTAGGGATGGACCGAGATCGCCATGACCCGTGCGTTGTCGGCGCCTTCGGCATAGAGCCGGTCGAACTGATCGCGGCCGCGGGTCAGGAATTCATCCGAGCGGTGGCCCTGCAAAGCGTAGACCGCGATGTCGTTGGTCTCGACGGTATAGGGCAGGGTGGTGACGCGCCCGAAGGGGGTCTCCACGTCCTGCGGCAGATCATCGATCACCCAATCGGCCACGTATTCGACACCGTGCTTGCGCAGCAGGTCGAGCGTTTCCTCGGTCTCGGTCAGGCCGGGGCTTTCCCAGGCGCGGGGGCGGGTGCCGCAGAAGGCCTCGATCCGGTCGAGCGCCGCCTTGATCGCGCCCTCCTGATCGTCGAGCTTGTGCATCGGCCCTTGCAGGAAGCCGTGGCCCATGAACTCCCATCCCGCCTCGAGCGCGGCTTCGCCGACGCGGGGGTAGCTGTCGCAGACATTGCCGTTGATCGCGAGCGAGGCGGGAATGCCGCGGTCGACCAGCGCCTTGTACTGCCGCCAGAACCCCGAGCGCATGCCGTATTCGTGCCAGCTCCAGTTCGGGACATCCGGCAGAAGCGGCTGGCCCATCGGAGGCGGCAGGACGGTGCGCGGCATCGGCTTTTCGATGCGCCATTCCTCGACGTTGACGATGACCCAAACCGCGACACGCTTGCCGCCGGGCAGACGCAGCTTGGGTCGGTCGACGATGGCTTGGTAGGGGATGCGATCGGACAGGGCCATGGCGGATGCTCCGGCTGAAAAGGAGGGTCTCGAATGGGCTTGAACAAAAAAAGGGCGGCCCGTTCAGGCCGCCCTTCGGGTCGCGTCGATTACTCGACGGTGTATTCGTAGGGCCACTCGTAGCCCGTCTCACCCACTGCATTGAGGTAGGCTTGCATCACTTCGGTGCCCGGCATGCCGCGGCCATCGGCCTCGGCGGCCTGCTGGCTCGGGAAGGAGGCGAGGGACTCGGCCCAACCGCTGCGCACCTCGGCCGAGATTTCCGAGATCGTCGCACCAGCCTCTTCCAGACCGGTCAGGCCCGAGGCCTGGCGTGCGTTCAGCGATGCGCCGGCCTGAGCCTCGTAGGCCGCACCAACTTCGCGGATGATCGTCTGCACGTCCTCGGGCAGGTTGTTCAGGCTGCGCTCGTTCATCGTCAGAACGTTCACGCCCATCGCGCCGAACCCGATCAGGGTGTAATAGGGCGCGGGCTCGTAGAAGCGGAAGCCGAGGTAGGCCGAGGGGAACATCAGCCAGCCGTTATAGACACCGGTCTGAAGCGACAGGTAGCCATCGGGCAGCGTCGATTGCACCGGGGTAGCGCCCGCGAATTCCAGCCACGGCAGGTTCGGACCGGCGCCGCCGATCTTCACACCTTGAAGGTCATCGACCGTCTCCCAGGGGTCGGTGGTGCCGAGGTGGTAATTGTCCCATCCATGCAGGCCCAGAAGCACCTGGCCGTATTCAGAGGTGAACTGTTCCTCCAGCCATGGCACCTGATCGTAGACGGCGCGCGCCGCGGTGATTTGCTGATCCGAATCCTGAGGGCCGAAGGGCGCGTAGTAGGGGAAGTTGTGCAGGAACAGCTTCGCCGGTTCGAAGCAGGCGCAATAGGCGCCGATGTCGAGGATGCCGTTCTCGACCGACTCCAACGTCTCTGCCACGCCCGCGATGGAGCCGCCGTAGCCCTCCACGAAGGTGATCGTGTGGTCGGTTTCTTCCTCTACGCGGCGCACCACTTCGGGTACGAAAAAGTCCGCGACGTCAGCCACGTAGACCGCCGGGCCGTTCGGGTGACCGGCGCCGATGCGCAGTGTGAAATCGTCCGCCAGCGCCGCTCCCGCGCCGATGGACAACGTCACCGCTGCAAGGGCCGTGCCCCGCAAGATCGATGTAGTTTTCATTGTTTTCTCCTCCCATGAAGACGATAGTGCTGTCAGCGGTCGGCCCCGTCGTTGGAGGGCGCGCAAGGGTGCATCCCTTATTTATCGACTGCTAATCACGCATATCTCCTCACAAAATTTCAAATCGGTCAAGCGTCCTGTGTCGTTATTTATCGGTCGCTAAATAAGCTCTTGACCCGCTGCCGTGATTCATTAGCGTCCTCTGGAATTGCAGCAAGCGACAGACGGGGAGGGTCTGATGGGCGTGCCGATCAAGCTATCACGGGGTATCCACCTGATATCCGCATTCTGGACCATGGCACTGGCGTTGTTGATCTTCGCCGACGTGATGGGCCGACAATTATTCGGCGCCCCGGTGCCCGGAACGAAAGAGATCCTTCAGAACTCGGTCGTCTCCATCGCCTTCCTGCAATTGCCCCTCGCGATCTATTCCGGCTCGATGCTGCGCACCTCTGTCTTTGCCGATGCCGTCCCGGCCCTGTTCCGGCGGATCCTGCGCACGATTTCGGCACTTCTGGGCATCGGCGTCTTCATCGCGCTGGTCTGGAGCACGAGCGACAGCTTCATCGACGCCTACCGCATTGGTGAATACGAGGGCGAAGGCTCGCTCCGGGTGCCGACTTGGCCCGTGCGCGGCGCGGTGCTGGTGATGTCGGCCTTCACCGCCTTCGCCTACCTGCACATGATCGTGCTCGATTGGCGCGGCAAACTTCAAAACGAAATCGAAGCGCCGGGGGCCATGGCGCCCGTGCACATTCACTGAGGGGATACGTTATGGGAGGCGATATCGTCCTTTGGATGTTGGGTCTTTTGATCCTGCTGATCTTGTTGGGCACACACATCGGCGTGGCGCTCGCGGTCTGTTCCGGGCTCGGGGTCTTCCTGATGCTCGGCAGCTTCGAGGCTGCAATCTCGATCCTTGGCAACACGGCCTACGAGGCGGTGCGCAAGGATGTCTTCGTGGTGATCCCGCTCTTCGTGCTGATGGGGGATTTCATATCAAGATCAGGGGCGGCGGGCGATCTGTACCGCATCTGTGACCGCACCCTGAAGCGCTTGCCGGGGCGTCTCGCCATTGCGACGATCGCAGGCAACACGGTCTTCGCAGCCGTGACCGGCGTCTCCATCGCAGCCGCGGCGGCCTTCTCGCGCATCGCTTACCCGGAGATGAAGCGCGCCGGCTACAAGCGCACCTTCGCCCTCGGGGCCGTGGCCGGTTCCGCCTGTCTCGGCATGTTGATCCCGCCCTCGGTCTTGCTCATCGTCTGGGCGATCCTGACCGAGCTCAGCGTCGGCGCGCTGTTCATCGCCGGGATCATTCCGGGGGTCATCCTCGCGCTGATGTTCGCCGCCTATGTCATCATCTCCGTCGCCCACAAGCCCGAGATCGCACCGTCCTTCAAGGCCGAACTGGTGCCGCTGACCCGCGCCGAGATCCGCTCGGAACTGATCGGCGGCCTCGGCATTCTGGGGCTGATCATGTTGGTGATCGGCGGCATCTGGCAGGGTTTCTTCACCCCGACCGAGGCTGCGGGCTTTGGCGCCATCGGCGCTTTCATCATCGGGCTGATCAAGGGAATGCGTGGGGCCGAGATCCTCGACGCGATCTATCAGGCCGGGCGGACGACCGCGCCGATCATGTTCCTGCTGATCACCGCGCAGATGTATTCGCGGCTTCTCGCCATCGGCGGCGCGGTGCCCTTCATCCAGGGGCTGTTCTTCAATCTCGGCGCCGAGCCGTGGATGATCATCGCGCTGATGATGGTGATCTGGATCATCCTCGGCATGCTGGTGGACTCGGTCTCGATCATCCTGTTGACGGTGCCGATCTTCGCGCCCATCGCCGCGGTTCTGGGCATCGACCAGGTGGCTTTCGCGATCTTCGGCATCCTCGTGATCGAAGCGGGCCTGCTGACGCCGCCCTTCGGCTTGCTGGTCTACACCGTGAAGGGAGCCGTGCCCGACCCCTCGGTCACCTTGGGCGAGATCTTCATCGGCTCGACACCCTACTTCGTGCTGATCCTTCTGGCTGCCCTGATCGTGCTGTTCATCCCGAGCCTCGCGACATGGCTGCCCTCGATCATGTTCTAGAACGGCCCCTGCGCCGGTTCACGAATTGCCAAGGGCCCTGCCGTTCGCGGTGGGGCCTTTGCCGATCACATCCCGAATTTGCGGCCTATCAACTTTTCTAATGGGTCCGCCGATTCCTTTTGATTTTCCCTACGCGGTCCCCCGGTCATATCGTGGGGCAGTAACCAGAAGCGGAGACAGCAGCCATGGACCTCGGGTTCTTCACGATGCCAATTCATCCCATCGACAAGGAGTGGCGCAAGTGCCTCGCCGAGGACCGCGAAGCGTTTCTTCTGGCCGACGAGTTGGGCTTCACCGAGGCCTATGTCGGCGAGCATGTCACCGACAAGGCCGAGCAGATCGTGAGCTGCACGATGTTCATCGCCTCGCTGGCATCCGCGGTGAAGAACATGCGGCTTGGCACCGGCACGGTGAACTTGCCCAACAGCCATCCTGCCAATGTGGCCGCACAGGTCGCGATGCTCGATCACATGCTGGACGGCAAGTTCAACTTCGGCATCTCGCCCGGCGGCCTCGCCTCGGACGCTGAAGTCTTCGGCAACCTCGACGCGGACCGACAGGAGATGTTCCTCGAGTGCATCGACACGGTCCTGAAGATCTGGTCCAGCGACGCGCCCTACAACATCGAGGGCAAATATTGGAACATCTCGACCGAGCGCACCGAGATGACGGAAATCGGCCAGGGCATCATGCCCAAGCCGCTGCAGAATGATCCGCATCCGCCCATCGTTGTCACCGCCGTGGCGCCCTTCTCGAAAGGCGTGACAGAGGCGGCGGCGCGCGGATGGGACCCGATCTCGGCCAACTTCCTGATGCCCCAGTGGGTGGCCTCGCACTGGCCGAAGTACAAGGAGGGGTGCGAGCGCGTCGGTCGTCCGGCGGACATGGCCAACTGGCGCGTGGCGAAATCTGTCTTCGTGGCCGACGACATGGACACCGCGCGCGCCTATGCGACCGACCCGGACAGCCCCTACCGTTTCTATTACAACCAGCTCTTCACCAAGCTGAAGAAGCACGGCCGCATCAACCTGTTCAAGGAACACCGCGACCAGCCCGATGAAGAGGTGACGCTGGATCACGTCTGCGACCGGCTCATCATCTGGGGCACGCCGGACAAGGTGGCCGACGAGCTTCTGTCCTTCCGCGAGGAGACCGGCCAATTCGGCACCTTGCTTGTGGCCGGCAAGGATTGGGCCGACCCCGAGCTTGCGCGGCGCAACATGGTATTGCTGGCGGAGCGGGTGAAGCCCGCCATCGACGCGGCCGAAGCCAGCTCGGTTCACGCCAAGGAGGGAGCAGCCTGATGCTGGAGCGCAAGGACCGGATCGACCTCGGCACCCACAAGCTGAACACGCGCATGGACGGGCGCGGGGAGGATTGGATCATCCTCTCCAATTCCCTCGGCGCGGACCTGACGATGTGGGACGAGCAGATCGACCTGCTGACGCAGAAGTATCACGTGTTGCGCTACGACACGCGGGGCCATGGCGGCAGCGACACGGTGGGCGGGGCGACGACATTCGCCGACCTCAACGCCGACGTGATCGCCCTGATGGATGCGCTGGAAATCGAGAAGGCCGCCTTCATGGGCCTGTCCATGGGCGGCATGACCGGAATGGGCCTCGCCGTCGATCACGCCGACCGGATCACCCGCGTCGTCTGTGCTGATGGCCGCGCCGACGCTCCGCCTCCGTTCAAGGAGATGTGGGACGGTCGCATCGCCGCGGTGGAGCAGGGCGGGCTGGAGGCCATCGTGGAAGGCACGCTCGCCTCGTGGTTCACCGAAGACTGGCGCAACGCCAACACCGAGCGTCTGGCACAGGTCCGCGAGATGGTGCTGTCGAATGACCCGCAGGGCTACATCGCCTGCTGTCACGCGCTCAAGGAGCTCGATTGCCTGCGCCGTCTGCCGGAAGCCAAGGCGCCGATCCTCTTCGTCGGCGGCGATCAGGACATGGGCGCGGCCCCCGCGGTCATGCAGGAGATGGCCGATGCGACGCCGGGCGGTGTCTACAAACAGGTGCCCCATGCGGCCCATGTGGCAAACATCAATGCGCCCGAGGCCTTCAACGCCGCGATCGCGGAGTTCCTCGGGTTATAGGGTCACCTTGAGGAGGGCGTCGATATCCATCACGCCCTCCAGATGCGCCGCGAGCGCGTCCAGCGTGTCTTCGACCGTCGTATCGTAGCTGAGGCTCTGCGCCACGCCGAATTGAGCCAACCACGCACGGCGAAACCCGTCATCGCGAAACATGCCGTGCAGATAGCTGCCGCTGACCCTGCCGTTGGCACTCGTGGCACCTTCGGGCGCGCCCTCGATCAGCGCGAAGGGCCGGATGCAATCGGCGCCCTCGCTCCGGCCGATGTGGATCTCGTAGCCGCTGAAGGCCGTGCCCGAGGCGGCATGTCCCGCGCTCACCTGCGTCAGGCGTTTGTCACCGGTCATCACGGTGGCGACATCCAGCAGCCCGAGGCCCGCGTCGATCCCGGCGGGGCCTTCGATGCCCTCGGGGTCGGCCACTGTTTTCCCGAGCATCTGGTAGCCGCCGCAGATCCCCAGAACATGCCCCCCGCGCCGCAGATGCGCGGCGAGGTCCACGTCCCATCCCTGCGCGCGCAGGAAGGCGAGATCGCCACGGGTGGACTTGCTGCCGGGGATGATGACCACGTCCGCATCGCCGGGGATCGCAGCACCCGGCGGCAGCATGGTCAGCCGCACCTCCGGCTCCTGCGCCAGCGGGTCCATGTCATCGAAATTCGCGATCCGCGAGAGCCGCAGGCAGACCACGTGCAGCCCCTCGGACCGCACAGGCGTGGTGATGTCGAGGGCATCCTCCGCCGGCAGCCTCCCGGCCTCGGCGAACCACGGGACGACCCCGAATCCCCGCCAGCCGGTGTGTTCCTCGATCATCCGGTAGCCCTCGTCGAAGAGGCGCGGATCACCACGGAACTTGTTCACCATGAAGCCGCGCACCAGCGCCGCATCTTCGGGCGAGATTACCGCCTTGGTGCCAACGATCTGCGCGATGACGCCGCCCCGGTCGATGTCACCGCAAAGCACTACCGGCACCTGCGCCGCCTGCGCGAAGCCCATGTTGGCGATATCGCCAGCGCGCAGGTTCACCTCCGCCGGAGAGCCCGCGCCTTCCACGATCACCAGATCGTGCCGCGCCTTGAGCCGCTCGAAACTCTCCAGCACCGATACCAGAAGCTGTGGCTTGAGCCGCGCATATTCCCGTGCCCGCACGGTCGTCAGCCGCTTGCCCTGCACGACGACCTGGCTCCCGGTCTCGGATTCCGGCTTCAGCAGCACCGGGTTCATGTCCGTATGGGGCGCGAGCCCGCAAGCCAGCGCCTGAAGCGCCTGCGCCCGCCCGATCTCGCCCCCGTCCTCGGTGACGGCGGCATTGTTCGACATGTTCTGCGGCTTGAACGGCGCCACCGACAGGCCGCGCTGCCGCGCGATCCGGCACAGGCCAGCCACCAGCATCGACTTGCCGACATTGGAGCCCGTCCCCTGGATCATCACCGCGCGGGTCATGGGGTCAGTCCGCACGCGCCGCTGCGAGATCCCGATGGCAGAGCATCAAAACTCGACGCCCTTCTGCGCCATGACGCCGTCGCGGAAGGGGTGCTTGACCAGTGTCATCTCGGTCACCAGATCGGCGGCCTCGATCAGCTCGGGCTTGGCGTTGCGCCCGGTCAGGCAAACGTGGGTCATCCGCGGTTTCTGGTGCAGCAGGAAGTCCACCACCTCGTCGATATCGAGGTAGTCGTAACGCAGAGCGATGTTGATCTCGTCGAGCAGCACGAAGTCGATGGCCGGATCGAGAATCTGCTCCTGCGCGATCTTCCAGCCGGCCTGAGCGGCGGCGATATCGCGCTCCTTGTCCTGGGTCTCCCAGGTGAAGCCCTCGCCGGAGACGAAGAACCGGCATTCCTCGGCGAAACGCTCGCGCAGGAAGCTCTTCTCGCCGGTGTCGCGGTCGCCCTTGATGAATTGCACCACGGCGCAGCCCATGCCGTGCTGGATGGCGCGCATGACCATGCCGAAGCCGCTGGACGATTTGCCCTTGCCGGGACCGGTATGGACGATGATCAGACCCTTCTCCTCGGTCTTGGTCTCCATCATCTTGTCACGCGCGGCCTTGATCTTGCGCATCTTCTCGGCGTGGCGGGCGTTGTCGTCGCTCATCGGGTCTCTCCTTGCGGGCGTTCGGGCGGCATTCGGAAGGCTTGGCGGCTAATGCGCCGATTGACAAGCCCGCAGACCCATGAACAGGGTCTTGGCCGATGGTGCCTGCGGCGAAAGCCAATGGCCTAAGAGGGAACGCGGTGCGATACCGCGGCTGCCCCCGCAACTGTAAGCGGCAAGCGACCCTGGGTATGCCACTGGATTCACGCTGAATTCGGGAAGGCGCAGGGCCCCGTGACGACCCGTGAGCCAGGAGACCTGCCATCGGCAACGCAACTTATGTCCCGGGCGGGGTGCCCCGGAGGAGGACCGATGGATAACCCAGAAAAAAGCGCAAATCGCGCCGAGACCGAAGTGCTGGTCTGCGTCAAATGCCTGCGTGGCCTCGACGCGCCCGAGGATGGCGCGCGGCCGGGCCAGAAGCTCTACGATGAATTGATCCAGCGCGAGATGCCCGAGGGCGTTACGATCCGCCCGATGGAATGCCTGCAGAATTGTGACAGCGGCTGCTCGGTGGCGATCCGCGGGGGCGATGCCCGCTGGACCTACGTTTACGGAAATTTCCTTGAATCGTCGCATCCCGACATGCTGGCCGAGGGCATCGCCCTCTATCACGAGACCGACGACGGCCTGATCCCGTGGCGTTCGCGCCCCGAGCACTTCAAACGCAACTGCATCGCGCGCATTCCACCCGTTACGAAAAAGGAGGCCTGACCCATGGCTGATCTCGCAAAACTCCCCGTCACCGTGATCACGGGCTTTCTGGGCTCCGGCAAGACCACGCTGATCTCGCACCTGATCCAGAACCCCGGCGGCAAGCGCCTCGCGGTGGTCGTCAACGAATTCGGCGACGTCGGCGTGGACGGCGAAATCCTCAAGGGTTGCGCCATCCCCGATTGCCCGGCCGAGAACATCCTCGAGCTCGCCAACGGCTGCATCTGCTGCACCGTGGCCGATGATTTCATCCCTACGATCGAGGCGCTGATGGCGTTGGAGCCGCGGCCCGAGCACATCCTGATCGAGACTTCCGGCCTCGCGCTGCCCAAGCCGCTTCTGAAGGCCTTCGACTGGCCCGATATCCGCTCCAAGATCACCGTCGACGGGGTCATCGCGCTGGCCGATGCCGAGGCCGTCGCGGCGGGCCGTTTCGCCCCCGACGTGGCCAGGGTCGATGCGCAGCGGCTGGCCGACGACAGCCTTGATCACGAAACGCCCTTGTCGGAGGTCTTCGAGGACCAGATCTCCTGCGCCGACATCATCCTGCTCACCAAGCCGGATCTCGCCGGCCCCGAGGGCGTGGCCAAGGCCAAGGAAATCATCGCCGCCGAGGCGCCCCGCGCCCTGCCGGTCGTCGAAGTGGCCGAGGGCGCGATCGACCCGCGGGTGATCCTGGGGCTCGAGGCCGCTGCCGAGGACGACATGGACGCGCGCCCCTCGCACCACGACGGGCACGACGACCACGAGCATGACGACTTCGAAAGCGTCGTCATCGACATCCCCGAGGTGGCCGACCCCACCGATCTGGTGGCCCGGATCGAGGATCTCGCCAACACGCGCAACATCCTGCGGGTGAAGGGCTACGCCAGTGTTGCGGGCAAGCCGATGCGCCTGCTGGTGCAGGCCGTGGGCGCGCGGGTGCGGCACCAGTATGACCGTCCATGGGGCGCCGACGAGCCGCGTCAGGGCCGCCTCGTGGTAATCGCCGAGCATGACGACGTGGACGAGGCCGCGATCCGCGAGATGCTCGCCCCCGCACAGGCCGCCGCCGAGTAAGCTGCCATGCACGTCGTCTTCCGCGAAAGCCACGGGTTGGATGAGACCGAGACCCCGATCGACCTGGCGCAGAGCCCGGCCGAGTTGGTGGTGCTCTCGCTCTCGGATTCCGACCTGGGCGCCTTCGCGGCGGGCTGGCACCGGGCGGGCGGGGCCTCGGGGGCGCTGCCCTCACTCCGCCTCGCCAATATCGCGGCGCTGAAGCACCCGCTCTCGGTCGATACTTACGTCGAGCAGACCCTCTCGGGCGCGCGCGGCATCCTTGTGCGGCTGATCGGCGGCGTGCCTTACTGGCCCTACGGGCTGCAACAGATCGAGGCGCTATGCCGCGAGAAGGGCATCGCACTGGCGGTGCTGCCTGCCGACGGCCGCGCCGATCCGCGGCTCGACGCGATCTCCACCCTGCCGGTCTCCACCCTGCGGCGATTGCAGCACCTCTGCGACGCGGGCGGAGAGGTCGCGGCCCAGGCGGCGCTGGCGCAGATGGCGCTGGCCTCAGGCCTCTACGCAGGGCCGGTGGTGGGCGCCAAGGGTCTGTCGAGCGTCGGCGGCTGGACGCCGGAGGACGGCGTCTGCTGTCCGGTACTGGCGGGGCAGGGGGCGGCGCCGCTCGTCCTCGTGACCTTCTACCGCTCCTACCTCGTGGCTGCCGACCTCGACCCGATCCGCGCGCTTTTCGAGGCCCTGCGCGCCCGTGGCTTCGCCGTCATGGGCCTCTTCGCGCCCTCGCTGAAGGCGCCCGGCGCGGCGGAGTGGATGACCCGGCAGGTGGCCCACCTCGCACCCGCCGCGATCGTCAACGCCACGTCTTTCTCCGGCAAGGGGGCGGGCGGCGCCTCGCCGCTCGATGCCGCCGGGGTGCCGGTCTTCCAGGTCGCGCTCGCCACCTCGGACGAGGCCGCCTGGGCCGAGGCCGAACGCGGCCTTTCCCCGGCCGATCTCGCCATGCATGTCGTGCTGCCCGAGGTTGACGGCCGCATCTTCGCCGGTGCCGCCTCCTTCAAGGAGCCCGCCACGCGCGACCCGGACCTGCAATTCGCGCGACAGGTCCACCGCGCCCAGGCGGAGCGGGTCGAGCGTGTCGCGGGCCGGGTCGCGGCATGGCACCGGCTGGCGGCGACACCCCCCGCCGCGCGCCGCCCGGCGCTGGTCCTCTCCACCTATCCCGGCCGCGCGTGGAACGCGGCCCATGCGGTCGGCCTCGACGCCATCGCCTCGGCCAATGCGATCCTCGCGGACCTCGCAGAAGCCGGCCACGACGCCCTGGGCGCGATCAGCGGCGCCGAGCTGCAAGAGGCCGGCATAATCTGGCCCTTCGCCGAGTACCGCGCCGCGCTGGCGCAGCTGCCGCAGGACCTGCAAGAGGCGCTCCACGCCGCCTGGGGGTCTTGCGAGGAGGACGCGGCGGCCTCCGAGGAGGGGCTGCGCCTGCCGATCGTGCGGCGGGGCAACACTCTCGTTGCGCTTCAGCCCGAACGCGGCAACCCCGCGCTTCGCGACGCCGAATACCACGACCTCGCCCGCGTGCCGCGTCATGGCTACGTCGCCTTCTACCTTTGGATGCAGGCCCACGCCGACGCGCTGATCCATATCGGCGCCCATGGCACGCTGGAATGGCTGCCGGGCAAATCCGTTGCCCTCTCGCGCGACTGCTGGCCCGACGCGCTGACCGGCGCTTTGCCGGTGATCTACCCCTTCATCGTCAACGACCCCGGCGAGGCCGCGCAGGCCAAGCGCCGCATCGGTGCGGTGACCCTCGGCCACGTGCCGCCGCCGATGAAGGCCTCGCAGACGCCCGACAGGCTGGTGCGGCTGGAGGCGCTGCTCGACGAGTTCTCCAACGCCGACGGTCTCGATCCCAAGCGCCGCGACCGGCTGCAGGACGACATCCGCGCCGAGGCACAGGCCCTGGGCGTCGAGGGCGACCTTGGGATCGACGCGGCCTCCTGTCCCGCCGAGGCGCTCACCCGGATCGACCGCTTTGTCTGCGACGTGAAGGAGAGCCAGTTCGGCGACGGTCTTCACGTCTGGGGGCGGCCAGAGCGGGGGCAGGAGAGCTTTGACAGCGCCCCCTCCGCCGCCGCGGAGCGCGCGGCGCTGCTTGCTGCACTCGACGGCAAGCGCATTGCCGCGGGCCCCTCGGGCTCGCCCTACCGTGGCCGCACCGACGTGCTGCCCACGGGCCGCAACCTCTACGCCACCGACCCCCGCTCGGTGCCGTCGCGCGCGGCCTATGCGCAGGGCTGCACCCTCGCCGACGAGTTGATGCGCCGTCACCTGCAGGACGAGGGCGACTGGCCCAAGGGCCTTGTCGTCGACCTCTGGGGCTCGGCCACCATGCGCACGGCGGGCGAGGAATTCGCCATGGCCTTGGCGCTTCTAGGCGTGCGGCCCACCTGGGACGCGGGCTCCGAGCGGGTCTCGGGGATCGAAGTCCTGCCCATCGCAGAACTCGACCGCCCGCGCATCGACGTGACACTGAGGGTCTCGGGCCTCTTCCGCGACGTCTTCCCGACCCTCTCGGCGCTCTTCAATCAAGCCGTCCGCGCGCTGGCCGAGCGCGATGAGGCGCCGGACTGGAACCCCTATGTGGGTAAGGCGGCGCCCCGGGTCTTCGGCCCTGCACCGGGCAGCTACGGCGCGGGGATCGGGCCGCGGATCGGTGATTACTCCGAGGACGCGCGACGCGCCGCCGGGGAGGCCTGGCTCGCCGCCTCCGCTTGGGCGCTTGACGGTGAAAGCATCACCCGCGCCCCCGATGCCCTGCGCGAGCGCGTGGCCCGCGCCGATGCCTTCGTCCACCTGCAGGACCTGCCCGAGACCGACCTCCTGCTGGCCGAGGATTACGCCACCCACGAGGCGGGATTCCTCGCGGCCCAAGCCGTCACCGGTGGCGCGGCGCGGCCTTGGCACCTCGACATCACCGATCCCGCCCGCCCCCGCGCCCGCGCCCTAACGGAGGAGATCGCCCGCGTGGTCCTTGCGCGCGCGACCAACCCGGATTGGATCGCGGGCATGCAACGACACGATTTCCGCGGCGCCGCCGAGATTGCCGCAACGCTCGAGAACATGGCCGCTTTCGCGCAGCTCGCCGACGTTGTGCCCGCGCATCTCTTCGATGCCTACTACGACGCCACCCTCGGCGATGCGGCCGTGACCGCCTTCCTCGCCGATGCGAACCCCGGCGCGCTCGCCGCCATGCGCGACCGCTTCGCCGCGCTCCATGAAGCGGGCCTCTGGCAGTCCCGGCGCAACTCCATCCTCGCCGAGATCGAGGCCGCCCAATGAGTGCGCCCGAGGTCAAGGGCTGGTGCCCCGGGGCCTACCGGCCGATGGCGTCGGGCGACGGGCTGGTGGTCCGCGTCCGCCCGTGGATGGGAGAAATCGACGCCGCGCAGGGCCGCGCGCTTTGCGATCTGGCAGAGCAATTCGGCAGCGGCGTGATCGAACTCACCAGCCGCGCCAACTTGCAGCTGCGCGGCATCGCGGAGGCCGATCACGGCGCGGTTGTGGAGGGGCTGCAGCAGGCAGGCCTGCTCGACGCGGACCCTGCGCAGGAGGGGCGGCGGAACCTCGTGATGACCCCCGAGTGGCAGGCGGGCGATCTCTCTCACCGCCTTGCTGAAAACTGGTTGAAGGTCCTGCCGCAACTCCCTGAAGTGCCATCTAAATTCGGATACGCGATCGACACTGGAACGCGCCCCTGGGTCGCCGGCGCCCCCGCCGACATCCGGCTGGAACGCGCCGCCGAGGGCCGGCTGATCGTGGTCGCCGACGGTGCCGAGGCGGGGCGCGTGGTGGACGAAGAAGCGGCTATGGCGACCGTGGCCGAGCTGCTCGAGTGGTTCATCGCCACCGGCGGGCGCGAGGCGGGCCGCATGGCGCGGCATCTGCAGCGGGTCGATCTTCCGGAACACTGGCGCGCGGTCCCCCGCCAAGCCGCGCCGGTGCCGCGCGAAAGCACCCTCGGCACGCTCATCGGCGCGCCCTTCGGACAGGTCGAGGCCGAGGCACTCCGCGCGCTGCTAGCCGACCCCTCCGTCACGACGCTCCGCATCCTGCCCGACCGGCGACTCCTCGTGCCAAATGCCTCACCCAAACGCCCGTCCGGCTTCTGCGCCCCCGACGACCCGCTCTTACGCGTGCACGCCTGCACGGGCGCGCCCGGGTGCCCTCAAGCCCATGGCCCCACCCGCGCGCTGGCCCGTCGCCTCGCGCCGGATTTGCCGGCCTGTGCAAGCCTGCACGTCTCGGGCTGTGCCAAGGGCTGCGCCCTGCCGCGCCGGGCGGATCACACGCTCGTTGCCACGGCGGCGGGCTTCGATCTTGTCTCGGGCGGCGCGCCGTGGGATGCGCCCACGCAACGCGGTCTGCCCGCCTCCCTCAGCTTCAAGGATATCCAAGCCTGACCATGCCCTACGAATACGAGAAAAACGGCGCCGCGATCTACCTGGAGAGCTTCGCCACCATCCGCGCCGAGGCCAACCTGTCGCGCTTCAGCGCCGAGGACGAGCAGATCGTCGTGCGGATGATCCACGCGGCGGGCCTCGTCGGGCTGGAGGACAGCGTGCAGATCGCCCCCGGCATGGTCACGGCGGCCCGTGCGGCGCTGGACGCGGGCGCGCCGATCTTCTGCGATGCCTACATGGTGAGTGAGGGCGTGACTCGCAAACGCCTGCCGGCGGACAACGATGTCATCTGCACCCTGCGCGACGCCCGCGTGCCGCAGATGGCCGCCGACATGGGCACCACCCGCTCCGCCGCCGCGCTGGAGCTCTGGCGTGAGCGGCTGGAGGGTGCTGTCGTCGCCATCGGCAACGCGCCAACCGCGCTCTTCCACCTTCTGGAGATGCTCGAGGACCCCGCGTGCCCGCGCCCTGCGGCAATCATCGGCTGCCCGGTGGGCTTCGTCGGCGCCCGCGAGAGCAAGGAGGCGCTGTGGGAGGCCGCGCCGGTGCCCTCGCTGATCGTGGAAGGCCGCCTTGGCGGCTCGGCCATCACCGTGGCCGCGATCAACGCCATCGCGAGCCGCGCGGAATGAGCGGCGCGGTGCAGGGGCGTGTGCATGGGGTCGGCCTCGGTCCCGGCGACCCGGAGCTGATGAGCGTCCGCGCCGACCGTCTGGTGCGCGGCGCGAAGCATGTGGCCTTCTTCCGCAAAGCTGGCCGCAACGGGCGGTCGCGGGCGATCGTGGAGGGGATGCTGCGCGAGGACGCCGTCGAGTTCCCGATGGAATATCCCGTCACGACTGAGATCCCGCTGAGCGACCCGCGCTACAACGCGGTGCTCTCGGAGTTCTACGAGGAGTGCACGCGCCACCTTTGCGCCCTGACGGCGGAGGGCGAGGACGTGGTGGTGCTCTGCGAGGGCGATCCGTTCTTCTACGGCTCCTTCATGCATTTGCACTCGCGCCTGCAAGGCACCTGCGAGGTGCAGGTCGTGCCCGCGATCACCGGCATGTCGGCCGCATGGACCGCCAGCGGCGCGCCGATCACCTGGGGGGATGACGTGCTCTCGACGGTCATGGGTACGCTCGACGAGGCCGCGCTGACCGAGGCGATGACCCGCGCCGACGCGCTGGTGGTGATGAAAATCGGCCGCAACCTGCCCAAGGTCCGCCGTGCGCTGGAAGCGTCGGGCAAGCTGGCGCGCGCGGTGCTGGTGGAATACGCCAGCATGGAAGGGCAGACGGTGCAGCCGCTCGCGGATTTCGTGGGGGAGGCCTTGCCGTATTTCTCCATCGTCGTGGTCCACGGCGAGGGGCGGCGGCCATGAGCGGTTGGGTTGTGGTGGCGGGCCTCGGGCCCGGGGCGGAGAGCCTGATCACGCCGGGGGCGCAGGCGGCCATCGACGCCGCGACCGATATCGTGGGCTACATCCCCTACGTCCGCCGCATCGCGCCGCGTGCGGGCCTGACCCTGCACGAGAGTGACAACCGGGTGGAGATGGAGCGCGCGGCCCATGCGCTTACCATGGCTACCGAAGGCCGCCGCGTCGTGGTGGTCAGCTCCGGCGATCCGGGCGTCTTCGCCATGGCGTCGGCCATCTTCGAGGCGGTCGAGGCCGGGCCAGAGACGTGGCGCGCGCTGGATATCCGGGTGCTGCCCGGCATCACCGCCATGCTTGCTGCCGCCGCGGCCGCCGGCGCGCCGCTCGGGCACGATTTCTGCTGCATCAACCTCTCCGACAACCTCAAGCCCTGGGCGCTGATCGAGCGGCGCTTGCGGCTGGCTGCCGAGGCCGATTTCGCCATGGCCTTCTACAACCCCCGCTCGAAATCGCGGCCCGAGGGCTTCGGGAAGACCCTCGATATCCTGCGCGAATGCTGCGAGCCCGAGCGGGTGATCCTCTTTGCGCGCGCCGTCTCCACGCCAGATCAGGCGATCCGCGTTACCACCTTGGCCGAGGCCACGCCGGAAATGGCGGATATGCGCACGGTGGTGCTGGTGGGCTCGTCGCTGACGCGGGTGATCGCGCGGGACGGCGCGCCTTTCGTCTACACGCCACGTTCAGTGACGGAGGCGGGATGACCGAGCCAGTCGAGCACCTCTTCCGGCGTGGCAACCTCGGGCCTTGGCGGGATCGCGGGGCGGTCGATCATGATGACCGGCAGGCTGAGCGCGCGGGCGGCAGCGATCTTCGCATAGGCGCCCTTGCCGCCCGCGTTCTTGGAAACGACGAGGTCGATCCCGTGGCGCTCCATCAAGGCGCGGTCATCGGCCTCGGTGAACGGCCCGCGCGAGACGACGACCTCCGCGTTCGGCAGGGGCAGGGCCTCCTTCGGCGGATCGACGAGGCGCAGCAGGTAGAAATGCTGCGGGTTGGGGGCGAAATCGGCCAGATGCATCCGACCCACGGCAAGCATGACGCGCCGCGCGGGTTGGTCGAGCGCCGCGACGGCCCCCGCAATGTCGGGGACACGCTGCCAATCATCGCCCGGCTGCGGCACCCAGGGCGGGCGGGTCAGGGCGATGAGCGGCACGCGCGCCTCGGCGCAGGCTTCAATCGCGTTGCGGCTCATCTGCGCGGCGAAGGGATGGGTGGCATCGACCACGTGGGTGATGCCTGCCTCGGCCAAGAAGGCACGCAAACCGGCGACGCCTCCGAACCCGCCGACGCGCTGCGGCAGCGGCTGGCGCACCGGGCGCGCCACACGTCCCGCGAAGGACACGGTGCCGGCGATTCCCGCCTCTGCCACCGCGCGGGCGAGCGCCGTGGCCTCCATCGTGCCGCCGAGGATCAGGAGGTTGGGTGTCATGGCTGAGGCTCCGTGGATCACGATTATCGGGCTGACCGAAGATGGACCGGAGGGCCTTGCCCCCGCAAGCGCCCGCGCACTGGCGGAGGCGGAAATCATCATGGGGCCGAAGCGACACCTCGGCCTGCTGCCCGAGGATGGCCGACAGCGGATCGAATGGCCGGTTCCCTTCGCCGAGGGCATCGAGGTGCTGGCCGGTCTGCGGGGGCGGCAGGTGGCGGTGCTCGTCTCGGGCGATCCCTTCTGGTACGGCGCGGGCCGCGCGATCTCGCGCGCTTTCGCAGCCGAGGACTGGCGCGCCTTTCCCGCGCCTTCGGCCTTCTCACTGGCCGCCGCGCGCATGGCCTGGCCGCTGGAGGAGGTGCTCTGCATCGGCTTGCACGCGGCCCCGCTCGCGCGCCTGCGCCGCGAGCTTTCCGCCGGCCTGCGCGCCATCGTCCTGCTGCGCGACGGGGCAGCGGTGGCGGATCTCGCCACCTTCGTTGAAGCGCAGGGCTTTGGAGACAGCATCCTGACGGTGTGCGAGGCCCTCGGCGGCCCGCGCGAACGGGTGCAGCGCTGCGACGTGGCGACAGCACAGGCGGGAGGCTTCACGGCGCCGGTCTGCGTGGCGCTGGAAGTGGCGGGGGAGGGCGCCGCGATCCCGCGGGCCTCGGGCTTACCGGACGAGATGTTCGAGACCGACGGCGTGATGACCAAGCGCCCGGTGCGCGCGCTGACCCTCTCGGCACTGGCGCCGCGCGCAGGCGAGCACCTCTGGGATCTCGGCGGCGGCTCGGGCAGCATCGCGGTGGAATGGGCGCTAGCGCACCCGCGGTGTTCGGCCAGTGTGGTGGAGCTGCGCGAGGACCGCGTCGCCCTGATCCGCGCCAATGCCGAACGCTTCGGGGTCGACCGGATCGGCGTGCACCAAGGCGATACCCTGGCCATGCTCGACTCGCTGCCCGCGCCGCATGCCGTCTTCGTGGGCGGCGGCCTCTCGGACGCACTGCTCGACCGGCTCACCGTGCTGCCCCCCGGCACGCGCCTTGTCGCCAACGGCGTGACGCTGGAGGCCGAGGCGCTTCTCGCCACCGCGCAGGAGCGCCACGGGGGCGAGCTGATGCGCATCGACTTGGCCCACGCCAAACCCCTCGGGGCGAAACGCGCCTGGGCGCAGGCGTACCCGGTGGCGCAATGGAACGTGGTGCTGTGATCGTCGCGGGCTTCGGGTTCCGCGCCGCCGCCACGGTGGAGAGCCTGGCCGACGCCTATGCCCGCGCGGGCGGTGGGGCAGGGTGCCTTGCCACGGCGGAGGACAAGGCGGCCGCCGGAGCAATCCGCGCGCTCGCGACGCGGCTCGGCCTGCCGCTGGAAGGCCTCCCGGCCGAGACCCTCGCGCAACAGGAAACGGCGACCCGCTCGGCGGCGTCGCAAGCACACCGCAACACGGGTTCCGTCGCCGAGTCCGCCGCCCTTGCCGCCGCTGGCCCCGGCGCGCGGCTGCTGGCTGCCCGGGTCGTCTCCGCCGACCGGATGGCAACCTGCGCCCTTGCCCGAACAGGAGAAACCCCATGACCGTTCATTTCATCGGTGCGGGCCCCGGCGCGCCGGACCTGCTGACCCTGCGCGGGCGCGACCTGATCGCGTCTTGTCCGGTCTGCCTCTACGCGGGCTCGCTGGTGCCAGAGGCGATCCTTGACCATTGCCCGGAAGGGGCGCAGGTGATCAACACCGCGCCGATGTCGCTCGACGAGATCATCGGGACCATCGCCGTGGCCCATGACGCGGGCAAGGACGTGGCGCGGCTGCATTCGGGCGATCTCTCCGTCTGGTCCGCGATGGGCGAGCAGATCCGCCGGCTCGACGCCCTGCGCATCCCCTTCACCGTGACCCCCGGCGTGCCCTCATTCGCCGCCGCCGCCGCGAGCCTCGGGCAGGAGTTGACCCTGCCGGGCGTGGGGCAATCGCTGGTGCTGACCCGCACGCCGGGCCGTGCCTCTTCCATGCCCGAGGGCGAGAGCCTCGCGAATTTCGCCCGCACCGGCACGACGCTGGCGCTGCACCTCTCCATCGGGAACCTCGCGCAGGTGGTGGCGGAACTGGAGCCCCACTACGGCGCGGAATGCCCGGTCGCCGTGGTCTACCGCGCCTCGTGGCCGGACGAGAAGATCATCCGCGCCACCCTTGGTGATTTGGAGAAGGCCATGGACCCCGCCATCGCCCGCACCGCGCTGATCCTCGTGGGACCCGCCATCGGTGCGCGTGACTTCACCGAAAGCCGCCTTTATGCAGCGGATTACGACCGCCGCTATCGCCCTCAGACAGCCGACAGCCCCTGGTCGGAATGGCAGCACGGAGATGACTGAGATGCACAAGCTTCCCCCCGGCCTGCTGGTCTCGGCGCCCTCCTCGGGCACCGGCAAGACCACGGTGATGCTCGGGCTGTTGCGCGCCCTGCGCGACGATGGGCTGGAGGTGCAGCCCTTCAAGTCCGGTCCCGATTACATCGACCCGGCCTTCCACATGGCGGCCTCGGGGCGGGCCTCGTTCAACATCGACACCTGGGCCATGGACGGCGCGCTGATCGATGCCATCGCGACCGAGGCCGAAGGGGCCGACATCTGCGTGGCCGAGGGCTCCATGGGCCTCTACGACGGGGTGGCGACGCGCGGGCAGTCGGGCTTTGGCACCTCCGCCGAGACCGCGCAGCGCATGGGCTGGCCCGTGGTGCTGGTCATCGACGCGGGCGGTCAGGCGCAATCGGCGGCGGCGACGGCGCTCGGCTTCCAAGCCTACAACCCGGAGCTACCCATCGCCGGGGTGATCCTGAACCGCGTGGCCTCCCCCCGGCACGAGCGGCTGATCCGCCGCGGGATGGATCATGCGGGGCTGGAGGTTCTGGGCGTGCTGCCGCGCCGCGGAGACCTGACCTTGCCCGAGCGGCACCTGGGGCTGATCCAGGCGGTCGAGCACCCGGATCTGGAAGCCGCGATCACCGGCTATGCCGCCTTCCTGCGCGAGAATGTCGACCTCGGCGCGATCCGCGCGGCAGCGGCGGCGGGCCCCTCCGTCGCTTCGGGCAGCCTGCCGCGCCCGCCCGCGCAGCGCATCGCCCTGGCGCGGGACGCAGCCTTCTCCTTCACCTATCCGCACCTGCTCAAGGCGTGGCGCGCGGCGGGGGCCGAGATCCTGCCCTTCTCGCCGCTGGCCGACGAGGCCCCCTCGGCGGAGGCCGATCTGGTCTGGCTGCCCGGCGGCTACCCGGAGTTGCACGCCGGTGCATTGGCGGCGGCAAGCACGTTCCGCGACGGCCTGCGTCGCCATGCGGAGAGTAAGCCGGTCCACGGCGAATGCGGGGGCTACATGGCGCTCGGCGCAGGGCTCATCGACAAGGAGGGGGTGCGGCACGAGATGGCGGGGCTGCTCGGGCTCGAGACATCTTACGAGAAACGCAAGTTCAACCTCGGCTACCGCCGCGCGGTGCTTTCCGAAACCATGCCCGGGCTCGCCGCCGGCAGCGTCCTGCGCGGGCATGAGTTTCACTATTCCAGCATTCTCCAGCAACCCGATGCGCCGCTGGCCGAGGTCTTCGATGCCGACGGCAACGCCGTGGTGCAAACCGGCTCGGTCCGCGGCTATGTCAGCGGCACCTTTTTCCACATGATCACGGAGGAGCGCGCATGAGCGGTTTCGTCTCTTTCGTGGGTTCGGGTCCCGGCGACCCGGAACTGCTGACGCTCAAGGCGGTGGACCGTCTGAAGCGCGCTGACGCGGTGCTCTTTGACGACCTCTCCTCTGGCCCGATCCTGTCCCACGCGCGCAGCGGCGCGGACCTCGTGGGTGTGGGAAAGCGTGCCGGGCGGCCCTCGCCGAAGCAGAACCATGTCAGCCGGCTGCTGGTGGATTACGCGCGCACCGGGCAGCGGGTGGTGCGGCTGAAGTCGGGCGACAGCGGCCTGTTCGGACGACTGGAGGAGGAGCTCGTGGCACTGCGCGAGGCGGGTATCGACTACGAGATCGTGCCGGGTGTGCCCTCGGCCATCGCCGCCGCCGCCGCCGCGGGCATCCCGCTGACCCGGCGGCTCACCGCGCGGCGGGTGCAGTTCGTGACCGGCCACGATGCCTCGGGCGAATTGCCCGACGACATCAACCTCGACGCACTCGCCGATCCCGGCGCGAGCACGGTTATCTTCATGGGCAAGCGCACCTTCCCGAAGCTGGCGCAAGCCCTGATCGCGCGTGGTCTGCCTGCCGACACCCCCGCAATCCTTGCGGAGGCCGTGAGCACGCCGGACCAGGCGCTCTACCGGATGCCGCTGTCTGAACTGGTGGGCAAGCTGGAGGCCGAGATCGGGACCGCGCCGGCGCTGATCCTTTACGGTCCGTTAGCAGATGAGCGCTAGGATGGACCTGTGGTTGATCGGCATCGGCACCGGCAATCCGGAGCATGTCACGTTGGAGGCTCAGCGCGCCTTGCGCGAGGCTGCGGTGATCCTTGTGCCACGCAAGGGGCCGGACAAGTCCGACCTCGCAGGTTTGCGCCATCGGATCATCCGTGATGCCGGCGCCGAAGGCCAAATTGTGGAGTTCGACTACCCCACACGGGATCCCGCGATTCCCTACAAGCAAAGGGTGCGCGCCTGGCACGATGAAATCGCCCGGCGCTGGACCGCAGCGCTTTCGGACGTTGCGCCTGCAGGCGCCGTGGCGCTGCTGGTCTGGGGCGATCCCTCGCTCTACGACAGCACCCTGCGCATCGCCTCGCGCTTGTCGCCCGCGCCCGCGATCAAAGTCGTGCCCGGCATTACTGCGCTGCAGGCGCTGACCGCGGCCCATGGGCTGACGTTCAACACCCTCGCCGGCGCTGTCACGGTCACCACCGGGCGGCGGTTGCGCGAGCATGGGTGGCCCGAGAGGACCGAAACGTTGATCGTGATGCTGGATGGGGAATGCAGTTTCCAGACCCTCGGTCGCGATGATCTGCACATCTGGTGGGGCGCCTACCTCGGGATGCCGGAGCAGATCCTCGATCACGGCCCTCTTGCGGAGGCCGCACCCCGGATCATCGAGACCCGCGCCGCCGCCCGTGCCGCACATGGCTGGATCATGGACACATATCTGTTGCGTCCCAAGGGGTTGGAATGAGCCCTGCGGTCGTTCTGCATCTTTGTTCAACCTGCGACCCCTCCGGTTTTTCAGGCGCGCGAGATGGCCTGCAAGCCGCATTGAGCAGCGCCGGGATCGACGCCGCCGTTGTGGCTCAACCCTGCATGAACGCTTGCGCCGCGCCCGTCAGCCTCGCGCTGCAAGGGGCGGGACGGGCGACGTATTTCTTCGGAGGGATTGATCCCGAGGCGGACCTTGCCGATATCGTGGCGACGGTAAAATGCTACCTCGCCAGTCCGGAGGGATGGATCGAGGATGCCACCGCGTGCGGACGGCTGCGGCATTGCCTGAAAGGCCGCATCCCGGCGCTCCCGCGTGGCTAGTTCTCGATCGTGACGCTGGCGCGCAGCGGCGTGTCACCCACTGCCAAGGCCCTGTGATCGTTGGCATTCAACGTCACATCGACGATCACCTCCCCCTCGGGCAAATGATCGAGATGCACCCAAGGTCCATAGAACCGCCCGAGCTTGACGCCATTGATATAGACGTGAGCATGGCCTTCGCCGGGCGCGTGCTCGAGTCCCGCGTTCTGCGGCGAAAACGAGAAGTTCTCGGTCATGATGTGCAGGTTGTATCCCGCGACCGGATCCTCGCTGACGGCAATTGCGAGAGTAGGGGCGGTGTCAGAGGCGGGGAGGGCGAGGATGGTATCGTGGTCCATGTCGCCGTGACCGGCGGCACCATGAGATCCATGGTCGTGGCCATCCAGGGTGATCCCGTTGGCGGCGGCAATCGTGAAGCCGATGCCGCCGCCGAAAAGGAGGCCGATGACCAGAAGGGGTAGGCCGGTGTTCATCGAAGGTCTCCGTCTAATCCTGATGCTCAGGCTGCGTCCGTCGCGCCGATGCGACGCGACCAGAAGTAGCCGGCAAAGAGCCCCAGAAGCACCCAGGCCGCAAGGCCGACGCCTAGGGCACGGGCCGCGAAGAGCGCGCCGATCTCGGTCGGAACCGGCCCGGTGAAAACCTCGGGCTCCGGCGCGCCGTAGACGTGCGGCGCCAGCAAGAGCACCGCCGCTCCGAGCCATGCGGCCCAGTTCTTGCCAAAGCCGATCAACACCATCGCGGCGGCGGCCATGATTGCAGTGGTGAACCACCAGACCTGACGCAGCACGACATCGGCAGCCGCCACGCCGGGCACTTCGGGCGCCAGCGAAAAGCCCGGCGCCAGATGCACTGCGACGAAACCCGCGATGCCCCAGATCATGCCAGTGCGCGCGGTAATCGCGGCGCCTCGCTCCTCCGCGACGGACATCGCCGCCAGCAGGATCATCGCGTAGGCCGAGTAGATCAACATCGTGAAAACGGTGCTCAGCCCGTCCCGGACGAGGTCAATCCCCCCGACGTCCTGCGCCGCGGCGATATTCGAGTCGGCACCGAAATGCAGCAATTCTCCCGATTCATAGAGTTCAGCGTGAAGCAGGACAGGCTGCACGAACCAAAGCTGCAACAGGGCGGCAATCAGCCCTGAAGCAGCGCCAGCGAACAACGCGCTGGTCAAAAGCCGTGTGAACATCAGTTCAGTGGCAGGGGAAGCCAGTGGCGTGGCGCACGTCGTGGGCCGCATCGTGAAGCGTTGCCGCCTGCACGTGGCCGGTCACGAACATCAGGCCAAAGCCCATTGCGGCAACCATGAGGGCTGCGCCGATGGTGGAAAGGCCTGCCTTGGATCCGGCGAGGTTTTGCGTCTGCGTCGTCATATTTCGTGCTCCTTCATACCGTCACACCCGACGGCCGTTTGCGTTTCATACATCCGGCAGGTCTCCTGGCTCGCGGCTGAATGGTCTGGCTGGCCTTCCCGGATCGCTCCAGTGGCGTGTTCAACCTGACGCACCGCTTACAGTTGCGGGGGCAGCTGCAGGATTGGCGTCAGACGCCGCACTGCATTCCCTCTCAAATTCCGTCGACACCAAGGTGCCTCGGGAAACCGAATGTCCGCTATCCATGACAGAGCCGCTCCGGGGGTGTCAAACGGAATGCGCAGGATTTGAGTCTGCAGAGGGGATAAAGCTGGAAGGGCGCGGTGGGCCTTTGTGCTTTGGTTTAGCGTTCCGTCATGAGCGGAGAGGCTGCGTGCTTCGCGCCCGGTGCAAGCCGGACTTGACCTCAAAAAGCGCATGGCATACCCACACGAAACACAGCGCGGGCGTTGTGTAATGGTAAGACCTCAGCCTTCCAAGCTGATGATACGGGTTCGATTCCCGTCGCCCGCTCCATCTTCCTGACGTTCATCACCATAGCCTCCACTCAGAAGATGAAGTCCTGCGCGTCGAGATCCGCGTAGAGCACGTTCTGCAACAGTATCGATCCGCCATCTGTCGCGATGAAGACATCGGCGTCGACCTGAGTTGCGGCGGCTGTGCCCGAGCCATGGCCGAGCACGTCGGAGAGGGTGTTGAGCGACGACATGCCTGAAAAGTCGATCTTCTCGAAATCGTTCTGCGCGTCGAAGTCCGAGATTGTATCGGCGCCGTTGGCATCCTTGAAGATAAACAAATCGGCGTTGAACGCACCGGTCAGACTGTCATCGCCGTCGCCACCTTCGAGAGTGTCGAACCCCGCGCCGCCAACAAGGATGTCGTTGCCCGCGCCCCCGTGAAGCGCGTCGTTCTGGCTGCCGCCGCGCAGCAGATCGTTGCCTTGATCGCCGAAGATGTCATCGTCGCCGTCACCGCCGATCAATTTGTCGTTGCGGTTGCCGCCGCTCAAGGTGTCGGCGCCGCGTCCGCCGATCAAACGGTCGGCACCCATCTCTCCAAGAATGATGTCATCTCCATTTCCGCCGGACATGCGGTCGTTCTGACGGCCGCCGACCAATGTGTCGTTGCCCATTCCGCCGACAAGAGAGTCGCGCCCTTCGCCGCCTTCCAGCAGGTCGAATTCAGCGCCGCCCATGAGCGTGTCATTACCCTCGCCGCCGATCAACGTGTCATTGCCGGCGCTGCCGATCAGCGTGTCAGCCCCCGCGCCGCCCTCAAGCTGGTTGGGTGCGCTGTTGCCCGTGATCTCATCATTGCCAGACCCGCCCACGGCATGTTCGATCACCGCGCCGAACGCGATGGAGAAGTTGCCGGAGTAGCCGCCGATATCGGAGAAGCTGCCCGCCTCAAGCGTCAATCGCTGTCCGTTCGCGTAGCCGGAAAGGTCGATCGTGTCGGAGCCGGCGCCGTCATAGACGGTCATGAAAGGCGTGGCGTTGGCCGTGAAATCATAGGCCGAGCCCGCCTCGGTGGCATTGAACCCGTAGATCGTGTTGCCCGCATTGTAAGTGTCGTCCGTGCCGTAGAGCTGGTGGATCGCCATGAAGTCATGCAGCATGAAGGTGTCGGGGAACCCAAGCCCACCGCTGGCGCCGGTGTGGGTTTCGTCAAAATAGCTCATCACCGTGTATTGCTGGCTATCCTCGGTGAATTGCGCGTGGTTCTGATAGCTGAACGTCACGCCGGACGACGCGTTGTAGGTGCCGGGATGGGCGAGGCCTATGGCGTGGCCAATCTCGTGCAGCATGGTGAACGAGGTGTAGGTGCCAAAGCCGTAGCTCTGCCATCCAAAAGATTGATTGTTCAGCCAGATGTCACCGTTGGCGGCGGGGCTGCTGGTGTTGCCGCCGTTACTGCCGGGAAGATAGGCATAGGCGCCCGCGCCGTCATTCGCGCTGTAGGCACCGATGAGCAACGTGGCATCGTTGGAGCTGCCGTCCGGCGCGACGCGCGTGACGTTCAGGCCCGAGATCGCATCGGTATAACTCAATGCCGCGTCCGCGAGGGCGATCTGACTGGCGTCCAGCGCCACCATCGGTGTGCCGTTGAGGGGATCGGTGCCGGAGGCCCGGACGGCCCAGGTCAGGTCCACAGACGTGCCCCCGCTCGACACCCAGGCCTGGTTCGACCGCATGAGGTTCCCGGCGCCCATCTCGGCGTTGTAGCTGGCGAGGCTCCCCTCGGTGATCGAGACACCATAGGTGCCGCTGTCCGTCGGAACGTAGGAGCCCACGTCGATGAAGAGGGTCATCGTCTCACTGGTCGTGACCGACAACTCGGCGTTCAGGCCGGGTCCTGACCCATTGTCGTAATCGATCGACACGCCGGAGACATCCCGAAGGGTCAGCGTGATGTCGTTGACGGCGCTGTCGAGTGGCCCGGTTCCTACGCCTGCAATCGTGTAGGTGCCGGGGTCGAGCGTGACCTCGATCCAGTCACTCTCGGTTCCCGAGGATAACTCGCCAAGGAAATACGTGCCGACCGTCATGGCAGCCGCACTGCCGACCGTCGCGCCAGCGTCGCCAGTCTCGACAATCGTGTCGCCCGGTACCCTCGCAGGGCCGGGGGCGTTGGAGGACGTCAGGCCAAGGTATTCACACCCGCTCAAGGCGGGGTTCATCGTCTTACAAATCTGGCACATCGGCGTCTTTCCAAGGAGGCGTGTATAGAGTTGTTGCGGAGCATGGGGCCTGTCGCCGAGGCTACTGCGCAAAGTGTAAAAAACCGGTTTACTCCGAGGGACAGCTACGGCGAAATTTACCGGTCCACGCGCCCGCGCGCCTTTTGTCGCCGGCACGTCGGATTGCGTGGGTCAAAGGGCGGTGTTAACGCTCCTTGCACGATAAAATCCTTCGTTCGACGCAGAGAAACGAAGCCTTCCAAGCGGGCGAATTGAACCATGGCACGTAAGCAAGACACCCCCTCCGCTCCTGGCCAGACGGCTCCGCAGGCCGCGTCGGAAGAGCGCGAGCGTTCGCGGAAAATCGGCAGCCTGAAAGGGTTGATGCCGTTCCTTGCGCCGCACCGCTGGATGGTTCTGGGCGCCGTCGGGGCGCTGATCCTGACGGCCGTGGTCTCGCTGACCTTGCCGCTTGCCGTGCGCCGCGTCGTGGACGGCTTCGAGACCGAGACGACCGAGCTTCTCGATCAGTATTTCATGGCCGCCCTTGGCATTGCCGGCCTTCTCGCCGTGGGCACGGGCCTGCGCTATTATCTCGTGACGCGCCTTGGAGAGCGGGTGATCGCGGACATTCGCAAAGCGGTCTTCGCGCGCATGATCACCATGAGCCCCGCATTCTACGAGCGGATCATGACCGGCGAGGTGCTGAGCCGGATTACCACCGACACGACCCTTTTGCTCAGCGTGATTTCCTCCAGCATGTCCGTCGCCCTGCGCAATCTGCTGATCCTGATCGGCGGGGTCGGACTGATGCTCTGGACTTCTCCGAAGCTGGCGGGCGCTGTCTTGCTGATCGTGCCGATGGTCATTGTCCCGATTGTCGTTCTGGGCCGCCGTCTTCGCGTGCTCAGCCGTCAGAACCAGGACTGGATCGCCGAGAGTTCCGGCAACGCCTCCGAAGCGCTGTTGTCGGCACAGACGGTGCAGGCCTTCACCCATGAGGAGCCCACCGCCACGCGCTTCTCGGATGTGACCGAACTGTCCTTCGACAGCGCCAAGAAACGCATCGCGACCCGCGCAATCATGACCGTCATCGTGATCGCCTTGGTGTTTTCCGGCGTCGTCGGCGTCCTCTGGGTCGGCGCGCGCGACGTGAGGTCCGAGGCGATGACCATCGGTGCCCTGATCCAGTTCCTGATCTATGCCATCATGGTCGCCGGGTCGGTCGGTGCTTTGTCCGAGATATGGGGCGAGTTGCAGCGGGCCTCCGGCGCCACGGAACGGCTGGTTGAGCTTCTGGGCTCTGACGATACGGTCGCCGATCCGGCGGCGGGCGCGGAGCTGCCGCAAGGCGGGCGCGGGCCGATCTCCTTTGACAATGTTCATTTTCACTACCCATCGCGCCCCGAGACGGCGGCGCTCGAAGGCGTGAGTTTCACCATTCAGCCCGGCGAGACGGTCGCGCTTGTCGGCCCATCGGGGGCCGGTAAATCCACTGTCTTCCAACTGCTTTTGCGGTTCTACGATCCGGAATCGGGGCGCATCACCCTCGATGGGACCGGCCTGCCCGAGATGGCCCGTCACACGTTCCGCGAGGCGATGGCGCTGGTTCCGCAGGACCCGGTCATCTTTGCCGCCTCCGCCCGCGACAACATCCGTTTCGGGCGCTTGGACGCCACCGATGCGGAGGTCGAGGCCGCCGCCCGCGCCGCCGCCGCGCACGAGTTCATCAGCGCGCTTCCCAAGGGCTACGACACCTATGTCGGCGAGCGCGGCATGATGCTGTCCGGGGGGCAAAAGCAGCGCATCGCCATCGCGCGGGCGATCCTGCGCGACGCGCCGATTTTGTTGCTGGACGAGGCGACAAGCGCGCTGGACGCGGAATCCGAGCGCGCGGTGCAAGAGGCCGTGACCCGGATGTCGGAGACCCGAACCACCTTGATCGTGGCGCACCGCCTGGCGACCGTGAAGCAGGCCGACCGCATCTTGGTCTTCGAGGACGGGCGCATCGTCGCGGAAGGCACCCACGACAGCCTCGTCGCGGAGGGGGGGCTCTATGCGCGTCTGGCGCGGTTGCAGTTCACCTCGGGCCTTGCTGCCGAATAACACCTCTACGTTGCGTTATAGTTGCGCGCTGCGCGAGTTTCCCCGATGCTGATTGCGGGAGAGGCACCGCTAAAAAGGTGCCCGCAAGAAAAGTAAGGGGAGGGAGCCATGGCTCGTTTTGCATCGCTCGAAGACGTCAGGAAAATCGAAGCAGAGATGCCATGGCCGGAAAGCCAGCCGGCGGTCACCTTGTACGAGTTGCTGAGCAACACGACCAAGGCCCACGGCGACCTGAACGCGATCACGTTTCAACTGTTCTCTGGTCCCAAGGACCCGGCAGAAACCCTGACGTGGAACATGTTTCACGAGCGGATCACGCAGGCGGCGAACCTGTTCCGGTCGCTCGGGGTCGGGCCGACGGATACCGTGGCCTACATCCTGCCGAATTGTAACGAGACCGCCGTCACCCTTCTGGCCGGCGCCACGGCTGGCATCGCCGCGCCGATCAACCCGTTGCTGGAGGCCGAGCAGATCGCCTCGATCCTGCGCGAGACCAACGCCAAGGTCGTGGTGACGCTGAAATCCTTCCCCAAGACCGATGTCGCCCAGAAGGTGTCCGAGGCTATCACCATGGCGCCGGGTGTTGAAACGGTGCTGGAGGTTGACCTCCTGCGCTACCTCACGGGCCTGAAGAAATTCATCGTACCACTCCTGCGGCCGAAGAACCCGGTCGAGCACAACGCACGCGTGCTGAGCTTCACGGACGAATGCGCGAAGCAGAACAAGACCCTCGATTTCGAGGACGTCCGCGAAGACCGCGTGGCGTGCTACTTCCACACCGGCGGCACCACCGGCATGCCCAAGGTCGCGCAGCACAAGTATTCCGGGATGATCTACAACGGCTGGATCGGCCACACGCTGCTCTTCTCCGAGAAGGACACGGTGATCTGCCCCCTGCCGCTGTTCCATGTCTTTGCCTGTCACGTCATCCTGATGGCCATGGTCGCCTCGGGCGGGCACGTGGTATTCCCGACGCCGCAGGGCTACCGGGGCGAGGGCGTCTTCGACAACTTCTGGAAGCTGGTCGAGCGTTGGCAGGTGACCTTCATCATCACTGTCCCCACCGCGATTGCCGCGATGATGCAGCGCCCGGTGGATGCCGATGTCTCAACGGTCAAAACCGCCTTCTCGGGCTCCGCGCCGCTGCCGGTGGAGCTGTTCCACCGCTTCGAGAAAGCCACTGGCGTGACCCTAATCGAGGGCTACGGCCTGACAGAGGCGACGTGCCTCGTGTCCTGTAACCCCGTGGAAGGCGAGAAGAAAATTGGCTCCATCGGCGTGACCTTCCCCCATACCGAGGTGAAGATCCTGACCGATAGCCCCGATGGACCGGTCGAGGCGGACGTCGACACGGTCGGCGAAATCTGCATCTCCAGCCCCGGCGTCTTCGAAGGCTCGACCTATACCGAAGCCGACAAGAACCGCGACCTTTTCCACCACGACGTCTACCTGCGCACAGGCGATCTGGGCCGGTTTGACGAAGACGGCTACCTCTGGATCACAGGCCGCGCGAAAGACCTGATCATCCGGGGCGGTCACAACATCGACCCCGCCGAGATCGAAGAGGCATTGGCCGGCCACGAGGCCGTCGCCTTCGCCGGTGCCATCGGTCAACCCGACGCATTCGCAGGCGAGCTGCCTTGCGTCTATGTCGAGTTGGTGGACAACGCCCAGATCACCGAGGATGAGTTGATGGCCTATGCCAAGGACCACATTCACGAACGCGCCGCGATCCCCAAATACTTGGAAGTGCTCGATGAATTGCCCAAAACGGCCGTCGGCAAGGTGTTCAAGCCCGACCTGCGCAAGAAGGCGATCACGCGGATTTATAATGAGGCGTTGGAGAAGGCCGGCCACGACGCGCGGGTTGTCGAGGTGCGTGAACACAAGAAACGCGGGCTGGTGGCCTATCTGGAACAGAACGGCGCCGATGCTGATGGTGTCCGGCAGGTTCTGGGCGAATTCACCCGGCCGTGGGAATGGGTCGAGGCCGCCTGAGCGGGCCCATTGACCGTCCCGGTTCTGACCAACGATCAGGCGCGCCGGCTTTTTCTGGCGCGCCACGGTCTGATGGACCCGCCCTCGGGCAAGGCCACCGGCGCGGCTCTGGCCGGCCTGATCGACTCGCTCGGCTTCGTGCAGGTCGACAGCGTCAACACCTTTGCCCGCGCCCATGATTTGATCCTCTGGTCTCGGCGGCAGTCCTACCGTCCCGAGAGCCTGCGCTGGATCAACGATCGCGCCCGCGCGACGTTCGAGCATTGGACCCACGATGCCTCGATCATCCCCATGGCTTTCTACCCGCTCTGGCGGATGCGGTTCGAGCGTGACCGCGAGCGGCTGCACGGCAAGTGGAAGGATTGGCACGGCGCCGGGTTTCACCCCGAGATCGACAGGGTCCTCAACCAGGTCGCGGAGCAGGGGCCGTGCTGCTCCGCGGATATGGAGGACGACAGGCCCGAAAAATCCACCGGATGGTGGGATTGGAAGCCCTCGAAAGTCGCGTTGGAGTATCTTTGGCGATCAGGCGACCTGGCAGTCACCAAGCGCGTGGGGTTCCGCAAGTTCTATGACCTGAGCGAACGGGTGATCCCGGCAGATACGCGCGCGGTGCAACTCAGCGACGATGAGATCATCGAGCAGGCCTGCGTCGCGGCGATGGATCGTTTGGGCTTTGCAACGAGCGGAGAGCTGGCTGCGTTTTTCGCGCTCATCCGGCCAGAGCACGCCAAGCAGTGGGTGGCTGGTGCGCTGGCGGAGAGACGCCTCACCGAAGTGGATATAACCGGTGCAGACGGACAGCGCAAACGCGCGTTCATGTGGGTCAAGGATCTGGAAACGTTGGCAGAACTGCCCGCGCCCTCGTCCCGCGTGCGGGTGCTGTCTCCCTTCGATCCCGCGCTGCGCGAGCGCAAGAGGGCGGAGCGTTTGTTCGGGTTTCATTACCGGATCGAAATCTTCGTGCCCGCGCCAAGACGGCGCTACGGCTATTACGTCTTCCCGGTGCTCGAGGGCACTCGGCTCATCGGGCGGATCGACATGGCGCGCGACAACGGCGTGCTCCACGTCCGAGCCTTCTGGCCGGAAACAGGCGTGCGGATGGGGTCGGGCCGAGTAGAGCGGTTGCGGGCAGAATTGGAACGGGCGGCACGCTTTGCGACCGGCGGCGCGCTCGATTTCGCCGAGGATTGGCTGCGCGGTCCGCTCAGCTAACCGTTGACAGCATCCCGCGGCCCGTAGTTGCCTGATCGCGTGTTATCCACAGGCCGAGCCATGGACTTCTCGATGAAAGACAAGCGTCTCGCGCGGGGCGTTCACCTTTTGCGGTTGGCGCTGATTGCAGGCGTCATCGCCTCCTGCACCCCGAGCGACAGCGGCCCCGGTGCCTGCGATCGGCCAGACCTCGCCTTTGGCGGCGACGTGTTGCTGCACAGCCTGATCCAATCCGACGCTGCCGCAAGGCCAGAGGGGTTCGCGCCGGCCTTCGCGCCCTTAGCAAATGTCCTCTCCCAGGCGTCCGTGACAGTCGTGAACCTCGAGGGGCCGGCCGCGCGGAACGTGTCACCGCGTCACCGGATCGAAGCGGACCCGGAGACGCGATATGACGGACACATCTACTCCGGCTATCCCTTGTTCAACTACCACCCGTCCATCGCGGAGGTCCTGCAACAGGCAGGCGTAGATATCGTGCAGACGGCGAACAATCATGCCATGGATCGCGGGTCCGTGGGGGCTGATCTGACGCTCTCAGCCCTTGCCGAAGCCGGCCTGTCGTCGACCGGTACGCATCCCTCCGACGGCGCGGCCATATGGCATGCCACCCGGCAGGTCTCCGGCTACAACATCGCCTTCCTCGCTTGCACATTTTCGACCAATGGTCTGTCAGATCAGCGGCAACAGTCTCTTGGGTGTTACCGGAATCGGAGTTTTATCCTCAACCTCATTCACACCCTTGCCGAGCAGCCAGACATCGACGGCGTCATCCTGTTGCCCCATTGGGGAACGGAGTATTCCAACCGCCCCACCAGGCGACAGAGGCGCTTGGCGCAGGCAGCGGCCGATGCCGGGGCGATTGCTGTCGTGGGCACGCATCCTCATGTTCTTCAACCGCAGGAGATGCTCACTGCCGCCGACGGGCGACAGGTGCCCGTGGCATTCTCGCTCGGCAATCTCATCTCTACCCAATGGCGGCTGGAGCGGCGCACGGGGGCGGTCTATTTTCTCGACCTGACCCGCGACGCAGCGGGGCGGCTACAAGCGACTGACCCGCGCTATTTGCCGACCCGGGTCGAGCGCACCGTGGACCGCGGCGTGGCGGTCTTTCCGGCGGCGCAACTCGCGACTGGCGGGCCGAGCCTCGCCCATGCGCAGCGCGTTCTGGGACCGGGAATGCTTTTGCCTAACGGCTGTCCCGCGCCTTGACCGGAACCGCGCAGCCCGTAACCTGAACGTCTTTCCAGCGGGTCTCCCTATGTCCACTTCCATGACCAAGTCTCTGACGTCGCTTCCGGTTTTCACCGACGACATCGGCGAACCCGGCCCGCGGACCGTCGTCTGTTTCGGAACCGCGCGGGGTGGCACCTCGATGGTGGCGGGCGCGATCCTTGGGCTCGGCGTTCCGATGGGGCCGGACCTGGGCCGCAATCTGGAAGACCCGGCGTTCAACTTCGACGCGCAGGGCATGGCGATGGAGGGTTTCCTCCAACACGCGCGCGATACCGTCGAAGCGCGGAACCAAGCCCATGAGATCTGGGGATGGAAGTTCCCCAATGCCGCCCGCTACCTTGAGCAACTCGCCCCGCACCTTCGCGCGCCGCATCTGGTGTGCGTCTTCCGAGACCCGGTCCCCGCCGCCCTCCGCCGCGCGAAAACGCCAGAGGAAGCACCGGACTTCATCGCCGGCCGTTTGCGCGCCCAGATGCGAAATACAGAATTGATCGAGAAATTGAAACTGCCCTGCCTGATGGTTTCCTACGAGAAAGCCTCCGCGCAACCGGCTGAGTTCGTTCAGGAATTGGCGCAATTTCTGCGCTTGCCGATTCCTGCCCATGTGGACGAAATCGTGGCATTCATGGCGCGGGGCTCCTACAAGGATCCAGCGCCGCTCCTCAACCGTCTGACCGGAGCGCCCTGACGCCCTGCACCAGCATGGACGTCACGAAGAGGGCCGCCGCAGCGCAGACGATCGCGGGACCTGCAAGCACGTCGAACTCCCACGCCGCCGACAATCCCACAAGGACCGAGACCACGCCGCCCACAGTCGCGAGCACGGCCATACGTTCCGGCGTGCTCGAAAAGGGGCGTGCTGCCGCAGCGGGAATGATCAGCAATGCACCAATCAGCAGGACGCCGACGACCTTGATCGCGACGGCGACGGTCAGAGCCAGCGCGATGGTGAGGATGAATTGCTCGACCCGTGGGTTGAGACCCGCGGCCTGTGCCAATTCGGGGGAGACGGTGGCGGTCAGCAAGGCCGACCAGCGCCACCACAAGAGCGCGAAGACCACCGCCGCGCCGCCCCAAATCAGGGCCAGATCAGCGCCCTGGACAATCAGGATCTCGCCGAACAGAAGCGCCGAAATGTCGATCCGCACGCCGGAGGTCAGGGAGACCGCGACCATGCCGATGGCGAGCGCGGAATAGGAGAGGACGCCAAGCGCGGTATCCATCGAGCGACCGCGTGAGGTGAGGCTCTGAACGCCGAGAGCCATGATGATCGCCATGAGGAGCGCGCCGGAAAAGATGGAGATGTCAAAGGCTAATGCCATTGCGACCCCAAGGATCGACGCGTGGGCCGTGGCATCGCTGAAGTAGGCCATCCGACGCCAGACCACGAAGCTGCCCAAGGGGCCGGCGGCGAGTGCCACGCCGATCCCGGCGAGGCTGGCGCGGACGAAGAGGCTGTCGAGCAGCGTGTCTTGAAAAAGGCTCATCACGACGCTTCCTCGTGTTCATGGACGCAAGCGCCGCCGTGACTATGGTCGTGATGGTGGTCATGGGCATGGCGATAGAGTGCCAACGCGCCCTGGGTGCCGGTCCCGAAAAGGGCGCGGTAGGCCGGGGCGGTGGCGACCTGCTCGGGGTGGCCTTCGCAGCAGATGTGGCCGTTGAGGCAGATGACCCGGTCCGACGCGGCCATCACGACGTGCAGATCGTGGCTCACCATCAGTACGGCGCAGCCTTGGGTGGTTCTGACATCCTCGATCTGTTGGTAGAACGCAGCCGCACCGGGTTGGTCGAGGCCCTGCGTGGCCTCATCAAGGATCAGGAGCTGCGGCCGCGCCAAGAGCGCCCGCGAGAGCATCACCCGCTGAAGCTGGCCGCCGGAAAGATCGGTCATCTGCCGGCTCGCGATGGCGGCGCTGCCGGTGATGTTCAGGACAGCCTCGGCCTCGGCGTTGGAGACGCGGTGGGGCAGATCCAGAAATCGGCGAACGCTCAAGGGCAGGGTCGGGTCCAAGGCAAGAGATTGCGGGACGTAGCCGATGCGCAGGTCAGGCGCGCGCGTGAGGATGCCGGAGGCGGTGGGAATCGCACCGATCAAAGCTTTGAGAAGGCTGGATTTTCCAGAGCCGTTAGGGCCCACGATCGTGACGATCTCACCGGGTGAGATCGAGAAATCCACGTCGCGGAGCACCCGGTTTCTGCCTCGCATGACGGAGATATCGATCGCCGAGATAAGCGCGGTCATTCGACGGAGACTTGGCAATTGGGGCAGAGGCCCAAGGCCTCGACCGTGGCGCGTTCAATCGTGAAGCCGGCGCTCTGGGCGGTGTCGGACAGGGCGCTGCGGACGTCGCGGGCGGGCGCTTCGGCAACCACGTCACAGACGCGGCAGATCAGGAAGGCGGGGACGTGATCTTCGTCCGAATGGGCGCAGGCCACGAAAGCGTTGAGCCGCTCGACCCGGTGGGCAAAGCCATGGGTCGTGAGGAAATCGAGGGCGCGATAGGCCACCGGAGGCTGTGCGCCCAAACCCTCCTCCCGCAAAATCTCGAGAATATCGTAAGCTCCCATCGCGCGGTGTTCTTCCAGCAATATCTCCAGAACGCGGCGGCGCACCGGGGTCAGTTGCAGCCGTTCGGCCGTACACCGTTCGGCCACAACCTGTACAGCCGACTTGATGCAGCGGGCGTGGTCGTGTTGTGAAAATTCAATCGTCTCCATAGGGGGTTGATATGATATAACATCACCGATAACAACCGTGATGTTATATCATTACATTCAGAGGTTCCGATGCTCCGCTCCACCTGTGCTCTCCTTGCCTTGACCTCCGCCGCGATGGCCGACGCGCCGCGCGTCGCGGTCGATATTCCGCCGATCCATTCGCTGGTGGCGCAGGTCATGGACGGGGTCGCGACGCCCGATCTGATCCTGCCCCCGGGCCTTTCGCCTCATGATGCGGCGCTGCGTCCTTCCGATGCCGCGGCCTTGGCGCAAGCCGATCTCGTGGTCTGGATCGGGCCGGAGCTTAGCCCTGCCGTGGCGCGCAGCGTCGAGGCGGTGGCAGACGGCGCGGTCCTGACGCTGTTGGACGTTCCGGGCACGCGGGTGTTGGAGTTCCGGGAAGGTCCGGTCTTCGCCCCGGTCGGGGAGGAGGGACACGCGGACCATGGCCATGAGGAAGACGATGACCACGAAGCTCACGAGCATGAAGACGCGCACGAACACGACGGTGAGCATGAGCACGAGCATGAGGATGACCACGAGCACGAGGATGACCACGAACACGACGATCACGAACACGATGAGGATCACGACCATGAAGACCATGACGACGGTCACGGGCATGATCATGACGGGCGCGACCCGCATGCCTGGTTGGACCCGGTCAATGCGGGCGTCTGGCTGGAGGCTATTTCAGAGGCGCTGATCGAAATTGATCCCGAAAACGCAGAGGCTTACGCCGCGAATGCAGAAGCCGCGACAGCGCGGGTCGAAGCGCTGGTTGACGAGATCTCAACCCGCATGGCGCCGCTTTCCGGGGCGTTCGTCGTGTTCCACGACGCTTACCATTACTATGAGGCGCGTTTCGCCATCGAGGCGACGGGCTCGATCACGCTCGGGGATGGCAGCATTCCGGGGCCGCGCCGCTTGGTGGAGATCGGAGAAACAGTGCAGGAGATGAACGTGACCTGCGTCTTCACCGAACCTCAGTTCAACCCGGCGATGGTGGAGGCGACGATGTCAGACGCCGGTGCGCGGGTCGGGGTTATCGACCCTCTGGGCGTGGCTCTGACACCCGGGCCTGACCTCTACGAGGCTCTGATGCAGGCGACGGCGGCGTCCTTCGAGGATTGCCTTGCGCCGGAATGATCTAGCGTTCGTCACGCAAGGCCCTTCATGTGATACATGAGCTTCGCGACGTAACTATCTGACATATATTAAAAAGCCGCGGCAGAACAAATCTGTCGCGGCTTTCTTCAATTCAGGCAGGCTCGCCGATGTGGGTCGAGAGATCGGGGAGGCCGGCGATGGAAACCACCGCCGTATCGCCGGGTGTCAACGCGCCGACGCCGGCGGGTGTGCCTGTCATGATCAGGTCGCCAGGCTTCAACTCGACGAGGCCCGAGAGGTAGGCGATGACCTCGGGCGTGGACCAGATCATCTCGGATAGGTCGCCATTCTGTTGCACCTCACCGTTGCGGCTGAGGCTGATCGCGCCCTTGTCCAGATGTCCTACATCGCTGACCCGGTGGATCGGACCGACCACGGCGGAATGGTCGAAACCCTTCGCCATCGTCCACGGCTTGCCCGCCTTTTTCGCCGCGGCCTGAACGTCGCGCCGCGTCAGGTCGTTGCCGCAGGCGTAGCCATAGACGTGGTCGAGGGCGTCGCCCTCGGGGATATTCCGGCCACCGGTGCCGATGGCGACGACGAGTTCGGCCTCGAAATGCAGGTTCTCGGTGCCCGGAGGGTAGGGCACCGTCGCGCCATCGGCCACCAGCGCGTCTGCGGGCTTGGCGAAGAAGAACGGTGGCTCGCGGTCATCGTGGCCCATCTCGCGCGCGTGCTCGGCGTAGTTGCGGCCGACGCAGAAGATCCGACGGACGGGGTAATGGGCCGTCAGCCCCGCTACGGCAACTGTGGGGGTGGGCATCGGGTCGAACACATAGGCCACGGAAATCTCTCCTAATTCGGTCATTCACGCGGAAGATAGGCGGATCACTCGGAGAGTTACCAGCCCCCACAAAGAAAACGCGCCCCCGGTCAGGGAGCGCGCCACTGTCTGCCTCGACAGGTTGTGAGTGGTTCAGGCGCCCGTGTAGCGGCTGATCGCGCGGCGGAGCCCGTCGGACCACAGGAGATCCAGCCATTCGGTGAACGCGGCAACAAAGGCTTCGTTTTCGGCGATATCGCCGTAGAGATGCTCTTGCTCCAGCCACGCGGCGGGGCGGGTCTTTGCTTCTTGCGCACAGGCGGTGAGATCATCCCAGAACGGGTCGTTGGGCTCGATCACGCTGCCGTCCTCGCGGGTGCCGGCACACATCCGGGCCCAGATCGCCTCGATCAGGGCAAGGCCTTGAATGGGCGTGCCTTTCGCGATGGCGTCCCGGATGATCGGATGCAGGAAGCCGGGGTGTCGCGAGGAGCCATCGAAGGACACGCGGCGCGTGGTGTCGATGATCTCGGGGTTGGAGAAACGGGTCTCGATCAGGTCGATATAGGCCTCGGGCGTCATGCCGGGGACGGGGTCGACGTGAGGTGCGATTTCCTCGCGCTCGAGCTTCATGAACAGCGCGTTGATCGAGGGATCGGCCATGCAGCCGGCGATGGTGCCGATGCTCAGCAGCTCTCCGGGGTTGGCGATGACCTGGTGGCCCGCGTTCAGCATGCGGATCTTCATCGCCTCGAACGCGTGGACGTCATCGGTGATGGTGGCGCCGACACGCTCCCACTGGGGCCGTCCGGCGCAGAATTTATCCTCGATCACCCACTGGCGGTAGCTTTCGTGGGTGACGGGAGCGGCGTCGTCGATGCCGAAGCTGCGGGCGAGGGCGAGTTCGTTGGGGCCGGTGGCGGGCACGATGCAATCGACCATGGAGTTCGGGAAGGTCACGTTCTCCTCGATCCACGCGCCAAGCTCCGGATCCGACAGGTTGGCGAGGCCGAGGACGGTCTGCCGCAACGCGTCGCCATTGCCTTGCAGGTTGTCGCAGCTCTGGCAGGTGAAGGGGCCGTGGCCCGCGTCACGGCGCGCCTTCAAGGCGGCGATGATGGCGCCGAAGGCCGTGTGGGGCGCATCGGGATTGGCGGCGTCGTGCTGGATATCGGGGTGATCGGCGTCGAAAGCGCCGTCGGCGGGGGCGATGTAATAGCCGCCTTCGGTCACCGTCATGGCGACGATGCGGATCGCCGGGTCGGCCATCTGCGCGATCAGGGCGCCGTTGTCTTCCTCGACCGGAACGAAGTCGATCATCGAGCCGGTCACTTCGATGCGGTGGCCGGAGGGGTCCAGTTCGATCAGGGTGGTTAGGCAATCTTGCGCCAGAAGCCTGTCGCGCATGGCGGCGTCACCGGCGCGCACGCCGGCACCGACGATGGCCCAGTCAAGATCCACGCCCGCGTCGAACAGCCGGTGCAGATACCAGGCTTGGTGGCCCCGGTGAAAGTTGCCAAGCCCGATGTGGACAATGCCCGGGCTGAGGGTCGCGCGGTCATAGCGCGGCACACGAATGGCGTTGTCGAGCGATGACAGCGTCTCGTTGCTGAGTTTGTGGACCGTAATTTTGCCCGAAACCGGTGCGGCCATCAGATCATCTCCCATTAAAGTCGTTGCCATCGTCCTGTCCTCGATCAGCTCATCCATTGGCCGCCGTCCACGTTGTAACATTGGGCGACGATGTAATCGGCCTCGGGGGAGGCGAGAAACACGGCCATGCCTGTCAAATCATCCGGAGTGGCGAAGCGGCCAGCCGGCACGCCTGCGGCCACTTCGGCCTTCTTCTGTCCCGGCGCCTTGCCCTCGAGCTTGGCGAACATCGCATCGACATGATCCCAATGGGCGCCGTCCACGACGCCCGGCGCGATGGCATTCACGTTGATGCCATGGCCGATCAGGTTGAGCCCCGCCGATTGCGTCATCGAGATCACTGCCGCCTTGGTGGAGCAGTAGACGAGCACCAGCGGCTCTCCTCGACGGCCCGCCTGCGAGGCCATGTTGATGATCTTGCCGCCGTGTCCCTGCGCGATCATCTGCCGTGCGGCTGCCTGCAAGGTGAACAACGTGCCCGCGACGTTGACGGCGTAGAGCCGGTCATAGCTGTCACGGGTGATGTCCACTGTTTCGGCAGCATCAAAAAGCGCGGCGTTGTTGACGAGAATGTCCAGCTTGCCGGCCTTTTCCACCACCGCGGCAATCGCCGCGTCGATGCTGTCTTGCCGCGTCACGTCCAGATGGACCGCGGTTGCACCGGCGCCGATCTCGCCGGCGGCGGCGCGGGCAGCGTCGAGGTTTATATCCCCGATCGCCACCGTTGCTCCCTCGTTCACGTAGGCGCGTGCAAACTCCTTGCCGATCCCCCGGGCTGCCCCGGTGATCAGGGCGGATTTACCGGCCAGTCGCGTCATGCGATCCGCAGGCCCGCGGCGTCGAAGCGGTGCAGGTGCATCTCTTTCGGCGTCAGGTAGACCGTATCGCCGTGGCTCACGGACATCTCGCCATCCGCGCGCACGGTCAGCGGGTCACACCCCGGAATCCCGTGGATGTGGATGAAGGTGTCCGAACCCAGATGCTCGGCCACGCCCACGGTGCCCTGCCATTTGCCATCGGTCGTCGAGACGTCGAGGTGCTCGGGACGGATGCCGATGGTCTGGGCGTTGTACTCGGCCGCGGCCGCGCCTTCGATCAGGTTCATCTTGGGCGACCCGATGAAGCCGGCAACGAAGGTGTTGCAGGGCGCGCGGTAGAGTTCGAGCGGGCTGCCCACCTGCTCGATATGACCGGCGCGCAGCACCACGATCTTGTCGGCCATGGTCATGGCTTCGACCTGGTCGTGGGTCACGTAGATCATCGTCGTGTCGAGCTTCTTGTGCAGCTCGGAGATCTCCATCCGCATGCCGACCCGAAGCGCCGCGTCGAGGTTCGAGAGCGGCTCGTCGAAGAGGAAGGCCGAAGGCTCCCGCACGATGGCGCGGCCGATGGCAACCCGCTGGCGCTGACCGCCCGAAAGCTGGCCCGGACGACGGTCCAGATAGTCGGTGAGGTTGAGCGCGGCTGCGGCCCCCTCGATCCGGCGATCCTGCTCGGCCGCGTCCATGCCCGCCATCCGCAGGGGGAAGGCGATGTTCTTGCGCACGGACATGTGCGGGTAGAGGGCGTAGGACTGGAAGACCATGGCCAGACCGCGCTTGGCGGGGGGCGTCATGGTGGCGTCCTGCCCGTCGATGCGGATCTCGCCGCCGGTGACATCTTCCAGGCCGGCAATCAGGCGCAGGAGGGTGGATTTACCGCAGCCCGAGGGGCCGACGAAGACGACGAATTCGCCTTCGTTGATCTCGAGGTCCAGCGGCGGGATGACTTCTACGTCGCCGAAAGACTTCTGCACTTTATCGAGTGTAATGCGTCCCATATCTCGTCGCTCCTATTTGACGGCGCCGAAGGTCAAGCCCCGGACGAGTTGCTTTTGGCTGAACCAGCCAAGGATGAGGATTGGCATGATTGCCATGGTCGATGCCGCCGATAGCTTGGCGAAGAAGAGACCCTCGGGTGAGGAGTAGCTGGCGATGAAGGCCGTCAGCGGTGCCGCGTTGACCGAGGTCAGGTTCAGCGTCCAGAACGCTTCGTTCCAGGCGAGGATGAAGTTCAGCAGCAAGGTCGAGGCAATGCCCGGTACCGCCATCGGGGTCAGCACGTAGAGGATTTCCTCGCGCAGCGTCGCCCCGTCCATCCGTGCCGCTTCGAGGATCTCGCCGGGGATCTCCTTGAAGTAGGTGTAGAGCATCCAGACGATGATCGGCAGGTTGATGAGCATCAGGATGATCACCAGCGCCAGACGGTTGTCGAGGACCCCAAGCTGAATGCACAGCAGGTAGATGGGGTAGAGCACGCCCACGGCGGGCAGCATCTTGGTGGACAACATCCAGAGCAGGATGTCCTTGGTCCGGTGCGAAGGCACGAAGGCCATCGACCAGGCCGCGGGCACCGCGATGATCACGCCGAGGACAGTGGAGCCGCCGGCAATGATGATCGAGTTGGTCAGGAACCGCATGTAGTTCGAGCGTTCCAGAACGATCCCGTAGTTTTCCAGCGTCCAGTCGAAGGCGAGGAACACCGGCGGGTTGGCGATGGCCTGGGCCTCGGTCTTGAACGAGGTCAGGATGGTCCACATGATCGGGAAGAAGATCAGCAGCCCGATGCCCCAAGCGAAGATCGTATTCAGGGCCTTGCGTTGGGAAGTAACAGATCGTGCCATGTCTAGTCCCTCACTTGTCCAGGTTTTTGCCGACGATGCGCATCAGGAAGATGGCAACGATGTTGGCAAGGATGATGGCGTAGACGCCGCCTGCGCTGCCCAGTCCGACGTTCTGGCTCTCCAGCACGCGCTGGTAGATCAGGTAGGTCAGCGTCCGGGTGCCGAAGGCGCCGCCGGTGGTCACGAAGATCTCGGCGAAGACGGCGAGCAGGAAGATCGTCTGGATCAGCACCACGATGGTGATGGCGCGGCTCAGGTGGGGCAGGGTGATGAAGCCGAAGCGGGCCAGCGGGCTTGCGCCGTCCATCTCTGCGGCCTCGAGCTGCTCGCTGTCGAGCGACTGGATCGCCGTCAGCAGGATCAGCGTGGCGAAGGGCAGCCACTGCCAGGACACGATCATCACGATCGAGAAGACCGAGGCATCCTGCAACCAGACCACTGGATCAGCTCCGAAGAAGCGCCAGAGGTGGGCGAAGACGCCGTTGACCGGGTCCATGAACATGTTCTTCCAGACCAGCGCCGACACGGTGGGCATCACGAAGAAGGGCGCGATCACGAGGATACGGACGATGCCCTGACCCCACATCGGCTGATCCAGCAGGATCGCCAGAAGCACGCCGAAGATGATCGAGATCAGCAGGACACCGCCTACGATCATCAGGGTGGTGCCGACCGCGGGCCAGAAGGAGCTGGAAGAAACGAAACGAATGTAGTTGTCGATCCCGGCGAAGCCGAGGTCGCCGCCACGGAGCGGGCGAAAGTCGCGAAACGAGAACCAGAGCGTCATGCAGAGCGGTACGAGCATCCAAACAAGGAGCAGGAAAACCGCTGGCGCCATCATGATCCGGGCCGCTGATCGGGAATGCTGGGTCGCCATGACACATATCCTCTGCGTTCGAGCCAGGCGGCTCGGTTAAAGGGAAGTTCGTCGATTGTAGGGAATTTTGGGTCGAAAGGCGACGATCCACGCCGCCTTTCGTGAGCTTGGTACGCGGAGGGCTTACTGGTAGCCGGCCGCTTCCATTGCTTCGTTGGTGATCGCCTGAGCGTTCTCGAGCGCTTCGTCGAGGGTCTGCTGACCGGCGTAGTAAGCGGAGAACTCCTGGCTCACTTCGGTCGCGATACCGGCAAATTCGGGGATCGCGGCGAACTGAACGCCAACATAGGGGCTCTCTTCGACGGTCGAGTTGTTCGGGTCAGCCGACAGGATCGAGTCCAGGGTCATCTGCGCGAACGGTACTTCGGCGTAGTTGGGGTTCTCGTAGAGCGACGTACGTGCGCCCGGGGGAACGTTGGCCCAACCCTCATTCTCGGCAACCAGCTCGATGTAGTCGGTGGACGTGGCCCACTCGATGAACTGAAGTGCCTCTTCGGCCTGATCGGTGCCGGCAGGAATTGCCAGTGCCCATGCCCAGAGCCAGTTGGAACGACGGCCCAGGCCGTTGTCGGGTGCGAGCGCGAAACCGACGGAGTCAGCAACTTCGCTGTCTTCGGGGTTGGTCACGAAGGACGCCGCAACGGTTGCGTCGATCCACATGCCGCACAGACCCTGTTGGAACAGCGAGAGGTTCTCGTTGAAGCCGTTGGTCGCGAAACCTGCGGGGCCGGATTCCTGCATCATGTCGTTGAAGAAGGTCAGCGTGTCACGCCAAGGCTGCGTGTCGAACTGTGCCTGCCAGTCCATGTCGAACCAGCGCGCGCCGAAGGAGTTGGACATCGCGGTGATGAATGCACCACCTTCGCCCCAACCGGGCTTGCCGCGCAGGCAGATGCCGTTGATGTCGTTCTCACGGTCGGTCATTGCAGCCGCAGCTTCGCGGATGAATTCCCAGGTCGGTGCGTCCGGCATTTCCAGACCGGCTTCTTCCATCAGGTCCGTGCGGTACATGATCATGGAAGATTCGCCGTAGAACGGTGCCGCGTAGAGCGTGCCGTCGTGGGACAGACCGTTTGCCATCGCGGGCAGGATGTCGTCGACGTTGTACTCGTCCGACAGGTTGTCGAGCGGGACGAGCCAGCCGTTGGCGCCCCAGATCGGCGTCTCGTACATGCCGATGGTCATGATGTCGAACTGGCCACCGTTGGTGGTGATGTCCGTGGTAACGCGCTGACGCAGCACGTTCTCTTCCAGCGTGACCCACTCGACGGCGATGCCCGTCTCTTCGGTGAACTGGTCGGTATAACCCTGCATGCGGATCATGTCGCCGTTGTTCACGGTCGCGATGGTGATGGTCGGCGAGTGGCCGTCAGCGAATGCAGCCGTTCCCGCTGCACAAATTGCGAGCGCTGTCGTGGCGCCCAATGCTGTCTTGAGAGACATCCGGTGTCCTCCCTGAGTTGGATGTTACGGCCTCAGGATGCGGTATACCGGTCCTTGCGTCAACGAAAAACTTTACGCGCGTAAAATTTTGCCAACGTGGTTAATTTTGTGCCTACAATTCAGGCAGATGCGCGAACGATCAATTTTGCCGGATACACGGTTTCCTGGCGGGCGTTGGCCCGCGCGCCGCTCTCGACCAGCTCGAAAAGGGTGTCGACGGCGCCTTGGGCCACCGAATCGTAGTCATGCGCAGCGGTGGTCAGGGCCGGGCAGGTGAATCGCGAGAAGGGGTGATCATCGTGGGACGCCACCCGCAGGGCGCAGCCCTCGGTGCGTCCGACACGCAGGCCGCGTTCGTAGCAGGCCGCGAGGAAGCCGATGGCAAGGCGGTCGTTACTGCACAGGACCGTGTTGGTGGGCAGATGGCCCTTTTCCAACACGTCGTGGGCGCCCTGACGCCCGATCTCTTCGAACGCCCAACCCTCCCCGCCGATGCTGACCACCCGAGGCTCCAACCCGCGGGCCTCCATCGCATTGATATAGGCGATGCGGCGTTTGTTGGCGTTGGGGTTGGCGGGGGTCTTCATCTCGAAGAAGCACGGCGGGCTGCCGGTCTGGGTCACGTAACCTACTGTTTGCTCAACAAAACTTACGTTATCCGAGCCAATGAATGCCTCTCCCATGCCTTCCATGTTGCTGTCGAACAGCACCGAGGGCACGTCGCGGCAGAACTTCTCGACAGCGCCGCGGTCCGAGGCGCGCCCAAGCGGGGCCATCAACACGCCCGCAGGCTTGAGCGAGCGGAGCGTCTCGAGGTTTTCGGCCTCCAGCTCGGTGCTGCCGTGGGAAGAGAGAACGATGGGGCGGAAACCAGCCTCGATCACCATCATCTCGATGGTACGCGCGATTTCGGCAAAGAACGGGTCGGCAAGATAGGGCACCATGATGCCGATGTTCTTGGTCTGCCGCCGGTTCTGGTTCACCGCGTAGATATTGGGGCGATAGTCGTATTGATCGAGCGCCTTCTCGATCCGTTCGCGCGTCGAGGAGCGCACGCTTTGAGGGTCGTTGAAATACTTCGAGATGGTCGGTCGAGAGATGCCGCTCACGGCAGCAAAGTCTTCCATGTTTCTGATCTGTTGATCGGCCATCTGGTTTGAGACCCTTCCTGACTAACCCTACGTTAATGGAGCAACGACGAATATTGAAGCAAAAAACTTTACGCGCGAAAAGTTTTGAGGCGCCTATGCACGACCGAAAGCCGCCGGATGCCCATAGAGCCCGTCAGCGCAGCGGCTGCAAGATCGAACGTGGGAAGGGGGGGAATGGTGCTGTGAGGGAGGATTGAACTCCCGACCTCACCCTTACCAAGGGTGTGCTCTACCACTGAGCTACCACAGCATTCCGTCTCGGTTATTAGCCGCGGTGTTTGGGCCGTGGCAAGTGGGTCGAGCGGGACCCGCGTCAGAAAAATGTCACTGGTCAGACCCACCAAGGCGGCTGCTTCGCAACATTTCGCCGCGTCCTAGACGTTGAAGCGCTGCCATGCAAGCGCAATCTGGACGCCTATGCCTGCGCGGGGTAAAGGCTAGGGCCATGGCACGGAAAACCACCAATGACACAAGCTCGGCCACGCCGCGCAAAACCGCGAAGCCGGGACGCGAGGACCGGTTGAAAGCCGCGTTGAAGGCCAATATGGCGCGTCGCAAGGCGCAGGCGCGCGCGCGGACAGAATCGACCTCAAACGCGGCGTCGCCCGAGGTCGGGGGAACCGATGCGGGATCGGCCTCGTTGGACGGGTGCGCGGATGCGGATGGTGCTGCAGGCGGCAAAGGACCCGCGGCGGATGAGACGGACGAAAAATAGGGCACCGTCCGGTGGGACGAGTGATCGGGGGCCGACCCCCGGTGGTGCCAGGAAATGAAAAAGGGCAGGGCAGATGGATAGAATTGTCGTTAAGGGTTCCGGCCCGCTCAGTGGCCAGATCCCGATTGCGGGCGCCAAGAACACCTGCCTCAAGCTGATGTGCGCCTCGCTGCTCAGCGACGAGCCCCTGACGCTGACGAATGTGCCGCGCCTCTCGGACGTGGCGACGCTGTCGGAGCTTCTGGAAAGCCTCGGCGTGCAGATCGGACGGTTGGACGACGGTCAGACGCTGGCGTTTTCGGCCAATTCTCTGTCCTCGCATCTGGCCCATTACGACATCGTTCGCAAATTGCGCGCCTCCTTCAACGTCCTCGGCCCGCTTCTCGGCCGGACCGGAGAGGCGATTGTCTCGCTGCCCGGCGGTTGCGCGATCGGCGCGCGGGCGGTGGATTTCCACCTTGAAGGGCTCAAGAAAATGGGCGCGACGGTGTCGCTGGAGGATGGCTACGTCCACGCCTCCGGTGATCTGAAAGGTGCCGAGATCGAGTTTCCGTTCCCCTCCGTCGGGGCGACCGAGAACGTCATGTGCGCCGCCGTGCGCGCCAAGGGCACCACGGTGATCAAGAACGCCGCGCGCGAACCTGACACCAAGGCGCTGGCCGATTGTCTGATCGCCATGGGCGCGGATATCGAAGGGGCAGGGACCGACACCATCGTGGTGCGCGGCGTTGATCGTCTGCACGGCGCGACGCATCGTGTCATCGCCGACCGGATCGAGATGGGCACTTATATGTGCGCGCCGGGCATCGCTGGCGGTGAGGTCGAATGCATCGGCGGCACCCGAGACCTTGTCGCGTCGCTTTGCGACAAGATGGAAGAGGCGGGGCTGGAAATCACCGAGACCGACGCCGGTCTGAAGGTGCGCCACCCCGGGGGGCGCTTGAAGGCGGTCAACGTGACCACGGCGCCTTTCCCCGGTTTCCCGACCGATCTGCAGGCCCAGTTCATGGCGATGATGTGCTTTGCCGAAGGCACCTCGGTGCTGGAGGAGACGATCTTCGAGAATCGCTTCATGCATGCGCCGGAGCTGTTGCGCATGGGGGCGAACATCGAGGTTCATGGCAACACGGCCCATGTCACCGGCGTCGACCGTCTGCGCGGGGCGCAGGTGATGGCGACGGACCTGCGGGCCTCGGTGTCGTTGATTCTCGCCGGGCTGCGCGCCGACGGAGAAACTGTGGTTAACCGCGTTTACCATCTGGACCGTGGTTACGAACATCTCGCCCGCAAGCTGCAAGGCGTGGGCGCCAAGGTGGAGCGGTTGAGCGATGGCTGATCTGGACGCCCGTTTCGAAGATGCCGGCGACGGACCCGTCGCCTTGCGCGCGCTGGAGGCCGACGACGTTCCGGTCATCTCGGCCCTCGTGCAGGACGCGATCTTCCCGGCGGCGGAAATGCGGTGGGACCGGTCGCGGCGTCGCTTTGCCCTTTTGGTCAACCGCTTCCGGTGGGAGCGTCGGGACGGCGCGCCCGAGCGGGTGCAGGCGGTTCTGGCCGTGGAAGACGTCTTGAAGGTCTCGAGCCAGGGCATCGACCGCAAGGACCCCGACCTCGTCTTCTCGATCCTCGCGCTGATCTGGACCCCGTCCGAGGACGGCATGGGGCGGCTGGAACTGGTGCTGGCAGGCGACGGCGCCATCGCGCTGGAGGTCGAGGCTTTGGAGATCACCCTCAAGGATGTGACGCAGCCCTACGGCGCGATTTCCGGCAAGGCGCCCGACCACAAGGTGTGACCGGTGCAGGCCACCGCCGCGCGCTTCAATTGACGGCCGTTCCCATGGGCGCTTGAGGCTGGCGCCCGCGCGGTCTATTTGCCCTGCAACGCGAGGAGGGCCCATGCCGCAGTTTCTCAATACAAACGACGCGGATTTCGACCGCCGCTTTGCCGCACTTCTGGAGATGAAGCGCGAGGATGCGCCCGATGTGGATACCGTCGTGGCCGAGATCATCGCCGACGTGCGCAAGCGCGGGGACGCGGCGGTGCTGGAGCTGACGGAGAAGTTCGACCGTCTGACCCTCACGCCCGAGACCATGGCGTTCAGTGTCGAGGAAACGGACGCTGAGATCGCGAAAGTCCCGGCGGCCGAGCGCGCTGCGCTGGAGCTGGCAGCGGATCGTATCCGCGCCTACCACGTGCGCCAACGGCCCGAGGACGCGCGCTGGACCGACCCGGACGGTGCCGTCTTGGGCTGGCGCTGGGGTCCGGTCTCGGCCGCAGGCCTTTACGTGCCGGGGGGGCTGGCCTCTTATCCGTCATCGGTTCTGATGAACGCGATCCCCGCCGCCGTGGCAGGGGTGGAGCGGCTGGTGATCTGCGCGCCGACGCCCGACGGTGTGGTTAATCCGCTTGTCCTACTGGCGGCTCGGCTTTCGGGCGTCGATACCGTCTACCGGATCGGTGGCGCGCAGGCGATTGCGGCGATGGCCTACGGGACCGACACGATCGCGCCGGTTGACAAGATCACCGGCCCCGGCAACGCCTTCGTGGCCGCCGCCAAGCGCCGGGTCTTCGGCAAGGTGGGCATCGACATGATCGCCGGCCCCTCGGAAATCCTCGTCATCGCGGACGCCGATAACGACCCGGAGTGGATCGCAACGGACCTGCTCAGTCAGGCAGAGCATGACGAGAGCGCGCAGTCGATCCTGATCACCACCGATGCCGCCTTCGGTCAGGCCGTGGCCGAGGCGGTGGAGCGGCAGCTTCAGACCCTGCCGCGCGCCGAGATCGCCGGGCCGAGCTGGCGCGACTTCGGGGCCATCATCATCTGCGATGACCTCAGCCGCGCGGCGGCCTTGTCGGATCGGATCGCGCCAGAACACCTCGAGCTGTGCGTGAGCGACCCCGAAGCGCTGTTCGCGCAGATCACCCATGCGGGGGCGGTGTTCCTTGGCCAATGGACTCCTGAAGCCATCGGCGATTACATCGGCGGGCCGAACCATGTGCTGCCCACGGCCCGCTCTGCGCGGTTCTCAAGCGGGCTCAACGTGCTCGATTTCATGAAGCGCACGACATTGGCGCGAATGACGCCCGATGCGCTCAAGGCGATCGGTCCGGCGGCAGAGGTCCTCGCGGCCTCGGAAGGTTTGGGTGCCCATGGCGCCTCGGTCGCGGCGCGGTTGGCGCGGCTCAACTCGGACGAGGGATGACGACGATGACAATGCGGATCTGCCATATCGAGATCGATACCGACGGCCTTCCCGCCCCCACGCCCGAGATCGAGCAGGAACGCAAGGTCGCGATCTTCGATCTGCTTGAGGAAAACACCTTCGCCCTGCCGCATGCCGAGGCCCCCGATGGCCCGTACCGCGTGACACTTGCGATCCGCGAGAAACGTCTGGTCTTCGATATCGACACGGAAGACAGCTCTGACGCGGCCGAGTTCCACCTTTCGCTGGCGCCGTTTCGGCAGACGGTGAAGGACTACTGGCAGATCTGCGAGGCCTACTTCGACGCCGTCAAGAAGCTGCCCCCGAGCCAGATTGAGGCCATCGACATGGCCCGGCGCGGCATCCACAACGAGGGCGCGCGGCTGTTGCAGGAACGACTGGAGGGCAAGGCCGGCATTGATATCGACACCGCCCGGCGCCTCTTCACCCTGATCTGCGTCCTGCACTTCGGAGCCTGAGCCCTTGGCGAAAGACTTCCCTCAATCTGTCCTCTTCTGCTGTGACCACAACTCGACCCGGTCACCGATGGCGGAGGGTCTGATGAAGCGGTTTTATGGCCACCGCGCCTACGTGCAATCGGCGGGGGTGAAGCACGAGTTGGAGATCGACGGCTTCGCCGTCACCGTCTGCGCCGAGCTCGGGGTGGAGTTGGAGCGTCACCGTGTGCGCTCCTTCGACGAGATGGAGCAATGGGGCGACGATCTGACCGGCTTTGACCTGATCGTGGCCCTCTCGCCCGCCAGCCAGCGCCGCGCGCTGGAGATGACACGGACGTTTCACATCGACGTCGAATACTGGCCGATCATCGACCCCACCGGGTTGGGAGAGACGCGAGAGGCCAAGCTCACAAGCTACCGTCAGGCTCGCGACCAGATCGTTGAACGCATGACGGCAAGGTTCGGCGAGCCGACAGAGGAATAACGCCGTAGGGTGGTTGTCGTGCTGGCGCTGCATTCTCACGTTGCTTTACGCGCGAGATAGGTATACCGGTCTACCTACATGGAGGCGCCTATGACACAATCCGACCAGACCGCTCGGCAACCCGCGCGTGACCGGCTGCTGCAGGCAGCGCAGGAGTTGTTCTACAACCACGGTATCAATGGGACCGGTATCGACACGATCACGGCGACGGCAGGCGTGGCGAAGAAGAGCCTCTACAACAACTTCGCCAGCAAGTCCGACCTCGTGCACCACTACCTCCAAGCCCGCCACGAAGAATGGTTGGCGCTCTATTCCGCGCGGGTCGCGTCGGCGGCCACGCCCCATGCGCGGGTGCTCGCAGTTTTCGACGCCTACCGAGACCACGCGGAGTTTGCCTATTCCCACGGGTTCCGCGGCTGCGGATTGCTTAACGCGGCAGCGGAGTTGGAGGTCGGCGATCCCGGCCGTGCGGCGGTCCGGCGTCACAAGGAAGAGGTGGAGGCCATTCTCGCGGAGCATCTGGCGAAGATGCTGCCCGACGACGCGCCACGCGCTGAGCGGGTGGCGGCCCATGTTGCCTATCTTCTGGAAGGCGCAATGGCGCGCGCCGGGCTGGAGGGGACCAGTGCAAGGCTTCTCACCGCGCGCACCATGGTTGACGACATGCTGAAGGCTCTCTGACATGCGGCAAACTCAAGGGTGGGGCGTTCTGGCCATTGTATTCGCCGCCGTGGTCTGGGGCACCACCGGGACGGCTGCGACCTTCGCGCCGGGCGTCAGTGCCGCCGCGATCGGCGCCGCTGCGATGGGCGTGGGCGGGATCCTGCAAGCGCTCATGGCAGGAGGCGGCATCATCCGCGCGCGGGCGGCCCTGTGGGAGCAGCGCGGTTTGCTGGTCATTGGTGCGCTTGCCGTGGCGATCTATCCTTTGGCCTTCTACGGCTCGATGCGTCTGGCGGGCGTGACAATCGGCACCGTCATCACCATCGGCTCGGCGCCTCTGCTTTCGGTGGTCATCGAATACGTCATGGATGGCGCAAGGCTCACCCTGCGCTGGTCGGCCGGTGCCTTGGTGGGGCTGATCGGCATGGGGCTGATCTGCGTGGCAGAAACGGCCTCCCACGGCGGCGTGATCGGGGGAGAGCAGGTGCCCTTAGGTGTCGCGCTCGGGCTGTTGGGGGGCTTTACCTACGCGCTCTATTCCTGGAGCGCGCGCCGCATGATGCTGGCCGGTACGCGGCCCACGGTGGCGATGGGGGCGACTTTCGGCCTCGGCGGGATGCTCCTGATGCCTGTCCTCTTCGTCACCGGCGGGCCGTTCCTTGCCTCTTGGGAGAACGCGGCGGTGGGCCTCTACATGGCGCTCGTGCCGATGTTTCTGGGGTATATCGCGTTTGGCTACGGCCTCGCGCGGGTGCAGGCGAGCATGGCGACCGTCATCACCTTGCTGGAGCCGGTCGTCGCGGCGGTGCTGGCCGTGCTGATCGTCGGAGAGCGGTTGCCACCGCTCGGTTGGATCGGCGTGGCGCTGGTGGTGGGTTGCCTCGTGATCATCACCGCGCCGGGATCGCTCCGGGGCTGGTTTAGGCTCCGGGCGGGGCGGGGGCTCACGTGAGCCATTGCCCCTCTTTCCTCCGCCAGATCCGCGCCCTATCGTGCGGCCATGAACACGATTGATCTCATCACCCGCTATTACGCGGCCTTCAATGCGGCCGACACCGACGCCATGATCGCCTGCCTTGCCCCGGATGTGGCGCACCACGTCAATGAGGGCGAAGTGCGTGTCGGTACCGAGGCGTTTGCCGCCTTTTGCACCCACATGAGCCGCTGCTACCGCGAGCAGTTGACCGACATCGTGGTGATGGCGACCCCGGATGGCTCCCGCGCGGCGGCGGAGTTCACCGTCAACGGCACGTATCTGGAGACGGACGAGGGGCTGCCCGAAGCCAACGGCCAGACGTATCGGTTGCCTGCGGGCGGGTTCTTCAGCGTGAAGGACGGCCAGATCACCCGCATCGTCACCTACTACAATCTCGCCGACTGGATGGCGCAAGTGCGCGCATGAGCCTGCGGGTCGAGGCCCTGACAGATGCCGCGCTTGCGGCGGCGCTGCCCGACCTTGCGCAATTGCGCATCGCGGTGTTCGAGGCGTTTCCCTATCTTTATCAGGGGGATGCGGCCTACGAGTCCCAGTACCTCCGATCCTACGGCGATACTCCCGGCGCCATTCTGGTTGCCGCGAAAGACGGCGCGCGGATCGTCGGGGCCGCGACAGGCATGCCGCTTGCAGCCCACGGCGATGCCTCGCAGATCGACGGGCCGATGCCGCGTCCGGAGGATGTCTTCTACTGCGCCGAAAGCGTGTTGCTGCCGCAGTACCGGGGCCAGGGCCTGGGACATCGGTTCTTCGACCTGAGGGAAGCCCACGCCCGGACGGCAGGCTTCCGGAGGTCAGCCTTCTGCGCCGTGATCCGACCCGAAGATCACCCGGCGCGGCCCGCCGATTACCGCCCCCTCGACCCGTTCTGGCGCGCCCGTGGATACGAGCCTCTGCCCGGCGTTACCGCGCAGTTTCACTGGGTGGACGTTGGCGCTACACAAGAGACGCCGAAGACCCTGCAATTCTGGATGAAGCCGCTATGAAAATCGCCACCGCCGCGTACCCCCTCGACCCTTTGACTGATTTCACCGCCTATGCCGAGAAGCAGATCAACTGGGTGCGGGAGGCCGCGCGGGAGGGGGCCGATCTGCTGGTGTTCCCGGAGTATGGTCGCATGGAACTGGCTGCGCTGTCAGGCATGGAGGCGGCCGGCGATCTGGAGGGCAGCCTCCACGCCGCCCATGCCTATACGGAAGAGGTCGACGCCCTGATGGCGAGCCTTGCGGAAGGCTACGGCCTCCACATCCTCGCGGCCTCCGGACCGGTCTTTGAAGAAGGGGCAGAGCGCCCCGTCAACCGCGCGGCGCTATTTGGCCCCGACGGATTTCTCGGTGAGCAGGACAAGCAGGTGATGACCCGTTTCGAGCGCGAGAAATGGGACGTCGTGCCGGGGGAACCGCTGGAAGCCATCGATACCGCGCTCGGCAAGATCGGCATCCTGATTTGTTACGACGCGGAATTTCCGCTGTTGGGGCGCGAGTTGATCGAGCAGGGGGCTGAAATCCTCCTCTGTCCGTCCTGCACCGATAGCCTCGCGGGCTATTCCCGCGTGCGGATCGGTGCCATGGCCCGCGCGTTGGAGGGGCAATGCGTCACCGTCCAATCGCCCACCGTGGGCTCTGCGCAATGGTCTCCGGCGACCGATGAAAACGTCGGTATCGCAAGCGTTTACGGCCCGCCTGATCTGGGCTTCCCGGCCACCGGGATCATCGCTGAAGGCAAGCTCGACACCCCCGGCTGGACCTATGCCGAGATCGACCCCGCTGCCATCGCACGGGTCCGCGCAGAGGGTGCCGTGTTCAATCACGCCCATTGGCTCGAGAGCCACGATCGCGCCGCCATAAGCCGGAAAGCGCGCGAATTGCCTTGAAACCTTTGGGCAATAGGCGCATTTACCCAAAATCAGCCCCATCCACGGGGCCTATATTATGGAGTGACCATGGCTAAGGAAGAGATGCTCGAATTTCCTGGTGTCGTTAAGGAACTCCTGCCCAACGCGACATTTCGGGTCGAGCTCGAGAATGGCCATGAGATCATCGCGCATACGGCAGGAAAGATGCGGAAGAACCGCATCCGGGTTCTGGCAGGCGACAAGGTTCAGGTAGAAATGACCCCCTATGATCTGACCAAGGGCCGGATCAACTATCGCTTCAAGTAACCGCCCGTGACGGAACGCACCATCACGACGCCCGAGATGTCCGAGGCGGTCGAGGCCTATGCCGCGACCCTTGGCGACGGTGTGGCGGAATATGTCGAGGTCGCGCCCACCGACGGCGCGATCGAGGACCAACCCTTCTACAACGTGATCCTCGCGGGCGAGACGCCTGTCTTCGGCTGGCTCGTGTGGGAGCTGACCGGCTACTGGCTGGAAGCACAGCGCCACGCGGTGATCGAGCGTGACGGCAAGCTGATCGATATCACGCCGCCACTGGACGGGGAGGAGCGTATCCTCTTCGTGCGCGACAGCGGCTGGTCGTTCGACTACCTCGATCCCAAGCCCCTGCGTAAAGCCAAGCGGCATCTTCTGACCGATGATGCCGACGTGGTGAAATGGGCCAAGCTCGCCGACGACGTGGACGCCTTCAAATGGCGCCACACGAAGTTCAGGGGCGAGAAGTCCGAACTGGTGATCCCCGAGGGCAAGGACATGCGCCGGATGGAGCGCCTGCAGCGCGACTACAACGCGGCGGCCCGCGTGGCGCTTGCCAAGTAGATCGGGGGCGGCATGAAGCTCATCCTCGGCTCCGGCAGCCCGCGCCGCGTGGAAATCCTCGCGACCCTCGGCCTCGTGCCGGATGATATTCGCCCGCCCGACATCGACGAAGACCCTCTGAAGGACGAGCTTCCGCGTGCCTATGTCGACCGGATCATTCGGGGCAAGGCGGCGGCTGTGGCGTCTGACCCCGGCGATGTCGTGCTTTGCGCCGATACCACCGTGGCGGTCGGGCGGCGTATCCTCGGGAAACCGGCGGACGAGGCGGAGGCGCGCGCCTTCCTCGACCTCCTTGGCGGGCGGCGTCACCGGGTGCTCACCGGCATCGCGGTGAAGTCCGATCGCGGGCTTTCAACCCGGATTGTGGAGAGCCGGGTGAAGATGAAACGCCTGAGCAAGATTGAGGTCGACGGCTATATCGCGACCGGCGACTGGCAGGGCAAGGCGGGTGGCTACGCCATCCACGGGCCGGCGGGTGCCTTCTTTCCATGGATTTCAGGCAGTCATTCGGCCATCGTCGGCCTGCCGATGGTGGAAACCGCGCAACTGTTGCAAGCGGCCGGGATCGAAGTTTGGAAAACATGATGGATTGCGCGAGGGAGCAGCAATGAAGGGCACCGTGGTTCTGCTCGATGAGGTGGCCGGCCGCCGTGCTGCCGCTCTCATGGTGGATGGCAAGCTGCACGATATCTTCATTGATCCGCCGGAAGGGACAACGCCGGGCGTCGGCGCGATCTCCCGTGCGCGGGCGGACCGGCCGTTGAAAGGGCAGGGAGGGATTACCCTGCATCTGGGCGACGGCGACAAGGGCTACATGCGACGCGCCAAGGATATTGCGCCGGGCGACGTGTTCCTCGTGCAGGTCTCGGGCGTGGCAGAGCCCGGCAAGGCCGCCCCGGTAACGCCCGATCTGATCTTCAAGTCGCGCTATGCCATCGTGACGCCCCACAAACCGGGCCTCAACGTCAGCCGCGCGATCCGAGACGAGGATGAACGCGACCGGCTGCTGGAGGTCGCCCACGAAAGCGCTGCCGCCTCTGACGGCTACGGCCTGATCGTTCGGTCATCGGCGGAAGGCGTCTCTGCCGACGCGCTGCTCGATGACATCTCTACGATGTGTGAAACCGCGACGGCGGTGATTGCCGAGCCTGAGGGCGAGCCCGAATGGCTGCTCGACGCCGACGACGCTCACACCCGCGCCTGGCGCGAGTGGGACGCCCCTGACGAGCTGATCGAGGGCGGTTTCGAGGATCACGGCGTGCTTGAGGCCGTCGATGCCGCGCTTGCAGCGCGCCAACCGCTTACGGGCGGAGCCTACGCCTTCGTCGAGCCGACCCGTGCGCTGGTCGCAATCGACGTGAACACCGGCACGGATCATTCGCTGGCAGCGGGGCTGAAGGCCAACCTCGCGCTGGTCCGCGACCTGCCGCGCCTGACCCGCATCAAAGGGCTTGGCGGGCAGATCACGCTGGATCTCGCGCCGATGCCGAAGCGAGACCGCAAGCAGGTCGAGGATGCCGTGAAGAAAGCCTTCCGTCAGGGTGGTGGCGACGTGGTCGTGGCGGGCTGGACACCGCTTGGCATGCTGGAGCTGACCCGCAAACGCGACCGGGCACCGCTCTCGCAGGTCTGGCCGAAAGGCTGAACCCGGTCCGCTTAGCGCAACCGTCGGAGCAGTGCGGCAGAGGGCTCTCCCGTCACCGGCAAGCCGTTGGCCGCCTGATAGGCCTCAATCGCCGCCTCCGTGCCTGAACCCACGACGCCGTCCGGCGTGCCCGCGTCATAACCCGCGCGGTTCAGCAACTCCTGCAACTCGCGCCGCTGCGCTTGGGTCAGCCCGCTCGCGTCGGCGCCGAAGCTCTGCCGGAGCGGCCCGCCGCCCGCGATCCGATCCGCGAGATAGCCCACGCCGATCCCGTAGTTGATCGAATTGTTGTAGCGCAGGATCACGCCGAAGTTGTGAAACAGGATCCAGGCAGGTGCCCCGGCGCCCCCCGGCGCGTGGATCGCAGCCGAGCCATGGTCGGGCAGGGCGCCGCCGCCTGCGCGCCGCACGCCGAGGTCGCGCCACGCGGCCACGGACCGACGGGTATCGCGGCCGGTCGAGGCACTGAAACCCGAGGGCAGCTGCACCTCCATCCCCCAAGGCTCTCCCGTGCGCCACCCGAACCGATTGAAGTAACTGGCCGTCGAGGCCAGCGCGTCCGTGGGGTCACTGCTCCAGATATCGCGGCGTCCGTCGCCGCGGAAATCGACGGCATATTCTTCGTAAGTCGTTGGAATGAATTGCGTATGTCCCATCGCACCGGCCCATGACCCGAGCATCCGCTCGGGCGTCGTGTCACCGTTCTGAACGATCCTGAGCGCGGCGATGGCCTGCGCTTCAAAGAAGTTCCCGCGCCGTCCTTCCCACGCAAGCGTCGTCACCGCCGAGATCACCGGAATATCGCCCAACCGCGTGCCATAACGGCTCTCGACGCCCCAGACCGCGCAACAGACTTCCGCCGGGACGCCGTAGCGCCCTTCGATCTCGGCCAGCATGCTGCGCTGCGACGCGAAGCGCGACCGACCGCTGCGCACGTCATCCTCCCCTGCGACGAGGGCGAGGTAATCCTCGGTCGAGCGGCGAAACTCCGTCTGGTTGCGGTCCCGCTCGATCACGCCGGGCAGATACCCCGCGCCACGCAGACCCCGGCTCACCGCATCCTCGGAGATCCCCGCGGCCCGCGCGCGACTGCGGAAGCCAGTCAGCCAGGCATCGTAGGAGGCATTGGGCTGCGGGCGGAAATCCGGGTCATTCGACGGCCCGCTGGCCCCCGAGGCGCCAATCGCCCCGATGCCGCCCCCACCAAGCGAGACGCCCCCGATGCCGCCAACGCAGCCCGACAGGCCCAAACTCGCCGCACCCGCTCCGAAACTCCGCCGTGTGATCTGCATTTCGCTCGCCCTCATGAGTTGTTTCAGACCTAGCGGCGGTGCGTGTCACATTGCAAGGAAACACCCTGCGCCAACGACTTGCGGGCGGCAGACCGCTCGCGCAAAATGGCACCGAGACCTTATCGGAGGCCCGTCCATGCCCTGTCCCATCTGCGAGAAAGAAACCGTCGCAGCCTACCGCCCCTTCTGCTCACGCAGATGCGCCGACGTGGACCTCGGCCGCTGGCTGAACGGCTCCTACGCCGTCCCTTCGTCCGACCCCGAGGATGTGGAGCAGGCAGCATCAGAAGCCGCAAAAGCCGCTCCGAAAATACACTGACCACAAAGGCTTGCAAAAACCCGCGAACCCCTATGGACAGCGCCCCGCGAACACCCTAGAACGCGCCCACCCGAGGGGCTTACCTGAAGCCCCTGAACCCGTGCCCGGGTAGCTCAGGGGTAGAGCAGTGGATTGAAAATCCTCGTGTCGGTGGTTCGATTCCGCCCCCGGGCACCATTACCCCTCCTCATAAATGAACATATAGCCTCTATAGGTCTCTGTGTTCTATGGAAAATCTGGCCCTACCCAAATGGAGCAGAACATGGTGACACATGCTTTCACACATATTAGGGTGGTCTAAACGGTGGACTGGGTGGATGCCTTAGAAGGTGGGCTATGACTATTTCGAACGCATTGACCCAACTGAAGGCGAAGAATCTTGGTCCTGGGAAACACTTCGATGGCCAAGGCCTCATTTTGGTGAAGAGCCGCAAGGATTCTGGGAAGTGGATTGTGCGGCTGGTAGTAGATGGCAAGCGCCGTGAGATGGGCTTGGGACGATGGCCTGATGTGTCTATCGCTGAGGCCCGTGAGAGGGCTCGTGAAGCCCGTAGCAAGCTCAGGGACGGTGTGGACCCCGTAAGTGAACGGCAGAAGGCCAGGCGGGCAATTAGCCGCCTTACAGTCGCTGAAGCGATCCAAGGCTGCTTTGAAGCTAGGCAAGCTGAGCTCAAGAATGATGGGCAGGCCGGGAGGTGGATGTCTCCTCTATCTGTGCATGTGCTGCCAAAGATCGGGATGATGGCGATTGAAGACGTCGACCAGCATGAGTTGAAACGGGTGCTGGAGCCGATCTGGCACACGAAGGCTGATACAGCCCGCAAAGCCATGAACCGCATGAGCCTGACGTTGAAGCACGCAGCGGCGTTGGGGCTGGACGTAGATCTGCAGGCCGTGATGAAGGCACAGGCGTTGCTGGGGAAGCGTAGGCATGCGACGACACACATTCCGTCGCTGCCGTATCAGGACGCTCCGGCGTTCCATCAGTGGCTTTGCACCAAGCCGTTCGTTTCCGCCACGGCGCTCCGCTTTCTCGTGCTGACCGTAGCACGGACCAGCGAGGTGCGGTTCGCAACCTTTGATGAGATCGATGGCGATATTTGGACGATACCGGCCAGCCGGAGGAAGACTTCTGGAGAGCACCGCGTTCCATTGCCTGAAGAGGCCCTAAAGATCGTTCGAGATGCACGGGAAGGCCTAGGACAGCAGCTTTTGTTCCCAACGGCACGTGGGAATCCCATGTCCGACGCTGCTATGAGCCGGTTCATGCAGCGTGAAGGTTATGAGGCGCGTCCGCATGGGTTCAGGTCAACGTTTCGGTCGTGGGCAGAAGAGTGCACAGATGCCAGTTTTGAGGTGAAGGAGACTGCGTTGGGGCATCAGGTAGGGAGTCATGTGGAACGGGCGTACCAGAGGAGCGATCTGCTACTGCGTCGGAGTGAGTTGATGCTGCAGTGGGCAACCTTCCTCACGAGTTGATTTCAGATCAAGCGGCGGGTCACTTCACTGGCTGTGAAAGGTTCAAGCAACGATTTTATGAGGCTGGAGCGTACTGTGACTACCTTCTCGTAAAGCTCATCAAATGTGATATCATGCAGCGGCCTAGGTTTTTGTCAGCCCTAGGGCATCGCGATGCTCTTCAATCGAGGAGATATCGTGATGCGGATGCTTTCAAAACGCCAGCTGAAGGAGTTGGTTCTGTACTCGCCACAACACATCGCACGCTTGGAGAAGGCAGGCCTATTCCCTTTGCGGGTACAGCTAGGCCCGAACCGGGTGGGCTGGGTTGAGGAGGAAGTGTACGACTGGCTCCAGAAGCGCCTGGACTGTCGAGAAGTTCCCAACCGGCACTCCTGATCTCAGGAGCAGGGTGGTCGGGCGTGCACAGCTCGGCCACCCAACTACGCTTGCGGCCCCAAGCTGTCGTCGGACCAGCCATCTGGATGCTGCGGCTGCAGCCCGCTATGAGGTCATTCGCTGCGTATGCAAAATCTAGAGGCGAGCAAATTCATGCATCACCCCCCAAGCGTGCTAATCGCTACTGAAGATTCGCCTTAACTTCACTGTACAAAGCCAACAGCTCTCCCATGCCCATGTCCAAGATTGGCTCGTACATAAAAGCGTTGATGTGAATGTTTGCAGGAGTGATCAAGTTGACCCGGCGGAGCAGCCCAATTTCCTGGGTCTGGTTGTTGAATTGCTCTTTGAAGGTCTGGAACAAGTCTCCAGTCTGCTTCTGGGCCACATCATACTCCGGCTCGTTGCTGCGGATTTTAGCAATCATGTAGCGCTCAGCCCAAAGCCTGATCGCTATCGAGAGAACAATCTTTTGCTCTAGATTCACGCCGTCGCTGACATTCTCGCAAGCGTCGGCGGTAGCGAAGACATGGTCGAGAATTCGTTGATCTGGCTCGACTTCAGGGAAACCGCAGTTTGGCAGATTTCGTTCAAACACGGCCTTGTAGTCGCCAACAGTAAGGGCGTCCGTTTCGTCCTTGAAATGCAGCATCCGGGTGAGTTGCAGGTAGTCTTCGTTGTCGTTTCCTTCGGCATCTTTGCCACCCAAGGTGTACTCGATTACGTTCCGCAAAAAAGGGACATAGGCGATCAAGACAGATGGCTCGGTTAACCGATTTTGCCATTTATGAAACGGGCTTTGAATGTCCGATTGCTTGAAAGGCTCTAGCTTGATCCCGGCTTCTGAACGGAACGCCAACCTGCACTGATGGGCCGGGCAGATTTTTCTGCTTGAGATCGTTCGCAAGAAATCGAAATTGTGCGTCAGGATGATCGCTAGGAAGTTATTGCCCTCTACCTTGGTTACGTCTTCCAGGAAGTCGATGATAGCGAACTTGTTTTTGTAGTCGAACGAGTCCGAAATATCATCGAATATGAAAAGGGTCTTCCTGCGTTCTTTCCACCGGACGAAGACCTCGTACATGATGTCCAAGATGTACAGCGCTCGGCTCTCTCCGGTGCTCAAAGCGCGAAGCAACTCCTGCTTTTCGGAGGGAGCATATCTTCGTTCGTCGCCAGCATCTCGAACAATAAAGCCGACAGAAGGAGCAATGCCCTTCAGGATTGCGTCGGCCTTGTTTTCAACGAAGAGTTCAAATGGAAGGTATAAGAAGCGTCGATTGAAATCCGCAACGACTTCGTCCCAATCGCCTCTGCTGCCTTCTGCCTCTGAGATAATTTCGGCCAGTGCTTGCTGCCCGGTCCGGTACTCCGAAACCAGCGCTTTGTATTCGTCGTTTGCTGCCAAAAGGTATTGTATCCACAACTTCCGTTTTAGACTTTCCGGATCATCAAGCATTGGCAAGAGATGCTTGTTTTCGGTGATGTAATCCCGAAATGCCTGTAACTCCTTATTCTTAAGCTTGGCATTAAAGGCATCAAATCTCTTCGCCACCTCTTCATCGCTGAGTATTCGAAGTTTTTCTTCTTCGATGCGCTCCTTGAGGGATTGATCCGATGAGACCTCCTCCAACGCATCAGACTTTTCATCAGCGAGACTGATTTTGTGTCCGGCGCTGAAGAAGTTATTCGCCTCAAGCTGTTGCTGGACCTGTTTTACATTGTGGTACTGAAAGTTCCTGCGAAGAATAGGGGATTGATCGGTGATCTCGTCATACGTCTGCGCAAAATCCTCAACAGATGCCGCGACATCTTCCGCCGCTAGAAACTGCTGTACCTTCGGATCAAACAGGGTTTTGAAGTTTGCGTCGGAAAGGTCGGACAGTTCCGTTTCGCTTAGCTCATCCTCGATGCCAACTAGCGCGTCGTAGTAGCTCGAGCCAAACAGGCTTTCAATAATCAGTTCCATGCTCTCCCGCGACTTTTCACCAAACCCAGCCTGCCGTTTCAGAGCTTTGTCCAAGGTCTTTTTGGCTTCACCGATAGAACGATGAATTTCCTCGTACCTCTTTCTAAGCTCGGCGTTCGCAAGAAGTGTGGAGATCTGATCGGAAGAGAAATTGTCATCGTAAGACCTTACAACGAAGATTTCTTCCTTCTTTATCGCCTCGTCATTTAGTGTGACATCAATGATGGGCGCTCGATCAGGAAAGTGAAGGTCCTTTGGTGTCTTCCCGGACGAAAGGTCCATCATCGTCTTTGCGAACGACGTTTTCATAACGCCATTTGGTGCATAAATGGCGTAGCCTTTGTGTTTGAACTCTAGCTCGACCTCTAGTTTTCCTATTCCGTAACAATGCCTTAGATTCAGTTTGAGCTTGTCAGCCACCTTATTCTCCACCAGATAGGTCTGCCTCTGCGATGAATATCGCATTTGAACCTGCCGTTCTATCCGTTGAGCTCGAATGGCGGCACAATTGCCGCTTTCCGCTAATGCTCAGCGAGCCAGCCTGCATGTTCGAGTTCTCAGGCCACCGGAAAGGCACCCTTCTTACGAGCGCGCTCAACCAGATCCGCATAGCGCTGCCCGATACCGACTTCGGAAAAGTGCCTGCACCAGGCGGCCAAGAAGTCTTTTTCGCGCTCAACCTCTTTCTGTTTCGAGAGGATCACAGCAATCCTGTAAGAATAGTAGGGCGCGGGCGTCATGCCAGACCGTTCCCATCCATCCAGCCCCTCGTTAACGATCTCAACCTGCTTCGCGAGATCGTTGTCGTATTGTTTGATGCCTCCGGGGTCCTCTAGTACTGAAGACGATCGGTCGGCCTCCAGTTCGGCCATCTTGCGCTGAATCGTAGCCTCGTCGTCCTCGATGAAATCGATCCTGTTCATTTTCTGTCTCGTAACCGCTTGCTTCACTGTGAGGGCAGGCATTGCATTCATCCGCTCTATCAAGGCATCGAGCTTTTGGAGGGCATTTTCATCCACTTTGGTGAAGGGCTTCGGCGGCGCAGTTTCTAGTCCCACCTCTCGCCGCTGCTTGGCCGGTGGCCAAAGACCTGCGCAGTTTAGTATGACGTCGACCTCTCCGATACGAGACTTCTTCAATTCCACGGCAATTGGCATCCCGTCTGGAAAGCCGGCGACCTTAGCTGCCACATTGGCGGGCACATAGCCCAAGAAAACCCGTGATGTTGGCGCTTGGTGCGACCCAAGGATCCCGACCACCTGCATAGCGTTTTTGTCATGCTCGTTGTCAGGCTCGGGATTGAGCAATGCACCGAAAGGTTCCCCTCGCGCGTCGGCGCGGGCTGCCAGCCGGAGAAACTCTCTTGCTTCCTCTGTCCGATGGAAGAGACCTTTGACTTCGAACCACCCGCTCCCGATCTTCCACTGCACCCAGTCTCCAACAGGTGCATTGTCGCCAAACCTATGGACTTCCCAGCCGTGAACGGCTGGAGACCGCAATCCGCGCTGTTGCGAGCTTGAAAGACCCTTGGGTTTTGTCACCTTAATTGACGACAGGCTCTCATTGTGTTGCTTACGTGTTTGGTCCGACTTGCTTTGCTTCCGTGAGCAGACTGCGAGAATGAAAAAAGCGAGACCGCCAATAATCCACCAGAACGAAATACTCACAATCTTCCTCCGTTTGCGAAGTTTCTTACCGCTAAGCGATCACATCTACGGACATACAGGCCATTATCCGTCCACCACTTCAATCCGTTCCAATTCAAGCCGAGAATTTTCCTGGTTCAGCCGCCATCTTCTAACGACATAGAACACAAGCGCCTTACGAGTTTCGATCGTAATGTGCGTCTTGTCTTTAAAGCCGTACTCCAGCCGGACGGCTCGCGCTTGTGCATCAGATAGATTTGAACGCGGACGTATCCACAGGCGCACCAAGCTGTTCCAGTCCGTGTCAAAAGGCAGGGGAGCAGGCCGCTCCCGCATTTTCATCTCAGTTTGTTTCGTTATTCGTATTGGGAGATAATCGCGGTATGCCTCGTGATTATAGCTCCAGGCGCGGAGATAAATTGCCTCTCCGTCAAAATGAAACTGAACTGGACTGATCCACTGCGGGTCGAATAGGCCGCTTGTCATCGACGTGTAAGTAATCTGGATGTCGCGTTCGCCCATCTTGGCGCGGTAGAGCTGCGCGACAACGGTGGAATCCATCACGCGAGTGGGAAGCGGGATGCTCGCGCCTAGCGATGTCGCCTTGCCATCAAGTAATTCGAAAACTTGTTCCGGGCCAGCCTCAGTCAATGCGCTGTGGTCGCCGGTCGAGAAATAGGCCTTTTCTGCGGCATCGTAGACTGGCGGCGTATTCGTCAGAGAAAGATAGGTTCGAAAGTCAACGGCAGCCTGTGCCATCGAGATATTGAAGCGTTCGATCAAGTCGCGGCGGTTCGCCTGACCTCTCCAAGTCAGACATTGGTCGAGGAAAAAAATTCGCTCACGTTGCGCGTGCTTGAGGGCTTTCAGGCTCATACGCCGAGTAATACTTGACTCCGCTCGCATAGTCCATACATTTACTATACGTATAGAAAATGGATTGATCTGATGCGAATACTTCATACGGCAGATCTGCACTTGGGGCGGCAGTTCATGGGGTTGAACCTCGAGGAGGATCATGAGGTTATCCTGGGTCAGATCCTTGAAGCGCTTGTGGTCGAACGGGCCGATGTTCTTGTCATTGCGGGGGACGTTTTTGACCGTGCCTCGCCGCCCAATTCGTCGATCCGGCAGTTCAATCGTTTTCTCAAGCGCGTGGCGGAGGAGACCGATGCCGCTGTGGTGATGATCTCTGGAAATCACGATTCTGGCGACCGGATCGAGGCAATGTCTGTCTTTTCCACCGCGTCTCGTGTGCTGGTGCGCGGGATTGCCGACGCGGTAGAGGCGCCGCTGGTGCTGCGTGACGCGCAAGGCGAGATCGCCTTTTCCGCACTGCCCTTTTCCTATGAATACGCCGCACGCGAGGTGTTCGGGGATGAAAGCATTAACGCGCCAGCGGAAGTCGTGGCCGCTCAAATCGCTGCGGCGAGGAGGCAGGTGCCTGATGGGGCGCGTTGGGTCGTCGTGGCCCATGCTTTCGTCGCGGGGGGTGCGGTTGGCGAGACCGAGCGAGCCCTGACGCGAGTCGGGGGTATCGAAACTGTTCCCTCCGATGTCTTCGACGGGGCGGACTATGTTGCACTAGGACATTTGCACAAGCCGCAGGAAGTGGGCGCGAGCCATATTCGTTACTCCGGCGCACCGCTCGCTTTCGGGTTCGACGAGGCAGGAAACGAAAAATCCATGACTGTCGTCGATCTGCTGGCTGAAGGGGCCGAGATCCGCACCGTACCGTTCCGACCGATCCGGCAAGTGCGCTCGCTTACCGGGGAATTCTCGGAACTTCTGGAGGGAACGCCGTCTGACGATTTCATCCAGGCCATCCTGACGGATGAAAACCCTCTGATCGATCCGATGAAGCGGTTACGCGCGACCTATCCCAATGCTTGCCATCTGGCCTATGCCCGGCAGGAGCGCGCTGCGGAGACCAAGGCGCTCGGCAGCGGGCGGGCAGCGGTCACGCCGATCGAGATGATTGGCGACTTCGTGAAGGTTGTGCGCGGCCGGGAACCAAACGCCACCGAAGTCGCGATCGTCGCGGAAAAGCTCCACGCAGTAGCCTCCGGGGAGGAGCAGACATGAAACCCATTCGCCTATCGCTTCAAGCCTTCGGGCCATTTGCGACAACCGAGGTAGTCGATTTCCGGTCCGCGCTCGAGACGGGTCTGTTTGGAATCTATGGTCAGACCGGCGCGGGAAAGTCGACGCTGTTTTCGGCGATGTCCTTCGCGCTATTCGGGGCGCCGACCAAGACTGATCAGGAACCACGTTCACTACGCTCGGATCACGCCGCGTCGGATCTACCTACCGAAGTCGAATTTGTCTTTGAGCTGGGCGCCAAGACCTACCTGATCCGTCGTCGTCCGGCGCAGGAACGTCCGAAGGCACGCGGTGAAGGGACCACTGAGGACGCGGCGGAAGCCTCGTTATTCGACGTCACGGGGATTCCGGTGGAAACTCTTGGTCCGGGTCAGTCTGGCCGTGTCATTGCGGAAAAGAAGGTATCGCTAGTGGGGCAGCAGGTCGAGGCGCTGCTTGGCTACGGGGCAGATCAGTTTCGACAGATCGTGCTCTTACCGCAAGGCAAGTTCGAGACGTTCCTAGCCGCAAAAACGGATGCGCGGGTCGAGATATTACGTGATCTCTTCGACGTGAAGATCTATCGCGATCTCGCCGCACGGCTGAAGGAAGAAGCTTCAGGGGCGGAACGAGCGTTGCGCGACCAGCGCGCGCTCTACGTGGCTAGACTCGAAGAACGCGGCTTCGAGAGCGCCGAAGCACTGGAACTAGGGATTGCCGCAGCCGAGGCCAAAGTCGAAGAAAAGCAGGGCATTCAGCAGGGCGCGGAGATGGCTAACGAAGCCGCTCGCAAAGCTCTGACCGAAGGCGAGCAGATCGAAAAGGCTTTTTCTGCCGTCGATACGGCACAGCAGGCACTCGACGATCTCGAAGCGAAAACGGGTGAGGTCGATGCTCTGGCCAGTCGAGTTGAGACAGTCAAGAATGCGGTGCAGGCCCGTGATCTTGAATTGGCTTGGCACGATGCGGAGCAAGAGAGCCGGATAGCGGTGAATGCCGTGACAAAGGCTGAAGGGGAGCTCAGCACCGCTACTGGGGCGAAGGAGGAAGCGGCGCAAAAACTGGTCGAGGTGCAGTCGGGCGAGGAGCGACGGCAGCAGGTTCAGGCCGACCTGACAAAGCTGGAGGCGATCGAGAACCAGGTCAGGCAGGCAGCGGAGCTACAGAAAGCGTTTGATGAGGCTGCCAAGGACGAAGCCTCCGCGAAGAAGGCGCTGACCGAGGCCGAAGCGGCACGCGAAAGGCTCCAATCTCAGCGCGACGCGACCGATCTGGCGCTTGAACAGGCGCGAAAGGCCGAGGCGGAGCGACGCAAGCTAACTGGTCAACTGGACGAGGTCAACCGGGAACGGGTCATGGCAGAGGCGCATGCAAAGGCGCAAGGAGCTGTCGCGGATGCGGAACGAAAGGTCGAAGCGGCATCGAGCGAGCTGGCGACTAAGACTGTTGCGGCACAGGCTGCCGAGGCGACCCTGACAGATGCAGAAGAACGGCTTTCGCGCACGCAGGCGATCATTCTGGCCGAAAAGTTGACCGAAGGAGCTCCCTGCCCTGTCTGTGGTTCCCACGATCATCCTGGGCCGGCTCATGGCGCGCCCGAACAATCTGGTTTGACCGAAGCGTTTCGCGACGCGCAGGCTGAGGCGAGAGCTGCAGCCGAGGCCCGCGTTCGGGCGGAAACTGAACTCGGCAATTGCCGAGCGTGGCTGGATGAAAAGAAGCGGGCGCTGGACGAACAGGAACAGACTGAGCGTACGATGGCGGAACTCGACGCTGAAATCACTCGGTTGGAAGGAACTATCGCCACGCTTGGAGAAGCCGTCGATCTTGACGCGATGTCGGAGCATTTGGCCGATCTCAAACGGAAAGTGACCAAGGCCGAAGCTGCCGAGGCTACGGCGCGCACTGCGGCAGGACAGGCTGAGACCGCTCTTGCTGGCGCGCGCGCCAAGCGCGATACAGTGGTCGAGGCCCTGCCGGAAGGTCTGCGCACGCCCGAGGCGGTTTTCGCACGGCGGCAGGCTTTGCAAAGCGAGCACAGGCAACTCTCCGAGGCGCTGGAACTGGCGACGCAGATGGACCGAGCGGCCAGCGAAGCCCTTACCCGTGCGCAAGAGCAACTTGAAGCAGCGAAGCGGGCGCGCGACGTGCAGGAGCAGCGCGTGGAAAAGGCGCTAGGGGATTTTGGCGCTCGGCTGGCCGATGTCGGGCTGGACAGAGCAGGATATGAGGCTTGCAAAGCGCATTTCCCGACCCTCGAAAGCGACCGAAAGACGGTGTCCGATCATCGTGAGAGCCTGATCGCAGCGCGCACGACATGGCAGAACGCTACGGCTGCTTGCGTGGATCGCGAGCGCCCGGACCTCGCCCCGCTTCAGCTGGCACTCGACAACGCTACCCAGGAATTGAACGCCGCCAACGATGGGCTCTCTTCGTCCAGGACAGATGTATCGTCCCTGACCAACTTCAAGAAGTCTCTGGCCGAAGCCTTGGCCGAAACTGAGCGGCTTGAATATGAAACCGGTCCGCTTCGGGGACTGGCCGATTTGGCCAATGGCAAGAACGATTTCAAGATGACGCTCGAGACCTTCGCGATTGGCGCCATGTTCGACCAGGTGCTCGAGGCGGCGAATATGAGGCTCGACCCTATGACACGCGGGCGCTACCGGCTTGCACGCGGGCTCGAGGCATCGGGAGGGCGTGGCAAGCGCGGGCTCGAAATCGAGGTCTTTGACATCAACACCGGAAAGACGCGTCCAACGGCCACCCTGTCTGGTGGTGAAACATTCATCGCGGCACTGGCCCTGGCGCTTGGGCTCGCCGATGTGGTCGAGAGCCTGTCTGGCAAAATCCGGATGGATACAATCTTCATCGACGAAGGCTTCGGTAGCCTCGACACCGAGAATGGGGCGGGCACGCTGGACCAAGTGATCCAGGTTCTTGCTGCGTTGACGGAGGGCAGTCGGGCTGTGGGTCTGATCTCGCATGTCGGGCTGGTGCAGGAGGCCATACCACAAGGCTTCTACGTACGTTCGAACCCAAGCGGCAGTCGGGTCGAGGAAAGAAGAGGTCTGGGATGACGGAGCGGTGGTATTATCGGAAAGCCCACACCCGCCGACTATCAGCGGGGCGAACTGTCTTTGTCCGCGGTGGCTGGGCTCTTCTGGGCGATCGTGGAAGTGGAAAGGGCGCATCCTTCAGGCGAACTTGTCCTATATGCGGTGCACTGATCGTAAGCGTTGGCATGCCTAAAGGAGGCTGGGTTCATTTCGAGGGCGGTGAAGGCCTGACGCGCATTAAGCACCCCTGCCTGCATCTCGGTGAAGGCTTGAGTAGGCGACGCGACGAGGACACTCCAGATCTTTTCGGTTTGCCGTGAATAGCTCGTGAGGCTTTTAGAATATTGGCCTGCTTCCCGAAGGAGCCTGCTTCTGCGACTCAGTTGTGCTTACAATGCTAATGAGCTTTGGCTCTGCATTTCAGAATTCGGTCTCTTGTTCCCATGCTCCGCGCGGCTCCTCAGTTGAATGACAGCTTTTGCTATTGGTTTGAAGTTATTTGCACACGCAGCGAATGTCTGCTTGCCGCCCTTAGTGTCGAGGACGTCATGTGGCGATCTAGCCCGACTGAAGTGGCTTTTAGTGCCCTCGCCGTTCGGCAATTTCCTGTGGTTGCTTGATCAGGTCGAGCAGCGTATCCAGAGTTCGATCTCTGTGTCGTTGCTGTTCACCCAAGGGGACAGGCATAGTGCTTTCCGCGTTCCGGAGCCATTTTTGCGGCTCTAGTTCAACGGATTTTCCCATGACCCGTCGGTTCGAGAATACATTTTCGACTAACACACGCTTTTCTGGCGGTTTCGCGATTTCGTAAAGCCCTGCAAGGGTTTTCATGAGTTCGAGGAACTGTTGCTGATTGCGGCGACGTTCATCCAATTGAGGGGTTTTAGCGATGCCTTCGCGCAATCGTTCTCTCTCAAGTGTCAGGCTCTTTTTCCGTTCGTTGAAGGTATCTTTGTCGACGGAGCCATCAATGAGTAGATCCGTGAGCCGATTGAGGCGCGCTTCGGTTTCAGCCAGCCGGAGCTCCAGCGACCGCAAGTGATCGCGATGTGCGTTTTTTTCCGCTTCTGACAACCAGAGGTCCTCGAGCCGCTGCGCTTCCGCTTGATCTATCTGCAGGTCACAAAGCGCCTGAAGGACTTGTCCTTCGATGACATCTTCCCGGAGTGTTTTGGTTGGACAGAGCGGGCGCTGGCAGCGGTAATAGACTTGCCCTTTTTGCTTCTCAGGGGACATCGGGCCGGAGCAATGGCCGCAGCGAAACAGCCCCATGAAAAGGTGATTGTGACGGGTTAACTTCGGCCCAGACTTCCCCGACTTGATGTCCTGGACATCCTTGAATAGCCGCGCCGAGATGATCGGCGTATGATTGCCGGGGTAGGTTACGCCGGTGCGCTTGATTTCGATCAGGCCGGTATAGAAGGGGTTGTTCAGGATGGTTTCAACGCCATGCAGGCTCAACTTGTGTCCTGCGAGATTGGTCAATCCGATACGCTGAGATTCTGTCTGCAACGTTCGCAATGAGTGCTGGCCCGAGGCGTAGAGCTCGAATAACTTGCGGATAAGTGGCGCCTTGATCGGATCGGGCGTCTTAGGCTTTCCGCGCCCGTTGTCGAGATACCCGATCGGGGCCCGAAACGGGTACAACCCTTGCCTGAGACGTCCCTGCAGGCCCTTGATGCATTCCTCGCGGAGGTTGCGAATGTAATCAGCGGCGATCACCGCCTGAATGTCCGCCGTCAGCCTCCCGCCGCGGGATCGGAAGTCCAACGTCTCGGTAGCGAAATGCACGTCGATCCCTGTATCCGAAAGCTCGTGGATGGTTGCCCAATCCCGCAGGTTGCGGGCCGAGCGGTCGATCTTGTGCATGATCAGCCCGGTGGCCCGCCCACGTCGCAGTTCCTTCAGCATCGCGTTGAAGATCGGCCTCCCGGATTTCGCGGCGGTTTCCTTTTCCTCAAACCACTGGCTGACGGTGAGATTGCTGCGCGCGGCAAAAGCCTGGATTGCATCCTTTTGAGCTTCGAGTGAGACGCCTTCGCCTTGCTTCTGCGTGGACACTCGGATGTATCCAAAACACGGTTTCATAAGTCGGTTGGGGTATCTTTGGACTCTACCAGATCCTCAGGATTTTGCGAATCCGGCCACGGCCAAATGCCTTCCGCCAAAAGGCGGTCGAAGATGCGCTGGCACAGCTCCAGATGGCGCTGGATGTGGTCGTCCTCTTTCATGGCCTCAGTCTACAAAGTCACCTCGACCAGGCACGTTCGGTGCATGGGGTCAGTCAGCGCCCGGAGCCAGAGTATCCAGCGTGAAGGGTGCCCGTGGCGTGCCGTTGACCAAGAGCCGCGCAAAGGCGCGGTAGTTCGGCTGGTAGATCAGGTCCCGGGCTGGAATGTCGGTCAGCTGGCGGCTGAGGAGGGGCGTGTCGAGAGGACCCACCCGGAACGCCAACATGCTGCCGACATTTCCCATGATGGCGGCAAAGACCGCGTCTTCGCTCTGCCCCAGATATTGCTGCGCCAAGGTGACGGCGATGCCGTATTTTCGGATCTCCGACAGGAGGTCTGCGAAGGCCTCGGTGGTAAAGCTGTGGAACTCGTCGACATAGAGCATGAAGGGGCGACGGGCGGCTTCGGCGAGCACTTGCCGGGACAGCCCCGCATGCATGGCGCTGGCGAGGATCAACCCGCCAAGAACCTTTGCAGTGTCGATGCCCAAACGACCTTTCCCAAGGTTTATGACAAGGGTTTCGCCGTTGTCCATCACTTGCCGGAGCCGCAGCGGTTGGTCCGGCTCACAGACTGCTCGGCGCACAAGCGGATGCGCCAGGAAGGCCCCGAGCTTGTTGGCAATCGGTGCGACGCCGTCCACGGCATTGGTGTAGTTCATCGCCCGGAACTCGTCGCGCCAGAAGCTGAGTACTTGGGGATCAGAGACGCAGGACAGAACCTGCGCCCGAAAATCTTTCTCAAGATAGAGCCGCATGATGTCGCGAAGGTCCGGGGCAGGACTCTCGAGCAGCGCGAGCACCGCATAGCGTAATAGGTGCTCCATGCGGGCGCCCCAGGCATCAGCCCATTGCTTCTTGAGCGCATCAATCAGGCCGCCGGTGATCAACGGCCGGACGGCCGGTCCGGCAGGTGTGAGGGGGTTGTAGCCGAGGCGACAGGCCGGATCAGCGGGATCCCAATAATGATGCGGCCGCTCCAGCGAGTGGTGCAGCGCGAGCGCGAGGTCCCCATGGGGATCGATGAGCATCATGCCCCGGCCAGCTGCGACGTCTTGCTCGATCAAGATGCGAAGCAGGGTCGACTTGCCGGTGCCCGTCTGTCCTATGGCAAACAGATGCTGGAGCCGGTCGGACATAGACTGGGCGACCGGGACAGTCCTATAACGGCCAGAGGCCACGCCCAAGGTGGTAAACTGAGATGAGACAGACCGCATCGGCCCATCATGCGGAGCCCGGGTTGGTCTGACAGGGCAACAGCATGGGACCGGATTGCACGCCGGTCACCCGTGCCCGGATAGGCTGACGCCGTATTCTGGTGGCAGACGTCGAGGTCGCCTTTCGCGGGGTGCGTCGGACATAGGGTCCGGCGGCCACCCAACGGAAGGAGACTGAGATGGGTGATCTTTTGGGAAGTGGCATCGAAGATGTCGGCACGGTGCCGATCTGCGGCACATGTGGCTCAGAACGTGTTGTGTTACAGGCCTTCGCCTGCTGGAACCGTCAGTTCGGCCTTTGGGAACTGGAAACGACAGGAGATGCAGCGCGCTGTCACGCCTGCGATGGTCGGACCGAGCTTGTCTGGCGTCCGTCAGATGCCAACGAGCCGGTTAAGCGAGTTGCTGAGCTCAATGATCTGTTCAGGACCACTTTGGAGGGGCACGGTACCGTGCTGATCACGCGCGGCATCGAGGCTTTGGGACCAGACGCTATGCGGTCGATCGCGGCAACGGTGCGGGGCTTCTCGGACTTCCCGCCGGAAAGCGATCCGTGGGGGGAGCATGACTTTGGAGCGTTTGATGTAGGGGATGATCGGATCTTTTGGAAAATTGATTGTTACAATCTCGACAAGACCGCGGGCTCTCCGAACCCCGCCAACCCGGCGGTCACCTACCGGGTCCTGACCATCATGCTCGCGAGCGAGTATTGAGCCACCGCTCAGCCTTCGGGCTGAGCGGTTTTCTTCTGCCACCTTGTAAGAAACGGGCAACTCGAACGTCACCGAATGTATGTCCCACCGAATGGCCGTCTGCGCCGCTTGGCGTGGACTAGCATTGAGGTAGCAGCGACTGCTATCCTGCCTGACAGACTAACCGAAAGGGTCGGGGTGCAATTCACCACATGGTCGGTTTCCGCAGCGCCGGAAGGGTTTCACCCTTCCGGCGATGAGCTGGCGAGAAAGGCCGGTCCCAGTTGTGATTTGCGCGCATAGCCGACCCAAAGCGACAGACTGGGGACATTGCGTCTCCTAGAGCGACCGTTCCAGACAACATACCATGATGCGGCCTTAGCCAATAAAACCATCATCTTATGTTCACACAATTTGCCATGGACCTTCGTCTGGCTCGGAAGATCGCAGGGCTGACCCAGGACGATTGCGCCACCCTTATGAACCGCAGTCGGAAATACATCCTCCGGCTCGAGAAAGGCGCGCGCCACCCCTCGCTCGACGATCTCTTGATGCTGTCAGTCATCTACAACCGGACGTTCGAAGCCTTCTTCGCCGAACGCCTGGCCTCGGCACGCGCGACGGTTCGGGCGGGGCTGCCGCAGCTTCCCGACAAGGTCAGTGATCAGGTCAATTTCCAAAAGCGGCGCTACACGCTGGAGCGGATCGAGGACGATTTACTCAATGAGGCCGGGACCTATGACGATTAGGCTCCTGTCGCTCTCTGTAATGAGCGGGCGGATCGGATACGCGGTCTTTGACGGCGATGTCTTGGTCGACTGGGCGAATTCGCGCAAGGCTGCCCGGTCTGAGGATTCCGTCAAAGAGGTTCTTGGCAAATGGCTAGAGGATCTCGCGCCACATGCGGTTGTTACGGAAGCCTTGACGCCGCAGTCCAAGAAACGCGGGCGGACGCTGCTGTTGCTGGATGCAATCGAAAACCTTCTGGCGGAAAAGGGCATCTTGCAGGTGCGGGTCATTCGGGAGCGCCCTCACAGGACAAAATACGTCGAGGCAGAACACCTGATTGCGCGCTTTCCGATCCTCGAGCCGTGGCGACCGGAACGCCCGCATTTCTATGACAATGAGCCGAATTCGGTCGCGATATTCGAGGCGGTGGCCTTGGCCACGCAGATCTTGCGAGATCCGATGAGACATCTGGCCGGGGCGCTCGGCTGATACAGGAGAGAAGTGACCATCTGACCGGTGCTGCTCTTCGAATAGGCCGAAACATAGGCGGCAGGGTTTGACAGCCAGCTTGCCAGAACCGGCTGCTGATGAATCAATGCCCCCGCCAGAGAATCTGGCAGGGTTCATGAGCAAGGCAACAAATGAAGACGCCACCGCTTAAGAGAAGCGGTGGCGTCTTCATGGCTGTGCCCGCAGATGAACTAGATGGCGAAGTCTTCCAAAGTCTTGCCAGCAGCCAGACCTTCCTTGATCCAATTTGGTTGCCGACCGCGCCCCGTCCAAGTCATTGCCGCGTTCTCGGGGTGACGGTATTTTGCTGGAGAGGCGGGTTTCGCATCCTTTTTGATGACAACCAAATCAGCCAGCTTGAAGCCGTGCTTTTGTGCCACCGCTTCCAGCTCCGCCAGCGCATCTGCACGTTTGCGTTTTTCAAAACTCGCAATCGCCTTTGCCGTATCTTTTTGCAGTTTCTGCAGCTCGTCCACCGAGAGTTTGTCCAGATCTACTTTTGACATTGTGCCGTCTCTTCCCATGTATTCATCGTCTCTTCCAGTGAGATCGTGCTTCCGATTATCCTCTGATCAAAAGCGGAGCAATCGCCATCTCGAAACTGACCGCTTGAGGCAGGTGCTCGCCAAGCTAGTGACCCCCTTTCCTGCGTGAAGCGTCTGATCGATACGAACCTCAATTGGATTTTGTTTGACTCAATCCAACTAGACACGGCAGCCTCAGAAACACATTCTTTCAGATTGGGGGCAATCATGAATTTCAACAGAACAAATTATGGAGCCGCTCGTGGCGTCTTAGGCTTTTCTGAGTTCATCCTGTGGTGCGGCGTGGGGTGGGGTATCATCGTCGCGATCTTAGCCGGCGGGGCAGCCTCGCGTGGCTATGGGTCGTCCGGTCTTCTGGCGGCCGTTCCAGGTATTTCGATATCGATTTTCTGTTTCGTTGGTGTGGTGCTGGTGCAAATGGGAAAGGCATCGGTGGATACCGCAGACTACAGCTATCAAATGCTCAGTGTGGCACGGGATCAGTTGGCAGTTTCCAAGCAAGGTCTTTCCACGGCATCAGCACCGACGACCTACGCCGATCAAGCCGTTAACTCCGTAGAACGCCAGGCTGCGCAGCCGGTCCCCGTTCCAACACCCGTGCCGGCAAAAGACCCTGAGCTGAACAAGGATAATTGGGACTACCGGGGCATGCGCATCAACCGGTCCGACCTCGGGTTCTTGGTGGATGGGAAAAACTTCGATTCACTGGAACTCGCCAAGTTATACGTGGACGGAGAGGCCCTCAGGCTCCGCATGAATGGCCCTTCTGGAGGCTCCTTGTGACCCCCATAGTCAACCCCAACCTCTATGGGGGTCCAGTGTGTGGGTGCGTGGCTGGACATACCCGCTCAATTCAGAACGCAATACGTGCAGCGTTCCGCCTGACATCCCTTCCCGTTGGGAGAGACTTAAGGCGCTCGGACTGCCTCGCGCCCGTGTTTCAGATGCAGTCATAAAGAATGCGCATTTCCATCTCCCACCATACTGTCCGGAAGGGCTTCATTCTCAAGACCACGTACTACCAAGTGCACCTAGACGTGTTCTTCAGCCATGAGGAATTGCAGGTGATCCGGCAACGCAAACTCGCCAAGACGAAACTTCTCGATCGGCGTCCGGCCAATGCGCGCGTTGATGATCGCGATGAGAAATTTGAATTGCGCTTGCAAGATCTGATGCGTGCTAGCGCTGACACGTTTCTCTGCGCTACCCCATCGGCCGCCAAGATTTATGAGGAGGAACTTTTGGCGGCGTTGGCCCAGGTGAAGCTTTGGATTGGCGATAACGCCGAAGTGGGTTCCCGCACCGTGGTGGAGTTCTGATGGCTGGACGATCGTTCGGGAACAGTCTCGAGGGTGCTATACTAATCACGTCTGCGATCATTGCCTGTTTCATTTTAGCGGCTATGATCCTCACGCCCATCGCGCTGTTTGGCGTCCCGGCATACATCGGTTTCCGCCTCTGGCGCGACAGTCCGGCACGGGCGGAAAAACTGGCTCGTGCCGAGACGGAGCTTCTTTACAACCACGCGCTGGACGGCCATGTCACGCTAAGCGAGGCGGACATCGACCGAGCCCTTTCCAAACACTGGCCTACGAGCACCCCAAGTGCGCTGAAGGTCCAGCTTCTGCAGCATGGCCGCGCCATCTATGCAAGCGAAGGGCTGAGCCCTGAGATCCCTCCGCCACCGGCGCTTTGCAACACGCTTGAAGGAGGACGCTATCGCGATCAACTCGCCCGCTTGGGACAGGTTCGTCATGACCGTGGGATGGCCAAAGCGGCTCTTGATATGATCTCTCGCAGCCTGGCCCCGATTGCGCAGGCCGCGCCTCCGCTGGATGGCGACGTGCTGGTCGAGATCACGCAGTTCCTCGATCCGCTTGGAGCTTCCGTAGAAGCAGTCGTTGCCCCATTCTTTGAAGACAACTCCTACCCGCTCTTCCGGTCCATACAGGCGCAGTTGAACGATAACCTGCAATCCACGACGCGGTCCGGTAATCCGATCTTCCCACGGCACCACAAAGGCGAAGATGTTCTGCAAACGTATCTTAACGGCACGCCGCTCCTGGAGCTGTTCTCGCTGCGAACGCCGTTCACGATCCCAGACCAGCGACGCTTTGAGCACCTTCACATGGTGGCCGGCAGCGGTCATGGCAAAACCCAGACGCTGCAATACTTGATCGTGCAGGATCTGCCCCACATCGCTTCCGGTGATCGCTCTGCTGTGGTGATCGACAGCCAGGGCGATTTGATCAAAACCATCCTCAAGCATTCCGGCCTGCCGCCAGAGCGGATCGTGCTGATCGATCCGGAGGACATCGAATGGCCGGTGAGCCTGAACCTTTTCTCGGCCGGACAGGAGCGTCTGGCGGGATACAACACCCTAGAGCGGGAACGCCTCACCAACTCCATCATCGAGCTCTATGACTTCGTTCTTGGCTCTCTGCTTGGGGCGGGCATGACATCCAAGCAATCTGTCGTCTTCCGCTATGTGACGCGCCTCATGTTCCACATCGACGGCGCGTCCATACACACCCTGCGCGACTTGCTGGAGCCAAAAGGCACTGCACAGTTCCAAGATGAAATCTCACAACTTGGTGGATCGACGAAACGCTTCTTTGAGACGGAATTCGATGGCAAGGAGTTCGCGTCGACCAAGTCTCAAGTGCTTCGGCGGCTATATGGTGTGCTTGAGAACCAAACCTTCGAGCGGATGTTCTCAAACCCAAAAACCAAGTTCGACATGTTCGCGGAGATGAACGCGGGCAAACTGATCCTCATCAACACCGCGAAATCCCTGCTGAAGGAACAGGGCACGCAGATCTTCGGACGATTCTTCATCGCGCTGATTGCGCAAGCGGCCCAGGAGCGGGCAACGCTCAAGGATAGCGACCGTCTGCCCGTTCACGTCTACATCGACGAAGCCCAGGATTATTTCGATGAAACCCTTAGCGTGATCCTAAGCCAGGCACGCAAATATCGCGTAGGTATGACCATGGCCCACCAATACCTCGGGCAACTCACCCACGGCCTGCAGGAGGCCTTTGAGGCCAATACCTCGATCAAGATGGCGGGCGGTGTTTCGGCGCGAGATGCGCGAACGTTGTCCGGAACTATGAGCTGCGCCCCGGATTTGATCACCAGCCTTTCCAAAGGCACCTTCGCCACCTCGATCCGAGGCGTGACGAATCGAGCGGTGCCGCTTTCATTCCCATTCTTCGTCCTAGAGAGCAGGGAGCGCGCGGATGCGCAAATGCTGGCTGACATCCGAGAATACAGCCGGAACGCCTATGCGGCACCATGGGAGCCCAAGGGTAGCGATGTTTCGCCACGAGAAGATGAAGGTGCTGAAAAGGATGAAGAAAAACCGGATGACGACCCTCTGAAACCCTCGACAGAGTTGTGACGGGGCGTATGCTTCCCGCATGCCTGACACCGATGCCCTTGGCCGTGCCACGTTCCATTTCATCAGCCCTCGGGCGGATATTGCTCCAAACGGGCGGGACATTTGTTGGCTGAAGCACATTGAGCGCCACGGACCGCTGACGTCCGTCCATCTTTATGAGATGACCAAGGACACCCATCGCTGCAAAGACACCGCCCTGCGGCGACTGCAGGCTCTCAGAGCGGCAGGTCTACTCTTCCTTCCCAAGCAACAGCGCGCCTGTGAACGCGCGGAGTTTAGGCCTTACGTTTATGACCTGGCACCAAAGGGGCAGCTGTTTCTGAAAGACGCAGGCCTAAAAGAAAACACCGTGCGGCCAACCGGCCACTGGTGGCACCTGCACGACACGGCGATGTTCACCGCTCAGATTGACTTGAGGGCCAGGCAGGGCGGCTATCGCTACATTCCGGCGCATGAGATCCTGAAGCGGGCAGGGACCTCTCTTGCGATCCCGATGGGACGCCGCAAGCTGATCCCGGACCAGCTATTTGCCATCGATTACGGCGGGCGTTTCCGCGCCTTCATGGTTGAAGTGGACCGTGGGACGGAGCCGATTGCCAGTACCAGCACGCGGAAGAGCTGGGCATCAGCGCTGACGCAATACGACGAGGCGTTTCGGCTGGGGCTGCCAAACCGGCACTATGGTTTGAAGGCTCCGGTGCAAGTACTGTGGGGACATCGGACCGAAGCACGGTGCGGCGCTTTTGCGCGATTGCTAAAAGATGCGACGCGCATGTTAGCGGCTCGATATGTTTCAACGAGACTGGGATCGGGCAAAGCAGCATTAGAGGAACACGACGGACTGAGGCAAGTGCTGCGGGTAGTGACCTGAATCGGCGGAGAGCGGTTGTTTGTTGCGGCCATAAACTGGACGTTTCGATGATCTGAAAACCGCGACGCCGAAAGCGTGAAATAGAGAGCCTTAGGACCTCGCATATGCACCGATCCGCTGCCGGCGCTGCCGGACAATCGTATCTGCACAGCGGATGCGCATGGATTCTTCGAGCAAATAACTAGGTGAGCGCTGGTTGCGGTCTACCTAGATCGTGCGCGTGGTGTAGGTTGTATCGATCAGAGCTTGCAGCCCGGCTGGCCCGATGTCTGCCTTGGCGCCTTCCGCGGCGAAACTCCTGTCTACAACGCGAAAAACCGGAGGCATCGTTGCCGCGGGTGACGGCCATGACCGGTAGAAGTGCGTTGAACTGTAGGTAAGTCACTACGGCGCAACCAAGGGTACGGGTCAGATACGTGGCTATGATGAGCGTACAGTGGCGACCGGATGACGACGATGCAACCTCCATAATGCTATCATGATAGAAGCACGCTTGGATAAGGCACGCGTCACACCTTGGTGTGGCGTTCTGGCGGAGACTGCTGATGTCAGCATGTATGTTGCCGCCCAGGATCCACGTACTCACTACAGTCGCGCATGCACATGCTATTGAAGGATGGAAGCCTGTGGACCAATCACGACCGTTACAATAACTCTTGGTCAGAAGGGCAGTCCACCATACGGACAACACGCAGGAGCTAGACAACCTAAAGGACTAACTTATGGATAGCACGGTACAGGTACAGGGGTTGAGCATAGCAGTTAGCTGCGAAAATGTTGCCCTGGATGACGACATTGTCGAAAGCTGTGTCAGTGACGTCGCTCCGCTTCTAGGCGCGCTCCTTCACGCTGAAGAGCTTTGGGCTAAGCTTGATCCAGCCACTCAACGGGATCGTCACGCCGCATATTTAGCGATGAACATGAAGTGCGAGGCGGCGCGGGCCTTAGCCCTTCAAAGGGCCGAGCTTCTTTGCTCAATCGTTAACGGAGATGAGAATATTGGAGACCACGGGTTTCCGGAGTTTGACGAGCGGTATAAATAAAATGGCACCACCCGAGTTTCACTTACACATTGGCGCGCACGAAATCTTCCCAACTCTACTAAAGAAGGCATCAGAAGTGCTGGCGGAGGCGAGCCGCAAAAATGGCGTGCGGTACATTGGCGCAAAAGAAATGAGATCTTTTGTTAATGAGAAAAGCTTACTTGAGGGCCATTTATTCAGCCCCGTTGAATATTTCTCTATTTCACCGGAGACTCGTAGGGTAGTAACATCGGGCCATGGTCTGCTTTGCCCGCCTGCAAAGGTGTTCACTACATCTGGATTGTATAACAACGTTGGGAAGACGCCGTCAAAGATTCAGCAGAAATTTGTTGGGTTGCCGGTTACCATTTTTTTGTTTATCCGCCCCCAGTCGACTTACGGGCCGGTGCGAGATTTCATTAATGTCGGGGATGATTCTGTATCTTGGCTTCATGTCATAAACAAGATCCGACAAGCTGTTCCTCATGCTGTGATTGATGTTTGGCCGATAGAATACCCTAACTTCGATAGTATCCATATTGTCTCTAATGTTTTTGGAATCGATTTGGATGAAGATGAAGCTTTCCGAATTGAGAAGCTCTCTCGTAAGGAGAGAATTGCTGCGCCAGTTACTCAACCTAGCAGGCAGGAAAGGGATATTGATATATACCTTGAGCAGCTTTACGAGTCAGATATTTCTGCAATTCGCCAGCTTAAGGGTGTATTGCTCAGTGGCGTGCCTGGATAGATGATTTTCTACTTTGAAGAAAACAGGCTTGCCTTTATACATATCCCGAAGACGGGCGGAACGTCTATCCGTCGTGCTTTGGGAGATAGCCCCCTGTCTATGGCGCAGGGTGTAATTCCTGCAGCGTGGAACACTCGAAATGTTGTCGCGGCTGTGCGAAACCCGGTTGATCGATTTTTATCGGGTTTTAATATGTTCAAGTTCGGTGCGCCCGACACGGGTGGTTATTACGGCATCCCGCGTTTGCCTGATTTGTCCGTAGCTGACGCTCTCAAAATTTTGGTGGATGAAGGTATTCCATACGATCGTACGGAGCGGAACGATGTAGCGAACTTCAAGCACCATGTTTGGCCTCAAACTTCAGACTTTCACTGTCTGTCATCCGCAACAGATTTGTTGCGCTACGAAAACCTAAAATCTGATGCAGAAAAATTTCTTGTATCCGTCGGTGTGCCGGTTGAGCTGCCGCACCTCCGCGTGACAGCAAATAACCCCAACCGTCTCGTCGTTGGTGATTTGACTAATGAAGAACTCTCCGCCCTCGAGCAATTTTATAGTCTTGATTTCTACCGACTGAATTATGAGCGTCAAACTGCACCAGAGTCGGCAATAATGGTGCGGCAAGATCCAAACCCTTTGCGTATTTTGTGGCGAGTGTACTTCGAGAACGTTGAAGCGAGCGAACTTTCAGGCTCGGAAGTTCTGCCAGATCCGGAGGTGGACCTTGCGGCGTTCCTTGATGAACGTATCGAGGTCAAGCCGGAGAAAACGTGGCCCGGCCGTCGAAAGGACCTGCTTGAGCATTTTAAGCGCTTGGAGAACGAATTTTCCGGACGAATGCGCCTTTCTCATCTGATGGCATGTACAGTAGTAGTTCTGCGACGTGAGAAAGATTGCGAAGAGGCTCGCAGACTTTTTTTTAGACTGATAGAGGAATACGGCGCAGAGTTGGCCGAAGACCTTAATCTCAGGTGGCTGACTTCCGTGTGCGATACGCTTGTAGATACTGGGAAAACCGAGTTAGATCGCGCACTTGCATTGAACGGTTCGATTATTGCTGGCCTCATTAAGCTGGCGGAGACTGAACGTAGATTGTTTTGCCCACCAATGAAATGGCCACCGAGAGTTCGTTACTCGCGAGGTGGCGTTTTGTTTGATGGGGTTATCTCCTATTGGGCCGAAGGCGGTGATATGATCGACAACCTCTTGCACAGAATCTCTTCTACGGTGGAATCAGATAGCACCGCTGCTCCTTTTGTGGGTAAAATCATAGAACGAGTGGTAGAAGAAAATACCGTCATTTCGCGCATGTGGGCTCTGCATGGTCAGAACATTCCATTGAATGACAAGCCGACCGATGGACCCGGGACAAATGATAGCCCATCGGACGGATAAATGGTTTGCCGAGCCGAGGTATGCTATAGGGTCATGAAAAACTCACAATGGAGTCCGCTGGATGGGGAAAGCTAAACTTCCTAAGCTGCTTGGCATTGGGGCGCAGAAGGCTGGAACGTCATGGCTCCACTCTACCTTGGGTCAGCACAGTGAAATCTGGGTGCCACCGTTTAAGGAGCTCCATTTTTTCGATCATAAGTTTGTGCCGAGTAATCGGAAATGGACTGAGTGGCATATTCGCAAGGGGGTTCGAGAGACTAGAGCGCGATGGCAAGAAAAGAACGTCCTGTCGATAGAGAACTCGGATTATCTTGATAGGATTCAAGAGAGACCAATGTTTAACGGGCAATGGTACAAACATATTTTCTCTAAGTGTCCTGAGACTAAGATGGGAGTGGATATAACCCCAGAATATTGTCAAGTGTCGCGTGAGGGAATTGAATTTATCAAAAAGTTTCTTGGTCGAGACTTAAAGGTTATTTATATTATTCGGAATCCGATAGATAGGGCTGTGTCACAACTGAAGATGAATGTTTCACGTCAGAGCGCTAAACCTGTAACTTTGGATGACTGGTTGGAGTTCGCTGATGCGCCTGTGATTGCAGAGCGTGGAGACTACCAGAAGTACATCCCTAGATGGTCGCAGGCTTTTAACGAGGGATCACTACTACTTTTACCGTATGGATTGCTCCGAAAGAACCCAATTGGCTTGCTTCGTTCGGTCGAAAGTTTTCTAGGCGTGGGGAAGTTTGATTACGTAAATGCTGAACAGCGAGTTTTTGCTTCCCCCAAAATGAATGTTCCCATGGACGTCGAAGACTTCTTTGGCGAAAAATTTAGGGATCAGTGTGATTTCATCAAGGGTCGCTTCGGAAGCGAATTTTACGACATGTGTTAAATTTAGCCTGATACGCCCCCTCCGATGGCTTCATCGCCATACCAAAGGGACTGTCAAGATTAACCAGCTGGTCGCGTTTGGAGTGCTTTCCTTAGAAATTTAAGGTTTGGCGAACGAAGTGCGACCTCAGTCGGCAACATCGTCGGTCAACGGGACTGTTTCACTCTCGAATGCCCTAGCGACTTCGGCGGCTGCAGACTGACTAGCAAGAATTCGTCGTCCGTATCGTGCAGGCATCTCTGGTGATCTCCAGCGTCCAGCAACCATGATCGACGATAGACTGCAGTTCAATCTGAATGCATCGTGTACGCCGCCTACGCGCATACTGTGGGAGGAAACATCACTACGATCAAAGCGGCGCTTGATGATCCTTGAGACAGTTGCAGCGGCAAGTGGTGTTCGCTTTCCGCCACGCTGAGACTTTGTAAACATTGGATCCTCCGCCTTAAGACCTGCGGCCTCGATCCATGCCAGGACAGCGAGGGAGGCACCTTTGGACAAAAATGCGTAGTCGCCCTTGCCGTAGGGATCGGTTTTAGACCGGCGCACGAATAGCAAGCTCGATCCATCGTCCTGTCGCTCCATATCGCGCACTTGAAAGGCCACAAGCTCGGATACTCGGCACCAAGAATCTGACGCCGCCCAGATTAGGGCTTTGTCCCGTAATTCCTGCCGGCTCACACCTAATTTCAACACTACCCCAAGCACCTCGGCTTTCGACAGGGGTGGCGCTTGTCGGGTGTAAGCACCATACTTCCGTTTTACTGACTTGAGGGCTAGCTCGACTAATCTATGCCTACAGGGAGACGGTAGGAACAGTGATCGATGGTGCTCGCTGATGGCCCATAGGCGGGTCGCGATTGTGTTGGCGCTGAGTTTTCCGCCAAGTGCCTCGACATATTCGGCGACGATTTCCGGCGCGACTGGCGGCATCGGATCATAGGCGCGTCCCTCACACCAGCGTGCAAACGACTTTTTGATCTGCCGTAAGTTTCTAAGGGTTTCAGGAGCGAAGGCCTCCAAAGATCGACGTTCATATTCGTCAATGATGGCTTGACGCTTCTGCTTTGATTGGCTGGACAACAGGGTAAGAACTTCTGCTCGCTCGACTTCTCTGTCAAATACCTTGGCCATGATGATGCTCCCCATAAAAAAGCCGCATCATACCCTCGATGTTAACCACTTATTAACTATTGAGCTGGAGGCTTAGTAAATGTTTGGGTGGAGTATCAATGGCAGACGAAGATCTACTTGTTCGCATTGAGCGGCTCGAGGCAGCTTTGCTTGAATACATAGCTCGCTACGGCGTAACCGACCTCGCGGTCAGAGCGTTCGCATCTCCAGCGGAGCGTATCAGACAAACGCCTGGTCTGTGCGACGGGGATGGACCTGATCGGTGACTAAGGAAAGGTATCTGACCTTGTGCAACGAAGGTGACTTTAGCAAGAGTTGACCTTCCATCATTTCCGTCACGGGTAACGCATCACAATGAAGCTTTTGAACCAACTATTCTTCCTAGCAGTGATTTCTTCTTCTTTTGTCACCGGAGCCTCAGTTGATGCTTCAGTTCCCGTCGTTCCTGCGGGAGAGGAATTTGCCTGCACTCCCACACATGTATGGGACGGTGACGGACCCATTTGGTGCGAGGAGGGGCCTCGGATTCGGCTTTCCGGAATAAACACCCGAGAGATGGATGGGACCTGTAACTCTAATAGCCCCTGCACGACTGCCAACCCGTACACAGCGCGCGATGTGCTGGTATGCATACTTGGTGAAGTAATAGGCGTCGGGCAACACGGCCATGTGTTGGTAGATGGCCCTACGCTCCGATGCTTGTCCGACGGCTCTGCTGGCAGAAACCGCACTGCGGCGTGGTGCATCTCACCACGTCACGGCGATATCAACTGCGCGATGGTTGAGGGCGGCTGGGCGGCCCGGTGGGATCGCTATTGGCAGGGGCACGTCTGTCAGGATTGACGTGCGATGACGAGGGCCTTGGCCTGCCGGATGGCGTCAAAGAGCCGTTTGCGTCAGCCAACGCAAAGGGCGGAGAGTGGACGTTCGCTGCGAAGTGCACCAACGTCTGCTCTACCCACAGATCGACACAAGGGGCGGGAAGCGGTCGTTCGCCACATGTCGGAAATGCAACGACTGCAGACCAATAAGCAGTCATTCCAGAGGCGCAATGCTTTTGGAGATATCGCGTGTCGCTCTCACAAACGACTACGATACTTCACAACTGATGCGAATGCGGAACCACAACCTCCAGACAGCCCAAAAATCCTATTAAATTGAAGACGCAGTTTTGCATCGCGGTTGATTTCTGGCTTTCAATTCAGCCGCTCGAAAATGGTCCGCCACAAGAGATCTAACTCAGGGAATTTTTTCCTCGCGGCCATACTATCTCTAGGCGCGGCGATGTCTTTGAAGAAGGCTTTTTGCACCGCATCCTTGTCGGAGACTTCGCCTTGATATGACTTTGAACCTGAATAGTATTGGGTCCACCTAATCGGAAATAGCTCACCGTCTCCGTCACAAAGATTGTGTTGGCCCATAAGAAGTTCGATTCCAACGGCATCTCCATTTATGTCCATCTTATGTGTGCCTTGGGGGCCGACCGTTGGGTAGGCGCGAGCAAATTCAATTTCTGGCAGACAAAGCGCGCGGATGTTGGATGGCAATGTCAGCCGCTCTAACCTCTGAAATTCCATACGTCCTGCAGCGTCGTTATCAAATACCGCGACAATCTTGACCGGTGTGCGGGCAGCTGCAAATGCCTTCAAGAACTTGGACAGAAAGTTTGCTCCACCATCCACACTAAGGGTGTCGTGGTCAAAGAAAGAAAACAGCTCTGCAACACTGGGGTAAAGTGCTTCCAGTGATGCTTGAAGTGCTCGGATGTCTGTCTTCCCCTCGGCCATAATGACCACTGGTTCAAGGATGGAACGCTCTAGAGCATCCGGTTTGCGAGATTCGGAAATGAGTTTCACATCTTCGTCGTAATAGCCGCCGTCAAGCAAGTTAGATATATCGAGTGAAATCCATTCAGTTTCGGGTCTGGCTTCAAGAATAAGTCTGTAGACGAACCTGACATCTTCGCACGCAAAAAACAGCCATCCGTCATCATACGAGGTGCTGTGCATTCGCCGCTCAATTTCGTCTTCAGGTTCGTTTTTTCTGTCCGAGCTGTATCGATCCCGGATGACTGCCGGAACACGCCGCATCCATTCGTTAATGGTGAATTGTTCGAGTGCCTCTTTGGTATCTGTCGCCCAATCATTGCCTTCAGAGAGCCACTCTGTATACATGTCGAGCTCTTCCAAACGCCATTGCTCAAAGACCGCCTTTGCGCGCTCGAGCGTTACACCCATTAGCTCAAGTCTAAGAAGTACATCTTCTTTTCGTGCCTTATAGATGGTGGTCGTCCACTCTTCCTCAGGGTAATCCTTGTTCGGGAACTTGTCCCGCTCATTCTCTTGGAATAACGAAATCATGTGATCAGGAACACTCGACTTCCAAGAGTCCACATGGAGGTCGTCAAACCTAAGTTCGCAGTAGCTACCCATACTGCTGAGTAGCACAGTGAGCTAGCTGCGATGAAGGTGAAAAATGGAACGGGTAGCGGTGATCAATCGCGCGCGCCCACCTCTGACGCCCTGAGATTGCTATCGCAATATGCCAGCTCTGGCCGCTATCAGGTTCCGCTGAGGCCTTCGTTCACCGGATCTATGAAACACCGCAAAGCAGCAAAACTGCGGTGCAAAGGGTAGGAGCAGTTCCGATACACACTGCGCCAATAACTTCGCGAACGCAGCGGCCGGTCTGACGGGCGGCACCACAGCGGCGTCTCCCTTGGTCAAGCGGCCGTTCTGGGCCGACTTCGTTTCAGATGGCGCTCGGTGCATCGGGTTGTATAGTGAGGAGAATTTTGCGGAGGTGACTTGCCGATGAAGACGAGCACAGACTGGAAAGGTGTGCGTTGGGAATCGGTGAAGGGTGTTGCAAACAACGACTTCACGCGGGTCGTGGCGCTGATACCTGTAGCCGGTTACCTGATCCTGTTTAACGATGAGATCGCTGCAATGGCATCTTTCGATTCCTTAGCTGGCGTTGGCGAAGCTGACAGGTCGCCTTTCTTTTTGGACGGTCTGACGAAACTTCGATTGGTGTTCTTCGGCAGCCTCTTTGTGCTCTGCTCATTCCTAATCTACAGGTTGTTTCGTCCAGGAATATTGGAGGCCTCCAAAAACGACTTGGAGTTTTCTGAACTAGTGAGGCAGCGGTATAGCGTCTACGAACTCGTCCAGATGGAAGAGCACGTTCACTCTGAAACGTGGACTGAACGAACAGCCGCTTTTTGGATGGTGTTGGGCAAACGGCGGCCGAGGAAGCCCGTGGTGTCAGGTTATCGGCCAGACGTCAGGGTGCACATGTTCTCGAAGCATGGCGACTATATAGGCTTTCTCGCAAGAGAATGGTGGGTTGGAATGATGCATACCCATAGGCCTGCGAGGATATCTTCCCTTGTGTTTGGAGCCGGGGGATATGCCATGCTAGCACTTCCCACCTTGGACATCGCTCAAGCTGTTCTACAGCAACTATTCACCGGCTAGTGGCGCGCTTGCAGCGAACGTCCGGTTCGGCGAACCGCACCGCAGCATCGACATCAAGCGTTAGATGTCCGGTATGGGCCGTTCGCGTCGCGGTTCGAGTGCGACTTGTGCGAACATGTTGCGATCAATCTAATAGCCGCTTCGAGCCCAATTGAAGGTTGCTCCATGTTTCGCGCACGTCTGCTTAGGCTGTCGTAACCCTTTTCAAACCGCCGATAGTTAGCGATATGCTGATGCGAGAAAGCGGCCCAAGGTGCCGCACGACATTCAATACGCATAATTAGTAGGGAGCAATATTTGGCATGACAGACTTGCTGCATTCACTTTTGGATTTAGGTGACGCGACTTCGCGCAACCTCGACTTCGCGCACAAATCCAATTATCTAGTCAGCTTCGGTGAAGAAACAATTACTGAAACCAACCTGCTTGAACTCTTGCGCCGGCATCCTGATATCATAAGTGTTGAGACATTTTCGAAGGCTAAGGAATCCAAGAATGGAGCCGATTGGGAGTGGACTTTTATCGGAAAAAAGTACCAATACTCTATGCGTGTTCAAGCGAAACGCATTCAGAGAAATGGAGCATTGAGGATTAATCACAAAGTTGGAAATAAAAAGATTCAACAAATCGATTTACTATTGGATGATGCCAGAGCTTACAACTTAGACGCATTTTATTGCATATACTGTTCAGAAAGAGACCGCGTGATTTGGGCCACGCCGATGAAGGGGGGGAGCTTGCGGAGGGTATCTGAGTACGGCTGCCTCATGGTGGACGCACGCAAAGTTAAGGATAAATCCCCTAAGAAGTTGTCGGACATTGAACAGGATTGCTTTCCATGGCATTTCTTAACTTTCGATGATGACCTTCGAATCTCATATGACGAAGAGACCTATAATGGGTCATCGCGTGGGCTTATTGTTAAGCTCTCGCCACCAAGTGGTTTCGGCACTGGAATTTTTTTTAGTGATACCGAGCAACGTCAAAGGCCGGAAGATCTGCCGACAATCGATTATCTGAACGGCTTTGGTGAACGGAAATTATTCCGAAGTGGCTTAATCGATGCAAACCCTGATGAAGTCTTCCGTGTCCGAACCGCGGAAGAGACAGACGACTATCGGACTAGAAGAATCTCGAAGCGTTTAATTTTTGACGTAAGGGAGTTTGAAGGCAGAGAAATCTAGAACGCTTGAAAAGTGGGGGGCAACTGAGACACGCTGCTCGTATCCGGACAATGGCGCAGATGCAGCGAAAGTCCACTAAGTCCGCACAGCTGACTTTCACCAAACGAGAATGCTGCACAATGTGTGAATGGTCGGTCTCGGGAAGCCGCAGTGCGGCATTGAAGTAGGGTCTGAGTGTCCGCTTCGGGCCGGCAGTGGCGCACGAAGGGCGGACCGTCGCTGCGCGTGCGCACCGATTGTCTACCTGGGCGGAATGCCGTCATTCGCTGCGTTTCGAACCAAGGTCCGAAATGGGAGTCGAGCGGTAAGGAAAAGCGCTCGGTTTTCCTCACCATATTCACGACTAAAGCGGCCATAGCTCACGTCTTTACGTCGCCCGTCGATGCCGGCACCTGCCAATCAGCAAAGCACATTTTCTCGCTCGCCTCGCCATCCACCAACTGAATATCCGAACTCGAGAAGACCAATTGCTTATTGATCCTCGGAAAGTGCGCAATGTCGAAGCCTGAACTTTCACCGCCCATCAGGTAGATGAGATCTTCGTCGAACGGATTGGTTACATGGTGTGGTGGACCGTGCGGCGCGGGGAAAGCCATGATATCACCCGGACCGACCTCGATCTTGTCTTCTCCGATCTCGGCGTGCCCACGACCCGACAGGATAACCAAGAACTCTTCATCCCGTTCATGACGGTGAAACAGAAAGCTCTCTTTGCGAGGCGGCACACGCGCAACGTAGAGGGCCAAGCGCTGCAAGCCGAAAATAGGCGCCAGGCGTCTCAAGAAAACGTCCGACGCAGGATTCAGCGGATGTCGAATGTGCGCTTCTTCCAGCGATTGGACGGCCGCTGCCGAAAGATGGCTGACGGCGCGGGAAGGCGGGACCATGGTCTCAGCCCTCCGTAGCCGATTTCATTGCCCATGCCCGGGCGGTCAATCGCACGGGGCCACCTTGATCGAGGGTCTCTGCAAGGCGCGCCTTCAGGGCGGCGCGGTGGTCATTCGGAAGGCTCATGCAATAGCCGGGTGCAGGGCCGGCCCCCAAGGTGAATGGATTCCAGAATGCCTCGAAATCTGTAAACTCCGTGACGATTTCGATTGGGGTGATTTCCGCGTCTGGAAGACCTGCGTCGGCACACAGTTGCCTCAGACCCGGTTCTGAACAGAAGGGAAATCGCGCGCCTTCGTCCAATTCGGCCGCCTTTTGATCGAGCGCGGCCGCAGCTTTCCAGAAAGCGTCGATGAAACCTATTCCGCCGCCTGGATAATCCCAGACATAGAAAGACAGGGTGCCGCCCGGTCTGAGAACGCGCTGCATCTCAATCAGGCCCTCACGTCGATCCGGAACGAAGTTCAGGACGAGCGCTGACGTGACGACATCGATACTTGCATCCTTTGTTGGCAGTTCCTGAGCTGTAGCCTGCTCGAAACTTGCCCGAGGGTCATCGATGGTCTTGCGTGCGTGATCGATGAAGTCGTCGGACGCGTCGGTGGCGAGGATCGAATTCGGCTCATAATCCTGCAAGATCACGGAGGTTAGAGCGCCTGTCCCGCAGCCGACTTCCAGCCAATCGGCCGATTTTTTGGGATCAAGCCAGGTCAGGAACTCTTTCGCGACCATTCGGCTCCAGCGGCCCATGTAGTGCTCGTAGCTTTGGCCCGCGCTCCAAGCGTCGAAATCTGAGTTGGTGGACATCTTGCAGTGCCTCCTGGCTCATAAAGGCACCCGTGTGAAGCTGAGCACCTTTCGCAAGACAATAGCATGAAGTGGCTTTGACGTCAGCTTTGGAGCCGGAGTGGTCGTTTGTCGCGATCAGTCTAAACGTTTGGTATGGGCCGTTCCCGACGTGCCGACTGCCCGGGCTGGAAGCCTTCGTTCGGTGCGCAGGCACCTTTGGCCTTCGAAGAAGACTTTCCTGACGCGCGGCGTGGCCATTTGTTTATGGCCCCACCAGCGCAGCCATACGGGACTAGTGGCCCGCACCGTCTTGCAGGCACATCCAGAGCAAGATGCGATGAGGTCATGCCTATTCTAATTTCAATCGTCTCACCAAAGAAGCGTCGGCGGAAGCTTTCCAGTCTCACCGCTGTTCCGGCGATTGGCCGCAGTGCGTGGCGAGATGCCCAGATCCTGCAAGCGGTCGGAAGGAAGGTTTTTCAGCGTCTCAATCTCCTTTCGCATCCGAAGTTGGCGAGCGATCCGGCGCAGAAGGGCCGGCATCGGGTTACGGAATTCGGTGTGGGTTACGACGAAGTTACGGGTCATCGGGGTCTCCATCTTGAGGTTTCGATGAGGCATCTTCGCCGGCCGCCGCAAACTTAGCGCAATTTCGGGCTGCGAGGGGCCGTCCAAAATGCAATAATTCCGTCAAAAATCGCGCGCATAGTGTAAAATGCGGCAGATCACACATTCGGATCGGCAATGGCTCAGCTTGTTCTGCATCTTACAGGTCCTTTTCGTGCCGAGAGTGGCGGCGACGTGCTGAATGGCCTCAGCCGGCGCGCGCAAGGGCTTCTTGCCTACCTGTCGTGTCAGCCGGGGATGCGCGCCGAACGCGGGGCTCTTGCGGATCTCTTGTGGTCGGATCGGGGCGAGGCACAGGCACGCGCATCTCTGCGACAGGAATTGTCTGTCCTGCGAAAAACGCTGGGCGACGTGATCGCGGCCAACAGGCATAGGGTCTGGCTCGATCCCGATGCGGTCGCGTGCGCGGACGGGCCGGGAGACTTCCTGCAAGGCTTCGATCTACCATCCGAAGCCTTCGAGGACTGGCTACGCGCCATGCGGCAAAGGAAAATACCGACTCTGGGGCGCCCAGAAAAGGCCGCCAAGGGAAAGCGGCCATCGCTGGCCGTTTTGCGATTTCAAGAAATTGGCACATCCGCGCCCGACATGTTCGCAGACGGCATCGTCGAAGAGATCACCGGCGCGCTCAGCCGATGCCGGGATTTCGATGTGATTGCGCGACAATCGGTCTTCATGTTGCAGATGACGCCCACGGCTTTACCCGACATCGCGCGGCAGCTCGGTGTACAATACCTGCTGGAAGGATCGGTGCAGCGGGCAGGCGACCGCGTGCGTATCTCGGTGCAGTTGGTCAATGGCGAAGACGGACACACGCGGTGGGCCGAACGGTTCGATGATCGGCTGGACGATCTGTTCGAACTGCAGGATCGCATCGCAACCCATGTTGCAGGGCAGCTTTCGCCGAACCTTCGTGCCGCCGAGATCCTGCGGGCGCGTCGGCAACCACCCGAAGTGCGCAGCGCCTATGACCTCGTGCTGACGGCCTTGCCGCACTTCTGGATCCATGACCCCGATGAAAATCGCCGCGCACTGGCGCTCCTTGACCAGGCGACTGGGCGGGATCCCGATGCAGCACATGCACTCGCGATGAAGTCGTGGTGCCATGCGCAGGAATGCTGCTATCTGTGGTCGCTGACACCTGAGCGGGCCAGGGCTGCAAGTCGCGCCGCCTTCGAGCGCGCGCTGCCGCTGGCTCAGGACCATTCGGCGACGATCACGGCGCTCAGTGCAACAGCCGCACTCGGCTTGCGGGATTTCGCAACCTCTGAAGACCTTGCGCGCAGGGCTCTTGATCTTGATCCGAACAATGCATGGGGCTGGCTGCGCCTTGGATGGGTTGTGGTCTATCGAGGCCGGCAGGAAGAGGCCCTGGGTCATTTTGACCGTGCGGAGGATCTCAGTCCGCTCGATCCTTTCCTCTTCAATATTGACTTTGGCCGCTCTGCGGCGAAGCGCGCGATCGGACGCCTCGACGAGGCGCTCGCGCATATCGAGAAGGGCATGCGCGCGGCACCCAAAGCACATTGGGCGTATCGTATGCTTTTTGGAACGCTTTGGCTGATGGGAGAGCGAGACAGGGCAATTGAGGCCGGACATAAGTGGCTGGCCACCCATCCCGGCCTTTCGACAGAGATTCTGCTCGATGGCCTCCCCTCGTGGAAACATGATCCTGATTACTTGGATGTCCTACGTAACTTCAAAACGCTTCTTGCAGAAAAATAGCCGCGGGGTCGCGTTCTGCGTTACTCTTGAGGTAAGGGGCTCGCTTCCTCGCGTGCCGGTGCGGTGACGCTTTGGGGATTATCCGCTTACGCGCCGTTCAAGGGAGGTTCGGTATGTCCGCATTCGTGGTTGGCCAGATGACAATTCACAGCCGTGACTGGATGGAAGAGTATTTTTCCAAGATCCCAGATCTCGTCGCTCGCCACGATTGCCAGTTCCGAGTGCGCGGCGGCGATCCGGCACGCCTGGAGGGCGACGCCCCGGTTCCGGATGCCGCCTTCATCATCGAATTCCCCGACCGGGCTCATGCAGACGCGTTCTGGTCGTCAACAGAATTCAGGACACTCGCGAACCTGCGGCGGTCCGGATCGACCCTAAATGCTATTCTTGTCGGCTCGATTTGACTCCTGAGACATGAACATCTTCTGAAAGGCATAGAATAACGGCTTTTCGGCGCTTAACACCATTCTTTGCTACTGCCAGCGGCTGCTGGGTTCTGGCCCGACTTGTCGCGTGCTGCACTGGCCCGAACGGCGGGTTTAGTGCCAATACGAGATGCGATTTTCGGGCTTTCCGAATGGCGGCTCTGGGCCGAGAGCGACGCAGCGCGAGGGGCGACGAGGCGCTTGGCCCTGCGGCGCAGCGAAGGTCGGGAACGAGCCCTTATTGCTCCTTGAGGATCGCGGCTTCATCCCACGCCTGAGCAGCCTCTGAATAGATTGACTTTTTTGGCTTATAGATGCTGGGATCGTCGAGAGAAGAAGCATGCACATATATCCGATCACTCATCCGCTGACTGTTGCGCGTAAGTTGTGATCCGCAATTCGGACAGAAACCGCTGAACGTTGATAGACCCGATTTCCCCACCATTTCATAGGTTTTGGAGGTGTCGCTTATCGTGAAGTCTTGGATCGCAAGGGGAACCATCTCCGAATGCCCCGAGCCAGTAAGTTGCTGGCAATCACGACAGTGGCATCGGAACATGGGAGCTTCCAGACGGGTGCCTTGATAGCGAACCAATCCACATTTACATCCGCCTATTAAGCGCATTGCCATAAAAATCCCTCCGCCTCAGAAGGATACAATGAAGTCTGCGCAATGTCATCTCCGTCCGCGTTCCGGACTTTCCGCCCTCGAAGGGGTTCGCAGGCGCAGCGCATGTCGGCATCGATGAAGCTGCGGTGCAGCTCTGTCGGTCGCTCTGGATGACCGCTTAGGGCCGTGAGCTACGCGAGGCTCATAGACTAGTTGTTGAGTTAGTGCGACACGGAGAACGACAGCCTTGAGCTCACGTTTTTGGTGCTGCGAATTGCCCGATGGTCAACCTTTACCGGTTTTTTTTGTTGGACCGCAAGCCGCTCAAAGTGACAGGCTCGCCCGCAGAAAAACGTAATCAACGCATAGGGAAAGTTGTCTTCATGGGCGGGAGATCTGCAACAGGCCGGATGTCCAGAATGAGCTCCAGCACACGCCGCACTGCAGTTGTCATCGACAACTGAGAACACCGAGAACAGCTAAAGTAGTTGGCCTCGTGTACTCGGAGAAATCGTAATGCGTAAGTTCGACGCCTCACAAACTTCAGCCCCCTAGAGGCTGGAAATCGCCAGGACGTGCGCTACCCTTAAATTCTCAGTTAGAGATCGCGAAAGGAGACCAAGGGTGAATGGAGAAGCCCAAAAGCTACTTGATATTGCGAAGTCGGTCGAGGCTCATCGCGTCGAACCCGGAAGCGCCGAAATCGGCCAACTGCTCGTCCATGTTGAAACGTTGGAATTCACTATCGTCAAAATCATCGAGCACCTCGATGCCAGGACCCCCGGAATTGCACAGGCGATTCTGGCAGAACTGGAACTCGAGGGACACCAAATGGAGAAGAAGGAACGGTTGCCAACTGGCGAGCTAGCAGCGTCGATGTGCTTCAAAGTCCAACGGGATTTAAGCAATAGAATTCGCCTCGCAGTTGGCTTGCGATAGGCCGATCCAGGCGGTGACGTCATGATGTTTTGGCAACCGATACGCGGTCTAATAGTAACTATGAGACATATGTGAAGAGCAACTGACCGCGCAATTTTTATCAAGTCAATTGCAGCTCGAATTTTCTAAGTGTGAACCCACAGGAGAAGACCATGGAGACGACGATAAATCGCGACATGCTTGAGCGCCTGGAAACGCTTGAATGTGCGGTCGCCGCCAAAGCATTTGTCTTGGAGCACATTGTGCAAGCAATCGAAGATCTCGATCAGAAAATTGCTCTCAAAATGGCAAATCGGCTCGTTGCCGATGCTGCGGAACAGCCCAACGCTTTTGTGTTTGAATTTGCCACTGAGCTGTCCGAAGGGATAATTCATCGCCAGTCCCCTCGAACAACGCCGGCTCCTCAAGTGGTCAACTCGGTGCCGCCTGAACCTAACCCTACCAAAGACGATGGCGAAGAAGAAGCATGAGCGCAGTTATTCGCGCCCAACCTATCGGATGCTGCAACATACCTATAATATCCGCTGCTCCAGCTCGGCAGGATCAGCAACGTCGACATGCCAAAAGGCGCGCGCTTCAACTGGTAGCTTGGCCAAAACGCCTTCGAAGTCTCTTCCGTTAGTGCAGCGCCGGACCGCCCATGCCGTAGCCTCAATCGCGTTGTCGGGCGTTAAGTTGTGGTTCACACGCACATTTTTGACCTCAGAAGTGAGCGTCTCTCGGTCATCAGATGCCGCGCGAGGATGCGTAACATCCCATTTTTGAACAAAAATTGCGCGAAGAACGCTCGGCAAAACACTTGCGAATTGCAAACCTTCTTGAGCGCTCAAGCGGCGCCTGAAAACCTGAAATACCGCATCAACCGCTGTGTAAGCCATGTTGTCTGACTCAAGGGACATGCGCTCTTTCACGTCATCAAGGAAAGCGCGCCATTCCTTGGAGGCGTGCCGATATGTCCAGGGCATTGGCATTAGAAGCTCCATCCTTCGTCTGCATTGTCGCTGAAAACCTTATCGACGTTCACAAGGGTTGTCGAAGAAGCCAAAGGCAGAAAGGTCCGGCGAACCGCCATCCGACTAACTAAGATGCTCTTCAACCAATGTCCGCTTCGGGGAAGCTGCGGCGCGGCGACGTGAGGTTGGGGCAATGTCCGGTGCGGGCCGAACGCAGAATTCAATCTCGAACAAATTGGCGTCGCCCCGCGTCTACCAAGAGATTTCAGCTGCTGCCGTCATCATCCTGCGTCTCGAACGATCGCATCGGCGAGCCCTTGATCGCCTCCACCGCTCAGCCGGTGTTCAGTCAACGCAACCAGCATCAAAAAGCGCAGCAGTGATCTGGTCTTCTCGAAGCATGGCCCGTTTCCGATTAAACGGAGCGCGCGCCTCGGTGAACTCTGACAAAGCATCTGTCAAATGGGTGCGGGCGGCGAGAAGATCGGAACATGGGTTGTCGCTCGTGTCGTGCATCGCTCGGTGATACAAAGCCGTCGCGCGCGTGAAAGCAACGAGAGCCCAGAGTTGCGGGGTCTTCTTGCGCGGAAGAGCCGCCTCGGCATTTTCGAGCAATCCCAAAGCCTCCGTCAACCAATCGCGACCGGTCATGCCAGAGGTGCGCCTCCCCTGTTCGATCCGCACCACCGCGAAGGGCAGGTTTGTCGAACTCGTGCTGCTGTCTCGGCCCGATGCGCGTTCAAGATCCATGGCCGCCGAAAGCGTCGCATGCGCCTCCTTGAACCTATCAAGCGCAATCTTCCCGCTAAATCGCATCGCCAAGTCGGTTTGTGTGACGCCCAGATTGCTCTTACGCACGGCCATGTTTTCCGGCATGTCATTGTGGCCGCAGGCGGTAATCAGAACCTGCTCCGCCTCATGCAGCAGCACGGTGCCCGCGTCTCCGTCGGTGCGTGTGCCCAAGGTGCGTAGCGCCGTGCCAAGGTTGTTGCGGGCGATGGCCGCCTCGCCGTCTAGGCCGATCGCGTCAAAGGTGTGGATCGCCGATCGATAGTGGTCAATCGCTTGGTTCATGGCCGTTCGGCCCGTCTCATGATCTTCCTTCTGTCCGATCTCGAACTGGGCGATACCGAGAAACGTTAGAGCCTGAGCATGGAGCGCGCGAAAATAGCGCTCCTGATCGGTGCTTTGCCTGGTTTTGAGGTCTGCAGCGAAGGCCTCTGCGGCATTCTCGGCGACCCCACGTGCCTCCTTTAGGGCGGGCAGGCCGAAGCGTACGCCATGGTTGAGCAGGACCGGCAGGTATTCCAGACGTTTTCTTGCCGGCGCCAGGGGATCTTTTCCGCCGAAACTCTCAGCCGCCGCCACAAGCAGACGCGCCGCAAGCGCGGTTTCCTCATTCAAAAGCGCGTTTTCGGCGCGTGCGAGTTTTGCGGCTTCGGCGTCTTTGGTTCGTGCCTGATCCACCTGTGCCAACGCCCACTCCACCGCAGCGAAATCGAGCCTTTCTGCGGCCGCATCTGCCTCAGCTTTGAGCCGTGCCAAAGCGGCGTCTTTCGGGTCAAGGCTTGCGAAAATAAGGCGCGCCTTGCGCAGTTCTTCGGCCTTTTCGGACAGAACTGCCATCAAGGCGTCATTGGAGCTCTGCCTTACATCCTCAAGCCGGAAGCGTTCCGCCAGTAGTTCGAGCTGATCACGTTTGGCGGACGACAAGTGGTCCAATGCCTTTGCCAAAGACCCGAATTTTGCCTCTAGATCTTGAATCAGTTTCGCCTGGCGCTCCAGGTCTTGCAGCACTTCTGCCATGTAGGCTGGTGTCAGACTGTCTGCGAAAGATCTGTCTGCAAGTAGCTTTTCGAGCGTCGGTTTGGTGATATCGCGAAACAGACCCGGCATGTGTCCTTTGACGTGCTCGGTAAGAGTAAGACGTTCGAGCATTGCATCCGTGACATCTCCCGCATTCATTCTTTCGGTCACAACCTGTTGCGGTGTGGGAAGGCCAAACTCCACCATTTGAGCATAGAGCAGATCTGCATCCGGAGGCAGGTCATGTTTGAAGCCGTCGAAGACCTCTTGGGCGCTGTCGGTCAACTGATCGGCCAGTCGTTTGATGTCGGCCGGCGCATCGGCAATAATCTTCTTCGCAAGGTCTCTGGAGGACAGAGCAGTTGTAAAGGCGCCAAGAAAGCCGGGCTTGGCGGCAAAGCCCACCAATCCCACAAGCAGCTTGATGCCGTTCTCAATTTGATCTGATCTCATTTCGGGATTACGTCGCAGTATTGAACATGCGTCAAGACTCAGGCCGTCTCCGGAAAAAACCGGCGGCAAAACGCGCTGAGGTCCGCTTTCGGGACGCTGCATTGCAGCGCAGTCGATCGTGGTGAATTTCCGTTCAGGGCCAGACACACCGGCAATTACGTGACTCACCAACCCACACGTTTAAGGCAGCTAATTTAATCACTGTCCGTCATCAAAGTATGACTCCGCCGAGGGATGGTTGCGGAGTTGTTCGGGTCGGTATGGTCGCATCTCACCGACGTGGGAGACTTGCTCAGCTTCTAGGCGTTCAATAACTGATGGATGGAGAGAGAAGACGGCGTTCACCTCGCGCGGCTCCACCGGCCACCGCCTCCGAATTGGGCCGTATGCAAACATGAAGGTTTCCTCGTGCTGCATTCCGATTGGGTCGGGCATGACATAGAGCTTGTGGTCGTTCACTTGGATATCTGGCACACAGGCTTTCAATTCCTCGAGCATCCAGCCGAGCGCGATGTCGCTCAGACGAGACTCTGGTTCGGGGTAGCTGCCGCCAACGTCACTGTGACAACCTGCGAACCAGACCTGTTTTAACCAGAGCGGATCACGGCCTTCGGTCTTCTTCGCTTCCGCGACCGTCGCCCACTTCACACGGGGGAAGTTCTTGCGATGCTCGTCTATCGCAAGAGCATGGCGGGCGTGGCCTACATCGGAATCCAGCCATTGGTCATAGTTATCTAGGTTCCACTTTGCGTAGTGGCCAAATTTCCAGATCTTGGGCCAGTCGGAAAGACGGGTCAGCTTGAGCGGATTCTTCTCATCTGGAGAGAAGTACTTCCACTGCGACCACTTCAGCTTCACGTACCAGAACCCGATCAGACCAAGGAGGCCGAGGAGAGGGAGCCAGACGTACCAGGGCCAAGAGAACCAGAGCGCAGCGCCGAAAGTGGTAAAAAGGGCGAAGATCACCATTCCGGCCAGAAGGCTGACCTGGGCATTTCCGAGCGCCGCAACTGTGTCGAAGACACCAATGAATGTTGGTTGCACGTTACCCTGGACGTCTTCTTCCGCATCCGGCACGAAGCTTCCATACTTTTGCCGGAACCGCCGACCTAACTCCTCGCGGTGCTCATAATAGGGCTTCTGACCGCGCGGGTAGCCGTTTCCATGGTTATACACGAAGTCTACGGCATCTTTCGCGATCTTCCTCAGCCGTGGTCCAAAGCGTGGAACCGGCAACCCATCCGGCATCTTTGTCGGTATACCGCAGAGGTTCAATACGTTCGCTACGGCACGGACGGTGTAGGCGCCTCTTGAAAACCCGAAGAGGAGGATGCGGTCACCGGGCTCGTAGTATGAGATGATCTTCTCGTAACAATCGATGACGTTTTCGTCGATCCCAGTACCGACCGCAGCCGACAGTATGTTTCTAACCCGCCGGAGCGTGAGGCCTCCCACCTCACCCGCACCAAGACCAGCGTCGTAGAAACAGACCTGTTCCTTCGGATCGATCGGGGATGACGGTCCGGGACGCATCGCGCGATACATTTTGTAGACGTTCGAGAGCCGCTGGTCGGGTCGTAGCCCACCGATTTGGCCGGTCCCATCGGAAAAGATTAGGATGTTCTTGGGCATGATAGCTGGCCTCGAGTTCGCGATTTGTTCCAGCGTCTAGTAGTCGGCGCAATGCGTCAACGTTTACGGCCCAAAAAGTCTGCGTTCTGCAATTTGGGGCAGCTCTTGATGTTGATTGCGCAGCGAACGTTTTCTTCGTTGTATCGCGCTGGAGCGTCTGATGGCCTGCGTGACGGCTGGAACCAATTAGCACGCCGGAAGCGGTGGCCTAGAAGGTGGTCTGTAAACCATCTTATTTTTTATTCTCATATTATCAATGTTTTATGTGTGGTGTCTGTGCCGCCCCCGGGCACCATTCCCTACAGGTAAGCTGCACACCGTCGCCGAGACTGTTGCACGTTTGGCCAAGCGCCCCACGTCCCATCCTCCGCAGCTCTACAAACCTCTCCGCTTCACGCCGCATATATTTGACTTGGCTGCCTAAAAATGCGTCGATTGTGCTGGTCGCGTCCCAACGGCGTACTACACTGAATCATCTCTGTGATTCAGAGATGGAGCGTTGGGCTCGGTCTCGGTTCAAGAAATGCGAGGATTGAAGTGCGGAACGTTGAAAGCATGACGAGCGACCAGTTGGGCCGCATCGTCGAGGACGCGGTGAGCGAGGTCTACGTCTTCTCCGTGGACGACTTCAGGTTTTCGTTGGTCAACAAGGGCGCACGAGACAACCTCGGCTTCTCCATGGAAGAACTCCGCGAGATGACGCCGTGGGACATCAAGGTGGAATTCTCAAAGGAGGAATTCATCGCGCTGGCCGAACCCTTGCTCAAGGGAGAGCGCACGGAGCGGGAGTTCGAGACGGTTCACCAGCGCAAAGACGGCTCTCGCTATGATGTCTGGGTGCATCTTCAGCTGATTTCGGCAGATGGCAAGCGGGTCTTCTACACGGCGATCCAGGACATCACGAAGCAGAAGGCGACGGCCGCCGCGCTGACGAAGGCCTCGTCCCGGCTGGATGCGATCCTGAGCAACACGACCATGTCGATTTTCATGATGGATGAACGCCAGCAGTGCGTCTTCATGAACAAGGCTGCAGAGGCCCTGACGGGCTATACCTTTGCGGAAACCCAAGGGCGGCCTCTGCACGACGTGATCCATCACACGCACCCGGACGGGCGGCCGTTCCCGATCGAGGAATGCGAGATCGACCGCGCCTTCCCCGAGGGCCATCAGGTGCAGGGCGAGGAGACCTTCGTTCACAAGGACGGAAGCTTCTACCCGGTCGGTTTCACCGCTTCTCCGATGGAGGATGAGACGGGAAAGACCGTGGGCACCGTCATCGAAGTACGCGAGATTTCCGATGAGCTGCGAGCGCGCAACGCCGAGAAGGAATTCAGCAATGCCCTGAAGGCCCGCGTCGACGAGGCGATGGCGGAGCGCGATCGGCTCGAGGCGCGTCTGGTGCAGTCCCAGAAGGTTGAAGCCATGGGTCAGCTGACGGGCGGCGTCGCCCATGACTTCAACAACTTGCTGCAGGTGATCGGGAGCAATCTGCAGTTGCTCCTGAAGGAAATGCCCGGCGATGATCCCAAGCGACGGTTTGCCGAGAACGCGATCATCGGCGTCTCTCGCGGAGCCAACCTGACGGCGCAGCTTCTTGCGTTCAGCCGCCAGCAGCCATTGGAGCCGAAGCCGAAGAACGTCGGGCGTCTGTTGTATGGCATGGACGACATGCTGCGACGGACCTTGGGTGAAGCCATCGAGATCGAGACGATCATCGAGGGCGGTCTGTGGAATTGCCTCGTCGATCCGAGCCAGATGGAGACCGTGATCCTCAACCTCGCGATCAACGCGCGCGATGCGATGTCCCATCACGGCAAGCTGACCATCGAGGCGGCCAATGCCACGTTCGATGAGAGCTATGCCGAGCAAGATCCCCGCGTGGTGCCCGGGCAATATGTCATGCTGTCGATCACCGACACGGGCAGCGGGATTTCCCCGGACATCATCGAGCGCGTGTTCGATCCATTCTTCACGACGAAGGAACCGGGGGAGGGCACGGGCCTTGGCCTCAGCATGGTCTATGGTTTCATCCAGCAATCGGGCGGCCACGTGAAGATTGCGAGCGAGGAGGGGGACGGCACGACCGTCCGCGTTTACCTGCCCAAGACGGACCGGGAAGAAGAGGTCGAGCAATCATCCTCCGAGGGCGAAGCGCCCAAGGGCAACGGCGAGATCGTGCTCGTCGTCGAGGATGAAGACGCGGTCCGCCAGACGGCGGTCGATCAATTGCGCGACCTCGGCTACTCGGTCCTGACCGCGGAGAACGCGGATAACGCCTTGGCCATCGTCAACAGCGGCGTGAAGATCGATGTGCTGTTTACCGACGTGGTAATGCCCGGAAACCTGCGAAGCCCGGAATTGGCCAAGCTTGCCAAAGAGCGGCTGCCTGACATCGGGGTGCTGTTCACCTCCGGCTACACGCAGAACGAGATCATCCGCGCCGGACGGCTTGAAGGCGGCGTTGAACTGCTCAGCAAGCCCTATTCGCGTGAGCGCCTGTCGCGCAAGATCCACGAAGTATTGGAGCGCCGCGCCGCGAAGATGCCTCCGGGATCGACCGAGGAAACCGCCGACGCGGCCAAGGGCGCGAATGGTGCTGCCGGGAAGTTGCGCGTGCTGCTGCTGGAGGATGATTTCCTGATCCGGATGGCGACGGCGGATATGCTGTCTGATCTGGGCTACGAGGCGTTGGAAGCCGGCACGATCGCGGAGGCGTCAGATTTGCTGAGCCGAGAGCCCGTGCAAGTCCTGCTGACGGATCTTGGCCTGCCCGATGGCGACGGGATGGATCTGGTGCACCGTGTGCTGGAGTCGCATCCGGAGATCTCTGTGATCATCGCCTCCGGCTCGGACCTGAACGAACGGCTCGAGGATTCCGGGCTGCAGGGCTCGCTGACCTGTCTCACCAAACCCTACGACCAACGGGCGCTGGAGCAGGCTTTCGCGCAAAGACTGGGCCGCGCGTAACGCTCTGCAAGGCGAAAGCGCCCGGCTCAGGCTGAGGGCGCGTCCGAGACGGTGAGAACCACGCGGTCTGCCGCGAACCATGAACTTCCGACCTCGATCGGGGCGCCCTCGGCATCGACGTTCGTCCCGGTGGTTTTCAGTATCGGGTCGCCTGCGCGGATCTCCAGCAGCGTGGCCTGCGTTCTGGTCGCTGTCTCTGCGGTGACCTCGGTCCGGGCGCGGGTGTAATCCGTGATGCCCTCTGCTGCGAAGCTTTGGGTGACCGAGCGCGTGTCCCGCAGCGTGCTCAGCAAATCCGGAAACCGCTCTGCCGGGAAGACGGAGCGGAAAGTCGCAAGCGGCAATCCGTCCGAGAGGCTCAGACCCTCATAGACATGGACCAACGCGCCGTCGCCAAGCTGCAACGCTTGCGCCTCTTGCGCATTGGCGCTGCGGGTCTCCAGATGCAGGACGCGCTTCTCGGGCACGCGGTTGGCCGCGAGCAGGTTCTGATGGAACCGCGTCCGCCGTCCGATGGGGTAGGGGGTCGGCACATGGCGCACGAAAACGCCGGCGCCGCGTCGCGAGAAGACGATGTCGTCCTCGGCCAATGCCGCAAGGGCGCGACGGACCGTATGTCGGTTGACGCCGAAGCGGTCCGCCAATTGCGCCTCGGTCGGCAAGCGGTCGCCGGGGGCGTAGTGGCCGCGGGCGATCTCCTCGGCGAGCGTATCGTGGATGGCATTCCAAAGCGCGGCGCGGCCCATAACCCGGTTCCTGTTTGAAGAGGGGCTTGCATATCCACGCAGCAGCGCGGTAGGTATTTGTATAGTTGTATATAAAAATGGACAACTCCGCAAGATGTCGATCCCGTCTACCTCGCAACATCAAGGCCGGTTCATCGCCGTGGTCGGTCCCTCCGGCGCGGGGAAGGATAGCGTGATGGCGGGCCTCTGTGCGGCGCGACCGGACCTGCACCGCGTGCACCGGACGATCACACGGCCAGCGCAAGAGGGAGATGCAGAGGATGAACCCTACGAGGCAGTCTCCGACGCGACCTTCGCAAGGCGCGCTGAACGCGGTGACTTCATCTTGCACTGGTCGGCGCATGGCCTGCGCTACGGCATTCCGGCCTCGGTCCAATCCTTGATCGCGGGCGGGCAGGACGTGCTTGCGAACCTGTCGCGCGGGGCGCTGACGGAAGCCGGGGAGAGGTTCGAGACCCTCGTCGTTCTGCATGTCACCGCAGCCCCGGAGATCCTCGCGAAACGGCTCAACGCGCGTGGAAGAGAACAAGGTGCGGCCCTTGCCCGCCGCCTGTCGCGGTCCGCGCCGCCGTTGCCCAAGGGGCTACCCATCATCGAGATCGACAACTCGGGGACGCTGCAGGCGAGCGTCTCCGACGCCTTGGCAGCCCTTTATCCGGAGAGGGGATAACGATGGAGAAGGTGAAAGAACCCTTTGTCGTCCTCACCCATGAGAGCGAGGCTGTCGATCACGAACGGCTGGGGCACCGTCGGTGCAAGGTATTGCGTAAGTGCGTCACGAACGGCGTCGGCATGGGGCGTACGCCCGGTGAGGGTCATGTGAAAGCGGAAGGCCTCCATCACGAAAGGGTAGCCCCACTTTTGCAACAAAGCCTCCTGCGTTTCGGTCAGGCCGGCCTTGCGCCGTCGCGCCAACTCGCTTGCCGAGGGCGGCGCGCGGAACGGGTCCAGCGCGGCCACGGCGGCCCCTGCAAGGTCCGACAATTCCGTCGATGGCGCGGCGGGCACCAGTGCCACGAAGCCGCCCATTCGCCGAACCTCAAGCCGAGGAATATTCACGGGCGCGCGGCCGGCGCAGAAGGCCCGCGCGGCGTCAGACAGCCCTGCCGCATCCGAGCCCTCCGCGAGGGCGAAAGGCGGCTTGATCGTGCCGTGGAAGCCATACTTCCGGGGCGTCGCCGTCAGCGTCTCGGCGCTTTCGGGCAGCCCGGCAATCGCGGGCTGCTCCAAGGGTGCGCCTGCAGCGCTGTCCCATCCCAACAAGGCCGCGCCTGCCGCGTACAGCGCGCCTTCGGGCACCACGTACAGCCCGTATCGTTTGAACCCGTCCATTTCTCTCTCCGAGGTGCCCATGCCTGATCGCTCTCCCCTGATGCCCGAGCCTGTCACCCTTGCCAATGCCCGGCTCATCCTGCCGGACGGCGAGATGACGGGCCGCATCACCCTCGAGCAAGGAGAAATTGCCGAGATCGGTGAGGGCACGGAGGTGCCCGCGCGCGCCATCGACTGCGGCGGCGATTACGTCGCGCCGGGTCTGGTGGAACTGCATACGGACAATCTGGAGCGTCACATTCGCCCCCGGCCCAAGGTCCATTGGCCCTATGCGGCGGCGCTCAGCGCCCATGACGCAGAGCTGGCCGCCTGCGGGATCACGACCGTGTTCGACGCGATCCGCGCGGGCTCCCTGAAGGCGCAGGGGGACGCGTCCTGGGTCCGCTACGCGCGCGATCTGGCGGACGAGATGCTGGCCGCGCGAGCCCGTGGCGCGTTGAAGATCAGCCATCACCTGCATCTGCGCGCCGAGATTTGTTCTCACACGCTGATCGAGGAGCTGGACGAGTTCGGCGAGGATGACCGCGTCGGCATCGTCTCCCTGATGGATCACACTCCGGGTCAGCGGCAGTTCGCGGACCTCAAGCAATATGAAACCTACATGCGCGGCAAGCATGGGTTGGATCAGGAGACCTTCGACACCCATGTGCGCACCCGCATGGCCTTGGGAGAAGAGGTCCGCGCCCCGCACGAGGCGGCGGCGGTCGAAGCCGCGGCAAGATTTAAGGCAGCCTTGGCGAGCCACGACGACACGACGCCGGATCACGTGGCGCGCTCCAAGGCGCATGGCGTGGCGCTGGCCGAATTCCCCACGACCCGCGCCGCCGCTCAAGCCTGTCGCGACGCCGGGATCGCGGTGATGATGGGCGCGCCGAACCTGATCCGCGGCGCGTCGCACTCGGGAAACGTCTCGGCGTTGGAGCTTGCGCGCGACGGGCTGCTCGACATCCTGTCGTCGGACTACGTGCCTTCGGCGCTGCTCTTTTCAGCCGTACGGCTGGGCGAGATCTGGGAAGACCTCCCCCGCGCCATGGAAACGGTGACGGCAACGCCCGCGCGCGCCGTCGGGTTGACCGATCGCGGCGCCTTGGCCGAGGGGTTGCGCGCCGACGTGATCCGCTTCAGCACCCACGAGGGCGTGCCCTCGGTCCAAGGGGTCTGGTCCGCCGGGCAGCGCGTCGCCTAGGCGCTCTTCTCGGCGACATGCTGCGCGATCAGCGCCTTGTAGGCGGACTGGATGCGCGCGGTGACAGGGCGCTCGCCATTGCCAATCGGCTTGCCGTCGATCTCCGCCACCGGGGTCTGCGCGCCGAAAGTGCCGGTGAGGAAGGCCTCGTCCGCCGAGACCGCCTCGTAGAGCGAGTAGTTCTTCTCGAACACCGGAATGCCCTCGGCCCGGCAGATGTCGATGACCTTCTGCCGCGTCACGCCGTTCATGCAATAGTCGCCGGTGGAGGTCCAAACCTCGCCCTTGCGCACGATGAAGAAGTTGCAGGCGTTGGTGGTGTTCACGAAGCCATGGGGGTCAAGCATCAGCCCCTCATCGGCGCCGGCCTGTTCGGCCTGCAGGCAGGCAATGACGCAGTTCAGCTTGGAGTGGCTGTTGTACTTGGCATCCTGGCTCATCGGCAGCCCGCGCACCTGCGGCACGGTGGCCAGCCGGATGCCGCGGTCGTGCAGGCGGTCGACGGGCTTGGAATGCTCGCAGATGATCACCAGCGTGGGACCCGATCGCGACAGCGACGGATGCTGGAAGGGCTTCACCTTGACCCCGCGCGTCAGCATCAGGCGGCAGTGCACGTCGGTGTGCATGTCGTTGGCCTTCCGGGTCGCCTCCAGCGCCTCGAAGATTCCCGCGCGGTCCATGCCGACGTCGAGCGAGACGGCCTTGCAGCTGCCGAAGAAGCGATCCATGTGCTCGTCGAAGAAACTCCAGACCCCGTCGTAGAGCCGCAGCCCTTCCCACATGCCGTCGCCTAGCATGAAACCGCTGTCGTAGACCGAGACCTTGGCCTCGTCGCGGTGAACGATCTCGCCGTTCACGTATATCTTGATATCGGCGTTGCGCGGGTCTTCCAGCGCGTCGTGGGTGGTGAGCGTGTCGTTCATCGGGGGCCTCTCTATTGTCGCTTCCTTGTGGCGAATGCCTGCGCTTTTGTCACGTTAACCAATCGCGTCTGGCACTCCGTTCAGGTCTCGGGCACATCTGCCGGTCAAAGGAGACAGCGCGCCATGGATTTTGCCTCGCTCGTACAAACCCTCACCGACTGGATCGTGCAGGTCGGCTCGTCCGTACATGACTTGCCGGGTACCGTGGGCTTCGGCCTCGGGCTTTTCACGTGGTTCGCGGTGGAGCAAATCCTGCACCGGGTCATGTCGGGCCTGCGGTGGGTGATCCTGATCGGCGCCATTGTCGCGCTTGGCCTGTCGGTGCCCTACCTTGCCAGCCTGATGATGGGCAGTGGCCCCCCGCCCGCGCCTTAGGCAATCGCGGCAAAAGCCTCCTTCAGGGCGGTGAAGCCCGCGTCGTCGATATCGCGGTGCATGACCAGGCGCATGGCGGGTTCAGGGGCCGAGACGCGGAGACCGTGGTCGGCCAGGGACCCGAGGTCGAGACCGTCGCGCGGTGTGAGGAACACCATGTTGGTCGCCTGGGTGACGTCACCGAGGCCAAGCCCGCGCAGATGTGCCGCGAGCGCTTCGGCGCGGGCGTGATCTTCGGCCAGCCGGGGCGCGTTATGCTCCAGCGCATAGAGGCCTGCAGCCGCGAGGACTCCCGCCTGCCGCATGCCGCCGCCGAGCATCTTCCGCATCCGACGAGCGCGGGCGATCAGGTCGGCCGGTCCGACGAGAACCGAGCCCACCGGCGCGCCGAGCCCCTTGGAAAGACAGATCGAAACCGTGTCGAACGGACCGGCGAGGTCGGTCTCGGAACAGCCGAGCGCGGTGATCGCGTTGAAGAACCGCGCGCCGTCAAGGTGGAGGCTCAACCCGCCCGCGCGACCCGCCTCAACGGTCGCCTGCATGCGGGGCAGCGGCACGGCACGGCCGTAATGGGTATTCTCCAGCGACAGAAGGCGGCTGATCGGGTGGTGGCTGTCATCCTCCTTGATCGCGGCCGTGATGTCATCGGCCTCCAGGGCGCCATCCTCGGCCACGGGCAGCGCGTGGAGCGCGACGCCCCCCAGAACCGAGGCGCCGGCCGCCTCGTAGCGGATCACGTGGTACGCCTCGCCCGCGATGACCTCTTCGCCGCGGCCGCAATGGGCCAGCATCGCCAGAAGGTTGGACTGCGTGCCCGAGGGCGCGAAGAGCGCGGCTTCCTTGCCCAGACGCTCGGCCAGGGTGGCTTCGAGGCGGTTCACATTTGGATCGTCGCCATAGACATCATCGCCCACCTCCGCGCGCGCCATGGCGTCGCGCATGCCGCTGCACGGCTGTGTCACGGTGTCCGAGCGCAGATCGGCAAGAATGGGCCCGGTCGGGGCGGCGATAGCGGTGTAATGAGACATCTGGCGGCTCCTTCGCGGTCGGGGCAAAGCATCATGCGCGTGGACGATTGGCAACCCCGGCGCGACGGTTGGCCTTGTTGTTCCGCACAGAAACAACCATTCTGGCCCTATCATTTTCGAGAGTCCCTATGGCCATCATCTCCGAGTATCACATCTTCCTGTCGGACGATCCCAACGTGGGCCTGCAGACCCGCCTGAAAGACGCCATCACGCGGGCGATCTGGGATCGGAGGTTCTCGCCCGGCGACCGGCTTCCGGCAACGCGCGCCTTGGCGCAACATCTTGGAATCAGTCGCATAACCGTCAGCCTGGCCTACGACAGCCTGCTCTCGACCGGCTACATCGTCTCGATGCCGCGCTCGGGGTTTTTCGTGGCCAATGACGCGCCTACGCGGATGGAAGTCAGCCTGCCGGACCGGATTGACGAGAGCGCAAGGCTCGACTGGTCGGACCGGCTCGGGGACATTCCGCCGGCGCTGGGCAAACAGGCCACGCCCGCCGATTGGCGGAGCTACAAATACCCCTTCATCTTCGGAGAGCCCGACATCGCGCGCTTCCCGGTGGACGATTGGCGGGATTGCGTGCGGCGGGGGCTTGGCAAGCGGCATTTTGAGCAGATTGCCTATGATGCAAGCGATCGCGACGACCCCTTTCTTGTAGAACAAATCGTGCGGCGGTCGGTGTCAGGGCGCGGTGTAGCCGCAACGATGGACGAGGTGCTGGTCACGGCGGGCGCTCAGAATGCGCTTTGGCTGACCGTGCAGATCCTCTTCGCCGGGCAGGGCGGCGATGTCGCGATGGAAGACCCCGGCTATCCGGAGTTGCGCAATCTCCTGCGACAGCAGGGCCTGACGATCCATCCCGTGCCCGTCGACCGCGACGGCATGATCGTCGACCAGATCCCGCAGGGCGTGCGCGCCGTCTTCGCGACGCCGTCGCACCAGGCGCCTACGGGCGCCACCATGTCGATGGCGCGGCGGAGGGCGTTGCTGGAGCGCGCGGAGGCGGAAGATTTCGTCGTGATCGAGGACGATTATGATTACGAGATGAGCTACGACTCGCCTGCCTTGCCCGCGCTCCGTTCCCTCGATCAGCGCGGACGGGTGATCTATATCGGCAGCTTCTCGAAATCGATCTTTCCGGGGCTGCGCCTGGGCTACCTGACCGCCGATGCCCGCGTGGTGGAACACGCCCGCGCGGTGCGGACGCTGTCGGAGCGTCATCCGCCGGGGCTGACACAGCGCACCGTGGCCTATTTTCTGTCAGAGGGGCACTACAACAGCCATTCGCGCCGGATGCGCACGCGCATGGCGCGGCGCAACGAGGTCTTGCGCGCCGCGCTCGCCGATCATGGGCTGACGCCTGCGCTCAGCCGCGCGACCGGTGGGACGACGCTCTGGCTTCTGGGTCCCGAAGGGCTGGATGCCGACGCGCTGGCCGGGGCGTTGCGCGAGAAGAGCGTGCTGATCGAGCCGGGTTCGGCGTTCTATGCGCGCGAGGACGCGCCGAAAAACCGGGTCCGTCTGGGTTTTGCGACCGTCGAGACGGCGCTCATTTCCGAGGGCGTCGGGCTGATCGCTGAGACGATCCGCGAGATTTCATGAGCGGCGCTTACTGCGATGGCGCCGAGGGGGGCTAGCCCCCCACGCCTCTCCCCTCTGGGGAAAGACGTTCCCCCCAGAGTTGTATCGGCCAAGATGAAGGGAGCGGGTAGCGCTCAGGCGCGGGCGCGTTCGGACTTCGGGTCGTACATGGGCCGGGTCGAGGCCTCGGCCCTGACGCGGGTGCCGGCGACCTCGATCTCGTAAGTGGAGGCGAGCATCTCGGCCGGGGTTTCGCCGGGGCAGGGGACATAGCCCATGCCGATGGCGCCGCCGAGGGTGTGGCCGTAATTGCCGGAGGTGATGTAGCTGACGACCTCTCCGTCACGGATGATCGGCTCGGCGTGGAAAAGCATCGGCTCGGGGTCGGTCAGTTTGAACTGGACGAGGCGCATTTGCAGACCCTCCTCGCGCTTTTTGGCCACCGCGTCAGCGCCGATGAAGTGGGACTTGGTCTTGGCGACGGCAAAGCCGAGGCCTGCTTCAACGACGTGGTCTTCTCCGGTGATATCATGGCCGAAGTGGCGGAAGGCCTTCTCGATGCGGGCGCTGTCCATCATGTGCATGCCGCAAAGCCGCAGGCCGTGGTCGGCACCGGCGGCGTGGAGCGTCTCGAAGACATGGGCGGCCTGATCGGCGGAGACGTAGATCTCCCACCCCAATTCGCCCACGTAGGTCACGCGGTGGGCGCGGGCGGTGCCGAGTCCGATCTCGATCTCTTGCGCGGTGCCGAAGGGGAAGGCCTCGTTCGACCAGTCGTGGGGGCTGACCGATTGCAGGAGCGCGCGGGAGTTGGGGCCCATGACGGCGATGACAGCCTCGGCGGCGGTGACGTCGGAGATCACCACCATCTCGTCGCGGCGGTGCATCTTGAGCCAGGCCATGTCGCGGATCAGCGTCGCGGCGGGGGTGACGATAAGGTAGCTGTCGTGCGCCATGCGGGTGATGGTCACGTCGGCCTCGATCCCGCCGCGGGCATTGAGGAACTGGGTGTAGACGATCTTGCCGACCGGCACGGCCATGTCGCCGCCGGCGATACGGTCGAGGAAGGCCTCTGCGTCGGGGCCGTCGACGCGGATCTTGCCGAAGGAGGACATGTCGTACATGCCGACCGCCTCGCGCACGGCGCGGTGTTCCTGGGCCTGGTTCTCGAACCAGTTCTGGCCCTTCCAGTCGTAGACGTATTCCCGTGCCTGGCCTTCGTTGGCGAACCAGTTGGCGCGTTCCCAACCGGCCAATTCGCCGAAGACGGCACCTTGCGCCTTGAGGTGTTCGTGCAGCGGTGAGCGGCGCACGCCCCGCGCGGTGGCCTTCTGGCGGTAGGGATAATGGTCGGCGTAGAGCAGGCCGAGGGTTTCGGAGGCGCGTTCGCGCAGGTAGCGGCGGTTGCGCTGGAAGGGTTGCATCCGGCGGATGTCGACTTCGCCCACATCGAAGGGGGGAATGCCGTGCTCCATCCATTCGGCCAGCGCCCACCCGGCGCCACCGGCGGACTGGATGCCGATGGAGTTGAAGCCCGCGCAGACCCAGTAGCCGTCGACCTCGGGAGCAGGGCCCATGTGGTAGGCATCGTCGGGGGTGAAGGACTCGGGCCCGTTGAAGAAGGTGTGGATGCCCGCCTCGGCCAGCATCGGCATCCGCTCGCAGGCGTTCTCGAGAATCGGTTCGAAGTGATCAAAATCCTCGGGGAGCTGGTCGAACTCGAAATCCTCGGGGATCGGGCCCCAGGGCTTGGAGACCGGCTCGAAGGCGCCGAGGAGCATCTTGCCAGCGTCTTCCTTGTAGTAGGCGCATTCGTCCGGCACCCGCAGGACGGGAAGCTGCGCCAGATCGGGGATGTTCTCGGTGACGATGTAGAAGTGCTCGCAGGCCTGCAGCGGCACGTTCACGCCGGCCAGCTGGCCGAAATCGCGCGCCCACATGCCGGCGCAGTTGACGATCATCTCGGCCCGGATGGTGCCGCTGTCGCCGTCCATCTCCCAATCGACGCCGTTGACCTTGCCGCCCTCGGTATCGACGCCGGTGACCTTCACGCCTTCCAGCACCGTGGCGCCGCCCATGCGCGCGCCCTTGGCCATGGCGAGCGCGATGTTCGCCGGGTCGCCCTGACCGTCGAGGGGCAGCCAGACGGCGGCGGTCATGCCCTCGGTATTCACGTGGGGGTAGCGGCGGTTGACCTCGGCGGCGTCGATCTCCTCCACCTCGACGCCGAAGCTGCGCGCCATTGAGGCCTGGCGGCGGATCTCCTCGGCGCGGTGTTCCGTCAGCGCCATGGTTATCGAGCCGCAGCGGCGGAAGCCGGTGGCCACGCCCGTTTCGGCCTCGAGGTTGCCGTAGAGCTCCTGCGAATACTTGGCGAGCCGGGTCATGTTCTTGGTGGCGCGCAGCTGCGCGATCAGCCCCGCCGCGTGCCAGGTGGTGCCCGAGGTCAGGCGCTTGCGCTCAAGCAGCACCACGTCGGTCCAGCCGAGCTTGGTCAGGTGATAGGCGACAGAACAGCCGGCGACGCCGCCGCCGACGATGACGACGCGCGCGTGGGAGGGGACTTTGGACATGTGAGGAAACCCGGTCAGAGGGGAGTTTGGGCGGGCCGACGTTGCGGCCCGCCCCGAACGCTAGCCGTTGGCCTGCATATGGTCGAGCGTTTTGCGGAAGCGGTCGACGATTTCATCGACATTCTCGCGGGTTGCGATGAACTGCGGCGCGATGATCGCGTTGTCGCCGGTGAACTTGACCGAGAGGCCGTCCCAGAACATCCGCTTCTGCAGCTCGGTGCCGCGCATGCCCGGCCCACCCTCGGGGTGGACCTCGACGCCGGCCATCAGGCCCGCCACGCGGATGTCCTTGATCATCTCGTGATCCTTCAGGCCGTCCATCAGGGCGCTCTCGAAGTAGGGGATCAAATCCGCGGCGCGGGTGATTAGATCTTCCTCCTCGAGGATGTCCATCATCGCGTTGCCCGCGGCGCAGGCGGCGGGGTGGCCCGAGTAGGTGTAGCCATGGAAGAACTCGGTCAGGCCGCGCTTGCTGCTGCCCACGACGGTTTCGTAGATGTCATCGCGGCAGGCGACGGCGCCCATGGGGATCGAGCCGTTGGTGAGCGCCTTGGCCATCGTGATGATGTCCGGCTCCACACCGTAGCGCTGCGCGGCGAAAGCGGTGCCGAGGCGGCCGAAGCCGGTGATGACCTCGTCGAAGACCAGCAGGATACCGTAATCATCGCAGATCTTGCGCAGACGCTCGAGGTAGCCCTTGGGGGGCGGCAGCGCGCCGGTGGAGCCTGCCACGGGCTCCACGAAAACGGCCGCGATGTTGCCGCCGCCATAGGTCTGGGCCATGCGCTCGAGATCGTTGGCGAGCTCTTCGCCGTTGTGCTCGGAATGGCCGCCGGGGATGAACTTCTCGGAGGGGTCATAGGTGTGGCGCAGCATCATCACGCCGGGCACCGTGGCGTGGAAGATGTCGCGGTTCTTGACCATGCCGGAAAGCGAGACGCCACCGATGTTCACGCCGTGATAGGCGCGCTCGCGACTGACGAACCGGGGGCGCGTTTCGCCGCGCGCGTTCCAGTAAGCCATGACGATCTTCATCGCGGTATCGACGGATTCGGAGCCGGAGTTGGTGAAGAAGACGTGGTTCATCTTCTCAGGCAGCATCCGGCTGATTTTCTCGGCCAGCGCGAAGGAGCCGGGGTGACCCGCCTGGAAGGGCATGACGTAAGTGTATTCCGTCATCTGCTTGGAGACCGCCTCGGCGATCTTCGGATGGCAATGCCCGGCAGGCGAGCAGAACAGGCCCGAGGAGCCGTCCAGCAGCTGGCCGCCGCGATGGTCGTAAAGATGGACGCCTTCCGCGCGCACGACGAGGCGCGGGTCTTCCTTGAAGCCACGGTTATCCGAGAACGGCATCCAGTGCGCTTCAAGCGAGTTCGTTGCATCATAGGCCATGGTGGACCCTCCCCAAAACCGTCCCGCGGGACATGAATACGATGCGCGAAATTCGCTCTGAACGCTACGTCAGAGTAGGGCCAGAAGCGACCTTGCTTAAGGCCACCAAGGCGCGGGACGCGGGTGTGAATCGCCAATGGACGCGAGGCCCGAGGGCTCTCGGCGCAATTGGTCAATGCTGTTAAGGGATCAGGCCAGAGCCTGCGCTTGCACGGCGGTGACGGCGATGATCTGCACGATGTCATCGGCCGTGCAGCCGCGCGACAGATCGTTGGCGGGCTTCGCCAATCCTTGCAGGACCGGGCCGATCGCCGTGACCCCGCCCATGCGCTGCGCAATCTTGTAGCCAATGTTGCCGGCATCGAGGTTGGGGAAAATCAGCACGTTGGCGTGGCCCGCAACCGTGGATCCTTCGGCCTTCGAGGCGCCAACCGATGGCACCACGGCGGCGTCGAATTGCAATTCCCCGTCGATGGCGAGATCGGGGGCTGCCTCTTGCACCAGTCGCGTCGCCTCCGCCACCTTGTCCACCGCGGGATGCTTGGCGCTGCCCTTCGTCGAAAATGACAGCATGGCGACCTTCGGGTCCACGTCGAGCAGCGTTTTCGCCGATGCCGCAGCCTGTTGTGCGATGGCGGCAAGCTCTTCCGAGGTCGGGTCGATCACGAGGCCGCAGTCCGAGAAAATCATCCCACGCGCGCCCATGGCGTGGGCCTCGGGCAGGGCCATGAGGAAGAAGCTGGACACCAGAGCCGCGCCCTTCGCCTTGCCGATGACCTGAAGCGCCGCGCGCACCGTGTCCGAGGTCGTGTGAACCGCCCCGCCAACGGTGCCGTCCGCCAAGCCTTCACGGACCATCATTGCCGCGAAAACAAGGGGTTGCGCCACGAAGCGTGCGGCCTGCTCTTCGCTCACGCCCTTATGGGCGCGCAAGGCGTGAAAGGCCGTCACGAAAGCTGCGAAATGATCCGAGGTCTCGGGGTCCTGAACCTCGATATCCGGTCCCATCCTGCCCGCCAGATCGGCAGGCCCGACGAGGGTGATCCGGGCCAGGCCCCGGTCTGCGGCGACCCGCGCGGCCTCTTGCACGCGCGGATCACTGCCTTCGCTCAGCACGATGTGCTTCTTGTCTGCCGCCGCGCGGGCGGCAATGGCGGCCAGGGGATCACTCGCCACCATGGCCAATTCAGCCGACGTTCTGAGGACGCATATCGTCCTTGGAGATGCCCGCGACCTTGACCGGCTTCTTCATTGCGTCGCGACGGAAGGGATCGCCCAGTTCCTGGTTGATCATCGCCTCGATCAGCGTGGTCACGCCGTTCTCCATCTGGTCCTTGATCGCCTGGTCCAATGCATCCGTCAGCTCTTCCTGCGTGCGCGCAACGACGCCCTTCAGGCCGCAGGCCTTGGCGATGCCGGCGTAGGAGACATCCTCGTCCAGCTCGGTGCCCACGAAGTTGTCGTCGAACCAAAGCGTGGAGTTCCGCTTCTCCGCGCCCCACTGGTAGTTGCGGAAGACGATCTGCGTGATCGCGGGCCATTCACCGCGGCCGATCGCGGTCAGCTCGTTGACCGAGATGCCGAAGGCGCCGTCACCGGCGAAGCCCACGACGGGTGTGTCAGGCTGGCCGATCTTGGCGCCCACGATGGACGGCAGGCCGTAGCCGCAGGGCCCGAAAAGACCCGGTGCCAGGTACTTGCGGCTGTCATCGAAGGACGGATAGGCGTTGCCGATGGCGCAATTGTTGCCGATGTCCGACGAGATGATCGCGTTGGTCGGAAGCGCGGCCTGAATGGCACGCCACGCCATGCGGGGCGACATCCAGTCGGGCTTGGCCTTGCGCGCACGCACGTTCCAATCGGTGCCGGGATCGTCCTGCTCCTCATTCATCGAGGTCAGCTCCTGCGCCCAGGAAGACTTGGTCTGTGCAATCGTTGCCTTGCGCGCCTCACGGTCGGTGTCGCCCGCGCTGTCAGCGAGTTTCTCGGTGATGCCGCGCGCAACCTTCGCCGCGTCGCCCACGATGCCCACGGTGACCTTCTTGGTCAGACCGATGCGGTCGGGGTTCAGGTCGACTTGGATGATCTTCGCCTCGGTCGGCCAGTAATCGATGCCGTAGCCGGGCAGGGTGGAGAAGGGGTTGAGCCGTGTGCCGAGGCAGAGCACGACGTCGGCCTTGGAGATCAGCTCCATCCCCGCTTTCGACCCGTTATAGCCAAGCGGGCCGGCGTAGAGCGGGTGGTTGCCGGGGAAGGCGTCGTTGTGCTGGTAGCCCACGCAGACCGGCGCATCGAGACGCTCGGCCAGCACGCGGGAGGCTTCGATGCCGCCTGCCGACAGGATCGCGCCAGCGCCGTTGAGGATCACGGGGAACTTGGCGTTTGAGAGCAGCTCGGCTGCCTTTTCCACCGCCTCGTCGCCGCCCTGGGGCAGTTCGAAGTCAACGATCGTGGGCAGATCGATGTCGATGACTTGGGTCCAGAAGTCGCGCGGAATGTTGATCTGCGCCGGTGCGGAGGCGCGCTTCGCCTGCATGATCACGCGGTTCAGCGTCTCGGCGATGCGGGACGGATCGCGGACTTCTTCCTGATACGCCACGCAGTCGGCGAAGAGGTTCATCTGCTCCATTTCCTGGAAACCGCCCTGGCCGATGGTCTTGTTGGCCGCTTGCGGCGTGACCAGCAGGATCGGGGTGTGGTTCCAGTAGGCGGTCTTCACGGCGGTCACGAAGTTGGTGATGCCGGGACCGTTCTGCGCGATCATCATCGACATCTTGCCGGTCGCGCGCGTGTAGCCGTCGGCCATCATGCCGCCAGAGGTCTCGTGGGCGCAGTCCCAGAAGGTGATGCCGGCATCCGGGAAGATGTCGGAGATGGGCATCATGGCGGAGCCGATGATGCCGAAGGCGTTGTCGATGCCATGCATCTGGAGCGTTTTGACGAAGGCTTCTTCGGTGGTCATTTTCATGGCGAATCTCCCAAGAGCGGACTCCCCCGTGGGTCCGCGATTGCGTCCTTAATGAGCCTAGCAGTCTCAAAATCGGTAGGGCCAATTTCCCTGACGGGTAGAGCCACAGGCTAAATCACAAGGTGCCAGAGGTGGCTTCCGGCTGTGACCGATTCCGCGAAGGCAGGCGCTTCGATGCAAGGGAATAGGGGCTCAGGCGGGGACGTTCAAAGGAAAACGCTAAAAGAGCTCGACGTCCGGACAAGACATGCGAGGCGCAACACGCCTCTCCACCGGGGCAGTTTGCATCAGTCGGATGGAAATCTCACCCGTGTAAGGGCAGAAACGCACGCGCCTGCCACGCGACCCTCCCAGATCCGTGCCGCGCAGAGAGAAGCCTTCTGTCTCAACGAACGCAGTCGCGAAGGCGCAATTGGCCTCACCCACGCCCGTTCCCATGCGCAGCAGGTCGGCGCCGCCAAAGAGCCAGACTTCCAAACGATCTCTGGCCGCGCCCTTGCGCAGCAGTGCATTGATCAACTCCTCCATACTGCGCGCACCGTAGCGAATGCTGTTGCTCTTTCGTGGATCGTCGCCCGGCAACAGGAAATGGTTCATGCCGCCCAGTCGCAACACCGGATCACGCATGCAGGCAGAGATACAGGAGCCAAGTATCGTGGTGAGAATCTGGCTCGGCGCAGCTGTCGCCACGACCTGACCCTGTAGAACGTGGACCACTCGGGGGTCGGAGACATTGATCATCCTTCAACCCTCCTCTCGGACCGAGGGGTTTCAAAATCGGCATGCCTTAGTATTGCTGTCACTGCTAAAGCGCCGAATGCCGGCGAACTCCACTTGGATTGCGCAATGACACGGCTACCCGTGCCGCGCGCTGTACCAGATCCGCGACCTTTGCAAGGAACCCGCGCCACCGGGTCATCCCCACAAACCTTGTTGCGCCGTTGATGAGCCGACTCCGAGAACACCTGATCTTACCCCGTGACGTTTCCTGCGCCCTCCGGCGTGAACGCAGGGCGTGTCCCTCAACGTAACGGGCAAATCGTTAAGGAAGTCTGTGGAGCGGTTGGAAATTTGCGACCGGGCGGAGGTATCTCAACTTCCTCGCGAATTTCTCCGCCGCGTTAACGTAGCTTTCATAGTGGGGCCGCTACCCCTGTCTCGCATCACGCTAGGATGACACGGCATTTCCGTCTGCAACCTCTCCGGTAAAGACGTGCGTCGTGCGGCACAAAGGATCGAGATGATGGCGGCGACGTACAAGCTGGAGGGGCACCTGGATAGCAGCGCGGCACCTCGCATTGCACAAGAATTGCTGACCCATCGCGGTGCGCCGATCCTCATCGATGGAGGCGCTGTCGCCTCCGCCGGTACGCTTCTTCTCCAAGTGCTCATATCGGCCAAGTTGCAATGGGACGAGGATGAGCAGAGCTTTCAGACCGCACCGATCAGCGACGCCATGGCCACGGCAGCGAAGGGACTGGGGATCCCTCTAGCCTCCTTCGGCGCAGCGTCGGATGGGGAGGCCACCGCATGAGCCTTTCGATCCTCGCCATCGACGACTCCCGAACCATGCGCAGCTTGTTGAGTTCGGCTTTGGGCAGGGTCGGCTACACCGTCGATCTCGCCGAAGATGGCAATGACGGGCTGGACCGTTTTGAAAACAGCGATCCCGACGTCGTCATCACCGACATCAACATGCCTAATCTCGACGGTTTCGGATTTATCGAAGCCGCGCGAAAAATGACGCGCGACCGTGTCGTGCCGATCCTTGTCCTGACGACTGAATCCGCTCCCGAATTACGTGCGCGAGCGCGATCTGCGGGCGCGACCGGCTGGATCGTGAAACCTTTCGACGATGAGAAGTTGGTGTGGGCGATCGAACGCGTTGCAGACACGAAAGGACGAGCATGACGGTCGGAGCTACCGACGAATTCCGCGCCTCGTTCTTCGAAGAATGCGAGGAATTGCTGGAGGCCATGCACGATGGCTTCGGGGTGATGATCGACGGAAACGATGATGCGGAAACAATCCATGTCATTTTTCGCGCGGTGCATTCGATCAAGGGCGGCGCCGGCGCGTTCGGTCTGGATGCGCTCGTCTCATTCGCGCATCATTTCGAAACGGCACTGGACCGTGTCCGGTCAGGTCTGCTCGAGGCCACGGATCCGCTGTTGGACCTCTGCCAGCGTTGTGGCGATCACCTCTCCGACCTGGTGACGAGCGCCCGCACCGGAAGCGATATGGGCGCGAGTGACGGGAAGGCCCTCACGGAGCAGCTGGACGAGATCATCGGACAACAAACACCCGCTAGCGGCGAAGATGACGACACTGATGATTTCGAGCCTCTGACGCTGGATGTCGGGTGCCTCGGACCACTGCCGGTCTCAGGTTCGCCAGGCGATGCGACCTCGAACACCGGCTTCCGCATAGATTTCGCGCCCGAGCCGGAGCTGTTTACCAGCGGCAACGAACCAGCCCACCTTTTCCGAGCCCTGGACCGTCTCGGAACGGCAGACGTACGCGCCAATCTCGACGAGGTTCCGGTCCTCTCGCGCCTGGATCCGACGGCCTCGAGCATCAATTGGACCATTGGCCTAACGACAGACACCTCCGAGGACGTGGTGCAGGATGTCTTTGATTTCGTGTCCGACTGCGCCCGTCTCACCATCTCGCCATTCGAACGTGAAGCGAGGGACGAAAGGGCTCTACCGATCAAGGGGAATGTGCCGGATAGCTCCGCGACCCATGACGCTAGCGACGCGGATAGATTGCGGCAAGATAAGCCGCCTGCGGGCGAACCTTCAGCCACGACACCAGTCCCGAAGGGAGCGCCTCCACCGCAAACGATCCGGGTGGACTTCGAGCGTGTCGACAAGCTGATCAACCTCGTGGGGGAACTCGTGATCAAGGAGGCGATGCTCTCCCAAGCCGTCGGCACACTGGACCTCGCGACCGGTGATGACGTCCTGCAGGAAATCGAAGGTCTCAAACAGCTCGCCGGTGAGATCCAGGAAGGAGTGATGGCAATCCGCGCGCAGCCCGTTAAACCTCTGTTTCAACGCATGGCCAGAACCATCCGCGATGCCAGCACCACGACCGGCAAGCGGGTGCGCCTCATCATGAAGGGGGAAGGGGCAGAGGTCGACAAGACCGTATTGGAGCGTCTCGTCGATCCGCTCAATCATATGGTGCGCAACGCGGTGGATCACGGGCTGGAATCGGTCGAAGACCGGCTTGCAGCAGGCAAGCCCGCGGAAGGAACGTTGACCCTTTCCGCAGCCCACCGTTCCGGTCGCGTGATCATCGAGATTTCCGATGACGGGGGAGGCATTGATCGAAAGAAGGTGCGACAGATCGCTGAAGAACGCGGCCTGGTGTCACTGAGTGCTTCACTGACCCCACCGGAAATTGATGCTCTGCTTTTCATGCCGGGCTTCTCGCTCAAGGACGAAGTGTCGGAGCTATCAGGGCGTGGTGTTGGGCTCGATGTCGTCCGCAGTGAGATTTCGTCACTCGGCGGTCGGCTGGCGATATCATCCGAACTCGGCAAAGGGACGGTGTTCTCAATCAGTCTGCCCCTTACGCTTGCGGTCTTGGAAGGCATGGTGGTGGAGGTCGCGGGACAGACGATGGTCGTTCCGATCACGGCCATACAAGAGACCCTGCACTCGAGTGCGACGCTCATCCACACGATCGGATCAGGTAGCCGGGTGTTGTCGATCCGGGACCGGTTGGTTCCCCTGGCGGACCTCGGCGCCATGTTCGGTTTTCGGGGGGCGCCGACCGATCTCGAGAACCATGTCCTTCTGGTGATCGAGACCGAGACTGGGCGTCGCTGCGCTCTCGTCGTCGATCGGCTGCAGGACCAGCGACAAGTCGTGATCAAGAGCCTCGAGACGAATTACGCTCCCGTGCCCGGCGCCGCCGCGGCGACGATCCTCGGTGATGGACGAATAGCCCTGATCGTCGACCCTGAAGGTATCGCGGGCGGGATCGCCCCTGCGCCGTCAAGTCTCACCTCCTCCGCTCCATCTGACCACGCTGAAAGAGAGTTTTATGACGCAAGTTGACGCCCCCGAAAAGCCGTCCAGACCTGCGGACGCCCTCAGCACGGAAGTTGTTGCCTTCCGGGTGGCGGGTCAGGACTTCTGCTTCGATATCATGTCGGTGCGAGAGATCCGCGGCTGGACGGAAACAACGACACTTCCCCATGCGCAGAGCTACGTGAAGGGGGTCATCAATCTGCGCGGTTCAGTGGTGCCGGTGGTCGATCTAGCCGACAGGCTGGGGTTTGGTCCGACCGAGCCGAGCGCGCGTCACGTCATCATAATCACGGTGGTAGCGGGGCAAACGATCGGACTTCTGGCCGACGTCGTGTCAGACATTCTCGCGGTGCCGGATAGCGCCATGCATTCCGTGCCCGAGATGGTGTCAGATCAGGTCAAGGCGTTCATTTCCGGCGTTGTACTGGTGGATGATCGGATGATCCGGCGCCTCGATCTTCACCGCGTCTTGCCCTCCGACGGGCAGCACGCCGCATGACACTTCTGCAACCGGAAGCGGACAGGCGTCAGAACGAGATCAGCGATCTCGCCTTCTCGTATCTTGCAACGGCATTGCAGGAGGAGACGGGGATTGTCCTCACGGCGGTGAAGCGAGAATTGGTCGTTTCGCGGTTGTCGCGACGTTTGCGAGCGCTCGATCTGCCTGATTTCGATGCTTATTGTGACCTTCTGGCAGGCCCGGACGGCGCGGTTGAGCTCAATGAGATGCTGCTTTTGTTGACAACCAATGTCACCCGCTTCTTCAGGGAACCTCACCATCTTGAGAGACTGCGGCAGGATATCCTTCCGGATCTCATCAATAAAGCGCGTGCGGGAGAGAGAGTGCGCATCTGGTCTGCAGGATGCTCTTCCGGCGAAGAGGCCTATTCCCTCGCCATGATCCTCCTCGACCTCTGTCCAGAGGCCAGGTCGATGGACATCCGCATTCTGGCGACCGACATCGATAGGAATGTCATAGAGGCTGCCAAGCGCGGTCTGTACCGCTTCGATGAACACGAGTTGCTGGCAGATCCTCTGATCCAAAAGTACACGACACCGACGGAAGCCGGCGCGTTCCAGGTCAATCCTGACGTGAAGTCCATCGTGAAATTCGCCTGTTTGAACCTGCAAAAACCCTGGCCGATGAATGGAAAGTTCGACGTTATCTTCTGTCGCAACGTGGTGATCTACTTCGCGGCGCAAACGCAGCAGCACCTCTGGCCTCGGTTCGCGAACGCGCTGCATGAGGGCGGGCACCTCATGATCGGACATTCCGAGCGGATCACAGGCGCGGCGTGCGCGTACTTCAAGCCGGTCGGAACCACGCATTATCAGCTAGTCAGCCGAGGGAACGCGCCATGAGCACGAAAGACATGCTTCGGGTTCTCGTGGTCGACGATATGTCGACCAGCAGGGGGCTCATTATTCAAGCGCTGGAGTGGATGGGAATCGCTTCCATTGACCATTGTGGCGATGGGCAAGAGGCGTTGCAGAAGCTCTCCGTCTCCCCGGTGCATATGGTCATCTCTGACTACAACATGCCCGGCATGGACGGTCTGCACCTCCTGCACTCCCTGCGCAGCAACCAAAGGACGGAAAAGACAGGGTTTATCCTGATAACCGGGACGACCGACAATGCGATTATCGACAAAGGTAAGCAGTTGGGAATGAACAATTTCCTGAAGAAGCCTTTCTCTCCGACGGCACTCAAGGCCTGCATTGAACGTGTCGTGGGGCCTCTATGACGGAAGCTGATCCTGCAGCAATCTCCGTCGCCGATCTGTTCACGAACCTTTCCTCTGAGACGGATCGACTGGCCCGCATTGCGCTTTGTCTGGATGAGGCACTGAGCAAACAGACTGCCGTAACCGATTACGGCTGCGCACCGTCGCGCGAACTGCAGAGCATCGATGCTTTGCGCCAATCCTTGCTGGCGCTGAGCCAGATCACGGCTGCAGCGGCGTCAGAGGTTCGCACGACAGAGAGTCCGTCGCTGACGATTGCATCGCTTGCCACTGGTATTTCCATAGAGCGGGTTCGCAAGGCTTGTCTGCGCCCGGTCTCAACCATTCAGAAGTGCGGCATCGAGCCTGCGTCAGTTTCTTGCTCAGCACAGACTTTTTTTGAAGAATTCTAATCCAACGGCACCAATCCGAAGCGTCACAAGGTAATCATCAGATCGGACCCTGACGGGGTTAATCCGCCTCAGGACGCTCCTTCGCCGCTTTGACTGCGTCACCTTTCAAGTGCCGCAAGACCGGCCGCACGTCGGTCGCGCGTCCGTCCGCAAGCATGACTTCCGTCATAAGCGAGCGCAACGCTTCGGCCTCGGGATGCCTTTCGATCGCGAGCAGGAGTATAGCACGAGCGGCCGCGCCGTCGCCAATGGCCATCGCGATCCGTGCCTTTGCGGCTGCGACCTCGGGAGCGGTCAGACCCGCAGACGTCGATTCCCTGTGGGTGCTCAATATCGCCTCGGCATTAGCGACGAGGGTGCGTGCATCAGCGATGTTTTCAGCCCGCAGCGCGGCGCGCACCTTCGCGTCCAAGCTTTCTTCCGAAAGGGTTTTACTGTCCGCCGCTGACGCCAGACCCGACGCAGTTCCTATCTGCCGCGCCTCATCCTTCGTCCGATGAGCTGCAATCGTTGCCTCAGACCGTTCAATCGGTTCGCCAGCCATCCTGATTCCCTCTTCGTTATCGTTCGCGTGCTAAAATAGAGTTACGCCAAAGCTCTGTAATCTCAATCACTTCCGACAGGCTATTCCATCGGATGCGCAATTGGACCCTCGAATCCGCTCTCTCGTAAAACAGGCGGATAAGCCCCTGCCTCCTCCGTGGTCCGAAGAGAGCCATCGGTAATTCAGCACGATCGACCAAAGTTTTAAGGTCACACTATGGCCCGTATCAACTGACGCGTCGTTGCGTCACTCTCAGGTTTGCTGCAAGCTTTCCTTGGGAAACGACGAATTCAGCACGGTCGCCTTCGCGCAGGCCGCATTTAATTTAATGGAGCTCAACTTGCTGCCACGATTTTCTGTTTTTTCCGGCTTCTTCATAGGTCTTCCTGCTGCGATTGCAGTCCTATCAACCTCGCCGACGATGGCGCAGGGCATCAATGTGCCGGATCAGGCCGTGATCAATGCGCAGTTGGCGGAACTCGGCTCGAATGTGCCCGGCTCTGTCTTCGCAATGCAGCCGTTCCGCAATCGTCAGACCCTCTCTGACGCGGACGGCACGACATACACGCTGACCTCGCTCAACCCGCATGTGAATTCGTGGTTTGTGCTGGAAACGACCCCCGCCGGCGGACGCTCGCGCTTCGTGCATTTCGAAAATGGTGACCCGGAAACGTGGGAAATCTCCCTCATCGACGAAGACGGCCCCGCGCTGTTGATCGAGGGCGAGGGGGATAGCTTCGCCTGCGCGCCTTGGGCTGACGGTGAATTGGAGGAGGCACAGGCCAGTTCACTGCCCTATGCGCCGGTCTGCGACTGGAGCCTGTTTGTGCGAAACCCCGTCACCGGCAACCGGACAACCCGTGAGGCCGTGGCGGAATTCTTGCGCGAGAATGTCATCTTCGGCGAATCCATCGTGAACCTCATCAAGGGCGCGTTTTTCGAGGATGCCTTCATGGTCTCGTCCGAGGGCGAGGACGAGGTCGAGGAAATCGACGGGGTCGAGCTTCTCGGCACCGCGCTGTTGGACAATGCGCCGAACATGCGCCCCTACATGGGCTTCGAATTGGCTGGCACCGACGCGGGCGCGATGACCGCGGGCGCGTGGTACGAGGTCGAGGAGAGCCCGGGCATCTACGCGTCTGTCATGCAACCGGGCATGATCGCGCGGGAGGTGATGCAGAGCGGCGGCGCAAATGGGCTCGACAGCATCGAGCGGCGGGCCGACGTCTACCTCGTGGCGTTCGACATGGCGCGGTTCGACATTGGGTATGAGCTTGGTACGGACCACCCCGGCATCGAATGGTCCTCGCGCCCGCAGAACCGGCATGGGCAGGGGCGCGGCCCTGACGGGTTCGACACGTCCGCGCCACTGGTGCGCACGGGTATGTTGAACCCTTCCTTTGTGGACCGTGTGGCGGCGACTTTTACCGGAGGTTTCAAGCGCGATCACGGCGCGTGGCGGTTCGGTGATTACGCGACATTCAACTACGGCCACCACTACGGTTTCATGCAGAACGGCGTGCTTCTCTCGCGTCTCTGGCCAAATCTCGCGACGATGTATCTGACCCAGGACGGCGAGGTCGACATGCGGACCTGGACGGAGGAGGACACCGCAATGCTGCCCGATCTGGTCTTCGCGCGGCAGAACGGTGTCGCCATTGTCGAGAACGGCGTGCCGGGTTCGCGGGTCACCTCCTGGGGCGGTGGTAACTGGTCTGGCGATGCGGATGCCACCCTGCGCACCTTGCGGGGAGGGGCGTGCATGCGCACGGTCGAAGGACGTCAGTTCCTGATTTATGCTTATTTTTCAACGGCTACGCCCTCGGCAATGGCGCGGACGTTTCAAGCCTACCAGTGCGATTACGCCATGCTGTTGGACATGAATAGTCAAGAGCACACCTACATGGCGCTCTATGTGCATGACGAAGACGGCGAGGGCGAAATTGATGTCCAACACCTCGTTTCCGGCATGGCGGAAGTGGATCCGGACAACGGCCGCGTGCCGCGGTTCATCTCGGCTCCGGACAACCGCGATTTCTTTTACCTGCTGCGGAGGCAATGATTGATGCGATTAGCTACCTTTGTGAAAGCGGCCGTTGCCGCGAGTGTTCTGGCTGCGACAGGCGCCAACGCGCAATCTCTGGCAGAACGAAACGAGGTGTTGTTCCAGCAGTTGCAGGAAATCCGCGGTCTATCGAATGCCGAGATCAACCGCGTTCGCACCATTTTCGCAAACTCACCGAACGGCTGGATGGGGCAGGGCAACCCTGCGGTCACGCGCCATCCGCTGTCTCCGGAAGAAGCCGCCGCGCGGATCGGCGGCACGGTGGAGCAGGTGCAAGCCAGCTACCGTAACCGCGAGTTCGAGCGGATTTGCGGCGGCCCCTACATGGTCCCGCTCTACGACCCCGAAACCCAGAGCCCTCGCGACGCGACGACCTGTGCGGATATGTTCGAATACCCCAACATCCCGATGGTTTACCCGGTCGTTTGGGTGCGCGCGAACGAGGCCGCGCAGCTTTGCGCGGCGGAAGGCGGCCGCATCGGTGACGCCCATGAGTGGGAGGGTGCGGCCGCAGGTCAGCTTCTGCCGCCGGACTACCCCTTCGACATGGTGCGCGGCATGGGCCTTTCGGCGGCCGTCAACACGATCCGCAACTGGCACAACAATCACTACGCCAGCACCCGCGGCACTTATTCGATCGGGGCATGGCAGTCGGGCGTTTGCGCGACAGGCTCGTTCAAGACGGCCTCGTGCAACGGCGGCAGCTTTCAGGGCTGTGGCTCCAATACCTATCCGGCCGGAAGCTTCCCGGCCTGCCAGTCGCCGCTTGGTGTCTACGACATCGATGGCAACGCCGCCGAACACATGAACCTTCCGCTGGCCGAGGATCAGATGGCCTCGGCCGGGTCGACCACCTTGGGTGTGACCGAGATGAAAGGCTCCTGGTTCATCTGGGACACGATCCGCGCCCACGAGCATTGGGCTCGCTGGCGGGCTCCGTTCTGGCATGGGACGCGGGTGATGTCGGAGGGAAGCCATCGCAACTACCACCTCGGGTTTCGCTGCTTCCGCGACGTTCGCTGAGGCCTGAAACAGCAAAAGGCGCGCCCGGTCCGGCGCGCCTTTTTTCTTGTCTTCCCGACAGCTTAGAGCGAGGCGAGACGTACGGTCGCGCCCGTCAGCGTGCCATCGCCGTTCAGGAACCCGGCGTAGCGGTCGTCTGTCAGAAGATCCCTCAGGTCAACGGCTCGCCCATCTACGAAGGCGGTCCGGCTGACGAGGCGGATACCGTGGGAGTAATCCGCGTAATATTCCCCGTGCACGGTCGAGAGCGGCTGGATCGCGCGGCCGTTGGTGCGGTGCCAGCCATAGATCGCGACGCGGCCCGGGTTGCGGGACAGGCGGTTGGCGATCACGAGGTCCTTCTTGTGACCGGCGACCAGCATCCCGTCACGCGCGCCAGCGCTGGCGAATTGACCGTCAATGGTCTCATCGTGCTGCAGGAAGTAGTTGGTCGACGACATGGCGGAGCCCGGCGTCATCGGCGAGGGCGCAACGCGGACGTCGGCTTGCTGATAGATCGCGTCGACCATGGTGGTCGTGGGCAGCATCATGTCGAAGGCATCGGCGACGCGCAGCGCGGCGGGCAGTCCCATGGGGACGCGCACATGGTCGTTGTCGGAACCAATGGCGAGATAATCGGGCGTGACGCAGATCGTCACTTCAACGGTCCGTCCGCCGACGTTGCCATTGAATGTCACCGGTTGCAGGTCACGGATGTGGCTTGGCACGTTGCCTGCCAGAGCCTCTTGCACCATGCGGTTGTCACGGCCCGAACCGGAGCCGTTGCCTGCGCTGGCCATGACGGCCGAGCCGCCTGCGGCAGAGCCCGGACGGCGCGGGATTGCGCGGGCCATGCGGGCGGTACATTCCCCACTGTTGCCCGCAAAAAGGCCACCGCGCGGGCTTTCACCGACACCGCCAAGGGTGTCAGGCGCCTCGGCGCGGGCAACTTCGATGCCAAGCCGGTCCGGCTGTGCCGCGACGCGGGTCACCAGACCCGCAGGACGCAGGCTCGGGCGGGGGCTGGAGGCGGCCAGCAGGATCGACGTCTGCGGGCCGGTATCCTGATCCGGCCAGGCAGGGGTCGTGGTGCTTCCGGGACGCTCCATCGGGCGCGGGAACGCGAGGGCGCGGGCGCGGTCAAGGTTGCGGGCCATCGTGACGATCTCCACGATCGGGGGCACCGTCACGACGCCGGGGCGTGGTTGCGGCATGACCGGCGGGCGGCCTTCCACGACGGTATAAGGCTCTGCGACGTCAGCCGGGGCAAGCGCCACCTGGGTCGCCGGGGGCAACTGCGGCGCATTGCGGGTCACCGCGGGCGCGTTGTCGATCGTGAAGGAGACCGAGGTGTCGAACGCTTCGACCTCGGGGTAGCGGCGTCGCAGCGCGGGCGCGCCCGGCTCCAGCGTGACAACCTGTTCCGCGTCGGAGACGTAGCGCTGCGCGACCATCGCGTTGGACACCACAACGTAGGCGCAAACGGAGGTTATGACTGTCGAGGCCAGAACAATGGCCAACACGCCGTTAGGGCGCTCCAGCATCATTTCGCCAGACGCGGCGGTCACTGGTTTCGTTCGCGCAAATACACGCGCGAGAGATTTCACGTTCATGGTAAGGCACTGCCCATCTACTAAAACGCCACCATTCGGCAGCGCAAATGTCCCTTCGATTGGGTCAGCCCTAAGCTGGAAGTGTTAATATCGCAACAACGCCTCCTCGGAACGCATCGGACTCTTGATTTTTGCGCGGAATCTTGCCAGCGGCCGCGCCTAGATCGAGGTCTTTTTGAAGACCGGTTCGGGGATGTTTCGGATCACCGCCATGACCGCGCGCCAGACCGGTCGGGTGTAGATCACGTTGGTCTTTCTGCGCACCGCTTTCAGGATCGCGGCGCCCACTTCCTCGGGCTCGGCGGTCAGCGGGGCAGGGGTCTCGATCCCCTCCAGCATCGCGGTCTTGACGAAACCGGGCAGCACGGTGACCACATGAACCCCTTGTTTCGACAGCCGATTTCTGAGGCCTGACAGAAACGCCGTGAAACCGGCTTTCGCTGAACCATAGACGTAGTTGGATGCGCGACCGCGATCTCCGGCGACAGATGAGATCCCCACCAGCGTGCCCGAACCGCGCGCTTCCATGGCGTTGGCAAGATGCGCCAGAACGCTCGCCGGGCCCTCGTAATTGGCGCGCATGATCTGGATCGCGGCTTGGGGATCGGCCTCGCTCTTGGTCTGGGTGCCCATCGCGCCCACAGCGCAGATCGCGACCTCGGGAAGGGCGGGCAGACCCGCCACGAAGCCCGCATGAGAATCAGTTTCGAGGGCGTCGAACTCGTGAGTCGTCACCTCCACGCCGTAGCGAGTCGCGAGGTCGCGGGCGTCATCCTCGAGCCGCTCGGCGTTTCGGGCGGCCAGCTGAATCGGATGCCCGGCCTCGCCGAAAGATCGGGCGACGGCGCGGGCGATGTCGGATGCCGCGCCGAGGATGAGGACCGGCCCGCTCATAGGCCCAACCTCTCGGATTGGACGGAGGCGAAGCGTGCGGCGAGGCCGGTCTCCTTTCGCATGGCGGCGAAGGTTTCGGCGCGCGGATCGGCTTTCGCCACCGCCTGCGCCATGCGCGCGTCTTTCGCGAGGTAGAAGCGGCCGCCGTGGGCCAAGGTTATCTTGTCGAGTTGTTCCATAAGCGCGAGGCTCCGTTCGTTTGCCGGGAAGTCCATGGCCAGCGTGTATCCGGCCATTGGGAAGGAAAAATGGCTCGTTTGCGGCCCGAAACGTTTGAGGACCGAAAGGACCGACCCTTGTTTCGATTCCGCGATCGCCGCCATCAGCTTGGCCAGCCCATCGGGGGCCATGTCACGCGGCAGGACGCATTGAAACTGGATGAACCCGTTGCGACCGTAGAGCTTGTTCCAGTTCGCCAAACCGTCGAGCGGATAGAAGTAGCTGTCCCAGTCGACCAGTGCACGTCCCGCACGTCGAGCCTTCAGCCGCCAATAGGCACTGTTGATGAGTTGCAGCGCGCGCCCCTTGAAGAGCAAGGGCATGCCGAAAGGGACGGGGATCTTGCCCCTGCGCTGCAGGTTGAACTTCGGCCGATCTGCGGGAAGGTCCTCCGAGCGGGCGTGTCGCCCGAGGAGGAGGATGGAATGGCCGTGCTGCGGCCCGTCGGTGCAGTCGATCCAGGCGACCGAATAGGGCGCATCCATCGCGGCTTCGAAGGCGTCGATGGTTTCGGTTAACGACGTTAACGCTTTGCTGTCCTGCACGATCCAGGAGCTTTCGACCGGCCGCAGCCTGATCTGGGCCCGCAGGATCACTCCGGTCAGCCCCATGCCGCCGAGGGTCCATTCAAACAGCTCGTCGCCCGGCGCGACCCGGCTCACCTCTCCGTCCATGCCCATTAGCTCGACCCAATCGACACAGGATCGAAACGACCCGTCGACATGGTGGTTCTTGCCGTGCACGTCCGCGGCAATCGCACCGCCAAGGCTGACCATCTTCGTGCCGGGCGTGACCAACGGAAACCAGCCGCGCGGCAGGAAAGCGTGGATGATGTCGGCCAGAAGCACACCTGCCTCGGCGACGAGCATGCCGTCTTTGAACGAGAGCATCCGGTCCATGCCGGTCATGTCGAGCGTCTGGCCGGGGTTCAGCGCCGCATCGCCATAGGCGCGACCATTGCCGCGCGCGATCAGGGGCGCGGCAAGCACCGCCTTGCGCACGTCATCCTCGCATCGCGCCCGGACCACGCGGCAATCGATCTGCGGGAACAGACCCCAACCGCTGAGCTCGGTCATGTCTGCGCCCCCTCGAACACAAATCGGCGGTCGAGCTGGTACTTGGTGACATAGCCGATCGAGAGGCCGATCAGCGCCCCCAACTCGCGGGCGAAATCGGTCCCCCAAACCATGAAGAACGCGGTCTCGGTCACCCAGAAGATGACCGTGGTGGCGACACCCATGAGGGAATAGAGGCCGAACTGTCGGCCCCGCGCTGCGGCGCCGCGTGTCTCGTCATGGAAGATCCAGCGCTTGTCGAGGACGTATTTTACGACCAGCCCCGCCAGTGTTCCGGCCCCCAAGGCCACCGTGAACCACAGGGCCGTATCGCCGCCCATAAGCACCAGACGCTGGACGGCGAGATTGACCACGACAGCTACCACCGCGAAAGCCACGTAACGGATCACCAGCGTCCGGCGGTTCATAGCACCACCGCGCCGAGCACGAGCAAGCCGCAGAAGATGATCACCCAACGGGAAGCCGCATTGGTCACCGCGAAAATCATCGGATCGTCGTGCATCAAGCCGCGATCTGCCTTCAAGACCATGCGGCTGATCCAGAAAATCAGCAGAGGGCACACCCCCCACAGCAACCATGGCGAGCCGAATTTCTCCTGCGTCAACGGATCATCGACGTAGAGCGCCAGCACCAGAACGGCGAGGTAGCCCGAGGCAATCGCCATCTGGCTGACGATCCGCCGATCCTCGGCGATATATCCGCGGCGCGAGGTCATCCGCGTGGCGGTCTCGGTGTCGGTCAGCTCCGCCAACCGCTTCACGGCGGCGAGGGCGTAGAAGATGAACATCGAGAAGGCGAGGATCCAGACCGAGAGGATCGAGCCGATGGCGATGCCGCCCGCAATGATCCGCAGGGTAAACAGAAACGCGAGCAGGCAGATATCGACCAGCGTGTGTTGCTTGAACTTGACCGAATAGGCGACGGTCGCGACGAAATAGAGCGCGACGGCGCCAAGCAATGCCGGTGAAACGAGCAAGGAAATGAGCGCAGAGATCGCCAGCAGGACCGGGATTGCCAAGGTGCCGAACTGGGGCGACAGCGTGCCGGCCGCGAAGGGCCTGTCGCGTTTTCGGGGGTGGCTGCGATCGTCGCCAAGGTCCAGCAGGTCGTTGATCAGGTACCCGGCAGAGGCCGCGAAACTCAACGCGATGAACGCGCCGATCATTGGCAGGATCGCTCCGGGGCCGATGCCGGGGTCGGCGATCAGCGGGACGGCCACCAGCAGGTTCTTCAGCCATTGCTGCGGCCGCATTGCCCGCAACAAGGCGCGGGGGGGCGCGTCACGGGTCAAGTGCTCTGCCGAGGTCTCGCCGCTGTCGAGGGCTGCCACGACCCGCCGGCCGGCGCCGACGCTGATCGCGTGGCTGGCGCTTCTCCAGACGGCCAAATCTGCCGCGCTGTCGCCCATGTAGGTGAAGCCGTCGGGATACTGCGCCTCAAGGAAGGCGGCTTTCTCGGCACCTTTCAGGTTGCGGGTGCCATCGGAGCCATGCACCTCGTCAAAAATGCCAAGGTGTGCGGCGATCTTCTCGCCCAGTTTCTGATCGCTCGCCGTGGCCAGCACGGCCTTGCCGCCGCCCGCGCGCCACGCCTCGATCCGCGCCACGACCTCGCGATCGTAGGGCAGGGTGCGCACGTCGACGTCCGAGATGTCGACCAGCGCGCGCTTCAAGGCCGCGCGGCCCTCGCGCAGCTTCGGGACGGCCCGCACGGTCGACCAGCCGTCGCGGCCCAAGGCGGACCAGAAACACTCGTACAACATGTCCGAGCGCAGCAACGTGCCGTCCAGATCGACGACCAGCACGGCCGGTTTCTGCGACGTCTCGGATGGCTTTGCGGATTGTGACAGTGGCTTCGTCCCTTGCATCTTGCGCGAAGGTTGCCTCAGCGTCATGGCCAAGGCCAGCGCTTTTTCCGGCGTGATGGCCGCTTACGGATTTCCTTGCTTGCCATGTGAAGGTGTCGACAGGGGCACATGTGCTGGCTATCGTTTCAAGGATTGATTTTGCTCAAGGATTGCCAGAAATGCCGCTGCCCTCCGCCATCCTCCCGATCTGTTTGATCTCCGTCTTGGCCCTCCATGCCGGGGGCGCTTTGGCCCAGGAAAATGACGCGGCGCAGGTGGCTGCGGACGAGGCGATTGCCGCCCTCTTGGCCCTGCGGGCGCCCTCGGAAGAAGAGCAGGCCGAAGCGCGCGCCGGCGCCGTGGAAGACGCCATGGGCGCCTTTGAAGCCCTCGCGGCTGAGAGTGCCGAACGAGTAGAGGCGGAACGCGCTGCTGCAGAGGCCGAGGCAGCGGCCGCCCGTGCCGAGGCCGTCAGCGCGGCGACGACAGCCTTCGAGGCATTGGCCGCGGAAAGCGAAGCGCGCCGGATCGCTGAAGCGGAAGCTGCCGCCGAGGCTGAACGCGCCGCCGCGGTGGAAGCCGCAGCGACGGCTTTCGAGACTTTGGCCGCCGAGAGCGAGGCCCGCCGGATTGCGGAGGCAGAGGCTGCGGCCGAGGCCGAGCGCGCCGCAGCAGTGGAAGCCGCAGCCACGGCGTTTGAGGCTCTGGCCGCGGAAAGCGAAGCGCGTCGGATTGCCGAGGCGGAAGCCGCCGCCAGTGCAGCCCGCGCCGCAGCCGTTGAAGAGGCCGCCTCGGCCTTCGAGGTTCTGGCCGCCGAAAGTGCGGCGCGCGCGGCCGCCGAGGCTGCCGCTGCTGCGGCCGCTCAGGCAGCACTGACCGAATGCGTTGAAACCGCCGGTCCGCCCTCTGCCGAGAATTACGAGACGGAGGAAGATCAGCGCGCCGCCCTGGACGCGCTCCGCCGCGCCTTGCCCGCCTGCCGCGCCGCGGCGCAGGCCTTGCCGGAAGAGGGCGCGCCTTTGTTCCATCTGGCCACCGCCGCGCAGGCCTCGGGCCGCCACCGCCGCGCCGTGCCCCTTTATGAAAGCGCCGCAGAAGCCGGCGTCGCAGCGGCGATGACACGGCTTGGTGACTACCACAATTTCGGCCTCCGCCCCGTGCGCGAGGACCCTGAACAGGCGGTCGCCTATTACCGCCAGGCCGCCGATCTGGGCGATCCCGCAGGTCTTGCCACCCTGGCGTTCATGTATCGCCTCGGGCGCGGCGTGGAGGCTGACGCGGGCGAGATGCTCCGCCTGATAGAGCAGGCCGCCGACGCGGGCTACCCCTTCGCGCAACGCAACCTTGCGCAGACATACCTGCGCGGTGAAGGCGTGCCGGGGCGCTCCGATGATGCGCTCGGGATCCCCAACCCACCCCGCGCCGTGCCCTTGCTGGTGACGCTTGCCAGCGATGGAGACGTCGAGGCGATGCAACAACTCATCGCGCTCTATTCCGACGGTGCCGACGGCGTGCCGGCCAGCGATTTCCTGCGCGGCGGATGGGTCGAAGAACTTGCAGCGACGGGCGACCCGGCGGGTATTGCCGCCCGCGGTTTCCTCTATGAACAAGGCATCGGACGGGCCGCGGACCCTGAACGCGCGGCCGCGGACTACATTGCGGCCTTGGAAACCGGCGAGGTCGACATCACCGAATTGCGCGGCACGATCAACGGCCAGACACCCCCATGGGAGCGCGAAACGGCGATGGCCTTTCAGACCATCCTCGCCGAACGCGGGCTCTACACCATGCGGATCGACGGCGATATCGGCCCGGGCACCCGCCGGGCCGCCCGCGCCTTGAGCGAGTGAGCCGCCCGGATCAGGCGCGATCCATGGCGTGATATTCGGGGTTCGGCATCATGTCCGATGCGATCGCGAAACGGTTGGACATGTTGAAGAAGCCGATCACGTCGGAGAGGTCGAAGATCTCGTCCTGCGTCAGCCCCGCCTCTTCCAGCTTCGCGCGTTCCTCGCCCGCGACTTCCCAAGGCGCCGTGGTCAGTTTCCACGCGAAATCGAGCATCGCCTTCTGTCGCTCGGGCAATTCGGCCACGCGGTAGTTCATCACCAGCATCTCGCCCAGATGCGGGTCGCCGGACAGCTTGCGAACAGCCTGACCGTGGGCCACGAGGCAATAGAAACACCGGTTGGCGGATGAGACGACGACGGCCACCATCTCGCGCTCCAGCTTGCTCAACCGGCTCTCGCCAAGCATCAGCGTGTTGTAATACTGGCCGAAGGCGCGCAGCTTTTCCTGATTGAACGAGAAGGTGCGCAGCACGTTCGGCACCATTCCCAGTTTCTCCTGACACACTTCGAAGTAGCGCTTGGTGTCCTCGTCGAGGCTTTCGACGTCAGGCAGGTCGTATATGGAAACGTGATCGGGCTGCGGCATGGAATCCTCCGGTGGAAGCGGCTGTTGTTCGTGTCTCGCGGTCGTGGGAGGCATTTCGCCTCACGCCACGGAAAGCCCCTCGTCCGACAGCACGTCCAGACGCGGCATGAGAGAGAGGAGCTGTTGCGTATAGGGGTGTTGCGGATTGGCGAAGAGCGACTCTGTCTCACCCACCTCGACCAGCTCCCCGTTTTTCAACACGCCGACCCGGTCGCACATCTGGCGCACCACCGGCAGGTCGTGGGAGATGAACAACATGGTCAAGCCCAGATGCTCCTGCAAATCCTTAAGGATGTTAAGAATTTGCGCCTGGATCGAGACATCGAGCGCCGAAGTCGGCTCGTCACAGATCAAGAAGCGCGGCTGTGTCGCCAATGCGCGGGCGATGGAGATGCGCTGACGCTGGCCGCCCGAAAACTCGTGCGGGTACTTCAGGCCGGCAGCCGCTCCGAGGCCCACGCGGTCCAGAAGTTCTGCCACGCGGTTCTTGAGCGCCGCGCCCGTCAGGAGGCCGTGGTGGCGGGCGGGTTCGGCGATGATCTCGTCGACGCGCATACGCGGGTTGAGCGATGAATAGGGGTCCTGGAAAATCATCTGGATCTGCTTGCGGTACCAATCCGGCACGCCGCCCGGCTGGTTCGATACCGGCTTGCCATCGAAGGAGACTTCGCCGCCATCGACGTTGTAGAGCCCCGCGATCATCCGCGCGATGGTGGATTTGCCCGAGCCGGATTCGCCCACCAAGCCGAAGACCTCGCCCTCCTTGATGTCGAACGTCGCGCGGTCCACGGCGGTGAACATCTTGCGGTTGCGCGGCAGGATCGCGCGCGTCTGCACGAAGCGCTTGGTGATGGCATCGGCCTGGATCAGGGAGCGCGAGCGGTCGGTCTGCACCACCGGCCAATTGCGCTTCAGATCTTCGATGGCGAACTCCATCACCCGCCCGCCATAGGAGATCAGCGGGAAGCGATCGAGCTTCACGTTCGGGCGCGGCACGGCGGCGATCAGCGATTTCGTGTAGGGATGGGACGGCTGGCCGAGCACCTGTTCGGTCGTCCCGCTCTCCACCACTTCGCCCATGTACATGACCGTCACCTTGTCGGTGGTGTCCGCGATCACGCCCATGTCGTGGGTGATCAGGATCACGCCCACCTGCCGCTCGCGCGCCAGCTCCTTGATCAGCTCGAGGATCTGCGCCTGGATCGACACATCGAGCGCGGTCGTCGGCTCGTCCGCAATGATGACATCCGGCTCGGAGCAGAGCGCCAGCGCAATCACGACCCGCTGCCGCATCCCGCCGGAAAACTGGTGAGGATATTGATCCAGCCGCGCTTTTGCATCCGGAATGCCGACCCGGTCGATCAAGGCGCGGGCGCGGGCGTTGGCTTCATCCATCGTCACGTCCAGATGCTCGACAATCGTCTCGACCAGCTGCTGGCGCACGGTGAAAAGCGGGTTGAGAGAGGTCAGCGGATCCTGAAAGATCATCGAGATCTTCTTGCCCCGAAGCGCCCGCATGGCCCCGGTATCAAGGCCCGAGATCTCTTCGCCCTTGTAGCGGATGATACCGCCCGCGATCCGCCCCGGACGGTCCAGAAGCCCCATGACGGCGGCACCAATCGTGGACTTGCCCGCCCCGGATTCGCCCACCAGCCCGTGGATTTCCCCCGGCTCCACGCTCAAATGCGCATTCTTCACGGCGGTGAACAGCGCCCGGCGTGTGGGGAACTCGACAGTGAGGTTTTCGATTTCCAGCAGGGACATTAACCTAATTCCTTCGTTCGCCGGATATTCTCGAATAGTCCGACGGTACGCTTTGTGGAAAACGACGTGAGCTCAAATCCAATTCGAGTAAGCTTGCGAACAACTTCGGCGACAGTGTTCGCTTGGGAGAGACCACGTTCAGGGCCCATATCGACAGTGACGTAGTCAGTCCGTCGCAACGTATGTACAGCACCATCAATTATCTCAGGTTCGGCACCTTCCGCTTCTAGCTTTATTAAACGGACTGAGCTTGACTCTATTCCTTCAGCGGCAAGCGTGTCGAGACGACGCGCTGGAACTTCGAGTGTCTGCGTTGCTCGTCCAGGGTCAAACAAACTTGAATCACCGGTGTCGTTTGCATCAAAGAATGTTAGCTTGGCGTCATCGTTCCATAGCGCCACGTTTCTTGGAACAATCGTTGGGTGCCCATCAGCATTAGCCAGAAGTGCTCGAAACTCCGTTGGATCAGGTTCGAATGAAGTAACACTTGCTCCCATTGCGGCCATAGCCAGACTGAATTCGCCGATATTTGCTCCAATGTCGATCACGTAGTCGTTTGGCCGAATGAGCCCTTCAGGCACTAGATATTCGTCGAGAAGATTTCGTCTTCGTTTCTGAAGACCCGCTAGCTGGTACCGTAACCGTGAAGGTCTTGCGACAAACAATTCAATTTCGTTTTGCTTCAAAAGCACCAAGTCGTTCTCAGGAATGTAAGTTATGGAATCCGGGCCTCCAGGAAAGAACCCTTTGCCTTTTCGGTAAAGATCGGACGAACGCGAGAGCGGCCCCTTCAACATCCGCCGCGTAATTTTACGAGCTACACTGAGTCGGACACTTGTCGGTATAAGAGTCATCAGCGCAGCCTCGGGTTGATGGCATCCCGCAGCCAGTCACCGAGGAGGTTCACGGCAAGGGCGAGGATGAGGAGGGTGGCGGCGGGGAAGACGAGGATCCACCATTTGCCGGAGAAGAGGAACGTCTGCCCGATGCGGATCAGCGTGCCGAGGGAGGGCTCGGTCGGCGGCGCGCCGACACCCAGGAAAGACAGCGTCGCCTCGGCGATGATCGCCAGCGCCAGCGAGATGGTCGCGATGACCAGTACGGGCGACAGGACGTTGGGCAGGATGTGGCGCGCCATGATGACGAAGGAGGACCGCCCGATCAGCCGCGCCGCCTGGACGTATTCCTTGTTGCGCTCCACCAGCGTTGCGCCGCGCACGACGCGGGCGAATTGCACCCAGTCCGACAGGCCGATGGCGAAGATCAGCACCAGCAACGCCATCTCGTCTCGGTACTCGATGGGTGTCACGCCTTTGGCGATGCCCGAGATCAGTAGAGCCACGAGGATCGAGGGGAAGGTCAGCTGGATATCGGCAATCCGCATGATGATCGTCTCGGTCCAGCCGCCTACGTAGCCCGCGATCAGCCCGAGGGTGACGCCGAGCACCAGCGCGAAGGACACGGCGGCGAAGCCCACGAAAAGCGAAATCCGCAACCCGTAGAGGATCGTCGAGAAGACGTCGCGGCCCTGGTCGTCAGTGCCCATCACGAAGCTGTCGCCGGTAAACGGCGAGGGCGTGCCCGGCGGCGTCAGCCCGTTCATCAGGTTCAGCGTGGCCGGGTTGAAAGGGTCGTGCGGCGCAATCCAGGGTGCGAAGACGGCGGCAAGGATCAGCACCAACGTGACGCCCGCCGAGATCAGCGCGACGGGCGAGTGCCGGAAGGCGTAGCCCACGTCACTGTCCCACGCGCGGTAGAGGCGCGAGGTGGCGCGGGCGGCAGGAACGGCGGGGGTCGGGGTCTCGGGGGTGTCGCTCATGTCGTTTTCCCATCCACGCGCAGGCGCGGGTCGATCGCCACGTAGAGAAGATCCACGATCAGGTTGATGCCCACGAACATGACCGAGATCAGCATGAGGTAGGCGGCCATCACGGGGATATCGACGAACTGGATCGCATTGATGAAGAGGAGGCCCACGCCGGGCCACTGGAACACCGTCTCGGTGATGATCGCGAAGGCGATGATCGCGCCAAGTTGCAGGCCGGTCACAGTGATCACCGGGACCATGGTGTTCTTCAGGGCATGGCGGAAGTTGATCGCGCGGGTGCTTAGGCCACGGGCGCGAGCGAAGCGGATGTAGTCGGCGCGCAGCACCTCCAGCATCTCGGCGCGCACCAGCCGCATGATCAACGTCATCTGGTAGAGGCCAAGCGTGATCGCCGGCAGCACGATGCTCTGCAATCCGTCCCAGGTGGCAAGGCCGGAGTTCCAGCCGCCGACCCATCCGAAGACCTCGCGCGTGTCACCGCGCCCGAAGATCGGCATGCCGCCGGTGTTGAAGGTCACGTCGGTGAAGGGGATGCGGATGTCGAGGCCGACGCCGAAGGCGTAGATCAGCAGCACGCCGATCAGGAAGGTCGGCAGCGAAACACCGATCAGGCTCGCGCTCATGATGAAGTTGGCCCAGAACCCGTCACGCCGGATCGCGGTGAAGATGCCCAGAACGATCCCGAGGCTGAGCGCGATGACGCCTGACACAAGCGCCAGCTCCAGCGTCGCGGGCAGGCGCTCGAGGATGATCTCGGCCACCGGGCGGCCCTGGCGGTAGGAGATGCCGAAGTCGCCCTGCACGGCACGCACGAGGAAATCCCAGTATTGCAGGAAGAAGGGTTTGTTCAGCCCCAGAACCTCGCGCAATCGCTCGATGTCTTCGACGGTACGTTCTTGGCCCAACATCGTGTCGACAGGGTCGCCCACGAAACGGAACATCGCGAAGGCCACAAGTCCCACGACCAGCAGGACGAGGAGCGATTGGGCGATGCGTTTTAGGATGAAACTAAGCATCTAACGGTTCTGCGCTGTCACAAATGATGGGTCAAGCCACGAGCGTGACACCGGGGTGGGGAGGTGTCGGTCGACCCGGGCCACACGGGGGCATGCAGCGCGTCACGGGACGCGACCTTGGCGGGGAGAAACAGGTCAAAATCTCCTGATCTTTCAGGTTCCGGGGGCGGCAGTGAGCTGCCCCCGGAGCGAAGATCAGATCGTCACTCGACGCCCACCTGCACCCAACGCAGGATGAAGAAGTTGTCGGGACGTTGCGTCAGTTCGATGCCGTCGGCGACACCCCAGAGGAGGGGCTGCACGTACATCGTGTTGTAGACCGCGTCGCGCTGAACGATCGCTGCGGCCTCGTCCAGCATCGCCTGACGGGCGTCAGGGTCGATCTCGGACTGGATAAGGGGCAACAGCTCGTCGATGCGCGGGTTGGAGTAGCCCCCAAAGTTCCAGGTGCCCAGACGCTCGTTGTTGGTGTGGACAAGGAAACGCAGCGGGTGCTCGGCGTCGAAGGTGCCGGGCGACCATCCCAGAAGATACATGTCGAAATTGTCGGCACGCAGCTCGGGCCAGTAGTTCGACACCGGCATCGTCTCCAGCTGCGCGTTCAGGCCGACCTGCGCCAGCATCGCGACCACGGCCTGACAGACGGCCTCGTCGTTCAGGTAACGGTCGTTGGGGCAGGACAGGTTGAACGTCGCGCCCTCGGCGCCCGCTTCGGCAATGAGGGAACGCGCGATGTCCTGATCGTAGACGGGGCGCGCCGCGTTGGCCTCGGAGAAGCCGCGCATCGCGGGCGAGACAAGCTGGCTTGCCGCTTCCGCGTTGCCGCCCATGATCGTCTGAAGGATCGCCGGCACGTTGATCGCATGGGCCACCGCCTGACGCACGCGCACGTCGGAGAAGATGTTCGGCTCTCCGTTGAGCAGCGTCTCGTGATCGTGACCGTAGCCGAGCATGATGACCCGCGCTTCGATCCCCGACAGCACGTGGACGCCATCGGCGGCATTCACACGGTCGGCGTCCTGCACCGGCACCGGGTCGATCAGGTCGATGTCACCGGCGAGCAGGGCCGCAACGGCCGTGGCGGAGTTCTGGATCGGGGTGAAGATGGCTTCGGTCACATTGTGCTCGACCTCGCCCCACCAGCCGTCGAAGGGCACGAGGACCGTCTCCAGATCCGGCTGGCGCGATTGCAGCATGAATGCCGCGGTGCCGTTGACGTGGCGGGTGGCGTAGTTCTCGGAGTCGCGCGCCGGCCGTTCGGCATCGTTGGCCGCGGCCCAATCGCTGTCCATCATCATCCAGTTGGCGATGGAGTCCGGGAAAATCGGCTGCGGCGACGTGGTGAGGATGTCGACGGTGTAATCGTCCACGACCTCGACGCCGGACACCGTGGCGAACCAGCTGGAAACATCGCTGTCCTCGGAGCTTGCGCGCTCGTAGCTGAACAGCACGTCATCGGCGTTGAACGCCGCGCCGTCGTGGAAGGTCACGCCTTCACGCAGGTTGAAGCGCCAGCCTGCGCCGTCGGGCAGGGGCTCCCACGATTCAGCCAGCGCAGCCTCGATCGACATGTCACGGCCGCGACGCACGAGGCCTTCGTAAACGTTGTTGAGAAAACCCAGAACCGGGGCAGAGGATACCGCGTGGGGGTCCATCGTCTGCGGGTCTGTGGTGGCAGACCAGCGGAAGGTCTCGGCCTGCGCCGGAATGGCGGTGGCAAGCGCAAGGACGCTCGCGGTGAGAAGGCGGTTCATGAATGTCTCTCCCCAGAGGTAGGTTGTATCTGCGCCGTAGGGGCGCTTATCGGTCGACAGGGTGGCGTATTGTCATTTCCAGCGCGAGGGGCGAGAGGATCACGAAGTTGTGAAACTTCGCAAGTCTAAAGTGCGGCGCGGCCGGCCGAGGCGCGCGCCAAGCGCCTGCGTTTGCAGACTCTGAGCGATGATACCAGAGGCGCCATCTCCTGAAGTTGCGCGGAGGTTAGCTGTGCACCGTCAGGCAGGAACACTCCGCCCCGCGTGAGACTTTCTGGCTGACCGAGCCGAGGAACAGGCTGGCCACGGACCCAAGACCGCGCCGTCCCATGACGATCAGATCGGCATCATTGAGCTTCGCGGTATTGAGAACGTCATCGGCAGGATCGTCATCACCAATGGTCGTGCTGGATACGGTCAGGCCCGCCTCGGAGATTTTCGTGGTCGCGGCATCGATGACCGCCTGGCCGGCCGCCTTGATCTGTTCGGGCGTGATCGGCAGGTCGACAACCGTGTAACCCACGGCGACCGAGGTCGTCTCGACCTGTGGCGAATGGATCAGATGCAGCTCGGCCCCGAAGGTCTTGGCGAGTCCACAAGCGGTTTCAAGCGCGTTGTTGGCGGCGTCCGAGCCGTCAATCGCGACGACGATGGAAGTGAACATGGGGGCAGTCCTTTCAATGGGTCACGCGGGTTCGTGCCTGTGACCCTGCCAGAAGCATCGCGCTTCTGCATTGATCCTGATCAACCGCCGCAGGCTCCGGCAGGAAAAAGCCTGTCCGGAGGCAACTCCGGACAGGCTCTGAGATTTCAGCAGGTTAACGGTGTTAACCTTCAGGTTCAGTTCAGTTCGAAATATTTGAACTTCACCTGATCGTCGGCATCCACGAGCGTGGACCACGCGTCCGAGATGCCCCAGTTCAGGACCTGGTTGTGGATCGGCAGGTAGATCAACTGCTCTTCCGCCATCTCGAACAGGCCGGCGATGGTCGCGTCGCGCGCTTCGAGATCGGTCTCCGACGACAGGGAAACGATCATCTCATCCATCGCGGGATCCGAGAAACCGGTTCCGTTCCAGCTGCCACGCTCGTCCGTGCGGGTGTGGTAGAGGAAGTTGAAGATATACTCCGCGTCATAGGTCGGCACGCCCCAACCGAGCATGTAGAAGTCGGTTTCGCCGTTGGCGATCAGCGGGAAATGCTGCGCGCGGGGCAGGGCGGAGAGGTTCACCGAGATGCCGATCTGGGCGAGCATGCCCACCGTCGCCTGACAGATCGACTCGTCGTTGACATAGCGATCGTTCGGGCAATCGAGCTGGATCGAGAAGCCATCGGAATAGCCGGCCTCGTCCATCAGGGCCTGCGCCGCTTCCACGTCATAGGCGGGATATGCGTCCAGTTCTTCGGTCCAGCCGTGTACCGGCGGAGGCGAAATCACGCCCGCGGGTGCCGACTGGCCACGCATCACGACCTGCTGGATCGCCTCGCGGTTGATCGCGATGTCCATCGCCTGACGCACACGCGGATCGGCGAGGGGGTTGGCGCCCTCCACATCGTCCCGCTCCAGATCATCGGCGCCGACGTTCATGCCGAAGAAGATGACCCGGTTCTGCGGTCCGGTGCCAAGGCCGATGCCGTCTGCCGCTTCCACGCGCTCCAGATCCTGCACCGGCACGTCCTGCACGAAGTCCACTTCGCCACCGAGGAAGGCGGCAAGACGCGTGGCGGGGTTCTGGATCGGGGTGAAGATGATCTCGGTCACGTCCATCGGGAACATGTCCATGCCCCAGTACTCGGGGTTCTGGCTCAGGACGGTTTCAACATCCGCCTCACGGCTCTCCAGCACGAAGGCGCCGGTGCCGTTGACGTTGCGCGCCGCGAAGGTGTCTTCGCCGGCGGCGTAATCCTGCACGTTCTCGGCGCCGTTCTCGACCGACCAACCCTCGTCCATCATCATGATGTTGGTGAGGTTGTTGGGCAGGAGCGGGTTCGGACCCTCGGTTTCAATCTCGACGGTGTAATCGCCGGTCGCGCGAACATCGACCACGCCCGAGAGCAGTTCCTTGAAGTTCGAGGTCTCCTGCATGGCGCGGTTCAGGCTGAAGACCACGTCGGAGGCATCAAAAGTTTCGCCGCCGTGGAAGGTCACGCCTTCGCGGATCTGGAACACCCAGACGTTAGGGTTCTCTTCGCTCGGCTCCCATGAGGTGGCCAGGGCGGGCTCCATCTCACCGGCCATGTTGCGGACGATCAGCGGGTCGTAGATCTGGTGCATCAGGGTCGTGGTCGGCCCTTCGTTCTGGCTGTGCGGGTCCAGTGTCAGCGCCTCGGAGGCACGCGTCCAGCGCAGGGTTTCAGCCGAAAGCGACGTGGCCGTGATGGCAGTCGTCGCCAGCAACGCCGCGCCAAGCGCGAACATTCGATGGGTCATAAGGGGTCTCCCGGTTGGTTATCTTGTATTAGCTGACGGTCGTTGCCGTCGAAAGGAGACTATTGGCGTCGCACGCGTATTGTCCAGTTCAAGAACGACACGGGCGTGACCGGCTGGCGCAAGGTTAACGTGGCGGGCGATTGCTGGCGACGGACCGCAGCCCTCAGGCGGCCAGCTCGATCCAGACGGGAACATGGTCCGACGGCTTCTCACGTCCCCGGACTTCCTTCTCGATCCAGCAATCTTGCAGAAGATCGGCAGCCTCGGCGCTCAGAAGGTGGTGATCGATCCGGATGCCATCATTCCGGTTCCAAGCACCGGCCTGATAATCCCAGAACGAATACATGCCCGGCGCCTGATTGCAGGCGCGAAACGCTTCCGTGAAGCCGAGGTTCAACAGCCGCCGGAAGGCCGCGCGGCTCTCGGGGCGGGCCAGCGCATCTTCGCGCCAAGCCTCCGGGCGGGCGGCGTCTTCGTCTTGCGGGATGATGTTGTAATCGCCGGCCATCACCACCGGCATCTCGCTGGCCAGCAGCATCTCGGCATGGATGTGCATGCGTGCCATCCACGCCAGCTTGTAGTCGTATTTCGGCCCCGGCACCGGGTTTCCGTTCGGCAGATACAGACCGCAGACCCGCACTGCCTCGCTATCCCCGATCACCGTCGCCTCGATCCAGCGCGCCTGTTCGTCGCTGTCATCGCCCGGCAGCCCGCGGCGCACATCCTCGAGGGGCAGGCGCGAAAGGATCGCGACCCCGTTGAAGCCCTTCTGGCCGTGGGTCTCGACCGTGTAGCCTCGGTCCTCGAACAACTCTCGGGGGAAGCCCTCATCGACGGATTTGATCTCCTGCAACAGGGCCACGTCGGGTTTTGCCTCATCCAGCCAGTCGGTCAGCGCGTTGATGCGCGCTTTCACGCCGTTGATATTGAATGTTGCGATCCGCATCGGCCGAGTTCCTTGCTTGGGCGCCGCCGGAGGAGGCCGCGTCCGCCCGTTTTGCCCCTTTGCCGCGCGCTTGCCAAGCGGAGCTTTGCGGCCCTCAGTCCTCGGCCCGCTCTTCCGCCAGCCATGCCGCCGCGCTGGCTTCGTCGCTGAAGTTTCGGATCTCCAGACCGGGGATCAGGGCCGATTCCACCATTGCCGCCGAGCGGAAGAACTGGTTGTGGCTAACAAAGGCCACGCGGTCGATCTGCTGGACCATGTGCATCAGTTGCGGCCAGTGGCGCAGCTCCACCCCGATCGCGCCGAGGCTTGGCCAGGCCGCGCCCTGATCGACCATCATCAGATCGCCGTGCGCCATGCCGTCCATCTCCAGCGTGAGCGCCTGCAACCCGGCCTCCATCGCCACGGCGTCCAGCGCGCCCGCCATCGTGATCCGCAAGGAATTGGGGCCGGTCCGCTCTACATTGAAATGCGCTTCGGTCATCGTGGTCTCCTTTGCGTTGGACAGGTTTACTATGCCACAACGCGGCGCAGCGCGCATTGATCCTGATCAACGCAGATGTTGTGACGGAGCGTTCTTCTTGCCCATCCCAAAGCACCGCGCTAGCGTCGGCGCGAGGGAGGCCCACATGCCAAATAAAAGAGAATTGCCAAGCGTTTTTAAGGGGTTGCGTCTGCCAGTCGTGGGCAGCCCCCTGTTTATCGTGTCAAACCCCGAACTGGTGATCGCGCAGTGCTGCGCGGGCATCGTCGGATCGTTTCCAGCGCTCAACGCGCGGGAGAAGGACGGAGACCCGATCGCGCTTGAGGCATGGCTGAAGCAGATCACCGAAGCCCTCGACGCCTGGAACCAGGCAAACCCCGACAAGCCGGCCGCGCCCTATGCGGTCAACCAGATCGTGCATCGGTCGAACACACGGCTGGAGCGCGACCTCGAAATCTGCGCCCGCTGGAACGTGCCGATCTGGATCACCTCCCTCGGGGCGCGGGAAGAGGTGAACGATGCGGCGCATTCCTGTGGCGGCATAGCGTTGCACGATATCATTAATAATACGTTCGCAAAGAAGGCGATCTCGAAGGGGGCCGATGGCCTCATCGCCGTGGCTGCCGGGGCAGGGGGGCACGCGGGGCCGCAATCGCCTTTCGCGCTGGTGCAGGAAATCCGCGAGTGGTTCGACGGACCCCTGTTGTTGTCGGGCTCCATCGCCACCGGCGGCGCAGTGCTGGCCGCGCAAGCGATGGGCGCGGATCTGGCCTACATCGGCTCGCCCTTCATCGCGACGAACGAGGCAAACGCCATGCCGGCCTACAAACAGATGATCGCGGATTCGGGGGCCGAGGATATCGTCCTCTCCTCCTTGTTCACCGGCATCTCGGGCAACTACCTCAAGCCCTCGATCGCCGCCGCCGGAATGGACCCCGATGCGCTGGAATCCGCGGACGCAAAGTCGATGAGCTTTGCCGAAGGCAGCTCGAAGCCAAAAGCCTGGAGTCAGGTTTGGGGCGCCGGCCAAGGGATCGGTGCCGTGAAGTCAGTCGGCCCCGCCCGCGCGCTTGTGGATAAACTGGACCGAGAGTACCGCGAGGCACGGAGCGCTCTCTGTAGCTGAGGTGCGACGGGGAACCGGGTTCCAGACTATTTGCAACGTCTGAACACAAACGCACGCGGTGTTATCCCCAGTTTGCTTGCTGATTTGCAACATCTTCAACCGAACCGTCTTGATCCCACAGCCTGCGGGATCAGGTCGCGACCCTCGGCGTGCCGTAGCACCACTCCCGCTCGTATGACCAAAGGATTGGCCAAGCGGCGCGAATTCGATGGATGGTGCCCTTGCAGCGCCCCAGAGCGAGACATAGACTCCGACGGTACAGATATTCTGATAAGGCAGGCGAGATGCACGATCCGGTAGACTACTTTGAAAATAACCTCGTCCCCATGGTGGTTGAACAGACCAGCCGGGGTGAGCGCGCCTACGACATTTTCTCGCGCCTTCTGAAGGAGCGGATCATCTTCGTGAACGGCCCCGTGCATGACGGCATGTCGAGCCTGATCGTCGCGCAGCTCCTGCACCTCGAGGCGGAGAATCCCTCCAAGGAAATCTCCATGTACATCAACTCCCCCGGCGGCTCCGTCGTGGCGGGGATGAGCATCTACGACACGATGCAGTATATCCGGCCCAAGGTTTCGACCCTGGTCTGCGGCATGGCAGCGTCGATGGGCTCGGTCATCGCCGTGGGTGGTGAGAAGGGCATGCGTTACGCCTTGCCGAACGCCGAGTTCCTCGTGCATCAGCCTTCCGGCGGCGCGCGCGGTACGGCGTCTGACATCCTGATCAGCGCCAAATCGATCGAAGCCACGCGGGAGCGGCTCTATAAACTGTATGTTAAGCATACTGGGCAAGACTATGACACGATCCAGCGCGCCTTGGACCGTGACACATGGATGACCCCGGAAGAGGCCCTCAAATGGGGCCATGTCGACGAGATCGTCGAGAAGCGCGGCGGAGACGCTGACTGAGCCCGGACCTGATGCGCGGCGGCCCGCTAATCGGGGCGCCGCGAAAGGTCTTGGGAATTTGCGATTGTGACCGGGGCATGCCTGTTCTAGGTTTGGTGAAAATCCGGTAATATGACTGGTGTTTGCGGCCCTCTCGCCGCGTGAGGGCCCGCGTAAGGTGGATGATATGGCAAGTAATTCCGGCAACGATTCCAAGAACACGCTTTATTGCTCGTTCTGTGGGAAAAGCCAGCACGAGGTGCGCAAGCTGATTGCGGGCCCCACGGTATTCATCTGCGATGAATGCGTTGAGCTGTGCATGGACATCATCCGGGAAGAGACCAAGAGCGCCGGGCTGAAAAGCGACGACGGCGTGCCGACTCCGCTGGAGATCTGCGGCGTGCTGGACGATTACGTGATCGGTCAGGCCCACGCCAAGCGGGTCCTCTCGGTCGCGGTGCACAATCACTACAAGCGCCTGAATCACTCCGACAAGTCGGACATCGAACTGGCGAAATCCAACATCATGCTGATCGGCCCGACCGGTTGCGGCAAGACCCTGCTGGCGCAGACGCTGGCGCGGATCCTCGATGTGCCCTTCACCATGGCTGATGCGACGACGCTGACCGAAGCCGGCTATGTCGGCGAGGATGTGGAAAACATCATCCTCAAGCTGTTGCAGGCCTCCGAATACAACGTCGAACGCGCCCAGCGCGGCATCGTCTATATCGACGAAGTCGACAAGATCACCCGCAAGTCCGACAACCCGTCCATCACCCGTGACGTCTCGGGCGAGGGGGTGCAGCAGGCACTTCTGAAGATCATGGAAGGCACCGTCGCCTCCGTGCCGCCGCAAGGCGGGCGCAAGCATCCGCAGCAGGAATTCCTGCAGGTCGACACCACGAACATCCTGTTCATCTGCGGTGGCGCCTTTGCCGGCCTCGACAAGATTATCGCGCAGCGCGGCAAGGGGTCCGCCATGGGCTTCGGCGCCGATGTGCGCGATCCCGAGGCGAAGTCCGTTGGCGAATACTTCAAAGATCTCGAGCCGGAAGATCTGCTGAAATTCGGCCTGATCCCCGAATTCGTCGGCCGTCTGCCCGTGATCGCGACGCTGGAAGACCTGGACGAGGATGCGCTCGTCACCATCCTGACCGGCCCGAAGAACGCGCTGGTCAAGCAATACCAGCGTCTGTTCGAGTTGGAAGACGTGAAGCTGACCTTCACCGACGACGCCATGAAGGCCATCGCCAAGCGCGCCATCGCCCGTAAAACCGGCGCACGTGGCCTGCGGTCGATCATGGAAGACATTCTGCTCGACACGATGTTCGAGATGCCGGGTGCTGAAGGCGTCGAAGAGGTCGTGGTTAACGAGGAGGCTGTAACCTCCGATACGCAACCTCTGATGATCTACGCCGAGCGCAAGAAGGAAGAGCCCGCTTCCGCAGGCTAAGCCATTCAACTCGCGACGAAATGATCCCGGCTCCTGACGCAGGAGCCGGGATTTTTCATGTGGTCATCCGTTGGATTGCGGCGCATAGGCCCCGTTAACGCAGCCAAAGCTTCTCGCGTTTGAGGGTGTTCCGGATCTGCTGCTCGCGCCGCGGCAGGTTCTCACGGTCGAACAACGCGCGCGCCTTGTCGCCTTTGCCTTGGAAGATCATCCGACGCATCGGCTCGTAAGGCTTGAGCACCTTCTTGATCTTGTTAGGCGCTGCGACCGCCTCCAGCGTGTCAACGACGTGCTGGCTCTCTCGCGCATAAAGCAGCGGCAAGACCCTGTAATGACAAGACGTTTTCCCATCGAGCCATCCCGGTTCGAGCGCCTCGCGACCGCCTCCGAAGGAATGAATGACAAGGGGCAATGCGATCTGGTCGAGCCACGGATCAAGGGTCTGGCACACCAGCTCCGGCGGCCCCTCATCGCGGATACGCACGGCGTATTCGGTAAAGCGTTCGCCGAACGCGTGCGGGCAGGAATAGTAGAAGAATCCGGCGTTGAAATAGAGGTAGCGGCGCCAGTATTCATCGGGGTGCGAGGTATCCAGCGACGACGCGAAATCGAGCCCGAACATGTCGTAGAGCGACTTCCACGTCGCCGTGTAGCCGGGGCCGTAAAGCTCGATCTTCGGCCAGGTCCCTTCGACCCGGCGCGAGGCGCTCGGCCTCGTGAAGTCGAAGGGCACCTCCATGAGGTCGCCGGTAATCAGCGTGTCGGTATCGAAGAAGACGAAGGGCTCACCTTTCGGCAAGGCCTTGAGCGCTTCGATCTTGTTGCCGTAGGGATAGGCCTCTCCGAAGTGCTTGTTTTCGAACGGGATGATCTCCGCGCCAAGCTCCGCCAGTGCGTTGCGGACAGCATTATCCGCCATGCGGGGGTCTTTCGACCACCGCGGTCCCGGTTGCGGCTCGGCAACGTATAGCTTGCCCGGAAACTCAGGGTTCGCCGCGCGGAAAGACGCCGCGAAGAGCACGGCTTCGTATTGCAAACGGCCGTTCTGGCCCACGGTCATCACGTTGAAGGGGGTCGCTTTGCGCGCCATGCATCTGTCCCGCTGCTCGGCCAATTGTTTTGCCCGAGTATAGCGGGAAAAGCCTCCGCAGGTCACGGGGTTAGTGGCGCCACGTCATCCTATTGCCGCAGGCGCCGCCCCTCCGGGTCGAAAGGTGGGGCGGGCAAGATGCGGGCCGTGTGGGGCCGGCCCAGAATTGCCACCTGAACCGCGTCACCCGGCGCGGCGCTGCCCGCTTTGATGTAGGCCAACGCGAGGGATTGACCGACCGAGTAGCCGTATCCGCCCGAGGACACCTGACCGATCGGAGTGCCGTCGGGCAGGAACACCGGTTCCGCGCCCGAGGCGTCGGCGATGCTCGCATCGACGCTGAGAAGAACCATGCTCTCGCGCGGGGCCGCGTCCGCGATCTTCAACCAATTGTCCTTATTGAGGAAATCTTTGTCGCGCTTGATCAGGCCGTCGAGCCCCGACTCCTGCGGCCAATACTCCGGCGAGTAGTCTCGACCCCAAGAGCCATAGCCCTTCTCCAACCGCAACGACATCAGGGCCCGGCTGCCAACTGGGCCAGCCCTAAACTCCGCGCCCGCCTCGAGCAGAGCGGTATAAAGCGCGATCTGGTCCCGTTCTGCGCAGTGCAACTCCCACCCGAGGTCACCGGTGAATGACACCCGGATCGCCACGCATTCGACCCCGCCGACGGTTATCCGGGCCGAGCGGAAGAACGGGAAGGCACCATTGGAGAGGTCGGCATTCGTGAGCCGCGACAGGAGCTTGCGCGCCAAGGGGCCTGCGACGTTGAAGCCGCAGGTTTCCTCGGTGAGGCTCTCGAAGGTTGTGCCTGCGGGCAGGGGGATCTGCCGGAAAAACCGCAGGTGGTAGCGTTCCGCCGCACCGCCGCCGAGCACCCAGAACTCGTCTTGTCCGAGTTTGGTGACGGTGAAATCGCCCGCCACGCCGCCCCGCTTGCCGATCAGGGGCGTGAGGCAGGACCGGCCAATTTCGCGGGGCATCCGGTTGGCGAAAAGCGCGTTGAGCCATGCCTCCGCGCCGGGACCCGCGACGCGATACTTGGCGAAATTCGAGATGTCGATGATGCCCGCTTTCTCCCGCACCAAGCGCGCCTCGCGCCCCACGGATTCCCACCACGGCTGTCTTGCAAACCCGGCGCTGTCTTCGACAGATTTGTCAAAGAAAGCAGGGTGTTCCCATCCGTAGTTCAACCCGAACTTGGCGCCCAATTCGGCCTGCATGTCGTAGACCGGCCTCTGGCGGACCGGGCGCCCCGCGGCGCGTTCTTCGCCGGGAAAGTGGATCTTGAAACGGTGGGCGTATTGATCCTCCACCCGCGCCTTGGTGAACGCCTTGCCTGCCCAATGGCCGTAGCGTGCGAGGTCCCATCCGAAGAGGTCGAGCGACGGTTCGCCCTCGACCATCCATTCCGCCGCGAGCCTGCCCAGTCCACCGTTTTGCGAGAAGCCGGGGATGATCCCGCAGCAGCAAAAATAGCCGCTCAGCTCGGGCACGGGGCCGAAAAGGGCGCTGGCATCGGGGCTCCAGATCATCGGCCCGTTGATGACCCGCTTGATCCCCGCCATGCCGACCGCCGGCACGCGGTCGATCGCACGCATCATGTTGGGCTCGATCCGCTCCAGATCATCAGCGAAGAGCTCGTGGCCGAAGCCTTGCGGCGTGCCATCCTCGGCCCAGAAACGCATGCCTTTCTCATAGGCGCCGACCAGCAGGCCCTGACCCTCCTGACGCAGGTAATACTCGCCGTCACGGTCCGCGACCGAGGGCAGGCGGCTGTCCCGCGCGGCAATTTCAGCGATTGTCTCGGTTACGAAATACTGGTGTTCCGTCGGGATCAGCGGCAATTCCACTCCCGCCATCGCCGCAACTTCCCGCGCCCAGAGACCGGCGGCGTTCACCACCCAGGGCGTGCGGATGTCGCCCTTTTCGGTGCGCACGATCCAGCTGCCGTCGGGCTGTTGTTCGGTGCCGATGACAGGGCAGAAGCGGATGATCTCGGCGCCTCTCTGTCGCGCGCCGAGGGCGTAGGCGTTGGTCACGCCAGAGGGGTCGACGTTGCCGCCATCGGGCTCGAACATGATGCAGCGGATGCCGTCGTAATCGACCAGCGGATGCAGGCGCTCGGCCTCGTCGCGACTGACCTCGTGGAAGTTCATCCCGTAGCGCCGCGCCTTCGCCTCCTGCAGGCGCAGCTGGTGCTCGCGGTCTTCGGTCTGCGCAAGATAGAGGGAGCCCGGCTGGAACACGCCACAGGATTGGCCGGTTTCCTCCTCTAACTCTTTGTAAAGGTTCATCGTGTAATGCTGCAGCCGAGAGATATTCGTGCTGTCGTGCAACCCGTGGATGTTGGCCGCCGCGTGCCAGGTGGAGCCAGAGGTCAACTCGTCCCGCTCAAGAAGGACGACATCGGTCCAACCCGCCTTGGCCAGGTGATAAAGGATCGAGCATCCGACGACGCCGCCGCCGATGACGACGGCCTGGGCATGGGTTCTCATGGTGGCTCTCCCTCTCTTTTCGCAAGATTGGGGGAGGGGCTACGTGGATTCTGGTCTATGCACGACAGATGCAGGAACTTGGGCGTCAGAGAGGGGCCAGCGACATGCGTCGTGCATAATCGAGTCAATCTGTGTGTCAGCGCCTCACAGGCCACCGAAGCGTTTCCGCTGAGAAATCCTCAGTCCAACGCGGCAACATCCCGGTCAAGGGATTGATACCACTCGACGATCTCGGCCCGCTCCTCGGCTGTCATGCCGGTCACATTGCCGGGGGGCATGGCGCGGCTTCGGCCCGCGTGCAGGTAGATCATCCGCGCGTTCAGTGCGATCTGGGCGTCGTCGTCCAACCGCAAACCGCGCGGCGCCCATCGGATGCCATCCCAGACAGGCTCCACCCCGTGACACATGGAACAACGGCCCATGACGATATTGCGGACCTCCTCGAAGTGCGGGTTGTCGACGACATATTGCACGGGCTCCGGCACGACCACCTCGGCCTCGAAGTCGTAATCCTGGTTCATCGGGATCGAGGACAGCCACATGATGATCACGAAGATCACCGCCGATACGCCCCAGGTCCAATGCGGCCGGCCCTTGCCCGCGTGCATCGAGTTGAAATAGTGCCGGATCAGCACGCCCAGAAGGAACACGAGAGAGGCGATGATCCAGGCATATTCCGTCGCGAACGCCAATGGATAGTGGTTCGACAGCATCAGGAAAATGACCGGCAGGGTCAGGTAATTGTTGTGGGTGGAACGCAGCTTGGCGATCTTGCCGTACTTCGCATCGGGGGCGCGCCCCTCCTGCAGATCCTTCACCACGATGCGCTGGTTCGGCATGATGATCAGGAAGACATTCGCCGTCATGATCGTGGCGGTGAACGCGCCCAGATGCAGCAACGCGGCGCGTCCGGTGAAGACCTGATCATAGCCCCAAGCCATGGCGATAAGGATCACGAAAAGCAGCCCCATGAGCGCCGTCGGATGGTTGCCGAGCGGGCTCTTGCAGAGGAAATCGTAGAGAATCCAGCCAATTGTGAGCGAACCCGCCGAGATCAGGATCGCCTGGAAAGCCGAAAGCTCCAGCTTGTCGTAATCGATCAGGAACATCTCTGCGCCGCCCCAATAGACGATCGCCAGAAGCGCTGCACCCGACAGCCATGTCCAATAGCTCTGCCATTTGTGCCATGTCAGATGCTCGGGGAGGCGCGCCGGGGCGACGTTGTATTTCACCGTGTTGTAGAAGCCGCCGCCATGGACTTCCCATTCTTCCCCGGTGGCGCCTTCGGGCATGTCGGGGGTTTCGCGCAGCATCAGGTCGAGCGCGATGAAATAGAACGAGGCGCCGATCCAGGCCATTGCCGTGATGACGTGCAGCCAGCGCACCGCGAAGGCCGCCCAATCGGTGAAAACAGCGAGATCATACATGGTTCAAGCCTCTCCTTTGCCCGCCACGCTACACGACGGCGACACTGACTGATAATTCCTTATTATCCCGATCAGCTTCAAATTAATCCTGATAATCCGTCCAGCCCGTGCTAGCCATGGGATCATGGCCAATATCAACAATATCCGCATGTTTATCCGGGTCTACGAGCTGGAGAACATGTCTGCCGCCGCCCGCGATCTGCAGGTCTCGGCTGCGGTGGCCTCCTCGCGCATCGGTGAGTTGGAGAAATCCCTCGGCATCCGTCTGTTCACCCGCACCACGCGATCGATCCAACCGACGGAGCAGGGGCGCATCTTCTATCCGAAGGCTCTGAAGGTGCTGGAGGCATTGGACGAAGCGGAAGCTGCGGTGCACGAGATCACCCACAACCCGCGTGGATCGATCTTCGTCTCCGCGCCGCTCGGAATCGGGCGGCGGCTGATCGCGCCAAACATCGCGCTGTTTCGCGACAAATACCCCGAGGTTCACACCCGTCTGCGTCTGTCGGACCGGGCGCTGGACCTGACCGGAGAGGGGCTGGACGTGGCTTTCGTGATAGGCAATCCGCCCGATTCCGGGCTAATGATGAAGCCGATCGCGACGCTGCCACGCGTCCTTTGCGCGGCACCTGAGTATATCGCCCGCAAAGGTGCGCCGCAGGAGGGGGCGGATCTCATCCAGCAAGATCACGATTGCCTGCTGCTGCGCTTTCCCGGATCGACCGAGTTTCGCTGGTCGCTCGACACATCCGACGGAATCCAGCGGTTCGATGTCACCGGGCCCTTCGCCTGCGATGATGGTGACGTGCTGACCAATTGGGCTTTGGAGGGGCGGGGGATCGTCAACAAGCCGCAGTTCGAGGTTCAGAACTACCTCGATAGCGGCGCTCTGGTGCGGGTCTGCCCGCTCTCGCCGCCGCCGAATGCGCAGTTGGCGATGCTCTATCCGCACAAGAAGAACCAGGATCCGAAGTCCCGGTTCTTCATGGAATTCATGTCGGAGAAGCTGCGCGCGGCGCTCAGCTGAGCTGCGTCGCGCGGAAGGTTAACGGCGTTAACTGCCGCGATAGGTGCTGTAGCTGAACGGGCTGAGCAGGAGCGGCACGTGGTAATGCGCGGCGGCGTCGGACATGCCGAAGCGGATCGGGATCTCGTCCAGAAAGAGCGGCGCATCCCCGTCCTGACCCGTCGCTCGCAGGTAGTCGCCCGCCCGAAACACCAGCTCATAGGTGCCCGTCGCGAATTCTTCCGCAGGCAGGATCGGGCTGTCGGTCCGGCCGTCGTCGTTGGTGGTAACCTCGGCCAGCTTGCGGCGCGTGTCGCCGTCAATCGCGTAAAGGGTGATCGCCAGACCCGCCGCCGGGCAACCGCGCGCGGTGTCGAGGACATGGGTGGTCAGATAGCCGGTCATGGGATGCTCCTTCTTCGTCCGATAAGAGTGTGCGGGAAGCGCGTTTACAAGGAAATGACCTGTATACCGAAACACTTTCAAGAATTTCTTGAAAGACCCAGGCTTACGCAAGGTTTATGCGAAGATAGGCGAAGGAGGGACACTTTGGATCGTTATTGCCGTGACATGATTGGATATGGCGCAACGCCGCCGCAGGCGAACTGGCCCAACGGGGCGAAGATCGCCGTGCAATTTGTGGTTAATTATGAGGAGGGTGGCGAGAACAACATCCTCCACGGTGACGCCGCCTCCGAAGCGTTTCTGTCCGAAATCGTAGGTGCCGCAGCCTGGCCCGGCCAGCGCCACTGGAACATGGAATCGATCTACGAATACGGCGCGCGCGCCGGTTTCTGGCGGCTCCACCGCATGTTCACCGCCGCCAAGATGCCCGTGACGGTCTATGGCGTGGCCACCGCGCTGGCCCGTTCGCCAGAGCAGGTTGCCGCGATGCAGGACGCCCAGTGGGAGATCGCGAGCCACGGGCTGAAGTGGATCGAATACAAGGACATGGACCCCGAGCGCGAACGCGCCGATCTGGAAGCCGCCAAGGCGCTGCACACCGAAGTGACCGGCGCCGCCCCGCGCGGCTGGTACACCGGGCGCTGCTCGGAAAACACCGTGCGCCTCGTCGCCGAGGATGGCAGCTTCGATTACGTCTCGGACGATTATTCCGACGATCTGCCCTATTGGACCGACGTGGCAGAGCGCCCGCAGCTGGTCATCCCCTACACGCTCGACGCCAATGACATGCGGTTCGCCACGCCCCAAGGCTTCAACACCGGCGAGCATTTCTTCACCTACCTCAAGGATGCCTTCGACACGCTCTATGCCGAGGGGCAGGCGGGCACGCCCAAGATGATGAGCGTCGGCCTGCATTGCCGCCTTATCGGCCGTCCCGGACGCGCCGCGGGCCTGCAGCGGTTCCTTGATTACGTGGCCTCTCACGATGACGTCTGGGTCGCGCGCCGCATCGACATCGCCGAGCATTGGATGGCCGAGCATCCTTACGTCGCGCCCAAGCTGGTGCCCTCGCGGATGGACAAGCAGACCTTCGTCGACACCTTCGGCGGCGTATTCGAGCATTCCCCCTGGATCGCCGAGCGCGCCCATGGGCTGGAACTCGGCCCCGCCCACGACAGCGCCGTGGGCGTCCATTCGGCCCTTGCGCGGAAGTTCCGTACCGCTTCCGAGGAGGAGCGCCTGGGCGTGCTGACCGCGCACCCCGATCTCGCCGGCAAGCTGGCGCAGGCCAAGCGGCTGACCGCGGAATCCACCGCCGAGCAGGCAGGCGCGGGACTGGATGAGCTGACCGACGCCGAGCGCGAGACCTTCACCGAATTGAACGCGCTCTATGTCGCGAAGTTTGGCTTTCCCTTCATCATCGCCGTGCGCGATCACGACAAGGCGTCAATCCTTAACGCCTTTAACCAACGCCTGACCCATAGCCGTGACGTCGAGTTTGCCGAGGCCTGCCACCAGGTCGAACGGATCGCGCTTCATCGCCTGAAGGACATGTTTTCATGAGTGATCGCAGCTACTTCGCCCCCCACGGCGGCCATCCGCCCCAGACGCAGGTGATGACCGACCGCGCCGTCTTCACCGACGCATACGCCGTCATCCCGCGCGGTACGATGATGGATATCGTCACCTCGGCCTTTCCGTTCTGGGACAAGACGCGGGCGTGGATCCTCGCGCGGCCGCTGACCGGTTTTGCCGAGACCTTCTCGCAATACATCATGGAAGTCGCCCCCGGCGGCGGCAGCGACACGCCCGAGCCCGATCACCGGGTGCAGAGCGTGCTCTTTGTCACCGAGGGCAGCGTCGAGGTGACCCTCGACGGCGCGACCCATACCCTCTCCGAGGGCGGCTATGCCTATCTGCCCGCCGGCGAACGCTGGAGCCTGCGCAACACCGGCTCGGCCCCTGCCTCGTTCCATTGGATCCGCAAGCGTTACGAGGATGTCGAAGGGCTCGACCGTCCCGATCCGCTGTTCCTGAACGAGGCCGACATCGCGCCGAACGTCATGCCCGACACCAACGGCGCCTGGGCCACCACGCGCTTCGTCGATCCCGCCGATCTGCGCCACGACATGCATGTCACCATCGTGACCTTCGAGCCCGGCGGCTGCATTCCCTTCGCCGAAACCCACGTGATGGAACACGGGCTCTACGTGCTGGAAGGCAAGGCCGTTTACCGGCTCAACGCCGACTGGGTCGAGGTCGAGGCCGGTGATTTCATGTGGCTGCGCGCCTTCTGCCCGCAGGCCTGCTACGCGGGCGGGCCGGGGCGGTTCCGGTACCTTCTCTACAAGGACGTGAACCGGCACCCGAGGATGGACCTGTGACCCTCGTCGCGCGCCCCATCACCGCCGAGGCCTTCGCGCCCTTCGGTCAGGTCATCGCCCTGACGGACGCGCCGATCACGATCAATGAAGGCATGTGCCAGCGGTTCAACGACCTCGCCGAGATCGACATCATCGAGGGCCGCCCCGGCCTGAGCCTGTTCCAGAGCAAGCTGCGGCAATTGCCTTATAGCTGCGATCTGCTGGAGCGGCATCCGCTGGGCTCGCAGTGCTTCATCCCGATGTCGGATGCGGAGCTTCTGGTGATCGTCGCCCCTGACGCGGGCGGCAAGCCCGGCGCGGCGCAGGCCTTCACGGCCCGAAACGACGTCGCGGTGAACATCGCACGCAATACGTGGCACGGCGTCCTCTCGCCCCTTTCGGGGAGCGGGATGTTCGCGGTCATCGACAGAATTGGCACCGGGGACAACCCGGGTCAGAACCTTGAGGAGCATCGGTTGGAGGAGCCGCTGCAAATCATAAGAGACAGCTAGGACAGTTAAGACAGTCAACCGGGAGGGAACCACAATGGCTGACAATTCGATAGGGACACCGGAGCAACTCCGCGATCCGAACTACACGCCGGCGCTGCATCGCGCCATTCCACTGGGTATCCAGCACGTGCTGGCGATGTTCGTTTCGAACGTCACGCCGGCGATCATCATCGCGGGCGCTGCGGGCTTCGGCTTCGGCTCGGATGCGGGCGCCAACGGCTTCCCGGACATGACCTACCTGATCCAGATGTCGATGCTCTTTGCCGGCATCGCGACGCTGTTCCAGACCATCGGGCTCGGTCCCGTGGGCGCGCGTCTGCCGATCGTGCAGGGGACGTCCTTCGCCTTCATCCCGATCATGATCCCGCTCGTCGCGGGGCAGGGGGTCGAGGCGCTGCCCGCGCTCTTCGGCGGCGTCATCATCGGCGGCCTGTTCCACGCCTTTCTGGCCACCTTCATCGGCAAGATCCGCTTTGCCCTGCCGCCGCTGGTGACCGGGCTGGTCGTGACCATGATCGGTCTGGCGCTGGTCAAGGTCGGCATCCAGTACGCCGCGGGCGGCGTGCCCGCCATCGGGACGCCGGAATACGGCAGCCTGCTGAACTGGTCCGCCGCACTGGTCGTGGTCCTCGTGACCCTCGGGCTCAAGTTCTTCGCGCGCGGCATGCTGTCGGTCTCGGCCGTCGTGATCGGCATCATCGTGGGCTACATCTTCGCGCTGGCCATGGGCATGGTCACCTTCGAGGGCATCGGCACCAGCTGGGACCGCGCCGCCGTCTTCGCTCTGCCCGAGCCGTTCAAATACGGGTTCGCCTTCAGCTTTGCCGCCATTGTCGGCTTCTGCCTGATGGCCTTCGTCTCGGCGGTTGAAACCGTGGGCGACGTCTCGGGGATCACCAAGGGCGGGGCGGGCCGCGAGGCCACCGACAAGGAGATCACCGGCGCGACCTATGCCGATGGTGTCGGCACTGCCATCGCTGGCATCTTCGGCGGCTTCCCCAACACCTCGTTCAGCCAGAACGTGGGCCTGATCGCCATGACCGGCGTGATGAGCCGCCACGTTGTGACGATCGGCGCGCTGTTCCTGATCCTCTGCGGCCTCGTGCCCAAGGTCGGCGCGGTGATCCGCACCATCCCGATCGAGGTTCTGGGCGGCGGTGTCATCGTCATGTTCGGCATGGTCGTGGCCGCTGGCATCTCGATGCTGTCGGACGTGAACTGGAATCGCCGCAACATGGTGATCTTCGCGATCTCGCTTTCGGTGGGCCTTGGCCTGCAGCTGGAGCCGGGTGCCGTGCAATACCTGCCCGATACCCTGCGCATCCTGATGACGTCGGGCCTCCTGCCGGCCGCGTTGATCGCCATCGTGCTGAACCTCGTCCTGCCGGAGGAGCTCGCCGCGGAATCGACCGAGGAAGTCTCGGGCGGCATGGCAGGCCACGGGAGCGGCAGCATCCCCGGCGAGTAACGCCTTGCCCCAAATCGACAAATGCAGCCCCGCCGTCACTGGCGGGGCTGTTTCTTTTCGGCTAGGCAGCTTCCCATGTTCGATATTCTGATCCTTGTTGCCGCCGCGTTCGGGGCAGGCGTGCTCAACACCATTGCGGGCGGCGGGACCTTCCTGACGTTCCCGGCGCTGGTCATGGTCGGCGTGCCGCCCGTGGCCGCCAATGCCACCAGCGCGGTGGCGGTGTTTCCGGGCTATCTCGCAGGGGCATTCGGGTTTCGAGAGGAACTGGCCGCCTTTGATCGCAAGCGCATGGCGCGGCTGTGCGCCATCGCGCTGGCCGGGGCAGCGGTGGGCTCGGGCCTGCTGCTTGTCTCCTCCAACGAGGCCTTTTCGGCCGTCGTGCCCTTCCTGCTCCTCGCTTCGACGCTGGCCTTTCTCTATGGCGAGAACATCCGCGCATTCGCCGCCGCACGCGCGCGCGGTGTCGCCTCTGAAGGCGCCTTGGGCCTCTTCGCCGTGGCGGTCTACGGCGGCTATTTCAACGGCGGCCTCGGGATCGTCCTGCTGGCGTTGTTTGCGCTTTGGGGGATGAACGAGATCCATCAGATGAACGGCCTGAAGAACGGGCTCAGCTTCGTGATCTCTCTGATTTCCGTGGGCATTTTCGCGCTCGCGGGTCTGGTCACATGGCCCTATGCGATCATCATGATGGTGGCCGCGACCGTCGGAGGCTACGCCGGCGCCCCGCTCGCCCGGCGCCTGCCGAAAGCTGCGGTGCGCGCACTCATCGGCCTGATCGGCTTCGGCATGAGCGCGATCTTCTTCTGGCGTTTCATCTCGGGCCTCTGAACGCCCGATCCACCTGATTAGCGGCCATGCTCTGGCAATTATCGCCACAGCACCTATCTGCCTGACCTGACGTTGCGTTCCTTCTGTTCAGTTTTAACTGAACGAAGTTTACAGGGGCGCCAAAATCGTCGAGAAGGCCGACGCAGGCGCAGTGGAGAGAGCATGGCGACAGAGACTTCCGAGATCGATACGGTTCGGTCCGAGTTCATCGAGAAAGTGGGCCTGATCGCCCAGGACGATGGCCTGCCAAAGACAGCAGGGCGCATGTTTGGGCTGTTCATCTTCGATAACGAAACCGTCTCCTTCGGGGATCTGGCCGCGCAGTTGCAGGTCAGCCGGGCCAGCGTCAGTTCCAGCGTGCGGTTGCTGGAGACCTGGGGCATCCTGAAACGCGTCTCCAAGCCCGGCGAGCGACAGGATTTCTTCCGGCTCGCGGCAAGGCCCTGTGAAAACATGCTCAAACGCACGCGGGAGAGGGTGCGTCAGGCCCGCGACGATGTTCTTGCAAGCGCCCGCCGCCTGCCGCCCGAAAAAGATGATATCAAGTCCCGCATCGATGCCTTTGCGGGTCTCTACGCCGTTCTGGACCAGAGCCTCGGCTCCGCCCTCGACCACATTCAAGAAGACGCCCCGCGCGGCGCTGTTTCCGAGGAATAGACTGATGACCAAACCCGCCGAGACAAGCTCCGCCGCCGACACCGAGGCCGCATCGCCGCAAGACGCGCCAGACGCGACACCGCAGGCCGAGACGCGCGCACCCGACGCCGCACCCGAGGCCGCTCCGGCCGATGCGCCGCAGAACCCGGCAGCTCTGCGCTTTGACACCGACAAAGGCTCCTCCCGGTCGATCTGGATCGCGTCCCTGCTGACGTTGGCGCTGGTGGGATGGATGGGCAGCGGCTTCATCATCCCTTCCGAGGAAGCCGAGACGGAAATCGACGCGGTGTCCGAGCCGCTGCCCGTCGCCGTGGCTGTCGAACGCTCTACCGCGCAGCCCGTCACGCTCTATTTCAACGCCGAGGGTCAGGCCCTTCCGGACCGCGACACGATGATCCGCGCTGAGGCTTCGGGCGATATCGCCGAGCTGATGGTCAGCATGGGTGATTATGTCAGCGAGGGTGACCCCCTCGCGCGCATCGGGAGCGAGCGGGTGGAGGCCGAGCTGACCCGCGCGCAGCAGGAAGTCACCCGCACGCAGCGCGATCTTGAGAACGCCGAGACGCTGCTGGAACGTGGCGTTGCCACCCAGGACCGGGTGCAGACCGCGCGCTCTGCCTTTGCGCAGGCCGAAGCGCAGCTCAGCGCCGCCGAGGAAGCGCGCGAGAACCTCTTGATCGTGGCACCCTTCGATGGCCGGATCGAGGGGCTCGGCATCGACGCCGGAGAATTCGTGCAAGCCGGGGCCGAGGTCGGGCGCATCGTCGACAACTCGCCGCTCACCGTCTCTTTTCAGGTACCGCAACAGGCGCTCAGCCGGCTGGAAAGCGGCCAGCCCGCGCAGGTGACGTTCATCACCGGCGAAACCCGCGAGGCCACCGTGTCCTTCGTCGGCACCTCGGCCGTGCAATCCACCCGCACCTTTCTGGCCGAGGTGACACTGCCCAATGCCGACGGCGCCATCGCGGCCGGGATCTCGGCCGAAGTCACGATCCCCACCGCCCAGATCACCGCGCATTTCCTCTCGCCCTCCATCGTTTCGCTCTCGCCCGAGGGGCAGTTGGGTATCAAGACGGTCGATGCCGAAAACATCGTGCAGTTCTACCCGATCGAAATCGTGCGCTCGGAAATCGACGGCATCTGGGTGACCGGCCTGCCGGAACAGATCGACGTGATCACCGTGGGGCAGGGCTACGTGAACGATGGTGAGACCGTCCGGCCGAGCGTGCAGGAGGCCTCCTGATGAACGCGCTGATCGACGCCGCCTTCTCGCGCTCGCGCGTTGTCGTCATGGCGCTTGTCATGATGCTCGCCGTCGGCGCCTTCGCCTATGTGGCGATCCCGAAAGAGGCCAACCCCGAGGTGCCGTTGCCGCTGTTCTACGTGCACACCGGCCTTGACGGGATCAGCCCGACCGACGCCGAACGCCTGCTGATCGAGCCGATGGAACAGGAGTTCGCCGGCCTCACCGGGCTCGATTCGATGGAGTCGTTCGCCGCCGAAGGCTCCGCCAGTATCCAGTTGGAATTTCAGCCCGGCGGCGACAACGATGAAGCGCTCAGCGATATCCGCATCGCCGTGGACCGCGTGCAGAGCGAGCTGCCCGACGACGCCTATGATATCACCGTAACCGAGATCAACACGGCGCTTTTCCCGATCATCACCGCGATCCTGTCCGGCCCGGTGCCCGAGCGCACGCTCAACGCGCTGGCGGAGGACCTGCAGGAACAGATCGAGGGCCTTCCCGGCGTGCTGGAGGTCGACATCGGCGGCCAGCGTACCGAATTTCTGGAGGTGCTGATCGATCCGACCGTGTTCCAGACCTATGACCTCTCGTTTGACGAGCTGATCGGCCAGATCACCCGCAACAACCGCCTGATCGCGGCGGGTGCCATCGAGACCGGGGCCGGGCGCATCGTGCTGACCGTGCCGGGCCTGATCGAGGATCCACGGGACGTGATGAATATGCCCGTGCTGGTCCGCGACGGCACCGTGGTGACCTTCGGCGATGTGGCGACGGTGCGCCGCACCTTCGACGATCCCACCGGCTTTGCGCGGATCGACGGCCAGCCGGCGCTGGCGCTGGAGATCACCAAGCGCTCGGGCGCGAACATCATCGAGACCGTCGACGAGGTCCGCGCGCTGGTCGAGGCGATGCAGGTCGACTGGCCCGAGAGCGTCGAGATCACCTACCTCAACGACCAGTCCGAGCAGGTCGAAGATTTGCTGAGCGATCTTGAGGCCAATGTCATCGCCGCCGTAGCACTGGTGATGATCGTCATCGTCTACGCGCTCGGTTTCCGCTCCGCGATCCTCGTGGGTCTGGCGATCCCCGGTGCCTTCCTTGCCGGTGTCACGGCGCTTTGGGCGATGGGTTACACGATGAACATCGTGGTGCTCTTCTCGCTGATCCTCGTGGTCGGCATGCTGGTGGACGGGGCCATCGTCACCACAGAGCTGGCCGACCGGCAATTGCAGGAGGGCGCGAGCCCGAAGGAGGCCTATGCCTTTGCCGCCAAGCGCATGACCTGGCCGATCATCGCCTCCACCGCCACGACACTGAGCGTGTTCTTCCCGCTGCTCTTCTGGTCCGGCATGGTCGGCGAATTCATGAAATTCCTGCCCACGACGGTGATCCTGACGCTCTTCGCCTCGCTTTTCATGGCGCTGGTCTTCATCCCCGTGGTGGGCGGCATCATCGGCAAGAAGCAACCCCAGACCGCGAAGGCAAAAGCCGCGATGCAGGCCGCCGAAAGCGGCGATCCGCGCGACATCGGCGGGTTGACCGGGGTCTATGTAAGGGTGCTGCAATGGGCGATCCTGCGCCCTGTGGCGACCCTCGTGCTCACCGTCGCGATGCTTCTGGGCAGCTTCGGGCTCTACGGACAATTCGGCAACGGCATCAACTTCTTCCCCTCGGTCGAGCCGGAGGTCATGCAGGTGCAGGTCCGCGCCCGCGACAACTTCTCGATCTACCAACGCGACGCGCTGGTGCGCATGGTCGAGGACCGGATGCTCGACTTCGACGAGGTCGCCAGCGTCTACGCCCGCTCCACCATGAGCGCGGGGCAGGGGGACGAGGAAACCATCGGCACGATCCAGCTCGAGCTGATCGACTGGGACCGCCGCCGGACCGCCGAGGAAATCGGCGTCGAGATCCGCGCCGCCGTCGCCGACATCCCCGGCATCGACGTGCAGGTCCAGACCGAGACCGGTGGCCCTGCGGCGGGCAAGCCGATCAACCTGCAGATCCGCGCCCGGTCCCCCGACGCGCAAGCCGACGCGGTCGTCATGGTCCGCGAGATCATGTCCGAGATCGGGGGCTTCACCGATGTCACCGACACGCGCCCTCTGCCGGGTGTGGAGGTCGCCGTTATCGTCAACCGCGCCGAAGCCGCGCGCTACGGCGCGGACGTGAGCCTTCTGGGGCAGGCCCTGCAACTTCTCACCCGCGGCATCGAGGTCGCGGACTACCGCCCCGACGACGCCGACGGCTCGCTCGATATCCGGGTGCGCTTCCCTTACGAGGAGCGGTCCCTCTCCGAGCTTGGCAACCTGCAGGTGCCGACCGCCTCGGGCCTCGTGCCGATCTCGAACTTCGTGACCTTCGCCCCGACCGAGCGCGTCGGCACGATCCGCCGGATCGACGAGCGACGCGTGGTGACGATCGAGGCGAACGTGGCGCCCGGCGTGCTGGTCAACGACCAGGTGATCGCCCTGACCGCCGCGCTGGAGGCCGGCGGGCTGCCGGCAGGTGTCGACTATACCTTCGGCGGCGAGGCCGAGGACCAGGCCGAGGCGATGACCTTCCTCGTCGGCGCCTTCATCGCGGCCATCTTCCTGATGTTCGTGATCCTCGTCACCCAATTCAACAATTTCTACCAGAGCCTGATCGTGATGAGCGCGATCATCTTCTCCATCGCGGGCGTCCTTCTGGGCCTGATGATCACCGGCCGCCCCTTCGGCGTCGTCATGGGCGGCATCGGGGTGATCGCGCTGGCGGGCATCGTGGTGAACAACAACATTGTGCTGATCGACACCTACAATGACCTCAAACGCGCCGGTCAATCGCCGCTGGAAGCCGCCCTGCGCACCGGCGCACAGCGTCTGCGACCGGTGCTCCTGACCTCGATCACCACGGCGCTCGGGCTGATGCCGATGGTGATCGGGCTGAACATCAACTTCTTCACCCGAGAGATCGTCTACGGCGCGCCCTCGACCCAGTGGTGGACCGAACTCTCCAGCGCCATCGCAGGCGGGCTGATCATCGCAACGGTCCTGACCCTCGTGGTGACCCCGGCGATGCTGATGCTGGGCGAGAAGCGAGCGGATCGGGATCGGCCCGCGGGAGGTGAGGTTCCGGTTGCGGGGGAGGCTGTGCGGGCGTGAGCTGATTTTCGTTGGTTCGGGGTGATTGGAGCCGCTGCGGTAGCGCCCCGCGGATGTCGGCGGAGAGTTGTACTTGCCAAGATGAAGGGGGAGCGGCGTGGGTGGCCGCGTCCGGTGCGCGTGGGGTGAGGTGCGGGCGCGGTTTCTGATTGCGCGGCGCGCGGGGCCGGCGGTTGTAACCGTTGAGGATTGGCCGTTGTCTGCAGACCCGATGCCGCCGGCATGGTGGCCCGAAGGGGCGTAGATCACGTCATTTTAATTGTATGGAATGAATGGTGGGCGACCCTGGAATCGAACCAGGCGTGAGTCGCCTCGAGGGAGTTACAGTCCCCTGCCACACCTTGCGGCCTGTCGCCCACCGGGGCCGGATTTCTCCGGCGTGAGCGCGGAATATCGACCACAGGCGGGGGGGTCAAGCGGGAATGCGCCTTGCGCTTCGGGGAAGTGCTGCGCAACAAGGTGAACATCTGAAAAAGGCTGAGGGTATCATGGCCAAGAAACCAACCTGGGTGATCGACAAGGAGCGCGGAAAGCGCGCGGCGGCAGCGGAAACCATCTGGTTGTTCGGCCTGCACGCGGTGCGTGATGCGCTGGCCAACCCTGACCGGCAAGTGCTGCGGCTGGTGACCTTGTTGAACGCGCAGGGCAAGCTTTCCGAGGCGATAGCTGCGCGCGGGATCGAGCCCGAGATCGCCGACCCGCGCAAGTTTCCGGTGCCGCTTGACGAAGGCTCGGTCCACCAGGGCGCGGCGGTGGAGGTCAAACCTCTCGATTGGGGCGATTGGCGCGCCTTGGCACGCGGCGACGGGGCGGCGCGCTCGGTCGTGGTAATGCTCGACCGGGTGAGCGATCCGCATAACGTGGGCGCGATCCTGCGCTCGGCCGAGGTCTTCGGGGCCACGGCGGTGATTGCCCCGGCGCGGCATTCTGCGCCGGAGACCGGGGCGCTGGCCAAGACCGCCTCGGGCGCGTTGGAACGGATGCCCTATGCGCGCGTCGGCAACCTCGGCGATGCGATGGAGGCGCTGAAGGCGGACGGCTTCTGGATGGTGGGTCTGGCCGAGGAGGGCGCCGCGCCGATCGACGAGGTCGCCCGCCATCACCGTGAGAGCCACATCGCGCTGGTTCTGGGCGCCGAAGGGCCGGGGCTGCGCGAGCGGACCCGCGGGCTGTGCGATGAATTGGCAAAAGTCCCCTTCGCCCGCGACTTCGGGTCGCTGAACGTCTCCAATGCTGCCGCCGTGGCCCTATATGCCCTGACAAACAGTTAACGGGGTCAAGGATGCCACACGCCACCAAGATTGCGACCTGCTGCTATTGCGGGCGGCGGCAGATGCTGCGGCCCACGGCGCGGGATGGCCATGAGCTGGCCTGCGGGGCCTGTGGTGCGCCCTTGCACGAGATGAAATGGCTGAAGCCGCCCGAGGCGCGGGGGGCGCAGGTCAAACGCTCGCCCGAGCGGGTGGCGCCCCATGGTCATCGCCCGGATGACCGCGCGCCGCAGCGGCCCCAGAAGGCGCAGAAGAAGCGGAAGAAGCGCCGCAAGCCCCTGTGGCAGAAGGCGCTGGAAGAAGCGTTCGACGTGATCGAGGATATCTTTGACTGACGCGCGGTAGGCGATTCTTTCGATGAGCGAGGGCGCGCGTGAAAGCAAAGTGGAAGCATCGCCGCATCCGTTCACATTTTTGTGCAGGTGCTGGAAGACAGCCGAAACCACCCCATATGCAATGACAGGCGGCGCGGGACGGAACCCTGCGCGCCCATCTCTGTCCCTCGTTCCGAAACTACGCCCGCCGGTCAAATTCCGATGCGGGCGTCTTTTTTTGCTGATAGGCTTGGGGCATGACGGTGACACCCTCCGATGATCTTTTGCGCCAGGTGCTGCGCGAGTCCCGCAGCTTCGCCTGCGTAGGCGTCTCGCCCAACCCGGTGCGCCCGAGCCACTACGTGGCGCGCTACCTGAAGCTGAAGGGCTTTCGGGTCGTTCCGGTGAACCCGGTGCACGCCGGCAAGGAGTTGTTCGGTGAAACGGTCGTCTCTGACCTCGCCGGGGCGGGGCCGGTGGACGTGGTGGATATCTTCCGCCGCCCCGAGCATGTGCCTGATATCGTTGATGAAGCGCTGGCGCTGGATGTGCCGCCCAAGGTGATCTGGATGCAGATCGGCGTGACCCACGCGGAGGCCGCTGCCAAGGCCGAGGCGGCGGGGCTGACCGTGATCCAGGATCGCTGCCCGAAGATCGAGTATCAGCGGCTGTTCGGAGAGTTGCGGATGGGCGGGTTCAACACCGGAATCATCAGCTCGAAGCTGTGAGAGCGGCGGTAGCCCTCGCCGTGCGCGCTTATCGCGGGATCAGCGGCTGGCCTTCTCGTCGAGGCCCGAGGTGCCATGGCGGCGCGAAAGCTCTGCCTCGATGTCCGCAAGGCTCACGTCACGGGCGGCACACATGACCAACAGGTGATAGAGCGCATCGGCGGCCTCGGCGGTGAGCTTTTCTCGGTCGCCCTTCACCGCCTCGATGATCGCCTCCACTGCCTCTTCCCCGAATTTCTCGGCACATTTCTCGGGCCCCTTGGAGAGGAGCCTCGCCGTCCATGAGGTCTCGGGATCGGCACCCTTGCGGGCCTCGATCGTGTCGGAAAGCTGTTGCAACGGGGTCATGGGAGCCTCACGGGGATGCCGGCCGCGGCCATGTGGGCCTTGGCCTCGGCGATGGTGTAGGTGCCGAAATGGAAGATCGAGGCGGCCAGAACGGCGGAGGCGCCGCCCTCGGTCACGCCCTCGACAAGGTGATCGAGCGTGCCGACCCCGCCCGAGGCGATGACCGGCACCGGCACAGCGTCCGAGACCGCGCGGGTCAGGGGCAGATTGAAGCCCGCCTTGGTGCCGTCGCGGTCCATCGAGGTCAGCAGGATCTCTCCGGCGCCGTGGGCCACGACGGTGCGCGCGAAATCCACGGCGTCGATGCCGGTGGGTTTGCGGCCGCCGTGGGTGAAGATCTCCCATTTGCCCGGCGCCACGGTCTTGGCGTCGATCGCCACGACGATGCATTGCGAGCCGAATTTGTCCGCCGCCCGCGCCACGCAGGTGGGATCGGCCACGGCGGCGGAGTTGAAGCTGACCTTGTCGGCACCTGCCAGCAGCAGGTTGCGCACGTCGTCGACGGTGCGCACGCCGCCCCCGACGGTGAGCGGCATGAAGCATTGCTCGGCCGTGCGGGTGGCCAGATCATACATCGTGCCGCGGTTCTCGTGGGTGGCCTTGATGTCGAGGAAACAGAGTTCGTCCGCACCGGCCGCGTCATAGGCGCGGGCCTGCTCCACCGGATCGCCCGCGTCGATCAGGTCGACGAAATTGACGCCCTTGACGGTGCGGCCCTCGGCGACGTCGAGGCAGGGAATGATGCGGGTTTTGAGCATGGGATCTTGTCCGGTTGTCTGGGGCTCGTCTTAGGCAAGGCCCGGGGGATTTGCAAACCGGAGCGCGGGTTTCGGTGAAATGCCCGATTTCGTGTATGCTGCGGACGTCAGGATGCAGGGAGGGGCAGGGACATGGACGACGAAATCGGCGATCTGAAGGTGCGTCTTTTGGCTCACGACGCGGATTTTGAACGCAGACATGGGATGACGGACCGCAGGCTGGAGGCGGGGCTCGCCGCGCAGCACGTGCGGCGGAAGATGACCTGGGATTGCGTGGGCGGACGCGACCCGGACCCTTATCGGAAAAGCCTGCGGGCCGAGACCGGCATCTTCTTTCACGGGATGAACTGGCCCCTGGAAAAGCCGAAGCTGACGGACGACGAACTGCGCGCGCGCAGCGAGGCCGTGCGGGACCAGTTCGTTCTGGATACTGGCTTCGACAGCCCGCTCGCGCTGGACGCCGCCCTGCAGCAAAAGTACGGCGTGCACTACGCGGCTTTCGATATCGACGTGCTGATCGCGCCACTGAAGCCGAAATACTGCCTCGATATTCGCGTGACGGTGCTGCGCAAGCCTTTCGAAGTTCACGAGCGGGATCAGACGTTGCTCCGCTACCGGGTGTTCCTGTTGCTGCCGGCCTACCTCGACATCGAGGTCACGCCGACCCACGAATGCATCGACGGGCTCCGGATGAAGATCCCGAAGGAACAGCGGTGGGCCCGCCAGACCCGCAAGCGCGAGGTGATCAAGCCCGCCAAGCCCGGCAGCAAGGCAGTCCGCGTCGCGGCGGTGGAGGCGGAGTTGAAGCGGATATTCCATGAGGAGATGAACCTGCGCGCCGAGCGGGAGCGTCGCCGGAAGGAGCTGACGGACATCCAAGGGGAATAGGGGGTATGCGGACGGCGAGGGGGAGCCGCAGGCGCTGCTTTTCGGGGCGAGGGTAGGATGAGTTGTATTGGCCAAGATGAAGGGGGAGCGGTGGGAGAGGCCGCGGCCGTGGCGTTTGTTTATGCGCGGTGCCGGGGATGGGATCGGCCCGCGCTCGCGCGGCTAGCGGCGGCGGCGTCTGCGGAGGATGATCTCTGACACCAGGGCCACGAGGAAGAGGCCGAGGGCGTAGAGGGTGGCGAAGGCGAAGTTGAGAAAGCCCAGGCTGATGAGCCAATCCGCCGTGTCGGGATCGATCCATGGGCAGTCGATGAAGCCGTAGAGCCAATTGCCCGTGCAACTTTCGCCGAGAAAGAGCATCACGGCGAAGCACAGGGTGAGCCAGAGGGCCGGGGTGATCGCGCCCCACCGCAGAAGGCGGGCCAGGCGGTAATCGACGCTGAACCACGCCCAGAGCAGGAACAGCCCGCAGACCAGATAGAGCGTGCCGAGGACAACGAGTGTGCCGACGACGGTCTCGCTCATGCGAGGGCGGCGAGCGCGTCGCGCAGGTCGAGCGCGCCATCGTAGAGCGCGCGGCCCGAGATTGCGCCGGCGATCACCCCGGTCTCCTTGAGCGAGACGAGGTCCAGCATCGAGGAGACGCCGCCGCTGGCGATGACGGGGATCGAGGTGGCGCGGGCCAGTTCGGCCGTGGCCTGGATGTTCGGGCCGCCCATGGCGCCGTCGCGGTCGATATCGGTGTAGATGATCGCGGCCACGCCGGCATCCTCGAAGGCTTTCGCAAGATCGGTGACCATGACGTCGGTCTCTTCCGCCCACCCCTTGGTGGCGACCCGGCCCTTGCGCGCATCGATGCCCACGGCGATCTTGCCGGGGAAGCTGCGGGCGGCCTCGCGCACAAGATCGGGATCTTCCACGGCCGCGGTGCCGAGGATCACGCGGGCGATGCCCTTCTCCAGCCAGGTCTCGATAGTGGCCATGTCGCGGATGCCGCCGCCCAGTTGCGCCGGCACCGACGTGGCCTTCAGGATCGCTTCCACCGCAGCGCCGTTCACCGGCTCCCCCGCGAAGGCGCCGTTCAGGTCGACAAGGTGCAGCCATTGGCAGCCTGCCTGCTCGAACGCGAGGGCCTGTGCGGCGGGGTCGGTGTTGAAGACGGTGGCCTCGGACATCTCACCGCGCAGAAGGCGCACGGCATTGCCATCCTTGAGATCAATCGCAGGGTAGAGAATCATCTGTGGCGCTCCTTTGCAACGCGGGTGGCAGCACGCAGTGTCTGTACGAGGCGGTTCTTCTCTCAACTTCGGCGTCAAGGCAAGGGCAAGCCGCCGTCACGTCACGCTTGCCAGAGCCGCGCGCGCTGAGCACGATCCGGGCATCAGGATTTGGGAGGATCATCACATGAAGAAAACCATTCTCGCCGCGTGTATCGCGACGATCGGCATGGCAGGTGCGGCGCTGGCGGATGCGGCCCACGGTGTCTGGCAGACGGAAGTCGACGACGGCGCATACGCCTTTGTCACGCTCGGACCCTGCGGCGGCGCGGTCTGCGGGACGATCACGCGCACGTTCAATTCCAGCGGCGAATACCAGTCCGAGAACATCGGGCGGCAGATCGTCATCGACATGGTGCCGAACGGCGATGGTACCTACGAGGGCTCGGTCTGGCGGCCCTCCAACAACCGCGTCTACATCGGCCGCATGGCGGTGAACGGCAATGCGATCACCCTGCGCGGCTGCGTTGCGGGCGGGTTGATCTGCGCGCGTCAGAACTGGACGCGGGTGCAGTAAGGCGCGGCTCTTGGCATTAGAAAGGGCGGTCCCTCGGGGCCGCCCTTTTTCGTTTTTGCCGAGCAAATGGAGGCCAGCCCGCCTAGCCGCCGTAGGCCTGCCATTGCGACAGGCGGATCGTCGAGGCGCGGGTGCCGGCGGGTGCGTTCATCGCGCGGCGCACCTGCGAGGTGGGCGCGCAAGACAGGATGTGACCGCCGCTCGATGTCCGCGCCGATACGCAGAGCCCGTCGCGGCCGCCATCCACTTCGCCCGAGTAGATCGGGTAGCCCTGGCCAAAGGGTGTCGGGTTCGCGCCGGGCACCAGGCGGCAGACGGTGCGGATGCCGTCGCGGTCCCGCGCATGTTGCGTCAGCGCGAGGACCTGCCCATAGGCCGGCGGAACTTCGAGTTCTAGATCAAAGGCATAGGTGCCGGTAAAGCAATTCGCCGCGGTGTAGTTCTCGGGGTAGACGACGGTGGTGGTGGGCGTACAGGCCGACAGGCCGATGAGGGCCAGGGCGGCGAAGAGAAAACGGATCAAGGTAAATGCTCCTGAGGATTGGGTTCACGGGTCTGTGAAGTCTAGGACACGCGGAGCGAGCGTGCATGAGGCAATCGGCCGGAGCAGCGGAAAAACCTCGGGCCGCGTGCCGCAAATGACCTGTCCGATTGGACAGGCGCGCGGGGCCTCTCAGGGGCGCCAATTCAGGAAGTTGGCGATCATCCGAAGGCCGGAAGACTGGCTCTTCTCAGGATGGAACTGCATGCCCACCATCGTGTCGCGCCCGACGATGGCGGTGACCTGTCCGCCGTAATCCACATGGGCCAGAAGATGCGCGTTATCAGCGGGTTGCATGGCATAGGAGTGGACGAAATAGGCGTGGTCGCCGGTACTTACACCGTCAAGCACCGGGTGCGGGCGGTCAATCACGAGGTCGTTCCACCCCATGTGCGGCACCTTCAGAGCCGTGTCGGCAGGGGTGATCTCGGTCACCTCACCGGGAATCCAGCCGAAGCCCGCCACATCCTCGTATTCGCGGCCCCAGGAGGTCATCATCTGCATGCCGACGCAGATCCCGAGGAAGGGTCGACCGCGCCGCTCGACCGCTTCTAGCAGTGCCTCCTCCAGACCGTCGAACTGGGCCAGACCGCGGCGGCAGGCGGGGAAGGCGCCGTCACCGGGCAACACGATCCGGTCGGCTTTGGCCACCACATCGGGGTCGGAGGACACGACGAGCGCCCCGGCGCCGGTCTCGACCGCCATGCGCTGGAACGCCTTTTCGGCCGAGTGCAGGTTGCCCGCGTCGTAATCGATCAGGACCGTCGTCATGGGGTATCTTCCCGTAGGTTATCGAGTGTTGTCAGGGGCTTGTGAAGCAAAGCTCAGAGGCTGCCCTTGGTCGAAGGGATCGCATCGGCCTTGCGCGGGTCTACCTCCAGCGCGTCGCGCAGCGCGCGGGCGACGGCCTTGAAGGCGGCCTCGGCGATGTGGTGGCTGTTGAAACCCGCCGCCTGCGTGATGTGCAAGGTGATGCCGCCGTGGGTGGCAAGGGCTTGGAAGAACTCGCGCACCAACTCGGTGTCGAACGTGCCGATCTTCTGGGTCGGCATCGCAACCTCCCAGACGAGGAAGGGCCGCCCCGAGAGGTCCAGCGCGCAGGCCACGCGGGCGTCATCCATCGGCAGCACGCATTCGCCGTAGCGCCGGATGCCGCGTTTGTCGCCCATGGCCTCGCTCAACGCCTGACCGAGCGCGATGCCCACGTCCTCCACCGAGTGGTGGTCGTCGATGTGCAGATCGCCGTCGCAGCGCACCTTCATGTCGATCAGCGCGTGGCGCGCCAACTGATCGAGCATGTGGTCGAAGAAGCCCACCCCGGTCTGATTGTCATAGGTGCCGGTGCCATCGAGGGTGATCTCGACAGAGATCTCGGTCTCGGCGGTCTTGCGGTTGATCTGGGCGGTGCGCATGGGGCCTCTCCTGTCGACGCGGCCATTCGTGTTGGAGGCAGTGTATAGGGGCCCGGTGCGGCGGGGGGAAGGGCGGAGTGGGGCAGGGATGTGGCGCGGCGCGGGCCGGGCCATCCGCGCCTAGTCCGGGCGCTGTGGATCCTCGGGGTTGCTGGAGAAAAGGGCGATCTTGTTGCCCTGCGGGTCGCGCAGATAGGCGACGTAGAAGCGCGGGCCATAGGCGGCGCGAAAACCCGGCTTCCCCTCATCGCTACCACCAGCGGCCAGAGCGGCGCCATGGAGCGCGCGCACCTGCACCTGATCGCGCGCCTCGAAAGCGACCATGGCCCCGTTCCCGGCAGAGGCAGGGCGGCCATCGAAGGTGGGTTTGACGTAAAAATCCGGCAGGCGGAGGTCTTGCCCAGGATCGAACGGTAAAGCGAAGCTCAACCCCTCAAGGCTCTCGGAAAGATCATACCCCAGTTGCGGCAGAAACGCCGTGTAGAAGCGCTTCGCAAGGGCGAGGTCATCGGCACCGACAGTGACATAGGCGATCATGGGCAAGCTCCAAGCGGGCGCGGCGAGGTAAACATCGCGAAGGCTAGCAGGAGAAATTGGCCCTGTCGCGCGCTCCGGTCATTCGGCGCCGCATACATCAGCCCTGAAACGACGAAGGGCCGCCCGAGGGCGACCCTATCGAAAACCACTGGGGTAGGAGTGGCTTAAATTGGAGCGGGCGAGGCGATTCGAACGCCCGACCCTAACCTTGGCAAGGTTATGCTCTACCCCTGAGCTACGCCCGCTCTGTGAGGCGTTCTCTACAAATAGTTCCCGGGGGGTGCAAGAGAGAATTTTCCACCAACGCGCCATTATTTTCGACAATCCCTCCCGAAGGCCGTGACCAAAGTAGGATTACGTCGACGCAGCAGTAGAAACTTAAACTGCAAACCCCCAATTTGCCGCGCCCGCCTCCCATAGCCCGCCCCGCGCGACCCCGCACAGATACGCGCCCGCTCCCTTCATCTTGGCCCATACAACTCCGGGGGAGGGACTTTCTCAAAGGGAAAGTCCCGTGGGGGCAGAGCCCCCTCCCGCCGCATGACAGATACGCGACGGCCGCGGTGCCCGCTCAATAGGTCTGAACCGACCCGTCCGAGAGCGCGAAATCTTCGGAATGAACAACGACAGTGTTCCGCAGCGCCAGAAGGATGCCATAGGCGCCGGGCTCGTCGACGCTGTCGGCGAAGGTGCTTTGACCAAGGATCATCGGGATCTGGTGGCAGGGACTTTTCAGGATCGTCACCGGCAGCGCACCGCCGGCAGGATTGGCGGCGCTGGCGTGGATCGTGCGGTGAATGTGGCCGCAGACCAGATGACGGACGTGGGGGGCGGCGTGGAGGCGGCTGAGCAGAGCCTCGGAGTTGGCGAGCCCGATCGCATCCATCGCCCAGAACCCCACGGGGCAGGGCGGATGGTGGGCGAAGACGACCACATCCTTGCCGTCCTCCGCCGCCCTTGTCAGTTCAGCGTCCAGCCAGGCCAGCCGAGCTTCGCACAGCCAACCGTCCTGTTCCAGGGGCGCGCGATCCTCGTAATCATGGGTGTCGAGCACAAGGAGCCGCAACGGCCCGAGATCACGCGCGTGCTGCGCAAAACCCTCGGCGTTGAAACTGCCGGGCAAGGCGGCGCGCAGCGGCGCGCGCAGGTCGTGGTTGCCCATCGTCACGGTGACCGGGATCGGACAATCGGCCAGCAACGGCACTAGCCGCGCGTAGGCGGCGGGATCGCCGGAGTGGGCGAGATCGCCGAGCAGGATGATGTGTTGCGCATCAGGATGGCGCGCGAGGGCATGGGCCAGCCCCTCGGCAAACCGCGCGAGGGGATCAAGGCCGATGATGGTCTCGCCCGGCGGCGTGATGTGCAAATCGGTAAAGATCAGCGCCTTGTCGAAGTGATCCTCCATGTCGTGAGCGTGGCGGATGGGCGCGGCTTGGGCAAGAAAAACCCGTCGATCGCGGGGCGGGTGACCTCGGGCGCGGGCGCTCGCGGCGGGTGATGGAATGAGTTGTATTGGCCAAGATGAAGGGGGAGCGGGGTGCTTGAGATTTTGCAGGGGCGCGCGTGATGCGAGGGGAGGCAGGGCGCGTGCGTTAATGGTTTGAAACGCGACGGCGCCGCAGAGGGGATCTGCGGCGCCGGTACGAGGTTCGCGATTGGGGCGGTGGGTTATTCGAGTTCCACCAGCAGGTCCTTGGCGTCGATCTGGCCACCCGGGGTCACGTGGACCGCTTTGACCACGGCGTCGCGGTCGGCGTGGATGCCGGTCTCCATCTTCATCGCTTCGATGGTCAGCAGGAGCGTACCTTCGGCGACCTTCTGGCTGGCCTGTACGCCGACGCTGGCCACCACGCCGGGCATCGGGGCGCCGATATGGTTCGGGTTGCCCAACTCGGCCTTCGGGCGTTTCGCCGTGGCAGCAGAGGACAGGCGGTTGGGGACGCGGACCGTCCGGGGCTGGCCGTTGAGTTCGAAGAACACCCGCACCTCGCCCTCGTCATTGGTCTCGCCCACGGCGACGAGGCGGATCACCAAGGTCACGCCGGGATCGATCTCGGCCTCGATCTCTTCGCCCTGGTCCATGCCGTAGAAGAAGGTCTTCGTCGGCAGGGTGCGGACCGGGCCGTATTCGGCGTGGCGGGTGGCGTAATCGGTGAAGACCTTGGGGTACATCAGGTAGCCGTTGAGATCCTCGTCATCGATCTCGACGTCGAGCTTGGCGGACAGCTCGGCGCGGGCGGCCTCGATGTCGACCGGTTCCAGACGCTTGCCGGGGCGCTCTGTGCTCGGCTTCTCGCCCTTCAACGCCTTCTTGACGATTCCCTTGGGGAAGCCGTTGGGCGGCTGGCCCAGATCGCCGCGCAACATGCCGATGACGCTGTCGGGGAAGGAGACATCGACGGCAGGATCCTCGACCTCTTCGCGGGTCAGCCCTTGGCTGACCATCATCAGCGCCATGTCGCCCACCACCTTGGAGGAGGGCGTTACCTTCACGATATCGCCGAACATCTGGTTCACGTCGGCATACATCTGCGCCACCTCGTGCCAGCGATCCTCCAGCCCCATCGAGCGCGCCTGCGCCTTGAGATTGGTGAACTGGCCGCCGGGCATCTCGTGCAGGTAAACCTCGGAAGCGGGCGCCTGCATGCCGCTCTCGAACGCCGTGTATTGGGCGCGAACGGCCTCCCAGTAGCGGGAGATCTCGCGGATCGCGCCGATGTCGAGACCGGTGTCGCGCTCGGTGAAGCGCAGGCTCTCCACGATGGTGCCAAGCGTCGCCTGCGAGGTATTGCCCGAGAGCGCGTCCATCGCGCAGTCGACGGCATCCACGCCATGCTCGGAGGCCGCGAGGATCGTGCCCGCGGCAATGCCGGCGGTGTCGTGGGTGTGGAAGTGGATCGGCAGATCGACCGCGTCCTTCAGCGCCGGGATCAGCACCTTGGCCGCCTCGGGGCGCAGCAGGCCGGCCATGTCCTTGAGGCCGAGCACATGGGCGCCGGCCTTCTCCAGCTCGCGCGCCATCTCGACGTAGTATTTCACGTCATACTTGGCCCGCTCGGGATCGAGGATATTGCCGGTGTAGCAGATCGTGCCCTCCACGATCTTGCCGCTCTCGCCCACGGCGTCCATCGCCACGCGCATGTTCTCGACCCAGTTCAGGCTGTCGAAGACGCGGAAGACGTCGACGCCGCTTTCGGCGGCCTGCTTCACGAAGCCCTGCACCACGTTGTCGGGATAGTTGGTGTAGCCCACCCCGTTGGAGGCGCGCAGCAACATCTGCGTCATGATGTTGGGCATGGCCTTGCGGATGTCGCGCAGGCGCTGCCATGGGCATTCCTGCAGGAAGCGGTAGGCCACGTCGAAGGTCGCGCCGCCCCAACATTCGACCGAGAAGAGCTGCGGCAGATTATGGGCATAGGCCGGCGCCACCTTGATCATGTCGTTCGAGCGCATCCGGGTTGCCAGCAGCGACTGGTGTCCGTCGCGCATCGTGGTGTCGGTGATCAGAAGCTGCTTCTGATCCTTCATCCAGCGCGCCACGGCCTCCGGCCCCTCGGCGTCCAGCATCGTGCGGGTGCCCGCGGCGGGCGGCTCGACCGGCACGCGCGGCGCGCGTGCAGGCTTGAGATCCGCTGCCGGTTTCGGGCGGCCCTGGGTCTCGGGGTGACCATTGACGGTGATATCGGCCACGTAGCGCAGCAGCCGCGAGGCACGGTCGCGGCGGGGGCGGAAGTCGAAGAGCTCCGGCGTCTCGTCGATGAATTTGGTGTGATACTGGTAGTTCAGGAACGTCGGGTGCTTCAGCAGGTTCTCGACGAAGGCGATGTTCGTCGACACGCCGCGAATACGAAACTCGCGCAGGGCCCGGTCCATCCGCGCGATGGCGGCGTCCGGCGTCGGCGCCCAGGCGGTGACCTTGGTCAACAGGCTGTCGTAGTAACGCGTGATGACCGCGCCCGCGTAAGCGGTGCCGCCGTCCAGCCGGATGCCCATGCCCGTGGCCGAGCGGTAGGTAGTGATGCGGCCGTAATCGGGGATGAAGTTGTTCGTCGGATCCTCGGTCGTCACCCGGCATTGCACCGCGTGGCCGTCGAGCTTCACGTCATATTGCGAGGCGACACCCGTCGCGCCCGCCAGCATCTTGCCCTCGGCAATCAGGATCTGGGCGCGCACGATGTCGATGCCGGTGACCTCTTCGGTCACGGTATGCTCGACCTGCACGCGGGGGTTCACCTCGATGAAGTAGAAAGCGCCGGTGTCCATATCCATGAGGAATTCGACGGTGCCCGCGCATTCGTAGTTCACATGCTCGCAGATCTTTTTGCCCAGAAGGCAGATTTCATTGCGCTGCATGTCGGTGAGGTAAGGGGCAGGGGCGCGCTCGACCACTTTCTGGTTGCGACGCTGAACCGAGCAATCGCGCTCGTAGAGGTGGTAGATATTGCCGTGCTGGTCGCCGAGGATCTGCACCTCGACGTGGCGGGCACGGATGATCATCTTTTCCAGATAACCCTCGCCATTGCCGAAGGCGGCCTCGGCCTCGCGGCGGCCTTCCAGCACCTTCTCCTCCAGCTCCTCCTCCGACGCGATGGGACGCATGCCGCGCCCGCCGCCGCCCCAGGAGGCCTTGAGCATCAGCGGGTAGCCCACTTCGGCCGCCTGCTTCTTGATCTCGGCCATGTCGTCGCCCAGAACGTCCGTCGCGGGGATCACCGGTACGCCGGCCTCGATCGCCACCTGCCGCGCGCTGGCCTTGTCGCCAAGGGCGCGCATGGTCTCGGCGCGGGGGCCGATGAACGCGATGCCCGCTTCGGTGCAAGCATCTACGAACTCAGGGTTTTCCGACAGCAGGCCGTAGCCCGGATGGATCGCGTCCGCCCCGCATTGCTTGGCGACACGGATGATATCCTCGATGCTGAGGTAGGCCGCGACAGGGCCGAGCCCCTCGCCGATCTTGTAGGCCTCGTCCGCCTTGAAGCGGTGCAGCGAAAGCTTGTCCTCTTCGGCATAGACGGCAACGGTGCGCTTGCCCAACTCGTTGGCCGCGCGCATCACGCGGATCGCAATCTCGCCCCGGTTGGCGATCAGGATTTTCTTGAATTCAGCCATTTTTCCATGCCCCTTCGCAGTTGCAGCAAAACCTATGGCGAGAGCGGCGGGGAAAGCAACCGCAAGGTGACACTCCTGTGACGCTATCGGGTGTTTCGGTTACGATTTGTCAATAATTGCGGGCTAGGCTCCGTGCCCATGAGCACACGAGACGCGCGATAATGTACCGGGTCACCTTCACCAGCCGCGCCAGTTCCCGCTTCGGGAGGGAGACGTTGACCGCGATCAATGCTGTATCGCGGCGAAACAACCTCAAGCTCGCCGTGTCCGGCCTGCTGGTCTTCCACGACCGTCGCTTCTTTCAAGTGCTGGAGGGGGAGGAGGCCGTTTTGTCGACGCTGATGGCGCGCATCGCGATCGACCCGCGCCACGTCGGGCTCAACATCGTGCACCACGGCGCCAGCAAGCAGCGCGCCTTCGCCAGTTGGCGCCTGTGCTGCGCCTGCGCGAGTGCGGAGGAAACGCCCTATGCGGGCGCGGTGGCGCTGCAGGATCTCATCCCCTCCAACAGCCGATGGCGAGGCCGCGACCCACAAGTGCGCCAGCAAGTCCGGTCGTTTCTCGCAGGGCTCGCGGAATTACCCGCCCGGGCGACCGGTTAGCGCGGCTCGGGGCGACAGGCAGCGGTTACCGGTGCTGCTCCAGATAGGCCCGGAACGGCGCCGTCATCTGCCAGCGGATCAGGTAATGCTCGTCCCAGACGGCATAATCAACGCCATGGGCGCGGGCGACCGTCTCGATCTGGTACTCGTATTGCGATTCGTAATTGTCTGTGTCGATCAGGATCACCATCGGCGCGCGGTCCGTCTGCATGGCATTGAACGTCGCTTGGTGGAGGCTGTCGTAGGAAGAGCGCGTGTGATCGAGGCCGATCTCGATCGCATGGGTCTCGGTCAGGCAATCGACCCGCACATGGGTCGCCACGGCGTGGATGGTGTAATCCACCCGCCGTTCCGCCTCGCCACCCAACATGGCACAGAGAATCGCAATGGCCTGAGCTTCGGTCATGGGAACGTTGTAGGAACATTAACCTTTGAGATTAAGCCCCTATTTACGTTTCTGGTGTATCGCCCATTAACCGACCGCTCAGATCGTCCAGACGCCGCGCGCCGATCTGCGCCATGTTGCTCGCCAGGTCCTGGGTCAGGACCTCCATCCAATGGCCGGGCCCCGCGCGGCCCAGGGCGCCGAGCGCATAGTGCCACGCCCGCCCCATCATCACGAAGTCCGCCCCGAGCGCCAGCGCGCGCATCACGTCGAGCCCGCTTTCCACGCCGCTGTCGAATATGATCGGCAAGTCGGTGGCCCCGCGCACCTCGGGCAGGACACGTGCGGCCCCCGGCGCCCCATCGAACTGCCGCCCCGCGTGGGTCGAGACCCAGATCGCATCGACGCCCTCGGTCCCCGCACGCGCTGCGACCTCGGGCTCGCAGACCCCTTTGAGGATCAGCGGCCCATCCCACGCCTCGCGCAACGCGGCCACGTAGTCCCAATCCGGCGCGGCGCGCAGCAGGTAGCCCACGTGGGCGGTGGAGGGCAGGGGCCCCTTGGCGAGCCCCTCGGCATAGCTGTCCATCAGGCGCATCCGCGGCATGCCGCGCGAGGCGATGCCTAGCGACCACTCGGGACAGCGCGCGACCTGCGCCATCAGCCGCGGCGTGAGGCGCGGCGGCTGCACCAATCCGCCCCGCGTTTGCCGCTCGCGCCGCGATGCGGCCGGCACGTCGACCGTCAACACCAGCGTGTGGAACCCCGCCTCCCGCGCCCGGCGCAGCATGTCATCACGCACCTCTTTGGACTTCGGCGGATACATCTGGAACCACCCCTGCTCACCGATCGTCCCCGCCAGATCCTCCGGCACCACCGTCGCCACGGTCGAGACGCAATAGGGAATGCCCGCCTGCGCAGCGAAAGCGCTCAGGATATGCTCGGCGCCCGGCCAGATCAGCCCCGACATGCCAAGGGGCGCAATGCCGAAAGGCGCCGGATAGTCGCGCCCGAGAAACGAACACTGCAGCGAAGGCGCGATCTCGCCCAAAAGCGCCGCGGGCCGAAACAGCACCGCATCGAGAGCCGACCGATTGCGCGCCGCGCCCTCTTCCCTCCCGGTTCCGGAATCCAGATACTCCCAGACGAAATGCGGAATGCGCCGTCGGGCACGCGCCTTGAGATCGCTGAGGGCGGGGTATTTCGATTGTAGAACCATGGCCACAAAGAACCCCGCAACCCCCGCAAGCTCAACCGCTTTTCACCGCGCCGCCTTCATCTTTTCGCAAATACGGCGGCGAGCGTGAGGGGCTGGCCCCTCACTCCGGCCACCCACATATCGCGCAAATGGAACAATCTGCGAACAAACCTTCCCCTCCCGCGCGTCCCGAACTATCTTCGCCCCCATGACCCAATTCGACGATTCCGACGCCTTCGAGGCCGCCGCCACCTCTTCCCTTGCCGCCCGCGCCATGGCCACGGCGCCGCAGGGCGCGGCCCCCTATATGGAAGGGCTGAACCCGGCGCAGGAGGCCGCCGTCCGACAACTCGACGGCCCGGTCCTGATGCTCGCGGGCGCCGGTACCGGCAAGACCCGCGCGCTCACCGCCCGGATCGCGCATCTGATGGCCACCGGCACCGCGCGCCCGAACGAGATCCTCGCCGTGACCTTCACCAACAAGGCCGCGCGCGAGATGAAGACCCGCGTCGGCGCACTGCTCGGGCAACCGGCCGAGGGGATGCCCTGGCTCGGCACCTTCCACGCCATCTGCGTCAAGCTCCTGCGCCGTCATGCAGAACTGGTGGGGCTGAAATCCAACTTCACCATCCTCGACATGGACGACCAGAATCGCCTGCTCAAGCAGCTGATCGTGGCCGAAGGCATCGACGACAAGCGCTGGCCGGCGCGCGGGTTGGGGTCGCTGATCGACGGCTGGAAGAACCGCGCCTTGACGCCCGAACAGGTACCCTCTGCCGATCATGGCGCCTTCAACAACCAGGGCGTGAAGCTCTACGGCCAGTATCAAACCCGCCTGAAGGAGCTGAACGCCTGCGACTTCGGCGACCTGCTGCTCCACGTCATCCGCATCTTTCAGGAGAACGAGGATCTGCTGCAGCAATACCAGCGCTGGTTCCGCTACATCCTCGTGGACGAGTACCAGGATACCAACGTCGCCCAATACCTCTGGCTGCGGCTGCTGGCGGCGGGGCACAAGAACATCTGCTGCGTCGGCGACGATGACCAGTCGATCTACGGCTGGCGCGGCGCCGAAGTGGGCAACATCCTGCGCTTCGAGAAGGATTTTCCCGGCGCCCATGTCGTCCGGCTTGAGCAGAACTACCGCTCCACCGGCCACATCCTTGCCGCCGCGTCGGGCGTCATTGCGGGCAACCGCGGGCGGCTCGGCAAGACCCTTTGGACCGACGGCGAGGACGGCGAGAAGGTCCGCCTGATCGGCCATTGGGACGGCGATGAGGAGGCCCGCTGGGTCGGCGAGGAGATCGAGGCCATGGGCCACGGCACCCGCGGCATGGACCCGATCGGCCCCAACGACATCGCCATCCTCGTGCGCGCCAGCCACCAGATGCGCGCCTTCGAGGACCGCTTCCTCACCATCGGTCTGCCCTACCGTGTCATCGGCGGCCCGCGCTTCTACGAGCGGATGGAGATCCGCGATGCCATGGCCTATTTCCGCGTCGTGGTCAGCCCCGACGACGACCTCGCCTTCGAGCGGATCGTCAACACCCCCAAGCGCGGCCTCGGCGACAAGGCACAGCAGACAATCCAGCGCATGGCGCGCAGCAACGGCGTCAGCCTGCTGGAAGGCGCGCGGCTCTGCGTCGAGACGCAGGCCATCGGCGGCAAGGGCGGGCGCGAGCTGCGCACGTTGGTCGACGGCCTCGCGCGCTGGCGCGGGCATCTCAACGGCGGACTGCGCGCCGTGGGTCCGGTGGATGACCTGATCGACGAGGAAGTCGAGCCCGTCGGCGGCCAGCTCGGCATGAGCCACGTGGAACTGGCCGAGATCATCCTCGACGAAAGCGGCTATACCGCCCATTGGCAGAACGACAAGACGCCCGAAGGGCCGGGCCGGCTGGAAAACCTCAAGGAACTGGTCAAGGCCTTGGAAAACTTCGAAAACCTGCAAGGGTTTCTCGAACATGTCAGCCTGATCATGGACAACGAGCAGGACGATCAGGAACCCAAGGTCACCCTGATGACGCTCCACGCCGCCAAGGGTCTGGAGTTTCCTGCCGTTTTCCTTCCGGGGTGGGAAGATGGCCTCTTTCCCTCGCAACGCTCGATGGACGAAAGCGGCCAGAGCGGGCTGGAGGAGGAACGCCGCCTCGCCTACGTGGGCATCACCCGCGCCGAGAAGGTCTGCACCATCTCTTTCGCCGGCAACCGCCGTGTCTACGGGCAATGGCAAAGCCAGATGCCGTCGCGCTTCATCGACGAATTGCCCGAGGATCATGTCGAAGTGCTCACCCCGCCGGGCCTTTACGGGCATCAGGGCGGCATGGGCGGTCAGATGCGCGGCATGGGCGCCAGCGCCAGCCCGGTCGAGCGGGATATGGCGGGCTCCAACCTGCACGAGAAAGCGGCGCGGGCTGACGTCTACAACTCGCCGGGCTGGAAGCGCCTGCAGGCGCGGCAGGGCCAATATGGCACCCGCCAGCCGACCGAGGCGAAGGCGATGACCATCGACGCCGAGGCGATCAGCGCCTTTTCCATCGGCGACCGGGTCTTTCACCAAAAATTCGGCTACGGCGCCGTTGTCTCGGTCGAAGGCGACAAGCTCGGGATCGAGTTCGAGAAGGCGGGCAGCAAGCACGTTGTCGGCCGCTTCCTTGTCGCGGCGGGGCAGGAGAGCGGGCAGGATGACGGCGACGTTCCGTTCTAGAGCCCCGCGAGGGGGCGGATTTCCCCCTCTCGACCTGTGGCCCCCGGCCCACTAGGCTCCGATCCGACCCGTGATCCGAGCCCGCCGCGCCTGCGCGCGGGCCCGTGAACACGCCCGCAAGACGTGAAGGAGTTCAACATGTTGCCGCGTTTTCTATCGGCTCTGACACTGTGCGCCCTGTCGGTTGGCCTCAGCTCCGGCGGGCAGGCCCAAGAGGCGTCGCAGGACTTCCTGACCCGCGCTGAAATCACCGCCCATATGGATGCCTCGGCCTTCTGCTACTTCCCCGATGCCCGCACCTCCTGCGCCTGGGCCGAGATCTACGTGGAGCAAAACGCCGATCACGTGGTTCTGGTCACCGCCTCCGCGACCTGGGACAACCCGATGGAAGTGGCCCGCTACCGCATCGACTGGCGCGGCGACGCGCTGTGCATTCCCTACGAGGATCAGGGCCTGCAAGCGATGTGGGAGGCCGAGGGCTATCGCTTTCCTTTCGATCTCGACGGTTTCACGGCGCTCCCCGATGAGATGCTCCCCGCCCGCCGCGAGGAACTGCGCGAGACCTCGCCGCGCGAGTTCTGTTTCCAGTACAGCGCGGATCCGGAGAACGCGAATCGGCTCTTGCAGCATGTCTTCCGCGACGGTGTCTGGGATGCAGAGCAGGACCCGATCGCACTGGTGCCGCGCTTTGCCAGCGGCGTGGCGATCCGGCCGAATTAACCCTCGCCGAGGATGATGGGGTAGAGCGACAGCACCAGCAGCGCCGCCATCGTCCAGTTGAACACCCGAAGCCGCCCCGGCGCGGCCAGCCAGCGCCGCACCTGCGTGCCGCCCCAGGCCCAGGTGGCGACGGAGGGCAGGTTCACCAGCGCGAAGACGACGCCCACAAGCACCGCGCCGGACCATCCGGTGCCTTCCGGCGCATAGGTCGTCTGGGCGTAGATCGACATGTAGACGGCCTTGGGGTTGACCCATTGGAACCCCGCCGCCTGCAAGAAGGTGAGGGGGCGCGCGTCCTCCTTCGCGTGGGCGGGCGGGGCCGCATTGGCCACTTTCCACGCCAGCCACAGCAGATAGGCGACCGAGATCACCGTCAGCACCGTGCGGAGCCATGGAATCAGCACGAAGACCTGCACCAGCCCAAGGCCCAGAAGCACCGTCATCGCCCCGTGGCCGAGCGATACGCCCAACATATGCGGCACCGTGCGCCGCAGCCCGAAGTTCACGCCCGAGGCCATCAGCATGATGTTGTTAGGTCCCGGCGTGATCGAGGAGGCGAAGGCGAAAAGCACAAGGCCGGTGAGGATTTCATAAGTCATTGCGCAATCTTACGGAGGAAACTTCGGAATGAAATTGCTAAATTCGGTGCTGGCGGCAATACTGCGCAACAAATGCCGAAGATCGACGATAAAGATCGCCAGATATTGCGCGAGTTGAGCCGCGACGGCCGGATATCGAACCTCGACCTGGCCGAGCGCGTGTCGCTGTCGCCCTCTGCCAGCCTGCGCCGGGTTCAGGCGCTGGAGGCGCAGGGCGTGATCTCGGGCTACCGCGCCGTGCTTGACCCCGCTGCCATGGGCATCGGCTTTGTCGCCTATATGACCGTAGGTCTGAACCTCCACACCAAGGGCGCGCAGGAGGCGTTCGAGGCCGCCGTGGCGCGGGCTGCGGAAGTGGTGGAATGCCACAACATCACCGGCACCGTGGAATATCTGCTGCGCGTCGAGGTGGCGGATCTGACCACCTACAAGCGATTCCATACCGATGTTCTGGGCGCGCTGCCGCAGGTGGCGACGATCACGACCTACGTGGTGATGGGATCTCCCAAGGATACCCGCGCCTGAAGGGGGCCTTCAAACGAAAAAAGGCGATGATGGTGTTCTGGGAGGAAGACACCATCACCGCCGATTTCTGACCCGCTCGTTGGGAGGAACAAGCAAGGTCTGGGCGCAGCGTCCATCCAAGGGAGGAGAGGACTTCCGCTGCTGTTTTCAGACCGATCCAATGGGAGGAAAGGCTCGATCTGCCGTGTGGTTCCGCTCCTAAGGGAGGAGGAGGAGCTTCACCGTCTATCGCGACCCCAATGGGAGGAAAGAGGCCGGACGTCTGACCCGTTTCCGGGCCGTTGTTAGGGTGCGGGCGCATCCGAGGGAGGATCGTTTGCGGCCCGCTGTCCCGGATGCCCTATGGGAGGATAGGGCCCGGTATCTGGTATCGGTCCGGCGCGATTGCCAGACCTTGGAGGCTCAGACGTTGTCGCCGTAAGCCGCTTCCAGCGCGATGCGCTTGATCATGGAGGCGTTCATGCCCAGATCAGCCAGTTCGCGGTTGGACAGCTGGTTGAGTTCGTTCAGCGTGCGGCGGTAAACGCGCCAGTTGCCGTAGGATTGTGCGACGGCTTCGCGGAGTTCGGTCAGGCGTTGGCCGAAGGTTGCGGTCGCGGTGCGGTTGCCTGTGATGTAGGCCATGGTAGTCCTCGATTTCTCTGTAGGCTTCCGGGGGCTCTTGCCCTTCCGTCGCCCAAGTGATTTGGCTGTGTCTCGCTCTGTTGAGATTGAAGATAGGCGAATGCTGCGGCTGCACAATGAACGTTTCCGAAATGCTGCTATGCAGCACGTGCATGGCGCATTTTCCTTTGGTTACGTATGGTTAACTGAATGCTGATTGCCGGTGGTGCCTTCAAGGATCGTCAGTTTCGCCTGTTTTTCGGCGGCGTCTTCTTTGCGGTGCAGGCCATCTGGATCCAGCGCGTCACCTTGGGCTGGCTGGCGTGGGAGAGGACCGGACAGGCCTCTGCCGTGGGCCTCGTCGCGGCACTCAGTCTGTTCCCGACCTTGCTCTTCGGCCCGTTCTTCGGGGTCATGGCGGACCGTGTCGACATCCGCAAAGCGGCGCTGGTGACCAACGGGCTGATGGCGGCGATCATCGCGGTCCTCGCACTTCTGGCGAGCGAGGTGGGGGCGGTGGGCCTGTCGCTCGCCGCGCTCAGCATCGGGCTCATTTCGGCGGCCCATCACCCAGTGCGCATGTCGCTCGGGCCGCGGCTGGTCTCGGCCGAGATGGTGCAGCACGTCGTCTCTATCACCGCGCTCAACTTCAACCTCGCGCGGCTCGTGGCTCCGGTGCTTGCGGGGTGGGTCATCGCCACGGCGGGCGGGGCCACGGCGCTCTGGCTCGCGGCACTGTGCTATGTGCCGATGCTGGCGGTGTTGCCCGCGCTGCACCCCCGCAGCCTGCCGCCGCGCGCCGCAGCCCCGATTCTCAGTGATCTGGTCGAGGGCGTCCGCTATGCGGCGGCCGATCCGCTGATCTGGCAGGCGCTGTTGATGACGATGATCTTTGCCACCTCCGCACGGGGCGCGCTCGAGGTGTTGCCGGTGGTGGCCGACGGCGGCTTCGGCCGGGGCGCGGCGGGCCTTGGCTTCCTGACGGCGGCGGCGGGCGTCGGCGCGCTGACCTCGGCGCTCCTCAAGGCGGGCGGCGTGTCGGCCGTGGGCGCACGGATCTCGCGCACCGTCTGGGTCGCCTCCTTCGCGGGGCAGGGGGCGGTGATCGCCATGGGCCTCGCGCCGAGCTGGCCGCTGGTCCTGCTGGCCGTGGCCCTCACCGGGCTCAGCTCCACATGGTGCGGTGTCTCGCTGCAATCGGCGATCCAGACCGGCCTGCCCGATGCCTTCCGCGGCCGGGTGATGAGCTTCTGGGTCGTGGTGGGTTTCGGCACCGTCTCGCTTGGCTCCGTCGCCATCGGGGCGGCCGCGGACCTGATCGGCATCGGCCCCGCGCTGGCCGTGGCCGGCACGCTCGGCACCCTCGGCATGGTGATTGTGGGGGTGCGCGCGCGCACAAACCCTCCTATGTGAGAGGAAAGCCCCCGCACGGGCACCGAGACGAAACGAGAATTTGCAAAAGGACGCCCCATGGCCCTGACCCGCGACACCATCCTTGAAGCCCTGACGAAGATCGGCCTGCCCGACGGCGGCGACCTTGTCAGCCGCGACATGATCCGCGCGCTCACCGTGAACGAGGGCAAGGTCAGCTTCATCATCGAGGCCCCGTCGCCCGCGATTGCGCAACAGATGGCGGGCCTGCGCGCGGGCGTGGAGGAGTTCATCGGCAAGATGGATGGCGTCAGACAGGTCTCTGTCGCGCTGACGGCCCACAGCGCCGCGCCTTCCGCCCCCGGCGCCGCGCCCGGTGGTCCCAAGGGCGCGCCTCCGACGCTGTCGGTGGGCGGACACATGAAGCCGCAGGAAGGCTCGATGAAGCCCAAGGGCGTCAAGCGCATCATCGGCATCGGCTCCGGCAAGGGCGGGGTGGGCAAATCCACCGTCTCCACCAACCTTGCCGTGGCACTGGCGCGTCAGGGGCGCAAGGTGGGCCTTCTGGACGCCGACATCTACGGCCCCTCGGTGCCGCGCATGATGGGCGTCAACAAGCGCCCCGCCTCGCCTGACGGCAAGACGATCATCCCGCTGCAGGGCCACGGCGTCACGCTGATGTCCATCGGGTTCATGCTGCCCGCCGAGAAGGCCGTGGTCTGGCGCGGGCCGATGCTGATGGGCGCGCTGCAACAGATGCTGACCCAGGTGGAGTGGGGCGAGTTGGACGTGCTGCTCGTCGATCTGCCACCCGGCACCGGCGATGTGGCGATGACGCTCTGCCAGAAGTCCGAGGTGACGGGCGCTATCGTCGTCTCCACCCCGCAGGACGTGGCGCTTCTGGACGCGCGCAAGGCGCTCGACATGTTCTCCTCCCTGAAGACCCCTGTGCTCGGCCTGATCGAGAACATGGCCACGTACCATTGCCCCAACTGCGGCCACGAGGCGCATATCTTCGGGGAGGGGGGCGTGCGCACCGAGGCCGAGAAGATGGACATCCCCTTCCTCGGCGCCCTGCCGATCGATCTGGACACCCGGATTGCCGGAGATGCCGGCGACCCCATCGCGCTCGGCGACAGCCCGATGGCCGAAGCCTATGCCAGCCTCGCGCGGCGCTTTATCGACGGCGGCATGGCCTGACCAATTCCCTCGGGGGCGAATGCGCCCCCGATACTTTTCCCAATTCCCCTGATTCCGACCCCCGCAGTCGCGCGACGAATCAACAATTCCAGAACAAAACGGGATCACGCCGCCGTGATCGCGCCGGAGTGGCCCGGTTTCTGGAAAAATTTGCCACCATCCCCCACTTCCTCCCCCCACCGCTCCCCACCCCAAGATGATGGGATTTGCTGCTGTGCGCCCACAATATCCGCCATGAGGGCTGTGTCTTTTCGACACCACCGAGGGGGTAGGTTTGGGGCTGAATCGGGCAAAGTGGGAGAAGGTTCCATAAAAAGGTATTGAATGGGACGGCGTACCATGGGACAAGAATTCCATCGACAGCGAGACAACACAAAGGATCAAAAAGATCCGAACCAACAATAAAAATAGGCAGGTTCATACAGGCATCTCATTCGTCGAAAAAAGAGATCCGGCGCGTAGACGAGCAGACATCCCCCCCAGGTAGTCAGCGTAGTCGGACACCCCAGAAATGGGACGAGGGCGGCGGATTGAGGAGTGGCAGCTTCCTCAGTCCGCCGTTTCCATTTCCGGGCCCGGAATACGGCCCAACACGGGCAAAAGTTGTGACGGCCGCTGGTGGCCGCGCAGGACCGAGGCGAGATTAGTGGACACGAGGTTTCAGGGCACCAATGTGTGCAAGGTAGATGGGAAGGGCCGGGTTTCGCTCCCGGCTAAATTCCGTCGTACCCTGCAAGCCCAGGACGCCGCCTGTGCCCCCGGTGACGCCGCGCGTCTCTATATCGCCTACGGCAACCCCATGACCGATTATGTCGAGTGTCTGTCGGGCGACGCCTATGACGACCTCGATCAGCGCATCCAATCCATGCCCGAGGGCGAGGAAGAGCGCGAAGTTCTCGAGATTCTCTATTATTCGCTCTGCGACGAGGTGCAGGTCGACGACAACGGTCGTTTCGTCCTGCCCGGCTCCGCGCGCGACAAGCTGGCACTGGACGGCGAGGCGGTCTTCCAGGGCAAAGGCACGAAATTCCACATCCTCAAGCCCGCCGACAGCGAGGCGTCCAAGGACAAGCTGGCCGCGATGCTCGCGAAGCTCTCCGAGGGCAAGGAATTCTTCAATCCCGTCTCCCTGGCCAACGCGCCCAAAACACCCCCGGTAACAGACAATGCCGAATGACCGACGCAGTAGAACAGCCACACATCCCCGTTCTGTTGGGGGCCATCCTCCGCGAAGTCGCGCCGGTTTCTGGCGTGTGGCTGGACGGAACCTTCGGCGCTGGTGGATACGCCCGTGGCTTGCTTGAGGGAGGCGCGGGCAAGGTGATCGGCGTGGACCGCGACCCCATGGCCTTCGAGATGGCCGCCGATTGGGCCGGGTCCTACGGGGATCGTCTGCGACTGGAGGAGGGGACCTTCTCCGACCTCGACACATTGGCCGGCGAGCCGCTCGACGGCGTGACGCTGGATCTCGGCGTCTCCTCCATGCAGCTCGACATTGCCGAACGCGGCTTCTCCTTCATGCGCGACGGCCCGCTGGACATGCGCATGGGGCAGAGCGGCGTCTCGGCCGAGGACTTGGTCAACGACGCCCCCGAGAAGCTTCTGGCCGACATCCTGTTCCAATACGGAGAAGAGCGCGCCTCGCGCCGGATTGCCAAGGCGATCGTAGTGGAGCGGGCCAAGACGCGCATCAACTCCACCCTGCAACTCGCTGGCATCATTGAGAAATGCCTGCCCCGCAAGAAGCCGGGGCAGAGCCATCCGGCCACCCGTTCGTTCCAGGCGATCCGCATCGCTGTCAACGATGAATTCGGCCAGCTCGCCCATGGTCTCATGGCCGCCGAACGCGCGCTTAAGCCCGGCGGCAAGCTCGCTGTGGTGACGTTCCATTCCTCCGAGGACCGGATCGTGAAGAAGTTCATGGCCGAGCGCGCCAGCACCGGCGGCGGCGGCTCCCGCTACGAGCCCGAGGCCGCAGCCAAGACCCCCGGTTTCCTTTTGACGCCGCGCAAGGCGATCGCGCCGGACGCCGAGGAAATCGCCCGCAACACCCGCGCCCGCTCGGCCAAGCTGCGCATCGCCACGCGCACCGACGCCCCCGCGCAGGAAATCGACCTCAAGACCCTTGGCCTGCCGCAGTTGGAGGGGCTCTGACCATGCGTTTCACCACCCTCATCGCCGCCATCATCGTCGTGGGCCTCGGTTATTGGGCCTATCACCAGACGATCCAGACCCAGATGGCCGACCGAGAGGTCAACCGCCTCCAGCGCCAGATCGTCAACGAACGCGAGCGTCTGGGCGTGCTGCGCGCCGAATGGGCCTATCTCAACCGCCCCGACCGCCTGCGTGAGCTCGCGCGGTTCAACTTCGACCGTCTGGGCCTGTTGCCGCTCACCTCCGACCAGTTCGGCGACGTGGCGCAGATTCCTTTTCCTTCGCCGGTGGATGACGCCGAAGCCTTCATTCTTGAGAATTCGTCCAACCCGATCTGGGATGGAGAGGTAGAGCCCCTATGAGCCTGCGCATTCCGCTACGCCCGCTGACCCGCATCCTCGACGCCCGCGCGCGCGGCGAGAACCCCGACAACGTGGAGCGCGAGAACCTGCGCCTGCGCCACGAAGGCCTGCGCGACAAGATGCGGGTGCGCGCGGAATCGCGCCTCCTGCTTGTCGCCCTGTGCTTCGTGCTGGCCTTCGGCGCCGTCGGTACCCGCATGGCCGCGCTGGCGACCTCGGCCCCGACCGAGCCGCGCCTCGTGAGCCAGGGGCCCACGATCCTCAACACCCGCGCCGACATCACCGACCGCAACGGGCGCATTCTGGCCACCAACTTCGCCACCAACGCGCTCTACGCCCACCCCCACGACCTGATCTACCCGCGCAATGCCGCCGAGGGGCTGGCCGAGATCTTCCCTGAGATGGACGCCGACGACCTCTACCGTCGCTTCACCAGCGGCTCGCGCTTCCTCTGGCTGCGCCGCTACATCTCGCCCGAACAGGAGCAACAGGTCCACGACCTCGGCGAGCCCGGCCTGCTGTTCGGCCCGCGCGAGATGCGGCTCTATCCCAACGGCTCCATCGCCGCGCACGTGCTCGGCGGCGCAAGCTTCGGTGAAGAAGCGGTCAATGCCGCCGAGGTGATCGGCATTGCCGGCATCGAGGCCCATTTCGACACCGAACTGCGCGACCCGAGCCGGGTCGAGCCGCTGCAGCTCTCGCTCGATCTCACCGTGCAGGCCACGGTCGAGGAAGTGCTGGCCGGCGGCATGGCGCTGATGAACGCGCGCGGCGCCTCGGCGGTGCTGATGGATGTGCACACGGGCGAGGTCATCTCGATGGCGAGCCTGCCCGATTTCGACCCCAACGCGCGGCCCCGGCCGCTCTTGGAAGGCGATCAGGCCGACAGCCCGCTGTTCAACCGGACGGTGCAGGGCGTCTACGAATTGGGCAGCGTTTTCAAGACCTTCACCATCGCGCAGGCGCTGGAGTTGGATCTCTATTCACCCTACGACATGATCGACACCACCGGGCCGCTGCGCATGGCGGGCTTCTCGATCCGCGACTTCTCCTACTACGGCGCCGAGCAGAGCGTCGCCGACGTGCTGATCCATTCCTCCAACATCGGCACCGCGCGCATGGCGCAGACGATTGGCCGCGAGCGGCAAGAGGATTTTCTGCGCAGCCTCGGCCTGCTGACCCCCACGCCGGTGGAACTGGTCGAGGCCGCCTCGGGCCGCCCGCTGGTGCCTTCGCGGTGGGGTGAGCTCTCCACGATGACGATCAGCTACGGCCACGGCGTCTCCACCTCGCCGCTGCATCTGGCCGCCGCCTATTCCACCGTGGTCAACGGCGGCACGCTGATCGAGCCGACGCTTCTGCGCCGCGACGCGCCCGCGCAGGGGCCGCGCATCATCTCCGAATCCACCAGCCAGATCGTGAACGCCATGCTGCGTCAGGTCGTGACCGAGGGCACCGCCAGCTTCGGCGAGGTCGAGGGCTATGCCGTCGGCGGCAAGACCGGCACCGCCGACCTGCCGCGTCCCAACGGCGGCTACTACGAGGACCGCAACCTCAACACCTTCGCCAGCGCCTTCCCGATGCATGATCCGCAATACGTGCTGATCGTGACCCTTCAGGAAGCCTCCGACCCCTCCGGCAACCAGCCGCGCCGCACCGCGGGCTGGACAGCCGTGCCCGTCGCCGCCGAGGTCATCCGCCGCACCGCACCGCTGCTCGGCTTGCGGCCGAGCGTTGAACATCCCCTCGGTTTGCAGCTATCCAGCTCCTCGAACTGAGGAGGTGCAGCATGGCTGAAAGACGACTTTCCGATCTGGGGCTCACCCCCATGAGCGGGAACGATGTGGTGGTGAGCGGTCTGGCGCTCGACAGCCGCAAGGTGAAGCCCGGCACGCTTTTTGCCGCAATCCCCGGCACGCGGGTCCACGGGGCCGAGTTCATCCAATATGCCCTGCGCATGGGCGCGGGCGCGGTGCTCACCGACCGCGCGGGCGCCGAGATCGCGGCGGAAGAGCTCGCCGCCTCCTACGCGGTGCTGGTCGTCGTGGAAGACGCGGCCGAGGCGCTCGCCCACAGCGCCGCGCTGTTCTTCGGCGCACAGCCCGAAACCATGGTCGCGGTGACCGGCACCAACGGCAAGACTTCTGTCGCCAGCTTCACCCGCCAGATCTGGGAAGCGCTGAAGATCAATGCCGTCAACATCGGCACCACCGGTGTCGAAGGTGCCTATGAGGCCCCCGGCATCCACACAACGCCCGAGCCGGTGACGCTCCATTCCGTTCTGGCCGACATGGCCGCCGCTGGTGTGACCCACGCGGCGATGGAGGCCTCGTCCCACGGGCTGGACCAGAGCCGGATGGACGGCGTGCGCCTCGCGGCGGCCGCCTTCACCAACCTCACGCAGGATCACCTCGATTACCACGGCACGATGGAGGCCTATTTCGAGGCCAAGCTGCGGCTTTTCACCGGGCTTTTGCCCGAGGACGGCGTGGCCGTGGTGAACCTAGATGACCCCCACGGCCCCCGCGTGGCCGAGGCCTGCGAGGCGCGCGGGATCGAGGTTTTGGGCGTCGCGCAATACGCCGAGGCCGCGTTGAAGATCACCGGCCGCCGGATCGACGAGACCGGGCAGGACGTGCTCTTCCGCTGGCAGGGCGAGGCGCGACAGGTGCGCCTGAACCTCATCGGCGCCTTTCAGGCAATGAACGTGCTGACCGCCGCCGGGCTGGTCATCGCGGGCGGCGAGGATCCCGACGCCGTCTTCGCCGTCCTGCCGCAGATGCAGGGCGTGCGGGGCCGCATGCAACTGGCCGCCCGCCGCAGCCACGGCGCGCCGATCTATGTGGATTACTCCCACACGCCCGACAGCCTCGACGTGGCGCTGAAGGCGCTGCGCCCCCATGTGCTCGGGCGGCTTGCCGTCGTCTTCGGGGCAGGGGGCGACCGCGATACTTCCAAGCGCCCGCTGATGGGCAAGGCCGCCTGCGAGGGGGCCGACGTGGTTTTCGTGACCGACGACAACCCCCGCACCGAGGATCCCGCCGCGATCCGCGCCGCCGTCATGGCGGGCTGTCCCGAGGCCACCGAGGTCGCCGACCGCGCCGAGGCGATCCTGCGCGCGGTCGATATGCTGGAGCCGGGCGACGCGCTGCTTATCGCGGGCAAGGGACACGAGACCGGTCAACAGATGGGCGATGTCGTCTATCCCTTTGACGACGTTGAACAAGCCTCGGTTGCCGTGGCCGCTTTGGAGGGCGCGATATGACCTTGTGGATCGCATGAGCCGCCTCTGGACCTCGGAAGAGGCCGCGCGCGCCACCGGCGGCACCGCCACCGGCGCATGGGAGGCCACGGGCGTCTCCATCGACACGCGAACGCTGGCGCCGGGCGATCTCTTCGTCGCCCTCGCCGCGGCCCGCGACGGGCACGAGTTCGTCGCCCAGGCGCTGGAGGCCGGCGCTTGCGCCGCCATGGTCAGCCATGTGCCCGACGGCGTCGATCCCGCGAAATGTCTGCTGGTGGACGCGGTTTTGCCTGCGCTGGAGCGCCTCGGGCAGGCCGCCCGCGCCCGCACCGAGGCCCGCGTCATCGCGATTACCGGCTCGGTCGGCAAGACCACGGCGAAGGAGATGCTGAAGCAGGCGCTGAGCGGGCAGGGCAAGGTTCACGCCGCCGTCGCTTCCTACAACAACCACTGGGGCGTGCCCCTGACGCTGGCGCGGATGCCCGCTGACACCGACTTCGCGGTAATCGAGATCGGCATGAGCAACCCCGGCGAAATCGCGCCGCTCGCCCGCATGGCACGGCCCCACGTGGCGATGATCACCACCATCGCGCCGGCGCATCTTGAGGCCTTCGGCGTCATCGAGGGCATCGCCGCCGAGAAGGCCTCGATCTTCGAAGGGCTGGAGCCGGGGGGCGTCGCCATCGTGCCGCTCGACGTGGAGACATCAGGCATTCTGATCGACACCGCCCGGACCCACGCCGCCGAGGTTGTGACCTTCGGCGAGGCGGAGGGCGCGGACCTGCGGCTCACCGATGTGATCCTCTCCGATGAAAGCACCGTCATGCGACTGGCCACGGCGGAGGGCGCGCGGCTGGCCAAGCTCTCGGTTTCGGGGCGGCACTACGCCAGCAACGCGGTGGGCGTCCTCTGTGCGGTCGCGGCGGCGGGGGCGGATCCCACGCAGGCGGCGATGATGCTGTCGCACTGGCAACCGGTGGAGGGGCGCGGCCAGCGCGAGCGCATCGTGCTCAGCCAGACCGATGATATCGCCATCGAACTGATCGACGACGCCTTCAACGCCAACCCGGCCTCGCTGGCGGCGGGGCTCGAGGTGCTGGCCGCCATCACCCCGGCCCGGGGCGGGCGGCGCATCGCGGTGCTGGGCGACATGCTGGAACTGGGCGAGGGCGCCGAGGCGATGCATGCCGACGTGGCGGAGCTGCCGAGCATGGAGGCCGTCGACGTCGTCCACACCTGCGGCCCGCTGATGGAACATCTCCATACCGCGCTGCCCGGCGCCAAGCGCGGCGCCCACGAGGCCACGGCGCGCGAATTGTGCCACGCCCTGCCGCGCCGGCTGCGCCCCGGCGACGTGGTGCTGGTCAAGGGTTCCAAGGGCTCCAAGGTTTCCGTTGTGGTTGACGCCCTGCGGAAACTGGGGCAATCGCTCGGGGATCAAGGTTAGGGATACCGCTACATGTTGTTTTGGCTCAGCGAACTGTCGGACGGTGGCGATGTCTTCAACCTCTTCCGCTACATCACTTTTCGCGCAGGCGGCGCGTTTTTCACCGCGCTTATCTTCGGCTTCATCTTCGGCCGACCCCTGATCGACGCCCTGCGGCGGAAGTACAAGGACGGTCAGCCGATTCGCGAGGACGGCCCCGAAAGCCACCGCGAGACCAAGGCCGGCACCCCCACCATGGGCGGCCTGCTGATCCTCGCCGCGGTCTGCCTCTCGACCTTGCTCTGGGCGCGGCTCGACAACCCCTATGTCTGGCTTGTTCTGGGTGTCACCGTGGCCTTCGGGCTGATCGGTTTCGCCGACGATTGGGCCAAGGTCAGCCGCAACACCTCGGCCGGTGTCTCGGGCAAGCTGCGTCTGGCCATCGGTTTTGCCATCGCGTTGGGCGCCGGTCTGATCGCCGCGCAGACCCATCCGGACGACCTTTCCGGCCAGTTGGCCCTGCCGGTCTTCAAGGACGTGCTCTTGAACATGGGCTTTCTCTACCTGCCTTTCGTGATGATCGTGATCGTGGGCTCGGCCAATGCGGTGAACCTGACCGACGGGCTCGACGGGCTGGCGATCATGCCGGTGATGATCGCGGCGGCGACGCTGGGCATCATCGCCTATGCCGTGGGCCGGGTCGACTTCACCGAGTATCTCGACGTGCATTACGTGCCGGGCACGGGCGAGTTGCTGATCTTCTGCGCCGGCCTGATCGGCGGCGGTCTGGGCTTTTTGTGGTACAACGCGCCGCCCGCGGCCGTTTTCATGGGTGACACCGGCTCGCTGGCGCTGGGCGGCGCCCTGGGCGCCATTGCGGTGGTGACGAAGCACGAGATCGTTTTGGCGATCGTCGGCGGTCTCTTCGTGGCCGAGGCGGTCTCGGTCATCGTGCAGGTGCTCTACTTCAAGGTGACCGGCAAGCGGGTCTTCCTGATGGCGCCGATCCACCATCACTTCGAAAAGAAGGGCTGGGCCGAGCCGCAGATCGTGATCCGGTTCTGGATCATCTCGCTGATCCTCGCGCTGATTGGCCTCGCCACGCTGAAACTGCGCTAAGCGCCTGGCCCGCAGGCCAATTGCGACGCGCGCGGCGCGTCACGCGATGTTTCGTCTGGCGTCCGGGGCCGGCCTTGCGGCAGGGTCAGGGCGACGGCATCCTGTGGATGGGTGGAATTTTCCGTATTTGAGAAAAGATGAAGAGGGGGAGCTGCGATGATCCCGGTGATGGGTTTCGAGGGACGGCGCGTGGCTGTGCTGGGGCTGGGGCGGTCCGGACTGGCGACGGCGCGGGCCTTGCGCGCGGGCGGCGCCGAGGCGCTGTGCTGGGACGACGGGGATGCGGGGCGCGCGCGGGCTGAGGCCGAGGGCTTCACGCTCCATGATCCGGTGCGCGACGGGCTGGAGGACGTGGCCTGTCTCGTGACCTCTCCGGGGATCCCGCATCTCTATCCCGCGCCGCACCGCGCCATTGCCGCGGCCTATGGGGCGGGCGTGCCGGTGGATAACGACATCGGGCTGTTTTTCCGCTCTCTCGGGCAGGGGGACTGGGCGTTCCATGACACGCCGCCGCGCGTCGTCGCGGTGACCGGATCGAACGGGAAGTCCACCACCTCGGCGCTGATCGCGCATATCCTTGAAGAGGCGAATGTGCCGGTGCAGCTGGCGGGCAACATCGGCCGCGGCGTGCTGGACATCGAGCCGCCGATCGACGGGGAGGTGGTGGTGCTGGAGCTCTCCTCCTACCAGACCGAACTGGCGCGTGCGCTGACGCCTGACATTGCCGTTTTCACCAATCTCTCGCCCGATCATCTCGATCGCCATGGCGGCATGGGCGGCTATTTCGCCGCCAAGCGCCGGCTTTTTGCCGAGGGCGGCCCGGAGCGTGCGATTGTCGGCGTCGACGAGGCCGAGGGGCAATATCTCGCCAACCAGATGGTCGAGGGGCCAGAGGATACGCGGCTGATTCGGGTGGGCTCGGGCAAGCTGTCCGGGCCGGGGTGGGATGTCAGCACCCGCAAGGGTTGGCTCAGCGAGTTTCGCAAGGGGCGGCAGGCGGCCTCCATCGATCTGCGCCCGGTGCCGGGGCTGCCGGGGGCGCACAACCATCAGAATGCCGCCTGCGCCTATGCGGTCTGTCGCGCGCTCGGGTTGGCGCCACGGACGATCGAGGCGGCGTTTGCCAGTTTCGCGGGCCTGCCGCACCGGTCGCAGCGAGTGGCCGAGATCGGCGGCGTGGCCTATGTCAACGACAGCAAGGCGACCAACGTGGATGCGGCGGTGAAGGCCCTGGACGCGTTCCGGAAGATCCGCTGGATCTGTGGCGGTCTGGAGAAGGACGGCGGGCTGGAGCCCTTGCACGGCGCTGCCGGCGAGGTCCTGAAGGCCTATGTGATTGGACGCGAGGCCGAGGCCTTTGCCCTGCATCTGGGCGACATCCCCTCGGAGATTTGTGGCGACATGGCGACGGCCGTGGCCCGCGCCAGCGCCGAGGCGCAGCCGGGCGACACGGTGCTTCTGGCGCCTGCAGCGGCCAGCTTTGACCAATACGACAGTTTCGAGGCCCGGGGCGCCGATTTCATCGCGCAGGTCGAGGCCTTGCAGGGCTGAGACGGACCGCACGAGGGGGCGCTCCGCGGCCGTGTCCCGACGTGCATGGCCTGCCTGCGGGGTGCTCAAATCATGTGCAACCAGCGCCATCTAACGCTAGCCAGCCCCGGCTTTTCGGGCTATCCTGACGAGATAGACCCGGGATAACCCGGGCATGAGCAGATAGGCGGCACCTCGGTCCGCTTGAGGGCAAGGCAGGCATTCCATGACGGAAATGGCGCATGGCACAGTCGTTGTGCACACGGGCGACGCAGTTATTCCACGGTGGTGGAGCACGATTGACCGCGTGACCCTGGGGTGCGTTTTCGCGCTCTTCGGGATCGGCATCCTTCTGGGCTTCGCGGCCTCGCCGCCGCTGGCGGAGCGCAATGGCCACGAGCCCTTCCACTACGTGATCCGGCAGGCGTTTTACGGCGGGCTGGCGCTCAACGTGATCATCCTCGTGTCGATGATGTCTCCCATCGCGGTGCGCCGGTGGGGTGTCATCGGGTTCTTCTTCGCGATCCTCGCCGTGGCGTTGTTGCCGATTTTCGGCACCGATTACGGCATGGGGGCGACGCGTTGGTACTCGCTCGGCTTCGCCTCGTTGCAGCCGTCGGAGTTTCTCAAGCCGGTCTTCGTGGTCTTCACTGCCTGGATGATGGCGGCGAGCCAAGAGGTCGGGGGCCCGCCGGGCAAGGCCGTGTCGTTCTTCGTGACGGTGATGCTGGTGGGCTTTCTCGCGTTGCAGCCGGACTTCGGGCAGGCGGCGCTGGTGATTTTCGCCTGGTCGGTGATCTATTTCGTGGCCGGCGCGCCGATGGTGCTTCTGGGCTTCGTGATCGCGGGCGTCGGCGCCTGCGGGGCGTTCGCCTATTCCGCCTCCGAGCACTTCCGCCGCCGCATCGATGGCTTTCTCAGCGACGAGGTCGGCGCCAACACGCAGTTGGGCTATGCCACCGACGCGATCCGCGAGGGTGGGTTGTTCGGGACCGGACTGGGCGAGGGCTCGGTCAAGTGGACGCTGCCAGACGCCCATACCGATTTCATCATCGCCGTGGCGGCCGAGGAATACGGGCTGGTGCTGGTCTTCGTGATCATCGCGCTCTACCTCACAATCGCCACGCGCAGCTTCTTCCGCCTGATGCGCGAGCGTGATCCCTTCGCGCGGCTGGCGGGCACGGGGCTGGTCTCGCTCTTGGCGTTGCAGGCCTTCATCAACATGGGCGTCGCGGTGCGGCTTCTGCCGGCCAAGGGCATGACGCTGCCATTCGTCAGCTACGGCGGCTCCTCGCTGATCGCGACGGGGATTGCGGTCGGGATGCTTTTGGTATTCACCCGCACCCGTCCGCAGGGCGATATCGCCGATCACCTCCTGTCACGTCACCGGTAGTACCCATGTCTCAACCCCATCTCATCATCGCGGCAGGCGGCACCGGCGGGCACATGTTCCCGGCGCAGGCGCTGTCCGAGGCGATGCTGCGGCGCGGCTGGCGGGTGACGCTTTCGACCGACGCGCGCGGCGCGCGCTACGTGGGCGGTTTCAGCCACGCGGTGGAGATCCGCGAGGTCTCTTCGGCCACCTTCAACCGTGGCGGCCTGCTGGCGAAACTCGCCGTGCCGTTCCGGATCTTTGGCGGCATCTTCTCGGCCACCACGAAAATGATGCGCGAAAAACCCGATGTCGTCGTGGGCTTCGGCGGCTATCCCACCATTCCCGCCATGGCCGCTGCGCGGCTCACCGGGCGGCCGCGGATGCTGCACGAGCAGAACGGCGTCCTCGGCCGGGTCAACCGGCTCTTCGCCAAGCATGTCTCTCACGTGGCCTGCGGCACATGGCCGACCGAGGTGCCCCTTGGCGCCCAGGATGTGCACACCGGCAACCCGGTGCGCGCCGCGATTGCCGAGCGCGCCGGCGCCCCCTATACGCCGCCCGGCGACTGGCCGATGAGCCTGCTGGTCTTCGGCGGCAGCCAGGGCGCGCGCATCCTCTCGGACGTGGTGCCCGCGGCCGTGGCGCTCCTGCCCGAGCACCTGCGCCAGCACCTGCGCATCGCACAGCAGGCGCGCGAGGAAGATGTGGAGCGCGTGCAGGCCGCCTATGACGCGCTCGACATGCGGGTGGAGGTTGTGACCTTCCTCCACGACATGCCCCGCCGCCTGTCCGAGGCGCAGCTGGTGATCTGCCGCTCCGGCGCGTCATCCGTGGCCGATATCAACGTTGTCGGTCGCCCCGCGATCTACGTGCCGCTCGCCATCGCCGTGCGCGACGAGCAGACAGCCAACGCCCGCGGCCCGGTCGAAGCCGGCGCTGCCATCCTGATGCCCGAGGCCGAGCTGACGCCCGAAAGCCTCGCCGCCGAGATCGAGAAGATCCTCACGCAGCCCGAAGCTGCCACCGCCATGTCCATCGCCGCGCTCTCCGTCGCGGTGCCCGATGCCACCGACCGCCTCGTCGCTCTTGTCGAGAGCCTCGCGGCCAACACCACACCGAGTGAGTAAGCCATGAACGCTGCCGTCACCAAGATGCCGACCCAACTGGGTGCCATTCATTTCGTTGGTATCGGCGGCATTGGCATGTCGGGTATTGCCGAGGTGCTGTTGAACCACGGCTATGACGTGCAGGGTTCGGACCTCAAGTCCACGCCGATCACCGACCGACTGCAATCGCTCGGCGCGCGGATTTTCACCGGGCAAGCGCCGGAAAACCTCGGCGAGGCGCAGGTCGTCGTGATCTCCTCGGCGATCAAGCCCGGCAACCCCGAATATGACGAGGCCCGCGCGCGCGGTCTTCCCGTCGTCCGCCGCGCCGAGATGCTGGCCGAGCTGATGCGCCTGCGCTCCAACATCGCCGTCGGCGGCACCCACGGCAAGACGACGACCACCACCATGGTCGCCACGCTGCTCGATCACGGCGGCGTCGATCCGACGGTGATCAACGGCGGCATCATCCACGCCTACGGCTCCAACGCGCGGGTCGGTCAGAGCGACTGGATGGTGGTGGAGGCCGACGAGAGCGACGGTACGTTCAACCGCTTGCCCGCCACGATTGCCATAGTCACCAACATCGACCCCGAGCACATGGAGCACTGGGGCTCGATCGAGAACCTGCGTCAGGGCTTTCTCGATTTCGTCTCCAACATTCCCTTCTACGGCCTCGCCGTCTGTTGCACCGACCACCCCGAGGTGCAGACCCTCGTGGGCAAGATCACCGACCGCCGCGTCGTGACCTTCGGCTTCAACGCGCAGGCGGACGTGCGCGCGGTGGACCTGCATTACGAGAAGGGCATCGCCTGTTTCGACATTGCCCTGCAGGCCGAGGATATCGTGATCGAAGGCTGCAAGCTGCCGATGCCCGGCGATCACAATGTCTCCAACGCGCTGGCCGCCGTGGCCGTGGCGCGTCATCTCGGCATGAAGGCCGACGAGATCCGTGAAGCGCTCGACGGCTTCAAGGGCGTGAACCGCCGCTTTACCCGCGTGGGCGAGGTCGGCGGCATCACCGTGATCGACGATTACGGCCACCACCCGGTGGAAATCGCCGCGGTACTCAAGGCCGCGCGGCAGTCCTCGGAAGGCCGCGTCATCGCCGTGCACCAGCCGCACCGTTACTCGCGCCTGCATTCGTTGTTCGAGGATTTCTGCGGCTGCTTCTCCGAGGCCGATGTCGTGGGCATCGCCGAGGTCTATGCCGCCGGGGAAGAGCCGATCGAGGGTGCCTCGCGCGATGATCTCGTCGATGGCATGATCCGCCACGGCCACCGCCACGCCCGCGCGCTTCTGGACGAGGATGATCTCGAACGTCTGGTCCGCGAACAAGCCCGCCCCGGCGACATGGTCGTCTGCCTCGGAGCCGGGACGATCTCGGCTTGGGCCAATGGCCTGCCAGAGCGTCTTGCGGATCTCGATGATGCGGCGGCTGCCGGATGAGCCGCGCCGTCGCCATAGATCGGACGGCCCAATGAGCGTGCTGGCCATCGCTTTGGCCATCATCATCGTTCCCGGTCTGCTGACCCTCTATCTGGTGCCCCGCCACGGCTTGACGCCGGGGGTGGTGATCCTGCTCACCATGGCCGTCTGGCTTGCCGCCACCCTCGTGGGCGCGCGCAGCCCGGCCGATGTGCCGATCCAGCCCGAGATCTTCGGCGGCGAGACCATCGGCTATTCCCAACGTCTGGCAATCGGCGAAAGCATCTGGGCGCTCGTCGTGCTCGGCCCCGCGACCCTCTGGGCCGGACTGGCTCTCCTCATCGGACGCAGCCTCCGTCCGCGCAACAGGGCAGGGGAGGAAGACGCATGAGCCGCGAAATACCCCTCGCTACCTTGCTTGACGCCGTCGCTCTGGCCTTCGCCGCGGCGCGGACTTTTGGCAAACACGCCGGCCTGACGGTCGTCGGCGCGATGCTGGCGCTGAACCGCGTCGGCTTATCGGCTCACATCCCGATGATGGCCCCCGGAGCCCCCGACGCAACTGCGACACCCGACACGATGCCCGATGCGTCTGGCGTCACGTTCGGCGCAGCGACCCTTGCCGCCCTGACATCCGCCGCCGCACCTCTCGGCCACCAAGGCGCACGCCGCACACGGGAGGCTGCTGCATGAGCCTCGCCCTGATCCTCGCCTGCCTCTGGGTTCTGGCCTCCGCCATCGTCGCGATGCTGCCCTACCGAATGCAATTTCCCCCCGGCATCGCGTTGTTGATCCTCGCGTTTCCGCTGGTCGGATTCGTCGGATACAGCCACGGCTGGATCTGGGCCGCGATAATCGTATTTGCCGTTTTATCCATGTATCGCAATCCGTTACGCTATATGTGCACGCGTGCACTTCGGAGGGAAACCTGATGCCCCCCTCCCTGATCCTCGCCTGCATCTGGGCGCTGTCGGCCTGTGTCGCCGCCATGGGCCCGCGCCGCATCCAATGGCCCGCCGCTTGGGTCCTGATCGGCACCGGCATCCCTCTGCTCGGGTGGGTGACCTATCAGGCCGGCCCGTTCTGGGGCCTCCTTGTATTCGCGGCCGGGGCTTCGATCCTGCGCTGGCCCCTGAAGCGCGCCGCCCACCACCTCCGCCGCGCCGTGGGCGGGACCGGAGACGGAGACCGCACCGGATGAACCACACGCTGCTTATCGGCTTCTCCGCCATTGCCGGTCTGCTGGCCGGCTACGTGACCGCCCGCAAGGGCAAGCGCTGGATGCTCTGGGGGATCTGGGGCGTCTGCGTCACGGTCTGCATCGGCCTGCTTCCGCTGGTCTACAGCAACGACATGGACCAGACACTCGTCGGCGTGTTCCTCTTGTTCTCGGTGGCGCTTCCGTTTTCATTCTGCGCCGTCGCCGCCGGCCTGATCGGGATCACGGCCCGCGCCCTGCGCAAGGAGGATGAAGCCGAATGACAGACCAACTCCCCACGCCCCGTGGCCGCCTCACCGCCGGCAAGGAGCTCTCGGGCCTCACCTGGCTGCGTGTCGGTGGCCCGGCGGAGTGGCTGTTCCAGCCCGCAGACGCCGAGGACCTCGCGGATTTCCTCGCCGCCCTCGATCCCGCCATGCCGGTCTTCCCCATGGGCGTCGGCTCCAACCTCATCGTGCGCGACGGCGGCATGCGCGGCGTGGTGGTGAAACTGGGCCGGCCGTTCATGGACATCACCGTCGATGGCGATCTCGTCACCGCCGGCGCCGCGGCACTCGATGCCCGCGTGGCGCGAGCGGCAGCGGACGCGGGGATCGACCTCACCTTCCTGCGCACCATTCCGGGCTCGCTCGGCGGCGCGCTGAGGATGAACGCGGGCTGCTACGGCTCCTACGTGGCCGATCATTTCGTCAGCGCCGAGGTGATCCTGCGCGACGGCACTGCCACGACGCTGACCCGCGACGACATCCAATTCGCCTACCGCCAGACCGACATCCCCGAAGGCGCCACGATCCTCTCCGTCACCCTGCGCGGCGGGTCGGGCGACAGCGCCGCACTGCACGCGCGGATGGAGGAACAGCTCGCCAAGCGCGACGCGACGCAGCCTACCAAGGCGCTCACCGCCGGATCGACCTTCCGCAACCCGGCGGGTTTCAGCTCCACCGGGCGGGCCGACGACACCCATGACCTCAAGGCGTGGAAGGTCATCGACGAGGCCGGCATGCGCGGCGCGACCCGCGGCGGCGCGCAAATGAGCGAGATGCATTCCAACTTTCTGGTCAACAAAGGTGGCGCAACTGCCGCAGATCTCGAAGGATTGGGTGAGGAAGTGCGAAAAAGGGTTTTCCAAACCCAAGGCATAGAACTAGTGTGGGAAATCATGCGGGTCGGAGAACCCGTTGATAAATAAGCGCAGCACGCACCAGTAGCGCTAGAAAACAAAGCAAGGCTCCGCCAACGTGCGGGGGAAATCGATCCGGCAGGCAACGTATCAGCCGGACAATGTGAGGACAGTAACGGTGGCAGGGTTGAGCAGCCTTCCATCTCGTGTCGTCGTCTTGATGGGTGGCCCCTCTGCGGAACGCGAGGTGTCGCTGAGCACCGGCAAAGGGTGCGCCGAGGCGTTACGCGAAGAGGGATTTGACGTGATCGAAGTGGACCCGGGCGTGACCCACGCCGGGGCGGAGCTTTGCGCGCAGCTCTCCGAGATCGCTCCCGACGTCGTCTTCAACGCGCTCCACGGTCGGTGGGGTGAGGATGGTTGCGTTCAGGGCCTGCTCGAATGGCTCCGTCTTCCCTACACCCATTCCGGCGTGCTGGCCTCCAGCCTCGCCATGGACAAGACCCGCGCCAAGGTGGCGTTGAAGGCCCATGGTCTGCCGGTTGTCGACAGCGTGATCGCGAAGAAGGAAGACGTCTGCGCGGCCCACGTGATGGCAGCGCCCTACGTGGTGAAGCCCAACAACGAGGGCTCCTCGGTCGGGGTCTACCTTGTGAACGAGGCCGCAAACGGTCCGCCACAGCTCTCCGACGAGATGCCCGACGAGGTGATGGTCGAGACCTTCGCACCGGGTCGTGAATTGACCGTGTCGGTTCTGGGCAACCGTCCCGGTGATCCCGGCGCGCTGACGGTGACCGATATCCTGACCGACGGCTGGTACGATTACGACGCCAAGTACAAGCCCGGCGGCTCGCGCCACGTGGTGCCCGCCGAGATTCCTTCCGAGATCTGGGATGCCTGCATGGAGATGGCCCTGCGCGCCCATACCGCGCTTGGATGCCGAGGCGTCAGCCGCACCGATTTCCGGTGGGACGAGGCGCGCGGCCTCGACGGGCTGATCATCCTCGAAGTCAACACGCAGCCGGGGATGACGCCCACGTCGCTGACGCCGGAGCAGGCGCAGGCGACGGGGATGAGCTTCGGCGCCCTGTGCCGCTGGCTGGTGGAGGATGCGTCATGCGACAGGTAACGGCAGACGGTCCCGAACGGCAGTTGCGCCGCACTTCGGTGCGCACGATCATTCCTCGTCGCAACCTGCCGGGCGCGCCCGCAGCGGCCCATGATCCGGCGCCCTCCAAGCTCAGCTACCGTGTCACGCGGCTGTGGTTGACGCCGATCTTCCGCAAGGCGCTGCACCTCGGCATCCCGCTGTTCGCGCTCTTCGCGGCCGTGGCGTGGTACCTGTCGGACGACGCCCGGATCGCGGGTCTGTTCGAAGCCGCCTACGAGATCCGCCGCGAGATCGAGAACCGCCCCGAGTTCCGCGTCAACGTGCTTGGCATCGACGGCGCCTCAGACGACGTGACCGAAGAGGTCCGCGCGGCGCTGGCGCTGGACCTGCCGATCTCCTCCTTCGATCTGGACCTCGACGAGCTGCGCGGCCGCCTTGAAGCGCTGCCGCCCGTCCGCACCGCCGATCTGCGGATCCAATCCGGCGGCTACCTCTCGGTGCGCATCGACGAACGGGTGCCCGCCGCGCTCTGGCTGACCCACGAGGGGCTGAGCATCATCGACGAGGAAGGCCATTTCGTCGCCGGCTTCGGCAACCGCGAGCTGGAGACGCCGCTGCCGCTTCTGGGCGGGGAGGGGGCCAACCTCGCCGTGACCGAAGCACTCGACCTGATGGCCGCCACCGAGATCCTCGGCGACCGGGTCCATGGCCTTGTGCGCATGGGCGAGCGGCGGTGGGACGTGGTGCTGACGAACGAGACGCGGATCATGCTGCCCGAGGCGGGCGCCCGCGAGGCGCTGGACCGGGTTCTGGCGCTCCATGACATGGGCGAAATCCTGTCGCGCGACGTGACAGCGGTTGATTTACGCAACCCCGGTCGTCTGACCGTGCGGTTGACTGGTGAGGCAATGGACGAGCTCCGGCGTATGCGCACGCTGGCGGCTGAAAGATCCGATGGGGAAACGCGCGGATGACAAATCTCTATCAAACGCAACGGGCCATGCGGGCCAAACGAACCGAAGCCATGCGGCGCGGCGTCATTGCCGTTCTGGACATCGGCACCTTCAAGGTGGCCTGTCTGGTTCTGAAATTCGACGGCACCGAGCCCGAGGACGACGGCATCGGCGCCATGGCGGGGCAGTCCTCGTTCCGGGTCATTGGCGCGGCCACGACGCGCTCGCGCGGGGTGAAGTTCGGCGAGATCGACACGGTGCAGGAGACCGAGCGCGCGATCCGCACGGCGGTGCAGGCGGCCCAGAAGATGGCCAATGCCCGCGTCGATCACGTGATCGTCTCGCTCTCGGGGGCGCGGCCGCGCAGCTACGGGCTGACCGGCGAGGTCGATCTGCAAACCGGCGCGGTGGAGGATCACGACATCGGCCGCGTTCTGGCGATGTGCGACATGCCTGACATCGGCAGCAACCGCGAGGTGCTCCACGCGCAGCCGGTGAATTTCTCCCTCGACAACCGCACCGGCCTCTCGGATCCGCGTGGCCACGTCGGCAACCGGCTCTCGTGCGACATGCACCTGCTGACGGTGGAAAGCCACGCGATCGAGACCCTGCTGCATTGCGTCAAACGCTGCGACCTGGAGCTCGCGGGCGTGGCATCGGCCCCCTACGTGGCGGCCATGTCCTCGCTGGTGGAGGACGAGCAGGAGCTTGGCGCCGCATGCATCGATCTGGGTGCCGGGGCGACGAGCCTTTCGATCTTCATGAAAAAGCACATGATCTTCGCCGATACGGTGCGGATGGGCGGGGCCCATATTACCCGCGACATCAGCCAGGGCCTGCATATCCCCGTCGACATGGCGGAGCGGATCAAGACCAAGTTCGGCGGGCTGATCGCCACCGGCCTCGACGACCGCGAGATCATCGAGCTCGACAGCGACACCGGCGATTGGCACCACGACCGCCGTACGGTCTCGCGCGCCGAGCTGATCGGCGTCATGCGTCCGCGGGTGGAAGAAATCCTCGAAGATGTGCGCGCCCGGCTGGACGCGGCAGGCTTCGAGCATCTGCCGTCACAGCGCATCGTGCTGACGGGAGGTGGCAGCCAGATCCCCGGTCTCGACGGGCTCGCCTCGCGCATTCTGGGCAACCAGGTGCGGCTTGGGCGACCGATGCGTGTCGCGGGGTTGCCGCAGTCGGCCTACGGCTCGGCCTTCTCCGCCTGCGTGGGGCTCGCGCTCTTTGCGGCCAGCCCGCAGGACGAGTGGTGGGACTTCGATCTGCCCGCCGACAGGCTTCCTGCGCGGTCGGTGAGGCGCGCGGTCAAATGGTTCCGCGACAACTGGTGACCCCCGCATATGGGGGATGCACGCTAAATCGCCGAGTTTTTCGTCACAAATGGGCCATATTTCGCGCATAGTGCGTATTTTCTGCGTGACGACGCAGGGGAACGGCGGTACGCTGGCCTCCAATAAACGAGGCATTTTCGGCAATTCCGACCACAAGATCGGGGGCCAGGACAAGAACAGGCGGACAGATCCATGACTCTGAATCTTACCATGACCGACGCTCAACCCGAGCTGAAACCCCGTATCACTGTCTTTGGTGTCGGTGGGGCCGGCGGCAACGCCGTTAACAACATGATCGAACAGCAGCTCGATGGCTGCGAATTCGTGGTCGCGAATACCGACGCGCAGGCGCTGCAGCAATCCACCGCCCACGCGCGCATCCAGATGGGTCAGCGCGTGACCGAAGGCCTCGGCGCAGGTGCACGCCCGCAGGTCGGCGCTTCGGCAGCCGAGGAAAGCATCGAGGAGATCGTCGATCACCTCGCCGGCGCCCACATGGCCTTCATCACCGCAGGCATGGGCGGCGGCACCGGCACCGGCGCGGCCCCGATCATCGCGCAGGCCGCGCGGGAGTTGGGCGTCCTGACCGTCGGCGTCGTGACCAAGCCGTTCCAGTTCGAAGGCACCAAGCGCATGCGCCAGGCCGATGAAGGCATCGAGGCGCTGCAGAAGGTCGTCGACACGCTGATCATCATTCCGAACCAGAACCTGTTCCGCCTCGCCAACGAGAAGACCACCTTCACCGAGGCCTTCGCCATGGCCGACGACGTCCTGTATCAGGGCGTGAAGGGCGTCACCGACCTGATGGTGCGTCCGGGCCTGATCAACCTCGACTTCGCGGACGTGCGCGCCGTGATGAACGAGATGGGCAAGGCGATGATGGGCACCGGCGAGAGCGATGGCGAGAACCGCGCCATGGAAGCCGCCGAGAAGGCGATCGCCAACCCGCTGCTGGACGAGATTAGCCTGCGCGGCGCGCGCGGCGTGCTGATCAACGTGACCGGCGGCTACGACCTGACCCTGTTCGAGCTGGACGAAGCGGCCAACCGCATCCGCGAAGAGGTCGACCCCGAGGCGAACATCATCGTGGGCTCCACGCTGGACACCGACATGGAAGGCCAGATGCGCGTCAGCGTCGTGGCCACCGGCATCGACGCCGCCGAGCGTCAGGAAGATGCCCCGATGCCCGCGCGTCAGTTCTACGCCACGGGCTCTGCCGTTGCCGCGTCCAAGCCGGCGCCTGCACCGGAAGCGGCGCCTGCGCCCGAGCCTGTTCAGGCGGAAGAGCCTGCCGAGGACGCAGCGCCCGAGCCGTCGCTTTTCGAAAGCTTTGATGCGGGCGCCGAGTTCAACGCCGAGCCCGAAGTGTCTTCTGAGGATGACGTGCCGGCCCCGGCCTACCAGCCCGCACCGGCTCCTGCCGCGTCCAAACCTGCGCCCGCCCCGCAGCAACGGCCTACGCCGGTTGCAACCGCGGCCGAGGATCAGCAAGGCTACGTCGCGCCGAAACCCGCCGCTGGCGGCTCGCCCACCCCTGAGGCCCTGGCCCGCCTTCGCGCGGCCATCCAGCGCGATGCGCCCCGTGCGCCGCAGGCCGCTCCGGTGGCACAGCAACAGCCGCAGTCCAACGAGCACGGACAGAAGCGCGGCTTCGGCATCAATTCCCTGATCAACCGCATGACAGGCGCCCCGGAAGAAGGCGCGGCTCCGGCCGAGCGTCGGCAGCCGAACATGGGCGCCTCGGCCCCGACGCCGATGCCGCAGCACCACGCGGCAGACGACGGTGTCGTCGATCCCGACCAGGAGCGGATCGAAATTCCCGCCTTCCTGCGCCGTCAGGCAAACTGATCAAGGTCACGTTGTGACAGAAAAGACCGGCCCCGCGCCGGTCTTTTTTCGTTTCAGCGGAGGGGGTTACACGGTTCTCCACAGGGCGTCGGCAGATTTTCGCCCACGTCTGGAGGCTTTGTTGCAGGTGGTCATAAAGGTTGAGTTGCTCCGCACCCCGGCCCCCGTTACTTCCCTATGCAGCGAAACTTTACGTTAACCTTTGTAGCGTAAGGGCCGCGTTCTGGCAGAGCGTCCAATCCAAGGGTGCCGCAGAGAAAAAACGGGACAGAAAAGCAGGCGAACTGATGCAGGCAACACTCCGAAAGAAAGCGACGTTCAGTGGCATTGGTTTGCACACCGGCCGTCTGACCCGCGTCAGCATCCTGCCGCAGGCCGCGAACGTGGGCATCTGGTTCCGCCGCACCGACCTCGACGATGCCGCGATGATCCCCGCCCGCTATGACCTCGTCCCGCAAAGCCGCCTCTGCACCAAGCTGGTCGCCGAGGATGGCACGGAAATCTCCACCGTCGAACACATCATGGCCGCGCTGATCGGCTCTGGCATCCACAACGCGCTGATCGAGGTTGATGGCCCCGAGCTGCCGATCCTCGACGGTTCTGCCGCGCCTTTCGTGCGCGCGATCCTCGATGCCGGTATCCAGCGCCAGTCCGCGCCGATCCACGCGCTCGAAATCCTCAAGCCGGTCCGCGCGCAGGACGGGGAGGCATGGGCCGAGCTTTCGCCCTCCGCCGGCCTCGAGATGGATTACACGATCGATTTCGCCGACAAGGCGATCGGCTATCAGCGGCGGATCGCCAATCTCGCGAACGGCCGTTTCGTGCGCGATTTGTGTGACAGCCGCACCTTCTGCCGCCGCGCCGACGTCGAGATGATGCACGAGGCCGGTCTCGCGCTTGGCGGCACCTATGACAACGCCGTCGTCGTCGACGGTGAGACGGTGCTCAGCCCCGGTGGCTTCCGCCACGCGGATGAGGCCGTGCGCCACAAGATGCTGGATGCATTGGGTGATTTGGCCCTCGCCGGCGCGCCGATCCTCGGCTGCTACACCGGTTTCCGGGCCGGTCACATGGTCACAAACCAGCTTCTGCGCAAACTTTTCGCCACCGAAGGCGCGGTGCGTCTGGTGGAATGCAGCCTCGATCAGGCGGCTTCTCTTCCGGGTGTCGGCGTGAAGACGGCAGATCTTGCCTACGTCGCCTGACGTGGCCCCATGATCACGTTCCCGCATCGGATCATCTTCAAGTCGGTTGAGGGATTTTGCCCGCAAAAGGAATGTGCTAGAGCAGTGCCGAAGAGGTCCGGGATGGGGCCTGACGCTCTGGGTTTGAGGCTAATCGCATGACAACCAACCGCTTTCGACTTTCCGGTGCTGCCCTCGGGCTTACGCTTGTATTGGCGGGCTGCGGCGGCGGTGGTCTGGGGGGCGGAAACGGCTTCCTCGGTACCGGGTTGTTCAGTGGCGGCGGCGGCGGCTTCTTCGCCGGACGCAACGCGAACCTGCCGCTGGAAGAACTCGACGCAGAGACGATCTACCAGCAAGCGGAATTCCAGCTTGAGAACGGGCGCGCCGACAACGCGGCGGAACTGTTCATCGAGGTCGAGCGCCTGCACCCCTATTCGACATGGGCCGAGCGCGCGCTGATCATGGCGGCCTTCGCCTATCACGAGGATGGCGATTACGAGGCGGCCCGCGTCGCCGCGCAGCGCTACCTTGATTTCTATCCGGGCAACGAAGATGCGGCCTACGCGCAGTATCTTCTCGCGCTCTCCTACTACGACCAGATCGACCAGGTCGGCCGCGATCAGGGTGTGACCTATCAGGCCCTGCAGGCCCTGCGCACGGTGATCGAGCGCTATCCCGACAGTGAATACACGCAGGATGCGATCCTGCGCTTCGACCTCGCCTACGACCATCTGGCGGGCAAGGAGATGGAGGTCGGCCGCTACTACCTGCGCCGCGAGCATTATACCTCGGCGATCAACCGCTTCCGCGTGGTGGTCGAGGAGTTCCAGACCACGACCCACACCCCCGAGGCGCTGCTGCGATTGGTGGAGGCCTACCTCGCCCTCGGTCTGACCGACGAGGCGCAGACTGCGGGCGCGATCCTCGGCTACAACTTCCAGTCCTCGCCTTTCTATGACGACGCCTACCGGCAGCTAACCGGGCAGGGCCTGTCTCTGGAAGCCGCCGGAGAGAACTGGCTGCGTGAGGTCTGGCAGCAGACGGTCCGGGGTGATTGGCTGTAAGCCATCGGCGGGCTGCAATCTGCGGCGCCTGCGGACTGTAGCCCCTTGACCGCTTCCTCTGCTTGAGCAACACACAATCTATGCTGCGTCACCTCGATATCCGCGACATGTTGATTATCGACCGGTTGGAACTCGCGTTTCAGCCCGGTCTCAACGTGCTGACCGGAGAGACGGGGGCGGGCAAGTCGATCCTGCTTGATAGCCTCGGGTTCGTGCTCGGCTGGCGCGGGCGTGCCGATCTGGTTCGGGCCGGTGCGGCTCAGGGCGAGGTGGTGGCGGAGTTCGATCTGCCGGCGGGGCATCCCGCTTTCGCCGTGCTGGAAGATGCCGGGTTGCCGGCGTCCGACGAGTTGATCCTGCGCCGCATCAATACGCCCGAGGGCCGCAAGACCGCCTGGGTCAATGACCGGCGGGTGAGCGGAGAGGTGTTGCGGGCGCTGTCGGACGTGCTGGTGGAATTGCACGGCCAGCAGGACGACAAGGGGCTGCTCGATCCGAAGAACCATCGCGCGATGCTGGACGAATACGGCGACCTCCTCGGGCAGCGCGGCAAGGTCGCGGCGGCATGGCGCGCGAAGTCTGCGGCGGCGAAAGCCCTGGCCGCGGCGGAGAAGCGGTTGGCCGAGATGCGCGACGAGGAAGAGTTCCTGCGCCATTCGGTGGCCGAGCTGGACAAGCTGGCGCCGGAAGCGGGGGAGGAGGCCGAGCTGGACGCAAAGCGCCGCCTCATGCAGGCCGCCGAGAAAATGCGCGCGGACGTGGCGCAGGCGATCTCGGCGCTTGGGCTGAACGGCGCGGAGGGCGCGCTGAGCGATGCGGGCCGGTGGCTCGACGGTGTCGTGGAACACGCGGAAGGAAGGCTCGAGATGCCGATGGCGGCACTGGAGCGGGCGCTGGTGGAATTGGGCGAGGCTCAGGCCGGGGTCGCCAGCTTTGCCGAACGGTTGGAATTTGACCCCGCCGAGCTGGAAATGACCGAGGAGAGGCTCTTTGCCCTGCGCGGTCTGGCCCGGAAGCACAACGTTCTGGCGGACGATCTGGCCGGACTGGCGGAAACGCTGAGCACACGATTGGCGGCATTGGATGGCGGCGAGGCGGAGCTGAAGCAGTTGCAGGCCGCCCGCGACCGGGAGGACGAAGCCTATGCCGAGGCGGCGGCAGAATTGACCGCTGCGCGGGAGAAGGCGGCGCGCGCGCTCGACCGCGCCATGGGGGCAGAACTCGCACCCCTGAAGATGGACCGCGCCGTTTTCGAGACCCGCCGCACCGAGGCCCCGGCAGGCCCCGACGGCGTCGACGCGATCACCTTCACCGTGGCGACCAACCCCGGCGCGCCCTCGGGGCCGTTGAACCGGATCGCCTCGGGCGGGGAGCTCTCACGCTTTCTTCTGGCCTTGAAGGTCTGCCTGACCTCGGATCAGGCCGGGCTGACGATGATCTTCGACGAGATCGACCGCGGCGTTGGCGGTGCCACGGCGGACGCGGTGGGCCGACGCCTTGCCGATCTGGCGTCCGGCGGGCAGGTGCTTGTCGTGACCCATTCGCCGCAGGTCGCCGCCTTGGGCGCGCACCACTGGCGCGTTGCCAAGTCGGTGGAAGAGGGCATCACCTACAGCCGCGTTCTCCCCTTGTCGCAGGACGAGCGCGTGGACGAAGTGGCGCGCATGGTGGCGGGTGACACGATCACCGACGCCGCGAAGGACGCGGCGCGCGCCTTGCTGAAAGGCTGAGCCGCGCCGCCCGTGGCATCGGCCCCACAGGGAAACACTGAATTGCAAGGTGTCAGGCTTTTCAAAGCTTTGGGCAACGTCTACCGTTGAGCCTGACTACAGGGAACACGGTCGCGCGGCGGCGTTCCTTGCCCGCAGAACTTCTTTGACCGCGCCAGAAAGCGAGCCGTTTCCGTGGCTACTGACCCGCGCGGTTTTATCCAAGAGCAAGCCCAGAAATCGGCCACCGCGCTGCGTGGAATCTGGTCGCTGCTGTTGGAAAAGGGTCCGAGCCAGTTCCAATTCTGGCTGATCGCGCTTTTCATCGGCGTGGCGGCGGGCTTCGCGGCTCTCTTTTTCCGCAAGGGCATCAGTTGGTTGCAGGAAACGCTCTACGGCGTGGATGACGTGCGTCTGCTGCATTCCTTCGCACAGGGCTTGCCGTGGTGGATGATACTGGTGATCCCGGTCGTGGGCGGGCTCTGCACGGGCCTCATCTTGTACAAGTTCACGCCGGATGGCCGGGTCCGCTCGGTCGCCGACGTGATCGAGGGCGCGGCGCTGAACGAGGGACGGGTCGAAGGCCGCGCGGGCGTCGCCTCGGCGCTGGCGTCGCTCATCACCCTCGGGTCGGGCGGCTCGACGGGGCGGGAAGGGCCGGTTGTGCACCTGGCCGCCGTGATCTCGTCGAAGATATCGCGGTGGATCAATGCCGACGGGATCACCGGGCGTGACCTGTTGGGCTGCGCCGTGGCCGCCGCGGTCTCGGCCAGTTTCAACGCGCCCATTGCGGGGGCGATCTTCGCGCTGGAGGTTGTCCTGCGCCACTTCGCGGTCCACGCCTTCGCCCCGATCGTCATCGCGAGCGCGGCGGGCACCGTCATCAACCGGCTCGAGTTCGGCGATGTCACCGAGTTCGTCTTGGGCTCTGAAGGGGTCCTGCGCTTCTACGTCGAGCTGCCCGCGTTTCTGATCCTCGGCATCCTTTGTGGCTTCGTCGCGGTCCTGTTCATGCGCGGCACGTTCCTCGCGGAAGATCTGGGCACCGCGCTGCAGCAGCGCAGCAAGCTGCCGCGTTACCTGCGTCCGGCCATTGCCGGCCTCGCGCTTGGCTGCATCGCGATCTGGTTTCCGCATATCATCGGGGTTGGATACGAGACGACCTCGGCCGCCCTGACAGGCCAGTTGCTGCTCTATGAGGCGATCGTCTTCGCGATCCTCAAAGCTGTCGCCACCGCGATCACCGTGGGCGGGCGCATGGGGGGCGGGGTGTTCTCTCCGTCGCTGATGATCGGGGCGATCACCGGGCTCGCTTTCGGCTACGTGGCGACGGGGATCTTTCCCGACGTCTCCGGCTCCGAGACACTCTACGCGCTCGCCGGCATGGGGGCGGTCGCCGCGGCGGTTCTGGGCGCACCGATCTCGACCACGTTGATCGTGTTTGAGTTGACGGGCGACTGGCAGACCGGCCTTGCGGTGATGGTTGCGATTTCGATGTCGACGGCGGTGGCCTCCAAGATGGTGCACCGGAGCTTCTTCCTGACCCAGTTGGAGCGCCGCAATATCCATCTGGCCGCCGGCCCGCAGGCTTACCTGCTGTCGATGTTCCGGGTCGGGCGCGTGATGCGCCCGATGACCCACGAGGATTCCGCGCCGGAAGAGCGTCTGTTGACGCTGATCGAGCAGGGCATCTTCACCGACACCGGGGCGACGCTCGAACGTGCCTTGCCGATTTTCGAGCGTACCGGGCTCGACTTTCTGCCCGTGGTGCAGCTTTCACCCTCGGGCGGGCCACCGGCGCTGGAGGGAGCGCTGTTCCACGTCGACGCTTTGAAGGCCTACAACAAGGCGCTGGCCGCCACCGCAGCCGAGGAACACAGCTAGGGTGCGTCGGGGAAACAGATTTTTTCTTTGGCGAACGCGCCGGGACGCGGCATGGTCAAGCCTATGTTGACTCGGATTCTCACCGCCGGAGCCGCGCTGTTTCTTGGCGCTCAACTCACCCATGCACAGGGCGCCGCCGACCGGCTGCAAGGCATCTTGTCAAACGTGCCGCAAGCGGTGGTCGAGGGCGTCGAGGCGCCGATCGTCGCGGGCTATGGCAACGGTGACGCGATACGCTGGATTGCCGTGCGCGGCGCGCAGGCCGGACGCAATCCCAACACGCCCAATCGCTTTGCGGCCCTCCGCTCCGCCGCGCCGATGCAACGTGCGATCATCGAGGGGACACCGGATGCGGAGATCCGTGCCTCGGTCGGCCTGACCGCGCTTGATTGGATCGAGACATGGGAGGTGGCGGTCGGCCCGGTGCGCGTGGGCGCGATGGACATCATCCCCGACAGCGAGATGCGCCTGCGCGGCGCGTTCTTTTCCAGCGGCTTCACCGAGGAAGACCGCGCCGGGACCCCGATCTTCTGGTTGGGCGAGGCAGATTACCAGCCCGACCCCGCGCGGATCGACGAAGCTAACCCCTTTGGCGGCGACATGGGGCTGCCGGTGCGCATGGCGTTTTTGGGCGACCGGGCGATCTGGGCGACCGGATGGCCTGCACTTGAGGCCATCGGCGTGCCAGCGGGCGCGACGCTCGCCAGTCGCGCCGATGCGCAACGGCTGGTGGGCGGCTTGCGCCGGGTCGGCAACCTTGGCGGCCTCGTCTCTGTCCGGTGTTGGCTGCGCAACGGCGCGGAGGTGCCGATCACGGGCGCCGAGACCAGCCCGGTCGCCGGATTGGCGCTGGCCGATTACGCGCACCGCGAGACGGAAGGCGCGGCCATGGTGCTGGCGCTGGACGAGGGCATCGACGCCGAGGTCATCGCGACCCGGCTGCGCGATGCCTGGCCGATCCTCAGCGATCTGCCGTCTCCGGCGGAGCCTGACATCTCGGCGGGCGGCGGCACGATCACCGTGACCATGCGCAGCGATTGGGGCGACGATGGCGCTGCCACCAACGCCGCCTACGAGGTCTTCATGAGCGTTCTGGACAGTGGCCGTCTCGGCTTCCTGCTGAACCGGTAGCCACGCGGACGCGCGCCCGGCTGGTGCTAGAGCTTTTCCACGGCCACTCGGTCGGTGTGGAACGCGATATGCCCGGCGATCTCGCTGACACCGTTCTTGGGGTTCTCGTAGCTCCACGCCGCATCGCGGGCTTCGCCGTCAGGGCCTACGACGGAATAGTAGGTTGCGGTGCCCTTGTGCGGGCATTCGGTCGTGGTCGCCGACTCCTCAAGGAAGCTCATGCCGATATCTGCGCGGGGGAAGTAGATCACCGGCGCGTAACCGCCTTCGACCAGTTCGAGCGCTGTCGTGCTTTCGCCTACAACGGCCCCGCTGGCGCGCACCACCCAAGTGCCGGATGCGTCGCGGATCGAGATATGATCGGCCATGAAAGTCCCCCTGATTGTCTGATTGAGCGACGTTGTATCCCGCCCGGCAGCAGATGTACAACGCGCGCGGTTTGAGCGGTTCAGATCGGCGCGCAGGCCGCCTCCAACCATGCGGCCGTGGCAGTATAACCGTCAGCCTGTAACAGCGGTGCGACACGGGCCAGAACCTCGGCGTGATAGGCGTTCAGCCATGCCCGCTCGGCGGGGCTGAGCATCTCGGTCACGATCAGGCGGCGGTCGATGGGCACGTAGGTGAGCGTCTCGAAACCCAACATTTCCCGGTGCGGATCGGCGCCGCCGGTGGCCTCGACCACGTGGATCAGGTTCTCGATCCGGATGCCGAAAGCACCTTCGCGGTAGTAGCCGGGCTCGTTCGAGACAATCATCCCCGGCTCCAGCGGCACCTTGCTGCGCCGTGAAAGCCCCTGCGGGCCTTCGTGCACGGAGAGGTAGACGCCGACGCCGTGGCCGGTGCCGTGATCGTAATCGCGCCCCGTAGCCCAGAGCGGGGCGCGGGCCAGCGCGTCGAGGTGCATGCCCGCAACGCCCTTGGGAAACCGCGTGCGATGGATGGCGATCATGCCCTGCAGAACCAGCGTGAAGCACTCTCGCTCTTCCGCGCCGACCTCGCCCACGGGGAGCGTGCGGGTGATGTCGGTGGTGCCGTCCTCGTATTGCCCGCCGCTGTCGATCAGGAACAACTGGCCCGGCTTGACCGGGGCGTTGGTCTGTTCGGTCACGCGGTAGTGGACGATCGCGCCGTTGGAGCCAGCGCCGGCGATCGTGTCGAAGGAGATGTCGCGGAGCGCGCCGGTCTCGGCCCGGAAGGCTTCGAGTTGGCGCGCCACGTCGATCTCGGTCAGCCCGCCCGAGGGCGCGGTCTCGTCGAACCAGTGCAGGAAGCGCGTCAGCGCCACGGCGTCGCGCAGGTGCGCGCGGGTGGAGCCCGCCAACTCTGCCGCCGTCTTGCGCGCCTTGGGCAACAGGCAGGGATCGGAGCCGCGCGCCATCTCGATGCCCGCGCCGTCGAGCGCGGCTTTCACCGCTGCGGGTGCGGAATTCGGATCGACACGGACCGGACCGGTGAGCGCGGCGAGGGCGGGCTTGAACGCCGACCACGGGGCAAGCGTGACGCCCGCGTCGAGGGTCAGGCCGTCGAATTTCTCGGGATCGCTGAACACGCGCGTGGTGCCCTTTGCATCGATGATCGCGAAGGCCTGTACCACGGGCAGATGCGCAAGATCGCCGCCGCGGATGTTGAGAAGCCAGTTGATCGAGTCAGGCAGCGTCAAAACCGCCGCGGCTTCGCCTGCCTGCGTCAAGGTCTCGGCAATCTGGCGGCGCTTCTCGGCGCTCGACGTCCCGGCGAGGCTTTCGGGATAGGGCTGCACCGGCGCGTCGGGGCGGGCAGGGCGGTCCGTCCAGATTGCGTCGACGGCGTTGGCGACGGGTTCAAGCGTGATCCCATGGGCTGACACTGCAGCTTCGACCCGCTCGATCTCGGCCACGGTGTGGAGCCAGGGATCAAAGCCGACCGTGCCGCCCGAGGGCAGAGCCTCGATCAACCAATCCTCCAGCATTTTCTCGGGCCAAGGGACGGGCGTGAACACATCGGCCACCTGCGCCTTGACTTGCACGCGGTAGCGGCCGTCGATGAAGACGCCTGCGACGTCCGGCAGCACGACGGCAAATCCGGCCGAGCCGGTGAAGCCAGTCAACCACGCGAGGCGTGCGTCGGCGGCGGTGACATATTCGCCCTGGTGAGCATCGGCGCGCGGCACGATGAAGCCGTCGAGCCCGGCCTCGGCCAGATGCGCGCGCAGGGCGTCGAGGCGCGGCGGGCCGTCTTCGGGTTTCGTAGCTGCGGTGAAATCCTGAAACATGTCCTGTCCCTTTCTTGCAGACCGCCCCGCGCGCTGACGGGGCGCGCGGGCGGGGTCCCTGCCATCATGCCGGGGGGAAGATTCACGCGATGCCGGAACGCACCGCGCGCGCGTTCAACGTGGCTTAACCGGCGCGTTTCATGCCCATCACGCGGGCGCGCGCCCGTGGGTCAGTGTCGAACAGCGAGGCCAGTTGCTCGGTGATCGCGCCCGCCAACTGCTCGGCGTCGGTGATCGTCACGGCGCGCTCGTAGTAGCGGGTCACGTCGTGGCCGATGCCGATGGCCAGAAGCTCCACCGCGCGCCGCTTCTCGACCATGGCGATGACGTCTCGCAGGTGCTTCTCGAGGTAGTTGGCCGGGTTCACCGAGAGCGTGCTGTCATCGACGGGCGCGCCATCGGAGATCACCATCAGGATCTTGCGCGCCTCGGTCCGGTGCACCATCCGGCGGTGCGCCCATTCCAGCGCCTCGCCGTCGATGTTCTCCTTCAGGAGACCTTCCTTCATCATCAACCCGAGGTTGTCGCGCACCCGACGCCAGGGAGCATCGGCGCTCTTGTAGACGATGTGGCGCAGGTCGTTCAGGCGGCCGGGCTGCTGCGGGCGGCCCTCGGCGAGCCATTCCTCGCGCGCCTTGCCGCCCTTCCACGCGCGGGTGGTGAAGCCCAGGATCTCGACCTTCACGCCGCAGCGCTCCAGCGTGCGGGCCAGCACGTCGGCGCAGATCGCCGCGATGGAGATCGGGCGGCCGCGCATGGAGCCGGAATTGTCGAGCAAGAGCGTCACCACTGTGTCGCGGAACTCGGTGTCGTTCTCGACCTTGAAGGACAGCGGCGTCGTGGGGTTGGCGACCACGCGCGCGAGGCGGCCCGCGTCGAGGATGCCTTCCTCGCGGTCGAACTCCCACGAGCGGTTCTGTTGCGCCTGCAACCGGCGCTGCAGCTTGTTGGCCAGCCGCGATACGGCGCCCTTGAGGGGATCAAGCTGCTGGTCGAGGTAGGCGCGGAGGCGTTCGAGTTCCTGCGCTTCGGCGAGGTCCTCGGCGGCAATTTCCTCGTCGTTCTCGGTGGAGAAGACCTTGTAGTCCGGGTCGGCGTCGGAATGGGGCGCGGGGGGGAGCGGCTCCTGCGGCGCCTCGCCGTCGGGCATCTCCTGCTCCTCGGCCTCGTCCATGTCGCCGTTGTCGTCCATCTCGACCTGGGCTTGGGACTCGTCCTGCTGATCTTCCTGCGACTGCTCGGGGGAGGCTTCAGCCTCCTCCTCGTCGTTGTCGTCCTCGCCGGTGCTGTCGGGCGCGTCGTCTTCCTGTTCCTCGCTGGCATCCTCCTCGGCGTCGTCGTCCATGTCATCGGGGTCGTCGCCCAACTGGTCGCCGTAGCCTAGGTCGTCGATCAGCTGACGCGCGAACTTGGCGAAGGATTTCTGGTCCGAGAGGACGTCCTGCAGGTCCTCCAGCGTGCTGTCGCAGCGATCCTCGATGAAACCGCGCCAGAGGTTCATGACGTTGTCCGCCTCGGCGGGCAGCTCGCGGCCCGTGGCGAGGTGGCGGATCAGGTAGCCTGCCGCCGTGGACAGCGGCGCGTCGGAGGCTTCGCGGATCTCGCCATAGCCCTTGCGGCGCGCGTCATGGCCGATCTTGGCGTCGATGTTGCCCGCCGTCCCCGGCATCTCGCGTGCGCCCATGGCTTCGCAGCGGGCGCCTTCCATCGCGTCCATCAAATCGCGCGCCATGGCGCCTTGCGGCGCGTAACGCGCGGCGGTGCCTTGGTCGTGGTACTTGTGGCGCAGCGCCAGCGCATCGGCGGTGCCGCGGGCAAGCAAGACCTCTTCCCGCGTCATCCGCCGGCTGACCTGCGGCAGCCGCACGCTGTCGGCGCTGAGCCCGGGCGGGTCAACGGTATAGGTCACGGCCAGATCGGGGTCATCCGCCATCACCCGCGTCGCGTCGGCGAGCGCCTTCTTGAACGGGTCGGCGGGGTTGTCGTTGGGATTGAACTTGCTCATCCCTGATAAATGGACCGAGAGGGGAGAGAGGGCAAGGGGAAGCGGCGCTGCTCAGGGAACGGCGGCGAACCATTCCGCGATGACGCCGTTGCATTGCTCGATCGGCGGCTCATCGCTCCAACCGCCGATCGGTGACGGTGCAATCGCGGCAGCGCCCGATTGGTCCCAGGTCTGGGTCACGGCGCCGGTCTCGGAATCGGTCCGCTCCGCCTGCACGCGCCAAGCGCCGGTGACGAAGTCCACATCGCAGGAGAGGGCGCCGCCGGCGGGACGGTCGAGCATGCTGAAGGCGGAGGCGATTATGCTCAGCTCGCCGTCATGCTCACGGATGCTGAGGGACTCGGTCCAAGGCGTGCGGCCCACGGCGAATTGCTCTGAATGGAGCAACAGCGTGCCGTCCGCAGCCGCCTCGAGCGAGGGGCGTTGGCCATCGAACGGACCGCTGAAGACGACGCCCCTCGCGGCGATCACGGAACGGCGGTCGGTCGAGGGGTCTTGGGCGAAGACCAGAAGATCTGCAGTGGCGTCGGTGCCCTCAGATTGCAGCAAGACGACTGTCTCACAGCCGAGCCCCTCGGGCTGAAGATCCAGACAGAGAAAATCGATCACGCGGGCCAGAACGGCTGTTTCAGCCTCCGTCGCGGAGGGGGCTTGCGCCGTCGCAGCTGAGGGCAGGGTGACCAATACACAAAGGCAGGCCGCGCAGGTGGTATCGAACATGAGAGGTCTCCGGTCAGGACCGGTGCAACCTCGCGCCGCGGCGCTTCTGTGTCGAGTAAGGGAAACCACAGCGACGCAGGTCTGCGCCCCCCGCGGCCCGCTTGTGCAAGGGTGGCGCTATTGCACGAACCAATCGGGCTCGGCATTGCCGCCGCAGAGGATGACACCGATGCGCTCATCCTTCTCCGGCACATAGGCACCTGAGGTCAGGGCGGCGAGGGCCACGGCGCTGCCGGGCTCTCCGATGAGACGGGTGGCCTCCCACATGCGGTTGGCGGCGTCGTAGACGTCATCGTCCGGCAGGACGACGGCCTCATCCACGAATTCACGGATCAGCGCGAAGCTGTCGACCCCGAGCCGCGGCCCGCCGAGGGACCCCGCCGCCACGCCCCTGGCCGGCACGTCGATCTCCGGCCCCTCGCGCATGGATTTCTCCAAGGTATTCGTGCCCTCCGTCTCGACCGAGACGATCTTCACCCGGTCGCGGAACCAGGCCGAGACGCCGCCAATCAGGCCGCCGCCGCCGGTGGCCACGAAGACGGTGTCGAGCTCTCCCATCTGGGCTTCCAGCTCGCGCGCCAAGGTGCCCTGGCCCGTCAGCGTGGGGATGGTGTCGTAAGGGTGGACGGAAAGCGCGCCGGAGCTCTCGGCATAGGCGGCGTATTCTTCCATGCAGGCCCCGACCGATCCCTCTGTCAGCACGACCTCGCCCCCGAACCCGCGCATGCGGCGCAGTTTCTCTTCCTTGGCGATGGTGGCAGGCACGAAGATGCGGCTCTTGTGGCCAAGCGTCGTCGCGGCATAGGCCACCGCAGCGCCGTGGTTGCCGCCCGAGGCCGCGACGATGCCCGCGTCTGGCACGTCGCGCGTCAGCATGTTGAAGAACGCGCCGCGCAGCTTGAACGAGCCGGTGATCTGGGTGTGTTCCAGCTTGAACGTCACCGGGGTGCGCAGGTTCAAGGCATTGGCCTCCACCGTGAGGATCGGTGTCTGGCGAATGTAGGGGGCGATCAACGGGGCGGCGGCCGTAATGGCATCGGGCAGGGGCTGTGTCATGGGCGCGAAAGTGGACCGGTTTGACCGGATGGTCAACGTGGCGCGCACAGGCTTTTTCAAAAGCCTGTGGCAGAGCCTTGCATGGCTCTGGAGAACGCCCTTGCAAGGGCGTTGGGCAGGAATTTGCAAATTCCTGCGGGCGCGCCGTTGACGTCTACAGGCCGTCGCAGGGATCGGGGGTGCTGGCGGGCGCCGGGCGGCCCTCGATGCGCCGCGCGATCCGTTGGCTGCGGCGGATCAGGCCAAGCGTATTGCCGGGCAGACCCGCGGCCTCCAGCACAGCGCCTTCCACCGCGCCGCGCACCTCTCCGCGCACCCGGTTCTCGGCGTAGTGCGAGGCGCGACAGGCGGCCTCGGCTTCGGATTGCGGAATCGTGGGAAGCGAAGGCACGCCGGGAAGGTCGCTCAGCTGAACCCCCGGGGCGATCTCGGGGTCCAGTTGCGCGTTGATGTCCGGAGGGCGGAGGTCCGCGATGATCTCTCCTCGCGTCGCGCAGTCAAGCCGGGTGCCTTCAGGGGCAGGGCCGAGGACCACGCACCGCTCGCCGCCAGCAAGCGTGACGGTCTCGCCCGCGTCATAGCTCGGCTGACAGGCGGCTACCGCGAGCAGGGCGAGCGGGAGCAGGGTGAGGCGGAGGGTCATGAATCGAAGTGTGCCGCAGGAGCGCCGGTCCGGTCGAGGGGAAAAGTCGGGGGAGGACGACGGGACAGAGACGCTGCCGGGAAAGGCCGCGCGGTGCTCAGAGTTGCGCCAAGCTGCCGAGACTCAGCAGCCCGAAGGCGAGCAGCGAGGCGATCAGGTATCCGAGGCCACGGTGGCGTCGCAGCAGGAGCCCGATGGAGCCGAGCAGGAGCGGCACGATGAGGCTGCCGAGTTGATAGGCCGTGTAGCCCGGCCAATCCATGTGGCCGATCAGGCCGCGCGAGACGATGATGTAGAGCGAGGGCCCGACCTGCAGGACGGCGAGGAGGGTGACCGTGACGGCCACCCAAGATCCAGTACGCCGCCTGCGCGGGCCGGGGTTTTCCGTGCGCTCGGTCCGTCGGTTCGGATCAGCCAAGGCTCATCGACGCGGCGCTCTCGGGCAGTTCCTCGTCAAAGCAGCGCTGGTAGAATTCCGCCACGGTCTGGCGCTCCAGCTCGTCACACTTGTTGAGGAAGGAGACGCGGAAGGCATAGCCCACGTCACGGAAGATCTCGGCGTTCTGCGCCCAGTTGATCACCGTCCGGGGCGACATTACGGTCGAGAGCTCGCCGTTCATGAAGGCAGTCCTCGTCAGGTCCGCCACGGTTACCATCTGGCTCATCGTCTTGCGACCGGCCTCGGTGTTGTAGTGGGGCTGCTTGGCGAGAACGATGTTCACCTCGGCGTCATGGCTCAGGTAGTTCAGCGTCGCGACGAGCGACCAGCGGTCCATCTGTGCCTGGTTGATCTGCTGCGTGCCGTGGTAGAGGCCCGTGGTGTCGCCGAGGCCCACGGTGTTGGCCGTGGCGAAAAGGCGGAAATTCGGGTTCGGCGTGATGATCTCGTTCTGGTCCATCAGCGTCAGCTTGCCGTCGGTCTCCAGCACGCGCTGGATCACGAACATCACGTCCGCGCGGCCGGCGTCGTATTCGTCGAAGACGATGGCGACAGGGTTGCGCAGCGCCCAAGGCAGGATGCCTTCGTGGAATTCCGTCACCTGCTTGCCGTCACGCAGCTTGATCGCGTCCTTGCCGATCAGGTCGATCCGGCTGATGTGGCTGTCGAGGTTCACCCGCACGGTGGGCCAGTTCAGCCGTGCGCCGACCTGCTCGATGTGGGTCGATTTGCCGGTGCCGTGGTAGCCCTGCACCATCACGCGGCGGTTGTAGCCGTAGCCCGCGAGGATCGCGAGGGTGGTGTCGGGGTCGAACTTGTAGGTCGGGTCGATCTCGGGCACGCGGTCGGTCGGCTCGGCAAAGCCCTTCACCTTCATGTCGGTGTCGATGCCAAACACTTCCCGAACCGAAAACTCCTCGGTGGGTTTTGCATCGATGCTCAAGCTGTTGCCGTCGTCCATGGTGCCCTCAAAGATCTGAAAAATCGCGTCGCGTCGGGATGCAACATATATCGAGGGGCTGCAAGGGGAAGGGCAGAGCCGCCTTACCGCACAATCATGACTGGCGCGGTGGTCCGCAGTATGCTTTGGGTAGGCAATGACGACGCCGCAAGACCTTGAAGAACTCCTCTCGCGCATCCAACTGCGCGACCGCGCGGCCTTTTCTTCACTTTATTCTGCGACGTCGGCGAAACTTTTCGGCGTGATCCTGCGTGTCTTGAAGGACCGGGCAGGAGCGGAGGACGTTTTGCAGGACGTCTACGTGAAGGTCTGGAAGAAGGCAGACCGCTACCGGGTGACGGGGCACAGCCCGATGACCTGGCTGATTACCATCGCGCGGAACGCGGCCATCGACAGGCTTCGTGCGGGCGGGCCGCCGACCGACGACATCGACGATGTCGTGCAGGTTCAGGCGCCCGGTGCGACGCCGGAGCAGGCCGCGATTGCCGCGGGCGAGGCCGGGCGGATCATGGCCTGCCTGGCCGAGCTGGACACGGATCGTGCCAGCGCCGTGCGCGGCGTATATCTGGAAGGCCATTCCTATCAGGATATGGCGCAGCGACACGACGTGCCGCTGAATACGATGAAAACATGGCTGCGTCGCAGTCTGAACAGTTTGAAGGAGTGCCTTGCGTCGTGACCGACCGGCCTGACACCACACCTGAGACAGAGCCGCTGGCCGCCGAGTACGTCCTCGGGCTGCTGACGCCTGCCGAACGGGTGGCCTTCGAGGCACGGCTCCGGTCCGAGCCCGCGCTTCTGGCCGAAGTGCGCCGGTGGGAAAGTCATTTCGCAACCATGGCTGATCTGGAAGTCGACCCCGTAGCTCCGCCGCCGCGATTGCGCGACGCGATAGAAGCGCGGCTCTTCGGGCTGCCCTCTGCCTCGCTCTGGAACCGGGTCGCCTTCTGGCGCGGCCTGTCTTTCGTCACCTCCGCCGCTGCCCTTGCCGCGCTGGGCGCGGTGCTGCTGCCGAACATGCAGCAAGGCACGGATGGGCCCGGCACGCCGGGGCCGGACACACAGGGGCCCGAGGCAGGCATCCCGGCGGGCACGCTCTTGATGACGCATCTGATCCCGACCGAGGGCTCGACCCTCGGGTTGGCGGTCACGCGGGAGCCTTCCGGCATTCTGCAAGTGCGCCGGGTCGCGGGCGAAATGGCTCCGGGGCGCGCACAGGAGCTGTGGGTGATCGCGGGCGACAATGCGCCGGTCTCTCTCGGCGTGCTCCATGAGGACGCGCTGACGACTTTGGTCCCCGATGCTGAAACGGCCGAACTTTTCTCGGTCGGCGCGGCGCTGGCGATCTCGGACGAGCCGCCCGGTGGCTCTCCGACCGGCGCACCGACCGGAGAGATCCTCGCGCTCGGCACGCTCGTCGCGCTCTGATCCGTTTGCAAAACAACGGCTCTGCGCACGCTTTTGAAACTTTCTCAAAATAATTCGCATGCTCTGAAACAAGTAGGCGCAGCGTTACGTGGCTTCTCCTGTCACCGGGCGACGACCCGGCCAATACCACCAGGAGGTCATCTTAAATGATCAAGAATTTTGCTGCCACGCTCACCGCAACCGCACTTCTGTCCGGCGCAGCTTTTGCTGACGCCCACGCGACGAACCCGCAGGTTGGCGGTGCCGACATGATGATGGAAATGAACATCGTCGAGAACGCGAGCAACTCCCCGATCCACACCACGCTGGTCGCAGCCGTGGTTGAAGCCGGTCTCGTCGAGACGCTGTCGGGCGACGGTCCCTTCACGGTCTTCGCACCCACGGACGACGCATTCGCGGCGCTGCCCGAAGGTACGGTCGAAACCCTGCTGATGCCGGAAAACCGGGACCGCCTGACCGAGATCCTGACCTGCCACGTGGTGGGCGCCGAGGTTTTCTCTGACGCCATCGCGGGCATGATCGCCGACGACGGCGGCGCCCATGATGTGGAGACGCTTGGCGGCTGCACCCTGAGCGCGGCAATGGACGGCGAGATGATCACCTTGACCGATGAGCAGGGCCAGGTTGCCTCTGTCACCATCGCCGATGTCGATCAGTCCAACGGCGTGATCCACGTGATCGACACGGTTCTGCTCCCCGCAGGCTAAGTCTGAAGGCTGGCTGACCCCGTCGCGAGGAGGGGTCGGTTGCTTTCTTTCCAGATCCTGACGGTGCGACCCATTCTTACACGTCCATCTGTCCCTTGTGTGAGTGTCCCAATATGGGAAGCGCCAAAAGGAAAAGGCCGGGCACGTCATGTGCCCGGCCTTATTATGTCGCCGCTGCCTCTTGGAGGCGGCGCGTCAGTTCCAGCAGCTGACCCGCACCGTCATGTCGGCGGCTTCGCGGCTCAGGTTTTCGCGGTTCAGCGCGCCCACGGGTTGCGCCTGCGTGACCGACACACCCGCGTCCGCCAGAACGCCGATCAGCTGGTCAGCGCGCAGCGCCATGGTGACGTCCGAGGGCAGGGCGCGGTTGCCGATGGTGCCCGGCAGAACCATCCCGATCACGTTGCCCGAGAGGTCGAGGACAGGGCCGCCGGCCTCGGTGTCGGCAGTCTCGACCGCGAGGCGCTGCATCGTCTCTTCACCGTTCATGCCGCGCAAGTCTTCCAGCGAGCCGAAGGTCGTGGAGGCCGAGGAAAGCGCCCCACCGAAGGGATAGCCCGCCACGGCGATCTCGGAGCGCAGGCGCGCCGGATCACTTGCCAACTGCGCAAAACCCAGGGGCGCGAGCTGCTGGTTCGGGCTCAACACGACGATGCCGAGAGTGTCATCGCGGTAAGCGACCGAGGCTTCATAGGCGTTGTCGATCAGGATCTGGCCGCATTGCCCGGCGACTTCCGTGGTCGTCAGGACCGTGCCGCGTGCATCGATGTAGAAACCGGTCCGCACGACGTCGGGGCGGCGCACCGTGAGGCCCGAGACCATGTCGACGCTTTCGTCCAGACCCTCAGGCACGGCGGCAGGGTCAAGCGTGCCATCCACGGCCCGGAAGCTTTCCTGCATCATCGGAAGGACGCGGGCGACCTGCTCGTCGGCGGAAGGCTCCCAGATCAGGGTGAAGCCCTTGACGGCCCCGCCCACGAGACGCGCCTCGGTGTGAGAGCGCAGCTCGGACGACTGGCCGGTAAGTGTGAAGCTGTCGGCGCCGCGCTCGCGCTCGCCCTCGAGCGGGACGATCTCCAGCGTCTGCATGATCTCGTAGAGACCGAAGAGCGTCGCGCGGTCACCGGGCTGGCTGATCAGCATCACCCGCACGCCGCTGTCGTTGATTTCCTCGTATTGCGCGAAGGGGAAGTTGTAGCTGTCGAATTCCACCATCGCCATCGGCAGGTCGATCTGCACGCCGGCGCGCTGATCCAGCACGTTGCGCATGCCGAGCGCAGCGAGTTCGCTCTGGTACTCGTCCAACAATTGCGCACGCTGACGGGTGGTAAGGATGCCCGACGGCTCCATCCCGCGCGATTCCTGATAGGCCTGCATCGAGCCACGGGTGCCGGGACCGAACGCGCCGTCAATGCGGCCGTTGTAGAAGCCGAACCACTGCAGGGCGATCTGCAACTCGTCGCGCTGCTCGCGGGTCAGGAGGGCTTCGGACTGGCGTGCCTGCTGCGGGGTCTCGTCCAGCGGCGCGGTCTCGACCGGCTCTGCAACTTCTTCCGCAGCTTCAGCATCTGCGTCGGTATCCGCATCGGTCGCGTCGGTGGGCTCGTCCAGAGCGCCTGCGGCAACGGGGAAGAATTGCGTGGCGTAGAGGCCGCCGTCCTCAAGATAGCTGTCGCGCGGAATCAGGCCCTGGCCCAGAAGGCGTTGCAAGACAAGCTGGCCGGTCTCAGGGTCGAAGGGGCCAAGCGAAACGGCATAGAGGCCCGTGGTTGCGCGGAAGCCGTTCACGTTGTCGACCAGCTGCGAATAGGCGCGCACGCGCTGCTCGGCGGTGGCAAGGTTCGGATGAGCTTCGATCTGGACCCAGACCTGGTTTTGCGCCTGAGCGGTGCTCACAAACCCGAAAACAACAAAAGTCAGGGCGAGGAGCCCCTGCAAAAAACGCGTCGCCATGATTAATACGGTACCCTGTCTGTCATGCTGGAACGCAAGACCATTGCCGGCCCGCGCAATTTGATCGTGAACTTACGACCGCTTTGGCGGGATTGCACCCCGTTTTGCAATAGGTTTCCGCAAGTGTGTCTGGCAGCGTGACCCATATGCGCCACGCTGCGCGGCAGGACAGGGGGCGCGCTTTGTTGACCACGGCCCGCGCCCCGTCTAGTCATCGCGCCAAACCCGCTATTCCGGAGCCGATCACCGATGACCGAGGCCAGCACTCCACGTTCGTTTCAAGAGATCATCCTGCGCCTGCAGGCCTATTGGGCGGCGAAGGGCTGCGCGATCATGCAGCCCTATGACATGGAAGTGGGCGCGGGCACCTTCCATCCGGCCACCACGCTGCGCTCTCTGGGCGACCGGGCATGGACGGCGGCCTACGTGCAGCCTTCGCGCCGCCCGACCGACGGGCGCTATGGCGAGAACCCGAACCGCTTGCAGCATTATTACCAGTATCAGGTGATCATCAAACCAAGCCCGCCCGACCTGCAGGACCTCTACCTCGGGTCCCTGCGCGCCATCGGGATCGACACCGACCTGCACGACATCCGCTTCGTGGAGGATGACTGGGAAAGCCCGACCCTCGGGGCCTGGGGCCTGGGGTGGGAGGTCTGGTGCGACGGGATGGAAGTCTCGCAGTTCACCTATTTCCAGCAGGTCGGCGGGCACGATTGCCACCCGGTCTCGGGCGAGTTGACCTACGGGTTGGAGCGACTGGCGATCTATATTCTCGGCATCGATCACGTCATGGACATGCCCTACAACGATCCCGATGCGCCGATCCCGCTGACCTATGGGGACGTGTTCCGCCAGACGGAAGAGGAATACTCGCGCCACAACTTCGATGCCGCCACCACCGAGACGCTACTGCGCCATTTCGAGGATGCCGAGGCCGAGTGTCAGCAACTGCTGTCCCACGAGGCGATCGATCCCAAGACCGGCAAACACATCATCATGGTCCACCCCGCCTATGATCAGGCTATCAAGGCCAGCCACATGTTCAACCTGCTCGATGCGCGGGGCGTGATCTCGGTGACCGAGCGTCAGGCTTACATCGGCCGGGTCCGCGCGCTGACCAAGATGTGCGCCGATGCCTTCGTGCAGACCGCCGCCGGTGGCGCGGATGTTGCGGACGGGGCGCAGGTCGCGTGACCTCGGGACGCATCATCGTGGTGGTGATCGTGCTGTCCACGATCATCTTCGGTCTCGGGCTGTGGTACACCAACACGCGCGCCTATTACGCGCCGGTGGAGGATCTCGTGCTGACCGTCCAGACCGAGGACGGTACGCTCGTCCCGCTCGACGTCAGCAACGCCGAGGCGATCGACGCGGCGACCTCTCCGCTGCGGTTCCGCGCCTGCTTCACGCTCGATGATCCCGCGCCGCTCGTCGACGCCATGCCATATGAAGACCCCACGCCCCTGATCCCGCCCGCGTGGTTCGACTGCTTTGACGCCACCGCCCTCGGCGAAGCCTTGGAGGCGGGCACGGCGCAAGCCTACCTCGGCGCATTCGACACCGCCCGCGGCGTGGATCTGGTTGTCGCGACGTTTCCCGACGGGCGCGGCTACGCTTGGACCCAACTCAACGGCACGCTTGAATAACGCCGCCATTTCAAACCTTTACCCGCGCCGCTGCGCGCCAGACGATCAATAGGACGCTCCAAATGCCCGACCTTCTGCTGGAACTCTTCTCCGAGGAAATCCCCGCCCGGATGCAGGCGCGCGCGAGCGCGGACCTCAAGCGGATGGTGACCGACGGGCTGGTCGAGGCCGGGCTGACCTACGCCTCTGCCGGCACCTTCGTCACGCCGCGCCGGTTGGTGCTGACGGTGGAGGGGCTGACAGATGCCTCGCCGACAACCTCGGAAGAACGCCGCGGCCCCAAGGTGGGCGCGCCGGATAAGGCGCTGGAGGGCTTCCTGCGCGGGGCAGGGGTGAGCCGCGATGCGCTTGAGGAGCGTGAGGAGAAGAAGGGCACCTTTTACTACGCCAAGGTCACGACCGAGGGGCGCGAGGCGAAAGACATCATCGCCGAGCTGATCCCGCAAGTGATCCGTACTTTCCCCTGGCCGAAGTCCATGCGGTGGGGCTCGGGCAGCCTGAAATGGGTCCGCCCGCTGCAATCCATTCTCTGCATTCTGACCCGCGAGGACGGCTCGGAAGTCGTCAATTTCGACGTCGACGGCATCGAGGCCGGCAACACGACCGAAGGCCACCGCTTCATGGCGCCGGGCCGCTTCGCCGTCTCCTCCTTCGAGGATTATTCCGCCAAGCTGCGCAAGGCCCATGTGGTCCTCTCGGCGCAGGACCGGGCCGATGCGATCTGGCATGACGCCACCAACATGGCCTTCGCGGCCGGGCTGGAAGTCGTGGAAGACGCGGGCCTGCTGGCCGAGGTCGCGGGCCTCGTGGAATGGCCCGTCGTGCTGATGGGAGAGATCGCCGAGGACTTCATGGGGCTGCCCGCCGAAGTGCTGCAAACCTCCATGCGCGAGCACCAGAAGTTCTTCTCCGTCCGCAACCCCGCGACGGGGCGGATCGAGCGTTTCATCACCGTCGCCAACCGCGCCACGGCCGATGACGGTGCCACGATCATCGCGGGTAATTCCAAGGTTCTCTTCGCGCGCCTCGCCGACGGTAAATTCTTCTGGGACAACGATTTGGCCGTGGCCCGTGACGGCATGACCGCTTGGCGCGAGAGCCTGAAGAACGTCACCTTCGAGCGCCGCCTCGGCAGCCAATCCGAGCGGGTGGAGCGCATCGCGGCACTGGCCCGCGAAATCGCACCGCTGGTCGATGCAGACCCCACCGCCGCCGAGACCGCCGCGCGGATCGCCAAGGCCGACCTCAGCTCGGAAATGGTCTACGAGTTTCCTGAACTGCAGGGCACCATGGGCAAGTATTACGCGCTGGAAGCGGGCCTCGACCCGGCCATTGCTGCCGTGGCGGAAGAGCATTACGCCCCCCTCGGCCCCACCGACGACGTGCCGACCGCTCCCCTGTCGGTCGCCGTTGCGCTCGCCGACAAGCTGGACCTGCTGACGGGCTTCTGGGCCATCGACGAGAAACCCACCGGCTCGAAAGACCCCTTCGCGCTGCGTCGCGCGGCCCTGGGCGTGATCCGCATCGTTCTGGATGGCGGGCTGCGCCTCTCGTTGAGGCCACTTGTCACCCATCAACTGGCGCTGCACGGGCTGACCGCAGAGGGTGAGGACGCCGGCAAGGTAACGGCGCTTGCCCACGACCTCCTCTCCTTCTTCCACGACCGCCTGAAGGTTCACCTGAAGGCCGAAAACATCCGCCATGACGTCATCGACGCGGCGCTCTCGATGGAGCCTGTCGACGACATCGCCCTCGTCGTGGCCCGCGCCCGCGCGTTGCAGGCTTTCCTCGACACCGGCGATGGCGAAAACCTGATCCAGGGGTATAAGCGCTCCGCCAACATCCTCGCACAGGCCGAGGAGAAGGATGGCGTGGAGTATCGGTTCGGCGCGGACGTCAAATATGCCGAGTCGGCGGAGGAGAAGGCCCTCTTCGCCGCCTTGGCCACCGCGCGCGAGGCCATCGTGCCTGCTGTGAAGGATGAGCGGTTCGAGGAAGCAATGGGCGAAATGGCCAAGCTGCGCGCGCCGATCGACGCGTTCTTCGAGGCGGTTCAGGTCAATGCCGACAGCGATATCATCCGCCGCAACCGGTTGAACTTGCTGCACGATATCACCCAGATCTGCGGCGCGGTCGCCGACCTGTCCCGGATCGAGGGCTGAGAGGCCGCATACGCCGCAGCGCAGCAACATTTCGTGTAAATCTGTCACAAACCTGTCCGGTTAACTGGACAGTCATGGCTCGGGCTGTATCCTTCGCGCAACTGAACCCGGAGGCGAGCCTATGCTCACCACGCCTGACTTTGCCGAGATCACCCCGACAGCCGCCATCCGCAAGGACCGGCACGGGAACCGTGCAAAATGTCTGCAGCGGCTGGTGCGGCTCGATATGCCGGTGCCGCCGACGGTGGCGCTCAGCTTCGACACAGTGCGCGCGATTGCCGATGGGCGGATGCCGGATCTGGAGGCGCTTGTCGGGCTGTTCGGCCCCGGCGCGCTGCTCTCCGTGCGCTCCTCGTCCGAGACACCTGACTGGGGCGGGCCCGGCACGATCCTGAACGTCGGCATGTGCGACGCGACCGCCGATGCGCTGGCCGAGACCCATGGCCCCGACGTGGCGGGCGCCGTCTATACACGCTTCATTCGCTCCTACGCGGTCCATGTGCACCGGCTGGATGCGGACGATTTTGAGGGCCCCATCACCCCCCGTCTGGCGAAAGCCGCTTATGAAGCCGAGATGGAAGAGCCCTTTCCGCAAGACCCCACCGTGCAATTGGCCGAGGTCCTGCGCTCCATGGCGCGGGCTTGGGAAGGCACGACGGCGCGGCTCTTGCGGCAGGCCCAAGGTGCGCCGGCGGATGCGGGTCTGGGCCTCGTAGTACAAAAGATGGCGCTTGGCCCGGCGCAGGGCATATCCGGTGCTGGCGTCGTGCAGTTCATCAGCTCCGACACCGGCGAGCCGCAGATCACCGGGCGCTATCTGCCGCGTGGTCAGGGGCGGCAGGCGCTGACGGAAGGAGCCGCGCAATTCATCGAAAGCGATCCCCGCGGCCCGGCGCTGGAAGATGTCGCGCCCGAGCAGGTTCAGGCACTCCGCGACGCCCACGGGCTGATGCGCAAGCGCCTGCGCGAAGAAATGCAGATCGAGTTCACGCTGATGGATGGTGAGCTGTCGATCCTTGATGCCGTGCGCACCCCGCGTTCCGCCCGCGCCGAAGTCGCGGTAGCCGTGGCGCTGGCCGAAAGCAAGGTGATCCCGCGGGAGGAGGCGTTGAACCGCATCCCGCCCTATACGCTCAACGGGCTCTTGCACCGGCAGGTCAAGGCAGGCGCCGACCGCGACGTTCTGACCACGGGCATTCCGGCCGCGCCGGGTGCGGCCACCGGCAAGATCGTGTTCTCCACCACGGCCGCCACCGCCTCTGCCGCGCGCGGAGAGCCCTGTATCCTCGTGCGTCGGGAAACCTCGCCCGAGGATATTCGAGGGATGCACGCGGCGCAGGCGATCCTGACGGAACGGGGCGGCGTGACCTCCCACGCCGCCGTGATCGCGCGCGGTCTGGGCCTGCCTTGCGTGGCAGGCGCGACAAGCCTGCAGCTGGACCCCCGCAAGAAGACCATTACGGTGCCGGGCCGCAGGGTGTTCCACGAGGGGGACATCATCACGCTGGACGGCTCCTCCGGCGAGGTTCTGGTCGGCGCGGCCGAGATGATCGAACCGGCCCTCGGCGGCGCTTTCGCCAAGCTGATGGAATGGGCCGATGATGCGCGCGATATCGGTATCCGGGTGAACGCCGATACGCCCGAGGACGCTGCGATGGCGCAGCGCTTCGGGGTTGACGGCATCGGCCTCTGCCGGACTGAGCACATGTTCTTCGACGCCATCCGCATGACCGTGATGCGCGAGATGATCTTTGCCGAGAACGCGCAGGACCGGGCAGCGTCGCTCGACCGCCTCCTGCCGATGCAGCGCGAAGATTTCATCAAGCTGTTCGAGTTGATGAAGGGCCAACCGGTCACCATCCGGTTATTCGACCCGCCCCTGCACGAATTCCTCCCCCGCGATCGGGAGGGGATCCGGGCCCTCGCCGAAGCGCTGGATCTGCCCGTCAGCCGCGTGGCGCAGCGAATCGAGGCATTGCAGGAATTCAACCCGATGCTCGGGATGCGCGGCGTGAGGCTCGGCATTACCGTGCCGGAAATCTACGAAATGCAGGCCCGCGCGATCTTCGAGGCGACCGTGGCATCGTCCGAGAAAGGCGCGGCCATCGTGCCCGAGATCATGATCCCGCTGGTCACCGCGTGTCGTGAAGTCGAGATCGTGAAATCGGCCATCGACGGCATCGCAGCCGAAGTGCGCACCAAGTCCGGGGTGGATTTTACCTACCGCCTGGGCGTCATGGTCGAGACCCCGAGGGCCGCTCTGCGTGCCGGTGAGATCGCCGAGCATTCAGCGTTTTTGTCCTTTGGCACCAACGACTTGACCCAGATGACCTACGGTCTCAGCCGCGATGATGCCGGGCGTTTCATGTCGGCTTATGTGCAGCAGGGTGTCTTCTCGGAGGACCCGTTCCGCCAGCTTGACGTCGATGGCGTGGGAGAGCTGGTTCTGCTCGGCGCCGAAAGAGGGCGCGCCGCGCGACCCGAGCTGACCCTCGCCCTGTGTGGAGAACACGGGGGCCACCCGGAGTCGGTCGACTTCTCGCGCCGTGCGGGCTTCGACTATGTCTCCTGCTCGCCGTACCGCGTGCCGGTCGCGAAGCTGGCGGCTGCGCAATTTGCCATTCGTGACAAAGGCTTGGCTCTCGACGTTAAAGTTTAGCTTTAACGTCAGACGCTATATCTAGGGGGTCCGAAACCGTGTTCCGCTGGAATTAGGGTCAATTTTGCTTCTTTGTTAATCTGAGTTAACTACGCCCGCGAAATGGATGGTCAGGACCCGCGACAGAATGGGACCGGCCAATTCCCTGGAAGGGTAAGATTATGACGGTACGGTTTTTGTCCGCGCTCGGCGCGGGCATTTTGGCGTTGTGCGCCGGCACGGGCGCGGGCGCACAGAACCTCTCGGAAACGGACGTGACATTGGGCACCTCGGCAGCCGATCAAGGGCTTTCGGGAGTTCTGGATCAGCTGATGGGGATGGAGGCGGCATCGCTGTCCGCCCTGAACGCCAGCCGCCTGCGCCAGATCGGCTCTGCCTACGAGGGCGAGGGCGCACAGGATGACAGCCGCATCATGGAAGCGGCCGAGCTGGACGCCCTGCGAGCGCCTGAAGGTGACGCGGAATGGCAGTGCCTGACCCAAGCGCTCTATTTCGAGGCGCGCGGCGAGCCGATCATCGGCCAATATGCCGTGGCCGAAGTGATCCTGAACCGCGTCGACGCGGCGAACTATCCCGACACGATCTGCGGCGTGATCACGCAAGGCACGGGCCGCCGTTTCGCGTGCCAGTTCACCTACACCTGCGACGGGCTCTCGGACGAGATGACGGAGACGGCCGCGATGCACCGCCTCGGCCATATCGCACGCATCATGATGGACGGCGCCCCCCGCGATCTGACCGAGGGCGCGACCCACTACCATGCCGATTGGGTCAGCCCCCGTTGGGCGCGGGTCTATCCGCAGACCGCCTCGATCGGCATTCACCAGTTCTACCGCCAACAGTACTGAGCGTCCCTCGGACCGGTCGATCCTTGGGGTCGGCGGGTCGGGTTTGGACGGGTCAACGCCGCAAGCTGGCCCTTGCGGCGTGGTCTTGGCGTGTTAGACGACCTCATCCCAACTCGAGGCCACGCGCATGTCGGACGAGATTTCCCAAGCTTTTAACCATCCGTCCGAGCGGGCCAAGGCGATTGCCGGCAGCACACCCCGTGACCGGATCTCGATGACGGACCACGTGCGCGAGGTCGAGATCGGCGCGTTCCAGGCAGAGCGCGGCGTGACCCAGAAAATCCGCTTCGACGTGGTGGTCGAGGTCGAGACACGCGCCGAAAGCGCTGTCGATGACGTGGACCGGATCCTCAGCTACGACACCATCGCGGAATCCATCGACGCGGCCCTTGCCGCCGAGCGGGTCAACCTGCTGGAGACGCTGGCGGCGCGCATCGCGGACAGTATTCTGGAGCATCCGTTGGCGGCGCGGGTGTTCGTCCGCATCGGCAAGCTGGACCGCGGCCCCTATACGCTCGGCGTGGAGATCATGCGCGATGCTCCGGAAGGGCGACGGCGCCTGCGCCTGCTCGCCGAGGCCGCGCCGCACCCGATCGTCGTCTACCTGGCCGATGAGGTCATCCACCGCGATGACCTCTCGGACCTGCTCGACGCTCTGGAGGGCGCCGACGCGCCGTTGATCCTCTGCGTCGACGCCCCGAAGACTGAGGCGCCAAAGGCAGCCCATCCGTTGCCGCAACGGCGCATCGCGCTGTTGGCAATCGAGCAATCCGCGTGGGTCCTTGCGGCGCGAGACAGCCGCTGCGTCGTGGTCGACAGCCGGACCGAGCTGGATTGGGCGATGAAACAGGGCAAGATCAGCGTCTGGGCGCCGTCGAAACTGGTTCTGGATGCGGTGAGCGGGCCGGGAACGGATGTGACCGACCCGGTGGCGCTGGCGCTCTGGCTTGCCGACGCCTTCGAGGCACAGCGCGTCATCACCCTTGGTGCGCCCGATCAAACCGGGCCGGATGCGTACCCGGCAGACGCGTTGCCGGACCTCAGCTAGAGCGCATCAGCTGCAGACCGTCCACGTGGTCGGGCGTCGCGGCAAAGCCTGCCTTCTCCATGACGCGCAGCGAGGCGCTATCCTCGGGATCGACGAAGCCGAAGAAAGTCTCCTCGCGCAACTCACCCCGCCCGTATTCCAGTGCGGCGTTCAGAAATTCGCTGGCGAGACCCTGGCCCCAGACCTCAGGCACGAAGTGGAACAAGACCTCCAGTCCTTCTTCTGCGAAGCCGATGCGGAAGCCGCCCACACCCACCTCGTTTCCCGCATGGCTCAACGTCCAGGGCGCAATTGAATGCCGTGACCAGTCCTGAATATCGCGGACCAAGGCGCCCTTGGCCTTGTCCTCGAACAACAGCTCGTAAAGCGGCGCGGCACTGGGCGCAGGGGGCAGGCCCGTCAGGCGCAGGGTGCGGAATTGAGTTTTCGTCGGCATGAACCCATGGTGACAGAGTTTGGCCATGGGCGCGAGCCTTCGATTGGGTTCCCTCGCGGCGAGCCGACGCTCTTGTGTCGCTGCGCGCGGGGCGCTACCTCGCGTCATGACCTATTGGCGCGCCATACCTAGCCTTGATCCCGCCCGTCCCACGGGCGCCCGCAGCCTCGCCGGAGGGTGGGCCTGGTTTGACCGGGTGGAACGGCTCCGGCGGGGTGAGCCTTCCGCGATCGTGCCGTTGGAGGAGGTGCCCGACGACGTGCTTGACGCGATGACCGCGCCGCGCGCGCCCCTCGCCGGGCTCAGTCTTGATGAGCCCCGGTTGATGGGCATCCTGAATACCACGCCGGACAGCTTCTCGGACGGCGGCCAACATGCGGGTCAGGCAGAGGCCGTCGCGCGGGCGCTGGAGATGATGGCGGAAGGCGCGGACCTGATCGATATCGGCGGCGAATCCACGCGCCCCGGCGCGGCCTACGTTGCGCCGGAGGAAGAGATCTCCCGGACCGCACCGGTCATCGAAGCGCTTGATTCCGCAGGTATTCTCGTCAGCCTGGACACCCGCAAAGCGTCGGTCGCCCGTGCCGGGCTAGATGCGGGCGCGAGCATTCTCAATGATGTCTCGGGTCTGCGGTTTGATCCCGAACTTGCCGATGTCGCCGCCGAGAGGCACGCGCCGTTGATCCTCATGCACTCCCTCTCAACGCCCGAGACGATGCAGGCCGAAGCGGCGGGGGCCTACAGGGACGTGGTCCTCGACGTCTATGACGCGCTGCAAGATGCCATCGCGCAGGCGCGCGCGGCGGGTGTGGCGCGTGACCGGATCGTTGTCGATCCCGGCATCGGTTTTGGCAAGACGCAGGCGCAGAACCTCGCGCTGATCCAGCGCCTATCGCTTTTCCACAGCCTTGGCTGCGCCGTGCTTCTGGGCGTGTCGCGCAAGGGCTTCATCGGCGCCATCGGAGATGAGCCACAGGCCGATCGGCGGGGGCCGGGATCGGCGGGCATTGGCCTATGGGCGCTTGGACAAGGCGTGCAACTGTTGCGCGTTCACGATATTCAGATGCACAAACAGGCAATCGCGCTGTGGCGCGCATCCCACGGCGCGTCGTAGAATTCGCGCCGGCATGGTACGGGGACGGTTATGACAGGCAAACTTTTCGGGACCGACGGCGTCAGAGGTCAGGCGAACCATTATCCGATGACCGCTGACATGGCGCTGCGGATGGGGGCGGCGGCGGGGCGGTACTTCCGCCGTGACGGCTCGGCGGCGCACCGCGTGGTGATCGGCAAGGACACGCGGCTTTCCGGCTACATGATCGAGAACGCGCTGACCGCGGGTTTCACCTCGACCGGGATGAACGTGCTGCTGCTCGGCCCGGTGCCGACGCCCGCAGTCGGGATGCTGACACCCTCCATGCGCGCCGATGTGGGCGTGATGATCTCGGCCAGTCACAACCCGGCGGAAGACAATGGGATCAAGTTCTTCGGGCCTGATGGCTTCAAGCTGAACGACGATGCCGAAGCCGCGATCGAACAGATGACCCTCGACGGCGTGGACCCGGTTCAGTCCGGAGATATCGGCCGCGCGAAACGGATCGACGACGGCCGTTTCCGCTACGTGGAGCGGGTGAAATCGACGTTCCCTTCGGACGTGCGGCTGGACGGGTTGAAGGTGGTGATCGACTGCGCCCACGGCGCCGCCTACCGCGCCGCGCCGGAGGTTTTGTGGGAGCTTGGGGCGGAAGTGATCGCCCTCGGCGTCGAACCCAATGGTCTGAACATCAACCTTGGCTGCGGCTCGACCAAGCCGGAAGCAGCGGCGCAAAAGGTGCGCGAGACAGGCGCGGATCTGGGGATTTGCCTTGATGGCGACGCCGACCGGGTGATCCTGATCGACGAGACCGGCACGATCGCGGACGGCGACCAGATCATGGCGCTCTTCGCGAAGCGCTGGTCCGAGGTTGGACGTCTGAAGGAGCGGACATTGGCGGCATCGGTCATGTCGAACCTCGGTCTGGAGCGGTTCCTGACGGAGAGTGGCATCACCTTGCACCGGACGCCGGTGGGGGACCGGAACGTGGTGGAAGCCATGCGCGCCCACGGCTTGAACCTTGGCGGCGAACAGTCGGGCCATATCGTGATGACCGATTACGCGACCACCGGTGACGGACTTATCGCGGGCCTGCAATTCCTGGCCGAGATGGTTCGGACGGGCCAATCCGCCAGCACCTTGGCACGGAATTTCGAGACCGTGCCGCAGCTTCTGAAGAACGTCCGCTTCGGGGCGGGTGCGACACCGCTTGAGGCTCCGGGCGTAAAGGCCGCGATTGCCGCCGGAGAGGCGCGGTTGAACGGGTCGGGCCGCTTGCTGATCCGCAAATCGGGAACGGAGCCGCTGATTCGGGTCATGGCGGAAGCCGAGGACGAGGCGCTGATGACCGCCGTTGTCGATGACATCGTGGGCGCGGTGGAAGACGCGGTCTGACCCGCTCTGACGGGCGGCTTTGATCGGATTGGACGGGAAGGGGGGCCAGCCCCCCTCGGCGCTCTTCTGCGAAGAGCGCGACCCCCCGGGATATTTCGGGAACGAGGAAGAGGTCAGGTCCGCTTGACCGGAACGCCCGCGATATAGGTGCAGGCGATGGCGCGGTCGTCGCCCATCATGATGGTGGGGAAGACCGCCTCCCAGATGCTGTCGGCGCGGGTGGCGCGTTGGGCGATGGCGGGCGTGGAGGTCAGGGAGAGAATGCAGAGATCAGCCTCATATCCGGGTGCCAGTCGGCCGATCTTGTCGGAGAGGTGCAGCGCCTCGGCAGAGCCGCCGGTGGCGCGCCATAGAAGTTCGGATGGGTGCAGCGCATGGCCGCGCAATTGCCCGATCTCGTAGGCGGCAGCCATGGTGCGCAGCATCGAGA